>JAXHLO010000011.1:0-65468 GCA_034522075.1 Gammaproteobacteria bacterium | reverse complement strand
CTTTTGATGTTCTTGGGCTTTGGTCTTGCTAGTATTGCTCGGGCCTCATCGGGCCACTGCAACTTCAGCCCTGCCCCATCCGGACAGGCTCCACTAGAATGTACCATGACGTGGCGCCCGAGAAGACTTGTGCAACGCATCGTTACCGTGCCTGGCTGCCTGCTGGCAACGCTGATCCTGACAATGCTGCTCCCGGGGCTGCTGCTCCTGGCGCTGCTGGCCTCGATCTGGCGCCCCTGCCGAGGTGCCGTGCCCACACTACTGTTCGTAACCGGATATGCCTGGTGCGAAACCATCGGCATCGTCTGTGCCGCCTGGGTGTGGCTGCGCTTCAGAAACCAGTCCCAGGCGTTTCTCGATGCGAACTACCGCCTGCAATACTGGTGGGCCGGCGCACTCAAGTCTCTGGCGCACACACTCTTTCGACTGGATTTCGAAGTTGACGGAAGCTCTGCCCTGGAGGGCGCCCCCGCGCTGGTCCTGCCCCGCCACGCGAGCATCGCGGATACGGTCATCCCGATGGTTTTCTACGCCATCCCCAGGCAGATCCGGCTGCGCTATGTGCTCAAGCGGGAATTGCTGTTTGACCCGTGCCTGGACATCGTCGGCAATCGACTGCCCAACTATTTCGTGGAACGCGGCGGATCCGATACCGAACGCGCCGCCCAGGGCGTAACGGCACTGGTGCGCAGTATCGGCCCCAGCGAAGGCGTGCTCATCTATCCGGAAGGGACGCGTTCTTCGACTGGAAAGCGTCGGGCGCTCAGCGAACGGTATGCACAGTCGCCGGCCATGATGGAACAGTTGAAACGCTGGCCGGATCTGCTGCCGCCAAGACTCACCGGCACGCTGGCCCTGCTCGGCGCCAACCCCGGACGTGACCTGCTGTTCTGCGCGCATACAGGCTTCGAAGGCTCCAGCCATTTCGCGACACTGATGAACGGCTCATGGCTGGGCGCAAAGATCCGCATCCGCTTCTGGCGCATTCCCTTTGCGGATATTCCTACCTCCCGGGATGCCATGGTCGACTTTCTGTTCACTCAATGGGATCGGATGCAGCGGGAGGTGCGCACTCTGACCCAGTCGAGCAATGCGTCGCGCACTTCCGCATGTGCGGCCGAACCCTGAACGCTGGTGCTTGCAATGACGAACACCGGCCGCTCGATCACCGGCGCGCCGGCGACCGCATGCAGCCGCCCCTGCTCGATGTCCTCACGCACCGCCAGTTCGGGTAGAAAAGCCGCACCGCCCTGCCCGACGATAAAATCGTAGGCGACGTCCGGGGAATCGAGGCGCAAAATCGGCTCCGGCAGATGCGGCAGCGCCCGCCCCAGCCCCAGTGCGAACGACGTGCCCCAATCTACGTGCAGATAGCCCGGCAGGCTCAGATCCGCAGCCAGACCCGGCTGATCGGCGACCAGGTGCAACGCCATCTCACCCAAGCGCTCTACCGACAGGTCGCTGGCTCGCGGCGGCTCGTAAACCAGCCCTAGATCCAGCGACTGCTCACGCACCCGGGCCACCACGTCCGCGGTGGTGAGCAGTTCGAGCTGCAGCAATGCACCCGGTTCCGCCCTGTGTATCTCAGCCAGCCAGCCGCGCAGCAGCACGCTCCAGATGCTCTGCAGGCAGCCGAGGGCAACCAGTTGAACATCCTCTCGTGCCGTTCCCACACTGAGCATGGCCCGGTCCAGACTGCGCAGCAGGTGCTCGGCGTGGGGCAGAAAGCGCTGGCCTGCAGCCGTCAAGCGGATGTTGTTGCGAGCGCGGTTGAATAACTGAGTGCCAAGCTGAGCTTCGAGCAGGCGCACCCGGGCGCTTACCGCCGCCGGGGTCACGAACAGCCGTTCGGCTGCCCGGGCAAAATGGCGGACCCGATGCACTTCCAGAAACGTTCTTACCAGATCCGTATCCACCGGGAATCTCAGCAGGCTATTAAACAAATTATGTTTGATTGCAGGGCAATTTAATATTGATTTATTTGTTTCGAAAACCGCCTTTAATGCATTCAGCACTGCCTCCGAGGGCGGTGAGTCAGCCAACCGAGCAGGACATGAAACAACACTACGATTACGAGGATTTAGAGGCGGGGCTGGAAACTGACGACCTGCCGCCGGCCATGTCTGCACAGATCGAACATCTGAGCCGCCGCTGGGCCGAGGAAGAAGACCGCCAGGCGCGGCAGCAACGCCGCGGACTGACCCGGCGGCGCATAGAAGACTGGCGCGAGGAGCGTGCCCTGCGCCGCGAGTTCGAGGACGATCTGGACCTGAACTGACCAGCCGGAGCGCCGCCCGCTCCCGGCGTCCCGGTTTGCACTGAACGCGCCATTGCCGGAGACTCTTCGCCGTTATCAGAGGAGTTCTGGGATGGTTGGCGTTTACCGCATTCACGAGACCGGCGGCCCCGAAGTTCTGCGCTGGGAGGATCAGCAACTTGATCCACCCCGCAGTGATCAGGTGCTGGTGCGGCACACGGCCATCGGTCTGAACTACCTGGATACCTACCACCGCAGCGGCCTCTATCCGTTACCGCTGCCGGCACGTCTCGGCGTGGAAGCCGCGGGCGTCATCGAGGCCGTCGGTGATGCCGTTACCGACCTGTCCGTGGGCGACCGGGTGGCCTATGCGGGTTACCCGGGCGCCTACGGCGAAGCCAACGTGGTGCCCGCCGGACGCCTGGTTGCCGTGCCGGAAGGCATCAGCGACGAGGTCGCCGCTGCCAGTCTGCTCAAAGGGCTGACCGTGTGCTACCTGTTGCAACGAACCTTTCCGGTCACTGCCGACCACACGTTGCTGGTCCACGCAGCCGCCGGCGGCGTGGGTCTGATTCTGTGCCAATGGGCGCGGCATATCGGCGCGACCATCATCGGCACCGTGGGCAGCGCCGAGAAAGCCGCCCTGGCCCGTGAGAACGGCGCGACCCACACGATTCTGTACCGTGAAGAAGACGTCGTGAGCCGTGTGCGGGAGCTCACCGGCGGCCGCGGTGTCGACGTCTCCTACGATTCCGTGGGCAAAGATACGTTCGAGACCTCACTGGACTCTCTGGCCCCGCTCGGCATGTTCGTCAGCTACGGCAACGCCTCGGGCAATGCGCCGGCGGTGCATCCCCATGATCTGCAGAACCGTGGGTCTCTGTTCTTCACCCGGCCGACCCTGGCCACCTACGCCGCCCGTACCAGCGATCTTCGATCCATGGCCGAGCAACTGTTCGCCCTGATCTCCAGCGGCGTGGTCCAGATTCATGTAAATCAGCATTACCCGCTGAGCGCGTTACCGCAGGCACACCGGGACCTGGAAAGCCGGGCTACCACCGGCTCCACCGTTCTGCTGCCGGACTGACTCACGAAACCTGAACCCGACCAAAGGCAGACCCGTCATGAACGATCTCGTCTTTCTATCCGCCGCCGAACTGGCCCGGCGTATCGCGGCCGGCGACCTCACCAGCGAAGCTCTGCTCAATGCCTATCTGGAACGGGTAGACCGTTTCAACCCGGAACTCAACGCGCTGGTGGTGGATGTGCGGGAACAGGCGCTGGCGCAGGCCCGGGAGGCCGACGCAGCCACAGCCCGGGGAGAATCCTGGGGGCCTTTGCACGGCGTGCCCATGACCATCAAGGAATCCTATAACCTCGCCGGCACACCGACCACGTGGGGCCGCCCGGACTGGCAGGACAACGTGGCCGCGGAAGACGCCGTCCCGGTTCGCCGGCTGAAGGACGCCGGCGCCATCATCTTCGGCAAGACCAATGTCCCCCTCTCCCTGGCGGACTTTCAGAGCTACAACGACATCTATGGGACCACGCGCAATCCCTACGATCACAATCGGGTCCCGGGCGGGTCTTCCGGCGGCTCCGCCGCGGCCCTGGCAGCCGGCCTGACCGGCCTGGAGACCGGCTCGGACATTGGCGGCTCGATCCGTAATCCGGCGCACTTCTGCGGCGTGTTCGGTCACAAACCCACCTGGAACCTGTTGTGGATGCGCGGCCACTCCGGGCCCGGCGACATCCGCGCCGCCCCAGATATTTCCGTGATCGGGCCACTGGCCCGCTCGGCCGAAGACCTGGAACTCGCCGTTCGCGCGATGGCCGGGCCGGACGACATCATGGCCCGCGGTTATCGCCTGGATTTGCCGGAGCTTGCCGGGCGCGGGCTCGACGGACTGCGTGTCGCCGTGTGGGGCGACGACGCCCTGTGCCCGGTATCCAGCCTGGTCAAAGAGCGGATCGAGCGGGTGGCCGGCATGATGAAAGACGCCGGGGCGCTGGTGGACGAGCAGGCACGGCCGGCCTTTACCTCGGAACATTCCCACGAGACCTATCAGACCCTGCTGCAGGCCACCATGGCCACGAGACAGCCGGCCGCCGACTACCGCAAACTGCAGCAGCGGGCTGCCGAACTCGACCCCCACGACGACAGCCCAGCCGCCCGGGTGCTGCGTGCCCAGGTCGCCAGTTTCCGTGACTGGTCCGCGGCCAACGAAGCGCGCCACAAGCTGCGCTGGCAGTGGCACGAGTTCTTCGCAGACTACGACGTGCTGCTGGCACCGATCATGCCCACGCCGGCATTCCCCCATGACCACCGGCCGTTCGGTGAACGCACCATCAGCATTGACGGCCGGGAGTATCCGTACTTTCAGCAGGTGTTCTGGGCGGGATTGACCGGCGTGACCTATCTGCCCTCCACAGTTCTGCCCACCGGCCTGACCGACCAGGGTCTACCGATCGGCGTGCAGGTGGTGGGGCCGGAATATGCCGATCTGATCACCATCGGTGTCGCACGAATACTGGAAGCCGCCGGTTGTCGGTTCGTGCCGCCGCGCGACTACCTGTGAGGGTGGTGTGAGTGTCACCGCGTACGCCCACCCCAACATCGCCCTGATCAAATACTGGGGGAAGGCCGCTCGCCCGGGTAACGTGCCGGCAACCCCCTCCCTGTCCATCACGCTCGATGGACTCACCACCACGACCACCGTCAGCGAGGCCGCCGAAGACTCCTTCACACTCGACGGCACACCGGTGACCGATGCCAAAGTCACTCAATGGCTGGCTGCTCTGCGGCGCGAACATGTCATCCCGCCCCTGGCCATCGAATCGCACAACGATTTTCCTACGGCCGCGGGGCTTGCGTCGTCGGCTTCGGGTTTTGCTGCGCTGATCACGGCCATTGACGGCGCCTGCGGACTCGAGCTGTCCAGGTCCGTCCGTTCAGGCCTGGCCCGGCAGGCTTCCGCATCGGCGGCACGCTCGATGTTCGGCGGATTCGTGACACTGCAGGGCCCGGATTGGCAGGCGGAGCCGCTGCTCGAGCCCGCCGACTGGCCGCTGGAGGTCGTCATTGCCGTCAGCGACACGGGCGGTAAGGCGGTCTCCTCTTCCGACGGCATGCGACAGTCGGCCGAAGCTCCCTATTTTGCCGCCTGGGTGGACAGCACCGGCGCAGACTTCCACCAGGCTCTGGCGGCAACGACGGCCCGGGACTTCCCGGCTCTGACGGAACTGGCCGAACACAGCTGCCTGAAAATGCATGGCCTGATGCTGGCCACCCGGCCGGGTCTGCTGTACTGGAATGCGGCCACCGTGGCGTGTCTGCATCGCATACGCGCACTGCGGGCCGCCGGCAGCGCCGTGTTCTTCACCGTGGATGCCGGGCCTCAAGTGAAAGCTGTCTGTCTGCCCGGCCACGGGGAAGCCGTGGCGGAAGAGCTCGGCCAGGTTGCCGGCGTGAGCCGCATCATTCATACCCGGCTCGGCCGGGGCGCCTGGCTGGACGGTTCATGATCCGCGCCGTGGCACCGGGCAAAGTGGTTCTGTGGGGGGAATATGCCGTGCTCATCGGCGCCCCGGCACTGGTTGCCGCCGTCGACCGCTTTGCCGCCTGTGCCCTGGAACCAGGCGGCGACCACTGGCGCTGCTCGATAGCCGGGTATCGGGCAGAGACCCCCGAACTGACCCGCGACGCGCTGTTACGCGACGAACCGCCACCCGGCGATTCGCCCTGGCGGATCTTCCGGCATGTCCTGCAGGCATTGCCCGCGGACGCATTGCCGCACGGCGGCCGGGCCACCTTCGACACCGCAGATTTCCACCACGACGGCCACAAACTCGGGCTCGGATCCAGTGCCGCGCTCTGCGTGGCCGTCTACGCTGCAGCCTGCCGTCTGCTGCAATGCCCGGCAGACCACGATGAGGCACAACGGATTCACCGGTCGCTGCAGCATGGGACCGGCAGCGGGATCGATGTGGCAGCCGCCTGGTATGGCGGTCTGCTGCGTTTTCAACACTCCCGCGATGGCGTCGGTCAATCCTGCGCCTGGACACTGCCGCCGGAACTGCACACGGTGTTCGTGTGGAGCGGCACCGCCGCGAGCACCACAGATCATCTCGCGCGACTGCAGACCTGGCGGAATCGGAGCGACGGCGAGGAACTGACAGAACTGGCTGCGCTGTCTGGCGAACTGTTCGAAACCAGCGACCTCATGGCTGGCCTCGGCAGCTACGTGGCGGGACTGGAGCGGCTCGACCGGGCGGCAGGACTCGGCGTGTTCAGCACCCCGCACCAGCAGCTCCAGCAGCTTGCCTCGACGGCCGGGGTGGTCTACAAACCCTGCGGTGCCGGTGGCGGCGACGTCGGTGCGGCCTTTACCATGGACCCCCACGCGGCTGAGCGGTTCGCTCGGCTGGCAACGCAGGCGGGGTTCCTGCCACTCAAGCTGGAGATTGCATCTCATGGCCTCGAAGTCACCGGTTGACGGGGCCGCCGAAGGCGGCGCCCGCATCCCCAACTTCTTCCGCATGAGCGTCGGCGAACGTATTGCCGCGCTCCATCAGCGCGGTCTGCTCTCCGCTGCCGATGTGCGCGCCCTGGCCTCTGGCGAACACACCCTGCGGCTGCCGGTGGCCGACCGGATGATCGAGAACGTCGTGGGGGTGTTCGGGCTGCCCCTGGGCTACGCCCTGAACTTTCTCATCGACGGCCGCGACTACGTGATCCCCCTGGTGGTGGAAGAACCCTCGATTGTCGCCGGGCTGTCGGGAGCCGCGCGGGTGGCGCGCCTCAGCGGCGGCTATCGAACCGAGACCACCGACCCGGTGCTCATCGGTCAGGTGCAGGTCGTGAACATTGCCGACCTCGCAGGTGCCCAAGCCGCCTTGCTGGAGCACAAAGACGATATTCTCGGCCTGGCCAACAGCCTGCACCCGAAGATGCAGGCCCGCGGCGGCGGTGCCCGCGACGTCGAGGTGTTTCAGCACCACGCCCCCGAAGACGGACGGGACATGCTGGTGGTGCACCTGCTGGTGGACACCCGGGACGCCATGGGCGCCAATCTGGTCAACACCATGTGTGAAGGCATCGCCTCGCTGGTGGAAACCATCACCGGCGGCAAGGTGTTCCTGCGCATACTCTCCAACCTCACCGATCGCGCTCTGGCGCGGGCCTCGGTGCGCATTCCCACCCGGAACCTGGAAGGCAAAGGGTTCAGCGGCGAACAGGTCCGCGACGGCATCATCCTCGCCAACGATCTGGCAACGGTAGACCCCTATCGTGCCGCGACACACAACAAAGGCATCATGAACGGCGTCGATGCCGTAGCCATCGCCACGGGCAACGACTGGCGCGCCATCGAAGCAGCGGCCCACGCCTATGCCGCGCGCAGCGGCCGCTATCGTGCATTGACGCGCTGGTACACGGAGTCGAGCGGCGATCTGATCGGTGAAATCGAGTTGCCCATGAAAGTCGGCACCGTTGGCGGTTCTCTGGAAACCAACCCGAGCGTGCGGATCAATCATCGGCTGCTGGGCTCGCCGAACGCCCGGGAACTGGCCGGCATCATGGCGGCCACCGGCCTGGCACAGAATTTTGCTGCGCTGCGTGCCCTGTCCACTGACGGGATTCAGCAGAATCACATGACCCTGCACGCCCGCAGCGTAGCCAGCAGTGCCGGCGCATCCGACGAACTGTTCGACACGGTCGTGGAAGCGCTCATCGAATCCGGCGAGATCAAGGTGTGGAAGGCCAGGGAAATCCTCAACAACCTGGCACGCCACGCGGTTCAGCCCGGCAGTGCCGAACGCAGCTCTGCCTGCGGCAAAGTGATTCTGCTGGGCGAGCACGCGGTGGTGTACGGCCGGCCGGCGCTGGCCCTGCCCGTGCCGCTGGCGGTGGAAGCCGTGGTGCGCCGGGGCGGCGACGGCGTAAATCTGGTGATTCCGCGCTGGGGGCTCGAACAGAAAATCCGCCCGCCCAACCGCCAGGGCCTGAGCGGCATTCTCTATACCCTGCTGGAACATCTGGGGCTCGCCGGCGACGCCATGACCATCGAGGTCATTCCCCACGTACCGCGCGCCATGGGGCTGGGCGGCTCCGCGGCCCTGGCTGTAGCCGTCATCCGCGCTCTCGACCGGGCCTACAGCCTGAACCTCGATGACGGGGCAGTGAACGCGCTGGCGTTTGAGTGCGAAGTGGTTGCTCATGGCACACCCTCCGGCATCGACAACACGATCGCCACCTACGGTATGCCGCTCATCTATCAGCGCCAGCCCGGCGACGCCGGCACCACGACGGCCGGCCGATTCGAGGAACTCGCGCTGGGAGAACCCGTTCCCCTGGTCATCGGCATCACCGGCCGGGAGAGCCTCACGGCCAATACCGTGGCGCGCGTGCGCCAGGCCTGGCAGAAGCACGAGAACCGCTATGAAGGTCTGTTCGATCAGATCGCCGGCTTGACCGAGGCTGGAACGGAAGCCCTGCGCAACGGCCAGTTCCGCGAACTCGGCGAGTTGATGAATCTCTGCCACGGGTATCTGAATGCGCTGCAGTTATCGACACCGGAACTCGAGGAACTGGTGCATATCGCCCGCCACAACGGTGCCCTGGGAGCAAAGCTCACCGGCGGCGGCGGCGGCGGCTCCATGGTGGCGCTGTGCCCGGATGCTCAGGACCAGGTGGCTCAGGCCATGGAGCGTGCCGGCTACCAGAGCCTGACGATCACCGTCGGCTGACTACTGGGGTGTCAGGCTCAGGTGAGAAGTATCCGGCGGCGCCGGTTGAGGCTCCGCGCGGGACTCGCGCAGCTCGCTGCCCGCCGGGGCCACCTCGAAATCCAGCTCGCTCCAGTCGAAGTCCGGCACAGCCGGAGCGGCGCGCTGGCCAAGATCCGCACCAGGCTCCGCAAGCTCGAACCCGGGCACCGTCACCGGCTCGGCGGGCGCGGCTGAACCCACCCCCAGATCGGTGCCGGCTTCGGCCACCGACAGATGAGACACGTCGGGGCCCCGCGGCGCCGGCGCCGGTTCCGCCACCGTGAAAGTAGCCCCCTGGAGAGAGAGGGCACTGGTATCCACGTCCCGGGTCACCGGCTGACGCCGTTCCGAGGCGCGCAACAGATCGCTGCCGGGCGGCAGCAACTGAAATCCCGTGCTGCCGGCAGGCGTGTCTTCAGTCCCCGCCGCCGTTTCTGCGGGAGACTGCGGCGCAGCCGCAGAACCTTCCTCATCCACCGGCAGAACGCGCAGCCGGGCCCCGGCCTTGCGGAACATGGACTGAATGCGTGCCGCAACGGCGGTATCGGCAGCGCGTTTCACCACCACCGGCCGGCCGGAAAACAACTTGTCGAGCTGTGCGGCATCGAAACCGCCGGCTTCGCCCAGACGTTTGCGTACCACGGCCGGGTGCTGGCCCTCCAGGACTTCGCCGCGGAATACCAGTTTGTAGCTATCGGCCATGGTTGAAAGTTTAGCAGTATCAACTGCGGATGCGTTGCGCCCGCCTGGCCATGCCGTCAGTATCGGGTATTGCAGATCACCGGAGGGTAAGACATGGGTACACCGGCACGCGTCGCCGTACTGCCGCAGGATACGGCCGTTCTGCGCATCGAAGAGCTGGAACTGCCGGACCCGGGGCCGACCCAGGTTGTCGTCAAACAGTTCGCCTCCGGCGTCTGCCATTCGCAACTGCACCAGATGCACCGGCCGCGCGCGCAGCCCGTGATCCTGGGGCACGAATCCACCGGCGTGGTGCTGAAAACCGGCAGTGATGTCAGCCACGTCCAAGAGGGGGATACGGTGCTCGTCACCTGGGTGCCGCGCAATGCCGGTGTCGCCACCGAACCTCCGGTGCGCGCCACCCTGCAGGTCAGCGATGGCCTGGCACAGTCCGAGAATGTCTTTACCTGGGCCGATCACACGCTGGCCGACCAGCAGTACGTGGTGAAGGTCGACCCGCACATCCGCACCGACGTGACGTCCATCATCGGCTGCGCGGTCATGACCGGAGCCGGTGCCGTGATCAATACCGCCCGGGTTCAGCCGGGTGAGAGCGTGGCCATTTTCGGCGTCGGCGGCGTGGGCCTGTCGGCCGTGGTCGGGGCGCGGCTGGCCGGTGCCGATCCGATCATTGCGGTGGATCTGGACGACGAAAAGCTCGCCTTCGCCAAACGCTTCGGCGCCACCCACGGCATCAATGCCAGCCGCGAAGACCCCGTACAGGCCATCCATGCGCTGACCACACGGGAGTCGCAGTACACCATCTTTCAGACGCCGGTAAGCGGAGTCGACTACGCGTTCGACTGCATCGGCATCAAAGCCACCATGGAACAGATCGTACCCGCCTGCCGCAGCGGGCATTTCGGTGCACGCGAAGGCGGCATCGCCGTGCTGGTCGGCGTTCCTGCCGCCAATGTGGAATTGAACGCCATTGACGTGCTGGTCAACGAAAAACACTTCATCGGCAGCATCGGCGGATCCTGCTCTCCGGATCGGGACTTCCCCCGCTTCCTGGAATGGCAGGACAGCGGCGACCTCGACCTCGATGCGCTGGTCACCCAGCGCTACAGCCTGGACCAGATCAACGAGGCAACGGCGGCGCTGGAACAGGGCCGCATCAGCGGCCGGGCCATTCTGGAGTTCTGACGATGCCGGCGCACATGCCTGGTCAGCAACGGGCTCGCTGAACGAATGGATATCGATACCAGTCGGCTGCGCTACATCCCGGGGACGTATCTCGATCGCTACTCTACCCGCTGGGATGAACTGGACAATGCCAGCGAGGAAGTCGCCGCCGCGGTGGAACATCTGACAGAGTTGCAGGAACTGCTGTGGGCGGACAATCGCTATGCGGTCCTGGCGATCTTTCAGGGCATGGACGCCTCCGGCAAAGACGGCACCATCAAGCGTGTCACCAGCGGCGTGAACCCGGCCGGGTTTCAGGTTTTCAGTTTCCGGCAACCGTCCCCCGAGGAGACCGACCACAACTTTCTCTGGCGCTACTGGCGCGCCATGCCGGAGCGCGGCCGCATTGGTATCTTCAACCGCTCGTACTACGAAGAGGTCATGGTGGTGCGCGTCCACCCGGAAATCATCGAACAGCGCCCCCTGCCCCATGAGCACATCGACGAAGCTTTCTGGACCCATCGGCTGGAAGACATCGCCGCCATGGAACGCCACCTGTGGCGCAACGGCACACTGATCGTGAAGTTCTTTCTGCACCTGTCCAAAGCCGAGCAGAAGGAGCGGCTGATCGCCCGCCTGAGCAATCATGAGAAACTCTGGAAATTCGACCCCAATGACATCGACGAGCGATCACATTGGGACGCGCACCAGAGCGCCTTTCAGGAGGCTATGACCCATACTGACCACGACCACGCGCCCTGGTTCGTCATCCCCGCCGACGACAAGTGGACCATGCGCGCTCTGGTCGCCCAGGTGCTCACAGAGCAGATCGGCAAGCTGCCTCTGGCTTATCCACAGGCGTCGCAGATCGACGATGACTGGGTGGAAGAGGCCCTGAATCGGCTGCGTAGCGAGGCGGAATAGCCTTTCAATCCGCATACAAATTTCTTCTGCTGTGGTATCGTGGCGCCTCGATTAACAGCCACAAAAAGAGGCTCATCGTGAAGAAATTCGCTATCGCACTAATTGCAACATTCGCTTTCGCCGGTTGTGCATCCGTCAGCACCGACCAGGTTGACAGCATCGAATCGCGGCTGAGCGCACTGGAAAGCCAGGTAGAGTCGGCAGCAAGCGCTGCTGATCGGGCGTCATCTGCCGCCACCCGCGCCAGCCAGGAAGCCAGCGCGGCTCAATCTGCGGCACAACGTGCCATGGATGCAGCCAATCAGGCCAACGAACGCGCTCAGCGTATCTCCGATACCTGCTGCGCCCGCAAGTAATCGGCTACCTGCTCAGACCGTGATGGAATCCTCGCCGGCATGCCGGTAGGGGCTTCCATCAGACTATCGATCCGCGCCCAGTCAGCGACTGTGGCGCGGTTTTTCGTGGCTGTTTGCACCCGGCGGACCAGATCTTCCGGATCCGCCTCGTTGTACACGTTGCGGTGCACTTCCACGTACAGCTCGTCGTCCCGCCAGCCGACCTTGTAAGGCTCGTTCACGATCCGCACCTGGGTGCCTTTTCTGGCCATCTCGACCAACGCCGCAATGTGCGGCTCATAAAGCCGGATACAGCCCTGGCTGACCATCTGTCCGACGCCGAACGGCTGATTCGTGCCGTGAATGAAATAGCTCGGCAGATCGAGCTGCAATGCCATGGAGCCCAGCGGATTATCCGGGCCCGGCGGAACCACGTTCGGTAATGGTTCACCCCGCGCAGCGTGCTCGGCGCGTGAGGTAGCTGTCGGCGTCCAGGTGGGATTCTCGATGGCGGTAACGATCTTCGTAGTGGCCAGCGGCGTACGGAAGTCGTCCCGGCCCAGGCCGACAGGATAGGTCACGACCAGATTCCGCTCCGGCAGATAGTGGTACAGGCGGTATTCGGCGACATTGATGACGATGCCTTCCCGCGGGGTATCCGGAAGCACATAGGCTGTCGGCAATACCACCTCGGTACCCTCACCGGGAATCCACGGGTCCACGTCGGGGTTGGCGTCGAGAATTTCCTGATAACCCAGCCCGTACTGCTGCGCCACCGACGCCAGCGTGTCTTCATAGCTGACCCGGACCGTGGTTACTGCGCCCACCACCTGACTGCCGTCCTCCGGCAGGGAGTAGGCGGCTGGGAAGGCCGACACAGGCGCCAGCAGACCGGCCAGCAGCAGAAGGGTTCTAGCGTTCATATACTGCACATCAGACCATGACAGGGGGCAGATTTCCATTGACGGCATCATACCGGGGGAGCACGACTAGTCCAGCGGATGCTCCTGGAAGCCCAGATCCAGCTCGAAGGCCGAGCCTGCGCGGATCAGGGTGGGTTCGCCCAGCGGCCGGCCGATGAGCTGGAATGACCTGGGCAGTCGATCGGCGGTGACCCCGGCCGGCAGCGTGATGGTCGGATGTCCGGAATAGTCGAAGGGCGCCGTGAAGGTGATGAATTCAGCCCGCTCCACCTCGTCGACCACGCGTGCATTCATGGCCTCGAGCTCCGGCGGCAGTGAGGGCATACAGGGTGCAATGACCATGTCGACACCTTCCAGCAGCGTATCGAGCTCGGCGCGGAAACGCAGACGCAGGTCTTCCAGCGCCTGGTAATCCGCTTCGGTGGCCGACAGGCCGGTTTCGATCAGCCCGGCCAGCACGGGGCCGTACTCGGCTTTGCGTGCCGGATAGTAGCGCCGGTGGGCGCGGGCGCATTCCACGCCGCAGGTTATCGCCCAGCCATTCACCAGGTCGGCCGCGGTCCCGGGCATGGTCACTTCGCGCACACCCACGCCCAGTTCTTCGAAGCGCGCCAGGGCGTCGCGCAGGGTCTGCACCACAGCGTCGTCCACACCGCGGCTCACATAATCCCAGTCCACACCGATGGTCACGCCGGCGAGCCGCTCGGTCAGCATGGCGGGATAGTTCGGCACCGGATCGGCCAGAGTTGTGGAATCGTCGGGATCCTGACCGGCGAGCACACGCAGCAGCACCGCTGCATCTTCCACCGTCCGGGTAAGGGGGCCGACATGGTCGAGGGATTCGGCCAGCGGAAACGCGCCGAACCGGCTCACTCGACCGTAGGTCGGTTTGATCCCGACCAGCCCGCAGCTCGCCGCGGGAAACCGGATGCTGCCGCCGGTATCCGTTCCCAGAGCACCGTAGGCCAGGCCGGCGGAAACGGCCACTGCAGATCCCGATGACGATACCCCCGGCCAATGCGTACGCTTCCACGGATTGACCGGCGCGGTGATCTCCGGATGGTGCGCGCCGAAAGCCCCTTCGGTGAGCTGCGTCTTGCCGATGATCACCGCCCCCGCCTCCTTGAGGCGGGCCACCGCGGTGGCATCCTGATCCGGAATGAAATCCTGCATCACCATGGTGCCGACGGCCGTCGGAATACCACGCGTATAGAACAGGTCTTTCACCGCCACCGGGACACCGTGCAGCGGCATCAGCGGCTTGCCTGCCTGCCGGTCGCGATCCAGGCGTTCGGCCGTGGCCAGAGCCTGGTCCTCGAGTACCCGGGCGTAACTGTGCAACTCGCCTTCCAGGGCACCAATGCGTTCCAGCGTCGCCTGGGTCACCTCCGTGGCGGACAGCTCGCCGCTTTTGATGCGCCGGCCGATCTCGGTCAGGCTGAGATAGTGCAGTTCGCTCATGCGGCCTCCCGTCCGGTGCGCGGCGCCGGGTCGAAGATCTTGCCCGGATTGAGCAGCCCCTTGGGATCAAGAGCGTTCTTCAACGTGCGCATGATTGCCACTTCTTCCGGAGCACGGGAAATGTCCAGGTAAGGCTTTTTCTCCAGACCCACTCCATGCTCCGCCGATACCGAACCGCCGATGGCGCGCAACGGTTCGTAAACACAGGTTTCCACCTGATGGCGCTGATCGGATGTGAAATCGTCGACGCCGATCACCAGATGCAGATTGCCGTCCCCCAGGTGGCCGAACACGTAGCAGCGATGGCCGCCGAAGGTATGCTGCAGGCGTTCCCGCACCTCGGCCACGTAGGCCTTCATGTCGGAGATCTTCAGGCTCACATCGAAGGCCACGGTCGGTCCGTCGCGGAAACACTGTGCCACGTCGTCGCGCATGGCCCAGAGCTGGCGGCGCTGATTTTCAGATTGGGCGATCACAGCATCGACGATCAGTGAGCGCTCATAGGCCTCGGCCAGCGCTGCTTCCACCACGGCGTCGTCGATGCCCATGGCTTCCACCAACACGTAATAAGGGTACTCCTGGGAGATGGGCGCCTGGTTCTGTGCCGGCGCCGTGGTCACCAGCGTGTAGAACTCGTTCCACATGACCTCGAAGGCCGACAGCGTCCCGCCGAGCGCGGCATCCATGTGCTTCAGGAAAGCGGGCAGTTTGTCGAACTCGTCGACGGCCACGAACAGTGTCGCCTGATGACGCGGCTGTTCACGCAGACGCAGCACGGCCCGGGTGACGATCCCGAGGGTGCCCTCCGAGCCGATGAACAGCTGCTTCAGGTCGTAGCCGGCGTTGTTCTTGATCATCTGATTCATACTCGACATCACCGTGCCGTCCGCCAGTACCGCCTCGAGGCCGAGCACCATGTCCCGGGTCATACCGTAGCGAATGACCCGGTTGCCGCCCGCATTGGTGGCTATGTTGCCGCCGATGGTGCAACTGCCCCGCCCGCCCAGGTCCAGCGGAAACATCAGGCCTTCATCTTCCGCCCGCTCCTGAATCTGCTGCAGCACCGCGCCGCTTTGCACGATCATGGTGCGATCAGTGGTATTGATCGACTCGATGGCGTTCATGCGCTCCAGAGACATCACCACATCATCGGGCCTGGTCAGCGCACCGTCCACCAGACCGGTCAGACCGCCGTGGGTCACCACACTCTGGTCGTGAGCGTGGCAGATCTTCATGGCCTCGCTGACCTGCGCGGTATTGCGCGGCCGCAGCAGCGCCTTGGCCTGAATGGTATCCCGGCGCCAGATCCCCGCCTGGCGCTCGCGCACCGCGTCGCCGGTCAGGACACCATCTTCGCCGAGTGCCTGTGTGAGGGCCGCTATCACGTCGTTCATAATTCCTCTCCCGCGAGGTCATCTTCGGGCTGCCGGCACCGATGATGAGAATGGCATAGCGAGGTTTCAACACTCGCCGGTTGCCGTCAAGTAACATTCACGCATGCGCCAGCGTTTCGATAAAGCCTACTATGATCGATTCTACCGCGATCCGCGCACCCGGGCGGTAACGCCGGCGGCCGCGCGCCGCCAGGCGGCATTTATCGCTGCCTACCTCAGATATCTGGAAATGCCGGTGCGGCATATCCTCGATATGGGCTGCGGCACCGGCATGGTGCTGCGCGCCCTGGGCCGGCAGTTTCCGCAGGCGCGGACCCGCGGCGTAGAGGTCAGCGACTATCTGTGCCGGCGCTATAACTGGGCGTCCGGCAGCGTGGTCGATTACGTTGCCCGGCAGACGTTCGACCTGGTGGTGTGCACCGATGTGCTCGCCTATCTGAATGACCGGGACTGCGGCCGCGCGATTGCCAACCTGGCCAGGCTCAGCCGCGGTGCGCTCTATCTCAGCGTGGTCACCGCCGATGACGCCGACCTGTTCGACCCGGCCCGCACCGACAGCCGCCAGCAACTGCGGCCGGCGGCCTGGTACCGGCGGCGGCTCAACCGGCACTTCATGAATGTGGGCGGCGGCTTGTATCTGAAGCAACCTTCGGATGTAGTGGTGTGGAATCTGGAGCGCGCACCATGAGTCAGCTCGTTTTCGACAGCGCCGCCTCGCTGGCCGCCGCCATGCGCCGCGGCAAGCTATCTGCCGTTGACCTGATGAACGCCTGTTACGATCAGATCGAAGCCCTCAACCCCCGGCTCAATGCCATCGTCAATCTGCTGGAGCGCGACCAGGCACTGGACCTGGCCCGCCAGGCCGACCGCGAGCAGGCTCGCGGCGCGCCGCTCGGGGCTCTGCATGGACTGCCCATGGCGCCCAAGGATGCCGTCGACGTGGCCGGCTTTCCCACCACCTTCGGATTCACGCCCTTCCGTGATCGAGTTGCCCCAGCAGACGACCCGCTCGCGGCACGGCAACGGGCCGCCGGGGCACTGTTCATCGGCAAGACCAACATGCCGGAGTTCGGCCTGGGCTCGCATACCTTCAACGATCTGTTCGGCACCACCGTCAATCCCTACGACTGGGACCGTAGCGCCGGCGGCAGCAGCGGCGGGGCGGCGGCGGCACTGGCCAGCGGCATGCTGCCCCTGGCCGACGGCAGCGATATGGGTGGGTCGCTGCGCAATCCCGCATCGTTCTGCAATGTGGTGGGCATGCGGCCCTCCATCGGCCGGGTTGCCGACCGCCGGCCGCTGGGCTGGATGGCGCGACTCAGCACGCCCGGCCCCATGGCCCGCACAGTGGCGGACGCGGCATTGCTGCTGTCCGTTCAGGCCGGCCACTACCGGGATGACCCGCTGTCACTGGGCCAGCCCGGCCACGCTTTCGCCGGCACCCTGGCCCGGGATCTGCAGGGTCTGCGTATCGCCTGGTCACCGGACCTGAACCTGGTGCCGGTAGATCGAGAAGTGCAGAGCCTGGTGGAGCAGGCGGCCGGCACGTTTCGTGATCTGGGCTGTTTCGTGGAACAGGCGTGCCCCGACTTCAGCGACGCCATGAGCGTATTCCAGGTTCAGCGCGCCGCCACCCTGGCCGTACTCGGCCGCAGTCTGGAGGAAGACCTGCCGGACTGGCGCCGCCATGCCAAGGAAACGGCGGTATGGAACATCGATCTGGGGTTATCCCTGACCGCCGCTGAACTGCTCGACGCCGAGGTTCGGCGCACCCGGATCTACCGCCAATCGGTGGAATTCTTCGAACACTACGATGCCCTGCTGCTGCCGGCGGCTCAGGTCCCGCCGTTTCCGGTGGAGACCGACTGGGTTCGGGAGATCAATGGCCAGCCCATGGCCACCTACATCGACTGGATGACCATCTGCTGCGCCATATCCATCACGGGCATGCCGGCGCTGTCGGTACCCGCGGGTTTCACCGCCGGCGGATTGCCGGTCGGCGTGCAGATGGTTGCCGGACCCCACGACGATCTGGGGCTCCTGCAGCTCGCCCACGAGTTCGAACAGGCCACCCTGCACCATCGGCGGCAGCCGGCAGGGTCGGTTAAGTGACCAGCGCAGCAGACCTGCGCGTACTGGTGGTCGGCGCACACCCGGATGACGCCGAGTTTCATGCCGGCGGGCTGCTGGTGCGGCTCTCACGGGCCGGTGCCAGTCTCGGCATCCTGTCACTGACCGATGGATCCGCCGGCCATGCCACCCTGTCCCGCGACGAACTCCGGCCCCGGCGGCGCCGCGAGGCCGAAGCCGCGGCCGCCAGGCTTGGCGCCTCGTTGAATATCTGGGACATCGAAGATGGCGAACTGACCGCCAGTCTGGAGCTGCGCAGGCGCCTGATCGGCGATGTTCGCCGCTACCGGCCGGACGTGCTGATCACCCACCGCAGCGAAGACTACCATCCGGATCACCGGGCAACCGCCCGGCTGGTGCAGGATGCCTGTTATCTGCTGCGGGTTCCCAGCGCGGCGCCCGAGGTGCCGCCGCTGCCGCGCGACCCGGTCGTACTCGGTATGTGCGATTTCTTCCAGCGGCCCAGCCCTTTCCGCGCCGACGTTGTCGTCGATATCGCCGCCGAGTTCGACGCCATCGTCGAACTGCTGGCCTGCCACGAATCCCAGGTTTTCGAGTGGTTGCCGCACATGGCAGGGATCACCATCGGCGATGATCGGCTCGCGTTCCTGCGCGAGTTCTACGGCAGGCGCCCCCGGGCCGTGGCCCGGCGGCACGGCACGCCGGGCATGGAACTCGCCGAGGCCTTCGAGCGTTCGGAGTACGGCCGGCAGATATCCCGCGAAAAACTGGCCGAGTGGTTCGCCAGCCCGCATTGACGGGACGAACATCACGCGGCGGCGGCGGGCAGGTGATATACTGTATCCATGACCCAGAACAAAGTCCGCTATAAGACCGCCCGCTGCATCCTTTACAAAGACAATCGCTATCTGCTGGCCATGCACAATCGCTTCTGGGCCGGCAACCGACGCTGGGGTCTGCCCGGGGGCCAGATCGAGTGGGGGGAGTCGCCTCTGCGAGCCGCCGCGCGGGAGTTGGAAGAAGAGCTCGAGATCTATCTGCCGGAGCTCATGGAAATCGGCGCCTATCCGTACAAGCGCGCCATGCACATGGTGTTCGCCGCCCCGCTCACTGAGGACATTGTGCGCTTCGACGATACCGAACTGCTCGATATCGGCTGGTTCAGCGAGCACGAGATCGCCGGCTTGAAATCACGCTCCTCGCTGCACGCCAACTACGAACTGGAAGCGGTTCGTCAGCTCCGCGCACGGCTCTCGGTCACAGACACCGCCGCAGGCATGTAGTCGCCGCCGCAGCGGCAATACAGCTTCACTCGGATCGGGCCTGAAATTCCTCGGTGGTGTTGACGCGCGGATAGGGCTCGTCCGGCACCGGCCGGCCGAGAAACCCGCACAACGGCTCCCAGCCCTGGGACGCCTCGAACACCAGTAACCGGTCCGGCGGCACATGGCTTTTCACGTAGTCGTTGTGGGCCAGATAGACGTCGATCGCATGTTCACGGTCTTCAATGCGGCCATGAAAGGTACCATCCCAGATCAATTCGAAGGCCATGTCGGCCCAGGCACGATCGGCGGGATCGTCAGACTCCCGGCGCTGCAGACTACCCGGATAAATGGTATTCATCACGCTGTCGTACCAGCGCTCGGGATCG
The DNA here is from genome assembly GCA_034522075.1 of Gammaproteobacteria bacterium. Lineage (GTDB taxonomy): Bacteria > Pseudomonadota > Gammaproteobacteria > Pseudomonadales > Azotimanducaceae > UBA7803. The sequence goes on along the minus strand of JAXHLO010000011.1, from coordinate 45,798 downwards.
CGCTCGGAAAGTACTATCCGGGCGTCAGGAAACTGCTCGAGTTGCACCTCCCAGAAATTGCACGATGGCCAGTCGACGGTGGCCCGATAGCCCTGGAACAGGGCGTGCCAGTCCACCGGGTCGCCGCGGGTGGCCTGATGCCATAACTCGACATGGCCCGGCTGCCGGAGCAACTCGTACATGTGATAGCACTTGTCGAAGCCGAGCTTCTCGAGCGCCAGCTTCAGCGACAGGGTGCCGGTGCGCCCGAATCCGGCGCCGATCACTTCGATGGTCATAGACCCCCGTTTGCCCCGCGTTGCTATTCGACGGTCACCGTGATGCGTTCTGACATCACCGGCGGATCATGCGGGATATGCAGATAATTGCCCAGCAGAAGCTGCAGGGTATGCTCCCCCGGCGGCAGTTCTACTTCGGTCTCGGTCTGGCCCCCGCCGAAGTGCACGAACTGCTCCGATGTGGGCAGCGGCTGATTCATAGGAATGTCCGCTCCCGCCACGTTGATGATCAGGTGATGGTGGCCGGTCTTGTCCTGGTCGACGCCTGCGGGTGCAACCCCCATGCCTTTCAAGCCGAATTTGACCTTGAACGGCGATGACACCGTCTCGCCATCCTGCGGCGTGATGAAGTAGACCCTGGCATCCTCAGGCGCCGGGGAACGTTCCATCTGGGCCTGGACGGCCCAGGCCATACCGGCAAGGGCTGCCGTTGCCATTACTGCGGTTGAGATTCTGCTCAGTTTCAATGCGTGCTCCTTGTTTTACTGCGGCACAGACCGGTGATTATGACATTCACCGTGTCTACCGTCAGATCCGGTAGGTGCGGCAGGCTGTGTCGTGAAAAAGCTGGCGTTTCTCGTCCGCCGAAGCGTCCGACACCAGCTTCTTGAACGCGTTCCAAAGTACCGGGTAGGAACAGCTGCGCTTATCCACGGGAAAATTGCTCTCGAACATGCAGCGTTCCACGCCGAAACACTCGATGGCGTGGCGGTAGTAGCGCCCGGTTGCTGCGACCAGCTCATCGGAGGTCGGCGGTATAGCTCGCTTGTGAAACTCGAAGCCATTGATGGGCATGACCAGCCCGCCCAGCTTGGCGTAGACATTGGGGCAGCGTGCCAGCTCCGCCACATCCTCCTGCCAGCGCCGGAAGATGGCCTCGCCCTGGCCCTCGTAAGGGCCGATACCCAGCGGCCCGCCGAAGTGGTCGAAGATGATGGTGACGTCCGGCTGCGCGCGGGCCAGATCGGTGAGCTCGGGAATCTGCGTGTGATAGAGCCAGGCGTCAAACGACAGGCCGCGCTTACCGAGTTCGCTCATGCCGGCCCGGAATGCTGCATCGAGCAGCAGATGCGCGGGCGGGTTGGTGTGAGAGTTGCGCACCCGGTCATCCGCGTCCCAGCCGGCGGCATGGCGAATGCCGCGAAAGCGGTCACTGCGCGCCAGATGTACGTCGAGCACTTCGCCCACCGCCGCCCCCAGGGTCAGATCGGCAAACCCGACGATACCGGCACAGGCCCGCAGGTCGCCGTAGCCGCCGCTGGCCGCCATGGCGGCGATGCCGTTGACGAATTCCGTCTCGCCCACCGGCCGCAGCGTTTCCGGGCCATGGGCCCGGTACATGCTGCCGCACTCCACGAACACCGTGGCAACCACGTTGTGTCCGGAAACCACGTCGTCGAGCAGTTCGTCGAGCAGGTAGCGGCTGCCGTCACGGTCCCACAGGTGATGGTGCGGGTCGCAAATGGGCAGCTCGGGCTCGACGATGTCTTCCCGCACCTGGTCGAGCCAGCTCTGATGATCCATGGTTCCCTCCCCCACAATCTCTCCCTCTATGGCCACAGACTAGTGGCCGGCCCGACCGCTGGCAATCGGCGGCGGCCCTACGGGGAATCCCTGATGTCGGCTTCACGGCCTGAGCTTTATATTAGGAAATACTAATATTTCAGCGGCCGTCATGAAACATCACATCACCTATGTCGCCACCAACCATCCGCGCTGGATCTACGCCGCCACGCTGCTGCTGGTGGCGGCGCTGGGCAGCCAGATCCCGCGCATTCATATCGACACCGATCCGGAAAACATGCTGCCGGCGGATCAGGCCGATCGGGTGTTCCATAACCGGGTGGAAGATCGCTTCGACCTGAACGACACGATCGTCGTCGGCGCAGTGAACGAGGAACATCCCGATGGGATCTATAACCCCCGTTCGCTGGCAGCACTGCACGAGCTCTCGGAAGCCATTCTCGGCATGGACGGGGTCATTGCCCCGGACGTCATGGCGCTTTCCACCGTAGACAACATCACCCAGGAGGGGCCGGGTACGATCCGTTTCCAGTGGATGATGAAAACCCCGCCCGCAACCCAGGCAGGCGCCGCGGACATCCGCACTGCCGTGGAACGCCTGCCGCTGCTGATGAACACACTGGTTGCCGGGGATGGCCGCGCCGCCGCCATCTATGTACCCATCGAGAGCAAGGACCTGAGCTACCCGCTATCCCAACAGATCCGTGCCGTGGCCGACCGCCTCGACAGCGGCGACGACTATCACATCACCGGCCTGCCGGTGGCCGAGGATACTTTCGGCCACCAGATGTTCCTGCAGATGGGCATCTCGGCGCCACTGGCCGGCGTGATGATCTTCCTCCTCATGTGGTACTTCTTCCGCAGTCCGGTACTGGTGATCGCACCCATGATCGTGGCCATGGCCACCGTGATCGCCACCATGGGTGCCCTCATCGGCCTGGGTTTCACCGTGCACATCATGAGCTCGATGATTCCCATCTTTCTCATGCCCATCGCCGTCGTCCGATTCCCGTACCGCGTCATGTCCGAGTTCGCGGACACCTATACGGAAGACCGCAAGGTCGAAGATGTGATCGCCGACGTGGTGGATCATCTGTATACACCCATGCTTTTCACGTCGGTGACCTCGGCCATCGGCTTCGCCTCGCTGTTGTTGACGCCTATTCCGCCGGTGCAGATCTTCGGCGCATTCGTCGCTGTGGGCATACTGCTGGCGTTCCTGCTCACCATCGTGTTCATACCCGCGTACGTTGTGCGCATGAACAAAACACCAGGCTCGCCAGACTGCACGCCGTTGCCGTGGCCACCGAAGGCTCTTCGCCGGCCGCACGGGGGCTGCGAGCTGTGGGTCGCTTCGCATTCTCCCGACCCGTGCCTGTCGTTGCCGTGGCAGTGGTGATGGTCGCCTTGAGTGCCGCCGGCATTGCGCGTATCCAGATCAACGACAATCCGCTGCGCTGGTTCAAAGAAGACCATCCGATCCGCATCGCCGACCAGGTACTCAACGAGCACTTCGCCGGTACCTACGATGCCTACCTGGTGCTCAGCCGGCCGCTGCCGGAGTCTCGTCTCGAAGCGTTCGTCGACCGCGCCCGGGAGACGGCGGCCGCGGTGGGTCCCGAACTCGCTGAACCTATCCGCGCAGGGCTCGTGGAGCCGGTGGCTCTCGATCAACTCATTGCCGCTCTGGACGACGCCTTGTTCGAAGCTCAGGGTGCCGATGCCGAGCGCCTGGAAACGCTGATTGCCGACGCCGAAGCACTGCGTCAGGAGCAGGGCTATTTCCTCGACCCCGGGCACCTGGCATATGTGGAGGAAGTTCAGCAGTCGCTCATGGATTCCGGCCTGGTGGGCAAGACCAACGCGCTGCCGGACGTGGTAAAAGTGGTGAACCGGGAGTTGCGCAGTGGTGAGCCCCGCGACTACCGCATCCCCGATAGCGCCAACGGCGTCGCCCAGACACTGCTGCAGTATCAGTCGTCTCACCGGCCGCAGGACCTGTGGCACCTGGTGACCCCGGACTACGCCTCCAGCGCGGTGTGGATTCAGCTCACGAGCGGCGACAACCAGGATATGAGCCGGGTGCGGGAACATGTGGACGCCTGGCTCGCCGACCACCCGCCGCCGGACGGCGCCGAAGCACGCTGGGCAGGGAAAACCTACATCAATGTGGTATGGCAGCAGGCCATGGTAGAAGGCATGCTGCAGAGTCTGCTCGGCGCTTTCATTGCCGTGCTGGTGATCATGGTCGTGCTGTTTCGTTCCGTAGTGTTCGGCGTGATCGCCATGCTGCCGCTGACCCTAACCATTGCCTTCGTCTACGGCATCATCGGCTGGATCGGCAAGTTCTACGACATGCCCATCGCCGTGCTGTCCGCCCTGACCCTGGGGCTGTCCATCGACTTTGCCATTCACTTCCTGCAGCGCTTTCGCAGCCTCACGGCGGCCCACGGTTTCGATCGCGCCAGGGCTCTGATGTTCGAAGAGCCGGGGCGCGCCATTTTCCGCAATGCGGTGGTCATCGCCCTGGGCTTTACGCCGTTGCTTGCGGCCCCGCTGGTGCCGTACGTCACCGTGGGCGTGTTCATGGCCAGCATCATGCTGTTCAGCGCAACCGTGACCCTGCTGTTGCTGCCCGCGGTGATCGCTCTGGCCAGCCGCTGGATCGTGCCGGCGGCCATTGCTTCGAACGCACCAGAAACCACTACAGGAGCTTCATCATGACACAGGTACATGCTCTTTTTGGCGGCTGTGCCGCCCTGTTCGCGGCGGTCTGGACAGGCGCCGTCGCGGCAGCCGACCCGGCGCCCACTCTTACCGATGCCGATGAAATCGTGGACCGCGCCAACCTGGCGGCTTACTACGCCGGCGGCGACGGCCGCAGCGAAGCACGCATGCTGATCACCGATTCCCAGGGTCGGCGCCAGCTTCGCCAGTTCACGGTATTACGCCGCGATGAGGCCGATGGCGGCGACCAGGAATTCCTGGTGGTCTTCAGCCGGCCGGCAGACGTCCGCGGCACCGTCTATCTGGTGGAAAAGCATACCGACCGGGACGACGACCGCTGGCTGTATCTACCGGGCCTCGACCTGGTGAAACGCATTTCCGCGGGCGACAAACGCACCAGCTTCGTCGGCTCCCACTACTTCTATGAGGACGTCTCAGGCAGGCTGCCCGACGCCGACCATCACCAACTCGTGGAAACCACGGACGAGCACTACGTGCTGCGCCACGAGCCGCATGATCCTGACACGGTGGAATTCGCCGAATACACCACCTGGATCGATCGCGAGAACTTCCTGCCCATGCGCATCGACTACACCAATGCCGCAGGCACCATCTACCGGCGGGTGGAAGCCCAGAGCGTGGACACGTTCCAGGGCCATCCTACCGTAACCCGAACGCTGGTCAGCGACCTGCTCTCAGGCGGCACCACGGAAATGCGCTTCCGCAACATCGCCTACGATATCGGCCTGCCCGAGTCGGTGTTTACCGAACGCTCCCTGCGGGCACCGCCCCGGCAATGGCTGGAACCGAACGGATGAAACGGCTCCTGGCTGCAGGCCTCATCGCCGGCGTACTCGGAATCACAGCCCTGGCCGCGCCGGTCAGTGCCGAGGAATCGTCCGGCAATGGCTGGGAAGACGCCTGGGACGACGACTGGGCCGATGAGCCGGACCGTCCGGTCTGGTCGGGTTTCGTCGAACTGGCCGGCGGCACGCAGGTCGTTGCTGGTGAAACACCCAGGGATGCGACGCTCGGCGAGCTGCGCGGCCAGGCGGAAACGGAATGGCTGGGCGAGGGCTACACGCTGTCATTCAAGGGAGAAGTGCTGCACGACGAGGTGCTCAATGACACCGACCTCGAGGTGCGCGAGCTGGCTCTGCAGGTACCGGTCGGTACCGCACTGGACCTCAAGGCCGGCCGTCAGGTCCTCACCTGGGGCACCGGCGATCTGTTGTTCCTCAACGACCTGTTCCCCAAGGATTTCGAGTCGTTCTTCGCCGGGCGCGACGACGAGTATCTGAAAGCACCCTCCAACGCCATACGGATCAGCGCCTACCACGACTGGCTCAATGCCGAAGTGGTGTGGACACCGGAGTTCGAGCCGGACAGATATCTGGACGGCGAGCGCTTCTCGTTGTTCGACCCCGCCGCAGGGGCCATCGGCGTCGTCGATCCGCCCCTGGACGCGGCAACGCCGGATGGTCTGTCGAGCGGCGAACTGGCGCTACGGCTGTTCAAGCGCGTACGGGCAACCGAGTACGCTCTGTATGCCTATCGTGGCTACTTCAAGCAACCGAGCGCCGTTAACCGCCAGGGGCGGCCCACCTTCGCGCCGATGACGGCCTTCGGCATGAGCGTGCGGGCCCCGCTGGGCTCGGGCCTGGTGAACGGTGAGTTTGCCTGGTACGAATCCCGCGACGACGGTAACGGCGACGATCCTCGTGTACCCAATTCGCAGGCCCGGTGGCTGATCGGTTACGAGCGCGAACTGATCACCAACCTCACCGGCGCCGTGCAGTACTACGGCGAGCGCATCGCCGACTACGACGCACTGCGCTCGAGTGCGCCGAACCGGGAAACGCTGCCCGACAAGTGGCGCTCACTGCTGACCGCGCGGCTCAGCTACCGGGCCATGCGGGACACGCTCACCCTGGGTCTGTTCGCCTTCGTCTCGCCGAGCGATGAGGACTATCACCTGCGTCCCACGGTGAGCTATCGCGTCAGCGACACCTGGCGATTATCTGCGGGTGCCAACCTGTTCGGCGGCCGGAAATCCCATACCTTCTTCGGCCAGCTCGAAGACAACAGCAACGTCTACGTGCGCCTGAGACGCTATTACTGATCCAGTATGGCCGGTAATCAATAGACCACCACCGAGCGGATGCTCTCGCCTTTGTGCATCAACTCGAAGCCGTCGTTGATCTGCTCCAGGGGCAGGGTGTGGGTAATCAGGTCATCGATGTTGATCTTGCCGTCCATGTACCAGTCGACGATGCGCGGTACGTCGGTGCGGCCCTTGGCACCACCGAACGCGGTACCGCGCCAGACCCGGCCGGTGACGAGTTGGAACGGGCGCGTGCTGATTTCCTGCCCCGCGCCGGCTACGCCGATGATCACGCTCTCCCCCCAGCCTTTGTGGCAGCACTCGAGCGCTTGACGCATGACGTCCACGTTGCCGATGCATTCGAAGGAGTAATCCACACCGCCGTCGGTGAGATCGACGATGGCGGCCACCACGTCGTCCACGTCCGCCGGATTGATGAAGTCGGTCATGCCGAAGCGTTGGGCCAACGGCTGCTTGGCCGGATTCAGGTCGACGCCGATGATGCGGTCGGCTCCCACCAGGCGCGCGCCCTGAATGACATTGAGGCCGATACCGCCGAGACCGAAAACGGCCACCGTGGCGCCGGGTTCCACCTTTGCGGTATTGATCACCGCACCGAGGCCGGTGGTGACGCCGCAGCCGATATAACAGACCTTGTCGAACGGTGCATCGGGGCGGATCTTCGCCAGGGCGATCTCCGGCACCACGGTATAGTTGGCAAACGTGGACGTGCCCATGTAGTGATGCAGCGACTGCCCGTCCAGCGAGAAGCGGCTGCTGCCGTCGGGCATCAACCCGCGCCCCTGAGTCGCGCGGATGGCCCCGCACAGATTGGTCTTGCCGGACAGACAGAATTTGCACTGCCGGCACTCGGGCGTGTACAGGGGTATGACGTGATCGCCGGCCTGCAGGCTGCTCACACCCGGACCCACATCCACAACCACACCGGCGCCTTCATGCCCGAGGATGGACGGAAACAATCCCTCAGGGTCGGCGCCGGAGAGGGTGTAGGCATCGGTGTGACACAGGCCAGTTGCCTTGATTTCTACCAGCACCTCCCCGTGCCTGGGGCCCTCGAGATCGACGGTCTCCATGGTCAGCGGCTGACCGGGGCCTGCGGCGACGGCGGCTCGAGTCTTCATGATGGTCCCTCCCGGCTGCACGGAATAAGTGAGTAGAATGCCTTACCTGCCCAAATGATTCATCACCTTGGCATTGCAACTCCGGGTCAAAAACTGGCAGAGCTACCTCCCCATCGTTCCGGTGCTCAAGCACTATCGGCGCGAGGACTTCAGTCACGATCTGGTAGCCGGCGTAGTCATGGGCGTGATTACCGTGCCCCAGGGTATCGCCTACGCCTTTCTGGCGGGTCTGCCGCCTCAGGCCGGGCTCTACGCCAGCCTCTTTCCCATGGTTATCTATGCGGTACTGGGCTCGTCGAAGCACCTGGTGGTCGGGCCGGTGGCAGTGACCGCCCTGATGGTGGCCGCAGCGGTCGGCCAGTATGCGCCGCAGTACGACATGACCTATCTGAGCGTGACCACGGTGTTGTGCCTGCAGGCGGGGATATTTCTGTGGCTGCTGCGCCTGTCGCAGATGGGCGGGCTGGTGAATCTGTTGAGTCACCCTGTGATCACCGGATTCATAAACGCTGCGGCGGTGCTGATCATCGTCAGCCAGCTACCGGCATTCACCGGCATCGGCCGCGGCGAGGCCACCGACCCCTTCCGCCAGCTCCTGGATCTCGGCGCGCGCGTCAACGAGTTGAATTTCACCGTCACGGCAGTTGGGGCAGCCAGCCTGGCCGGGCTGTGGCTGGTGCGCCGCCACGCTGTAACGGTCCTGCGCCTGTTCTCTCGCGACGTGTCGGCTGAACACCCGGTGAGCCGCACCGGCCCCATGCTCGTGGCCGTGTTCGCCGCAGTGGCCGTGAGCGTATGGAATCTGGACAGCAGCGCAGACGTCGCGGTGGTGGGTTCATTGCCGGCGGGACTGCCGCCGCTGACGCTGCCGCCCTTTCACTGGCAGATGTGGCTGGACGTGGCTCCGGCGTCCGCCATGATCGCCGTGGTGGCCTATGTGGAGAGCTACTCTATCGGTGCGACCTTGGCGGCCCGCCAGCGCACCCGGGTCAACAGCCACCAGGAACTCATCGCGCTGGGTGCGGCCAACATCGGCGCCGCGTTTACCGGTGCCTATCCGGTAGCCGGCAGTTTTTCCCGCTCAAGCGTCAACTATCAGGCCGGCGCACGCAGCCAGGTAAGCGCACTGGTGTGCATGGTGGTCATCGTCCTGACCCTGCTGTTCTTCACCCACCTGTTCGAGCCCCTGCCCAATGCGGCGCTGGCCGCCATTGTGGTGGTGTCGGTGCTGGGCATCGTCGATGTCACCAGCATGGTCCGGCACTGGCGCATTCACCCGGAAGACAGCATCACCGAGGCGGCCACGCTGATCACCGTACTGACGTTCGGCGTAGAGACGGGTCTGATTACCGGCGTAGCCCTGTCCATCGCCTTCTTCGTGCGGACTTCGAGCCGGCCGCACATCGCCATCGTCGGACGCATTCCCCACACAGAGCACTTCCGCTCGGCCCGGCGCTACGATGTGGAAACGTTTTCTCACGTGGCGGCCATCCGCATCGACGAGAATATCTACTTCGGCAATGCCAACCAGGTGGAAAACAAGCTGCTGAAGATCGTTCAGCGCCGGCCCGGAACCAGACACGTTCTACTGGTCTGCAGCGCCGTGAACATGATCGACGTCAGCGGCCTGGAGATGTTCTATCGCATCAACCAGAACTTCGAGGCCATGAATATCAAACTGCACCTCTCCGAGGTCAAAGGGCCGGTAATGGAACAGCTCGAAGCCACCGACTTCATCATGCAGCTCACCGGCAGCGTCTTCTTCACCACCGATCAGGCCATGCGCGATCTGGCCGAGCGAAGCTGACAGGACACCAGGAAAAGACCGGGAGGATTCTATGAAACTGGGACTGATGCTGGGTTACTCGGGTGCCGAGTTGAACATTCCCATCGAGCGGATTCAGCTCGCCGAACGCCTGGGCTACGACTCGGTATGGACGGCTGAGGCATACGGCTCGGATGCCATCACACCGCTGGCCTACATCGCCGCCCACACCGAGCGTATCCGCCTGGGTACGGCGGTGATTCAGCTCGCCGGGCGCACGCCGGCCAATGCCGCCATGGCGATGGCGACGCTCGACCAGCTGGCCGGCGGCAATCGGGTGATCTGCGGCATCGGCGTATCCGGCCCGCAGATCGTCGAAGGCTGGTACGGACAGCCCTGGGGCCGGCCCTACTACCGGATACGCGACTACGTCAGCATCATGCGCAAGATCTTCGCCCGGGAGGCCCCGGTGAGCCATGTGGGCCGGGAGATCAGCCTGCCTTACAACGGCGACGGGGCGCTGGGCGTGGGCAAGCCGCTGAAATCCATTCTGCACATGAATCCGGACCTTCCGATCTGGCTGGGCACCGGCATGGAGGCAACCGTGCGCCTGACCGCGGAAATCGCCGACGGCTGGCTGCCGCTGGGCTATGTGCCGGAATCCGCACATCTCTATGAAGACTGGATTCGCCAGGGCCTGGAAAAAGCCGGCAAGCGCCGCGATGCGTTCGAGGTTCAGGCCATGACCCAGGTACAGGTCACCGACGACGTCCGCGGCGCGCTGGACCGGCTGAAGCCGGGCATCGCGCTGTACGTGGGCGGCATGGGCCACAGAAACAAGAACTTTCACAAGGAAATGATGATCCGGCGCGGCTTCCAGGATGCCGCCGAGCGCATTCAGGAGTTGTATCTGGCCAAACGCAAGGATGAGGCGATTGCTGCTGTGCCCGACGAGTTCGTCGACCAGGGCGCCCTGGTCGGGCCGGAAGCGCGTATTCGCAAACGCTTCCGCGCCTGGGAAGACAGCGGCGTCAGCGGGCTGACAGTATCCGGCGACGAACAGGCGCTGCGTCTGATGGCGCAATGTGCGCGGCTGAACGTACCGGCGGAGGACTGACACCGCCGGTGGCGGGCGTGACTGGAAGCGGTGACTGTGGAGCGATCGGCGAGCGAAGCTCGCTGACGCGAGCGAGTCTCCAGATCGCGATTCCCTATCGCGATCTCCCTATCGCGCCTCCCTATCGCGATCTGGAGATCGCTCCCACAACCTGTAGCTAGTGTCTTTCTCCCAGCTCGCCGCTCAGTTCCGCCACCCGCAGTTCGCCGTCCCGGGTCTGTCCGCCCACCTCCAGGAAGCGCTGCATGTTGGCCCTGGCGGCGTCGCTGTGCAGCAGCTCCTGGAACAGCCGTGACTCGGCCGGCAATCCCTCCGCCAGCGGCGACTCGGCATGATCCACCGACGCCTTGGCCAGACGTACGGCTTCCGCGGGAAACGACGCAATGCGCTGTGCCAGGGCATCCACGAACGGTCCGATGGCGTCGGCCTCGAACACCCGGTTCAGATATCCCCAACGCTCAGCGGTTTCCGCATCCAGATCGTTGGCGCCGAGGATGATCTCCAGCGCCCGTGCGCGCCCCACCAGGCGGGGCAGGCGTTGCGTTCCGGTGCCGCCCGGCAGGATGCCCAGCGGTACCTCCATCTGATTGACGATGGTCCGGCCGCGCACGCCGAAGCGCATGTCGAAACTGGCCGCCAGCTCGCTGCCGCCGCCGCCCACGCGCCCTTCGATGCAGGCGATGGTGACCTTGTTCATGGTCCGGAATCGCTCACACATGGCGTGGTACTCGTTCTGCTCGGCCGGCGGCGCGGCGGCATCCGCGTCGGCCAGCGCCAGCAGAGTTTCCACGTCGAAATGGGCAAGGAAAAAATCCGGGTCGGCACTGCGCAGCACTACCACGGTGAGAGCCGGGTCTGCCTCGAGCTCAAGGGACAGCGCCGACAGCTCGGTGAATAGATCCATGGTAATGAGATTGATGGGCGGGTTCTCCACCGTCACGGTGGCCACGCGGCCCTGCACGTCCACCTTCAACAGATTGTATTGGTAAGCCATAGCATCCCTCCGCTCCCCGGATTTTCTGCATAATGGGCTTCTCTATACGCAAGTATCAAGCTGCAAGGATCAAGCCATGGACGCTGCAGTTCGCCAGGCCATTGTGGAACGCATCGACGCCGTGAGCGGCGATCTGCTGGAAGTCTCCCATGCCATCCACGGCCGCCCGGAGCTGGCCTTCCAGGAACACTTCGCCTGCGAGCTGCTGTGCGCTACGGCCGACCGCTTCGGACTCGGCGTGCAACCGGGCGTGTTCACTCTCGAGACCGCTTTCGAGGCCGCATTTCAGAACGGCGATGGTCCCACGGTGGCTCTGCTGGCCGAATACGACGCCCTGCCGGGCATCGGCCATGCCTGCGGTCACAACCTGATCGCAACGGCAGCTCTGGGCGCGGCGCTGGGCCTTGCCGCCGTGCAGCACAGCCTGCCGGGGCGCATCCGCCTGCTGGGCACACCGGCCGAGGAGCGCGGCGGCGGCAAGGAGCTGATGGCCCGGGCCGGCGCTTTCGACGGTGTCGATGCGGCCCTGATGATCCATCCGGCCGGCGTCAACCTGACCGCCATGCCGTGTATCTGCGTCGCCGAAGTCGGCGTCGTCTATCACGGCCGTTCGGCCCATGCGTCCGCCATGCCCCACCGCGGCCTCAACGCCCTGGACGGTCTGCTGCTCGCCTACCAGGCTATCTCCAATCTGCGCCAGCACATCCGTGACAAAGAGCGTATCCATGGCATCGTCACCGACGGCGGACAGGCGCCGAACATCGTCCCGGAACGGGCGGCGGGAGAATTTTACGTGCGTGCCGCCAATGAACGCGATCTGGCGGCGCTGAAACCCCGCGTGCAGGCCTGCTTCGAAGCCGGTGCGCGCGGCAGCGGGTGCGAGGTGGAAGTGAACTGGGCCAATGTGGACTATCTGGATCTGAACACCAACGCCCCGCTGGCGCAGACTTTCCAGCGTCACGGCGAGGCGCTGGGGCGCGAGTTCCTCAATCCCGAGGCTCTCGGCGGCGCCGGCAGCACCGATATGGGCAACGTCAGTCACCGGGTGCCGTCCATTCACCCCATGCTCGCCTGCGCCCCGCCCAATGTGGTGATCCACAATCCGGAGTTCGCCAAGTGGTCCGGGTCAGACCTGGGCGATGCCGCGGCCCTCGACGGCGCCAAAGCCCTGGCCCTCACCGCCGCCGAGTTTCTGCTCGACCCGGCGCTGCGCGAGGAAACCCGCAAGGCATTCGCCGTGTCCCGCGGCCTGGCGTGACCACATGAGTCTATGGATCTTCGGCTACGGCTCGCTCATCTGGCGGCCGGGCTTCGAGTATCTCGAGAGCCGCCGGGCACGCCTGCACGGCTGGCAGCGACGCTTCTGGCAGGGCTCACATGACCACCGCGGCGTACCGGACCAGCCCGGGCGGGTGGTAACGCTCGTGGAAACCCCGGACGGCTATTGCGACGGCATGGCCTATCGAGTGGAGCAGGACGTCGTCAGCCGCATTTTCGAGACGCTGGACCATCGCGAGAAGAACGGCTACGTGCGCCGCGAGGTCGACCTGCAGAGCCTGGACCCCGGTATCGGCGACCCGGTCATTGCCGCGGTGGTGTACATCGCCGCCACGGACAATCACGCTTACCTGGGGCCGGCACCGCTGCCGGACATGGTGCGCCAGATTGTCAGCAGTCACGGGCCGAGCGGTGCCAACCTGGACTATCTGCTGGAACTGGCGGCGGCGCTGCGCGCCATGAACGCCGACGATCCGCACGTTTTCGAGCTCGCCGAAGCCGCGAGTGCGGAGCTCGATCCTTAATCGAAGGCGCGCGCCGGCGACAGCACGTCGGCGAAGCGGCTGGAGCGGCCTGCCAGCAGATCGGCCGCCACCCGCCCCAGAGCCGGTGCCGTCTGCATACCGGAACCGCCCTGCCCCACCAGCCAGAAAAAGTCGGGCACGGCCGGGTCATAGCCCACCGCCGGCAGGCGGTCGGGGAGAAACGTGCGCAATCCCGCCCAGGTCTGGTTCAGCCGCCGGACTTCAACACTGGTCAGCTCCTGAAACCGTTCCACGATCATGGCCACATCCAGTTCTTCGGGTTGGGCATCGCAGGGCGGGCTGGGGTTTTCGTCGGCCAGAGAAACCAGCAGCACGCCGGCCTCTGGCTTGAAATACAGGCCGCCCTCCACCCGGTGAATCAGCGGCCATGCGGCCACATCGCGCTCGAGATCGATGAGCAGGGCGGTCCGGCGCAGAGGCTGCAGACCCAGGGGCGCCACACCGGCCAGGACCGCCAGCTCATCACCCCAGGCGCCGGCGGCGTTGACGATCACGTCGGCGCTGACCGAGTCATTGCCGAAGCCGATGGTCCAGCCCGCGGGGCCGCGCTCGATGCGGTCCACCCGGGCATTGTTGATGATCCGCCCGCCGGCCTCGGTCAGCTCGCGGCGGAAGCCATCGAGAAGCCCATGGGCATCCAGGGACAAGGCGTTCGGGTCGATGACCGCCCGCTGCACTTTTTCCGGGCGCAGGATGGGTACCTGCGCCAGAATCTCCGCGGGATCCGCTTCCCGGAGATCCGGGCACAGGGGCTGCCAGGTTGTCAGAAACTCATCCAGCTCGGCGCTGTGCTCGGCATCGCTGATGGTAACGTCGCCCACCGGCTTGGCCCCGTGGGCGCGGAAATAGTCGGAGCTCTCCAGCGACAGCGCATGCACGGTCTCGTTCATGAACGCCTCGATGTACACCGCCGCCGAGCGCCCGGAGCTGTGATAGCCGGGCTGCATCTCCGCCTCCAGGACGGTAACGTCGCAGTCGGCTGTCGCCCGGGCGGCACAGGAGAGCCCGGCGATGCCGCCGCCAATGATGGTGAGCGAAGGTTTCATCGATGCTTACGGCAGGGTCGCTTACGGCAGTTCATCCATGCTGTGGATGACCCGGCCGACGATTCCGTATTCCACGGATTCCTGCGGATCCATCCAGTAATCCCGGTCCGTGTCGCGGGCGATGCGTTCGATGGGTTGCCCCGTGCGCTCGGCAATGATGCGGTTCATGCGCTCGCGGGTCTTGACGATTTCCCGGGCGTGAATCTCCACATCGCTGGCCGTGCCGCCGAAACCGCCGGCCGGTTGATGGATGAGAAACCGGGTATTGGGCAGGCAGTAGCGATTGTCCCGCTCCGCCGCCAGATAGATATGGGTGGCGATGCTGCCCACCCAGCCGGTGCCCACGACGCGAACGACCGGTTTGACGAACTGGATCAGGTCGAAAATCGTATCACCGGACTCCACATGACCGCCGGGCGAGCCGACATAGAGGGTGATGGGGTCATCCGACACGTAGGCCAGCGCCAGCAGCTTCTCGGCCGTGCGCCGGGCCACATCCATATCGATCTCGCCGAACAGGGTGAGCGTACGCCGCTCGAAGAGGCTGCGCTCGACGAACTGAAACTGCCTGGCTACGTCCTCGTGGCCCGCGTTTTCTGCGCCGTTGTGCTGATTCATGCCATCACTCCAAAGGTGGTCTGAATGATCCTACCCCTTTGCCGGCGCCCCTCGCGCGGGGTATCGGATTGGGGTTAATCTGAAGGGCGCACATCTTACCTTGGAACACCGATATGCTACAGACATGCAGCGCAGGGAGGGCACTATGCCGCTAGTTCCGGAATACGAGGCCATGCTGGCCGAACTGCGGGCCGCCGAAGGCCCCGCCATCAGCGATCTGGCGCCGGCGGAAGCCCGGGAAATGTACCGGCTGATGCGGCCGGCAGAGCCGGATCTGGCCGTGGGCCGGGTTGAGGACACTACGCTGCCGGGGCCCGCCGGCGACATCCCGGTGCGCGTCTACACACCGCTTGGCAGCGGCCCGTTCCCGGTCTACGTCAACTTTCACGGCGGCGGCTGGGTCATCGGTGACCTGGATACCGCCGATGCCGTCTGCCGCGGCATCTGCCGCGAGGCCGAATGCGTGGTCGTGTCGGTAGATTACCGGCTGGCACCGGAGCACGCGTTTCCGGCGGCGGTGGAAGATGCCTGTGCCGCCACGGCCTGGGTAGCCGACCACATGGGCGCCGTAAACGGCAATGGCCGCCTGGCGGTGGGGGGTGAAAGCTCCGGCGGCAACCTGGCCGCCGTGGTCTGCCTGCGGGCGCGGGACCAGGGCGGGCCCGACATCGCCTTTCAGCTGCTGGCATATCCGGTGGTGGACTGCGACTTCGACCGGCCGTCCTACGGGGAAAACGGCCAGGGTTACCTGCTCGAACTCGACACCATGCACTGGTTCTGGGACCACTACTGTCCCGAGACGGAAGCGCGGCGCCATCCGGATGCCTCGCCGCTGCGGGCCGGCGATCTGGCGAACCTGCCCCCGGCGCTGGTGGTTACCGCCGAGTTCGACCCCCTGCGCGACGAGGGCGAAGCCTACGCCGCAGCCCTGCAAGCAGCGGGCGTGGACGCCGAAGCCAGGCGTTACGACGGCCTGGTGCACGACTTCTTCGCCACCGCTCATCTGTTCGAATCCAGCGGCGGCGGATTCCGCCACGCCTGCGGCCGCCTGCGCCAGGCGCTGGACGACTGACGCCGCAGCGAGAAACCACATTAAGGACCCAGCCATGCTCTATGTACTTCTCTGCCAGGACAAACCCGACAGCCAGTCGGTTCGGCTGGCCACCCGCGACGCGCATCTGGCCTATGTGGCCCACCACGGCGAGCGGATCAAGCTCGCCGGGCCGCTGCTCAGTGACGACGGCGAGCACATGGCCGGCTCCCTGTTCATCATCGAGGCGGTCAGCGCGGACGAGGTGCGCGCCTTCCACGATGCCGACCCCTATACCCAGGCCGATCTGTGGGGCACGGTGTCCCTGTTTCCATTCCGCCAGGTCGTACCCAGAGCCTGAAGCCCTCGCCTCGATGAAAGTCATCTGGAACTACACAACGGCACCGGGACTGCAGCGGCGGTTCGAAGCGCTGGCGGAACAGGGGCTGCAGGTGAACGCCTGCCCGGAAGACGACGACGACACCCTGTTCGAACTACTGGAAGACGCAGACGTGCTCTGGCACTGCCTGCGGCCGGTGGATGCCCGCGTGCTGCAGGCCGCACCGCGGCTCAAGCTGGTGCAGAAGATCGGCGTCGGTGTGAACACCATCGACCTGGCTATGGCCGGCGAGCGCGGCGTGGCCGTGTGCAACATGCCCGGCAGCAACAGCCAGGCCGTGGCAGAGCAGACGCTGGCGCTGATGCTGGCGGTGTTGCGCCGGGTGCCCGATTTCGACCGCGACGTGCGGGACGGCCGGGGCTGGTCCTGGCCGGGCGAACGCCTGGACGGCCTCGGCGAACTGGGCGGACGGACCGTTGGCCTGGTGGGGTATGGTGGCGTGCCTGCGCGGCTGGCGCCCGTGCTCGCTGCCCTG
Source organism: Gammaproteobacteria bacterium (assembly GCA_034522075.1). Classification (GTDB taxonomy): domain Bacteria; phylum Pseudomonadota; class Gammaproteobacteria; order Pseudomonadales; family Azotimanducaceae; genus UBA7803. The sequence continues at coordinate 28,755 of JAXHLO010000011.1, read as the reverse complement.
AATGCCCGGGTGCTCTATACGGCACGCAGCGACAAGCACTCGCCGCTGGCCGAGTATCGCTCGCTGGACCAGCTCGTGCAGGAAGCCGATATTGTGTCGCTGCATGTGCCGCTCACGGACGAGACCGAGCGGCTGCTGGACAGGCCACGTTTCGCGGCCATGAAGCCCGGCGCCGTATTGATCAATACGGCCCGCGGCGGCCTGGTGGATGAAGACGCCTTGCTCGAGGCGCTCGAATCCGGCCGCCTCAGCGGTGCCGGGTTGGACGTGTTCGCCACCGAGCCCCTGCCCCCCGATCATCCGCTGTTGCAGCGCCGTGATGTCGTGCTGTCACCCCACGTTGCCTGGCTCACCGGCGAGACGCTCGCCCGCAGCCTGGCCGTGGCGGTGGAGAACTGCCGGCGCCTGGCCGCCGCACAGCCGCTGCTGCATCGCGTAGCCTAGGCCTCGGGTACACTGACGGCGCAGCAGCGGACACAGCAGGAGAGCGCAGGTGAAGAAAGCCATCATCATCGGGGTCGGCCCGGTGGAGGGTCTCGGGCACGGCTCGCCGTGCGCTTTGCCGCCGAGGGCCTGCACGTCATCGTCGCCGGCCGGACCGGCGATCAGCTCGAGGCCCTGGTCAAACTGATCCGCGACGACGGCGGCACGGCCACGTCGGTGGTGGCCGATGCTACCCGCGAGGAAGACGTACGCCAGCTCTTCGACGTGGCCGGCGACGGTCTGGATCTGGCCATCTACAACGCCGGCAACAACATGCCGGGGCGGATCGCCGACATGGAAGCCGCCTACTTCGAGAAAGCCTGGCGCGTCGGCTGCTACGGCGGCTTTCTATTCGGCCGCGAGGCCGTGCGGCGCATGCAGCCGCGGGGCAGCGGTGTCCTGCTGTTCACGGGGGCCAGCGCGTCACTGCGCGGCCGCGCCAACTTCGGCGCCTTCAATGCCGCCAAAGCGGCATTGCGCACCCTGGCCCAGGCCATGGCCAAAGAATATGCCGCCGACGGTGTTCACGTGGGCCACGTGGTCATCGACGGCGCCATCGGCGGCGACAAGATCCGACACGGCCTGCCGGAGTATGCCGAGAAGCTCGGCGAAGACGGCCTGATCGACCTGGACGGCATCGTCGACGGCTACGTCTATCTGTACCGCCAGCCGCCCAGAGCGTGGACCTTCGAGCTGGATGTGCGGACTTCGCAGGAGCGCTGGTAGGCGGTCAGTCCACGCGCGCTTCCGCGTAGCCGGACACCACTGTCTTACCGTCCTGATTGGTGGTATCCACCTTGAGCTTGACGATGCCGTCCGCCACCTCTTCCACCGTGGCCGTGGAGTTCAGGGTGTCGCCGGGCCATACCTGGTTGGTGAAGCGCACACCGAACTTGGTCAGCCGGCCGTCGCCCACATAGTTGGTGAGCATGCGGCCCGTCATGCCCATGGTGAGCATGCCGTGGGCGAACACCGTGGGATATCCGGCCACCTTGGTGGTGAAGATTTCGTCCGTGTGCAGGGGGTTGTAGTCCCCTGAGGAGCCCGCGTACTGGACGATCTGGGTACGCTTCAGATCCTCCACCAGGCACTCGCTGTAGGTATCGCCAACCGAGAGATCGCTTGCTTTCAATGCCATTGTCTTTCCCCTCCGCCTACTTGGAATCCACCGGGCGCTCGGTGCGAACACCCACGCCCCGGGCCGTGATGACCAGCTCGCCGTCCTGGTCCCGGTACTCGGTGACGGATTCGGAAAAGATCAGCTTGCCGGCACGCTTGCTCTCTTTTTCCCAGGTTTCGCCTGGCTTGGTGGTGGCCGTGAGGACATCACCCGGTTTCAGGTGCCGGTGATACTCGAAGTGCTGCTCGGCATGGAGGCCGCCGCCACCGCCGCCGCCACCGCCGCCGGATTCCCGCTTGATGCCGCTGGGCTCTTTGCCGGAGCCGAACCACGGCTGGCCGACCTTCGGGCGCAGCGGATAATCCGGATCGAACTGGGCGCTGGCCTGGGCAAACGTGGGCGGCGCGATGATCGTACCCGGTTCCGTCGACTTGGCGTGCGCTTCGTCGTAATAGATAGGATTGTCGTCACCCACGGACCTGGCGAACATCATGATGTGGCTGGCCTCGATGGGAAATTTCTCTACAGCCATGGCTTCCCCCTTTGGAAAATTGGAAGGTCCAGTATAAGGGCGGCGCAAAAGACTAACTAGCGGCCCTTGAAATCCGGCGGCCGCTTCTCGAGGAAGGCCGAAATGCCTTCCACCTTGTCTTCGGTCTGCACCAATGCCCCCTGAGCATATTTTTCCAGCATGAGAGCGCCCACCAGGCTCGATTCCATACCGGCGTGCACCATGGCCTTCATGGTGCGCGGCACGAACGGGGCAAAGCCCGCCAGATGGTCGGCCATGCGGCCGGCCTCGGCGAGCAGCTCTTCCGCCGGCACCAGGCGGGTGATCAGACCGATCTGCAAAGCCCGCTCGGCGTCGATGGGCTCGCCCATGAGCAGCATCTCCATCCCCCAGCCGCGGCCGACGATGCGCGGCAGCCGGGCCGTAGCACCGCCGCCCGGTATGATGCCGAGCTTGCCTTCCGGTGTGGCGAAGCGCGCATTAGGGCTGGCGATGCGCAGATCGCAGCCGAGCGCCACTTCCAGGCCGCCGCCCATACAGATGCCGTTGATGGCGGCGATGGTCGGTTTGGGCGTTCGCTCGAGTTGCTCGGCCAGACCCTGGACGATGGGTTCCAGGGCCTTGTGCAGATCGCGGTGCAGAACCTCGGAGAGATCCGAACCGGATGCAAAAGCCCGCTCGCCGGCGCCGGTGATGGCAATGACCCGCACCTCAGCGTCGGCGGCCGCCCGGCGTACGGCGTCCTGCAGCTCGTCCAGGGTGGCCAGCGAGATGGCGTTGTGCCGGTCCGCGCGGTCAATGGTCAGCAGGGCCATGGGCCCGCTGACCTCATAGCAGATGTTGCCGTAGTCACTCACTGCTCATTTTCCTGGGGCCGCAGCCGATCGGTCAGCCGGTCGAGCCCGCTGCCGAGCTTTTCCCGGGCCTTTTCCCGGACATTGCGCTCCAGGTCTTCCCGTGCGCCCTCGAGATCAACGCCCTGTTTGACCATTTCCCGGGTCACGGCCCGGTAGATGGGTTCCAGGATCTGCTTGAGCGCCTGACCTACGGTCGCGCCGTTGGACTGTCGGCCGATGTCCGAGAGGCGGATGTCGGGAATGGTCACCTCCGCCGCACCGAGCACATCCGAGTCGATGGACGCGCGGGCGTTGGTGAAGCTGAAGCGATCGATGATGAGCTTCACCTCCGATTGCACGCCGGTCTCCTCGGCCTGCTCAGCGGCACCGATGTTGCGGTTCAGATTGTCCATGAGCTGCTTGAGGTTGGTCTTCTGACCCTGCGCCACCGCAGCAACCTGCGCCCCGTCCACCGTCACGTCTTTGAGCACGATCAGCTCGCTGGACATCTGCGACGTATCCAGGGTCACGCTGATGTCGCTCAGGCGAAAAGCGTCGCTGCCGGCAAAGCCCGACGGGTTGCCGATGGACAGACCGCTGATGCCGGCAGAACGATCGCTGAGCGACACCGTGACGCTATCGACCTCCACCGGGGCGTCCAGATAGCGGGTGCCGTAGGTTTCCATCGCCTGCTCCAGCAACGAGCCGGAGTTCATCACCACGTACACCCCGATGCCGGCGATGAGCAGCACCACCAGGGCGACAATCCACAACAATGCTTTCACGAGAACCTCCGTTGGGCAGCCTGGTCCGCCGGACCTTACTGCATGCTCTGAATGAACGCCCGAGCCTCGCCGATCGACGCCTCCATGTCACGAACCAGCGTCGAAACGTCCGACTGAACACCGTCCAGCTCGCCTTCCAGAGAGGCAATGGCCTGAGCATTGAGATTGTGTTTCAGATAGAGAACATAGTCACGGAAGGTACCGAGAACCGGCTCCATGCGCGATTCGGCCCGCCGCATGGCCGTCATCAGGCTGTCGTAGCGCTGCTTCGAACGCTGCAATTGCTCGCGACTCGACGCCTTGAGCCGCTGATCGCCGATGAGCTCGATTTCCTCGCGCCACTCGTCGAACAGAGCGCCGGAGACGGATGCCACGGCGTCTATGCGCTCCGCCACCTGAGCGGCCCGCCCTTCGGCATCTTCGAAGGCGTCATTGAGCCGGTTGTAGGTGGTCCGCAGGCGCGAAGGCGATACGCTGACCACACTGGCGAACTGCTCGAACGCGTTCTCGAACTCTTCCTTGGCAGCCTGCTGACTGTCCGCGGCGGCCTCCACCCGGTCCACCAGAATGTCGCGTTTGTGCACACCAACTTGCTCCATGGCGCCGTAATAGGCTGATTCACAGCCTCCCCCCAGCAGCAGCACGAACATCAGACCGGCAACGGATGGCATGGCCCGGGCAACCGGACGACGGCTAGATTCCATGGCTTATCCTCGGCAATTGCGACTCATGACGCTCCGGCCTGCGCCACGGCGCCAGCCTAGGCCAAGGCCGTGCATGGTACAACTGTGTGCCTTCCCGTTTGCTTACCGGTACTATCCCCGACGGCGCCGATTCCGCTATCGGGGCGCCGCAAAGAACAACACAACAGCAATCGCTCCGGCGTCAGCCGGCTTAGGGAACCCGTCATGGAAGAGATCGTCTCCACCGAAGACATGTCGAGATACGCCGACGTGGCCATCGAAATGGTCATCGGCTATCTGCCAAGCCTGTTACTGGCCGTCATTGTTCTGATCGTCGGCCTGTGGATCGTCAACCGCCTGGTCCGCGTCATGGCCAAGGGTTTCGAACGCACCAAGACGGAACCGACCCTGGCCACCTTTCTCGAGAACCTGGTATCCATCGTCCTGAAGGTTCTGGTGGTCATATCAGCCGCCGGCATGGTAGGCATCCAGACAACCTCCTTCATTGCCGTTATCGCTGCGGCGGGCCTGGCCATCGGCCTGGCCATGCAGGGCAGTTTGGCCAACTTTGCCGGCGGAGTGCTGGTGCTCATGTTCCGGCCATACCGGGTAGGCGACTACATCGAGGCCCAGAGTGTCGGCGGCACGGTCAAGGAGATTCAGATCCTGCATACAGTACTGACCACCCCCGACAACAAGCGCATCATCGTGCCCAACGGCGCCATCTCCAACGGTGTGATCACCAATTACTCGACGGAAGCGACCCGGCGCGTGGACTTCGTGTTCGGCATCGGCTACGGCGACGACATCAAGCGGGCGCGTGAGGTCATTCAGGCGCAGATCGACGCCGACGAACGCACCCTCGATGATCCGGCGCCGCAGATCGTCGTCAGCAACCTGGGCGACAGTTCGGTGGATATCACCGTGCGGGTCTGGGCCAATGCCGCCGACTACTGGGGCATCAAGTTCGATCTGACGGAACAGGTGAAAATCGCCTTCGATGAAGCCGGTATCACGATACCGTTCCCGCAGCGCGACGTGCACGTGACGCAGGCGCAGGGCTGAGCCCGGCTCGCAATTTCCAGGCAAAAAAATGCCGCCGGACTGGAGAGGAATCCGGCGGCTGAGTTGACCGGGGGATCATTAGATCCTGGTCATAAGGGGATAGAGATAGCTTCATGAGAAACAGCACTTACGCTGCGTCCTCAATGCTTACTATGCCCATCAGCTGTTTCCATGCGATTTCCAGCGGCATGGGATTTGTGACATTTTGTTTCTCCGCCGGGTTTGCCGGGGCGGCCATCCTCACAAGGTGATCACCACATCCGCGCCGCCGCCCGGCGCCTCCTGAATGCGCACGCGCCAGCCCTGGGCCTGACACAGTTGCTGCACGATGGCCAGGCCGAGGCCGCTGCCGCCGGTGCTGACGTTGCGCGAGTGATCGAGGCGGAAGAACGGCTGAAAAACTTCCTGCCGGGCACCTTCCGGAATGCCGGGGCCGGAATCCAGAACGTGAATCTCCCGGCCACGCAGCACCACGCGAACGTCGTCGCCGTGCTGCAGACCGTTGTTGATCAGATTCACCAGGATGCGCTGCAGTGCTCCGGGCGCCAGTTCCACACGTTGCGCTTGCGGGCCTTCCACCGTCAGGGGCACCGGTGGATCGAAGCTGGCCAGAATGTCTTCCAGGAAACCCGCCAGATCGATCTCCTGCGCGCTCTCCGCAGCACCGCGGGCAAACCGCAGGGCATCGCCGATCAGCGCATCCATGGCTTCGAGGTTGCGTTCGAAGCGCTTCACCAGCTCGGGGTCCACATCATCCGGCAGCAGTTCCAGGGCCAGCCGCATGCGGGTCAGCGGGGTCCGCAGGTCATGGGAGATACCTGCCAGCAGGGTGGTCCGGTTGGACAGCAGGGTGGAGATCTCCCGTGCCATGGTATTGAAGTTGCTCGCCAGCGAGACCAGTTCCTTGGGCCCCCGCTCCGGCAGGGGCTCGAAGTTCTCGCCGCCGCGGAATGTCTCGGCGCGGTCGGCGGCCAGCACCAGCGGCCGGGTGATCCGCTGCACGATGATCAGCGATGTCAGGAACACCACCAGGGCGCCGAGCACGACGATGATGATGCCGACGTACAGCGGTTGAATGTCCCGGCGCGTCGGCGAGAAACCGATCTGCAGGTCGAATCCGCCCATGGGCACACTGGCCCAGACCAGTTGACTACCCTCCTCCAGCAGCACGTCGATGCCCAGGCGCTCGCTGAGCTTTTCCTGCAGCAACGACAGATAGGGCTGATCGAGATCTGCCGGCTCCAGGGTCTGCTGCTCGCCGGAGATGATCAGATCGTGGCTCTGGGCCAGTTCGAGCTCGAAAGTAGGGCCGTGCCTCCGGCGGCAATTCCACCCAGGTCTGCGCAGACAGTACCAGCAGCGCGGCTTCGTCATCGGCGGATCGTTCGGCGATGGGTTCGATGACGAACGTATTCAGGGCGAGTACGGCGATGATTACGATCAGCAGCGCGCTGACCGCCAGGATCAGATTGGTGCGAACCAGCAGAGACAGGGAACCGTCACTCGACCGGCGCCTCGCCGGCTCGGCATCAGCCATTGCCGTCCGGGCAGAACATGTATCCCTTGCCCCAGATGGTCTTGATGTAGACAGGGTTGGATGCATCCGGCTCGATCTTGCTGCGCAGTCTGGTAACCCGTACATCAATGCTGCGGTCGAAGGGTGAACGTTCCGCGCCGGTCAACAGGTCGAGTATACGGTCGCGGTGCAGCACCTTGTTGGGATGCTCGGCGAGAATGGCCAGCAGGTCAAACTCACCAGAGGTCAGAGGCAACTGCTCGCCATCACGCAGGAGCTGATGGGATTCCAGATCGAGCACGAACGGGCCGAACGTGACCATGTCCTCACCGCTGTCCAGCGCCCCGCCGTAACGCCTCGATCGTCGCAGCACGGCCCGGACCCGGGCCAGCAATTCGCGGGGATTGAACGGTTTGCCGATGTAATCATCAGCACCGACCTCCAGTCCGACGATGCGATCCACGTCGTCGCCCTGTGCCGACACGATGATGATGGGAATGTCTCCGGCCTGCTTGAGCCGCTTAGCCAGTGACAGACCATGCTCTCCCGGCAGCATCAGATCGAGGATGATCAGATCCGCCGATTCGCGCTCGAGATGCTCGGTCATGGCCTCGCCATCGGTGACGCAGGCCACCGAGAATCCCTGCTTGGACAGGTACGCCTGGATCAGCTCGAGAATCTCGGGGTCGTCGTCAACGACCAGCAGCTTCGCTGAATCACCGTCCATATTTTCGCCGTCAGGGTGGGGACTTTCAGGGCGCAGGATCTGATACCCGGTACAGCGGCACCTGGATATCCGGGGCCGATCCGCCGCCCTCCAGGGGCTCGAGAACCCCGGACCAGCCACCGGAACCGTCGCGGGCTTCGCCGGATTCTTTCACGGACGACCCGTCGTCATCCGCGGGGGGCTCTTCGCGCCTGGCCACCCGGCGCTCGAAGCCCACGCCAAAGCTCTGCCGTGCGGAAGGATTCTCGCTGTCCAACGGCCGGACGTGGACGACCTGGGTTTCGATGCGGATCACGCGGCCGTCGGCCTGCCGGATAATGCGCCCGTAGCGGCGTTCGGTGCGGATGTGGATGACTCCCTGGCCGTCGTTGCTGCCGCGACGCGCCATGCGCAGCTTCATCTCCGTGAGCAAGGCTCGGCGCTGCAGCTTGTCCAGCGAGTCCCAGTTGGCCGCCAGGGCTGTCAGTTCTTTGTCCGAACGATCGCCATAGGGGTTGCCCGCGGCGGAACCATCGGCCGCACTGGCCACGCCCGGCAGGAGCACTGCCAGCAACGTCAGCATGATCAGCCTTCTCAAGTCGGCTGCGATGGTCTCGTCCTCCTATGGCCATCCGGTCCGTCGGGGCCCGTCACCAGTAGCGGCCTGCTTTTCGAGAGCGTCGCCGGTACTGGGCCTGGAAAGAGGGGTATTGTCAGCTCGGCCTGTTTCAGGCCCATTTCCCGTAAGTATCAATCTGTTACGCCACTACGTGCGTCACGACGACCCTACGGGAGCGTGATGATGCCCGCGGGCCGGCCGTTCTGGCAAGCCCGCAGGCACTGGCGTGCTACGCGGCCTCGAAGAGGCCGGCGGCGCCCTGGCCGCCGCCGATGCACATGGTGACCACGCCGTACTTCTTGTTGCGGCGCTTGAGTTCCCGCAGGATCAAGCCGGTCATCCGCGACCCGGTCATGCCGAAGGGGTGGCCGATGCTGATGCTGCCGCCGTTGACATTGTAAATTTCGTTGTCAATATCCAGCTTGTCACGGCAATACAGGCACTGCGACGCGAAAGCTTCATTCAACTCCCACAGGTCGATGTCGTCCTGGGACAGGCCGGCATTCTTCAGCAGGCGCGGAATGGCGAAGACCGGGCCGATGCCCATTTCATCGGGTTCGCAGCCCGCCACCGTGAAGCCGCGGTAGATGCCGATGGGTTCGAGTCCGAGCTGCTTCGCACGCTCGGCGGTCATGAGCAGCGTCATGGACGCCCCGTCGGAAAGCTGGGAAGCGTTCCCCGCCGTCACGGTGCCGTCTTCCTCGAACGCCGGCGCCAGACCGGCAAGCCCTTCCAGCGTGGTGTTGGGGCGATTGCACTCGTCTTTGTCGACCACGACATCCACCTTGCTCTCGTCGCCGGTCTCTTTGTCGACTTTGAGCATGGTCGCTTTCATGGGCACGATTTCTTCGCCCACGATGCCGCCTTCAATAGCCTTGGCGTAGCGTTGCTGGCTCTGCAGCGCGTACTCGTCCTGAGCTTCCCGGGTAACCTGATAGCGGCGCGCCACGACTTCCGCCGTGTTGCCCATGGCCATGAAGATCTCCGGCTTTTCTTCGAGCAGGCGCTTATTCTGCTTGGCTTTGGCGGGTTCCTGCCGGTTACGCATGGAAATGGAATCGACACCGCCGGCGATGGCCACCTGGGTCTGGCCCGAGGCAATCTGGTTGGCGGCCATGGCGATGGTCTGCAGACCCGACGAGCAGAAGCGGTTGATGGTGGTACCGCCCACGCTGACGGGCAGTTTCGACAGGATGACGGCGAGACGCGCCAGATTACCGTCCTGCTCGCCGACGTGGCTGGCGGCGCCGACATAGACGTCTTCCACTTCGTCCGGCGAGAGCGCGCCGTTACGCTCGAGCAGCGCATCGATGCAGTGCGCCAGCATGTCGTCGGAGCGGGTCAGATTGAAACTGCCGCGAAAGGATTTCGCGAGGCCGGTGCGGACACTGTCGACGATGACGACGTCTTTCATAATTCCCCCGAGTTACTGGATTATCAATATGGCTTCGAACAACCAGTGGCTGTTCCTGGCGCCCGGTAGCAGCACCCGCGAGGGCCCAGGCCGCGCCACATCTTACCGTCTGTGCCGGTTGTGTTCTACCGACCCGGACGGCGGAGCCATAACGAAAACGGGCGCCGTACCCAGCGGCACGGCGCCCGTCGTCGCCCGATGATCGAGCCCGCAGGGCCTATTCCTGAAGGAAGTTCGGCCCGTCGACGCAATCGATGATCGAGTTGCGGAACACCAGATGCGGTCCCGGATCGGCCGGCGCCGAACCACCGGCTTCGTCGGCCCGCAAGAACGTATCGTCGTCGTCGAAGTTCAGACAGGCTTCGAACTCGCCGGTAATGATGGCGTTGTGCACCTGCGAGCGCTTGCCTTCGCGGAAGCGGATGCCCTCGTCGCCTTCCGCCGGATTCGACGCCGCGCGCTGGGCCGGGCCGATGATGGTCAGGTTGGACAGCAGCTCGAGTGTAATCGGTTCCTGGGCGAACTTGGAATCCGCTTCGATGCCGTGGTTGCTGCGCGGACCGCCTTCCTGGATGATGAGCACGTTCTGCGCCCCGCCGGTCCAGCCGCTGTCATAGTCGAGGCTATCGTCGCCGTTGCCGGTCAGCAGCAGATTCTTGATGAAGGCACTGCCGCCGAAGAACTCGACGCCGTCATCGAAGCCGCGGTGGACCTGCACGTTCTGCAGGGACGTTTCCCGGCCCACGGCGAACAGCGTGAAACCGTTCAACTCGTTACCCTGGCCGTCCAGGTCATTGCCGGCGTGGCGGATCACCAGATAGTTGACGCTGCCGGAGCTGTCCTCGTCGTCGTTGCCGCCGAAGTTGCCGATGCCGCCCTCGGCGAGGACGTTGCAGCCGACGAACGTAGCGCCGCACTGGTTGTCCTGACCGAAGCCCATGAGCGCGAAGCCGGCCCACTCTCCCTGCTGACTGCCGTCCAGGGTGTTCGGATCGCCGTCGAAGCGCAGCTCGAGTTGCCGCAGCGAGGTCATCACCACCGGCGCATTGCGGGTTCCGGCCACCTCAGCCAGCGAACCGCGCGTGACGATGAGCGCTTCCTGAGGCTCACCGTAGATCAAGGTGCCGGCCTCGATGGCGAGCGTTACCTCCGGCACGGCGGCCGGGTCGTTGCCGCTGTCGAGGTCACCGTTACCGATCTTGGTGCCGGGGAAGCCGTCGGCGATGTTATAGACGTTGTCGTTGGTCAAGTTGATCACCTGGCCGTCGCTGTCGTAACGGGCTTCCAGCGTACACACGTCGTAGTCGCCCTGGGCCGCACCGCCGGTGAACAGCCCCGCCGCATCGTTGGCCAGGTTACCGACCAGATCGGAGAAACTGCCGGCCAGGGTGGTTCCCGCCGGGCAGTCGCCATCGGCGCTCGGTGCCGAGGTATTGCCTTCCAGGGCTGTGCCCGGTTCGCCGCCATGGAAGCGCCAGACCGCCTTGTTGCCGTTGACCGCAATGGTCCAGTCCGACGTCCACTGCTGATCGCGCGGCACACCGGGCTCGAGGGCACCGATGTAAGTCGTGTTGGTTATGTAGCTGGGCAGCGGCAGGCTGATCGCGTCGCTGGCCGAGGCCGGCGGCCAGGCGGCTGGCGCGCTGAAGCCCGCTGTCAGAGCCGCCGGGCTGCCGATGGGTACGCCGGTGCTGTCGATCAGGCCGCGCACGCTGGTGGCGTTGTTCAGAGGCGGATCGGCATCAGCGCCTTCGAAAAACGCTGCCAGGGCGAAGGGATCGGTATTAGCGGCATCTGGTGCCGGCGTGTCGCCGGTAGCGCTGGCGCCGTCGTTGGAGGCAACCTTACCGAGCAGCGCGCCATCGGGGATCGGGTCATTGGGGTTGTCTACCAGGCCCTCACCGATCGGCTGGCCGCCCACGGTGGTGTCGCCGCCGCCGTTGCCGTCGTCATCGTCGTCATCGCCGCCACCGCCGCCGGCAGGCGGTGGATTGTTGATGTTAACGTCAATGTTCGGCGAACCGGGGCCGAAGTCGGTGCCGTCTTCGCAGCCGGCCAGGCCGAGCAGCATGACGGTAGACATCGCCAGCAGGGTTGAACGTGACAAGTGACTCATGATTCCTCCAGTTTGCGGCGGCGTATTTCCCGCCTTGTCTTTCGTTTGCAGTCCAGGGTTGCGTGCTGGTTGACTCAGAACTCAAAGGCGAGGCTGAGCGTGATCTCTCGACCGGATTTGAAACTGCGCTGGACTCCCGAGCCCTGCTCGACTTCGAACTTGCTGTCGAGAATGTTGCGCAGCTTCAGACCCAGTACCCAGTTGTTGAACAGAATCTGTTTGATGTTGAAATCGAGCAGCGCCCGCGGCTGTTCCTTGGCATCCGGCGCATTGTTCACGCCGGCCTCGACGATGCGTTCGCCGTACATGTTGAACAGCAGCAGCGCATCGGTGCCGCTCGACAGATTGCTGTAGCCGAGGCCCACGTTCGCCACCCAGGGCGATTGGCCCTGCAGCTCCCGGTTGGCGTTCGTGCCGACGCCGAGGGCGCTCTGGTCGACGGTGACCTCGGACTCGATCCAGGACGCATTGCCGGTGACGTAAGTGTTCGCCAGAAACCCGGCTACGTTTTCGAACGCACCGAGGGTCAGGCGGCCATCCAGCTCGATCCCGAACAGCTCTCCCGAGTTCGCGTTGGCAAAGGTGCGCACGCCGCGGTCGTCGGAACCGCCGCCAACCGTCACCACTTCGATGGGCTTCTCCAGATCCTTGTAGAAGGCCGCCACGGTGAAGCCCTCATTGCGCGACCAGTAACGCTCGTAGCGCAGGTCGAAGTTGGTAACCGTGGCTTGCTCCAGGTTGGGGTTGCCCACGGACTCGAAACGGGTCTTCGGGTCGCGGAACGGCGAGGGCGACAGCTCGCGGAACTGCGGCCGGTTGATGGTCTGGCTGGCTGCAAAGCGCAGTTGCGACTCCTCGGTAATAAACCAGGTTACGTTGAGCGACGGCAGATAGTCGGTTTCGTCGATCTCGCCGACCTGGGGCGTGCCGCCGACGATGGCATCGGTGGCTACCGACAGGTCGGACTGCTCGGCTCGCACGCCGGCCTGCACCCGCCAGCGGTCGCCGATATCGAAATCGCCCAGCAGATACCCGGCGTAGATATCGTGTTCGCCTTCATAGTTGTCGGCGTTGGATCCGCCGGCCAGCGCCGTGCTGGCGTTCGCCAACTGGAACCCGCTCTGTCCGATGCGGCTGGGGGTCAGGATCATTTCCACCGAGGGGAAGGACAGGGACGGGAAGAACAGCGGATCACCGGATCCCGCGCCGGGTGCCAGGGAAAACCGCCAGCGCACGGAATCGAACTCCCGGTCGCGCTGGGTCAGCCGGCCGCCCAGCTTCCAGTCGCCGCTGACTGTGCCATCGCCAAACGACCAGGGCAGGATGAACTCGAAGCTGGTGTCGAGCGACTCTTCCTCCAGAAACTCCCAGCTCAGCAGCGGTGGCAGGCCGGCCTCCCCCGGGCCGGTTGCCAGGCGGAAGGGCAATTCGCTGGCCTCGGGCCGGGAGTAGGTGTAGTCCCGCGTACCCGGCTCATCGCGATCGGCCTGGGAGTAGGCTACCTGCCACGTGAGCTCCGATTCGCCGAGGCCCGGGAACAGATGGGAACCGCTGAGCTGATTGGAGAACAGCTGCGATTCCGTGAACTCCAGCACCACCGAGCGGAAATCCCGGTCGTCACTGCGATTGAATCCCTGCTCGAGGAAGGTGCCTTTCAGAGAATCCCGCGACAGGAACGAGGTGTAGGCCAGCGAATGATCGAAGCCGATATCGGCCACCAGATTGAGCACGGCACCGGCACGGATGTTATTCTCCGAGCGCTCGAGCTGGCTCGATTCACCCACGAACTCACCGCCCCGGGCGTCAGCGATGATCTCCGCGCGCCTTTCATCCGTATAGCGCCACTCCGAGTCGTAGAGTCCCGCGAAATTTACCCCCAGATCCACGTTGTCGAACTGGAAGCGGTTGCCAACGCCGAAGTCCACATCGAGATCTGCCGGCAGATCGAAGCCACGCAGATTCCAGCCGAACTCGTTGACCAGCGCCTCGGCAAGCTGCTCGTTCTGCGCCGATGAAATCTGCGACAACGGTATCTCTCCGCCATCGGTCAGGGCTGCACCAATGTCGGGTATATCGCGATCACCGTCGTCGATGCCGAGAAAGTCGGTATCACCGCCGCGGTGGGTGAAGGCATCCTGAAACGTGGAGCGGGAGTTGGCGCCGGTCGAGACATGCAGCCGGCCGGTGAAGCCATCGGGAATACTGCGTGTCTCGAGCCGCACGGCGCCGCCCGAAAAGTCGCCGGGCAGATCCGCGGTATAGGTCTTCTGCACCGTGATGCCGCTGGTGAGCTCGCTCGGAAAGACGTCGAGCCCGACCGCTCGGCGGGTCGGATCGGGGCTCGGCAGCTCAGCGCCATTGAAGAACGTGGCCGAGTAGCGCTCGCCGAGACCGCGGACGATAACGATGTCTTCCTGGATGGTGACGCCGGTGACCCGCTGCAGGGCCTCGATGGCGGTGGAATCTCCGGCCAGGGAAATTTCCTCCTCGCTGATCACGTCGAGCACCGATTCGGAATTGCGTTCCAGACCGATCGACGTGGTCGGAACGTAGCTGCCGATGACCACCATCTCCTCGATCGGGCCGCCGCCGGACGGAGCCGGCTGCATGGCCAGATCGACCTCACCCGACACGGTGGCAAGCGCGCGCACGCGGAAGCGCTGCTCGCCGCGGCTCGCATCAGAGACTTCCAGGGTGTAGGTGCCGCGCGGTACTTCGACGTCAATGCGGCCATCCTGCCCGCTGACGGCCGTGATGTCCGTACCCACGATGCGCACTTCGGCACCGCTGACGGGCACACCCTGCGCGCTGCGGATCACCGCGCTGATGGCAGCCGTGGCCTCGCCGGCCTGGTAGGTCTCTACCTGACTGGGTGATTGCCGCCCCAGCCCCGCAAGATTGACCGAGGCTTCCGCCGCCTCACCGGCGGCCAGAGTCAGATTGACTGCTGCCTCGGACACCCCCGCACGGCGTATTTCCAACTGGTGGCGCCCCGTGCCGGCCGCCACGTCCAGCACCCCGGCCTCGTCGGTGGTACCGACCACAGCGCCGTCCAGGGCCACTTCGAAACCGCTGGCTGGTTCACCGCGATCGAACACGATCACGGTAACGTTACCAGCCTCGTAAGGCGCGGCCGCCGCCAGCCCGCAAAGGCACAGCGTTGCCAACATCAAAATCAGGCGTCTGCCCATCCCCCAGCTCCTATGATTCTTGCTGTATTCGTTGTGGCGTCAGCACTCACGGCCGCGCCGGGAAAACCGGCGGGACCTCTGCTGACCTTTCACACGGAGGCACCCTAAGCCGGCCACGTGACGTTTCGATTACAGCTTTGTGAACCTTCAATGACGCCCTCGAGCTGCGCTGACGAAAAGTCGCGACAACACGAAGGATTCATGAAAAGGTCACAACGGACGGATAGCGTCTCTATCAGTTTTCGACGCAAGCACGACGAACGGGTTACGGGAACCCATCCGAAGAGCTACATCCGCCACCTCGAACTGGTCTCGGGGGACAACTTCATCGAGCACCAGACCAACGAGCCGGCTCCTTGAACAAGCGCGCGCATGAGCGAAGACCGCGCTACCCTGGCCTGCGGAGATCCATCGGGACGCCTACCGGGCCGCAGAGGTCAATCGGGTGGAAAATTACAACTACCGGCTGCGGGTGCTCATGAACCGCCATGCCCTGACGGCGGATCGTGTCGCAGAACTGTGCGGGGTGCCCAGCGACCGGGTGAGCAGATGGCGAACCAATCCGGACTCAGATCGCTACGAACAGACGCAGCGCAGGCGCACTTCCAGCCGCTTCGAAAGCGGCGCTGCACCACGTGGCTGGAGACCAGTGGGTTATGAACAGCAATGCGGGCTGTGCCGCGGCAGGAGGCGGGGCCTGCCGGTCGCGCGACGGGTTTCGCGCGCAACCGGCGGTGCCATGCGGGTGGGTGTCAGTTCATGGCTTCGTCGGCAGCGTCTTCAGCTTCGTCGGCTGCTGCCTCGGCCTCGTCCGCGCCTTCCTCCACCGCATCGCCAGTCTCTTCAGCGGCCTCGTCCATGGCGTCTCTGGCGCTGTCGGTCATCTCTCCCGCCTGACGGGACACTTCCTCCGCCGCATCACGGGTTGCGTCCATGGCATCGCTGGCGGTCTCCTCCACCTGCTCCATGGCTTCGCCGGCAGCCTCTTCCACGTCGCTACTGTCGGTGGAATCCTGACCACAGGCCGCGAGCCCCAGTGCGAGCAGAGCAAACATCATCGTTCGAATCATCGTGCAAACCTCCGTGTGCTTGAAACATTCCCCTCCGGGAGCGCCAAGAGTACCGGAATTGCAGGCCAGCCGACACATGCCCAACCGGGAATACTCACGGATGATAAGCTCGCCGCCAAGGGAGACTGAACATGCAGACTGAAACGCTCATCGAGGGCCTGTGTTTCGCCGAAGGTCCGCGCTGGCACGACGGCGCGCTATGGTTCTCCGACATGCATGCCCACGAGGTGCTGCGCGCCGACCGGAACGGTGGTACCGAAGTGATCTGTCAGGTGCCCAACTGGCCTTCGGGCCTGGGCTGGTTGCCGGACGGCACGCTGCTGGTGGTATCCATGCTCGACCGGCGCGTGCTGCGCTTCGACGGCCAAGGTCTGGAACTTCACGCAGATCTCTCGAGTCTCGCCAGCTTCCACTGCAACGACATGGTCGTCGACGCGACCGGGCGTGCCTATGTGGGCAACTTCGGCTTCGATCTGCACGCGCAGAAGAAGCCCAGGCCCGCAGAGATCATCTGTGTGGAACCGGACGGTGCGGCCCGCGTGGTCGCCGGCGACATGCAATTCCCCAATGGCAGCGTCATCACGCCGGACGGGGCCACTCTGATCGTCGGAGAATCCTGGGGCGCCCGTCTGAGCGCCTTCGACATCGAAGCGGATGGCGGGCTCGCCAACCGCCGGGTCTGGGCAACCCAGCCGGATGGCGCGCTGCCGGACGGCATCTGCCTGGATGAAGCCGGCGGCATCTGGCTGGCGTCTCCATCAACCGACGAGTGTCTGCGCCAGGTAGAGGGCGGTGAGATAACTCACCGGGTGGCGGTGGACCAGGGGGCCTTCGCCTGCATGCTGGGCGGTGAGGACGGCCGCACCCTGTTCATCCTGACGGCGGGCTCATCCGACCCGGAGGAATGCCGTGCGCTGCGTTCCGGCCGGGTGGAGACCTGGCAGGCACCCTACCCGCATGCCGGGCTGCCGTGAGGCGCAGGTAAGGGGGCGGTTAAGCGTGGTATGTTAGCGGGCTGATCGCCCTCTGGAGAGGGCTCCTACCCGACTGGAGAGCTTTCCGCGCCATGCTGTACGAGAACTATCAATCCCCCTGGCTGAACGACGAACTGCGCATCCTCCAGGATGCCGCGCGCAGGTTTTTCGAGCAGGAATTCAAACCCCACAACGACCGCTGGATCGCCCAGGGCGAAGTGGACCGCGACGCCTGGAATACGGCCGGCGCCGCCGGGCTGCTGTGCGCTGAGATACCGGAGCAATACGGCGGCGCCGGCGGCGACTACCGGCACGAGACGGTGATCATGGAAGAGATGCACCGCGCCGGCGTGGGCGGGTTCGGCAATCAGGTGCACAGCACCATAGTCGCCCCGTACATCCTGCACTACGGCAGCGAGGAGCAACGCCAGCGCTGGCTGCCGAAGATGGCCAGCGGCGAGCTGGTCGGCGCCATCGCCATGACCGAACCGAATACCGGCTCCGACCTGCAGGCGTGTGTCGCACCACAGCGTCGCGTGATGGGGACGACTACGTCATCAACGGCGCCAAGACCTACATCACCAACGGCCAGCATGCCGACCTGGTGATCGTGGTGGCCAAGACCGACCCGAACCAGGGCGCCAAGGGCATCTCGCTGATCGTGGTGGAAACCGCGGACGAACCCGGCTTCGCAGCGTCGGGCGCAATACTCGACAAGATCGGCCAGAAGTCCGCGGACACCTCGGAACTGTTCTTTCAGGATTGCCGCGTACCGGCGGGCAATCGGCTCGGCGAGTCCGAAGGTGAAGGCTTCATTCAGCTCATGAAGCAGCTCCCCCAGGAGCGGTTGAATGTCGCCGCGGGCGCGCTGGCGGCCATGGAAGCGGGCGCATCTGACGTCACGCTGGACTACGTGCGCGAGCGCAAGGCCTTCGGCCAGCGCGTCCTCGACTTCCAGAACACCCGCTTCAAGCTGGCCGAGAACCGAAGCGCTCATTGCCCGGACGTTCGTCGATCAGTGCGTGCTCTGGCTCATGGAAGGCAAGCTCGATGCCGCCACGGCCTCCATGGCGAAACTGTGGGCCAGTGAACACCAGTGCGACGTCGTCGATGAATGCCTGCAGCTGTCACGGCGGCGCCGGCTACATGGACGAGTACCAGATCTCGCGCATGTATGCCGATGCCCGGGTCCAGAAGATCTACGGCGGCACCAACGAGATCATGAAAGAGCTCATCGGCCGTACCCTCGGCTGAGGCCGGGTGCGGGTCTACTGGCAGTTCTACTGGCCCCTGGCCCTCACGGGCCTGGCCATGGTGCTGGCAGTGCAGTTCCAGAATGCCGCGCTCGCCCGCTTTCCCGAAGCCGCCCGCGAACTGGCCGTATTCGCTCTGGCCTACGGCACGTTCGGCTTTTTCCGCGCCAGCCTCAACTTCATCAATCAGCTCGCCAACGTCTATGCGCGCAGCCGCGAAGGGGCGCGCAAGACCTACCGCTTCGTCATTCTGGCCAGTCTGCTTCTGACCCTGCCGCTGCTGGGTCTCGGCTACCTGGAAGCCGGCGCCCGCCTGCTGCAGAGCGTCTACTCGCTGGATGCCGGCGTCACAGCCCAGGTCACGGAATATCTGCGCTACCTGGCGCCGCTGGTCGTGCTGTCGGCGCTGCGCTTCTACTACACCGGTCTGCTCATTCAGGCACGCCTGACGGGTTGGGTCACCCTGCTCAACGCGATGTTTCTTTCCACGGTGGTCGCCGGTCTGGTGCTCGGCTTCGTCCTCGGGTTGCGGCCGGTGGTGGTACTGGTCGGCGCCGAAGCGGCGGCCATGGTGATCCACCTGATAGGGACCGTTCTGGTGAAACGCGCCCGCTACCGTATGCCGGCCACGCCGGAGCACGAAGCGCTCACCTACCGGGAGCTCACGGCTTTCTTCGTGCCGGTTTCCACCACCGGGGTCATGTTCGCGCTGAGCCGACCGATCCTCTACGCCTTCGTGAGCCGTACGCCCGGCGGCCTCCTCGCGATCGCCGCGTTACGCGTGGCCTTCGACTTCTCCATGCTGTTCCAACAGGCAGCCAATCAGTTCCGTCACTTCTTCGTGACCTTCGGCCTCGATGATCTGCCGCGCAAACGACGCTTCATGATGCTGGTGTGGGCTGGCATCACCGGCATCATGCTGGTGTTCGCGGTCACGCCGTTGTCCAACCTGATCTGGCGCGACCTGATGCGCATTCCGGAAGACGTCCGTCCGCTGGCGGTGGATGTCATGCTGGTGATGTGTCTGATGCCCGCCGTGATCATCTTCCGCAACTACTTCCACGGCCGGCTCATGGTGGAGCGCCGCACCATGGGCATGGCGGCCGGCGCCATTCTGCGCGTCGCCGGTATCTACATCGCTGCCCAGGCGCTGTTCAGCCTGGGCTGGCTCAATCATGTCAGCGCATCCCTGATTCTGATTCTGGGTTTCGTCATCGAGGCGGCGGTGGTGGTACAGGCAGCCGTGGGCGGCCGTTACCGGCGGACGTCCGCCGACGCGGATCAGAACGGCCAGACGGAACGGGAGAAGGCCACCGCGAAGATGTAGGCCACACTGAGCAGCGCGCCGAGAAAGCCGACAAGCTGCAGCGGCCGCGAGGCAGCCCGCATGGTGAGCACACCGAAGCCGATATAAGCCAGCAGGCCCAGCAACTTGGCACCCAGCCAGCCGGAGAACGGCGACATGCTGAGCTGAATGGCCATGATCACCCCTAGGATCAGCAGCAGCGTATCGACCACGTGGGGCGCAATTCTGACCCACTTCTCACGGCGCAGCGGGGAATCGGTCAATGCCCAGATGCCGCGAATAAAGAACCCCACCACGGTAAGGTAGGCCAACGCAATGTGCAGGGCTTTGAGCATGGTCGATCTCTCCTCTCCGTCCGCCGGCGCGCGCCAGGTCGACAGCAGCAACATATTACATGCAGGTGCCGCCGCGAAAGCCCTGAGGACACGGCCGTGAACATCGATCAGACCATCGACCAGACTCTGCGCCCGCTGGCTGATGCCGCATCGGCATTCATCTTCTATGCCGTACCGCTGTTCGGCGCCGAAGTGCCGTTGATCGTCCTGTGGCTTATCGCCGGCGGCTGCTTTTTCACCCTGTACCTGCGGCTGATCAATATCCGTGGTTTCGGCCACGCGCTGGCGCTGGTGTCCGGGCGCCACGCCAGAGACGGTGACCCCGGCGAAATCTCACAATTTCAGGCGCTTACCGCCGCGGTGTCCGGCACCGTGGGCATCGGCAACATCGCCGGGGTCGCGGTGGCCATTTCCCTGGGCGGACCCGGCGCCACGTTCTGGATGATCGTGGCCGGACTGCTGGGCATGTCCACGAAATTCGCCGAATGCGCGCTGGGGGTCATGTACCGGCGGCACAACCCGGACGGCAGCATCTCCGGAGGCCCGATGCACTATCTGGCCGCCGGGCTGGCCGAACATGGCTGGCCCCGCTGCGGGCGGGCGCTCGGCGTGTTCTACGCCGCCGCCATGGTGGTGGGCTGCTTAGGCATCGGTAACATGTTTCAGTCCAATCAGGCGGCGGCCATCTTCATCGAGGTGACCGGCGGTGCCAGCAGTTATTTCGCGGACAAAACCTGGCTGCTGGGCTTGACCCTGGCCGGGGCGGTTGCCCTGGTGATCATCGGCGGCATCCGCACCATCGCCACCACCACCGCGAAACTGGTGCCCGGCATGGCGCTGCTCTACGTGGTCTCGGCCATCACCGTCATCGTCATCAACGCCGATGCCGTCCCGGGGGCATTCACCGCCATCTGGCACGGCGCATTCAATCCGCAGGGCGTGGCCGGCGGTGCCGTGGGCGTCATGATCATGGGCTTTCGCCGCGCCGTCTTCTCCAACGAAGCGGGCCTGGGTTCGGCGGCCATCGCCCATGCCACGGCACGTACCCGTGAGCCGGTCAGTGAAGGTTTCGTCGCCTTGCTGGAGCCCTTCATCGACACGGTGGTGATCTGCACCATGACGGCGCTGGTAATCATCACCACGGTCTACGACCCGGCACTGGCGGCGGCCGGCATCAACGGCATCGAGCTGACCATGGCCGCTTTTACCAGCACTCTTTCGTGGTCCGGCGTGCCCCTGTCCGTTGCGGCGATTCTGTTCGCCTTCTCTACCATCATCACCTGGTCGTACTACGGCCTGAAGGCGTTCCTCTATCTGGTCGGTGACCACCGCCTCGCCGATCTGGGATTCAAGGTGTTTTTTCTGTCTTTCGTGGTGCTCGGCAGCAGCGTGCAGCTCGGCTCGCTGGTGGATCTGTCCGACGCTCTGGTATTCATCGTCGCTTTGCCGAACCTGCTGGGGCTGTACCTGCTGGCGCCGCGCCTGCGCCGCGAAGTGCTGCGCTACGAAGCCAGCGTGCGCGCGCCATAACCGCGTAGGCGGAGCCGGCTCACTCCCGCTGACTGGCGCAATCGATACACAGCGCCGCGGCCGGATCCACCTCGAGACGGCGTTCATCGATGGGTTCGTCACAGTCGATGCACAGACCATAGGTTCCGTCGTGGCAGCGCCGGACCGCAGCATCGATGCTGCGCAGACGAGCCAGCGCCTGGCGCTGGCCGTGCTGAGCCATTGCCTGACGCTGCAGGGAATCGACCCGCGACAGCCGGCCGGTGCTGGATTGATCCAGCTTCACCACGGCCGATGCTTCGCCGCGCACCTCATGCAGCTCGAGAATCTCCGCACGCAGCTGCTCGAGGCGTTGCAACGCTTTGTCCAGATCGCTCATCGCAACATACTGCCACAGAAGGGCCGCAGGGAGCGCGAGGCTCGGTCCACTCAGCCGTCGGCAGCGGCCGCGCTGACCACGCGGGAGTCTGCTCCGTCGGGGCAGCGCCAGTCTCCCTCCGGTAGCCTGAGCACCGGCGCGAAACCGCCGCCGGCACTGCGGAAATTCGTCGTCTGGCCGCGATAGAGGCGGGCTGCCAGCATCAACGACTGTCCGTCATAAACATAGCTACGCACATCGAATTTAAACCAGCCGTCAGAGTTGGCCGGATCTGGCGCGCGCGCGCCGGGCGCCATCAGTGCCTGGGCCACGTAATCCCCATCGAGAATGTCCTGAAATCGCCCACGGGTCAGCTTGTCGCCGCGATAGCTGCCGCGGCTGCCGTAGCCCCAGGCCGGTTTGAAGAACAATTGCTTACGCGCCGCCCACAGCGACTCTGCGTCTTGCGCGCGCACTACCTGAGTGGCCGGAATGCCGCGACGCAGCGTATCGGCCACCGACGCCGGCACACCCCACGATGCCAGGGTCGCCGGGTCGGTCAGCCGCGCCAGATTACGTTTGCTGGCGTAGATGGCGTGCGCGGCGGGGTCGGGGGTCAGCACGACCGCGTCCGCCAGGGCGGCATCGCGCAGGGCCCGGGTCTGCGGCGTCTGCAGGTAAAAATCCGTCAGCCGGTTGTACACCAGGTCGACCGGATGGCCGCCGACGCGCAGGCTGCCATCGGTAAAGTCGAGGTCCTCCGGGGCAGCGATCGTTGCTGTCACCCCGTGGCTGCGAAACAGCGCGCGAAACAGCAGGAACTCCGGATACAGGTATTGCTGCTGCGGCTGCTCGTCGACGATGGCGATATGCTGCAGCGGCCGGGTACCACGCCGGCGCCGCCAGACATCCACGAACATCCGCCACAAACGCTCATTCAGGACGGTACGATCCTCCAGGCCCAGCCCCTCGGACGAACCGCACGGCACCTCGAGCCCGCTGGGCAACGCTGCCGCCAGGGTCATACCACCCGCGTTGGTGTTGATCTCGATGAGCTGCGGCCCGTCGGGGCCGAGGTGGAAGTCGAAACCATGCAGTACGGCCGGCGCCCCGGGCATCTGCGCCGCGATCGCCGGCGCATCCGCCAGAGCGGCCGCCCGGTAGGCGGGCATCGCCACTACACTTTCCACGGCGGCCACCACGGCCTGCATGGCCTGCACGTCTTCGCGCGCCATGAACACCGCCTGGTTGGAGAACAATCCGGCATGGGTCTCGCGCACGGCGCTCATGCCGGGATCCGGATCCAGCGCCTCCAGCAACTCGCCCCAGACCGCATCAACGTCGACCGAGACGCAGAAGCAGGACTCGTTGAGCATTGCCGCGTCCGCCCGGGTCATCGTGCCGCTGCCTCGCCATGCGCGCCTGCGGCGATCAGCTGCTCGCAATCCCCCAGCGCCTGAGTCACCTCCATCCAGGCTTCCACGGCGACTTTGAATGCCTGCCTGCCGCGGCGTGTCAGGGTATAGATACGGCGTTCGCGGCCGGACACCACCTCGGTCCGGCTGGTGACATAGCCGCCGTCCTCGAACTGGCGCAGCACCGGATAGATGGTGCCCTCCGCCGGCGAGCAGCAACCCCGGGTGAAGCTTGCCACTTCCCGGGCGATCTCGTAGCCGTGCATGGCGCGACGATGCAGCACGCCGAGAATGAAATACTTGGACAGGCTCATCTTGATGGTGCCATTCCAGTACGCCCGGCTGAGAAAGTCCGGGCAGGCTTTACCTGTGGGTGACGATTTCGTCTCTTTCATGGCGAAATCTTATATACCTCGATGGTCAATGCGTCAAGGGTCGATATATGAACTCGGGAAGCCGGATCGCCGACTACACAGCCGACTGGATCTACCGGTATAGTCCCGCCTTCGAACGCAACCTGAGAAGCAACGCCATGCCGGACAAAATCAGAGTGCTGTTCGTCTGCACAGCCAACGCCGCCCGCTCCCAGATGGCCGAAGCGCTGTTGCGGCATACGGACCCGACGCGTTTCGAGGCGGCCAGCGCCGGCCTGGAACCTACCGCAGCCGATCCACGCGCGCTGGAGGCACTGGCTCAGGTCGGGGTATCCACGGAACATCTGCACAGCAAGCCGCTGGAGGAATTCCAGCAGCAGGCATTCGACTACGTGATCACCCTGTGCAGCAAAGCCACCGCCGACTGTCAGGCACTTCAGGGCAGACTGGCCAGCGCCCAGCTCATGGCCTGGGATTTCAATGACCCACAGAACAGCGACGACCCGGCAGCATTCCGGCAGACGCTGCATGAGCTGCACGAACGTATCAAGATGTTCGTGCTGATCATGAACAAACCCCGGGCAGAGGCCCGCCGCGCCCATTCCTCAACCGCCGGCACCGCCTCCAGCCGGGCGCACGGCTGACCGTGCGCGTCGGCATCAACGGTTTCGGCCGCATCGGCCGGCTGGTACTGCGCGGCGCCTGGGACTGGCCGGACCTGCGAGTTCGTGCACGATCAACGATCCCGGCCGGCGACGCGGCCACCCTGGCGCACCTGCTGAACTTCGACTCCGTCCACGGTCGCTGGCAGCCACGAGGCCACGCCGGACGGCGACGCCATCCGCGTCGGCGACCGGCAGATCGGATTGACCGGCAGCAGGACCGATCGCGGACACCGACTGGTCTGCCTGCGACGTGGTGGTGGAAGCCTCGGGCAAGATGAAGACCACCCGTGCTGCAGGCCTACCTGGACCAGGGGGTGCGGCGAGTGGTGGTCACCGCGCCGGTGAAGGAGGAGGGCGTGCTGAACGTCGTCATGGGCGTCAACGACCATCTGTTCGATCCGGCAGCAGCACCGCGATCGTCACCGCCGCCTCCTGCACCACCAACTGCCTGGCGCCGGTGGTCAAGGTGATTCATGAAAACCTGGGCATCCGCCACGGCTCCATGACCACCATTCACAGACCTGACCAACACCCAGACCATCCTCGATGCGCCGCACAAGGACCTGCGCCGGGCCCGCGGCCTGTGGCATGAGCCTGATTCCCACCACCACGGGGTCCGCCACCGCCATTGCCGAGATCTTCCCCGAACTGCGTGGCCGGCTGAACGGCCATGCCGTGCGCGTGCCCCTGGCCAACGCCTCGCTCACCGACTGCGTGTTCGAGGTGGATACGCGCCACCACGGTGGAGGCGGTCAATCAGCTGCTGAAAGCAGCCGCCGAGCGGCGACACTCAAGGGCATCCTCGGCTACGAGGAACGGCCGCTGGTGTCCATCGACTATCGAACCGACCCGCGCTCCGCCATCGTCGATGCCCTGAGCACCATGGTGGTCAACGGTACCCAGGTGAAGATCTACGCCTGGTACGACAACGAGTGGGGCTACGCCAACCGCACCGCGGAACTGGCGCTGAAAGTCGGGCGCTGAGCTCAGAGGCGCATGACCATGCTGAGCCAACTGTCCCCGGCCATTCGCCAGTACCTGGTGGTCACCGGCAACTACTGGGCCTTCACCCTCACCGACGGCGCCCTGCGCATGCTGGTGGTGCTGCACTTCCACAGCCTGGGCTATTCGCCGCTGGAGATCGCCCTGCTGTTTCTGTTCTACGAGATCTTCGGGGTGATCACCAACCTGGTGGGCGGCTGGCTGGGCGCCCACATCGGCCTCAATCGCACCATGAACATCGGCCTGGCCCTGCAGGTGGTGGCACTGTCCATGCTGCTGGTGCCGGCCGCCCTGGCTGACGGTGCCCTGGGTGATGGCGGCCCAGGCGCTGTCGGGCATCGCCAAGGACCTCAACAAGATGAGCGCCAAGAGCGCCATCAAGCTGCTGGTGCCGGCCGATGCTCAGGGCACCCTCTACAAGTGGGTGGCCATCCTCACCGGCTCGAAGAACGCCCTCAAGGGCGCCGGCTTCTTCCTCGGCGGCGTGCTGCTGATGGGGCTGGGTTTCGCCGGTGCGGTGGTGCTGATGGCCGCGGCTGCTCGGCCTGGTGCGTCTGGGCAGTCGTGCTGCTGCTGCTGAAACAGCGATCTGGGCAAAGCCACAAGCAAACCCGAAGTTCCACTGACATGCTGTTCGCAAAAGTCGCGGCCATCAATCGTGCTGTCGGCCGCACGCCTGTTTCTGTTCGGCGCGCGGGACGTGTGGTTCGTAGTGGCGCTGCCCGTCTACCTGTCCACGGTCTTCGGCTGGAGCCACTGGCTGGTCGGCGGGTTTCTGGCGGGCTGGATCATCGCCTACGGAGTGGTGCAATCGCTGGCCCCCGCCGTAACCGGAACATCCCGCGGCCAGGTACCGGACGGCCGCACCGCGGTACTCTGGGCCCTGCCGCTGACCCTGGTTCCCGGACTCATCGCCGTGGGCCTGGGTGCGTTGGCGACAGCCCAGGCGGTGCTGCTCGGCGGTCTTGCTGCTGTTCGGTGTGTTGTTTGCCGTCAACTCATCACTGCACAGCTATCTGATCGTCGCCTACGCCCGGGCCGACGGCGTGTCGCTGGACGTCGGCTTTTACTATATGTCCAACGCTGCCGGGCGCCTGCTGGGAACCGTACTGTCGGGATGGATATTCCAGGTCTACGGGTTGTCCGTGCCGCTGGTTCTCGGTGTCGGCGGACGCCTTGACCATCGTGCTGGTGTCGCTGGGGCTGCCGCGAGGGACGCCGATTGCCGGTGTGCGGACTGGCGATTGATCAGACCGACATACCCAGCGCCCGCCGCGCGGCAAACACCTCATCATCCCAACCTTCGTTTCGGGCCACATGGTCCCAGGCCAGCCCATCCTGCTCGAGTCTGAATGCGATCTCGGCAAGGTCCTCGGCAGTCAAAGAGCCGATGCCGCGAGCCGACCCCGCGGGCAGAAGCGCCGCACCATCATGAAGCTCATGTATCTGCGGGGCCTGCATGGAGCCCTCACTGCGAGCCACAGCATTCTGGCCAGATGTACATAAACCGGGTTCAATGCGTGTTCTCTGCAGACGTTCTCGAGATCATGGAGGAAGGGCGAAATCCACCGGCAGGGATAGGCGGCGACAAACGACTCAGCTTCTGTGAGATAAGCGCGGGCTTCTATGTCGTCACCGGCTTTGGCTCTTATACCTGCCTTGTCGTATAGCAACGC
Source organism: Gammaproteobacteria bacterium (assembly GCA_034522075.1). GTDB lineage: Bacteria > Pseudomonadota > Gammaproteobacteria > Pseudomonadales > Azotimanducaceae > UBA7803. The sequence goes on along the minus strand of JAXHLO010000011.1, from coordinate 1,773 downwards.
CAGAAAATCCGACTGCACTCCGACAGTGTCGTTGAGATCACGAAAGTGCTTGTGCCGCTCGAATCCGTGGCGGGCATAGGCCTCTTGCAGACCCTGCTCGCTTTGTCCCATCAGCCCGCCGTCGATATAGACGCAGGTGTTTGCCATGACCGGCGTCGGCGGTGTCAGGAAAAGACTGGCGTATAGCTTCTGCAGCTCTATCGGCCCGTTGAGTTGGCGCGCCGCCGCAGCGAAATCCCGGACCTCGGCCGACAGAACGAGACCGATCTCCTCTGCAATCGCTTCCAGATCACCGGGCAGATCAGCGGTAAAGGCGGTCAAATAATCGGCACCGCCCGGCGGCGCAAATGCCCGCGCCAGGCAAAGCCAGAAGTCGCGCTTGGACCAGGCGAGTGCTGCTGAGTCGCTGTGCATTGGTCGCTCCACGATGTCTCAGTGAGCGGCAGTTGCCGCCCCATGCGTTTGCGGTTCAAATTCGTCTTCCTCTGCGCCGAGCTTCCAGGCGGCAAAGGCATACACCGCATTCGCAAGCCCGACCGCCAGAACGAGCAACGCCCAGGCCCCCACTGAAGGGCTATAGCTGAGAAGCCCCTGCACCCACGTGCCTTTGAACAGTGGCACCATCTGTCCGCCAATGATGAACTCATACCGGCTGATCAGAAGCCCGATCATGACCAGCAGGGCCGCAATAGCCTGCACCAGGCCTCTGGCCCGGGTGGCGGGCAGCACCATCAGAATGAAGGGTAATGCCACACACCCCCATAGGGCGATGTGAAACAACGGTTGCGAAACCATGTAGTGCCAGACCTGAAAGCCTTCGGCATTGGTCCAGAGCCCCGTGGCCGCGCGGCCGGCATGCAGGGCAAAGTGGAGCGCAATGGAAATGGCGAACATTCGGGGCAGCGTGTGCCGAAAAAGCGAGCGCGTGTCTGAAGGTATGGCAGCATCATTGAAGCCATAAGCAAGATGCGTGAAGAAGATGGTGAACGCCAACCCGCCCATGAAGCTTTCGATGAGGAATACCACCGGAACTTCTCCGCCAAACCATACCGGGCGCATGGCCATCATCCCGTAGACCGCTCCCGCCACCAGGGTGATCGCCAGGGCCAGAGCGCCCACCGCTATCATCAGCGGGTTGCGGCGTGAATCACGATTCCTGATCGACCCGAGAAGGACCAGCACCAGCAGAAAGGCATAGGCAGCCACCAGTAGTACTTTCCAGAACAGGGGTGATGCCGTCTGCAGGTTCAATGGTGTGGCCCAGAGCGCCACCCACGGATTGCCCAGCTCGAGAAACAGCACCGTCACGCCACCGGCAATGCCAGCGAAAGCCAGCCAGAGGCAACGATTCGCCACGCTGCGAAACTCTTCCAGGCCAAAGACGTGATACAGCGCTGCGACCATGGCCAGGCCCGTCGACGTCAGCAGAAAGTAGTCATAAACGACGATCGGAAAGCCCCAGAAGATGCCTTCGTTGTTCGTATTGAACTGGACCTTGCCGAACTGGATGATCTCGGTCAGAACGTAACCACCGCCGAGGACAAGCAGAATCACGGCCACAATGAAATGAATAAAGAAATGGTTGCTCCGTTCTGAGCCGTTGCCGTTGATCATAGGCATTTGTGCTTCCCTCCCATCAGGATTCCGAACGGCGCGAGCGTTCCCCGGGGACGACTGGCGAAGCCTCCGCCGGACAGGTAGTAGACCTTGGGTTTGTTGCCTGTTTCCTCTTTCAGGCGCACGCCGCCCTTCTCGGCAATCAGCTTGTTGACG
>JAXHLO010000010.1:0-65368 GCA_034522075.1 Gammaproteobacteria bacterium | reverse complement strand
GAACCAGCATCAACAGTTACGATCGCCCAGGCCTCAGGGAGCACCAGGGCATTGAGCACCTGATCGTGAATGGCCAGCGCCAGCATGATGGCGATGGAAGCAGTCAGCACATAGGCATCGAGGCTGCGCCGGCGGATCGATTCGCCAACCAGGAACACGATCAGGTAGATGCCACAGACGAGGTCGCCAAGGTGCACCAGCGGATTCCACCGCGCGATGCCGGGGATGCCGGCAACGGCGTAAGCCAGTGCGGCGCTGCCGGCGTAGAGCCACAATGCGCGTTCGATCCAGGGCCGGCGCACGCCGAGCAGCCGGTGAGCGAACAGCACCAGGGATACCGCAAACACGTCGATGGCGCTGTGCACCAGCCACCACCAGACGCCGGCTGACACGGGCAGGTCCTGGATGAACAGATTCAGGCTGTAGATGCTCCAGGTGGTGCCACACAGGGCAAAGTACAGGTACATGCTGCTGGGGCGATCCACCAGCCAGAACGCTACGCCGAAGCAGGCACTGAGCAGGGCGATCAGAAAAGCCACCTGGGCGAAGACGACCTGAGCGGTGAAGCGGATACGATAGGGCTGCTCGAACAGCGTCGCGGGGCCAATGGCCGGAGGCGCGAAGTGGCCGAAGCCCGGTAGACGCGCAGCCGCACATACAGGAAGTTGTCATGGGCCTGCCAGGCGGAGCGGGGCAGGCTGAACAGCAGGGGCCGGTTCCAGTTTCTGGCGATGCGGTTCTTCGAAGCTGCCGCCGGAGCCGATGAACTCGTCGTTGAGATATACCGCGGCATTCATGCTGAACCGGTACAGATATACGGCAGGGGCGTCATCCGGAGGCTCGTCCGGCAAGCGGAAGCGATACCACCCCGAGATTCCGGATTTCCAGCGGGCTTCGCTACGCCAGGTGTCAGGCAGGGTGACCGGAGCCCAGTCGACATCCTGGGGCGGGGTGGCGGAATTCGAGTGCACGAATTCGGCATGAAAGCGCAGCCACGGTGACTCGCGACTCGGCTGGAACTCATCGAACCTGTCGGCCGTCGAGCTGGCGGCCACTGAGCCACCTGACCCAGTGGTGATCACCAGGGCAAGCAGGATGACAGGGAAGAGCCGTGCGCCCATCAGACCCGTTCCGATTCGGATCTTTCGTGTAGCGTGATCGCCGGGACCTGTCAATCGAACAGATTCGGTTACTCTGCGGCTGTGACGTTCCAGGCCACCCCTCAGTGGCGCGCATTCACTCGAGGTTCACCAGGTAGCGCGCCTCCCGACGCCCCCCGCCAGCGCCGGAAACCACCAGCCGCAAGGTCCACCGCACCGCGCCAGAGAAAGCGGCCGCTGGTACGACGGCGAGCTCTCCGCTCAGAACCTCGCTATCGAGCCGTGCAACGCGCGTCCAGCGCTCGGGCGCTTCGCCGCGGCCGAGCAGCAGCTCGGCCGCGACCAGAGTCCCGGCCCGAGCCGAACCGTACACGCGCAGGCCGGGGCCCTCGGTAGTGCTTACCACGGCGACCCTGTCGATCTCCGCCTCAGCCCAGACGTCGGGCTCCTGGATGAGCGCCGCGGTAACGTCCAGCATGCCCTCCCCGGTCCGGGCGTCGCGGCCGGGCGTGCCCAGATCCCTGGCCGAGGCCAGCAGCACGCGCCGCACCTGATGCGGCGCCAACTCGGGATGCCGGGCGACGACGAGTGCTGCCGCGCCCGCGACCATGGGTGCCGCGAACGACGTACCCGTCGCGCGGTAGTACGCCCGGTCGGCACCGGCCACGTGATCGTCCGCCGCGTCCGGATCGAATTTGACCATGAGATCCGTGGCCGGACTGCGCAGGGAGATGACGTCTTCGCCCGGTGCCATGAGATCCAGCCGAACGCCCCAGTTGCTCGATGCCAGCCGTTCGCCGTCGCGACCCAGCGCACCTACGCTCAGGACGAATGGAGCAATGGCTCGGCCGATAGTCCAATAGTCAACACCCTCGTTTCCAGCGGCGGCCACCACGACCACTCCCATGGCGTCCGCGAACTCCACGGCAAGGGTCTCGGCCCGGGTCGGATTACCTCCACCGAGGGACAGGTTGATCACATCGGCGCCGTTGCGCGCCGCGTAGACGATGGCCTCGGATGCATCGAATGCCGCGCCCTTGCCCAGGTGATCGAGCACGCGCAGGGGCATGATGCGTGCGCCGCCGGCCAGGCCGTCGATACCATAGCCGTTGCCGGGCGTCGCGGCGACGATGCCGGCCACCATCGTTCCGTGCCCGTCACTGTCCCACGGCAGATTGTTGGCGTCGACGAAGTTCCAGCCCAGCACATCGTCAACGTAGCCGTTACCATCGTCGTCGGCACCGTTGTCGGGGACCTCGCCGGGATTGATCCAGAGGTCTCCGGGATTCAGATCCTGGTGCCCCCAGGCAAGGCCCGTGTCGATTATCGCGACGACCGGTCCGGGAGCATCTGCGGCCACCAGCGCGGCGTCCGGCGGCGGTCAACGGATCGCGTCGAGTTGCCATTGCAGGCCCGTCAGATCGAACTCGCCGGCCATAGAAGCGCTCTGCTCGAAGCGCACCGCGTCAGCTTCGACCAGGGCGACTTCCGGATGCGTCCGGAACGCTTCGCTGAGCGCCGCAACCTCTTCGTCGGACAGGTGCAGCTCGGCCATGGCCGGGGCGCTGCAGGGGTATCCTCCGGCCCGGCCGATCCCCACGGCAAAGCGGCGGCCGACATAGGGGCCGAGCGGGATATCGTCGAACAGGCGATCGAACGCGCCGACCGCATGTGCCGGCACGTACCGGGCGCCCGTGACAGCCATGCTGTCCGAGGCCCCGGACAGTGAGCGGCCCATCGACGACGGCTCGTTCCATCCCGGCAGGAATCCCATCGAAGGAGCCCCGCCGCCGTACTCTGCAGTGGATCGAAATCGACAGACGGCGCCTGACTGTCGAAACCGTCCCCTGCAATTCCGTCCCGCTGCCCGCCGTACGTCTCCCGCAGTCGGGGGCTCATCCGTCCGGCGGCAGGATTGTAAACATTGCCCCCGGGGCCGCTCGCCAGGGTGCCGATGCCGAGACCCGTGCCCTGCTGCAGATGGCCGAAAAAGGCATGCGCATCGTAGGCCTCCGCAAGATACGCCTTGTGCAGGTCGGTGCGAGCGAGTGTTGAAGCGAGCTTCACCATTTCCCCAATGCGCCCGTCGGGAACTGTTGGAGATTGATAAAAACCGGGGCGGTCAGCCAGCACGCTGTTCATCAACTGGCGCGCGGCGCTCAGCTCCTGCGGCGTTGCCTGCATGGCGTCGGCGACCTCGTAGAGGGTATTCGAGAAGCTGCTGCGCGGCAGCGCATCGAAAGCTTCGAGCAACTCCGGGACAGCGAGTAGACGTCCCGATCGAAACGTCTTGCGACGTCCGCGGAGTCAACCACCATCATGCTCCCGGGATCGAGTACCGACATGATCCACCGGTCGTTGCCCAGATCAATCAGCCCCATGTTGTCGAGCTTGCCGTCCGGCCAGATGATGCGGTTGCGCGCCAGTTCCTCCGTGCCCGCCGCGATCGCATCGACCATCCCCCGGGTCAGCTGGCCGTTCTTCCGTCGCAACTCTTTCACCGTCGTCGGCCCCATCTCGACGACGGTCACGATCTGGCCGTTCTCGGTGACGTGCTGCCGAATCACACGCGGCACATGCAGCCGATTCGGATCGATCGCCGCCGCGTCGAGCAGCCGGTAGCCGTAGTTGTCGAGCTGCACGCCGGCGAACGACCCTTCAAGCGGAAAAGTGAGCTTGATCACTACGTTTGGATCGCTCGGCGAGCGGTACGCCCAGCTCGTCGAGCCGCCGCCGATGAAGTTCTTTGCGCTTAGCCGGACGCTGTACCCGTCGAGCTCGGCCTTGAAGACATGTGCTTGAGCCGGGGCGCCGCCGGGCGCATTGTTCAACCGGCGCAACTTCATCCGTGCACCCGTGTCACCAAGCAACCCGGGGCCGGCGATCTGCGGAGGCGGCGCACCGAACCGCGGATCCCGGGTCGGCGGTATGCCGCTCGGTGGCCCAGCGGGAAGCGAGCCTGGCCACGGGTCGTTGGTGCCTGGGATGGCCTCCGAAGACGGCGGCTGAGCGGGGGCCGATGACGAAAACGGGTTCGGGCTCGCTGAGGCGTAATCTGGCGCCACATCCGGCAGCCGTGCTGCGCTGCGCGCGCTGTCCGCGGCGACATCCAGCGCCTCGCTGACCTGCCGACCCTGGACCAGCACCTTACCGAACCGAGTCGTGATGATGACGCCGCGCACCGCGGCCTCCTCGGCACCGGCGATGGTGCCGACGATGTAGCCGACGTCCTCGAGCATGTTGAGCTCGCCCTGCTCACCGAGCGCGGCATTCTGCTCGATCCGCCGGGTAACGTAGCGGGAGATCTGATCGCTGAGCTGCGCGATCTGCTCGGCCGAAAGGTTCTCGACAAAATCGCCGACGAACTGCAGGTTCTCGTTGCCGACCCAGTCGATCCCGGTACCGAACATCAGATTGAAGTTGTTCTGCTGGACCTCCAGAAAAAGATCCAGTGCTTCACCGGTGAGCACCACGGCATCGACGATACCGTCCCGGGCCGCGCGGCCGATGCCGTACCAGAAGTGGCCGTAGCGCCAAAGAAGTCACCGTAGTCACCGAGTGTGCCGCTCGGGTCGGTTACCAGCTCGATGGGAGTCGGGATCGCCCGGTCGACACTGCTCTCCACCTCGCCGAGGAACTCGACCACGCCGAATTCGTCGGTGCGCGAGCCGGCGGCGCCGCGGATGAGCGAGCCTACTCGCGCCCGGACCTCGATCAGGTGGTGTTCGGTACCGGTTGCCTTGACCCCGTACTCGACCAGCGCCCGCACCAGCGCCTCGCCGTTGGCCGGACCCAACCCGGTCTCGGCGTTGGCTGCAAGCTGGGTATCCAGCTCACGCCGGAGACCGGCCTCCAGCCGGTGCTGCAGCGCGAGCCAGTCCGACTCCAGACGCTCGAGGTTAGCGAGGTAGCGCTCGATGTCCGCCACAAAGGTGTTCTGCCCCGCGGCCTCGGCTCCCTCGAGTTGCTGAATAGCCGTTCTGCGGGCCGCCGCGAACAACCGGCGGGCCTCAGCGATGGCGTGTCCCTTAAGCCGCAGGGCCTCGCTGGCGCCGAACGCTGCCAGGTAGCGCCCCGCCTCCTCGGCGGACATCCCTGCCGACGCCGCGGCACTGGCGGCAACCGCCTCACCGCCGGCGCTGGCTGCGGTGTTGAGTAGCGTCGCTGTCTCCGCCGCCCAACCAAGCCCAGGCTCGGACCAGTCCAACGTCCACGGGCTCTCCACAGGCTCGCCGTCCCCGCTGAAAGCATCCGGCATGCATCGTCCGCCTGCAGCGCCATCGGCGCGCAACCAGACCGCACGCCGACGTGCGGCAGCCGCATCCTGCTGCTCCGCGCGGACGGAGTCGGCATCACCAAGTTCGCTGCCCGACCCGTCCGCCGCCCCGGAGGGGCCGACCGGCGCCGTGGCATAGTCGAAAGCCTCCTGGTGCGGCAAGCCGGCCTCCCGCATACCGCGATAGTCTTCGAGCTGTGCCTCGCTCAGCTCTTCGACCGAACGCGGATGCGGCTGAGTTGCGAACTCCAGCGCCTCGGCCGGGTCGATGCGGAGCCTCGCGAGCGCGTGCATAGTGCTCAAGCTGGTCCGGAGTCAGCTCCGCGTATTCCGGCAAAGCGACGCCCTGCGCGCTGCCGAGCAGCACGGCGAGCAGAAGCAGGACGCGGGCAGGTGAGCGGAGCGCGCAACCCGGGTGCTTCATTGTCGACCCTGGCTTCCGGAACTCAGAAACTGAGCGACATGCCGACCGTGAAGCCGTGCACACTGCCCGTGTCAGCCGAGAGCCCGAAGGATTCACCCGCGAGAACCGCGTCGCCATTGGTGGTATTGGCGACTTCGGCAAAGTTGTTGTGGCTGATATCGCGTAGCCCACTGTCCACCGAAAAGTTGGGAGTGAGCACATAGCTCAGCCCCACCGAGACGGCGACGCCGAAGCTGGAGTCGTCCTGACTGTCGTTGGCATTACGCTCGGTGATCGAACCGAACAGATCCTCGGTCTGCACGAGATCGGCATCGGCGTCGTAGGTCTGGTAGATCGCGGTGAGATTGCCGCGAAACAGCAGCCGCTGGGAGAGCGGGTAGATGGCATTGACGCCAGCATAGAAGTCCCAGATGTCCTCCTCGACGTCGATACTTTGCTGGACGCCAATATCCGGGAATCCCGGAAACGTGAGACTCTGCTCGTACTCGAGTTCCCGCTCGATGAAACCGACCCCGACCACCGGAGCGAGCTGCCAGCCTCCGTAATCCCGCCCGCAGGGCCAGCTGGTGCTGATACCGAACTTGGTGCCGCTCAGATCGGATGTGATCAGACTGTCGTAGCCCACGTCTCCGGCGACCGCACCGGTAGAGCCACCATCGAGAGCCGGATACAGCCATCCGACATCGACGCCGCCGCCAGCTTCGAGGCTCGCCGCGGATTCATCGTCGCCATCGAAATCGAAGTACGTAACTCCCAGCCTGAAATCCCCGCCGATGGGCATCTCGAAGTTGAGCGATAGATTATCCAAGTCCAGGGAGTCGTCGGACTCGTTCAACGGACTGCCCTCGCTCGGGGAGATCCTGGACCCCCGGGCCCCGAACCGCGAAGGTCTCGTAGTCCACGCCGGAGTATCCCAGACTCAGCCGGTATCCGGGTGTGAACGATGTCGGCCTGTCGGCGAATTCGGGCGCGGCATAGCCCGTCGCCCCGGTTACGGGGTTCACCCGGTAGAGGTCGGTACCATCTGGCAGTTCGAAGCGGTCGTACGGACCAGCGCTCGCCGGCAACGAGAGCGTACCGCCATGCCTGGCGTCGCTGTCGGTGTACCGGATGAACAGCATGACGCCGTCGTCTCGCTCCTCGGTCGCTATCTCAACATCGGCGACACCGACACCGGCAAACGATATGCTGCCGCTCGGCAGGTCGTCGATTCGGGTGGCCTCGACGAGCACCTGGCGCTCGACCGCAAGGGCCGCCGCGGCGGAAAACCACAGCGCGATGGCCATCAGCAGGCGGAAACACGTGTTCATGGCTTGCTCCAGTCAGGATGAGCGCTGGTCTCCGCCAGACCACGCTTCAGAATCTTCCCCCCGTTCAGGGGGGGCTCAGACTCCGGCAGGGTTCAAGCCCGGCAACGAATCCCGAGCGCGCTCGCCGGGCCGTCACGTGTTTGCCCGGCGTGCGCACGCAGGATCATCGTCGTCAATGCCTCGAAAGGTCCCGGCGCAAGGTGTGGTTAGACCATGGATCGTGCCAGCCCCAGCCGAACGGCCGGCCGCATTAGGCGCTGAGCTGTACACACCGTCAGGACGAGCACCGCGTCGAGCCCGCACAGATTCCGTTCGCACCGAAGGTGTTACCTATGTCATCGGTATAAAACGTAACCCATGTCTCCGGGCAGGACCGCTTGGGATTGGTGGGCGCGGCTGGATTCGAACCAGCGACCTCTGCCGTGTGAAGACAGCGCTCTAACCAACTGAGCTACGCGCCCGGGGGTACGGGCGGCACAAGATACCAGGCAGCGCAGCCAACCGGAAGCGCGCAGATTCCAGGGCTGCACCGCTCCTGCCCAGGCGTGTGAACGCCGCGGCATTGCCGTAGACTGCGTCACGCATCACCGCTTGAACCGACACCAAACAGGCCCATGGCTGAAAGCGACTTTGACCACAGCGACGCGGACCTGGCGGGCTGTCCGGAATGCGATCTGCTGCTGCACCTGCGCCCGCCGCCGCCCGGCATGACGGCCCGCTGTCCGCGCTGTGGCTGCGTGCTGGCAAACGGCATCGCAGATGGCTTCGTGCGGCCGCTGGCCTTCGCCTGTGCCGCATTGATCCTCATGGTCATCGCGCTCAATTTTCCCTTTCTCGCCATCAATGCCGTAGGCCAGCGGAATGCCATGTCCCTCACCGAAGCCATTTCGTCGCTTTGGCAATTCGGTGCCGACGGGGTGGCAGTGCTGGTGATGGCATTCGTGCTGTTGATTCCCAGCGTGCTCATGGCCGGTGTGGTGACACTGATGCTGACCCTGCTGGCCCGGCGTCCGTTTACCGGTCTGGTGCCGCTCGCCCGGGGTCTGTTCCGGCTGGACGCCTGGAGCATGGCCGACGTATTCGCCATCGGCGTCATCGTCAGCCTGGTGAAGATCTCCAGCCTGGCGGACGTGGTGCTGGGCACGGCATTCTGGGCGTATCTGGGGTTCGCGGTGTGTTTCCTGGCTGCCATTACCAGCCTCGACCGCGTTACGGTGTGGCGCGCCATCGATGCGTTGCGGGAATCATCATGACGACGGCAATGCGGGCCGGCATGGCCGTGTGTCACATCTGCCTGGCAGGCAATACATTGCAACGCCGCCGCTGTCGCCGTTGCCACGGAGTGCTGCACGCCCGCATACCGTACAGCCTGCAGCGAACCGCGGCACTGAGCGCGGCAGCCGCCATCCTCTATCTGCCGGCCAATCTGCTGCCGATCCTGACCACCCATCAGTTCGGGCGGATCATGGACAACACCATCATCGGCGGGGTGGTGAATCTGCTGCAACAGGGGTCGTATCCGGTCGCCATCGTCATTCTGGTCGCCAGCGTGCTCATACCACTCGGCAAGATCGCCGCTCTGACACTGCTCTGCTGGGCGGCCGTCCGCGGCCGCGGGGCCATGGCCCACCACCGCACGATCCTTTACCGCATCACCGACTTCGTCGGCAAATGGTCCATGGTGGATGTCTTCGTAGTGGCCATTCTGGTGGGGCTGATCCAGATCGGCGGCATCATGACTGTCAGACCCGGCGCGGCAGCGCTGGCGTTCGCCGGCGTGGTCATAACCACCATGCTGGCTGCCGAAAGCTTTGACCCTCGCCTGATCTGGGACCAGGAGGGCCACTCCCGTGAGTGAAACCCAGGCAGACCTGACCCGGCAGAGGCGCATCTCACCCGTGTGGATCGTACCGGTCGTGGCCATGCTGCTCGGGCTCTGGCTGGTGATCGATGCCTATCGCCGCCAGGGCCCCGTGGTGGAAATCAGTTTCGCCACGGCGGAAGGCGTCGAGGAGGAAAACACCCCGGTCAAATTCCGCAACGTGGAAGTGGGCATGGTCACTGACATTTCGCTGCATGACGACCTGTCCAAAGTGGTGGTGAGGGCCGAGCTGTCCGCGGATGCGCGCAAACTGCTGCGCGAAGACACCCGCTTCTGGGTGGTGCGGCCGCGCATCAGCCGGGGCGGCATCAGCGGGCTCGGCACCATCGTGTCGGGCGCCTACATCGAGATGGCGCCGGGCACCGGTTCAGCGGCGGAAGAGTTCACTTTTAAGGGACTGGAACAGGCACCGCCCACGCCGGCGGGCACACCCGGACTGCGCATCAATCTGGTCAGCGAAACCAGCGGTTCCCTGGGCGTGGGCAATCCGGTCCTCTACCGCGGTTATCCCGTGGGTCGTGTGGAGAACGCCCAACTCGATACCGACACCCGCGAAGTGCGCTACGCAGTGTTCATCGAAGCCCCCTACGACAGCCTGATCAGCACCAGCACACGCTTCTGGAATGCCAGCGGCATCTCGGCCACGCTGTCGGCGGAGGGGGTGAGCCTGAGCGTGGCGTCCCTGGAGAGCCTGGTATCCGGCGGCGTGGCATTCGACCAGCCCGAAGCAGCTCTGCCCGGCGATGCGGTGGCTGCCGAAGAGACCTTTCAGCTCTACCCTGACGCTGCCAGCATCGACGAAAATCCGCACCGCTTTCATCAGGAGTATGTCGTGGCCTTCTCTCAATCCGTGCGCGGGTTGAGTGCCGAGGCCCCGGTGACGTTCCGCGGCATACGTATCGGCAGCGTGCAGCGCATCATGGTTCGGGAGGGCACGGCTGGAGCCCTGGACGACGGCGCCGACCGCCCGATCCCCGTGCTGATACGCATTCAGCCCGGACGTTTCGAGATGAGCGATTCACGCTCCGGCGTCGAACGTCTGCGCAAATCTCTGGAACAGGCGGTGGCCAACGGCCTGCGCGGCACCCTGGAGTCGGGTAATCTGCTCACCGGCAGTCTGTACGTGAATTTCGACTTTTTCGACCGAGGCGAGCCTGCACGGATGGGCGAATTCGAAGGATACCCGGAAATACCTACGGTTTCCGGCGGCCTCGACCGCCTGCAACAGCAGCTCGGCGAGGTACTGGCAAAGCTCAATGACCTGCCGATGGAGGAGACCATGCAGTCGGCCGACACCACTCTGACGGAGCTGGCGGCCACCACGCGGGCCCTGCGGGAAATGCTCGACGACGAGGCCCTGCAGCGCCTGCCCCGCAACCTCGAACGATCGCTGACCCAGCTCGATCAGACCCTGGCGGCCTATTCCGGCGACAGCGGCCTGCCGGAGCAGCTGTCCCACACCATCGCCGAGTTGAACCGGACCCTGGAACGCATCGAATCCCTGGCCGACACCCTGGAACGGGACCCTAATGCCCTGATCTTTCCGCGCCGGCCGCACCGCGACCCCGAACCGCAGGCGGGCGCGCCATGATGCGCGGCGCCTGGTTGATCACTGCGCTGCTGGCCGGCTGCACAGCGGCGCCGGCACCCCGCACCGCGGAATACCTGCTGGGGCCAACGTTTGCCATGGAGCAAGCGGCAACCGTGCACACTCACCCGCAGGCAGCGCTTACCCGTGTGACCGTGGCGCCCTATCTGCGCAGCCACGGTATCGTTCTGGAAACCGCGCAGCGTCGCCTGGAGACGGCTCGCGACCATCGCTGGGCGCAACCTCTGGATCAATCCATGCGGCGTGTGTTGCAACTGACCATTGCTGCAACCTCCGGCCTCGGTGTCGCCGCCCAACCGGAAGCCGCGGAACATGCGCAGATTCTCATCGCCGTCGACATCCACCGCTTTCATGGCAGCGCCGACGGTCACGTACAGCTCGTCGCCGAATGGCAGCTGCGCCGGGCCCAGGACGGCAGCGTCGCGGCCCGCCATCACTTTGCCGAACGCACGGCGACCACGGCCGCCGGTTACCGCGCACTGGTGCACGCCCATGCCGCGCTCACCGAGGAACTCGGCACCGCCATTGGCCGGTCCCTCGCCGGCATCCAAGAGCGCGAGCAGAACCCGGGCGACAGACTAAACTGACACCATGGAACAGACTGTCGCCTGCGATGCGGAGTCCGCAATCGCGAAAGCCCAGCGCCTGCGTCTCAAGCGGATTCTCGGCGGCCTGCGTGACACACTGCGGCAGAAGAACGCCGCACTGACCGATACCATGGCCGAGCTCGAGGTACTGGCGACCCGCGATCCCCTCACCCGCCTGCCCAACCGGCGCACAGCCATGGCGCAGCTCGACCGGGAACTGAGCCGCACCGACCGCCGGGGTGCGGCTCGCCGGACAGGCCCAGGCGCCCGTATAATAACGCCGGAACGCCGCCAGCGCGGCACAGGCGCTGCCACCAGGAGTCAACATGACGGCCACCCGAATTACGGTCATTCCCGGGGACGGTATCGGCCCTGATATCGTCGAAGCCACCACCGAACTGCTCGACAAGCTCGACTGCGGGCTCGAGTTCGAATATGCCATCGCCGGCCAGACGTCGCTCGAACGCGGCGACGACCTGATTCCTCAGGAAACCCTGGATGCCATCACGCGCAATCCCGCCGCATTGAAAGGCCCTATCACCACCCCGGTGGGCCGGGGCTTTTCCTCGGTAAATGTCTCACTGCGGCAGCATTTCGAACTCTACGCCAACGTTCGACCGGCCCTGACCCTGCCGGGCGTTCCGTCGCGCTACGACAACGTCGACATCATCATGGTCCGGGAGAATCTCGAAGGCCTGTACTCCGGCGTCGGCCACACCCGCAGCGAAGACGGCAATCGCGCGGAATTGCGCAGCGTGGTGACCCGCAGCGGCTCCACCCGGGTATTGAAATACGCGTTCGACATGGCGCGCCGCCAGGGCCGCAAAAAGCTCACGGTGGTGCACAAGGCCAACATCATGAAATCCACTTCCGGGCTGTTTCTGGAAGTGGCCCGCGACGTGGCCCGGGACTACCCGGAACTGGAAATGCAGGAGATGATCGTCGACAACTGCGCCATGCAGCTGGTGATGAATCCGGAGCGTTTCGACGTCATCGTCACCACCAATCTGTTCGGCGACATTCTCTCCGACCTGTGCGCTGGGCTGGTGGGCGGCCTGGGCCTGACACCCGGCGCCAACATCGGTGACGGTAAAGGTATCTTCGAAGCCGTGCACGGCAGCGCACCGGACATTGCCGGCCAGGGCATTGCCAATCCGTCAGCCCTGATGCTGGCCGCCGCCATGATGCTCGACTATCTGGACATGACCGACCAGGGCCAGCGCATCCGTGATGCCATCCGCGCAGTTCTCGGGGAAGGCCGAACACTGACCCGCGATCTCGGCGGCTCAGCATCCACCAGCGAATACCTGGGGGCCGTGCTCGGCCGACTGTAGCATTGCGCCGCGAAACACCCGTCCGGCTATTCCGGCGGGGCGGTATCCACGGCGCCGTCCGAGTCTGCGGCCTCATCGGCGGCGTCCGGATCTTCTTTCTTACGCAGGCGTTTGGCGCGCTTCTCGTCTGCCTTGCGTTTCTTTTCGATTTCGCGCTGACGCTTTGCGAACGTGTGCTGATTCTTCGCCAATGGAATCCTCTTTCGGGCCCCGGTCGGGCCGCTGTGACCATTCCCGGTGCAAGCACCGGGAATGGTCATGTGGGTGTCCGCGATCAGGCGGACTGCAGATTGCCGGCGGCTTTCTTGCCGCGCTCCTCGACAACGTCGTAACTGACCCGCTGCCCTTCGGCCAGCGATCCCAGACCGGCCTGTTCAACGGCGCTGATGTGCACAAACACGTCGTCGCCGCCGGATTCCGGCTGAATGAATCCATAGCCCTTGGTCGGGTTGAACCACTTTACAGTTCCTGTAGCCATTGTTGGCCTCCATAGCAGGGATGCCGCGCCAATCGGACACGACGACAAACAACCCGGTTTAGAGGATGTTTGGCGCGCTCACCGGTTCGAGGCAAGTCGTCGAGAGGCGGGCCGGCACGTTGCTGTACCACGTTGATTGCACGGGAAACCTACGCCAAGCGTCCGGCAAACGCAAGGCGGGCCCCTCTGGCCCGATACCGGTGGCACGCTACCGCGCTGTTCAGGCACACTCTCTCGAGACAACAACTCTCACGGAGATTCACATGACTATGCATATTACCCTGCAACCGCTCCTGGCGCTGGCCGCCGGCATTCTCATCCTGGTCATGCCCAAACTGCTGAAGTATGTAGTGGCGGGATACCTGATCCTCTTCGGCCTGGCGGGCCTGTTCAACATCTGAAGCTGCTCAGACCGGGATCAAGACATGACATTGTTCACAATGACCGGCCGCTGGCGTTCAACGTTGACCACCCTGCTGCTGGTCACTCTGGGTGCCGCGACCGCCGCCCGCGCCGAGCCGTTGTCGCCCGTCGAGCAGCAGATGGCAGCCACCATCGACGAGCGCCTGCCCCGGGCCATGTCGCTGCTGGAAGAGTCGGTCAATATCAACAGCGGCACCATGAACTTTGCCGGTGTGCGAAAAACCGGCGAAATGTTCGGCGCGGCGCTGCGCGACATCGGCCTCACCACACGCTGGATCGATGGCGAGGCATTCGGCCGCGCCGGCCACCTGATTGCCGAGTACGGTGAACGGGGGCCCCACCTGCTGCTCATCGGTCATCTGGACACCGTA
The DNA here is from genome assembly GCA_034522075.1 of Gammaproteobacteria bacterium. Classification (GTDB taxonomy): domain Bacteria; phylum Pseudomonadota; class Gammaproteobacteria; order Pseudomonadales; family Azotimanducaceae; genus UBA7803. Next base: position 51,574 of record JAXHLO010000010.1, on the reverse strand, counting down.
TTCGAACCGGACAGCCCGTTTCAGCGCTTCGAGCGTCTGGACGAGCACCGCGCCAAAGGGCCCGGCGTCACCGACATGAAAGGCGGCAATGTGGTGATCGTCGAAGCTCTGGCAGCACTGCGTGCGGCCGGCATTCTGGAGCAGATGCAGGTCACCGTAGTCCTGACCGGTGACGAGGAGTCCGCCGGCGAGCCGCTCGCCCTTGCCCGCAAATCTCTGCTAGAGGCAGCCCAGGCGGCTGATGTGGCACTGGGGTTCGAGGACGGTGACGGCAACCCGGCCACCGCGGTGATAGCCAGACGCGGTTACAGCGGCTGGCAGCTCGCAGTCGCGGCAACGGCCGCCCACTCGTCCCTGATATTCCGCGACGGAACCGGTTATGGGGCGGCCTTCGAAACCGCTCGAATACTCGATACGTTCCGGCGCGAACTGGCGGAGGAGGAATATCTGACGTTCAGCGCCGGTCTCGTCCTGGCGGGAACGGACGTGGACCACGATGCTGCCCACTCCGCCGGCCACGCGTCCGGCAAAGCCAACGTCATCCCGGAGCGTGCGGCGGTCAGCGGCGATCTGCGAACGCTCTCGACGGACCAGGAGCGCAACGCCCGGCAGCGCATGCGGGCCATCGTCAGCGACAGTCTTGCCGGCGCCCACGCCGCCATTGAATTCACGGACGGCTACCCGCCGCTGGCACCGAGCGACGGCAACCGGCGTCTGCTCAGCCTGTACAGCCAGGCCAGCGAGGACCTCGGGTTCGGAGCCGTCGAGGCCGTCGACCCCGCGGCCGCCGGAGCCGCCGACATATCGTTCACCGCCGGACACGTGGACATGGCATTGGACGGCCTCGGACTGATGGGCAGCGGCGGTCACACCGTGGAGGAGACTGCCGATCTGCGTACCCTGGCGTCGCAAAGTAAGCGCGCCGCCGTGCTCATGAACCGGCTGCGAACTGAACTTTAAACTAGGTCAGCGCCATTCAATCGTGGGGTTGCCTGTGATACAAAGCTCCCACCGCCGCGCTCAGGAGCCTGCAGCCGATGTCCAGCGCCTACTCGGAACACATCCTGTTCCCGCCTTCCATGAACGGTACGCAGCACGACCTGTCCGCTGAAGGCCGCCGCCGGATCATGGAACTGAGCAAGCCTGCGCCGCTGCGCTGGCTGCTGCAGTGTGCGCTGATCTGGGGCTCCATTGCCCTGTTCATCACTGCCGCGGAGCTGGCCAACCACTGGCTCGTCACGGTACTGGCCGTCGTCCTCATCGGCTCGCGGCAACTGGCGCTGGGCTTTCTCATGCACGACCAGGCGCACTACTGCGCCTTCCGATTCCGCGGCGGCGACCTGATCGCCAATATGCTGGCGGCCTATCCGCTGCTGGTACTCACCACGGAAAAGTACGCTCAGGTACATCTGAGCCACCACCGCAACTACTTCACCGAAGACGATCCCGACTTCGTGCGCAAGAACGGCCCGGCATGGACCTATCCGCAAGGCCGCGGGCAACTGCTGTGGACGTTCGCCCGGGAATTGTTCGGTCTGAACCTGATCAAGCTCGTCAAGGGTAAAACCCTGGGCAACGTGACCCTCTACCAGCGCCTTGGCCGTATTCCGGCCTGGGTGCGGCCCGCTTACTATGGCGTGCTGGCTGTCATTCTCACCGTCACCGGTGTCTGGGTGGAATTTCTGTTGTACTGGATGCTGCCGTTGCTCACCGTCATGCAGGCATTTCTGCGCTGGGCCGCCATCTGCGAACATCAATACGGCGTCAAGTCGGCGCGGGTGGAAGACACCACCCCGCTGATCATTCTGCCCTGGTGGCAGAAGCTCGCCATCCCCGATCTCAATTTCGGTATGCATGTGTATCACCACTACTTTCCGGGCGTGCCGTTCTGTCACCTGCCGCGGGTCCATGAGATCTTCCGCCAGGAAGGGCTCGTCAACGAAGACCGCGTATTCCATGGCTACGGGGGCATCTGGCGCACGGTGGTGACACCGGCCAGCGAGCAGCGCAGCCAGCCCGCCGGCGCCTGACCCACCACACTCATGGGTTCCGCCAACCGCCCCGCCGCGCTGAGCGTGGCCAGCGTCGTCATCGCCGTACTCGTCGTATTGCCGGTGATCGCGGTGGTCGTTCAGGTGGCCTATCCCAGCGGCGACGTCTGGGGTCATCTGGCCAGCACCGTGCTGCCCCGCTATCTGACCAACACGGCCTGGCTCATGGTGGGGGTCGGTGCCGGCGTTTTGGTAATCGGCGTGGGGACGGCGTGGCTCGTGGCCATGTGCCGCTTTCCCGGCCAGCGATACTGGGAATGGGCCTTGCTGCTGCCGCTGGCCGTGCCCACTTATGTCATCGCCTATGCCTACACCGACTTTCTGCAGTTTGCCGGCCCGCTGCAGAGCGCCCTGCGCGAGACCTTCGGCTGGGCGCGCAGCGACTATTACTTCCCCGAGATACGCTCACTGGGCGGCGCGATCACGCTCATGACTCTGGTGCTCTATCCCTATGTGTACCTGCTGTCCCGTGCCGCGTTTCTCGAGCAGTCGGTGGGTGTGCTGGAAGTCGGCCGGACTCTGGGCCGCGGTCCCTGGCGGCTGTTCACTGCCGTCGCACTGCCCCTGGCCAGGCCGGCCATCGCCGGCGGCACGGCGCTGGCCCTGATGGAGACGCTCAACGATTTCGGTGCGGTACAGCATTTCGGCGTCGACACCTTTACCACCGGCATCTACCGCACCTGGTTCGGCCTGGGCGAACCGGTGGCCGCCGCTCAGCTTGCCTCGCTGTTGCTGGTGTTCGTGGTGGTGCTGATGGCTCTGGAGCGCTATTCCCGGGGCGAGGCGCGCTTTTTCAACACATCGTCGCGTTATCAGGTATTGCCGCGCTTCGATCTGACCGGGTGGCGCGCACTCGCGGCCTGCGGCGCCTGTGCCCTGCCCGTCCTGCTGGGCTTCGCCCTGCCGGCGGCCCTGCTCGGTTACATGGCCGTCCATGACGGTGACCCGCTGTTCGGCATGCGTTTTTTCGAGTTTGCCGGCAACAGTGTGATTCTGGCGACGCTGGCCGGCGCGCTCGCCGTGGCACTGGCACTGGTTCTCGGCTACAGCGCCCGTTTCGCCAGCGGCCGTCTCACCGCCGCCTCGGCGCGCATTGCCGCCATGGGCTATGCGGTGCCGGGCTCGGTCATTGCCGTTGGCGTATTGCAGCCGCTGGGTTTTGTCGACCAGCAGATCAACCTCTACGGCGCCCGCTGGTTCGGCATCACGCCGGGGCTGATCCTCACGGGCAGCCTGGTGGCGCTCATCTATGCGTATCTGGTGCGTTTTCTGGCGGTATCCGTCAATGCCGTGGACGCCAGTCTCGCCCGGGTCACCCCCAGCATGGACGGTGCCGCCCGCACGCTGGGGCTGAGCCCGGCGCGGGCACTGACCCGCGTACACCTGCCGTTGACCCGCGGCAGCCTGCTGGCCGCCGGCATCCTGGTGTTCGTCGATGTCATGAAAGAACTGCCGGCGACGGTGATACTGCGGCCCTTCGATTTCGACACCCTGGCCATACGCGCCTACGAACTGGCCTCCGACGAACGTCTCAGCCAGGCCTCGACGGCTGCCCTGGCCATCGTTGCCGTGGGAATCATCCCGGTGATTCTGCTGAGCGGAGCGTTGTCCCGGTCGCGGCCGGGTTACGCAGCCGGTGACTCCCCGGCCGGGAACACGAATACCTGGGAGGCGTCCAGCGCCAGTTCCAGTACCTGACCCGGGGCCGGCAGATAGACCCCGTGCGCATGGGCATGCAGATGCTGCTCGGCGCCGTCGGCAGCGACGACATTGAGATGAATGAGGCTGTAGCGGCCGAGCAGGCGCGCTGCCACCACTCGACCCAGGACGGCGCCGGGCGTAGCAGGCCCATTGTCTGCGGATGCGACGATGCGCACCGCTTCCGGGCGCAACAGAACCCGCACCGGCTCCCCGTCTGCACGTCCACCCACTGCCACAGGGCCCAGCGGCGTGGCCACCAGGGAGCCTTCCACGCGCCCGGCGATTTCGTTTACCTGACCGAAGAAGCGCGCAACAAATGGGTCAACGGGGCGGCAATACAGCTCGTCCGGCCGACCGACCTGAACGATCTGCCCATGGCGCATGAGGGCGATGCGGTCCGCCATGAACAGCGCCTCCTCGGGATCGTGAGTGACCAGCACCGTCCCGGCACCACTGGACTTCAACACATGCAGCATGTCGTCACGCACCTGACTGCGCAGCCCGGCATCCAGGCTGGCGAAGGGCTCATCCATGAGCAGCAAGGACGGTTCCGGTGCCAGCGCCCGGGCCAGGGCCACCCGCTGCTGTTGTCCACCGGATAATTGATGGGGGTAGGCAGAGGCATAAGGACTCATATGCAACTGCTCGAGCAAGGCACGGGCGCGGCGCAGCCGCTCCGCCGGTTTCAACCGGTCGAGGCCGAAGGCCACGTTGTCGAGCACACGCAGATGCGGGAACAATGCCGAATCCTGAAACACCAGTCCCACATGACGGCGTTCCGGCGGCACCCAGACCCCGGCATCCGGATCAGCGACCACCCGGCCATTGATGGTGATGCGGCCTGCCTGGAGGCGTTCGAGACCGGCGGCGATTCGCAGCAAGGTACTCTTGCCGCAGCCGCTCGGCCCCAGCAGGCAGACTACTTCGTTGGCAGCCACGTGCAGGCTCACGTCATCCACCGCCGCGGCAGGTTCCGATTCCCGACCGGCCCCCGGATAGTGATGGCTGACGTCGCTCATGCACAGCAGGCGCTGGCCATCTTCGGGCATGGGTGCGGCAGTTTGCTTCATGAACTTGGCTCGATGCTCCCTGGCCGGGTGCGCCGCGTATTGACGGGTCCGCGGCAGAGGAATACTGTAAAGGCTTCTCAAATGCCAGTGATTCTCATTACAATTCTATTCTCGCGCAACGATACAGCTCCGTCCAACCGCACCGCAGCTCCAGGAACATTGATATGCAGCTCCCTATGATACCCCGCCGCCTTCTCATCGCCCCGGTCGTTCTGGCCGTACTGCTCGCCGTCTTCGCCCTTGCGGGACCCCAGGCGGGCGCTGCCGAACAGCTCAATGTGTACTCGGCGCGTCGCTATGACTCGGACACTGCCCTCTACGAAAGCTTCACTGAAGCCACCGGTATAGAAGTTCAGGTGCTGCAGGGCAACTCTGACCAGCTCATCGCCCGTATTCAACGGGAAGGCGCCGCCAGCCCGGCGGACGTACTCATGACCGTAGACGTGGCCCGGCTGTGGCGGGCCGAACAGGCCGAGGTCTTGAGTCCGGTGCAAAGCGACCGCCTGGAGGAGCGGATTCCCGCCAACCTGCGCCACCCGGACAACCTCTGGTTCGGTTTCAGTACCCGTGCCCGCCTGATCTTCTACCGGCCCGAGGCGGTTGAACCGGACGCCATCGCCACCTATGAGTCGCTGGCCGACCCGGCGCACCGCGGCGCGGTCTGCATCCGTTCCTCCACCAACGTGTACAACCAGTCGCTCATCGCTTCCATCATTGCCGCCAACGGTGCCGAGGCGGCGCAGACCTGGGCCGAAGGACTGGTGGCCAACTTCGCTCGCTCACCCCAGGGCGGCGACACGGATCAACTGCGCGCCCTGGCCGCCGGCGAATGCGACGTGGCCGTAGCCAATCACTATTACTACGTGCGGCTCAAAGAATCCGAGGATCCGGACGACCGCGCGGTGGCCGATGCCATCGCCGTGATGCTGCCCAATCAGCAGGGCCGCGGCGCCCACATCAACGTCGGCGGCGCCGGGGTGGTCAAGGATGCCCCCAATCACGGCAACGCCGTGCGCTTTCTGGAATTTCTCGCCTCCGCCGAAGCCCAGGCTCTGCTCGCGTCCGGCAACTACGAGTTCCCGGTCGTACCCGGCGTTGCCTTGCCATCGGGTATCGGTTTTCTGCAGGGCATGCGTACCGATCCCGTGAACGTCAGCGTGCTCGGCCAGCACAATGCCGAGGCCCTGCGAATTGCCGATCGGGCCGGCTGGCGCTGATTACGCAGGGTTGACCGAGCTGCGCACTTCTGTAATGTTACAATCATAGGCTGTATAGGGCCTGTACTTGTAATATGCTGACCAGTCGAGGCGCAGCCGGCCATGTCGGAACAACGCAGCAGACCCGGCGACGTCATCCTGGACATGCTGCGCAGTCGCCGGCCGCGCCGCCACCGGGCCGGCGCCCTCATCGAAGCCGGCGCGCTGTTCGGCTTCACCGCCAACACCATGCGCGTCACCCTGTCGAGGCTCGCCGCCCGCGGGCTCATCGAGAGCCCTCAGCGCGGGGTCTATCAGCTCACCCCCCAGACCGATGCCCTGAATGACTTCGTGGAACGCTGGCGTCTGGGCGAGCAGCGCACCCGGCCCTGGCAATCCGGCCGCTGGCTGTTCGCCCACGTGCCTGAGCCCAGCCACCGCTGCGACTGGGCCCTGCAGGCACTCGGTTGCCGCACAGTGGGCCCGAACCTGCAAGCGCGCCCGGACAACCTGGCTCTCACGCCGGCCGAGCTGCGCAGCCTGGGCGAAGGGCTCGGCCTGCCCCGCGATGTCGTGTTGATCGCCGGTGAACCGGAAGGCGACTCCGGTCCCCGCTCATGGGTAAACGCCTGGCAGCCGGAGGAGCTCGATGCACAATACACGCGCAACCTGCAGCGTCTCGAGCGGAGCAGCCGGCTTCTCGCCGAGCTCGACGAAGCCGAAGCCCGGCTGGAATGCTTCACCCTGGGTGGGGAAATCATCCATCGTCTGGCCAAGGACCCGCTGCTGCCGGCACCGCTGGTGAACGTGCGGGATCGGCAGGCCCTGTGGCAGGCCATGCAGGAATACGAGACTCTGGGCCGGAAGATCTGGGCCGGGGAGCGCGGCGACGTGCCGCGCCACATGCCGCGCCCACAGCTCCCCATGGCGGTCTGACAAACGAGGCGACACATGCAGATAAAAGACGCACTCACCGCTGACGAGCTCGCCACCCTCACCCGCCGGGATGACTGGCGCGCCTGGTGGCTCGTGGCGTGCAACTACGCCATCGTGGCAGCGACGTTTGCCGTCATGGCAGCATGGCCCAATCCGCTCACGATCCTGGCTGGCATCGTCGTGCTCGGCGGCCGGCAACTGGGATTCGGCGTGCTGGTCCACGAGTGCGGCCACGGCACCCTGTTCCGCTCGCGGCGCCTGAACGACTTCGTCGGCGAATGGCTGGCGGCCGCGCCCACCTTCGGCAACATGAAGGGCTACATACGCGGACATCTGAAGCACCACCAGCTTGCAGGAAGCCGCGACGACCCGGATCTACCCAACTATCGCGACTACCCCATCACCCCCCGCCGCCTGCGGCGCAAACTGTGGCGCGACCTGAGCGGCCAGACCGGCTGGAAGCAGGTGCAGGGTATCTTCCAGGGCTTCCTGCATCTCAACGACATCTCCAGCGAACAGCGTCTGTCACTGGTGCGCGGACTCGTGGTCAATGCCGCACTGCTGGGCGGTCTCGCTTATCTGGGCTACGCCTGGCTTTACCTGGTGTGGTGGGCGGCATTTCTGACCAGCAACCGCCTGGTGAGCCGTATCCGTCAGGTGGCAGAGCATGGTGCCGTGCCGGATCTGTTCAATGCCGATGCCAGAAACAATACCCGCACCGTCCTGGCCAATCCGCTGGAACGGCTGGTCTTCTGCCCGCTCGGCGTCAATTATCATCTTGAGCATCATCTGCTGGCGTCGGTGCCCACCTACAACCTGCCGAAGATGCACCGCCTGCTGCGCGCGCGCGGCTACTATGACGACGTGGCGTTTCCGCGCGGCTACCCGGCCCTGTTGCGCCAGGTAACCTTGCCCGCAATTGCCTAAAAGACACCCTGCTCCAGCATGGCGTTGGCGACCCGGCGGAAGCCGGCGATATTGGCGCCCATGACCAGATCGTTGGGGCGGCCGAACTCCGCCGCCGCCTCGCTGGCGCGGCGGTGGATATTCTTCATGATGTCCCGAAGCTGACCGTCGACCTGCTTCATGGGCCACTGGGTCATGGCCGCGTTCTGCTGCATCTCCAGTTGACTGGTAGCGACACCGCCGGCGTTGGCCGCCTTGCCCGGGCCGAAAGCGATCCCGGCCTGGAGAAAGCGATCCACGGCGCCGGCCGTGCTGGGCATGTTGGCACCCTCGCACACACACATGACGCCGTTGCCGAGCAGCGCATCCGCATCACTCTCGGTGAGTTCGTTCTGCGTGGCGCATGGAAATGCCGCGTCCGCCGGCAGCCGCCAGACCGCATGTCCGCCCTCGGGATAGTCCGACCGCGGAATGAACCGGGCATCGGAGTGCGCCTCCAGATAGGGTTCGAGCGTGGTGCGCTCCCGCTCCTTCAGGCGTTTCACGGTCTCGAGATCTATGCCGGCCTCGTGATAGATCGTGCCGGTCGAGTCTGAACAGCTCACGGGTTTCGCGCCCAGCTCGATCAGTTTTTCCATGGTGTAGATAGCCACGTTGCCGGCCCCGGACACCAGACAGGTCTTGCCCTGCAGATCCTTGCCGCGGGCGGCCAGCATGTTCTGAGCGAAGTAGACGCAGCCATAGCCGGTGGCCTCCGTGCGCCCCATTGACCCGCCCCAGGTCAGACCCTTGCCGGTGATCGCGCCGTCGAAGTGGCCGGTCAGGCGCCGGTAGTGTCCGTACAGGTAACCGATTTCCCGGGCGCCGACCCCGATATCGCCGGCGGGCACGTCCACCACCGCGCCAATATGCCGGTGCAGTTCGGCCATGAACGACTGGCAGAAACGCATGACCTCATGGTCGGAGCGCCCTTTGGTATCGAAGTCAGCGCCGCCCTTGGCGCCGCCGATGGCAAGCCCCGTGAGGGCATTTTTGAAGATCTGCTCGAAGCCTAGAAACTTGACGACCCCGGAGTTGACGCTGGGATGAAAGCGTAAGCCACCTTTGTAGGGGCCGAGCACCGAACTGAACTGGACACGATAGCCCTTGTTGACCTGCACCTGCCCCGCGTCGTCCACCCAGGCAATACGGAACAGGATCTGGCGCTCGGGCTCGACGATGCGTTGGATGATGCCTTCGCGCACGTAGCGCGGATCCTCTTCGATGAGCGGCTCGATAGATTCGAGCACCTCCTCCGCCGCCTGATAGAACTCGGCCTGAGCCGGGCTCGAACGGCGTAACTGCTCCAGCGTATCGTGAACGTAGGACATTTCGGCTCTCCTTTATCCCCTGCCAAACAGTGGTACCGGATATTGAAGCACACAGCAGCCGGCAAGGCTGCCGGCAACCGGGCCCGCTCACTCTCTCTGGCGGACGCGCAGCGGGCCAAGTTAACATGGCCGGCGTCAGGAGCACTTCGACTGGCAGGACGACATGGCTAGATTCTCAGCGGGACAGATCGTCGAACATCAGAAATTCGGCTACCGGGGCGTGATATTCGCGGTAGACGAGGTCTTCGCCCTCACGGATGAGTGGTACGACAACGTGGCCCGCAGCCGCCCGCCCAGGGACCGCCCCTGGTATCACGTCCTGGTGGACGGCGCCGATCACACCACCTACGTGGCACAGCGCCACCTCGAGCCCAGCCAGGATTGCTCACAGATCGAGCACCCGTTGCTCGGCGAGTGGTTCGATCGCTACGATGGCCAGCGCTACCGGCCCCGTGCCGGTGGATGAGATATCCTGTATGCCTTTAACCCATTCGGAGACAGAACCATGCCTTTTCTGCCTGTGAGATTCGCCGCACAAACTCATCTGCTCGGGGCGGCGCTGTTGTGGCTGCTGGCCTGCGGCTCGGTACAGGCCGGAGGCGACGATGGCAGTTTCGGCCTGCGGGCGGAAGGGTCTCCCGAACCGGGCATCACAACCGCGGCGCAGCCGACGCCCGAACAGCTGCAGGCTCTGGCTGAGGCCGGCTTCACCACCGTGATCAACCTGCGCACCGACGACGAAATGCACTTCGACGAAGGTGACCAGGTGCAATCCCTGGGCATGAACTATCACCGCATTCCCATCGGCAGCGCCGCCGACGTCAACGAAGACGCGGCTCGTCAACTCGACGCCTATCTGGCTGGTGCCGATGGCCCCGTGCTCGTGCACTGCGCCACGTCGAACCGGGTGGGAGCCCTGTTCGCCGTGCGCGAACACCTCGCCGGTGCCGATACTGAAACGGCCGTGGCCAAGGGCAAGGCAGCCGGGCTGACTTCTCTGGAGGGACGCGCCCGCGAGGTCATCGAAGGCAACGAATAGTCGACTGCGCCGTTACGCGGAGGTTTCTTCCCGCGTGTTGACCCCGTCCAGGGGATAGATGGGACGGCGGACCTTGCGGAACTCGAGTTCAGAATAGTCCGACGTGCACACCCCGCGGCCGGCACACTCAACCAGCGCCCGGGCCATGTCGCGAAATCCCACTCTATAGTGGATGCGGCTTTTCAGAATCACGAAACGCCGCTGCTGAGGTTCTATGCCGAGTGAGCGGAAACACCCCGGGTCGAACGGCTCGATGTGACGCGAGATGACCACGATATCCAGCCCGCCGGCGCGCAGCACGCCGCTGCGGCCCATGTTCATGGTGAGCCCCCGGGACATGGCCACGGTAGCCGGGAAGCGTCCATCCGAGAGCAAGCGCACCCGGCCCGTGACGTTCAGCGGCCGGCTCTGCTGCGCCAGTGCCGGCATATGCAGCTTGCCGCCCAGGGTCACGGTGACGTCGTTGCCCACGCCGGCAGCCGCCATGGCAGCCACGGCTTCCGGGTCATAGATGGCGAAGAAGGCGGCATCATCCAGGCCCGCCTCCAGTACGGCGGCCAGGACCTCGGTGGTATCCATGGTGCCGCCGGAGGCCGTGTTGTCGTAGTGGTCCAGTATGACCACGGGGCCCTCGCCGGGCTCCGCGGCCAGCGCCTGCGCCCGGGCCATGGAATCTTCCAGCGGCTCGGGCTCGTAGACGAAGGCACGCCGGTCCGCCCAGGCCTGATCGAGCAGTTCGTCGCGCATGGACCGGGCAGACGCATCATCGCCGTCGGTAATGGTCACCACGGACAGCCCGGCATCCCGTATGTCGGCATGGGGAAAGCCAGTGAACAGGCTCACCGCCAGTGCCCCCTCAGCTTCCAGGGCCATGGCCCGTTGCTGCAGCTCCCGGTTGGGGAAATCATCGGTGCCCTGGCGCATAACGTGAGGCAGCATGGGCGCCTGGCCCCAGACGATGGCCGGACGGACGTCGCCGGCAAGCATGGCGAAGAGGATACGCGCCGCCCGCTCCCCCGTGGCGTCCATGTCGACATGGGGGTAGGTGTGATAGCCGCAGATGATGTCGGCCTGGCTGACCATGGCCTCGGTGATGTTGCCATGCATGTCCAGCGACACGGCAATGGGAACGTCCGGCGCCACCCGGCGGATACGGCTGAGCAGCTCACCCTCTCCGTCGTCGAAGGCATCCGTGACCATGGCACCGTGCAGATCGAGCAGCATGGCATCGCATTGGGAAGCTGCCGCCACGATGCGCTCGCACATGTATTCGTAGGCAGCCCCGTCGACGGGCCCGCTGGGCGCGGCGCCTGCCGCAATGGGAATGAACACCTCGGCACCGTGTTGCGCGCAGACGTCGAGAAACCCGCCCAGGCAGGTGGCTGTGCCGCGGAAGATTCGTTCCGCCTCGTCGCCCTCCGGCGGCACCTCGCCTGTGCCGGAGAAGCGCGCCAGATCGGTGATCACGGGCGAGAAGGTATTGGTTTCGTGGCTCATCATGGCGACGGCGATGCGCATGGGGTTCTCCTGCAGGCTGATCAAATCATACGCTGCTGTTGCCCACCCCTGAAGCCGGTGGGCTGATACGTGAGACTACGCCGCCACAGTGGCCCGCTCCTGCCGCACCCAGGAAAGCATCACAAAACCCAGGATCATGAGCGTCGTCAGGGAGGCGAAGCCGACCCGCTGGGACTGGAACCAGCTCGTCGTGGCGGCCACCATCAGCGGGGCCAGAAAGGCCGTGACCGTGCTCGACAGAGCGAACAGGCCGAAGAACTGGGTGGCCAGCTCCGGAGGCGAGATACGTGCCATCAAGGTTCTTGACGCCGACAGGCCCGTGACGAAGAACATGGCGAACACCTGATTCGTGCCGAAATAGGCGATCTCGGCCACCGAGCGAAAGTAGGGAAAACCCCACACCGGGTCCGTACTGACCGGTATGACGAACAGCACGCTGTCCGGTTGAATGGATACCAGCACGATCAGAACCAGGGAGCTCATGCCGATCGCCACTTTCAGGGCACGCAGAGAACCAAGCCCGTCGTCGAGCAAGCCGCCGAGCCAGGCGCCGAACATGGCCGAAGCACTGGTGCACAAACCGAAGATCAGCAGCGTGGTAGAGCCCCAGCCGAAGGTCCCCGAGGCATAGACCCCGCCGAAGGTCATGACCCCCACCATGCCGTCGATGAACAGCATGCGCGAGAGCAGATAGATGGCGATGTTGGAGTAGTGCTTGAGGTGCCTGGCGGTGGCTACCACGTCGCGAATGCCCTGCCGCGCCGCTTCCAGCATGGGCACACCGGATGACCGGCCATCGGGGGTGAACAGCAGCACCGGCAGGGTGAACAGCAGCATCCAAAGTCCGGCCACCGGGCCGACGATGCGGTCATGCTCGTGCGCCGTCTGATCGATGCCGAGCAGCGGCGCCTCGGGCAGAAACGGCCAGTCGCTGGTGCCCGGCATGGCAAAGGCGAACAGCACCACCAGCATGAGGGTCAGACCGCCCACGTTGCCGAGCGCAAATGCCACCCCGGAGACGGTACCCACGCGGCTGACGGGCGCAATACTCGGCAGCATGGCGTTGTGAAAGACCTCCGAGATGGCAAACGCCACGCTGATCGCCAGCAGCAGCAGGAAAGCCGCGGGGATGCCCATACCGGCTCCGCCCGGCAACACCCACCAGAGCAAGCCGGCACCCACGGACATGACCAGCACGGTGCCGGCCACCCAGGGTTTGCGGCGGCCGTTCTTGTCGGCGATGGCACCGAGAAACGGTGCGGTCAGCGCCAGAATCACACCGGCAGTGGCGTTCAGGTAGCCGATCAGCGACTGGCCGCGCACCGGGTCGCCCACCACGGTATTGCTGAAGTACGGGAAGAAAATGTAGATGACCACGAGGATGTAGTACGGATCGCGCGCTGCCTGGCCGAACGTCCAGCTGAAATAGCCGAGCGGCGATGCCGCCGGGGTGCCCGCCAGGGACAGCGGTGCGCCGGCCGGGACGCTCAAGACTGCCCCGCCGACGGCGGAGGCAGTTCCGGCCTGAAAGTGGGAAATTCCTGGCGCTCCAGGGCCCAGGCATGCAGGGCGGCCACCGAGCCTAAATCCTGCAGCGTGACGAGCTGCCGCTCGGTAACGCGCATGAGGCCGAATTCACCGCGGGCATAGAGCTCCAGCGCCCGCCGCGGCGTGATCCACAGGCTGTCGACGGTTTCTTTGTCGTCATGCAGACCGGTCTGGCCCGGCGGCGCTTCGGCTATGAAGAAGCGCGTATCGAAGCGCCGCGGCCGGCCGACCGGTGTAATCCAGCGATTGAAGAAATGCACGTGATCGCAGGCCAGGGTGAGGGCTTCGCGTTCACACAAGTCCAGCAGATCCAGCGTGCCTTCATGCACCTGATGGCGGTAGGCCTCGAACCGTGCCTCGTGATCGGCATCCGCCCACGACAACAGATGCCCCCGGGCGTCGTAGGCGAGCAGCAGTCCGGATTCCTCGAAGGTCTCGCGAATGGCGGCAATCCAGAAGCCGCGCCACTGATTGCCGATGGCCTGTAGCTGCGCGGCTTGCGCCTCGGTGGGCCCCGTGCGCCAGTGATCCCAGGCGTGCAGGTGGTCGTCCGACTCGACCCGTCCGCCGGGGAACACATACATACCGCCGGCAAAAGCGGCCCCGGCCGTACGCCGCAGCATGAAGATTTCCATCTCCACTACCCCGTCTCGGTCGGCGTCGCCGTCGCGGGCGATGATGACCGTCGCCGCCGGGCGGATGGGCTGAACCGGCGCCGCGGCGGGCGTGCTGCTGCCACTCATTCGCTGTCCTCGATTTCCGGCTCAGTTCTGATTATGGGCAAGGAAATCGTCGATGGTACGCATAACCGTCTCCTCCCTGATTGCGTCGCTCAGACTCTCAAGATACCACCGGAAGGCGCTCGGGCGCTGCCACGCCGGGGGTCGCTTGCCGTCCTTCCTGTGGACGGGTAATGATGGACCAGCGGCCGGGGTTCCACATCAGGAAACTCTCTGCCAGTGGAGAGAACGCATGAAGATTGAATTTCACTACGACTTCGGCAGCCCCAACGCCTACCTGGTGCACAAAGTCATTCCAGCAACGACGGCGGAAACGGGCATCGAATTCGAGTACGTGCCGATCCTGTTGGGGGGTGTCTTCAAAGCCACCAACAACGTTTCGCCGGCCGTATCGCTGCAGGGAATCCGCAACAAGCCGGAATACCAGCGCATCGAAACGCAGCGCTTCTGTCGGGAACACGGCATCGAGCCCCCGGTAGCGAATCCGCATTTTCCCGTCAACACACTGAAGATCATGCGCGGGGCCGTGTTCGCCCGGCGCGCCGGCATCTACCACCGCTACATCGACGCGGTGTATGCCGCCATGTGGGAACAGGCGTTGAAGATGGACGAAGACGACGTGATCGCCACGGCCCTGGACGCCGCCGGGCTGCCCACGCAGGAGATCTTCGCAGGCACGGCGGACCCTGCCGTCAAACAGGCGCTGATCGAACAAACCGAAGCCTCGGTGGAGCGCGGCACCTTCGGTTCACCCACGCTCTTCGTGGGGGATGAAATCTTTTTCGGCAAGGACAAACTGCGCGACGCCATCGAAGCTGCACTGCGCTAGCGATAGAACACGTGCCCGCCTATCTGTGCCGTGCGCACTCGGGCGCGCTGCCGGTACGGTTGAGAATCGTCCAGCCTACGGCCTCCATACCGCGCCGACCTTCGCCGCGCGCTTCCCAATACATGGCAAGGGCGATGCACTCCTGCTGGCGGCGATCAGCAATACGCCTATGGCCGCTTCCTTCATCTCCTTCATCACGCGTTCTCGTCTTGCGCCGCACTGAGACACAGCATCGCGCAGAGCGAGTGAATCCGGCCTGAACACGATCCGGTACCATGGGCCCGATCGGCCAGACGGCCAGCGATTCGAGGAGACATGTGTGACCGAGACCACAGACCACGCCGCACGGTTCAGCCACGACCATTACACCATCCGCACCCAGTTCTTCCGCCTGTTCGGCGGCGCCTTTCACATATTCGCCGGCGACGGCGAGCTGGTGCTCTACTCCGATCAGAAGCGCTTCCGGCTCAAGGAGGACATCCGCCTCTACGACGACGAAGCGAAGTCCACTGAGCTGCTGCGCATTTCCACTCAGAGCGTGTTCGATTTCTCGGGTGCCTACGACGTCCACGATTCGGCCACGGGGGAGCGGGTCGGCACGCTGAAACGCGAGGGTCTGTCCTCCACATTTCTGCGCGACCAGTGGCAGGTATTCGACGCCGCCGGCCAGGAGGTCGGCCGCATCATGGAAGACTCCACGGTCAAAGCATTGGCGCGCCGCTTCGTCGACCTGGTGTCAGTCATCCTGCCCCAGCGCTATCACGCGGAAATCCAGGGCCGCACCGCGGCCATCTACCGCCAGCGCTTCAACCCTGTGATCTTCAAGCTCGACCTGGACCTTTCCGGCGACCCCGGCGAGACCTTCGACCGGCGCCTGGCGGTCGCCGCCGGCGTATTGTTCAGTGCCGTCGAGGGCCGGCAGTGACGGCATCCGCTCGATCCACTCGATGAGCTCGGCGGACGACGAGACTGACACTGATCGCTTCAAAGCCTTCTTCGCAGTACGATTCCGCCTGATACAGAGGAGCGACCATGGTAACAACAACGATTCGCGGCGGTTCAATACTTGACCCAACAACCATGGATATCCGGCCGAACGAGACACTCGTTATCGAAGACGGTCGAATTGCTGGTACCACAGGTGCCACAAAGGCTGACCACGTTGTTGATGCCGATGGCCAGTTCCTGCTCCCCGGGTTCATTGATGCTCACGTACATTTTCGTCTCGCAACCCTTAACTTCGCACGACTTTCACAATGGACTGAAGTGCAGTTCGGAATAGCCATGGCGAGGCTGAGTGAAGAGACCCTCGCCCGTGGGTTCACTACCGTTCGCGACCTGGGAGGAGACGTCACGGGCTTACGGCGTGCAATCTCTGCCGGCATGGCGAAAGGCCCGGACATCGTCCAGGCGAATCTCATGATTTCGCAAACGGGTGGGCACGGCGACGTTGAAGGTGGCACGCTGCCCGTACCAGATTGTGCCTGCCAGATGCGACACAGTGCTTTCGGCATTGTCGCTGATGGCCCGGATGCGGTTCGCAAAGCGGCGCGACATGTACTGCGCGCCGGGGCAGACTTTCTGAAGATCCATGTTTCCGGTGGAGTTGCGACCCCCATGGACCCTCTGGACTGCACGCAGTACACCGAGGCCGAGGTTCAGGCAGCTGTACAGGAGGCAAAGAACCGGAAAACTTACGTAAGCGCCCACGCCTATACGCCAGAAGCTGTAAAGCTTGCGGTCCGAAACGGCGTGAAGTGTATCGAGCACGGCAACCTAATTGATGAAGAAACTGCGGCCTTGATGGTAGAGCACGACGCGTGGCTCGTACCCACGCTCGTCACTTACAAGGGCATGGCAGAAGAAGGTCGCCGGCTCGGTTTTCCGGAACGCAACCTCGCCAAGAACGAAGCGGTGCTCAGATCTGGCGTACAGTCCCTGGCAATTGCCTCAAACGCAGGCGTCAGAATGGGTTGGGGCACAGACCTTATTGGGGAAATCCAGCGGTTGCAGCGCGATGAGTTTGCGATTCGCGCCCAGGTCGAGTCGGCAGAAGCGATACTACATGCCATGTACGTCATGAACCCGACGATTCTCCGCAAAGAAGCACAGATTGGCAGACTGGCACCTGGCATGCGTGGCGACGTAGTGATCAGCCCCGTGAATCCACTCGACGACATCGCTGCATTGGCGAACCATGATGCGGTGAGCAAGGTTGTGAAAAGCGGGTTACCAGTATGACAGACAGCCCAGACTTACCTTTCCCGACAGGCTCGCAGCGGACCTTTGAATGACCAAGCAGGTACCCGAGTCCTACAGCATCAATGTAGTGCCCTTTTGTCCTCTAGTATCGGAGCCATGCTGGAACTCGCGATAGCCACTACGGACGTAACAACGGCACAGGCGCTCACCCGCGGTCTGGGCGGCACGTTGTACGCTGATGAGCGCCAGATTCCCGACTTGCCGTTTCATGCCCTGGCAACCGTGATCACCGACGACCTGGAGACACTCGCAGCCATTGCCGATGTCGGTCTGTACCTGGTCTACCGCCGGCTCTTGAAGTCCGGACTACCGGCCGTCGTGGGGCTGTTTCCGCTGATACGTCGCCCATCACTCACCCACCGTGAAGCCGATGACCACTGGCGCGACATCCACGCTCCGCTGGCGCTCGAGCATCACGGATTCATGACTCACTATACCCAGCTCAGCGTGGTCCACACTTTTGTCGGCGTGCCGTACGATGGTTTCGCGCTTTGCGGCTTCAAGACAACGGAGGATTTACGCCAGCGGTTTTACTCCGGCCCAGACAGCCGGCCCATTATCGCTGCAGATGTCGAGAACTTCGCGGATACGGCGCGGTCACCGCGGCGGCTGGTTACGAGCATGACACGGTACGATTCATAACCGAATGCCCGACCGGCGCGTCAGCTTTGGTTAAATGCCGCCTTGACCCGGGGGACCACCGCTTTGAACAGCCGCTCGAGGCTGCTGGCCATGCGTTCCGCACGCAAACCCGGCGGCATCGCCATGTATCCACAACGGCGGACCTTCAGGTTGAACATAGCCTGGAGTGATGACGACATCCTCGAACTGATAGCGCTTCCCGTGGTAACTGAAACGTTCGCCGGCGAAGCAGCGCTGCAGAACCTCGATACCCTCGTTCATGAGTGAAACTCGCCGGCTCGGGGGAACACCGAAGCCTCGGAACTCGTGCGGGGCGTAACCCATCCCCAGGCCGATCTCGACCCGGCCATCGGAAAGGTTGTCCAGCACCGCCAGATCCTCGGCAAGGCGAATGGGATGATTGAACGGCATCAGACATATGTCGGTGCCGAAGCGCACTCGGGTGGTCGTGGACGCCATCGCACCGGCCACGGGTACCCAGCTCGGCAGATACCCGTCCTCCACGAAGTGATGCTCTGTGAACCACACCAAGTCGGCACCGATTGAATCGAGCCAGCGCACCTGCTCGAGGATCTCTTGATAGAACACCGGATCGGGGACGCCGGAATCCGGTGGGTTGCGGAAATCGTAGCTAACGCCGAATCGCAATCCGTGCATGCCGACCTCTCTGTCGCGTCAATCCGCGCCGGGAAACGGGTTCACCATACCGTCCAACAGCTCGACATCGAATGCATTGAGCGTATGCGAAACCAGACAGTAGTATCCAATCAGTGAGACCAGCTCGATCAGGCCGGTCTCACTGAAGATCTCGAACAATTGCTCGTAAGTCGACTGGCTGGGACGATGTTGTCGGAGCATCTGGTCGGTAAAAGCATGAGCAAGCGCCTCGTCGCCCTCCAATGTCGGTGGCTCTCCCGCCTGCAGCTGATCGAGGGCGGATTCGCTAACACCTGCGAGAAGGGCCAGGCGCCGATGGGCGGCGAATTCAAACTTCGCTCGGTAGAAGGCCCCAACGGTGCAGATGGCGACCTCTTTGACGTTTTCCGGAAGCGTCGTGCCGAATCGCAACGCGGCCCCGAGGCGCTGCGCCGGCTCGCCAACGTGAGGGGCACGAGCCCACACTCCATAAGGCCCGATTAGACCAATCCGGCCGCGGCTACCGCGCGGGCCCTCGTTTAGTCGGTCCAGGAATGCCTTCTGCTCTTGGTTGAGATCATGTTCGCTCATCGGTTCGAGGCGTGGCATATGAGTCTCCGCTTTGGCTGTCCTGACAGATATCCACGTCGACATTTGACCGCGTTCGCTGCTGCAATCGTAGCACTGCGGAGCAAAAATCCGGAACCGTGATAACGTTCCAGATCCACGGCGCTGAGCTATGGCGCACGCGGCACTTTCACTGACCGCTACAAGATCAATGTATCGCCCTGTCTTACTTAGATGCCGCAGTTGTTAAACTTACTATCGCCCATCTTTGCGCTTGCCCGAATACTGCCCCGAGAGCCGGGATGTCCGCTTCAAGCACCTTTCCGGTCGCTATTGTGCGTCGCAGCGAACGTCTCAGTTCGACCCTGAGCCGACATACCAGGGATCAGAGGAGATCTTGTTGTCCACGTGCCGCCGACCTGCGAACAAAGGTTGGCCAGTTGTCGATGACCACAAGGGTGTTGCTCCGCCCCGTATTCTCTGGGGGCTCCTTTACCATGAGGAATCGGTTGTTGGTCCGATCAAAGTCGAACATTTTGTTGGTGCTATACAAATAGCCTTGATGAGAGAAAAGGGGCTTAGGCCCCGTCATGCCGAACTCGGAGGTGGTCGCGACGCCGACGAGCATGATGTGGGTCTGGCCCCAGTAGAACAAGCGACTATCCGAGCCCCAGACTGGGTGCTTTCCCCCCTCTTTGGATACTCGCCACAATCCGTCATCCACATTGGGATAAGGTCGGACGTAGATTTCGTGGCGTCCAGAGCGGGCCGAGGCGTATGCAATCCACTCTTCGTTAGGGGACAACGCCGCACCCGTCTCGTTATAGGCTTCGGTGAGCAAAGGCTCCACCGCCCCGCCCTCGACGCTGAGAACTCCCACATCGCCCATCCCGGTCTCGGCGCCATAGTAGTGCACAAGGATCTGCCTGCCATCGCGAGTCACGAGGTTTGCGAACTCGTAGTTTGGCGTATCAGTAAGCTGAATCGGTTCATGTTTCCCACGCGTCATGAGAAGAAATAGGTCATCTACTCTTTTTGTGGAGTAGATGAGCCCCTCCCCATCCGGCGTCCAAGCCGGTTGCGCTTCTCGCGACTCGTCGAAGGTCAGGCGGTTGCCTGTACGGCGCTCCAGATCGTACAGCCAAAGGTCTGCGCCATTCTTACTCTCGATCACCACAGCGATTCGATCTCCTTGAGGCGAAATTCGAGGCTCGGCGAATGGTTTTTGTTCGAAGCCCAACTCCTGCTCTCGACCTTCCAGATCCACCCAGACAAGGCTCCTATCCAACAGTTTCGACGACTTCACATACACGAGTGTCCCGTCCGTCGAGAGGCTGTAGTTTGCGTACCATCGATATTGAACCTCGTCCGTAACGGCGAGGCTCTGGCCGTTGACCTGCACGCGATCACGATCGAACTCCGCGCTCCACAGCACGCCGTCTCGGTAGTAGAGCATGCTTGCAGGGGGAACGAACTTCGCCGATGCGCCACGCAGCAAAGCTGTCTGCTGTTCTGTCTCCAGCGAAACGGCATAGATTTCGTCAGCTTGTCGAGCGGTCCCTCCTCGAGTACCTACAGTGAAGAGCATCGTCTTCCCATCCGGCATCAGGTGCGGGTGCTTGTGCACGACTCCATCTTCGGGCGACGTAATCTGGCGCGGAGTTCCACCAGCCGCTGACACGCTGAAGATACCCCTAGAGGCGTTTGTATCGAAGACAATCCTGTCTTGAGCACCCCAGTGAACTGTCTGAATCCTTCCCTCAGGTTCGCAGATAAGTGTGGGCGTTCCGCCAGTGACGGGAACCTTCTTGAGTCTCAAGTCAGCGTGGTCCACGAACGCAACCCACGCTCCGTCCGGCGATATGTCGAAGTGAGGAGTAGCGCCTTCAGTGCCGGCGACCGCTACCACGTCCAAGGTGTCGAGGAGCCGAACGTAGAGCTGTGATTTCGCCTCAACATCCCCATGGAAGACCACTCGACTTGAGTCCGGCGAAATGACGACAGGCTTCGGGTGAAATTGTAAAGATCGAGGGTCAGCGAACGGCTGAGGTATGTCGATTGTGAACTGACGCACCCGTGGGTCGTCTGCAGAGGGGACTCTCTCACCGAACGGGCTTAGCCAAAGCGCGACAAGTACGGCGCCCAGTGTCGCCCCGATTGCTGCAGTGACGAGCACAGCGGGAGCAAGAGAATGCCATGCGCGATCATCACCGCTACCTGCGACGGCAGTTACCCTTACGGATTGGAGCGTCCTGTAGCCCCGTTTCGGGATGTTCTCGATGTACGTGGGCCGCTCGCGATGGTCTCCCAGCGCGGCTCGAATCTGCGACATCTTCTGATGCACGGCCCCCTCTTCGACGACCCGTCCTTGCCACACCGAGTCGAGAATCTGGTTGGTCGAGACGACTTCGCCGGCATGCTCGAGAAGCAGCACGAGGACGTCCATGGCCTTGGGCTCCAGCTTCCGGACGCCGCACTCGCTGTGTAGCTGTCCCCGTCGCGGCTCGACCAACCACTCGCCGAAGACAAACGCCGTGGCCTTACCGGCTCCGCCTGCCGGTTCAATCCCGTCCCGACTATTCCAGGTCATCCGCCACGTGCCCGTAAGCCATTGATTGGATTACCCAAAGAAAACCCGAAGCAGAACCAGAGGGTATGCTAGGCGTTTCTACAGGAGTTGCCTAGCGCCGCTTCGTAGAGTGCAACCGCGTTCACCATCGAAGGTATCATCCATGGACATACGGTTGCTGTATTGCTGTCTACCTGCCCTGACGCTGCTGGTTCTTGGTATTGCCGGGGGTTGTTCGTCTGGGCAGGATCATCGTTACGGTGGGGACGATCGTTCCAGTCGCCAGAAACTCACTGCTGAGATGCGAAGACAGTGCATCGACGCCAATGGCGGTTTGCAGATGGATGCTGTCGACTTGTACGGCGGGGAACTGAATCGCCTCTGCTCTCAGTGGGCGTATCGTCGAGCGAGAGAGGTCCTCAGGTGAAAGGAATCCCCTAAAAAGCTGGACGACACTGCAGCGAACTTGGTCCGCAGGGCTCGTGTGGACTGGGCGGCAGCTTATGGCCGAAAGCGGACCTCCGGTGCGACGACCAAGCGGCGGCGCGAACCGCTACAGGATCAATGTAGAGCTCGGCGTTACACCAGAGCCGCAGTTGCTGAACTTGTAGGTTCGACACCTTGCAGTTGAAAGGAGATCGCTACTGCCTTCGGCCCGTAGGTACTGAAGTCCAGCTTAAGGAAACGTCTGCATGAACCCAAGAATAAGTGCGACCAACGTGTCCGGAATGTCTTCCTGACAAAAGTGGCCGACGCCGGAAACTTTGACGACAGGCGCGTTGGGGTACAGTCCTTTGAAGTCACTGATGGCATGTTCCTGAGCAATACCGTAGTCCTTGTCCCCGGAGACGAGCATCGCGGGTTTGTCTTTCACTTTCTCGAGATCGCACTGCTGCATGA
The DNA here is from genome assembly GCA_034522075.1 of Gammaproteobacteria bacterium. Lineage (GTDB taxonomy): Bacteria > Pseudomonadota > Gammaproteobacteria > Pseudomonadales > Azotimanducaceae > UBA7803. The sequence continues at coordinate 29,094 of JAXHLO010000010.1, read as the reverse complement.
TTTCTCTGATGAATGGCAGAAACCGTTGATAGTGCACGTCGAGCGGAAAGTTTATGGCTCCGATGCAGCTCGACCTGTCCGGGAACGGCGCTGAATAGGCCCTAATCCAGGTGTCGTCCACGGCCGCCGAGTTCTGAAATCCGATGGTCTTCATGACAGACAGCACTGTGCTGCCGAGTTCGCCCAGAATGCCTTCTAACGTACCCGACTCCTCATGCTTCTCTATCCACTGGAACCAAGGCGTCTTGCCCCCGGCGGCCTGCCCGCCGCCGTAGCCGAACAGAGTGTTCATGAGAAATACGCGCTTCACCCGCTCCGGATTGCGTGCGGTGAAGGCCCCGGAGATCGGGCCGCCCCAGTCCTGGCAGACCAACGTAATGTCCTGCAGGTCGAGCGCCTCCACAAAGCGCTCGAAGTTCTCGACGTGGGTGCGCAGCGTGTATTCTCTATCCTGAGGGGTTTCGGACTTGCCGAATCCCATGTGGTCCGGCACCACTACTCGGTAATCCTCGGCGAGCGGTCCGATCATGCGACGGTACAGGTAGCCCCAGGTAGGCTCGCCATGCAAACAGACGATGACCTCACCGTCCCGCGGCCCTTCGTCGACGTAGTGCTGGCGGAATCCGGAGGCCTCGCTGAAGTGCGGTGCAAATGGCCAGGTGCCGTTGAAGGTTTCTTCTGCGGGAATCATAATCAGCCTCCTTGCGAAATCGTTTGGGGTCTCCGGGAATCCCGGGGCGATTCAGTGCCACCCTGTTAATGGTAAGCGCCGAAACACCTGCTTTAGGAAATCGTCGAGCGGCAGCTCCTGGACGCAAGGGGCTTTCTGCGTCCTCTATTCCGTAGCCAGCGCCGTGTGCCGCGCAAGCACTTCGAAGTCCGCGTCTTGGTGTAGTACTGTGATGCCATTCCTGATCGCAATGGCAGCGATTAGGCAATCGATCAGCTTTCGAACGGTTTCGCCCTTCGCACGGCACTGGCGATACAGAATGGCAGCATGATCATAGTCCATGCTGATCGCTGAAAAATTCGTTCCACGGGCAAGTAAGCCTCGAAGCTGAAGGAGGTGATGTTCATCGCGCGCACCGGCCAGCACTTCCATCCGGATAGGATCCGCAACCGCAAGGTCTTGCGCCAGAAGTTCCTGGACGCGCTCGCACGTGTTTGAACCGGTGTCCCGAAGATACTCAATCCAAGCCGAGGTATCGATCAGGATCATGCGGTCCGAGATGAGCGCAGTTCGTCGAGATCGCCCTCCCAGCCGGAGCCGCGAAGGGCCTTGGCTTCCTCCAGAGAGAGTGGCTCGGCAGCAAGCAGCCGCAACGCAAAATTCACAGCTTCCCGCTTGGAGGTGAGGTGGTAGCGCCGCATGACCTCGCCACAGGCCTCTTCGTCAATATCAATGTTTGTGCGCGCCATACACCAAGTATACACCTGACGGGCGCGAGTTCCAGATCTTTGTCGGCGCGAGTCGCGGAGGTGTCCGCTCCTGGCCGGCTGTCGCCGATTTCGGGGAGTCCGGCCGTACACTGACCAGGGTCGGTGCCACCGATGACCACCACCTCCAGCTAAGGCCTCATGTTCGCCCCTTCAAGCCTTTCGGTGACCGACTCCAGCAGGCTCACATACGCGACTAATGTTTCATGCGAGACTCGACGACAGCGGCCATGCCGAAATGAGCGCAGCCGAGTCTGCAGATATCCGATGCAGGCGGGGGTGTGCTTTGGAGTCGCCCTCAGAAGGTCTCACTCGTTGAGTTTATTGGTGGAGCCAGACGGGATCGAGACCGTCGGCAGTTCGCGCAGCGAACTGCTCAGGAGTTCGATCCTTTCCCATTCGGCATGAAGTGTTGGTGGAGCCAGGGAGGATCGAACTCCCGACCTCTACAATGCCATTGTAGCGCTCTCCCAGCTGAGCTATGGCCCCACAGAGCCCCTGACGAACGCCAAGGGTGAGAGGAGGCGCGATACTACGGAGCGCCTCCCCGCCTGTCAATCTTCGCGCCCTGCCCCGGTTTGCGGGCGGTACATCGTGCTCAGATCGATCTGTTCCCCGGCATCGGCAATGTGCGCCATGACGCCGAATCGCGACTGCAGGACGTCCCGGAACGCCGCCGTGGCCTCCGGGTCACCGTGGACCAGAAAAGCCGGCGTCCGCTGGCCGTTCGGGGTCGAGGGAAACCTGTCGTACCAGTTGAGCAGATCTTCCCGATCGCCATGGGCGGAGAAACCGCCGATGGTATGCACGGCAGCGCGCACCGGGTATTCGTCGCCGTAAATGCGCACGGTATCCGCGCCATCGATGATGCGCCGGCCCAGGGTGCCCCGGGGTTGAAATCCGGTGAACACGATCTGCGTCTCCGGCCGGCCGATGTCGCGTCGGAAGTGATGCAGAATGCGTCCGCCGTTGCACATGCCGCTGCCGGCAATGACGATGGCGCCGCGCTTCATGCGATTGATCACCCGGGATTCATCGCCGGTGCGGGTGAAGTGCAGGTTGGGCAGCGACGGCATGAAATCTTCCTCGCGGAAGCTGTCGCTGGCCTCTTCATCGAACAGATGGGGAAAATCCCAATAGATCTCGCTGGCTTCGATGGCCAGCGGGCTGTCCAGGAAAATCTGCCAGCGATCTACCTGCCAATCGTCGTAATACTTGCCGAGAAAATAGAGCAGTTCCTGGCTGCGGCCCACCGCAAAGGCAGGAATGAGGACATTGCCGCCGGCATCATGGGCGCGCTGCAGCACCTGACCGAATTCTTCCAGAGAAGCATCCAGATTGCGGTGGCGGCGATCACCGTAGGTCGTTTCCATGATCACCAGGTCAGCCTGCCCCGGATTCTCGGGGGTACGCAGAATCGGCGAGTCGTGCTGGCCCAGATCGCCGCTGAACACCAGGGTGGTCTGCCGCGTCCTGTGTGTCATACGAACCTCCACCACCGCGGCGCCCAGGATGTGGCCGGCATCGTGAAAGTGCGCACCCATGCCGGGGACGACGTCGAAATCCTGGTGATACCGATGGCCTTCGGTGAGCTCCAGCACGCGTGCCACGTCCTCGCGGTCGAACAGCGGCTGGCGCAATGCCTGGCCCCGGTCGCCGCGGCGGCGATTGTCACGGCGGACGTTGCTCATCTCGATGTTGGCGGCATCGTTGAGCAGAATCCGCAGTAGAGCGCGGGTGGCTTTCTGGGTGTGGATGACGCCGCGGAATCCGCGTTTGACGAGCAGCGGGAGCCTGCCGGAATGATCGAGGTGGGCGTGACTCAGCACCACGGCATCCACGGCCGCCGGATCGAAGGGGAACTCTGCTTCGTTACCGAGCTCGTCTTCGCGGCCGCCCTGAATCATGCCGCAATCGAGCAGCACGGTGTGGCTGCCCGTACGCAGAATGTGGCAGGAACCGGTGACCTGCCCGGCGGCACCGTAGAATTCCAGTTGCTGCACTGCGGGCTCCTGGTTGGGACTGGCAGTCGCGCCTGGAAGGCGCTCCCACAGATGGGGTCAGGTGTGGGTCTCCTGGTAGTCGCGGTATTGCTTCTCCAGGCGTTTGCTCTGCTTTTTCGAGACGCCCAGCACGGCCAGGGCGTCGCGGATGCGCGCCCGGGTGATGTCCGGGCCGAGAAAAACCATGGAGTCGAACAGCGGCAGGGATACCGTGCGTCCGGAAACGGCGATGAACAGCGGGAACAGGAAATCGCGGATCTTCAGGTTCATCCATCCGGACAGGCTCTGACAGGTATCGAACAGCGCCTGCCGCTCCCAGTGGCGCATCGCGTCCAGATCGCGGGAGACGTGATCGAGAATCTGGATGACCTGCTCGTCGGCCAGGCGGTTGCTGGCGAAATCTTCGGCCGTCAGAGGCCGCCGGTCGCCGAGCAGATAATCCACCTGGGGCGCAATGTCGGAGAAACGTTCCGTGCGCTCCTGAATCAGCGGTACCAGCCGCGCCAGGTTGTCGCGGTTGAGCGCCCACGCCTGCATACGGTCCATGAATTCCTCTGAGTCCAGCCGCCGCAGGTACTGGCCGTTCAGCCAGGACAGCTTGGCCAGGTCAAATACCGGCCCGCCCAGGTGGATACCCGAGAGATCGAAGTCGGCGGCCATTTCGGCGGGCGAGAACAACTCCCGCTCATCAGGCATGGACCAGCCCATCATGCCAAGGTAGTTCACCAGCGCTTCCGGCAGAATGCCCAGGCGCCGGTAGTAGTTCACGCTGGTGGGATGCTTGCGCTTGGACAGCTTGCTGTGATCCGGGTTGCGCAGCAGCGGCAGGTGGCAGTGCACGGGCATTGGCCAGTCGAAGTACTCATAGAGCAACTTGTGCTTGGGCACGGAGTTAATCCACTCCTCGCCGCGCAGGATGTGGCTGATCTCCATGAGATGATCATCGACCACCACCGCCAGGTGATAGGTGGGAAAGCCGTCCTGCTTGATCAGCACCTGCATGTCCACCTGGCTCCAGGGGATCTCGATGGGACCGCGCAGGGCATCCTCGAACCCACAGACGCCTTCCGCGGGCACCTTCAGGCGAATGACGTGGGGTTCGCCGGCGTCCAGCCGCTGGCGCAGTTCGTTGTCGCTGAGAGCCAGGCAGCGGCCGTCGTAGCGGGGGTTCTCCCCGGCGGCCTGCTGGGCCTTGCGCATCTCATCGAGACGCTCGCTGGTGCAGAAGCAATGGAACGCATCGCCCTGCTCGACCAGGCGCCTGGCGTGCTCCTGATACAGGTGCTTGCGCGCGCTCTGCCGGTACGGTCCGTGGGGGCCGCCTATGTCGGGGCCTTCGTCCCAGGCCAGGCCCAGCCAGCGCAGGGAATCCATGATGAGTTGCTCGGATTCATCGGTGCTGCGAGCCGCATCGGTGTCTTCGATGCGTACGATGAATTCGCCGCCCTGACTGTGGGCGAATACCCAGTTGAACAGGGCGATATACGCGGTTCCCACATGGGGATCACCGGTGGGCGATGGTGCGACGCGGGTACGGACTTTCATGGCGGCGCATTATAGCGCCCCGGCAGCCTACAACCAGAAGGAGAAAAACGCCCGCACTACCACGGCATCGAAGCTGTAGAACGGCTCCTCGCCCGCCGCGGCGTCGGTGACCAGCACATTGCGGAAATTGTCGTAGTCGAAGCGGATCCAGTCGACCATCAGGTTGGCCTCACCGCGCTTCATCAGCGGCAGCCAGGGGGTCTGGAACTCATAGGACAGACCGCCCCCCACCGTGGTGGTGGAGAAGCTCGACAGTTCCTTATCCCGGGACATGAAGTTCTGCTGGTTGGAACGGTCGAACAGGTCGTTGAAGAAATCCGCTTCGGACTGCTGGTAGTAGCGCAGGCGCAATTCGGCCGTCAACCCGAAGTCGAACGGGTGCACATAGCCCAGTTCCCCATTCGAGCTTTTGACCCCCCACGTGTCTGTGTAGTGGCGGTATTCGGCTTTCACTGAGGCACGATAAGGCAGGTAGTACATGCCGCGCACCGCCACCGCGCTGGACGTCTTGGTGCGGGGATGCACGGCGCTTTCGTAGCTGAAGCCGCGGGCGGCGCCGGGGTCGAGATAGCGAACCTGCCGGTAAGCGCTCTGCAGGAAACCTTCCTGCGTCACGCTTTCGTAGGTCAGGTTCATGATCAGGTTTTTCGTCAGAATCTGTGACAGGCTGACGCTGAAGTTCTGCCGGGTCAGGTCTTCTTCGAACTCATCGTCGCCCGTCCGCGTGACGGTATCCGACCCGCGGGCATAGCTGATGGCCAGAGTGCTGAGATCGCCGAAGAAATCCTGACTGATGCTCAAGCCGGCGGTGTCGGAGCTGTAATCATTCTCTTCGCTGTTGACATAGAAACCGCTGATCATGGTCTTGCCGCGCAGGTAGTCTGCGCCGACGCCGATTTCCGTGCGCTCTTCAGTATATTCGCTGGCGGTGGCCAGCACATCGATGGAGGCACTGGAGATCATGTCCACCAGGTAGTTGCCCCACACGGACACCTTGTCCTTGTAGGCTTTGCGCACCAGCACCGCCGGGCCGTCCACGGTGAGGCCGCCGCCGTCGTAACCGTGGTACATGAGGTCGACCCGGTCTTCGGGAAGAATGGCTGCTTGGGCCGGCTGCAGGAGCAGGGGGAGGAGGATCAGCAGGAGTGAGGATCGCGGCCTGGAGGCCGCTCCCAGTGCAGATCGCGGCCTGGAGGCCGCTCCTACGAGAGGGGTTGGGTCAGTTGCAGCCACAGCCGCCTCCGGCGCCGCCTTCGGCGCCGCTGGCGCCCTCCCGGACCTGGTAGACATGATGCATGTAGGATTGCGCCACGGGGGCCCGGCTGAAGCTCATGATGGGGTCCGCCAGGTTGTTGCGCTCGTAGGGGCTCACCCACGGTTTCACCTCATAGGAGCTGCAACCGGCACCGGCCAGAGTCATCACGCCAATCAGACATCCGAAGATCAGGAAACGGCTACGCATGGATCACCTCAGAAAAACACCGTCAGACCGCCGGTGAACTCCACATTGTGCCGGGTCTCGCTGGTGCCCAGCAGATCCGACTTGAATACGTGATCACGAACGTCCACATGCAAAGCCAGCCAGTCCGTGGCGATCAGGCGGTAACCGACGCCGGCGTTGACGGTAAAGCGGTCGTCGCCGCCGAACTCGGTGCTGCCGGCACCGGCAATGAGGTACAGGCTGCCTTTGAATGCCCAGTTGCGGGTGAGGAACGACTCACCGGGGAACAGGTTGTAACCCACGGAGACGTTGTAGTAAGTCAGATCGCGTTCTTCGTCGGTAAGAATCTGCGCGCCGCCCGACAGGCGTTCGAAGCTGGTTTCGCCCAGCTTGCTCTGGGCATAGGCGCCTTCGACGAACAGGCTCTCGGTCACGTGGTAGGCCAGGCGGACGCCGACCACCGAGTTACTGCCGAAGTCCTCGACGCTGAGCAGACCGCCGTAGACGCCCAGCTCCCAGTCTTCGCTGTCGATGGCATCCACATCCACTTCGCGTCGCTCGGGCTCACGAACCACCAGCGGCTCGAGCTCGAGCTCCTCGGGCTGGGCAGCATGGGCTGCAGGCGCCGCCAGCAGCACCACCAGCAGGCCGAGGCCGGCCGGGCCTAGAAAAATACGCTGAAACCTGCCTTCCATTGGTCTATCTCTTCGTTGTCGTCCCGACTGGTGAGCACCGTGTGCCGCTTGTACTCCACGCGCAGAATGAAGCGGTCGCTCAAGTAAAGATTAGCACCTGCGCCGGCATGCACGATTTCGTCTTCACGATCTTCGGCCTGCACCACCGTAGTCTGTGGCTCCGTTCTAATAATGCCGGTGCCAATGGTGAAAAACGGTGACACGCGCCACTCCGGGAACGGATACATGAGGATGTTGGCCGTACCCATGATGCCGTCGGAAAAATCGCCGAGAATCTGCGTTGCCTCGAGCTGCAGCACGATATTCGGGGTGACTGAATACCCGACATAGCCGGATAGCGTGCGGGCACCGCCGAGGTCACCGCCGCTCATGCCGGTTTCCCAGCGCCGCTGAGTAAACTGATCGAGGCCACGTTCACCGAACTCGATGGCCCGGCCCTCGAGATCCAGGGTGCTGCGCATCTGATCGATATGCACCCAGCCTTCCTTGTCGCGGGGGCCGCGGATCTTGAACCAGTTGGTGCGCCGTTTCAGCACGACGATCTCATCGTTCTCGGCCGCCACATAGAAAACCGGATAACCGCTGCCCGGCCCGGTATGCATTTCCAGAAACGGATCGGCGACCACCACCACGGGCTGGTATTTCTCGAACCAGCCCTGGGCAGACAGGGGAACGAGCACGAGCAGCAGACCCCACGTCAGGGCTGCGGTGCTCCGGATGCCGTTTGTCCTTTTCGGCTGCAGCATGGTGTCAGATCACTGTGGTACGTCGAACGGGTTGTTGTAGTACTGGCCGCCGATGTCGATCCATTCGGCAATCAGACGCAGCTCGTGAGGGGTCAACCAGCCTTCATGCGTTCCGCCCGGCTCGAAGCGGGAGAAGAAGCGCGGGCTGGCATTGGCGCCGGCTACCGACAGGGGCGGCGTGACCGTGACGGTGACCAGCACGGGTATGGGATTGCCTTCTGCGTCAAGGATCAGTTCACCTTCGGCATCGGTCTCGAAAACCTGATTGCCGTCCGCATCGAAGACTTCCACCAGCTCGTCCACCAGCGCGCCTTCGTCGAGAACCTGCTGATTGTCGTTGAACAGCAGCTCGCGATAGCTTTTGAAATGGTCGGCCTCGTCGACTGAAGCGCCATCGCCCAGATCGAGTTGTGCTGCAGGCACCATGGCCATGGCCATGTCGTCCTGATCACCGTGGCAGCCGGTGCAGGTGCGATCCACCGCTGCATCGTCTTCATCTGGTCGAGGCACACTCCACAGCGGATGGATGTGCTGCTCGTAGTTGACCACGATCCGGCAGGTGGCCGTATACGTCTGCACACAGGACGGATCTACCGGCGGCTGGGTGCTGAGCAATGTGTACTCGTAGGCGAACGCCTCATCGGGGGCGCGCACGTCGGGGTCGGTCCATTCATCGGTATAGACCACGTCCATCGACGGCGTGCGCGGGGCAAAAGTGCGCGCATACACCTCGGCCATGGTTTCACCCTGGTTGGCGAACAATGCCCCTAGGGTGCCGGGAAAGGGCGAGCCATCCGCCGGTGCGCCGGTGTTGGCCGACGGCGCTTCCGCATCAGGACGGCCGTGGGGCGCCTGGCTGTCCGCGGTATGGCAACCGTTGCAGGTGCGCTCTTCACCCGGACGAAGCTGCAGCCAGTTCTGATGCCGCGGGCCGATCCGGCGGCCGTCGGCATCGACGATCTCCGGCCAGAAGGCGACGTTCGCTGGCACTTTGACGGTAACCGATCCATCAGGCTCGATGGGCACGTAACCCAGAACCTCGCGCATGAGCTGAGCCTGCGAGCGCCCGAAGGCAGTACCGTCGAGTTCGATCAGATCGTCGTCCGGCATGGAGACGCTTTTCACCAGCCGCAGGAAGCGCGCCGGCCGGTCGGCGGCAACGGTCTGTGCGGGATCGGCCAGCACCGCGAGGTCTTCGGTGGCCGTCCCATCTATGTCGTAGACGCTGCGGATGTGCAGCACGCCCATGGATTCCGCCACCAGATCGGCATCCAGTTCGATGCCCGGGGTCTGATCCAGGATCACCGGCGGACGGTTCCTGGGCTCGAGAATGACCACCTCGCTGTAAGCACTGCCCTCCTCGCCCAGAACCACCGGCTGCTGGGTACCTTCCGCCAGATCGTGCATCCAGATGCCGTACAGCGGATCGGCTTCCTCATAGTTCGGATCACCCAGCGCCTCGCCGCTGCAGGGCGCGAACACCGGATTCCCGGGATCCGTGGTGCGGTCCACCAGCCGGCATTGGCTCCAGGCCACCAGCAGCCGCCCGCTGCCGTCGTACAGCGGAGTGACGTGCGCATAGCGGCCCTGCAGCGCCGGCGCATCGTCGTCGAGATTCAGATCACCGCTGATGAGCAGTTCCTGGGCGTCCGTGAGCAGGCCCTGATTGGCGAAAGTCGGTTGGTCGTGCTCGACGAAGGCGGCGGTGTCGATGGCCACCGGCAGCGTGCCCATGCGGGCCTGGTCGCCGGGTGGGCGCAGCATGGCCAGCAGTCGTCCGTCGGGCAGTTCGCGCGGCTCCATGAATTCCACAGTGGCACCGTCGGGCCCGGTGTCGTGACTGTGCACACCGTAAAGAAGTTCATGGTCGGTGCCGTCGGGATTGGCGCTGTACAGGCTGATGCGGTTGATGTTGGCGACGTTGTCCCAGCGGCTGAAGACCACCCGGCCGCTGCCCAGCACCGCCGGGTCGAAATCGGAGCTCTGGTTGAAGGTGATCTGCTTCAGGTCAGAGCCATCCTGGTCAATGACGTGCAGGGCGAAAGCTTCCGCGTCGCGGTCTTCGTCAAAGGCCGAGAACTGCGGCTTGCCTTCATCGAGCAGAATGGCTTTGGCCCGGCGCTGGCGTGTCGAGGAAAAGATGATGCGATCGTCCGGAAGAAAACGCGGCGCAATGTCCTGGCCGTCTTCGGCCGTGATATCGGAATCGATGACCCGGCGTAGAGAGTCGTCCGATCGATCGTAGATCCACAGATTCCAGGTCGGCTGCTCGTCATCGTCGAGGTCCGGGTCTTCCGGCGCCCGCATGGCGAATACCAGTTTGCTGCCGTCAAAGGAGGCGGACAGGTCTTTGACGTCGTAGAGCGGCGGATTGCCCTCCTCGTCATCGGCGAATACGCCCTCTGTGATGGAGACAGCCGCCGCGCTGGGTGACGCCCGGTCACGCACGAACAACTCGGCCCCCGGGCGGAAGTCCGCGGGCTCGCGGACGTTGCTGGTGAGCAGGTTGCCGTCTTCGTCGGTGAGCAGTGGGCGCTTGACATAGGCGACGGCGAAATCCACCACCACCGGGTCGGGATCCTGGCCACCGCCGAGCAGGCCGCCGCTCGATCCATCGCTGGACCCGCCGCTGCACGCGGCCAGGGCGGACAAAGCAGAGCCGATCAGGGCAAGCACCCCGGGCGCCGCCTTGCGCACCGGCGCTCCGCGGAAACGCTCTATCATCATTGCCATTGATCCATTTCCACTGACCCGTCCCTGGTTCATGTGTGGAGTTGCCAGGCATTCTTCCACAGCCCCACGGTGGCGGACGTGACCCCGGTCACAGCAGAAAATCCGTTTGCGACTATGTGAGAACGTTCACGGTCCGCGCCGCGCCTTTACTGGAAGCTTCACGCACCCGGGGAAGACGTGCGGCAAGCAACAAGGAGCAGCCCGATGAAGGTTAGACGTATTACCGTGAGTCAGGGCGGAGTTTGCACGCTGCTCCTGCTGGGTCTGCTCTTCAGCGCGCAGGCGGCCGCAGACAGCCGCGATCAGGCCAAACGGATTCATGACCGGATTGCCGGGGTGCCGCCGGATACCGCGACGCTCGACGACATGGCAGCCGCGATCGATGCCGGCAATCCGCTGAGCGCGGCCATGACGGCCACCGAAGCCGCCGAGTTCTACAGCGTGACACTGAAAAACTTCGCCGCACCCTGGACCAACCGCGACCGCAGCGTCTTCGTACCGCTGAACGACTACATCGCGACCATCATCGGTATCGTGCGCGACGAACGGGACTTCCGGGACATTCTGTCCGGTGACGTGCTCTACGTCGGCTCCGGCGTACCGGCCTATTCCACCAGCAACAACGAGCATTACCGGGCGCTGGAAGAACAGGGCGTGAACCTGCGCGACAACCTGCAGGCCACCACACAGTCGTCGGTCACCGGCTTGCCCGCAGATGCCACCGCGGGTGTAATGACCACGCGGGCAGCGGCTAAAGCATTCTTCATCGACGGCACCAACCGCGCCATGTTCCGTTTCACCATGCTCAATCACCTGTGCAACGACATGGAGCAGGTGCTGGATATCACCCGCTCACCCGACCGCATCCGCCAGGACGTCTCGCGCAGCCCCGGCGGCGACAGCCGGGTGTTCATGAACAACTGCGTCGGCTGCCACTCGGGCATGGACCCATTCGCCCAGGCCTTCGCCTACTACGACTACGAATACGACCCCATGAGTGATCCGGACGGCGAGTTCGGCAGCATCCACTACAACGGCGCCGGTGAGACTGACCCGGACACCGGCACGCGGGTGGAAGCCAAGTACTTCAACAATGCCACCAACTTCGAGCCCGGCTTTCAGACACCCGACGACAGCTGGGCCAACTACTGGCGTGCCGGACAGAATGCCCTGCTCGGCTGGGACGACGGCCTGCCGGGATCCGGCAGCGGCGCCAAATCCATGGGACGCGAACTGGCCCACAGCGACGCCTTCGCTCAGTGCCAGGTAAAAAAAGTGTTCCGCAACGTCTGCCTGCGCAACCCGGAATATGCCGACGACCGCGCACAGATCGATGCCATGGTCAGCTCGCTGCAAACCAGCGGCTACAACCTGAAACGCACGTTCGCGGAATCCGCCGTGTACTGCATGGGCGACTGAGGAAGGAGCACACAGCATGAGCATTCGAGAGTTCTTCCGCAGCGCCCTTGCCGCCCTGGCTGCTGCTCCATGCAGCCGCCGTCCTACGTGCTGCGGCGGCGGCAGCGGTGCCGCCACCTCGGAGAATCCGCTGACCACCGCGCCGGATGTCAGCAACTACAGCGGTCCGGCGCCGGCCACCGCCGACGTGCAGAGCTTCAAGCTCCACGTCTGGGACAACCTGGTGCCCAACAATCGCTGCGGCTCCTGCCACAATGATGAGCAGAGCCCGCGTTTCGTGCGTGCCGATGACATCAATCTGGCCTACGAAACCGCCAATTCACTGGTGGATCTCACCGATCCCGCCATGTCGTTGCTGGTCACCAAGGTCCGCGGCGGTCACAACTGCTGGCTGGCCGAGCCCAACGCCTGCGCCGACATCATCGAGTCGTTCATCGAGAACTGGGCCGGCGATACGCTGGGCGGCGTAGCCAAAGAGGTTCGACTCATCGCGCCGCCGCAACAGGCGCCCGGTTCCAGCCGCAATTACCCGGACGACCCGTCGGCCTTCGAGACCACGGTCTATCCGCTGCTGACCGATTTCTGTGCCGATTGCCACACGGACTCTGCAGCGGTACCGCAATCGCCGTTCTTTGCCAGCGGCGACCTGGCTGCCGCCTATGACGCGGCCAAAACCCGCATGGACCTGGACGCACCGGGGAACTCCCGATTCGTCCTGCGACTCGGTGAAGAATTCCACAATTGCTGGACCGATAGCTGTGCCAGTGACGCAGCCGTCATGGAAGCGGCGATCGCCGACCTGGCCGACGGTATCCCGCTCACCGAAGTCGACCCGGATCTCGTCACCTCCATGGCTCTGGGCCTGCCGGACGGCATCGTCTCTTCAGCCGGCGGCCGTCACGAAACCAACGTCATCGCGCTGTACGAGTTCAAGACCGGCAGCGGGTCTCAGGCCTATGACACCAGCGGTGTAGAACCGGCGCTGAATCTGTCGCTGTCCGGCGAATACGACTGGGTCGGCGGCTGGGGTGTGGCGTTCACCGACGGTAAGGCGCAGGGCCCTACCACGGCCAGCAGCAAGCTGCATGATCTGATCACGGCCACCGGCGAGTTCAGCCTGGAGGCCTGGGTGGTCCCGGCTAACGTCACTCAGGACGGTCCTGCGCGCATTGTCAGCTACAGCGGCGGGTCATCGACGCGCAACTTCATGCTCGGCCAGACTCTATACAGTTACGACGCTCTGGTGCGCAGCGACGCAGCCGACCAGAACGGCGAGCCGCGACTCTCCACCAGTGCCGACGACGAAGACCTGCAGGCGACCCTGCAGCACGTGGTCATGACCTACGATCCCGTGGAAGGCCGGCGCATCTACGTCAACGGCCAGTTCACCGACGACCTGGACCCGGTGCCCGGCGGCCTGCTGAACGAATGGGACAATACCTTCGCGCTGGCCATAGGCAGCGAGGTAGACAACGAGAACCGCTGGGCCGGCACCGTGCGCCTGCTGGCCGTGCACAACCGGGTGCTGACCGAAGAGCAGATCCTGCAGAACTTCGAAGTCGGCGTTGGCGAGAAGTATTTTCTGCTGTTCAACGTGAGCGCCCATGTGGGCATCGACGATGCCTATGTGGTCTTCGAGGTGAGCCAGTTCGATTCCTATGGCTATCTGTTCGAGGAGCCCTTCTTCGTCATCCTCGACGACGCCGCGAATCCGGGCAGCATTCCCATGGCCGGGATGCGCATCGGCCTGAACGGCCGTGAGGTCAGCGTCGGCCAGGCGTATCAGAATCTGGACGTGACCATCACCGACGGCGAGTATTCGACCAACGGCCGGCAGACGTTGTCGACCCTGGGGACCGTCGTGCCGCTCGAGCAGGGGCCGGACGAGGACGAATTCTTCCTGACCTTCGAGCAGCTCGGAGCCTCCACCAACGTGGTCGTGGAAGCCGGCACCGACACCGCCGCCGGCGCCGGCGGACGTTGCCGAGGAAGACCGCACCCCGCCCCATGGCATCCGCGATTTTGCCGAGATCAACGCCACCATGTCGCGCATCACCGGCATTCCGGTGAGCAACAGTGCCGTCGCCGGGACTTACGAAGCCGTGCACCAGGCCATGCCGGTGCAACCCGGCATCGGCGGGTTCATTTCCTCCCAGCAGATGGGCATTACCCAGCTCGCCATCAAATACTGCAGCGTGCTGGTGGACGACGCCGCCCTGCGGGCGGAATTCTGGCCCCAGTTCGACTGGAGCGCAGGCCTGGACACGGCCTTTGACGACCGCACGGCCGTCATCGACCCGCTCGTGGAGAAAATGGTCGGCCTCAGCCTCGCCACCCAGCCCGATGTGGCGGAACTGGAAACCGAGATCAACAGCCTGATCGATCGCCTGGCCGACTGCCCGGGCTGCCCCGACAGCCGGGTCGATTCGGTCATGAAGGCGAGTTGCGCCGCCGTGCTCGGCAGCGCAGCTATGCTGGTTCAATAGCGCACGCCAATTCGAGGACAGTCTCATGCGGAGAAAATCCCAACGCCACTACGACGACCCGATCCGCCATCCGGATCACGGGCGTCCCCGTACCCGGCGGGAGTTTCTTGCTCAGGGGTTCATTGTGGGCAGCGCCTCGGTGCTCGGCGGCGGCATGCTGTCGCTGGGCAGCGGCAGAGCCCAGGCCGCCCTCTCGCCTGAACTGATTCCGCTGGTAGAGAGCTGCGGCATCGCAACCCAGGGCGCAGGCAAAATTCCCTTCATCTGCTTCGATCTGGCCGGCGGTTCCAGCCAGGCCGGCTCCAACGTGCTGGTCGGCCAGCGCGGCGGTCAGCTCGATTTTCTGACCACCGGCGGCTACGAGCGTCAGGGCCTGCCCGGCGACATGATTCCGCCGATTCTCAATCCGGCCACCGGGGTCAGCGACTTCATCGACCAGACCCTGGGCCTGGCGTTTCACAGCGACAGCGCCTTTCTGCGCGGTATGCTGACCAAGATCACCCCGGCCACCGCCGCCAACATCAATGGCGCGGTGATTCCGGCACGCTCGGAAAACGACACCGGCAACAATCCGCACAACCCCATGTACGGCATTGCCCGGGCCGGCGCCGATGGCTCACTGCTGACCCTGATCGGTTCGGAGAACTCCGATTCCGGCGGCAATTCCATGGCGCCGGCCGATCTCATCGATCTCACCATCCGCCCCACCAAGGTCGACCGGCCCAGCGACGTCACCGGGCTGGTGGACGTGGGCGACCTGGTGAGCGTGTTGAGTCAGGAAGACGCTGTAGCCGTCATGGAATCCATCTACCGCATCAGCGAACAGAAGATGGACGCCATGAACACCGGCCAGACCATCACCACCAATGCGGTGGTGCGCGATCTGGTGAAATGCGGCTACCTGAAGAGTGCCGACCTGGCCGATCGTTTCGGCAATCCGTCTACCCTGGACCCGGCCGGCGATCCGGAAATCGTCGGCCCCGGCGGCATCTTCAGCGACATGGAATTCAACAGCGGCGACCGCTCCGCGCGGGAATTCCAGAAGACCGCATCGGTCATGAAGATGGTCATCAACGGGTTCGCCGGCGCCGGCACCATCGAGATGGGCGGCTACGACTACCACGGCGGCCGCCGCGCCGAAGGCGAGGTCAAGGATTTCCGCGCCGGCCAGTGCATGGGGGCGTGCCTCGAATACGCGCGCATCCGTCAGGTGCCGCTGATGATGTATGTCACCTCTGACGGATCCCTGTCGTCCAACGGCATGATCGACAACACCGTGGACGGCCGCGGCAAGGGCGAGTGGTCCAGCGACAACAGCTCAACAGCGGCCGTGTTCTTCCTGGTCTACAACCCTTCGGGCCGGCCGACGCTGCTCGGCGGCAGCCCGGAGGAGCAGGCCCTGCACCAGCAGATCGGCTACATGCGCCCGGATGGTTCGGTGGAAACGGCAGCGACCCCGGCCGCCGGTAACGTCAACCTGCTGGCCCAGACCGTGGTGCTGAACTACATGGCCCTGCACGGCGAGAACGGCAACTTCTCCGGCCAGTTCGGCGGCGGCCTGGGCAATGCCACCATGCAGGACAGCCTCACGGCGTTCGAACCCATCGTCAATGGGACGATCACCTGACCAACGCGCATAGGATGTGCCATGACTGATCTCGCAGGCCTGCTTGCCTGCCCCCGCTGCGACGCGGCGCTCGAGACGCTGCACTGCCCCTCATGCCGCGTGGATTACCCCGTCCACGATGGCCTTCCCTGGCTGTTCGCCGACCCGCAGGCGGCGGTGAGCGACTGGCGCAACCGCTGGCAACTGGCCCGGGAACGCATGCGCGCGGACCTCGAGCAGGTGCGCGCAGCGCTGCAGCACAGACCCGCGCCTGCCACCCGCCGGCGCCTGGAGACACTGGCTGCCGGATACGGAGAAACAGAACCGTCATCTCGATACCCTGCTCGAACCCCTGGCGCAGGCAGCCGGAGGCTCCCTGGAAACCCTGCTCGCCCTGCGCACCCGTCTGCCGCCGGCCCAGGGCATCTTCAGCTACGAAGCCAACGTGCATCGCGACTGGTGCTGGGGCGATGAGGAGTGCAGCGCGGCTCTCGGCGCCGTCATGGCCGCCCTGGACGGCCACACGCCGCAGCGCGTTCTGGTGCTGGGCGCCGGTGCCGGGCGCCTGGCCTACGACCTGCATCAGCACACCTCGGCTTGCCTGACCGTGGCCCTCGATCTGAATCCGCTGCTCGCCGCCGTCGGCCGCCGGGTCAGCGCCGGCGAAAGCGTCAACCTGGTGGAGTTCCCGCTGGCACCACGGGAACCGGAAAGCGCCGCCATTGAACGCCGGTTGAGTGCCCCGGCGCCCGCCCGGGCCGGCCTGGAATTTCTCCTGGCCGACGCCATGCGCCCGCCCTTCCCGGCCGAAACCTTCGACCTGGTGGTGACGCCCTGGCTGCTCGATGTGATCGAGACGCCTGCCGCCACAGCCCTGCACCGCATCAATCGGCTGCTGTGCCGGGACGGTGTGTGGCTGAACCACGGCTCGGTGGCCTTCGACACGCCGGACCCGGCCACGCGTCTGACCCTGGAAGAACTGCAGGAACACGCTGCCCTCGCCGGCTTCGCCGACCTTGCCAGCAGCGAAGCCAGGATGCCCTACATGATGAGTCCCGACAGCCGGCATGGACGCATGGAATCGGTAGTGACTCTGCGCGGACGCAAGGCACGCGACGTTCAGGCACCCGCCCGGCAGCAGAACCTGCCCGAGTGGATCGTCCAGGGCCGCACGCCCATACCCGCGCTGCCTGCGTTCAAGACCCAGGCCATGACCACCCGCATGCACGCCTACATCATGTCGTTGATCGACGGTAAGCGCACACTGAAGGACATGGCCCGGATTCTGGAGGAACAGGGAATGATGCCGCGCCAGGAGGCGGAAACCGCCCTGCGCGGCTTCCTCGTCAAGATGCACGAGGAAGCCCTCGCCGGCGGACGGCCCCTCGTCTAGGCGGCGGGCGAAACGGCGCCTCAGATGCTGGCCGGAACCCTGAAGCGTTCCTGGGCCGGTGCCTGACGGTCACCGATCGTGGTGATTTCCCACGCGTCCTCACAACGCGCCACAGCCCGGGCCAGCTTGTTGTTCAGCGCGTGCCCCGACTTGTAGCCGTGGAAATCGCCGAGGATCGGACGGCCGAGCAGATACAGATCGCCGATGGCGTCGAGCAGCTTGTGCTTGACGAACTCGTCTTCGTAACGCAGGCCGTCTTCATTCAGGACCTGGTTATCATCGATACCCACGGCATTTTCCAGGCTCGAACCCAGGCACCGATTGATGGCCTGTGCCTGACTGAGTTCCCGGATCAACCCGAACGAACGCGCCCGGCTCACCTGATCCACATAGGAGACTTCGTTGAAGTCCAAGGTGGTCTGCTTCGGATAACGGTTGAACACCGGATGGTCCGCCACGAACGTGTAGTGGCCGCGGAACCCCTGATAGGGCTTCAGGCTGGCGACGGCGTCACCCTGCGTCACCCGGATCTCCCGGGTGATGCGGATGAACTCCCGCGGTGCAGACTGTTCCGCTACGCCGGCGGCATTGATCAGGTCGATGAACGGCCCGGCGCTGCCGTCCATGATCGGCACCTCTTCGCTGCTGAGCTCCACCACCAGATTGTCGATACCAAGACCCCACAGCGCCGACATCAAGTGCTCCACCGTAGCCACCTGCACATCGTTCTCCGTGAGACTGGTGGACAGCGTGGTGTCGGAGACCTTCAGGACATCGGCACACACCATGGCGGCGCGGCCATTGGCCTGAGTCAGGTCCGTGCGTGTGAACACGATGCCCGTGTTCTCCCCGGCAGGGCGCAACGTCATACGGACTTTTTTACCTGAGTGGACGCCGATGCCGATGGCATACGCGGGGCGTCGAATGGTTCTTTGTAACAACATCTGGATAGTTCTTTCAGATTCAGCAGGTTGGAGACGAACTATACAGACGTTTGGAGCGAAGATGAAGAGAAAATGGAGAGAAAAATGGAGGAAATATCAAGCCCAGGTCACATTCTCATGACAGAAAACTCCCAGGGAGAACAATGCCTTAGCCGGACCAGCCTGCAGAACTGCGGCCGGCCCTTGTCCGACGGGAGTGAAGTCGAGGCTATCCTGGCGGCAGTCAGTCAGCGATTTTGCGGGCCGTCTCCAGATAATCCCTGCCGGCGGATCTGACCGTGTCAGGCTGCGCACGTTCTGACGCCAGATGCACCGTTTCCAGCGTTTCAGCCAGCGTCTGCATCTCCTCACGCATTTTTCCCAGCGCATTCTCCAGGGTATAGGTGAGCCGATGCACTTCCAGCAGGTCCTCGGAGCTCAGGGTTTCCCGCTCAACGATTGCCGCCAGTTTGTCGTTGTAGGCAGAGAAGTTCTCCAGCGCTTCGCTCAACGTTTCCGCTGATTTACCTTCGAAGTGCTCTACCCGTTCGTCGGCGTGCAGCGCGGACGCGCCGGATAGCAGTATGAAGGCCAATAGAAATCGTGCTGATGGGATCATGAGTCATCCTTGCTGAAGGCTTCGGCCACCGGGACCGTACCCGGCAACTATAACACGAATGATTCTTATTCATAATCATACAGTGGGTCAGGTTGGCCGGCGGGCCACAACAAACTGAGGATGGAACCCTGCAGTTGTGCCTGACCCAGCCACGCTCTACGATCCTCAGCTCAGCAAGCAGGTGACCCACATGGCGAATTTCGATCTCATCATCAGGAACGGCACAGTCTACGACGGCAGCGGCACAGCGCCGCGCCAGGCCGATGTGGCCATCAGGAACGGCGTCATCGTGGCCGTGGAGCCGGGTCTCACCGGCAGTGCCGCGCGTGAGATCGATGCCGCCGGCAAAGCCGTGACGCCAGGCTTCATCGACGTGCACACCCACTACGACGGCCAGGCGACGTGGGATTCGCATCTGAAGCCGTCCTCCAATCTCGGTACCACCACCGTGGTGATGGGCAATTGCGGCGTCGGCTTCGCACCCTGCCGCAACGAAGACCACGATGTGCTGATCAAGCTGATGGAAGGCGTCGAGGAGATTCCCGAAACCGCCATGAACGAGGGCCTGCCCTGGACGTGGCAGTCGTTCCCGGAATTTCTCGATTCCCTGGAAGGCCGCCCCCGCGACATCGACGTGGCAGCACTGTTCCCCCACGGCCCGCTGCGCGTGTTCGTGATGGGTGAACGTGCATTGCAGCGCGAGCCGGCCAGTGCCGAAGACATCACCATGATGCAGACACTGCTGCGCCAGGGTATGGAGGCTGGCGCGGTGGGCTTCTCGACCTCGCGCACCCTGGTGCACCGTTCGAGCACCGGCGATCTCGTACCCACCTACAAAGCGGCAACCACGGAGCTGAAAGCCCTCGGTGAAGTGCTGTCCGGCGATGCTGGACACGTCTTTCAGCTCATATCGGACTGGGAAGACGTGGACGACGAGTTCAGCATCCTCCGCGAGACCAGCGAGCGCACCGGTGCCAAGGGTACCTTCACCTTGCTCTATCTCGATAACCAGCCGGAGCTCTGGCGCCGCCAGCTCGATCTGGTGGAACAGGCCCAGCAACTCGGGCTCGACATCCGCGGCCAGGTTCTGTCACGCCCGCTGGGCATGATGATGGGACATGGTTCGTCGATGCATCCGTTCTATCGGCGGCCCACCTTCCTCAGCCTGCAGGATCTGCCCAGGGAAGAGAAGCTCGAACGGCTGCAGGATCCGGAGATCAAGGCAAAAATTCTGGCCGAGCAGAATGTCGACCCGCACATATTCGTGAAAATCTTCAACGACCGCTTCGACAAGATGTACGTGCTGGCCGACCCCATCGACTACATGCCGAAGGCGGAGAATTCGGTGGCCGTGCGCGCCGCGGCCGAAGGCAAGGAGCCCGCCTCATGGCTTTATGACTACCTGCTCGGCAATGGCGGCAGCAACCTCATCTACATCGCCGCCGCCAACTTCTCCGAGCATACCCGGGAGCTGCTCGGCCATCCGCATACCGTGGCCGCGCTGGGCGACGGCGGTGCTCACGTCGGCTCGATCTGTGACTCCAGCGCGAATCTCTACGTGCTGACCGGCTGGGTGAAGGAACGCCGGGAATTCGAGCTGGCGCAAGGCATTCATATGCTCACCCGGCAACCGGCCGAGCTCTACTCCATGCTCGACCGCGGGTTGATTGCGCCGGGCATGAAGGCAGACCTGAACGTCATCGACGTCGACGCCCTCAAGCTGAAGACACCGCACATCGTTCACGACCTCCCCGCCGGCGGCAAACGCTTCCTGCAGGACGCCGAGGGCATTCTGGCGACTGTCGTGTCCGGCGAGGTTATCTTCGAGAACGGTGCCCCGACCGGTGCATTGCCGGGGCGGCTGCTGCGCGGCCGTCAGGCCGCGCCTGCGGCATAGCCATGCCCGCCTAGGGCTGGGAGCACTGCACCAGCAGCTTGCCCGTGTTTGCGCCGTCGAACAGCCGATTGACGGCCTCCGGCGCATTTTCCAGGCCTTCGACGATATCGGTGTCGTATTTGATCCTGCCTTCGCCCAGCCAGCCGGCCATCTCGGCAATACCCTCCGGAAAGCGCGGAAAGTAGTCGAGGATGATGAAACCCTGCAGCAGCACGCGTTTCATCAGCAGCATCTGGAAATTGTTGGGGCCCGGCACGCCCTGGGAGTTATCGCCCTCGTTGTAGTGCGCGATCAGACCGCACAGCGGAATGCGCGCATTCAGATTGACCCGCTTCAGCACTGCGTCCGTCACCGGGCCGCCGGTATTCTCGAAATAGACATCGATACCATCCGGGCAGGCGGCTGCCAGTTCGGTATCGAGATCGGCGGTCTTGTAGTTGATGGCAGCGTCGAAACCCAGGTCTTCCACCAGGTGACGGCACTTGGCGTCGGACCCTGCCGTACCCACCACGCGGCAGCCTTTGATTTTGCCGATCTGGCCGACGATCTGACCCACCGCACCGGCGGCGGCAGAAACCACCAGAGTCTCGCCGGCCTCGGGTTTGCCGATATCGAGCAGCCCGAAATAGGCGGTCATACCGGTGGCGCCGAGCACGCTCATATAGGCATCCAACGGTACGCCGGGGGTATGCGGCATCTTCGTCAAGCCGGCACCGTTGTCCGCCAGCGTGTGCGACGCCCAGCCCCACATGCCCTGCACCACGTCACCGGCAGCGAAATCCGCGTTGGCGCTGGCCTCCACCACACCCAGCGTGCCGCCGCGCATCACCTCGCCGAGCTGCACCGGCGGCATGTACTGATCCTGATCCGACGCCCAGATGCGGTTGGTCGGGTCGAGCGACAGGTAAACGGTGCGCACCAGTACCTGCCCGTCAGCCGGGTCGGGCAGCTCGGTAGTCTGCCAGTCGAAGTCGTCGCGGCTCAGGCGGCCGTCCGGGCGGCGCTTGAGCACCCAGGCATGACAGGTGGCGGGCATGGAACCTCCAGTATTCGAATATCGTGCCGCTATGATGGACTGAATGACTCTCGAGCGCGATCCGTCGCGTATGATCTGGCCCCATGAGTGACGTCCTTCCAGCGCCGGCCCGGCCTGCACCTGTCCCCGCGGCATCCGGCGAACGCCTCGGCGCTGGCGTCATCTGGTCTTTCACCCTGTCCCGGGTGGCGTACTCGATCATGGGTGTGATGTTTGCCGTGTACCTGATGAAGTACGCGACGGACGTGCTGCTGATCGCACCGGCCACCATGGGCATTCTGCTGGCCGCCGCCCGTCTGTGGGACGCCGTGACGGACCCTCTGGTGGGTTACCTGTCGGACCGCACCCGCTCGCCCATCGGCCGGCGCCGGATCTGGCTCTACGGCTCGGCACTGCCGGTTGCCATGGGCATCGTCATGATCTGGTCACCGCCGGACAGTCTGGAAGGCGTCTACCTGGTGGCCTGGATGGCCGTGGCATTGCTGGTCTATGAGACCGCGAGCACGGCTTTCGTCATTCCCCACGGGGCGCTGGGCATGGAGCTCACGCCCGACTATCACGAGCGCACACGGCTGTTCGGCCATGTCCATATGATCGGCTTCATCGGCAGCCTGCTGGGCATGGCGGCGCTACAGCTCATGACCATGGCCGACGACAAGCGCGGCTTCGCGCATGATCTGTCCATCGCCGCCGCGATCACCGTATTCGCCGTGGTGGTGATTACCACCCGGCTGCTGCCGGAGCGGCAGACGCATCAGGGCCGCGGTCAGACCAGCGTGCTGCGCTCCGTCACCGACGTGTTCCGCAATCCGCACGCGCGCCTGCTGCTGGCGGTCTTCGCCATCGAGGTATACGGCATGGCCAGCATCATGACGCTCACCCCCTACCTGGTCGCCTACGTCTTTCCGCTCGAAGCACTGCTGGTGGCCGTCATGATGACCTACGCCCTGCCCCAGGTCGTCTTCACCCCGTTCTGGATGTGGCTGGCGCGCCGCGTCGGCAAGCAACGGGCGTGGACCGCCGCACTGCTCCTCTCGGCAGGTCCTTTCATCGGTTTCTACTTTCTCGCC
This sequence comes from Gammaproteobacteria bacterium, assembly GCA_034522075.1. Taxonomy (GTDB): domain Bacteria; phylum Pseudomonadota; class Gammaproteobacteria; order Pseudomonadales; family Azotimanducaceae; genus UBA7803. The sequence goes on along the minus strand of JAXHLO010000010.1, from coordinate 6,045 downwards.
GAAGCCGGCATCACGTTCTGGATTCTCACCTTTCTCTGCGGCTTCCTGGCCGGCTGCGGCTCGGTGGTGCAGCCGGCCATTCAGGCCGACGTCGTCGACTACGACGAGCTCACCACCGGCGACCGCAAGGAAGGCGCGTACCTGGCGGTATGGAACCTGGTGCGCAAGTGCTCCGCGTCTCTGTGCGCTCTCATCACCGGGCTCGTTCTGCAATATGCCGGTTTCGAGCCGAACCAGATCCAGAGTGACGACACCATCGGAGCGATCCGTGCCATCTTCGGGCTGCTCCCGGCGGCGTGCTATCTGGTCGGCGGCCTGCTCTTCATGCGTTTCAGCTTCAACGAAGCCGAGCACAAGGCAGCACGGGCAGTCATCGACCGGCGGGGCTGATGGCTTGCGAGGCCGCGTACGGATGCGGACGATGCCCGCTCTGCGGTACATTTTCCATTACAGCCCTGAGGACTTCCCGATGAGCGAACAGAAACCCCCGCTGGACGCGAGAACCAATGCCGAGTGGCTCGAGCAGTGGGCCATCGACGTCGATCAGGACCCCTGGTCCGTACCGCTCGACGCGCTCAATCCCGCCGGCTGCCAGATCCTCGGTCGAAGCAGGGCCGGGCACTACCCTACTTCGAGCGCCTGCGCGCTGAAGATCCCGGCGTGCTGCGCCGCCGCAGTGTTGCGCCCCGCACCTGGTCCATCCACCCGCAATCGATGACATCAAGTACGTAGACACGCATGAAAAAATCTTCTCCTCCGACATCCTGAACGGCGGCATCCGCCTGGGCGGGCGGCCGCGCCCGGAAGGTGAGGAACCCGACCCGATGTACCATCTGCCCATGTTCATCATGCAGGATCCGCCGAAGCACGATGAGCAGCGCAAGGTCGTGGCGCCCATGTTCTCCGGCCGCAGCCTGGCGGGTTTCGAGCCGCTGATCCGCGAGCGCGCCGGGCGCATTCTCGACGCTCTGCCCCGGGGCGAGGAGTTCAACTGGGTGCGCGCTGTGTCCGTGGAACTCACCGGGCAGATGCTGGCAACCATCTTCGACGTGCCGCAGGAAGACCGCCATCTGCTGATTCACTGGTCGGACACCGTCGAGCGGCTGGGTGACCCTGACTACTTCGAAACCCCCGCCGACGGCTTCCGCGAACTGTGGAAGTGTTTCGAGTATTTCGACGCGGTCTGGAAAGAGCGCCAGCAGCGTCCCGAGCCCGGCACTGACCTGATTTCCATGCTCGTGCACGGGGAATCCACCAGGAACATGCCGCCCAACGAATATCTGGGCAACATGCTGCTGCTGATCGTCGGCGGCAACGATACCACCCGCAATTCCATCTCGGGCGGCGTGCTCGCCCTCAACCGCTTCCCCGACGAATACGACAAATTGCGCCGCGGCGTGGCGCAGGGCGACAAGCTGATCATTCCCAACATGGTCTCGGAGATCATCCGCTGGCAATCGCCCGTAGCCCATATGTGCCGCACGGCCATGGAAGACACGGAAATTCGCGGCAGAAAAATCGCCCGGCACGACAAAATCTGCATGTAACCTTCCAGGAACCGGACAATATCTTCCCGACGGCGATGACTTCAGAATCGATCGTGACAACGCCCGCCAGCACATGGCCTTCGGCTGGGGCGTTCCACCGCTGTGTGGGCAACCATCAGGGAAATGCAGTAGGGATTGTATGGGAGTAGCGGAAGCGATTCTCCAGAATCGAAGTGGTCGGGGAACCCGAGTATCTGCGCTCGAGCTTCATTCGCGGCATTACCGACCTGCCGGTACGTGTACACGAGCACTGAGCCCAGCGCTTACGCCCCGGCGGCCAAAAGCCTTAGAATGTGCGCCATGAGTAGATCTTGCACCATTGGACGAGCGGACAGTCGCGGCCACAGCCGGGAAGTTCTCGTGCGCGCCCATGATGGCGTGGACGGACACGACTATGTAACTAACCGTTTTCAACGGTTACAGAGGGAATCGCGCGCTTGGGGTACTCATGGCGTACCGGGGATTATCAAAAAACTGGACCGACCGTGGAAACCGACAGCGTCAGCAGCGCGCAACCATCGCTCAACGAATGGCTCAACGCCGTCGTCGATCAGCCAAGACATTTCCGCAGTTCCACTACTCCTCCGCTGGTATGCGTCTGCAATGACAGCGAACTCACCCACCGGTCCCTGCTTCAGCCCGTGGACACCGAGGGAATGATGACGCGACTGACCCGAAAGGACGGGCATCTGGGTTATCACCAACATGAACGAGGTTCCCCAACCGCCCATGCCTGTTGACCGCGAACTTTGTTGATCATGCCCAACCCTGGTGGTGGCTGGTAAACCGGAATATGTCCGCCGCGATAGGTGCGGGATTCGGGTGATCCGAATTGGTCCCTGACTTCAACGACATCCCGCCAGGCTCGTACCAATGCCTCAAGAAGGTGCATCGTAATAGATTGTCAGCTGGTGGCGAATACGCCAGCCCTTTCCTCCGGGTAGGTCGATGTACCAACGATAGTCAGGGTTGTAACCTGCCGGAATACAGGATCGTCCTCACACAAATCGAGCATATTCCGGGTGATGCACGGAATAATTGATTGAAGCGTCGACTGCGACATCGTAATCCTCGACGCGGACGACCAGCAGCGTATACGTGCTTTCTGGCTTCTTGGTTATAGCTTTCTTCACCATGACCTGGACCGATGAGACTAAGTGGCCCAGCATCAGGAAGCCCGCACGCTCAATACCGGACGTTACCGGCCAGCCAATGAGGCCGTCGGCCCTATCCGCCCTGGCATGCAGCCGATCTGACCCAAGTGTGGGGTCGCCCTCCAACTGGCGCTCATTCTGGATCGATCCCCGTTCTAAGCTCATCGGGAAAAACCGTTCTTCCCCACAGGCCTACCTTCGCAACCAACAGGAAGGGAAGCCCGTGACCACAAATCCCGCCTGTCGCGTTTACCGAACGCGAACGCCACCTGAGCGATCCTCCGATCCCGGCGACCACCGCGAATTGCCCCGCCGCCACCGATCCTCGCGTCGGGCATCAGGGCGTTCGCCCCAGCCGACAAGCCTGCGCCAGCCGACATAGCGCTTAATACCCAGCAGCGCGCGCCGGCCACCTTCCAGGCCGCATTACGGTGACGCCAGCCGATTGAACCCGGCCAATGAGGCCAAGCCCTTCAGCGTACGCGCACGTCAATACATCGTCGCCTTTCTTCCGATTCTCCCCGATAGACGCTCAAAAAGTCGTCGTCGCCAGTGCGCAAGATCTCTCGCCAGAGCGGCGCGGTATAAGGATAGCCGCCATCTTCATGCATGGCCCTGATCCCATCTCCGCCTTAGGCCCTCAAGCTCTATACTGGGCCTCGTAGCGATCGTCCATAAATCGGATGAAGCTGTGCTTCGCCGTCTGCTCTGTCAGCCAGAGCCGGTCTGGTCGGGCGGTGTGGCGACTAACGCCTGGCTCGCACCCCCGAAATCTGGCTCCTCATCTCCGCTTCCACCATGCGCTTGGCGGGTTTGGGCGTCCTGGGACGTACGAACCGTTGACACAAACACCCCTTGTTTGTCCTGGCAACTTAACGCACGAGCTTCCAGGGCCACAATTCAACGTCGGGTTCACAGGAATGGGCGGCGCTGCAAAATCCCACGCCCAACGGTCGAGAGCACGAGCGAGAGTCATCCGGCATGCGATGGATTTCTTCAGCTTCACGCACGTTCTCCCTTCACAAGCGGTGGCACAGCCGGGATAGACCGACGCCGCATCGCCGGGCCTCTTATGACACTGCCTACGGGCGCCCTTCTTGCCTCGCGTACCTCTCCATAACCTCGTAGTTATCAGCACCTGCCATTGCCCTGGGTTTTCAGCCACAGCCCACTCAGCGACCGCCTCCAACGCCTCTGGGTCTTCCTTCATCACTCGCTCGGGGTATGTCCAGCCCTGAATAAGTGCATGAATTCCTTACCGCGTAATCCGTATCCGCACAGCGCCATTCGGCCCCTGAGCCCGACTACGGCATCGCCGTCTTCCACAAACCAGTCGCCAAACCAAAAGGGTTCCATCGGAATATCTACCTCTACTGCTTCTCGTAGTCAATAGCTGTGGGCGAGGCGCCAGATGCAATGTCACCGCTCTCTGAGATCCAGTCGAACAAAGGCTGGGTCAATCCGGACAAACAGCATTTGAACGGCTGTGGCGCCTTTTCAGCCGATAAACTCTGCGGTCCATAATCATAATCGCATCCGCGACCTGACCGCCGCCAACGCATTTCTTGCGGCCGGAATCTCATCCTCAAGCAGCTCTTTGGACTTGGCTACCAGCCCGTCGATACTCCAGTTTGCAACTCATCCTTGTTCTCGCGCCGACGATCCGCATTGTCGAGCCCGCCGGTCATGCTGGAGCGCCTTGTGATAGTACAGGCTAATGGAGTATTAGTTTATCATCGGTTAACCGTCCGCGAGCCAGGAGCAGCCGATACCCATCGGCGAACGCCACCTCAGGAAACCGATAGAGCGGCGCTGGAATCAACTCCCGAACATAGGTCTGAGCCAGATGCTGCGAGATCTCCAGCTCTGACAGCATGGCTACAAGGTGCGTCGAGAGCAACCGCGGGTTCCGAACCAAACCGGAATGAGCGCCAATCCAGAAGCCCACCGAAAAGCGAAAGCAACCATTCGGGCATATGTGCATTACCCACCCGTGTACCGAGCTTCTGATTCCCAAAGGCCGACTGCTTTGATGGCTATCGATGCGGAAGTATCCTGCTGCAGGTCCCAGCAATTTACAAAGTGACAAGTCACTCCCTCACCGTGTCTACTCATGCCTCAGGGTGAATCGGTTACCTTCGTTGAGCATGAAGTGGCCTGCCCAAAACCTGCTATAGATCGTATTTGCAACTGACCGGTCTTCCATCGTTCCAAAAAGCGATCCGGAAGCACACGGTCATCACGACCCAACACGCCGAGTCCGCTCCATCAATGATGTACTTTCGATCATTGCTCCCGGCTTCGCTACCTAGAACTCCTGCCTCGGAAACGTCGACTCCCGCAGCATGCTCGCTGACGCCAAGCCACGCACCTGACGAGTCGCTCGGTTAAGCTCACGTCAGAGGTCGGGCAGCGGGGGCGATCCCAGGAACAGGGTCACTACCAGGAGTGCCAGGAGTGCCAGGAGTGCACGCACGTTTATTATCTGCAGATCTGCTTGTAGCGCCCGTACTCATACACCGATTGGGGTCGACAGGCGAGTGGTGCCGACAGGCGGAACCGTGGGGCGCTGATAGGCCGCACCTGCGGGCCGTTCCGAACGCTGCGCTGAAGTACGGGCGGTGCATGGCGGGCAGTGCTGTTGGCCTATCGCACACCTGCTGAACAACCGCTGGCGTTGCCGCGTTGTAGTCATGGTCAACCCATACGTTGCGGCCGTCTGCCAAGGCGCCACTAGCGGCGAATACGGAAATCAGAAAGATGAGCGTTCGCATGGTCATGTTCCTCCGATGGCTAATGGAGAATAACCGCTCAACGCTCCATGTAGGCCATCCCGCTGAACCTTGCCCGGAGCGATTGCGGATCTCCTACAACCTGGCATATGGCCGAAGTGTTAATCTCGTCCACTGCGCCACCTGCCGCATCAGGACCCGGGCAACGTATTCTATCGGCCATAGCGGTGGGTCGTACCAGCGGCAATAGAGGCAGCTCAACTTCTACTATGTATCTGAAGCGAATTGGCTGTTGGAAGCCAGAGTATCAAACCCCGGCAACTGAATGTCGCAAAAGCTTTACTCACTCTAATTCGAGGCTTAAACGTTCAAAACGCATGTTTGGGTAGAACTGACGCGTCACTGCTTCTACGCTGTTTTCGCAGACCCACACCGGACAGAGGGGCGAGGTGCTTACTGACGTGTTGCATCTCATCAGATCGAGATCCGCACCGGCCGAGTGGTGCGCCGTTTCGTCCATCGTCAGCCTGATCGCGAAACGAAGACTCTTTGTCAAGACGGAAGAAGTGATTCTTGTGAAATGCCGGGTGCCGCACCGTCGCCAGGGCGATG
>JAXHLO010000009.1:0-64253 GCA_034522075.1 Gammaproteobacteria bacterium | reverse complement strand
AGCCAGAACCTCGGAAAAAGCGCCGGGGCGCCGGCAGGCCGCGCCCAGCGCCTTGCGGAGAATTCCTGCCAGACCCGCTCCGCGGCCAGCTCCGCCAGGGCCCCGTCCTGCGGCCATGCGGCGCATGAAGTCCGGGCCAGCGTTTCCGGCGCCACCTCGGAGCCATCGAGTTGCGCCGCGAAGCGCGCCACCCGGAACACGCGCAGCGGGTCTTCGACGAACGCTTCGGAGACATGGCGCAGCACGCGGGCGTCCACATCGGCCCACCGCCGAACGGATCCACCAGGCTGGCGTCGTCGCGTTGCGCAATGGCGTTCACCGTGAGGTCGCGGCGGCGCAGGTCGTCTTCCAGTGTGACGTCGGGGCCCGCGTGGCAGACGAAGCCGGTGTGGCCGGGCCCGGTCTTGCGTTCGGTGCGGGCCAGGGCGTACTCCTCGTTGCTGTCGGGATGCAGAAATACCGGGAAGTCGCGGCCCACCTGACGATAACCCAGGCGCAGCATTTCTTCCGGCGTGCTGCCTACCACCACCCAGTCGTGTTCCCTGACCGGGCGGCCGAGCAGCGCGTCGCGGACCGCGCCTCCAACAAGATAGACTTCCATCCTGCCAACTTACCACTCGCACCCACCCGGCAGGAATCTCCCGATGACTCGACCATCGGCATCGGCACGCTGATCGCCACCATGCTTCCCTACAGCATCGTCTTCGCGATAGGCTGGATCGGCTGGTTTTACCTGTATGTCTTCGTTTTCGGCCTGCCGGTGGGGCCGGGTGCGGCGACCTACTACCCGGTACCGTGAGCGGGCCGGAGCAGCCGGTAAGGGGGAGGAGACCACACTTGGCCAACGAGAAAAAACCATTGCCGGGCTCGACGATCTGGCTGTACGGCTCTCTGGGCATGCCGCTGGCGCTGCTCGGCTACCCCCTGGGCATCTGGCTGCCGCGCGCCTACGACAGCTACATCGGCGTGGAAACCGCCCTGGTGGGGGCAGTCATCACGGTGGCCGCCCTGTTCGACGCCATCACCGATCCCGCGGTGGGCTTTCTGTCGGACAAGTGGCGCACGCGCTTCGGCCGGCGCAAGAGCTGGCTGACCCTGGGCACGCCGTTTCTCGCCCTGGCGCTGTTCTACATTCTCAATCCCGACGCCGGCAACACGGTGGTCTATCTGGCGTTCTGGTTCATGTTTCTGCGTATCGGCACGACCCTCGTGACGGTGCCTCACTCCGCCTGGGGCGCAGAGCTGTCCGGCAACTATCACGTGCGCACCCGCATCATGTCGGCCTACCAGTCGTTCTCATCGGCCTCATCGCGGCTGCCGCCATACCCGCCATCGTCGAGTTCATCCACGGCGACGACACCACGGCAGTCATGGTACTGAACGCCTACACCATTCCGGTGCTGGTGGCGCTGCCGGTCATCGTCGCACTGCTGCTCTGGCGGGTACCGGAACCGCCCGCCCGGGCCCGGGAAGGCAGCGTCAGGTTCACCCAGTCGCTGGGGCTCATGTGGCACAACAAGCTGTTTCTGCGGCTGTTGTGCATCGAACTGCTGGTGAACGGCAGCGAGGCCTTCCGCAATGCCCTGTCGCTGTATTTCATGCAGGACTACATCGGCGTGCCCCGCGCCGGGCAGCTCTATCTGGTGTACTTTTCCATGGGTCTGCTGGCCATTCCGCTGTGGAACAAGATCGCCGCCGTCTACGGCAAGCACCGCTCGCTGTGCGGCGCCATCGTCTTCGTGTGCATGATCAACGTCGCCATGTTCATGCTCGACTACGGTCAGGTCTGGGCGTTCTACGCCCTGTTTGCGCTGAAGGGTTTCTGCTTCGGCGCCTTCAACTACCTGCCCCGGGCCATGATGGCCGACGTATTCATGACGCAGCGGATACCGTGCGCAGCGGCGATGCCCGCAGCGGCAGCTATTTTGCCGTGCACGGCTTCGTCTATAAATCCGCCATGTCGGTGGGCGGCACGTCGCTGATCTTCCTCGCCCTGGCCGGCTACGACACCACCATCGGCGCCGTGCACTCGGTCGCCGATCTCTTCTGGCTGGGCTTCCTCTATGCCCTGGTACCCACAGCGACCCTGCTGATGGCTTTCTACCTGAGCTGGACCTGGCCCATGACCGCGCACGTGCACGCCAAGCTGCAGCGCATCATGGATAAGCGTCTGGCCCGTCTGGAACAGGCTGAAACATGAAACCTCACGCTATGACCGCCGCCTGCGTACTGACCGCACTGCTGACCGCTGCCGCCCACGGCGACGACGGCGTGCGACTGCCGCGCACCCTGGCCTGGTCCGCCTACCCTACCGGCACCCAGGGCTACAGCCAGGCCGTGGCCATCGGCAGCATTCTGCAGCGGGAATACCACACCAACCTGCGGGTCATTCCCGGACGCAATGACGTCTCCCGCCTGGCCACCCTGCGGGCCGGCCGGGTGCATTTCTCCGCCGGCGGCTCCGAGGCGGTATATGCCCAGGAAGCGCTGCTCAACTTCGCTTCCCGCCTGTGGGGCCCGCAGCCCCTGCGGCTGGCCATGTGGTCCATCTCGGATTCCTGTTCCTTCACACTGGTCGCAGCGGCCGACGCCGGCATCGAAACCGTGGCCGATATGCGCGGTAAGCGCCTGACCTGGGTCCAGGGCGCACCGTCGCTGAACAACGGCAGCCGCTCGCTGCTGGCCTATGCCGGGCTGACCTGGGACGACGTGGAGAAAGTCGAGGTGGGCGGCTATCCGTCATCCGTCGATGCCGTCATCAACAACCGTGCCGACGTGGTGGGCGGCGGTTGCACATCGCCGCCGTTCCTGCGCCTGGAAGCTTCGCCCCGCGGGCTGCGCTTCGTACGCTTTCCGCACGACGACGAGGCCGCCGTAAACCGCGTGCTGGAGCGGGTGCCCTGGTACATTCCCCACGTCAGCACCGAAGGCCCGACCATCCCCGAGGACGGCCTGGAAATGTTCACCTCGCCCTACCCCATGCTGGTATCCATGCACGATGCCCGGGAGGAACTGGTCTACAACATGGTGAAAGTGCTGCACCGGCACTTCGAGCGCTACAAGGACAATGCCCCGGGCGCCCACGGCTGGGCCATGGACCGGCAGTACTTCGAACGCGCCTTCGTGCCCTATCACGAGGGCGCCATCCGCTACTACCGCGAGATAGGCGTGTGGAGCGAGGCCGCCGAGGCCCGCCACCAGACCAACCTGAAGCGCCAGCGCATCCTGCGCCAGACCTGGGACGACTGGCTGCCGGATGCGCCCCGCGATGCCGATGCCTTTACCGAGAGCTGGCTGAAGGTGCGCCGCGAAGCCCTGGCGGCCAACGGCCTGGTGACCATCGCCGATGACTGAGCCGGCCATCCAGGGCGAGGAATCCACCCGCTACCGGAATCTGGATCCGCGCTGGCAGGCCGTCATGGCCGTAGCGACCGGCGTGGCTACGCTGCTGGCGGTGAATCAGATCTTCAATCTGGGTTTTCTGGTAGGCGAGGTTCTGCTCGACAACCGCTACCTCTACATCATCACCGGGCTGATGCTCGCCATGGTGTTCATCGCCTTCCCCGCCCATCTGGGCGTGCGCCACCGGGTGCCCTGGTACGACCTGCTGATAGTCGCCGTCATCGCGGCGCTGTTCGGCTACTTCGCCTGGCAGGCTGAGCGCATCGTGCTCGAAGCCTGGGAATACATCGCGCCGCCGGTGGGCATCTGGCTGTCAATGGCGACCTGGCTGATCGTTCTCGAAGCCGGCCGGCGCACCGGCGGCTGGCCGATCTTCATCATCGTCGGCGTGCTGTCGCTGTATCCGCTGTATTCCGACCGCATGCCCGACGTGGTGGCCGGCATCGGCATGGGGCTGCCGGAGACGGCCATCTTCCACGTGTTGAGCGAAGAGAGCCTGTTCGGCATTCCCATGCAGGCGTTCGCGCTGCTGGTGTTCGGCTTTCTGCTGTTCGGCGTGGCCTTGCGCTTCACCGGTGGCGGACCGTTTTTCATCAACTTCGCGTTCGCTCTGCTCGGCCATTTCCGCGGCGGGCCGGCCAAGGTAGCCATTTTCTCCAGCGGCCTGATGGGTTCCATGAGCGGCGGGCCGGTGACCAATGCCCTGACCACCGGGCCGCTGTCCATTCCCGCCATGCGGCGCATCGGCTTCTCCCGGGCCTATGCCGCGGGGGTGGAAGCCTGCGCCTCCACCGGCGGCGTGCTCATGCCGCCCATCATGGGCGCCACCGCCTTCGTCATGGCCAACTTTCTCGGGGTCAGCTACGTGCACGTGGCGCTGGCCGCCGTGATCCCGTCGCTGCTGTACTTCTTCGGCCTGTTCATGCAGATCGACGCCTACGCCGCCCGCCACCAGCTGCACGGCCTGCCCCGGGACGAGTTGCCGCGCCTGGGCCGCGTGTTCCGCGACGGCTGGTATTTCCTGTTCGTGTTCGTGTTGCTGATCTTTCTGCTGGTCTACATGCAGCGCGAGGCCACGGCGCCGTTTCTGGCCACCGCTCTGCTGCTGGGCATCAATCAGTTCACTCAGCATCGTCTGGACTGGGCTCGCTTCATGCGCATGGTGGCGGCCGCCGGCCAGCTCATGGCGGAACTGGCCGGCATTCTCGCCGCCATCGGCCTCATCGTCGGCTCCCTGGCGGTGACCGGCATGGCGGGCACCCTGGCCAACGATCTGGTCTACATCGCCGGCGACAACGTGCTGATCCTGCTGGTCATGGGCGCCGTCACCAGCTTCGTGCTGGGCATCGGCATGACGGTCACCGCGGCATACATCTTCCTGGCCATCGTCCTGGCGCCGGCCCTGGTGAATGCGGGCCTCGACCCGCTGGCATCGCACATGTTCATCATGTACTGGGGCATGCTCAGCTTCATTACCCCGCCGGTGGCCCTGGCCGCTTTCGCCGCCGCGTCCGTCGCCCAGGTACCCGCCATGCAGGCCGGCCTGCAGGCCATGCGGCTCGGCACCATCATCTATTTCATTCCGTTCTTCTTCGTCTTCAATCCGGCGCTGCTGATGCAGGGCGGTCTCTGGGAAGTGCTCACCGTGCTGGCCACCGCCATGGTCGGCGTGGCGCTGGTGTCGGCCGCCCTGCAGGGTTATCTGCTGGGTCTCGGCACCCTGGGTACGGGCGGCTGGGCGTGGCTCGCCCGGGGCGGTATCTTTGCCGCCGGGCTGGTGCTGGCGGCACCCGGCGGCGGCATGCTCGGCATCCCGCACACGGCTCTGCTGGGTTCCGGCGCAGCTCTGCTGGCAGTGTCGGCGGCCGTGGTGCTGCTGGCGCGCCGTCATGCAGCCCACACCGCCCCCCTGTCGGCAGAGGTGCCTCATGAGCAACAACAGCAACAGCGGCCAAGCACCGACCAACGATCCGGATAAGCTGCGCCGCTGGCTCGCGTCGGCCGACCCGGTCGACGCAGCAGCGGAAATCGACCACGCCGCAATGCCGCAGCGCGCGGACCTGTTCGACCAGCTCGGCGACGAACAGGCCGCCCGTGTCTTCGGCATTCTGGAACCGGCCGTTCAGGCGCAGCTTCTCGACGCCATGAACAGCGGCCAGGCGATGACTCTGTTCGGCGCCTTGAGTCCCGACGACCGCGCCCGCGTGGCGGAAGCGTTACCCACAGACACCGCCGGCAACCTGCTCGGGCAACTCAGCCAGGACAAACGCACGTCCACGGCACTGTTACTGGAATATCCGCGCGAGACCGCCGGGCGCATCATGAGCCCGCACTTCGTCATGCTGCGCGCCGACATGACGGTCGCCGAAGCGCTCTCCACCGTGCGCCGCGACGGCCAGGATGCTGAGACGATCTATTACCTGCCCATGGTCGACGGCGACATGCGTTTTCAGGGTGCCGTCAGCCTGCAGGATCTGGTGATGGCCGAGCCGGGCGACCGCATCAGCGACGTCTGCGATCCGGAGACCGGCAGCTTTCCGGTAGACGCCGATCAGGAAGTCGTAGCCCGCTACATGGAGGATGCCGATCTGCTGGCCATCGCCGTGGTTGAGGAAGGCGACCGGCTGGTCGGCATCATCACCGTAGACGATGCCATGGACGTGGTGCGCCTGGAGGAAGCCGAGGACATGGCCCGCTCCAGCGCCGTCACGCCGCTGGGTCAGCCGTACTTCTCGGTATCGGCCCTGCAGCTCGTGCGCAGCCGGGTGGTGTGGCTGTCGCTGCTGGCGGTGGCGGCCGTGCTTACCGTCAATGTGCTGGCCGCCTTCGAATCTACCCTGGAGCGGGCCGTGACCCTCGGCCTGTTCATTCCGCTGCTCATCGGCATCGGCGGCAACACCGGCGCGCAATCCGCCACCACCATCGTGCGCGCCCTGGCCATGGACGACGTGCGCGCCGGCGACTTTTTACGGGTTGCCGCCCGGGAATCCGCGGTGGGATTGCAGATGGGTGCCGTGCTGGCCGCGGTGGCCTATCTGATCGTGTGGGCCGCCTTCTCCAGCGGCATCGCTGCCGTGGTAGCGTCAACCCTTCTGGCAATCTGTACCCTGGCCGCCCTGGTAGGCTCGCTGATGCCGCTGCTGGCCCGGGCCGTGGGCGTGGACCCGGCGGTGATCAGCGCCCCGCTGGTGACCACCATCGTCGACGCCAGCGGGTTGCTGATCTACTTTCTCATCGCCATCGCCGTGCTCGGCTTGTGACGGCAGCTACGGCTCCGGCGTCAGCAGGATGAGCATCACCACGCCGAGTTGCAGGGCAAAGAAGCTGGCGTCCCGCAGCGGGCCGATACCCAGCTCCGTCTGCCACATCTGAAAATAGGCGCCGCCAATAGCGCCGAAAACACCGAACCAGAGAATGACCCCCAGCCCGGCGCCCAGCACGGCAAAACGCTTGGCCGCCTGAAATTGCGCGGCATCGTCATGGCGCGCGCGGAACAGATCCCAGGCGCCCTTGGCAGCCAGCGCGCCGGCGGCGAACTCCGCGGCGATGATGATCCACAGCATGGTCCAGATCAGAAACGGCGCCTGAACCGCCGGGCCGATATGAGCCGGATAGGCCGCATGGCCTTCCATGCTGACCATGGCAGCGACGAAGCCGTAAGCCGGCCCCAGGTTGACGATGTTCTGCAGCGCATAGAGCAGACAGAATGCGGCGACGAACGCCGCCAGAACGATTTTCATCCAGCGGATCATGACCCCTCCCGTGGTTGTTGCCTCCGGGGGGAGTCTGCCGGGAATGGGTTTGGAATGCCAATAATGGCGGAGTGGGAGCGATCTCCAGATCGCGATTCTTCGGCGAGATCGCGACCTGGCGCGAACTTCGTTCGTCGCGGCTTCGCTGCACTGACACTGTGGTCGGCGCAGTCACTCTGTGGTCGTCGTTTCCGGCGGGCACGCCGTGCGCGCGATGACCTCGTCGTTGTGCACCGACTCCAGGCGCACCGGGAAGCCCCACAACCGATGCAGGTGCTTGAGCACTTCGTCGGTGGTGTCGCCCAGCGGGCGGCGCATGTGCTGATTGTGGCGCAGGGTCAGGCTGCGGTCGCCGCGCAGATCCACCCGGGTGATCTGAATGTTGGGTTCGCGGTCGCCTAAGTTGTACTGACTGGCGAGCTGTTCGCGCACGCGCCGGTAACCGTTCCAGTCGTGAATAGCGTTCACCTCGATGGCATCGTCGGCGTCGTCATCGACGATGCCGAACAGACGCAGGTCGCGCATCACCTTGGGCGACAGGAACTGCAGGATGAAGCTCTCGTCCTTGTAATTGCGCATGGCATGCTGCACCACCTCGAGCCAGTCGCCGCCGGCGATGTCCGGGAACCATTCACGGTCTTCATCGGTGGGCGCTTCGCATATGCGGCGCAGATCGCTGAAGATGGCGAAGCCCAGCGCATAGGGGTTGATGCCCCGATAACCCGGATGGTCGAAGGGCGGCTGAAAGATCACCGCCGTGTGGCTCGACAGGAACTCCATGATGGCGCCTTCGGTGATGAGCCCGTCGTCGTAGAGTCGGTTCATCAGCGTGTAGTGCCAGAATGACGCCCAGCCCTCGTTCATCACCTGGGTCTGGCGCTGGGGATAGAAGTACTGCGCGAGCTTGCGCACGATGCGCACGATCTCGCGCTGCCAGGGCTCGAGCAGCGGGGCATGCTTCTCGATGAAATACAGCATGTTCTCCTGCGGTTCCGGCGGGAACACGGGCTCATCGTCCCGGTCGCGCTTGTGCAGCGATTCCGGCAAGGTGCGCCACAGGTCGTTCAGATTGCGCTGCACCCACTCGGCCCGTTCGCGCTGGCGGCGCTGTTCTTCCTCGGCGGAGATGGGCCGCGGCCGTTTGTAGCGGTCGACGCCGTAATTCATCAGCGCATGGCAGGCGTCGAGCAGTTCCTCGACTTCGCGTACACCATGGCGCTGTTCGCACTCGGCGATGTAGTTCCGGGCGAACACCAGGTAGTCGATGATCGAGCCGGCATCGGTCCAGGTGCGGAACAGATAATTGCCCTTGAAGAACGAGTTGTGGCCGTAGCAGGCATGGGCGATCACCAGCGCCTGCATGGTGAAGGTGTTCTCCTCCATCAGATAAGCGATGCACGGGTCCGAGTTGATGACGATCTCGTAGGCGAGCCCCATCATGCCGTGCTGATACTGGTTCTCCACCGCCACGAACTGCTTGCCGTAGGTCCAGTGGTGGTAGCTGATGGGCATGCCCACCGAGGCGTAGGCGTCCATCATCTGGTCGGAACGGATGATCTCGATCTGGTTGGGATAGGTATCGAGGCCGTATTCCTCAGCCAGCAGGCCGATCTCGCTGATCGCAGTCGTCGATCAGCTCGAAGGTCCAGTCGCTGCCGGTGGAGATGGGTTGGCGGCGGGTGTGGGAGCGACTTTCCAGTCGCGACCTGGAGGTCGCTCCTACAGTGTCTGCCGCCGTCATGCCGCCTCCCGCTTCTGGAAGAGGTCGTGGAAGACCGGGAAGATGTCGCCCGGCTGCATGATGTGGCGCATGGCGAAGGCCTCCGGATGGGCCGCGGCCAGCAGTTCGTATTCACGCCACAGCGCCTGGTGGCTGCGCTGGGTGATTTCTATGTAGGCGAAATACTGCACCAGCGGCAGCAGCGACTCGGCCAGGAATCTGCCGCACAGCGGCGAGTCGTCATTCCAGTTGTCGCCGTCCGAGGCCTGGGCGGCATAGATGTTCCAGCTGTCCGGGGAGTAGCGGTCGTCGATGATCTCGCGCATGAGCTTCAGTGCGCTGGAGACCACGGTGCCGCCGGTCTCCCGGGAGTAGAAGAAGTCGTGCTCGTCCACCTCCCGCGCCGTGGTGTGATGGCGGATGAACACCACCTCGGTGCGTTCGTAGTGGCGCTTCAGGAACATGTAGAGCAGCAGGTAGAAGCGCTTAGCCATGTCCTTGGTGGCCTGGTCCATGGAGCCGGATACGTCCATCAGGCAGAACATCACCGCCTGCGAGGTAGGCACCGGTTTTTTCACGTGCAGGTTGTAGCGCAGGTCGGTGTCGTCGAGGAAGGGAATCCGCTTTTCGCGGCGCCTGAGCCGGGCGAGTTCCGTGCGCAGCCGCATACCCGTCACCTCATCACCGACGCCGGCGGCTTCGCTGATGCCGTCTTCGAGTTCCTCCATGCGCCTGCGGGAACCGCCGCCGAGGGCGATGCGCCGCGCCTTGGCCTGCTGCAGCGTGCGGAACACGGACAGCTTGGCCGGCACACCCTCGGTGGAAAAGCCGGCGCGTTCGTATTTGAAGCTGGCGTTGCCTTTGAGGTGGCGCTTCGTCAGGTTGGGCAAGGCCAGGTCGTCGAACAGATAGTCGAGGAATTCCTCGCGGCTGATCTGAAAGACGAAGTCGTCGACGCCTTCGCCCGAGTCGGAGGCATCGCCGCCCCCGCCGCTTCCGCCGCCGCCGGGCCGCGCAATGCGGTCACCCTCGACGAACTCGCGGTTGCCCGGATGCACACCGGACTTGCGCCCGCCGCTGCCGTGTTGAAACACCGGCTCCGAGATATCCCGGGAGGGGATGGTGACCTCTTCGCCGCGGTCCATGTCCGTGATGCTGCGCTTGTCCACGGCATCGGACACGGCGCGTTTGATGTGGCCCCGGTAACGCTCGAGAAACCGCTGCCGATTGACGGCACTTTTGTTCTTCGAGTTCAACCGCCGGTCGATGATGTAGCTCATGGTACTGCCTATGGTTGGGTGCTATGTGCGAGCGACCTCCAGGTCGCGATCAGATCAGCCAACCAATCGCGGCCTGGAGGCCGCTCCCACAGGCTTGTAGGTCGCTCCCACAGCCCATTATTGCGATTTTCTGACCCGCAGGAACCACTCTGCCAGCAGGCGCACCTGTTTCTCGGTGTAGCCGCGCTCGACCATGCGGGCGACGAAATCGTTGTGCTTGCGCTGCTCCTCCTTGGAGGACTTGGGATTGAACGAGATCACCGGCAGCAGATCTTCCGTGTTCGAGAACATCTTCTTCTCGATGACCGAGCGCAGCTTCTCGTAGCTCTGCCAGGACGGGTTGCGGCCGTTGTTGTTGGCACGCGCCCGCAGCACGAAGTTGACGATCTCATGACGGAAATCTTTGGGATTGCTGATACCCGCGGGTTTTTCCACCTTCTCGAGCTCTTCGTTCAACGAAGCGCGGTCGAGGATGTCGCCGGTTTCGGGGTCGCGATACTCCTGATCCTGAATCCAGAAATCCGCATAGGTCACGTAGCGGTCGAAAATGTTCTGGCCATACTCCGAGTAAGACTCGAGATAGGCCGTCTGAATTTCCTTGCCGATGAAATCCACATAGCGCGGCGCGAGGAATTCCTTTATGTAGCGGATCAGCCGCTCGCGGGTCTCGTCGGTGAAGTGCTCGCGCTCGATCTGCTGCTCGAGAACGTACATCAGATGCACGGGGTTGGCTGCCACTTCGCTGGAATCGAAGTTGAAGACCTTGGCGAGAATCTTGAAAGCGAAACGCGTGGACAGACCGTCGAGGCCCTCATCCACACCCGCCGCATCGCGGTATTCCTGCAGCGTCTTCGCCTTGGGATCGGTGTCTTTCAGGTTCTCGCCGTCGTAGACGCGCATCTTCGAGAAGACGCTGGAGTTCTCCGGCTCTTTGATGCGCGACAGCACCGAGAACTGCGCCAGCATGCGCAGCGTATCCGGCGCACACGGGGAGTTCGCCAGGGAACTCTCGGCAATGAGCTTCTCGTAGATCCTGATCTCTTCCGACACCCGCAGGCAGTAGGGCACCTTGACGATGTAGACGCGGTCGATGAACGCCTCATTGTTCTTGTTGTTGCGGAACGACTGCCATTCCGATTCGTTGGAATGGGCCAGCACGATGCCGTCGAAGGGCATGGAGCCGATGGCCTCGGTACCGTTGTAGCTGCCTTCCTGGGTGGCCGTCAGCAGAGGATGCAGCACCTTGATGGGCGCCTTGAACATCTCGACGAATTCCATCAGGCCCTGATTGGCCTTACACAATGCGCCGGAATAGGAATAGGCATCCGGATCGTTCTGCGCGAACGTCTCCAGCTTGCGGATATCCACCTTACCTACCAGCGCCGAGATGTCCTGGTTGTTCTCGTCGCCGGGCTCGGTTTTGGCTACCGCCACCTGCTCGAGAATGGACGGGTACTTCTTCACCACGCGGAAGCGGGTGATATCGCCGCCGAATTCGCGCAGCCGCTTGCCCGCCCAGGGCGACATCACACCTCTGAGGTAGCGCCGCGGAATGCCGTAATCCTCTTCGAGGATGTGGGCATCTTCAGTGGGGTCGAACAGGCCGAGGGGCGATTCGTTCACCGGCGAATCCTTGATCGCGTAGAACGGCGTTTTCTGCATCAACGACTTGAGCTTCTCCGCCAGCGAACTCTTGCCGCCGCCGACCGGCCCGAGCAGATACAGAATCTGCTTGCGTTCCTCGAGGCCCTGAGCGGCGTGCCGGAAGAACGACACGATCTGCTCGATGGATTCCTCCATCCCGTAGAAATCGTTGAAGGCGGGGTACCGCTTAAGGACTTTGTTCGGAAAAGATTCTCGACAGCCGCGGATCGAGCGACGTATCGACGAACTCCGGTTCGCCTACCGCCAGCAGCAACCGCTCGGCGGCGGTGGCATAGGCACTGGGGTCGGTCTTGCAGAGATCGAGGTATTCGTGGAGGGACAGCTCTTCTTCCTGAGCTGCATCGTAGCGCTCCTGATAGTGTTCAAAGACACCCATCGTCAGCCTCCTGTGCTGCTGCTTCCCCCTCGATATTTCTCCGTCGGTTTTTGTTCGTCAGGCTTCTGCGGCTCGTAGCCTTAGAGTAGACATCTGGCCGGAAAGTGCCAGGAAAATTTTTTCCAAAAAACCGTCAACGTGCAGGTATACTGGTGAACTCTCCCGTGTCCAGACACAGCGCTGTCAGCGTCCCGCCCCATACGCAACCCGTATCCAGGGCGATGGCATCAGCGTCTTGCGTAACACCCTGCAACGCGGCCCAGTGACCGAACACGATCTTGCGGCCCAGCGGCGCGCGTGCGCGCAGTTGATACCACGGATACCAGCCGGGTGACAGATCATCCAACGTGCCTTTGCTGGACAGATCCAGCCGGCCCTGCTCGTCCACCAGACGCATTCGCGTGAAGTAGTTTGTTATAACGCGCCAGCGGTCAAAGCCGGTAAGCGCGTCATCCCAGCAATCCGGCTGGTCGCCGTACATGGCGGAAAAATAGGCTCGATGGTCTTCACCCTGAATCACCGCCTCCACTTCATGAGCTCGCTCGCGGGCCTGTTGCAGATTCCAGATGTGGGGCACACCGGCATGGGTCATGACATAGCCGAGCGCCGCATCTTCTGCCAGCAGCGGCAGGCTGCGCAGCCACCGGCAGATATCCTCGAGATCATCAGCGGCGAGAATCGCATCGAGCGTATCGCCCGCGCGCGGCGCATGGCCGCCGTAGTGAATGGCCAGCAGATGCAGATCGTGATTGCCGAGCACCGTGACCGCCGCATCGCCCAGCGCGCGCACGCGGCGGATCACTTCCAGCGATTTCGGCCCGCGGTTGATCAGATCGCCGACCAGCCACAGCCGATCGCGGCCGGGCTCGAAGCTTATGCGTTCGAGCAGCGCATCGAATTCGTCGCAGCAGCCCTGAATGTCGCCGATGGCATAAGTCGCCATCAATGCACCATGGCAGGCACGCACAGAGAGAACGCGGGGATGTCCACGTCGAAACGCTCGCCGTCGTCACGCTGGAATTCGTAATGACCGTGCATGGCCCCCACCGGGGTGCTGATGAGCGCGGCACTCGTGTAGCGGAACGACTCGCCCGGCGGAATGCGCGGCTGCTGCCCCACCACGCCCGGCCCTTGCACTTCCTGCACGTCGCCCTGCCCGTCGGTGACCCACCAGTGACGGTTCAGCAGCTGGCCGGCCGTCTCGCCGGTGTTGCGGATGGTGATGGTATAGGCGAACACGTAGCGTTCGCCGGCGGGGTCCGATTCCCCCTCCACGTAGCGGCTTTCGACTTCTATGGCGAAGTCGGTGGTTGCAATGTCGGTCACGGCGCAGACTGCTCCTTCAGCGCATTGGCCAGCGCGACGAATTCCGCCACCGACACATCGTCGGCCCGGCGGCTGGGCTCGATGCCGCAGCGCTGCCAATCCAATGGCAGGGATTGTAACGCGTTGCCGAGTTGTTTGCGGCGCTGGGAGAAAGCGTGGCGCAGCACCGTGTCCAGGGCTTCGGGACGGTGCAGGTCCAGTTTCTCGGCCCGCGGCACCAGGCGCACCACGGCGGACCAGACTTTGGGGGGCGGGTCGAAGCTCTGCGGCGCCACATCGAAGAGCTGGTCGACTTCGCAGTGATACTGGGTCAGCACCGTGATGCGGCCCCAGGCCTTGCTGCCCGGCTGTCCGGCGAGACGGGCCGCCACCTCCCGCTGCAGCATGAAGTGCATGTCCTCGATGTGCGGCAGATGGCCGAGCAGGCGGATGATCAACGGCGTGGAGATGTTGTAGGGCAGGTTGCCCACCAGCCGCCAGCGCCGCGGGCCGCCGCCCAGCAGCGCGGCCAGATCCACCCGCAGGATATCGTCATTGATCACTTCCACCCCGCCGTCGGCGGCGGCACCGAAACGGGCCTTGAGGAACGGCACCATGTCCCGGTCGATCTCCACGGCCGCATAGCGCGCCGTGGTGCCGCGCAGGTGCTCGGTCAGCGCACCGTGGCCCGGGCCGATTTCCAGCAGCAGATCGTCCTTCCGGGGACGAATGACGCGGGCGAGTTGCGTGAGCACCGCCTGGTCGGTGAGAAAGTGCTGGCCGAAGCGTTTGCGGGCTCTCACAGCAGCCGGCCGGCCAGATCGAGCGCCGCCTGCAGGCTGCCGGCCCGGGCCCGGCCGCTGCCGGCCAGATCCAGCGCCGTGCCGTGATCCACCGACGTGCGCACGAAAGGCAGACCCAGGGTGACGTTGACGGCCTCGCCGAAGCCGGCATGCTTGAGCACCGGCAGCCCCTGGTCGTGGTACATGGCCAGCACCGCATCGGCGTGTTCGAGCAACTCGGGCGTGAACAGCGTGTCGGCCGGCAACGGACCGCGCACCGCATGGCCGGCGCGCCGGGCCGCCTCACACACCGGCATGATCACGTCGATCTCCTCGCGTCCCAGGTGTCCGCCTTCCCCGGCATGGGGATTGAGTCCGGCCACCAGAATGCGCGGCGCGGCAATGCCGAAGCGCTGCACCAGGCCGTCAATGAGCAGATTCAGACGCCGGGTCAGCAGCTCCCGCGTCACCGCATCGGGGACGGCGCGCAACGGCAGGTGGGTGGTGGCCAGGGCCACCCGCAGGTTGCCGGCCGCCAGCAGCATGACCACGTCCTCCGCGCCGGCCCGCTCGCAGAGGAACTCGGTGTGGCCGGAGAACGCCCGGCCGGCATCGTTGATGATGGATTTCTGCACCGGGCCCGTGACCATGCCCCGGTAACGCCCGGCCAGACAGCCATCGGCAGCTTCGCGCAGGGTTTCCAGAACGTAGTCGACGTTGGCCGTGGACAATTCGCCCGGCGTCACCGGCGCAGCCAGGGACACGGGCACGACGGTCAGGCGCCCGGCAGCGCGAGCCGGGCGGGACGGGTCGGTTTCCACAGTAAGCGGCAGCCCGAGCAGGCGGGCCCGCTGGGCGAGCAGCTCGGGATCGGCTACGGCGACCCAATCGGCGTCGCGGGCCCGGCTCGCCAGGGTGACGACGAGGTCGGGGCCGATGCCCGCCGGTTCACCCGGCGTTAGCGCCAGCATCCGCCTGGCCGATGCGCATCTCGACGTAGGCCTCGTCGCGCAGCTCTTTCTGCCATTCCTGCAGCTCTTCGTCGAAGCGCCGCTGATGCAGGATCTGCATGGCCATCCGGCGCCGCGCTTCCTGACTCATATCCTGCTCGCGCCGGTCCTGAACTTCGAGCACGTGCCAGCCGTATTCGGAGCGGAACGGCTCCGACAGTTCTCCGGTGGGGGTCGCCCGCATGGCTTCGCGGAATTCGGGGACGAATTCCTCCCCCGACGTCCAGCCCAGGTCGCCGCCGTTCAGTGCGCTGCCCGGGTCTTCGGAATAACGCTCGGCGAGTTCCGCGAAGTCCGCGCCTTCCTCGAGCTGGCCATGGATGTCGCGGATCAGCTCCTCGGCCTCCGCCTCGCTGCGGATCTCGGAGGGCTGCACCAGAATGTGCCGCAACTCGGCCTGCTGCTCGCTCTGGGTACTCGCCCCCTGCACGTCGAGCAACTGCACGATGTGAATGGCGCCCCGGGTCTCGATGGGATCAGCGGTCTCCCCCTTCTCGAGCTGCAGCACCTCCTCGGCGAACAGCGACGGCAGCTCGCCGGCCTTGCGCCAGCCCAGATCGCCGCCTTCCAGCGCAGTGGAAGCCGAGGAATGCGCGATTGCCATCTCGCGGAAGCTGGCACCATCACGCAGTTCCTCGACGATGGTTCCGGCCTGCTGCCGTGCCTCCTGCACCGCCTCTTCAGAGGCATCTTCGGCGATGGTCAGCAGGATATGGCCGATGCGGTATTCGTCCGACAGCATCTGCTGGTAGTAGGGAGACGTCAGCAGGTCGTCGATATCCTTGTCGCTGATGGCAATGCGCCGGCTCACCAGATTGCGCTGCAGCCGGTTGATGATCATCTCGCGGCGGATCTGCTCACGGAACTCGGCATAGGGCACCCCGTCGCGGGCCAGTACTTCGCGGAACTGCTCCAGGGTCAGGTTATTCTGATCGGCAAACGACATCACCGCGCGGGTCAGGGTTTCGTCGTCGACCTGCACGCCGCGGCGCTCGGCCTCCTGGAGCTGCAGATTTTCGAGAATGAGGCGCTCCATGATCTGGCTGACGAGCACGTTCAAGGGCGGCGCCTGCATGTCCGATTCGGCGATCTGCTGGCGTACCTGATCGAGCCGCGAGCGCAGCTCGGAGGCCAGCACCACATCGTCGTTGACCACGGCGACGATGGCGTCGAGCTCCCGGTATTCGGCCCGCAGCGGCGCAGCCGCCAGGAGCAGGGCCAGGAGGGGAACCAGCCAGGGTAGGAGCGACTTTCCAGTCGCGACCTGGAGGTCGCTCCTACAGTATGTGCCGAACCTCTTGCTAATTCCCATTCGCCGTCTCCGCTCTGTAACCCCGGATGCCGCGCTCCAGGACTGATTCCAATTTGTTGCCGAACCCGGCCAGACCCTTGAACACGACCTGCAGGAATATGCCTTCGTCCGCTTCGGCGGTGTCCAGGTTGCGTCCGGTGGGGCTGTCGAGAAAGCGGCGGGCCATGACGCGGATGCGCCAGCAGCAGTCGTTGTACTCGATGCCGCCGAATCCCTCAACGGTTCGACCACTGACCACATCGTAGTTCCATCGTCCCACCACTGAATAGTGCTTGGAAACCGGCCAGTTGAACGACACGTCGGTCTGGTCGATGTCGCCCTGAATGCGCTTGCGGTAGCCCAGATTGACGATGTGGCGGTTGTCGCGCCGGTATTGCAGCCCGGCAGCCGCCTCTTCCACCTTATCATCGTGGTGGTCCCACACAACGGTGCCGCTGAGGCTCCAGGCGCCGGCCACGTTGGCGGCCAGCTCCGCAGCGAGCGCCGAGGTGCTCTGCCGCTCGTCGTCGCCCACGGTGCCGCCCAGCGTAACCCGGCGGTCTTCGAAGTAGACGATCTCGCCGAGGCTGGCGCGGAAATACTCCCGGCCGCTGGCGGCGTTGACGAAGCGGCTGGTGACCCCGACGCTCAACTGATTGGCATCGCCGATGCGGTCCACGCCGGCAAAGCGGTTGTCGCGGAAGAGCTGGCTGTAGCTGAAGGTGAGCGCGGTGGCGTCGAAGCGCGGCAGCTCGTCCTGGGGCGCGAATTCCTGATACAGGTAGTAGAGTTGCGGCTCCAGGGTCTGCACCAGATCGACGCCGAACCAGGACAGCTCGCGCTCGAAGAACAGCCCGCCGTGCACGCTGCCGAGCCCGATGTTGCGCTCCGGTTCAGGGTCCACAGCCTCCGGAACGTCGCGCAGATCGTAGCGGGTGTGACGGAAGCCGCCGGTGAACGTGAGAAAGCCCCAGGGAGCGCTGAACGGCAGACGCAGCCGCGGCTCCACGTGCAGCCGGTCGCCCACGGCCGCAGTGATGCCGCTCAAGGCGTCGTTGTCCCGGTCGAACGACGAGTGCTCAGCGCCCAGCGACCACTCGAACGGCCCGGGCAGATTGCCGGCATAGGTCAGGCCCAGGGCCGGCAGACGCTGATACGGATCCACCCGGCCTTCATCCAGGCGCTGAAAACGTTGCGCCCACAGGCGCACCAGCAGCCCGCCGGACGCGTACTGCACTTCGCCCAGACGCTCGAGCTCGATGCGGCTGGAGACGCCCAGATCGCTGCCAAGATCACGGAAATAATCCCGGTCGCTGACAGCGGTGTAGTCGATGCGCGTGCTGAACGGACCCACGGCGCCGTCATGATCCACGGCGTAGAGCCAGCGGTCGGCCGGGTCGAACTCGCCGCTCACTTCACCGGCGGCGGCCAGCTCGTCGAAATCCTTACGCTGAAACGTGCCGTCGAACAGCTCATCCTGGTGCAGGAACGCGCCGGTCAGGGTGGTTTCCTCCCACCGCGACAGGTGGCGGAACTCCGTTTCCAGGCCCGATCCGCGTTCACTGACGTAGCGCGGCATGATCGTGGCGTCGTAATCCGGCGCCAGATTCAGATAGTAGGGCAGCGATATATCAGTGCCGTCCTCGTCCGAGTAACCCATATTCGGAAACAGCCAGCCGGACTGGCGGTCGTCGGTAACCGGAAAGCGCACGTAGGGCGCGTAGAACACGGGCACGTCGCGCACGCGCATCACCGCATTGCGGGCCAGGCCGAATATTTCGCCCTCTTCCACCGTCACCGACGAAGCCGACAGCCGCCAGTTGTTGTTGCCCGGCTCGCAGCGGGTGAACGCGCCGCCGGACATGACCAGGGTACCGGCCTGATCACGGGACACGGTCTCCGCCCGGCCGCGCAGCTCACTGTCGAGCAGCACGAACTGAACGTCTTCCGACCGCGCCGCCCGGGTGTTGATGTTGACCTCAGCGCGCTCGCCGATCATCACCAGGCCGGGCTCCTCCACCCGAATACCGCCGGACATGACACCGTCCCCGCTGCCGTGATCCAGCCGGGCCCGGGCCGAGCGCAGGGTGCGGTTGCCCTGAACGATGCTCACCTCACCGTCCAGCTCGATCTCGCCGTCGACCTGGTAGGCGGCCCGCTCGCCGCTGGCATGGACGGGAAAGTCGGCGTCCTCGGCATCCCGCGGATGGGGAAAGTCGAACGTGCGGTATCTGCCGGTGCAATACCCCGGTGCATCTGCGGCGTTGGGCTCCCACAGACTGGCGGCGAGATCGTCGGGCACCCGCGGCTCATCGGCAGCGTGCGCAGCAGCGTGCGCGCCGGCGAACCCCAGCAGACACAGCCCGATGAGGAGCATGGGGCGCCGCACTACTGGCGATACACCACACGGCCCTGTGAGCCCAAGCGGGCCGCCCCTGTTCCACCGAATTCGCATCGCGCGCATCATACGCTTTTCGCGCTGTCATGGGCCCATGGACGAAGCACTTCGACACTGGTCGCAGGACCAACTGACACGTTTGAGCGACACACCGCCCGGGCCGCTTCAGTGGCAGCCGCTGGCCGTGGAAGCCAGCCACCGGCGCTTCTACCGGGTGCGCGGGACCGGCGCCAGCCACGTGGTCATGGCCTCGCCGCCGGATCTGGAGAACAACGACCAGTTCGTCACCCTGGCGCGGCTGTTCGCCGCTCACGGCATCGGTGTGCCGCGGCTGCTCGCCGAGGACGCCGGGCGCGGGTTCTTTCTGATGACCGACCTGGGCGACGTACACTTTGCCGATGTCTACGCCCGCCGGGGGCCCGACGCGGTGCTGCCTGCCGCCCTGGCCACCCTGCACCGGCTGCAGGCCATCGACGACCCGGCCATCCCGCCCTACAGCCGCCAGCGCTTTGCCGACGAGCTGGACATCTACGTCACCTGGTGCCTCGGCGCGCTGCTCGGCGAGCCTGCGCCGGACGCCCTGGCAGAGGCATTCGAACACCTGCTGGCCGCCACCGATGCCCAGCCGCGCTGCTGCGTGCACCGGGATTTCCACGCCCGCAACCTGCTGCTCCGCGACGACGGCACGGCAGGCGTGGTGGATTTTCAGGACGCCCTCAGGGGCCCGGCCACCTACGATCTGGCTTCGCTGCTGCGCGACTGCTACTACCAGTTGCCGGAAGATGCCGTGGCTCACTGGCGCGACGTTTACCTGCAGCAGACTCCGCTGCCGGTCGACCGGGCGCGCTTTGCCGCAGACCTGGATCTGGTGGCCCTGCAGCGTCAGCTCAAGGCCGTGGGGATCTTCGCCCGTCTGTATCTGCGCGACGGCCGCGATTCTCATCTGTGCCACATCGTCCCGGTGCTGGAACGAATCAGCACCCTGGCCGCCGCCTATCCCGAGCTGCGCTCTCTGGCCGAGCACACGGCTGCCGTGCTGCCGTCGGCGCGTGCGCGGCTGGAGGCGCTGGCATGAAGGCCATGATTCTCGCGGCCGGGCGCGGCGAGCGGCTGCGCCCGCTGACCGAGCGCATTCCCAAGGCCATGGCCGAAGTGGGCGGCGAGCCGCTGCTGGCTCACCAGTTGCGCTGGCTGGCGGCCGCGGGCATCCGCGACGTGGTGGTGAATCTGCATCATCTGGGTCAGCAGATCGTCGATGCGTTCGGCAGCGGCACGGGCCACGGCGTACGCATCAGCTACAGTCTGGAGCCCGAACTGCTGGATACCGGCGGCGGCATCGTCAAAGCCCTGCCCCTGCTGGGCGGCGAACCGTTCGTGGTGCTGAACGCCGACATCTACACCGACTTCGACTTCACGACGCTGGACACCCGCCTGGGGCCCGGCGACCTGGGCCGCCTGCTGGTGACGCCGCGGCCGGCGTTCCGCCACCGGGGCGACTTCGATATCCGCGCCGGGCGGATCAGCGGCCGCGGCGACAGCCATGTCTACTGCGGTATCGGCGTGCTCGACCCGGCCGCGTTCCAGGGCCGCAGCGCCGAGCCGTTCTCCCTGCGCGAGGTGCTTTTCGCCCTGCTGGAACAGCGCGCCCTGAGCGCCCAGGTGTTCGACGGCTACTGGAGCGACATCGGCACCGCCGACCAGCTCGCTGCCGTAAACGCCCACCATCGCCGCAATTCGTGATTCCGGTCACAAATCCGCCGGCTAATCCGTCGCGCTTTCCTCGCTGCCATGGGCGTACTCTGCTGACATGGCCGCCATTCCCACAATCATGCCCCGCTGGGCCGGCAAGGCACTCGGCGCCGCCGCCGCCCTGACATTCGCCCCGGCCTCGCCGGCGGCGCTGGTCTGGTGGGTAGCCGCCGGCATCGTCCTCGGTCATCTGCTGGACAGCGTCAACGGCAGCGCCCAAACGGCGGCGACAAGAACCCCGGCGGACGGCCTGTTCGCCCCGGCGAGCCTGCGCTTCGTATTTGCCGCGCTGGGGCGCATTGCCGAGGCTTCCGGCGAGGTGGGCTCCGCCCATCTGCGCCAGACCGAGCGGCTGATGAGCCGCCTGGCACTCACCCCGGAGCGGCGCCAGGAGGCCATGGTGTGGTTCCACGCCGGACGCGACGACGCCTTTCCCTTCGATGCCATGGCCCGCTCGTGCAGCCAGGAACTGACCGAGCATCCGGTGCTGCGGGAGTTGACTCTGGACACCCTGTGCCGCATGTGTGCTCTGGCTGACAGCCCAGGGGCCACCAGTGAATTGCTCGCCCTGGGTGAGCGGCTCGGCTGCGACCGCGAAGCGCTGGCCCAGCAGGCTCTGGTTATGGCGGCATTGCTGCCCCTGGACGACCCGGCAGAACGCGCCCGCGACCTCCTCGGCGTGAAACCCGACGACGGCGAGGAGGCCATCCGCCTGGCCTATCGCCGCCGCGTGGCGCGCTGGCATCCGGACCGCCTGCCCGCCGATGCCGACGCCGCCGCCACGGCCCTGGCGGAACGGCGCATGTGGCAGTTGCGCGAAGCGCTGGATACGCTGCTCCCGCACGGCCGCTGAATCCGCTGCGCCCGGGCGTCGCTATCGGCGCCGGGCCGGGTAGAATACGCGCCATGAAATACTGGATAGCCCCCTCGATTCTGTCCGCCGATTTCGCCCGCCTGGGCGAAGAGATCGACGATGTCCTGAATGCCGGCGCCGACGTCATTCATTTCGACGTCATGGACAACCACTACGTGCCCAATCTCACCATCGGCCCGCTGGTGCTGAAGTCGCTGCGCCGCGGCGGCATCGACTGCACCATGGACGTGCATCTGATGGTCAAACCGGTGGACCGGCTCATCGGCGACTTTCTCGATGCCGGCGCCAACATCATCAGCGTGCATCCCGAGGCCACGGAACACCTGCACCGCACCCTGACCATGATCCGCGAGGGCGGCGCCAGCCCGGGCATCGTGTTCAACCCGGCGACCCCGCTCACCGTGCTCGACGAGGTCATCGACCTGGTCGATCTGGTGCTCGTCATGTCGGTGAATCCCGGCTTCGGCGGGCAGGCGTTCATTCCGTCGAGCCTGGCCAAACTGAGCGCTGCCCGCGCGGTCATCGACGCCGCCGGCCGCGACGTGCGCCTGGAGATCGACGGCGGCATCAAGGCGGACAACATCCGCGCGGCGGCCGATGCCGGAGCAGACACCTTCGTCGCCGGCTCGGCCATTTTCGGCACCGACGACTATGCATCCACCATTCGCGCCATGCGCGAAGCCCTCGCCTGACCGCCGTGCCGGATTTTCGCGGTTATCTGTTCGACCTGGACGGCACCCTGGTGGACACGGCGCCGGACCTCAACGCGGCGCTGAATCACGCCCTCACCAGCAACGGCCTGCAGCCCGTGGACGAGGCCCTGACCCGTCACTGGGTGGGCCACGGCGCCCGGGTGCTGGTCACCCAGGCACTGGCGCATCAGCAGGGGGACGGCAACGGCAGCACCGACCCCACGGCGACGGCTGATCTGGACGCTCTGCTGAACGGCTTCATCGACCACTATCAGTCCCACATCGCCGACCGCAGCACGATCTATCCCGCGGTCGAAGAAACCCTGGATGCTCTGCGCGCCGGCGGCTCCAGGCTGGCCGTGGTAACCAACAAGCGCACGGTACTGACCGAAGCGCTGCTGGAGATTCTCGGCCTCAACACCTACTTCGACGTTGTGGTCTGCGGCGACACGGCCGCCCTGCCCAAGCCTGCCGCCGACCCGGCCATCTACGCCTGCCGCGCGCTGGACCTGCCGGCGCATCAGGTGCTGTTCGTCGGCGATTCCGCCACCGACGTGGCCTGCGCCCGGGCGGCCGGGTGCGCCATCGTGTGCGTGGCCGACGGCTACAATCACGGCACGCCGGCCCACGAACTGGGTGCCGACGCCGTCATCACCTCATTCCGCGAGCTGCTGACAGCGGGAACGCCGTCGTCATGACCGAGCCGTCCACCGAGCCGCTGAGCGCAGAACGCTTCGCCGAACTGGCGGCGCTGGGCTACAACCGCATCCCCGTGGTGGTGGAAACCCTGGCGGATCTGGATACCCCCCTGTCCACCTATCTGAAGCTCGCCAAGGGGCCCTATTCCTATCTGCTGGAATCCGCCCACGGCGGCGAGGAATGGGGCCGCTACTCGATCATCGGCCTGCCGTGCCGCACGGTGATCCGGGTCAGCGGCCGCGACGTCACGGTGACCACCGACGGCGAGGTGGTGGAATCTCTCGCCTGCGACGATCCGCTCGAGTTCGTGGAAACGTTTCAGCAGCGCTACCGGGTGGCCGACCTGGACGAGCTGCCGCGCTTCTATGGCGGTCTGGTGGGCTATTTCGGCTATGACTGCGTGCGCTACGTGGAAAAGCGTCTGGCCGAAGGCGCGCCGCCGGATCCGCTGGGCACCCCGGACATGGTGCTCATGGTGTCCGAGGACGTGGTGGTGTTCGACAACCTGCGCGGGCGCATGCAGCTCATCAGCCTGGCGGACCCGGCCGAGCCCGACATCTACCAGCACACGCTGGAGCGGCTGCACAAGCTGTGCACCACCCTCACCGGCGCCGTGCCGCCCATTCCGGGATCCACGGCCAATCAGCCGGTGGAAGAAAGCGACTTCGTCTCCGAGTTCGGCGAGGGCGCCTTCAAGGAAGCGGTGGAGAAGATCCGCGACTACATCCGCGCCGGCGACGTCATGCAGGTGGTGCTGTCCCAGCGCATGTCCATTCCGTTCGCCTCCGACCCCATCAACCTGTACCGGGCCCTGCGCAGCTTCAACCCGTCGCCGTACATGTACTTCATGGACCTGGACGATTTTCAGATCGTCAGCTCGTCGCCGGAGATTCTGGCCCGGCTGGAAGACGGCATGATCATCAACCGGCCCCTGGCGGGCACCCGGCGCCGCGGTCACACGCCGGAGGAAGACCGGGCGCTGGAGCAGGAACTCCTCGCCGACCCGAAGGAGCTCGCCGAGCATCTGATGCTCATCGACTTAGGCCGCAACGATGTGGGCCGGGTGGCGGCAACCGGTTCGGTGGAGGTGACCGAGAAATTCACCATCGAGCGCTACTCCCACGTCATGCACATATCCAGCAACGTCACCGGCACGCTGGCGGACGGCCTCAGCGCCATGGACGTGCTGCGCGCCACCCTGCCGGTGGGGACGCTGTCCGGCGCACCGAAGATTCGCGCCATGGAGATCATCGACGAACTCGAACCGGTGAAACGCGGCATCTACGGCGGCGCCGTGGGCTATCTGGCGTGGAACGGCAACATGGACACGGCCATCGCCATCCGCACCGCGGTGGTGAAGGACGGCATTCTCTACATCCAGGCCGGCGGCGGCGTGGTGGCGGACTCCGTGGGCCGGCTGGAGTGGAAAGAGAGCATGAACAAAGGCCGCGCCATCTTCCGCGCCGCGGCCATGGCGGAAGCCAGGTTCCGCTAACGCACCGGCAGCTCCCGCCGCGGCGCGCCGAGGAACAGCACCAGCAGGCTCGGCAGCAGCAGCAGGTTGGCGAGCAGGGCCAGCCCCATGGCCACCGCGGTGAGCAGCCCGAAGAGAATGGTCGGCACGAAGTTCGACAGGGTCAGCACCGAGAAGCCCACCATGATCGTGAGCGTGGTGAAGTACAGGGCGCGGCCGATGGTCGCGTGCGCCCAGGCCACCGCCAGGCGAACGTCGTCTTCCTTCTCACGTTCCTCGCGGAAGCGGTGCAGGTAATGGATGGCGCCATCCACACCGATGCCCACGGCGATGGCGGCGATGGTGATGGTCATCACGTCCAGGGGAATGGCCGCATAACCCATCACGGCGATGACGGCAGCCGCCGCCAGGATGTTGGGAATGACCCCGAGCACGGCGTAGGTGACGGAGCGCAGCAGCACCAGGAACATCACCAGCACCGCCGCCAGCACGTAGCCCAGGGTGTCGATCTGCGAACCGAAAAGCTGCTTCAACATGTTGTCGAACATGACCATCATGCCGGTGACCACCACCTCTTCGGGAGTGAAGCCCAGCTCCTCGACGGCAAAAGCCTTGATCCTGCGAACCAGGTCGGCCCGGTCGAAATTCGGCCCACTCTCGATGATGCGGCCATTGAGCCGCATCTGGCCTGATTCCGGGTGAGCGTAGGGTGCGATGAGGTCGCCGCGCAGGTTCTCCGGTAAAGCGCCGAGCACCCCGGCGATCTCGGCGCTGGAAAGCGGTTCGCCGTCTTTGAGCTGACTGCCGATCATGTCCAGGGAGGCAACGGACACGACCTTGCCTACACCGGGTTGCTCATCGATGAAGCGGTGCAGGCGCAGCAGGCGGTCGAGCTTGCTGCGGGTGAACCAGTAGCGCTCCGGAAAGGTCTCCTCGCCGGCGAAGAAAAAGTCGTCGCCTTCCTCCACCGGGTCGTAAGGGTCGAAGGTCACCACCACATCGAACGGAATGGTGCCGCCCAGGTGCCGGTCGACGAAATACATGCCCTGATAGATGTCGGTGTCTTCGTAGAAGTAATCGAGGAAGCGGTTGTCCATGCTCACCCGGCTGACGCCGTAGGCGGCAACCACGGCACAGACCACGCCGATCACGGTGATACCCACATAGCGCCAGCGCGACAACTCGCCCATCACCCGGGTGAGAGTCAACTCCCGATTGAGTTCGGGAGCCGGGGCCCGGGACGGCAGCAGCAGCAGAGCCGCCGGGAAGAAGGTGAACGTAGTGATCAGCCCCACCATGATCCCCAGGCACATCATGAAGCCGAAATCCTCCACCGGCACGATGTCTGCCGCCATGAGCGAGCCGAAGGCGGCCACGGTGGTCAGGGCGTTGTACAGGCACGGCGCGAACTTGCTCACCATGGTCTCGCGTACCACCTCCCGCAGCGTCAGCTCCGGCTGGCGGAAGGTCAGCTCGCGGTAACGGACAATGAGATGAATGGTCAGCGAGGTGGTGATGATGGCCAGCAGTGCGACGAAGTTGGACGACACCACGGTGGCCGGTTTGTCGGCTGCGCCGAGAATGCCCACGGTAATGAGCACCGTGGCCACGCTGGTCAGGATGGGCAGCGCCACCCAGCGCCAGTGACGGAAGAAGGCGAACAGCATGAGCATGATGAGCAGCACCACGGCCACACCGAAAACCGCCAGATCGCTCTTCACGAACGCCACCATGTCGGCGGAGATCATGGGAACCCCGCCCAGATGCAGCTCACCGTGGTCGCGGTAGCGGTCGCGGATGTCGCGCACCTCGGCGATCAGGCGATCGCGGGCCGCGAGATAGTCGTCGCGCAGCACCTCCTGGCGTGCGTCGAGTTCGTCGAGACGCTGCTGGGCTTGCTCGGGCAGCTCTTTTCCTTGCTGCGCCAGCTCGCGCTGGCGCACCCGCAGCTCGGCACGCTTCTGCTCTACCGACGTCAGCTCGCTGGACAAGGCCAGATCGATACGCAGCGCGCTGGTGCCGGCGTCGTCGGTAATGAGCAGATCGCGGAACAGCGGACTGCCGGTGAGTTCTTCGCGGGCCAGGTCGAGATCCACCCCAGGGGTGCGCAGCGTACGGACCTCTTCCGCCAGCTCGGTCAACGGCAGCGGCGGACTCTGCAGCAACGGCACGTCCAGTATGGAGAAGACGTCGGCCACGCCGTCGACGGCCTGAAGATCGTCTTCGAGCTCCGCCAGGGTCTCCAGGTTCTCCGGCTCGAGGGCATCGCCCTGGTCCGGGCGGAAGGTCATGAGCAGAAATTCGTCGCCGCCGAACCGCTCGGATACGCGCAGATAGGCCGCCAGGTCCGGATCGCCCTGCACCACCAGAGTGTCCGAGGAGGCATCGAAGCTGAAGTGCGTGGCATAGTAGGCGGACAGCAGCAGGACACCCGCAATCACGGCCAGCACGGCACGAGGGAAATCCAGCAGCCGCAGGTAGCCGGCCGCGAGTCTGTTCAGCGTTGTCGTGGAAATACGGATGTCCGGCCTGCCAGAGAGGGCGCTATTGTTCGAGTATGGACGGCAACAATCAACTCATCGCCGATGTGGCCCGGCTGCTCAGCAGCCGCGGGATAACTCTGGTCACTGCGGAATCCTGCACCGGCGGCATGATCGCCGCCGAACTCACCGGCGTACCCGGCAGCTCCACATGGTTCGAAGGGGCCTTCGTGACCTATCGGCTGTCGGCCAAGATCCGCATGATCGGCGTGCAGCAACAGACTCTGGACAGCCATGGGGCGGTGAGTGAACCCACCGCCCGGGAAATGGCCGAGGGCGCGCTGGCCGCCTGCGATGCCGGCGTAAGCGTCTCGGTGACCGGCGTGGCCGGCCCGGACGGCGGCGATCTGCTGGCGCCGGTGGGCACCGTGTGGTTCGCCTGGGCCATGGCCGACCCGCAGCCCCAGTGCGTACACAGCGCGCGCCATCAACTCAGCGGCAACCGCGCCGAGGTTCGACAGCAGGCGGTTGCCATCGCCCTGGCGGGCGTGCAGGCCATCCTCCGGGAAACGCCCTGAGGCCCGCTGCCGGGCTTCAGTTGCGCTGACGCGACTCTTTCACAGCCGCCTCGATGGCCTGTACCTGTTCCGCCGTCACCGGCGAGAATTTCCCGAGCGTGCAGGTGGCGCTGGTGCGGGTCATGTAGGCGAAGGTATCCACGGACTCGAAGCGGTCCATGTCGCACAGCCGATTGTCCCGCAGCTCGAAGCTCAGGGTATCCTGGGCGCGCAGGCCGACACAGCGCTGCCGCAGGGTATTCAGCCACAGGCGCCCGCCCGTACCCTTGAACAGGACGTGCTGGTCGTCGAGGACATCGACGCTGCGATAGGAATAGGTAGACAGACAGCGTTCTTCCTCGGAATAGTCTTCGTTGGCCAGCGGCTGACTGAGAATGTCCTGAATGCTCTCCTTCTTCGCCGCTTCCCGCGCCTGGCGTTCCTCCTGGGTGGCCTCGACGCTCGCGCAGCCGCCCGCCAGAGCCGCCGTCAGCAGCAGGGCACCATTGACCCACTTGCTCATGCCTGTTTTCTCCCTCGTTGCAACACGCTCCGTGATGCCTTGGACCTGCGCCGCCCGGTAGGTTCCGCACGGGTGTCCATCATGCCACGAGCCAGCCTGTGGAGCAGGGTCCCGGTTTTGTGTTGTTCGGCGCGGATCATCTCGCCGCTCTGGCCGCAGCAGCCGTGCTGGCAGGGCGCAGTGCGCGTCCGTTCGGGACGAACTCGAGGCTGAATCGTGAATAGTTACGTTTGATGTAGCTATGTACGGGACTCATAATGCCGGTTTAGGTCAGACGAAAGATCGTGATTACGACGTTCCGGTGTCGAGACACTGAGAACTTTGCAGAGCCGGGCTGAATCAGAGTCTGAGCATTGAACGGAGGCCGACAATGAGCAAGAAACTGGCGCCGGTACACCCTGGCGAAATCCTGCGCGAGGAGTTTCTCGAGCCGCTGGATCTCTCTGCTTACCGGATTGCCAAGGATCTGAAGATTCCGGCCAACCGCATTACCGGTATCGTCAACGAAGAGCGTTCGGTCACGGCTGAGACAGCCATTCTGCTCGGCCACTACTTCGGCACGAGCGCCGAGATGTGGATGAACCTGCAAGCACGATACGACTTGCGCGTCGCGCAGCGTGCCGCCGCTGCAAAACTACGAAAGCTCCCGCGTCACAATGAAGCAGCAGCCTGAAGGTGGGCGGGATAACAACGGACCGATCGATCCAACACAAAGACCATTACACATCAAACGGATAAACATCCCATGCTGCTGATGATCGACAACTACGACTCGTTCACCTACAACGTCGTCCAGTATCTGGGCGAGCTCGGCGCTGCTGTGGAGGTTCACCGCAACGACGAGATCAGTCTGGACGGGATCGAACGGCTGGCGCCGGAGATGATCGTCATATCGCCAGGGCCCTGCACGCCCAACGAGGCCGGCATCAGCATGGACGTGATTCGTGAGTTCGGCGGACGCATACCGATTCTGGGCATCTGCCTGGGTCATCAGGCGCTCGGCCAGGTGTTCGGCGGCAAGGTCGTGCGGGCCCGGCAGGTCATGCACGGCAAGACGTCGCTGATTCATCACGACGGCCAGGGGGTATTCCGCGGCCTGCCGCAGCCGTTCGAGGCCACCCGCTATCACTCGCTGATCGTTGCCCGGGAGTCGCTGCCGGACTGCCTGGAGATTACCGCCTGGACAGAGCTCGAAAACGGCGACATGGACGAAATCATGGGGCTGCGGCACCGCGAGCTGCCCATCGAAGGCGTGCAGTTCCACCCCGAGTCGATCCTCACCACCACGGGTCACGATCTGCTGCGCAACTTCCTCACCGGAGATCATCATGGACGTACGGACCGCACTGGCACGACTGGCTGAGCACCAGACGCTCAGTCAGGCCGAGTCCCGCCAGGTGTTCGCCCAGGTGATGTCGGGAGAGGCCACGCCGGCGCAGATCGGCGCCCTGCTCATGGGCTTCCGCCTGAAGGGCGAGACCGCCGAGGAGATCGCCGGCGCGGCCGAAACCATGCGCGCGCTGTCCACCCGGGTCACGGTGGACGTGCCTCATCTGGTGGATACCTGCGGCACCGGCGGCAGCGGCGCGAAACTCTTCAACGTCTCCACCGCCGCCGCCTTCGTGGCTGCCGCCGCCGGCGCCCACGTGGCCAAACACGGCAATCGCAAGATGACCAGCGCCAGCGGCAGCGCCGACGTGCTGGAAGCCGCCGGCGTGAATCTCGCCCTGACCCCGGAGCAGATCGCCCGCTGCATCCGCGAGGTGGGGGTGGGATTCCTGTTCGCCCAGGCCCACCACGGCGCCATGAAACATGCCGCGCCGGTGCGCCAGGAGCTGGGGGTGCGTACGCTGATGAATCTGCTGGGCCCGCTGACCAATCCCGCCGGCGCCCGCCGTCAGGTGATCGGCGTGTTCAATCCGCAGTTTCAGGAAACCCTGGCCCGGGTATTGAAGCTGCTCGATGCCGAGCACGTGCTGGTGGTGCACAGCAACGGCCTGGACGAGATCGCCCTGGACGCCAGCACCTACGTGGTCGAACTGAAAGACGGCCGCATCGACGGCTTCGAGATCGCCCCGGAAGATTTCGGCATCAGCCGCCGCCCGGCCGCGGAATTGCGCTCCGATTCGCCGGAATCGAGCCTGGCGCTGGTCCGCCGGGCGCTCACGGAAGCCGACTCCGCGGCCGCCGACATCGTCAGCCTCAACGCCGGCGCGGCCATCTATGCCGCCGGCGTGGCCGCGAGCCTGAGCGACGGCGTCAAACGGGCGCGGGAAGCCATCGGCGCCGGCCTGGCACAGGAACGCCTGGACGAGCTGGTTCGTCTCACCTCGGAGCTGGGGGCGTCATGAGCGCCACCATTCTCGACACCATCGTGGCCAGGAAGCGCGAGGAGATCGCCGAGCACAGACGCCGCACGCCCAGCGCAGACCTGGCGGCCCGGGCCCGGCAGGCAGCGCCCGTGCGCGGCTTCGCCGACGCGCTGTGCCGCGCCGCCGTACCCGGCAGCAGCGCCGTCATCGCCGAGATCAAGAAGGCCTCACCGAGCCGGGGCGTGATCCGCGCCGACTTCGACCCGGCGGCCATCGCCGCCGCCTATCAGGCCGCCGGCGCCACCTGCCTGTCGGTGCTCACCGACCGGGACTTCTTCTGCGGCGCCGACGAACATCTGCAGGCCGCCCGCCGTGTCGCCGAGCTGCCCGTTCTGCGCAAGGATTTCATCATCGATCCCTATCAGGTCACCCAGACCCGGGCGATCGGCGCTGACTGTCTGCTGCTCATCGTCGCCGCGCTGGATGCCGGGCAACTGCGCTCGCTTTACGCCCAGGCGCAGGAGGAAGGCCTCGACGTGCTGGTGGAAGTGCACGATGCCGCGGAACTGGAGCAGGCGCTGACCCTGTCGCCCCGCCTGGTGGGCATCAACAACCGCGACCTGCGTACCTTCGAGACCCGGCTGGAGACCACCTTCGAGCTGTGCCGGGAGCTGCCCGAAGGCGTGCTCGCCGTCACCGAAAGCGGCATCCACACGACCGCCGACGTGGCGGCCATGCACCAGGCCGGCGTTCATGCATTTCTCGTGGGGGAGGCCTTCATGCGGGCCGACGACCCGGGTGCGGCGCTGCGGGGGTTGTTCGGCTTGAGCCATGCGGCTAGCCTCTGTGGGAGCGATCTCCAGATCGCGACCCGGAAAGTCGCTCCCACAGGGCAGAGCAAGCCCTAGCGCGTGCCGAACACCACCATGGTCTTGCCCTTCACCGACACCAGGCCCTGATCCACCAGGGTCTTCAGCACGCGGCCGACCATCTCCCGGGAGCAGCCGACGATGCGGCCGATTTCCTGGCGGGTGATCTTGATCTGCATGCCGTCGGGATGGGTCATGGCGTCCGGCTGCTTGGTCAGTTCGAGCAACGTGCGGGCCACGCGGCCGGTGACGTCGAGAAACGCCAGGTCGCTGACTTTCTGGGTGGTGCGGGTCAGGCGCTCGGCCATCTGCCGGCCCACCGCATAGAGCAGCTCGGTGTGCTTTTCCGCGAGCTCGCGGAACTTGGCGTAGGACAGCTCGGCCACTTCGCACTCCGACTTGGCCTTCACCCACGCCGAACGCGGCGTGTCTTCGGTAAACAGCGGCATCTCGCCGAAGAAATCGCCCTTGTTCAGGTAAGAGACGATGATCTCGCGGCCCGACTCGTCCTCCACGAGCACGGTCACCGAGCCCTTGAGGATGTAATAGATGGAGTCGCTCTTGTCGCCGGCATAGATCAACGTGCTCTTGGCCGGGTATTTGCGCCGATGCGCCGCAGCCAGGAAAGCGTCGAGATGACCTTCTTCCTCTGCAGCGCCGGTGTTGAAGCCTTTGGCCATCAGTGGGCGGCCCGGGCCTGATCGCCCCGCCATTCCGCCCGTCGTCTGAGAATTCCTGGATGCAAGCATTGTGGTTCGCTCCTTCGTAACCGGTTGCCAACCTAACTATGGCAAAGAATTCCGATTCCGGTGTGACGCAGTCGACAAACGGGGCCATTTGGCAGAATGAGTGGTCATGGATCACGGTCGAGACTCGCCGGAGATCACGGCCTCGAGCCTCGAGATCGGGGAATTGCCGGGATGCGCGCAAAAATACAACGCGAGGATAGGGTAACCCTAGACCCGGTAGGTGGTCTCCGTCATCACCCGCGACAGCAGCCTCATGGCCTGCTTGAGCGGGCCGGGGAACTCGACCCCGCCGCGGGCCAGGGCTTCGGAGCCGTGACGCGCTTCGTCGTCGCGCATGTGGCGCACGATCTCGCGGCTGCGCACATCCGCCTCCGGCAGGGCCTCGAGATGTGCCTCGAGGTGCCGGCAGACCTGGTCTTCCGTGGCCTCGACGAAGCCCAGGCTGACCTTGTCGCCGAGCAGACCGGTTACGGCGCCCATGCTGAACGAGGCGGCATAGAAAGCGGGATTGAGCACACTGGGGCGGCTGGCGAGTTCCCGCAGGCGGCCCTCGCACCAGGCCAGGTGGTCGGTCTCTTCCGCGGCGGCATCGAGCAGAGCACGGCGCACCGCCGGGTCCCGGGCAGTGAGCGCCTGGCCCTGATACAGCGCCTGGGCACAGATCTCGCCGGTGTGATTGACCCGCATGAGACCGGCGGCGTGGCTGCCCTCAGCCGTTTCCAGCTCTGGCTCAACCAGTTCCCGCGCCGGGCTCGGGCGGCGGCTGGCATGCTGGCCGGACAGCGTGCGCAGGGCCCGGTCGAACTGCCCGATGAGGCTGTCCGCCAGGGTCTGCGGATCCCGGGCCATCAGCCCAGCCCCTTCATGGGGCGCCCGCCCAGCAGATGCAGGTGCACATGGTAGACGGTCTGGCCGCCATCGCGGTTGCAGTTCAGCACCAGCCGGTAGCCGGCCTCGGCCAGGCCCTCGTCCTCGGCCAGGGTCCGGGCCCGCAGCACCAGCCGGCCCACCGTGTCGGCGTCGCCGTCGGTCAGATCGTTGACCGTGGGGATGTGGCGCTTGGGCACCACCAGCATGTGGGTCGGCGCCTGGGGGTTGATGTCACGAAAGGCCAGCAGCTCGTCGTCCTCGAAGACGATGTCCGACGGCAGTTCGCGCTCGACGATTTTGCAGAAAAGGCACTCCGTA
The DNA here is from genome assembly GCA_034522075.1 of Gammaproteobacteria bacterium. Classification (GTDB taxonomy): domain Bacteria; phylum Pseudomonadota; class Gammaproteobacteria; order Pseudomonadales; family Azotimanducaceae; genus UBA7803. Next base: position 31,106 of record JAXHLO010000009.1, on the reverse strand, counting down.
CTCACGTTGACAGCCATCCTGGTCCAGAATTAATGGGCGGGCAGCGGGCGCCGACGACCATCGGCGGCCCCGACCCTGCCGGCGAGATTAACGGATAGTACGGCTAACGCAAGGAGACCAGGGTGGCCGAAACGAAAGATCTGGCGATGATCCTCAATGCCGGGATACCCATCATCGCCATCGAATCCGCCGACGAGCGCCGGGTGCTCGAGCTGCTGCTGCGCCTCGGCATGCAGCGGCACCTGAGCTTCTACCAGTGGCGGGTCACCCGCGGCCTGGAACTCGGCGGGTTCGGGGACGCCCCGCGCAGCGGCAGGGAGCTCACCGACCCGGAAGCCCTGCTTGCCCACATTGCCGGCAACCCTGGGCCGAGCCTCTACGTCCTGTGCGACTTTCATCCCTATCTGCAGGGTGAGCCCACCAATATCCGCTATCTGAAAGACATCGCCCTGGATCACGAGCAACTGCACAACACCGTGGTGCTGGTGAGTCATGAGCTGAAGGTGCCGGCGGAGCTCGGCCGGCTGACGGCAAAATTCAATCTGCGCCTGCCCAGCGACGAAGAGCTCGTCGCCATGGTCCGGGAGCAGGCCAGGACCTGGTCGGAGCAGCACGAAGGCCACAAGGTGCGCACCGACCAGCGCACCCTGGACAAACTGGTGGCCAACCTGCGCGGGGTCTCCCACGCCGATGCCCGGGTGCTGATCCGCCACGCCGTTTTCGACGACGGCGCCATCACCGAGTCTGACATTCCCGAGGTGAACCGGCTGAAGTTCGAGCTCATGGACTCGGAAGGCGTGCTGCGTTTCGAATACGACACCGAGCCGCTGGCTCACGTGGCCGGCCTGGACAACCTCAAAGCCTGGCTGGAGCTGCGGCGCAATGCCTTTCTCGCCGCGGCCGGCGCCGGCGACCGGCCCCGCGGCGTGCTGCTGCTCGGCGTTCAGGGGGGCGGCAAGAGCCTGGCGGCGAAAGCCATCGCCGGCTTCTGGGGCATACCGCTGGTGCGCCTGGATTTCGGCACCTTGTACAACAAGTATTTCGGCGAAACCGAGCGCAATCTGCGCAATTCACTGAAACAGGCCGAGCTCATGGCCCCCTGCGTGCTGTGGATGGATGAAATCGAAAAAGGCGTGGCCACCGGCGGGTCGGACAATGCCACCGCCAAGCGGGTGCTCTCGACCCTGCTCACCTGGATGGCGGAAAACGACCGGCCGGTGTTCATCGTCGCCACGGCCAACGACATTGCCGAGCTGCCGCCGGAGCTGGTGCGCAAAGGGCGCCTGGACGAGATCTTCTTCGTCGATCTGCCGGAGCCGGCCATCCGCGAAGACATCTTCCGCATTCACCTGGACAAACGCGGTCTCGATGCCGAACGCTTCGACCTGCCGGCCCTGGCCGAAGCCGCCGACGGCTTCACCGGAGCCGAGATCGAAGAGGCCATCGTCTCGGCCCGCTACCTGGCCGGCGCCCGCGACCACCAGGGCGGCCCGGCGGAAGTGACCCAGGACGACGTGCTCGGTGCGGTGCACCGCACCTTCCCCATATCGGTGATGCGCGCCGAGAGCATCGACGCCCTGCGCGCCTGGGCGCAGGACCGGACGGTACCCGCCTGAGGGCATCAACAAGGCCCGGCGTCAGCGACCACCGGCCGGGCATCCAGACCCTGCTCGGCGAGCAGAAATGCGGCGAGCAGGCGTTCCCCGCGCTGCCCGCCGACGACGGCATAGCGCTGCCGCCGGCACAGGCTGACGGCAGCCGCCCGCACCTCGTCGAGCACCAGCGGCAGTGCCTGCGGACAGGCAGCGCCGCCGGACGCGCCGTCAAGGCTGAGCAGACAGCGATCGCCCGGGCGCCGCGTCGGCCGCACCACTGCATCGAGCAGCCGGCGCTGAAATTCCTCACCCGGCAGGCTGACGGCACCGCCCGCCGCAGTCATCACCACGCTGGCATTGCGCGCGGCGCCGGTCACCAGCGCATCTTCACCGAACAACCGACCCGGTGCGACGCCGGCAATCACGTGCCCGGCGGGATGGCGGATCTGCGCCCGGCCGGCCGTCAGCACATAGCAGCAATCGCCGGGATCGCCGGCCTGAATGATGATTTCGCCCGCGGCAAAGGTGTGCCGGGTCATGGCCCGCAGCACCCGCTGCCAGGCTGCCGGCGGCAGCCGCGCCATGAGCGGCGAGGTCAGAAAAGACTGCTCCCAGGAGCCCTCGGCGGCGCTCACCTGCGGCGGTGCCGGCAGCCCCGCGGCCTCCGGGCACGAGCCGCCGGGGCGTTCCAGCGCCGCCGCCGGAACATCGGCAAACACCGCTTCCGTGAGCGTCTCTACCCCCGCGGCACCCGGGTACACCGCCCGCCGTGCGCGCTCGGAGCCGGCCGTGACCACCGACGCCCGCCCGCCGGCCACCAGCAGCACGCGCCCTTCGAGCAGAAAGAAATGGTCGCCGAGCACGCGCCCCGGGCGCACCAGCCAGCGCCGCGCCGGCAGCCGGATGCGGCGGCTGGCGGCCGCAGCCGCCGCCAGGTCGGCGGCGGAGAAATCCCGGAACGGGGCGAACGCTTTCAACTCCAGGGGCAGCATGGCGCCAGGGTGACGCCGCCCGGCACGGCCGCCCAGCCGTCATTGCCGAATATCCTGGTGGGAGATCGCCGTCGGCGTCGTCCCCTAGGCCAGAGCCCGATAGCCGATATCGCGCCGGTAGTAGTGGCCGCGCCAGTGGATCCGTTCCACACCCTGATATGCCCGGCGCTGCGCAGCCGCTACGTCGTCGCCCATGCCCACCACACAGAGCACGCGGCCGCCGTTGCTGACCACGGCGCCGTCCGCCAGCCGGGTACCGGCATGGAAAACCTTCAGATCATCGTCGTCCACGTCCGCCAGCCCATCGATGACGTCGCCTTTGCGGTAGCTGCCGGGATAGCCGCCGGCGGCCATGACCACGCCCAGCGCTACGCGGGGATCCCAGTCCAGTTCGACCCCGGCGAGATCGCCGGCCAGAGCCCGGCGGCACACGTCCGCCAGATCGCTCTTCAGGCGCATCATCACCGGCTGCGCTTCCGGGTCGCCGAAGCGGCAGTTGAACTCGATGACCTTCGGTTCACCGGCGGCGGTGATCATCAGTCCGGCGTAGAGAAATCCCACGTATGGATGGCCGTCTGCGGCCATGCCCGCCATGGTGGGTTCGATGACTTCCCGCATGATCCGCCCGTGCACCTCTGCCGTGACCACGGGCGCGGGGGAATAGGCGCCCATGCCGCCGGTATTGGGGCCGCGGTCGCCGTCGTCGCGGGCCTTGTGGTCCTGAGAGGTGGCAAACGGTATGGCCCGATCACCGTCGCACAGACAGATGAAGCTGGCCTCCTCACCGCTCAGGAACTCTTCGATCACCACGGTGGCACCGGCAGCACCGAAAGCATCGCCCGAGAGCATGCTGCGCACGGCGTCCAGAGCTTCGTTAACGCTCTGCGCTACCACCACGCCTTTGCCGGCCGCCAGCCCGTCGGCTTTGATGACGATGGGTGCGCCCTGCTCCGCCACGTAGGCTTCCGCTTCTGACAAATCGGTGAACGTCCGGTAGGCGGCGGTGGGAATGCCGTGGCGGGCCAGAAAATCCTTGCTGAAAGCTTTCGAGCCTTCGAGCTGCGCCGCGGCGCGGCTGGGCCCGAAACAGGCCAGACCCTGCGCGTCGAAGTAGTCGCGAATGCCGTCCACCAGGGGCGCCTCCGGGCCGACGATGGTCAGCGCCACCGCTTCATCCCGGGCCAGCTGCGCCAGGCCGGCGAAGTCGTCCGCCGCCACCGCCACGTTGCGCACGCCGGGCTCATGGGCAGTTCCGGCGTTGCCGGGCGCTACCAGCACTTCCTCGACACCCGCGGACTGCCGCACCCGCCATGCCAGAGCGTGCTCGCGGCCGCCGCTACCGATCACCAGAATCTTCATGACACCCCGCTGGTCAATGCCGGAAGTGGCGCACGCCGGTCAGTACCATGGCCATGCCGTGCTCGTCCGCGGCGGCGATGACTTCGTCGTCGCGCATGGATCCGCCCGGCTGAATCACGGCCTGAATACCGGCCTCGGCCGCTGCATCGATGCCGTCACGAAACGGAAAGAAGGCATCGGAAGCCATCACCGAGCCGGCCACCTCGAGCCCCTCGTCGGTCAGCCTTCATGGCCGGCGATGCGCGCGCTGATCACCCGGCTCATCTGCCCGGCACCGACGCCGATGGTGCGGCCGTCGCGGGCATAGACGATGGCATTGGATTTGACGAACCAGGCCACCTTCCAGGCGAACAGCAGATCGGCCATTTCCTGCTCGGACGGCTCGCGCTTGCTGGCCACCCGCAGGGCCTGTTCGTCCAGGCACAGCTCGTCGGCGGTCTGCACCAGCAGGCCGCCGCCGACACGCTTGTATTCCATGCCGCGGCCGCTGCCGGCGAGATCGCCGCAGGCCAGCAGGCGGACGTTCTTGCGGCGCCCGGCCGCTTCGACGGCGGCATCGTCCACCTGCGGCGCGATCACGACCTCGACGAACTGCGCGTCGAGCACGGCTTCCAGGGTGGCGGCGTCGAGCGGCCGGTTGAAGGCGATGATGCCGCCGAACGCCGACGTGGGGTCGGTGGCAAACGCCCGTTGATAAGCTTCCAGCACGTTCTCGCCCTGAGCCACCCCACAGGGATTGGCATGCTTGACGATCACGCAGGCGGGCACGTCGAAGACTTTCACACATTCCAGTGCCGCATCGGTGTCCGCTACGTTGTTGTAAGAAAGGGCCTTGCCCTGAAGCTGGCGCAGGTTCGCCACCGTCCCTGCCGCCGCCGGCCCCGGCCGGACCTCCCGGTAGAAGGCCGCCTGCTGATGCGGATTCTCGCCGTAGCGCATGTCCGCCAGCTTGTCGAAGGTCAGGGACAGGGATTCCGGCAGCGCTTCGCCGGCGCCGAGATAGGCGGCCACCAGGGCGTCGTAGCGGGCCGTGTGGCGGAACGCCTTGACCGCCAGCTCGCGGCGCAACGCCAGGGTCGTCGTACCGTCGCCGTGCAGCGCCTCGAGCAGCCGCGGGTAATCGGCCGGATCCACCAGCACAGCCACGTCAGCGTGGTTCTTGGCGGCGGAGCGCAGCATGGCCGGGCCGCCGATGTCGATGTTCTCGATGGCCAGGGCTTCGTCGCAATCGTCGCGGGCCACGGTGGCCTCGAAGGGATAGAGATTGACCACCACCAGATCGATGGGCGCAATGTCATGCTCGGCCATGACCGCGTCGTCCTGGCCGCGGCGCCCGAGAATGCCGCCGTGAATGCGCGGATGCAGGGTCTTCACCCGGCCGTCGAGCATTTCCGGATGGCCCGTATGGGCCGAGACCTCGCGCACGTCGATGCCGGCCGCCTGCAGGGTCCGGCAGGTACCGCCGGTGGACAGCAGCTCCACGCCGAGCGCAGCCAGGGCCTGGGCGAGTTCGACGATTCCGCTCTTGTCGGAGACGCTCAACAGTGCCCGGACCGGGCGGCGCGGCTGGTTCATAAGATTCCGTGTTGTTTGAGTTTCTTGCGCAACGTGCCCCGGCTCAAACCGAGCATGCACGCGGCGCGGGTCTGGTTGTGATCCACATAGTTCATGACACTGCGCAGCAGCGGCAGCTCCACCTCGTTCATGACCACGTCGTAGAGATCGCAGGGTTGTTCGCCGTCGAGAACCTGGAAATAGTCGTTGAGCACGGCGTCCACCTGATCGCGCAGGGTCGCGGTGCCGTTGGCCGTTGGCGTGGGCTTGCGCGGCGCCATCAGGCCGCCGCCCGGGTGCCCACGGCACTCAGCCAGTCGAGTTGAGCGGCCGCTTCTTCCAGGCGGTTGAACGCCCGGGCCAGTGCGACATCCGCGGCCATGCCTGCCAGATACCACTGTACGTGCTTGCGGGCCACGCGCAGACCCCGTCCGGCTCCGTAAAAGTCGTGCATGGCCGCCACGTGCCCGGCCATGATGGACCACTTCTCCGCCAGGCTCGGTTCGCGGCGCCCGGGATCGGCCATCATGCCCGGCAGCCAGGGTGCGCCCAGGGCCGCCCGGCCCACCATGACGCCGTCGACGCCGGTACGCGCCAGCACGGTGCGGGCCTCGGCCGGTGTGCAGATATCACCGTTGGCGAATACGGGTATGCGCAGGCGGGATTTGATGGCAGCCACGGTGTCGTGCTCCGCCTCCCCGGCAAAGCGGCACGCCCGGGTGCGGCCGTGGACCGTCACGGCAGCCACACCTTCCTCCTGCAGCCGGTGGGCGATGTCGCCGGCATTCTTCATTTCCGGAGACCAGCCGGTGCGCATCTTCACGGTCACCGGTACTGCCACGGCGGCTACCGTGGCGCGCACGATGGCCGCCACCAGATCGGGTTCGCGCAGCAACTGGGAGCCGGCGGCCTTGCGGCAGACTTTCTTCGCCGGGCACCCGAAATTGATGTCGATAATCTGTGCGCCGTCGTCCACGTGCCGGCGGGCGGCCTCAGCCACCTCCAGGGGGTCAGCGCCGGCGATCTGTACGGCGCGGGGTTCGATAGCCGCTGACACGGCGCGGCGCAGGCGCGACTTTTCCGTATCCCACAGCTCCCCTTTGGCGCCGAGCATTTCCGAGACCACATAGCCGACGCCGAAGCGCCAGGCCAGCTCCCGGAAGGGCCGGTCGGTGATGCCTGCCATAGGTGCGAGCAGAATCGGATTGCGAAGTTTGTACGGCCCGATGAAAACCAAAGTAACGTCGGCTCGAAGTCATTCCGGAGAGGGACGTAATGATACGCTTTCGCGGCCCGACCTCAACGGAAGCCGAGGAAGTAGTTCACCGCATCCGGGCCCGGGTCATCGACGGCCAGTTCGATCTGCACCGGGGTGCGCGGCGGAATCCGCTCCAGGTCCGCCCCGTCACCGGCCAGATATTCCTCCGGTGTGAAGCGCCGGCCGGCCACCAGCAGACCGCGTACCGTGGTGAACCGCAGCTCCAGGGTCGGGAACGGTTGCGCGAACTCCGCCTCGTTGACGATGACGGCGCTCACCAGTAGCTGCTCCGGGTTTTCCGGGTCGCTGCGCACGGCCAGATTGCGCGTCTTCAGCAGGTCGCTGTCGCGCATTTCCGGCAGCGCGCAGCCCACCACGGCACAGATGGGGCCATAGACGGCGCGCCACTGCGGGTCGACGGCCCACTCATCGAAGCGGTACCACAAGACCTGGACCGCCAGCAGAATCAGCCCGGCGGCGATGCCGGCCCACACCAGCGGCCGGCGCACCCGGGGCTCGCCGAAGACCACCGGCTCCCGGGCCGCCGGCTCCGGGGCGGTGTCAGGCTCAGGCGGGGTCTGCGTGACAGGGGTTGCACCGTCCGCCCCCGGCTTCGCGGCAGCCCCGGCCGACGGCGCCTCCGCTGCCTCCACCCTGGGTGGGGCGGGTTCCGGCGCCTCATCGAGCACCTCGAAGCGATAAGCCGCAGCGGCGGACTGTTCATCCGCAGACGTGTCGTCCGCAGACGTCTCGGCCACGGCGGTCTCGTCCGCGGCCGCCGGAGCATCCGCCTCTTCGAAGCCGGAGAAGATCGTCGTCTGCCCCGGCGCGCGGGAACGCAGCGCCGGGGCAGACGGTGCCTCGCCCTCTTCCGCCGGTGCGGCGGACGACTCCGGCGCCGGTGCGGCGGAAAGCTCATCGAGCAGGGCATCCAGCGCCTGTTGCGCCTGGGCCTCGTCGGCATAGTCGCGGCCGGAGGCCAGCACCAGATGATGGACACCGTTGAACACGGTCAGACAGGCGCCGCAGCGTACCCGTCCGCGGGCCTGCTGCAGTTGCACCTCGGATGCCCGGAAGCGCGTCTGGCAGCCGGGGCATTCGGTAATCAGCGGTTCCAGTTGCTCGTCCGACATGTCCGTTGGCAGGTGCTCCGGGTTCAGGCGCGGCGGCGCCCGTCGAGGCGAATCCATTCCGCCTCCTGGGCCGGCTCGGCGAACGCCACCTGCGGGTAAGCGCGGACAATCATGTCGTGCTGACTGGCCAGCAGGCCCGACAGCAGCAGCCGGCCGCCGACGGCGGTCAGCCCGGTGAGCCGCGGCGCCAGTTCCAGCAACGGATTCGCCAGGATGTTGGCCACCACCACGTCGAACTCGCCGCCGGCCGGCAGGGTCTCCAGTTCGTCCGGGGCGAGCACACTGAGCTCGGCGTCATCTATGTCATTGTAGGCCGCGTTGTCCCGGGTCGCGAACAGCGCCTGCGCGTCGTGGTCCACGGCCACCACGTGCCGGGCACCGAGCAGGCTGGCGGCCACCGCCAGCACCCCGGAGCCGCAGCCGTAATCCAGCACCCGCAGACCGTCCAGGGGCAGAGCAGCCAGGCCCGCCAGACACAGGCGGGTGGTGGGGTGGGACCCGGACCCGAAGGCAAGCCCCGGATCCAGCCGCAGCACGGCCGGCGCCTCGTCGCCGCCGGCAGGCGCCTCAAACGCTTCATCCCGGGGCACCAGCCACAGCCGCTCGCCGAAGCGCGCGTGTACCGCATGAGCGCGCCAGGCGTTCTGCCAGTCGTCCTGGGCCAGAAAACGCACGTCCAGCAGGCGGCCGCCGGCGGGCTCGAGGGCGGTACGCAACGCCGTCAGATCCGTCCCCGGCTCCACCAGAGCGTCCAGTTTTACCTGCTGCCACAATGGCTGGGCGCCGGGCGCCGGTTCCAGCAACTCTTCTTCCCCGGCGGCGGACAGCGACACGGCGCTGGCGCCATGCCCCTCGAGCACGGCGCTGACGGCATCCACCCGATCACGGCCGGCGGCGATGCTGAGCTGCAGCCAGGACATGACTTCAGGCAATGCGGAAGAGAATGTCGCCGGCGCTCACGGGCTGGCCGTTGGCCACGCCGACGGCGGCACACACGCCGCTGCGGTCGGCCTTGATCTCGTTGAGCATTTTCATGCTTTCGATGATGCATACGACGTCGCCGGCAGACACGGACTGGCCTTCGCTGACGAACGCCTCGGCGCCCGGTTCCGGGGCGGCGTAGAACGTCCCGGCCATGGGAGCCCGGACCGGGTGGCCGCTGCTGGCCCCGGCGGCTGGGGCGGGATCGGCGGCTGAGGCCGCGGGTGCCGCTGCGCCCCGAGCACTGCCGGCAGGCGGCGGACGGACGATGCGGACGCTGTCGTCTCCGTTGCGGACCTCGATTTCGGTGAGGTCGGAATCTTCCATCAGCTCCATGAGCTTTCTGATCTTGCGCAGATCCATGCAACGCTACCTCAGGGTGTATCGCCGAGCCTTGCCATCGCAGCCTGCAGAGCCAGCTCGTAGCCCTGGGCGCCCAGGCCGCTGATGACGCCGGCAGCCACGTCGCTCAGATAGGAGTGGCGGCGAAAGGTTTCCCGGGCGTGCACGTTGGACAGGTGCACCTCGATGAAGGGAATCGCCACACCCAGCAGGGCATCGCGCAGCGCAATGCTGGTGTGGGTAAAGGCGCCGGGGTTGAAGATGATGCAGCCGACGCCGTCCTCTCTGGCCTGGTGCACGCGCTCGATCAGCGCATGCTCGGCGTTGCTCTGAAAGCTCTGCAACTCGTGACCGGCCTCAGCGGCCTGGCTGGACAGTCTGGCATCGATGTCCGCCAGCGTGTCGCTGCCGTAGATCTCGGGCTCGCGGCTGCCCAGCAGATTGAGGTTCGGTCCGTGCAGGACCAGCAGACGCGCCATGTCGCTTCTCTCGGGTCACAGGCCGGCATCCGGCGGGTGGCCGCAGTTTGCCAGAATACGGGGAGCCTGGGCCAGCTTGTCGGCCGGTGAGGTGTATCGCCAGACTAAAGGCCGGCCAGTGTGCCGCCGGCCGCCTCGCGGTCGAGGACCGCCTGCAGATGCTCGGCAAACCGCTCGGCGCCCACCTCGCCCTGGATGCGCACGTCGCGCATCTCGTCGCCGTGCTGCGAGAAGAACACCAGGCTGGGCGGGCCGAACAGTCCGAACTCGTTCATCAGCGCCTTGTCTTCGGCGTCGTTGCGGGTCACGTCGGCGCGCAGCAGGTGGAACTGGGCGAGGCGGCTGTCCACTTCCGGGCGCGGAAACACCGAACGCTCCATGACTTTGCAGGAGATGCACCAGTCGGCGTACAGATCGAGGATGGCCGGCCGGCCGTTGTCCTGAGCCCGAGCGAGCTCGGCGCGCACTTCCTGCAGATTGGCCACGTCGTGCCACACGGCTTCCTGCCGCGCAGTACCGCCGCCTTCTCCCGCGCCGGCCACGCCAAAGCCGGCCAGCGGCTTCAGCGGGTCGTGGGCCCCGCTGGCGGCACCGATCAGCAGCAGTACGCCGTAGATGAAGCTGAACGCACCGCCCGCCTTCCACAGTTGCCGCAGCCCCTGCCGCGGAGAAAAATCCAGAGCGCCCAGATAGACGCCTACACCGATGGCCAGCCCCGCCCACAGCGCCAGGGTCAGCGCCGGCGGCACCACCCGTTCCAGCAACCACACGGCTACCGCCAGCAGGCCCACGCCGAACACGGCCTTGACCGCGTTCATCCAGGCACCGGCCCGGGGCAGCAGGTGGCCGCCGCTGGCACCGATGAGCAGCAGCGGCACACCCATGCCCAGCCCCAGCGCCAGCAGGGCGCCGCCGCCGAGTATTGCGTCGCCCGTGGTGCTCAGATAGATCAGGGCGCCGGCCAGCGGCGCAGAAATGCACGGCGAAACCACCAGCGCCGACAGCGAACCCATGACCACCACGCTCAGGTGCTTGCCGCCGCCCACGCGGTTACCCAGGGCGTTGAGGCCGTTCTGCCAGCGCTGCGGAAGCTGCAGCTCGTAGAAACCGAACATGGACAACGACAGCGCCACGAATACCGCTGCAAAGAACACCAGCAACGGCGGCGACTGCAGCGCCGCCTGCAGATTCAGGCTGGCGCCGAACAGGCCCACCACCGTGCCGAACAAGGCATAGGTGAAAGCCATGCCGAGGACGTAGGCCAGCGACAGGGAAAAGGCGCGCCCGCGGGTGATGGTGGCTGATTCACCGACGATGATGCTGGAGAGAATGGGCACCATGGGCAGCACGCAGGGCGTGAAGGCCAGAGCGATGCCGCCGAGGAAGAACAGCGCCAGCGCCAGCCCCAGGCTGTCGCCGGACAGCAACGCCGCCATGGACTGTTCCTCGGTCGCCGGAACGCCGCCGCCCGACCCTGACGCGCTGGTCGACCGGTAGCCGCGCCGTCCGCCGGGCCTCTAAGGTTCAGGGCCACCCACTTGGTCTCCGGCGGATAGCACAGGCCCGCATCCGCGCAGCCCTGATAGGAGATACCGACCTCCACGGCACCGGAGCCGCTGGCCACCGGAACACGAATCTGGGCGTCCTGGTAATAGACCTCGACCTCGCCGAAGTACTCGTCCACCTTGGGCTTGCCCGGTGGAATCTCGGCCTCGCCAAGTACGACGGTGGTTGTGCTTTCACCCTCGAGGGGGCGCGTCTGAAAATCGAAACGGTGGCGATACAGATAGTAGCCGTCGGGCATTTCCCAGCGGGCCAGAATGGCGCCGTCGGAGCCGAGGTCGGTGGTGAGCTGGAAGGCTTCGTCCACCGGCAGGAAGTCATCGTCCTCCTGCAGCCATTTAGACAGAGCCGAGCCGCCATCGGCAGCCCACAGAGGGCCGCCGGCAAGCAGCAGCGCAGCGAGCAGCAGCCGCGGCGGCTTGAAACCTGGCAATAAGGCAGTGCGGATTCCTGACACGCTGCGTTCCTGTATCTGCGTTGACCCTATCGGACACGGCCGGGCGGATGGAGTTCGCCACCCGCAGCGGGCACTATAGGGGCCACCGACGGGCCAATCTGAGACCTGAGCCTTGAAGTCTAATAGAAGTGTGAACAATGTGCGCCGTGCAACCGGTCGAGTGGGGATTCTGGGCTGCCTGCTGCTGGCCGCCGCCGGCTGTGCCTACCTCACCGGACCGGAGACCACGGTGAGCAGCACGCCGGCAGAACCGCCGGCCGACAACGCACCGACCGCAGACGCGGCGGAACCGGCCACCGATACCGATGCTTTGAACCGCACCGAGCGGCAACGCGTCGAGGATCTGCTGGATCGTGCCGCCCGGGCCATCCAGCGCGATCATCTCACCTATCCCGCCGCGGACAGCGCCCTGGATCTCTATGACCAGGTGCGCCTGCTCGACCCGGACAACGAGGAAGCCCGCCGCGGCAGGGAACGAATCGTCGAACGCTACGTGGAACTGGCCCTCGGGGCGGCCGGCCAAGGGCGCTTCACCCAGGGACGCGCCATGCTCGACCGCGCCCGGCTGGTGGATCCCGAGCATCCGGGCATCGCACCGGCCCAGGCGCAGATCGATCTGCTGACCCACGCCGACCGCCATGTGATCAGCCTGGACGGTGAGCGGGTGCGCAATCGGGATACCGGCCTGCAGGGCACCTTGCGCCGAGGCCGGCCTGCGCCAGCTGCGGCAATGGTTGCCGCGCCCGGATCACGGCACGCATGCTACCGCGCCGACGGCCGCTGGATCTATCAGCAGATGGCCGAAGCCAGCGGCGGCGCGCGCATTCAGGCGGAACTCGATATCGGCTCGCCGCCCCGGGTCGAGGTGCTGTGTTTCCCGGAGGCACCATGAGCCGTTCAAGCCGCCGCAGGCTGGGCCGCCCGGACGGCCTCTTCCGCTGCCCATGCCGCGCTTGCCGGCCGGCATGGGCTGCAGCGGACCGGATGCCGGCGAGCGCGATGCGCTGGTGATCAGCGAAGCCCGCGTCCGGGCGCTCATACCGGGTCAGGACAAAACGGCCGGTTACTTCCGCGCCCGCAACGGCACGGCCGACGCCATGGTGCTGAGCGGCGCCCGCAGCGGGCAGGCGCGCAGCATCGAGATGCACATCACCGTACAGGACGGCGACATGATGCGCATGCGGCGGCTCGATGCGGTTGAGATTGCCCCGGGAGAGACCGTACGCTTCGAACCTGGAGGCAGACACCTGATGATATTCGGCGTCGACTCCCTGGAAGCCGGCATCGACATCGAACTGCAACTGCGCGACGGCTCCACGGTTGCCGTGCACTTTGAAACCATCGCCACAGGAGGCGACATCTGATGGCAACTGGAACTCTCCGGCAGAAGCTGCTCAAACCGGTTGCCTCCTTCGGTTCGGCGGGCCGGATCGCTGCCGGCGCGGTGGCCGCCTATCTGCTGTTGTGCCTGATCCTCGCCTGGTGGTGGGACTACGAGCCGGACATGTTCGGCGTCAACGAATACGCGACCGCCCACGCCGAAGATCGGGATCGCTCGCTGGTCACCGGTTACACCACCACCACGACACTGCTGCGCATGGCCGAGACCCTGCTCGACAAACGCGGCGGCTATCTGTCCAACGACCTGTTCCCGCCCGGGGTGTGGATGGACAACGTGCCCAACTGGGAATTCGGCGTGCTGATACAGCTGCGCGATGCCGCCCGCGCTTATCGCATCGATTTCTCGCGCTCGCAGAGCCAGTCGCGGGAAGACGAAGATCTGTCGCAGGCGGAGGGCAAGTTCTTCTTCGACAACTCGAGCTGGGCGTTCCCGCAGAGTGAAAGCGAATACCGCGACGGCATCCGCCTGTTCGAAAGCTACCTGCAGCGCCTGTCCGACCCGGACGAACCCGATGCCCAGTTCTATGCCCGGGCCGACAACCTGCGCCGCTGGCTGGAAGGAGTGGAAACCCGCCTGGGCAGCGTGTCGCAGCGGCTCTCCGCCAGCGTCGGCAAACCTCAGCTCGACACCGACCTGGCCGGCGACCCGGATGCCACGCAGGCCACCCCGGTGGCCAGCGACGGCACGATTCAGACGCCGTGGATGGCCATCGACGACGCGTTCTACGAGGCCCGCGGCCAGACCTGGGCGCTCGGTGCACCTGCTCAAGGCCATGGAGCATGACTTCGGCGACATTCTCGACAAGAAAAACGCCCGGGTCAGCCTGCAGCAGATCATCCGCGAACTGGAAGCCACCCAGGACGCCATCTGGAGCCCGGTGATCCTCAATGGCTCCGGTTTCGGCGTGCTGGCCAACCATTCGCTGGTCATGGCTTCCTACGTTTCCCGGGCCAATGCCGGCATCAGCGATCTGCGCTCCCTGCTCGCCCAGGGCTGAGCGGGTTTTCGTACATCACCGCACATCCGAGCGGTTCTTATTCTTATTTCGAATCGTTAGAATACGCGCCGCCGTTAGGTCGGACGGTGCGCTCAACTGGTGCAGGCAGTAGCAACCAGGCGCTCCGGCTCGTTCGTCATATTCGGATCTTGGGGACATCAATGATAGACACAACCCTGATACCGCCGTTGTTCGGTATCGTCGGACTCCTGGTTGCCTGGGGCGTATACGGTCTGGTGACGCGCTACCCGGAGGGGGAAGCCAACGTCAGGAAGATCGGTGATGCCATTCACCTGGGCGCCATGGTGTTCATGCGCCGGGAATACACCATGCCGGCCGGCTTCGCGCTGGTCCTGCTGATATTCCTCTACTTCGCGCTGGGCGTCGAGACCTCCATTGCCTTCGTGGTGGGCGCCCTGTCATCGGCTACCGCCGGCTGGATCGGCATGTACACGGCCACCCGGGCCAACGTTCGAACCACGACGGCCGCCCACACGTCCGGAGCGCCGGCGGCATTGTCGGTGGCATTTTTCGGCGGCTCCATCATGGGTCTGACGGTAGCTTCCATGGGGCTGCTGGGGCTGGGCCTGCTGTATCTGCTCTACGGCGGTGATCCGGAGACGGCCCACAACATTCACGGCTTCGGCATGGGCGCCTCGGTGGTGGCCCTGTTCTCCCGGGTCGGCGGCGGTATCTTCACCAAAAGCGCCGACGTCGGCGCCGACCTGGTGGGTAAAGTGGAAGCCGGCATTCCCGAGGACGACCCCAGGAACCCCGGCGTCATTGCCGACAACGTGGGCGACAACGTGGGCGACGTGGCCGGTATGGGCTCGGACATCTTCGAGAGCTACTGCGGCTCCATGATCGCCTCCATCGCTATCGCTTCGACCCTGGGCATGGTGATGCTCACCGATCTGGCCCCCGGCATGAACGAAGCCGACGCGCGCGCCGGCCTCATGGGCCTGCCGCTGCTGCTGGCCTCAGCCGGCTTGATCTGCTCGCTGGCCGGCATCGGCATCGTCCGGGCCATGTCGAAGCAGGAACCCGCCGTGGCTCTGCGTTTCGGCACCCTGGGGGCGCCTCTGCTGTTCATCGTGCTCGCCTACTTCGTCATCACCGGCCTGGGCCTGAGCGCAAACATCTGGATGGCAGCCATCGCCGGCGCCGTGGGCGGCATCATCATCGGTCTGGTGACCGAGTATTACACCTCATCGCGGCCCATCGTGCGCATCGCCGAATCCGGCGAAACCGGCGCCGCCACCGTCATGATTACCGGTCTCGCCGTAGGCATGCAGTCGGTGCTGATTCCCATTCTCTCCATCTGCGGCATCATCTTTGTCTCCACCAGCCTGGCCGGCTTGTACGGGGTCGGCATCGCAGCACTGGGTATGCTTGGCACCGTCGGCATCACCATGGCCATCGACGCTTATGGCCCGGTAGCAGACAACGCCGGCGGTATCGCCGAGATGGCCGGTCTCGGGCCGGAAACCCGGGCCATCACCGACTCGCTGGACGAACTCGGCAACACCACGGCCGCCATCGGCAAAGGCTTCGCCATCGGCGCCGCTGCACTGGCCGCACTGGCCATCATCGCCGCCTACGTGGAGACGGTGTCGCACAATGTGCCCAATTTCACCCTGCACCTGGGCGAACCCATGGTGCTCATCGGCTTGTTCATCGGCGGTCTGGTGCCCTTCATCATCGGCGCCATCACCATGACCGCGGTGGGCCGGGCGGCCATGGAAATGATCCAGGAAATCCGCCGTCAGTTCCGCGAGATTCCGGGCCTGCTGGAAGGCAACGCCGAACCCGACACGGCCAAGTGCGTGGACATCGCCACCAAGGCTGCTCTGCAGCGCATGCTGCTGCCCGGTGCCATTGCCGTGCTGGTGCCGGTGGTGGTGGGCTTCGGCCTTGGGCCTGCCGCGCTGGGCGGCACGCTCGGCGGCGGGCTGCTGGGCTGCGTGCTGCTGGCGCTGACCATGGCCAACGCCGGCGGCGCCTGGGACAACGCCAAGAAATACGTCGAGAAAGGCAACCTGGGCGGTAAAGGCTCGCCCGTGCATGCCGCCACCGTGGTCGGCGACACCGTGGGGGATCCGTTCAAGGACACCTCGGGGCCGAGCATGAACATTCTCATCAACGTCATGGCCATCGTCAGCCTGGTGATCGCACCGCTGCTGTACTGATAACCGGCCAGACCGTCCTCGCGGCCCGGCGCGGCATTCGATTGCCCGCGCCGGGTCCGCGCAGCGGATCAGCCGCAGCGGACGATGAGCATGCGCGACACCTCTGACCCGCCGATGGACCAGTCACGGCTGCCCACACCGGAACTGCCTTCATTGCTGACCCGCGAGACGATCTCGAAGCCGTCCGGCCGGCAGGCCGCGGCGGCGCGTTCGTGACAGCGCGACCAGTCGTGATAGCCGCCTGAGCATTCCACGTCGAGGGTGCCGTCATCGTTGCGGCGCACGGCATCGGTGGTGCCGGCGCAGCCGGTCAGCGCGGCAACGGCGGGACTATTGCCGGTATGGCCGCCGTGCAGCCAGATAGCCGCAAGGGTCGATCTTCGCGGCTCAAACCTGAAACGCCGGCAGCTTCTTCGCCGCCAGTTCCTTTTTCAGCCGTGCGATCTGCGGCAGCCCGTTGCGGTAAGGCGGGTAGTCCTCGCCGGCGATGAGGGGCGAGAGGTAGCGGCGTGCCGCGGCCGTGATGCCGAAGCCATCCCGGCTGATGTAGCGTTTCGGCATCTTGCGCTCCACGTTGGCGACCCTGGCCAGCGGTGCTTCACCGATTTCCCAGCGGTAGGGTTTGTCCTGCTTGCGGACGATGATGGGCATCACCGCATTGCGCCCGGCCAGGGCAAACTCCACCGCCGCCTGACCCACGGCGTAAGCCTGGGCCACGTCCGTGGCCGATGCCATGTGCCGGGCCGCGCGTTGCAGATAGTCCGCCACCGCCCAGTGATATTTGAACCCCAGCTCATCTTTCACCATACGGGCAATGAACGGCGCCACGCCGCCGAGCTGGGTGTGGCCGAAGGCGTCCTTGCCGCCGGCGTCGGCGAGAAGCGTACCGTCCGCATATTGCGCACCTTCGGACACCACGATCAGCGCAGTAGCCGCGCCGGCGCACCGTGGTCGCGAACCCTGTCGAGAAAGCGGGCCCGGTCGAAGGGTACTTCCGGCAGCAGAATGATGTGGGGCGGATCGCCGGGCTCCTCGCTGGCCAGCCCGGCGGCGGCGGCGATCCAGCCGGCATGGCGGCCCATGACCTCGAGCACGAACACTTTGGTAGAGGTATCGCACATGGAGGCGACGTCCAGCCCGGCCTCGCGGGTGGACGCGGCCGCCCCACCGTGTTCGCCACCGAGCCGAAGCCCGGGCAGCAGTCGGTGAAGGGCAGATCGTTATCCACCGTCTTGGGCACGCCGATGCAGGTGATGGGGAAATCCGTCGGCCGAGGTATAGCCCTGGGACACCTTGTGGGCTGTGTCCTGTGAGCCGCCGCCGCCGTCTGACGCAAAAAATAGCGGATGTCGTGGGCGCGGAATACGTCGATGAGGCGTTCGTATTCCCGCTGATTCTCCTCGAAACTGCGCAGTTTGTAGCGGCAGGAGCCGAACGCGCCGCCGGGGTGGACGCAGGGGCGGTACGGTTTTGGGCGCTCTCACGACCGGTGGTTCAACAGCCTCGACCGAGCAGTCCCGTTAATCTGAGACCAGTCTGCTGCGCGCTTCTCACCTGGCGCGACAACCGGCCTGCCGCGCTCGCCTCGATGTCTGGGCAACTGGCCGCGGCTAGCTGATCGAGGCTGCGGGTTGCCATCGGTTCCCTAGGCACGGATGAGGACGAGTGATGTCAGGTACGCGGATCCGAGGAAGCGCCGGAGCGACTCGGTCGAGCGACCACGAGCGACGCCGCCGACGGCGAGCCTCCCATCGCGACGTTCCGCGAGTTCCTTGACCTGGTGCGGGAGGACTGGCGCACGAACGGCCGTGATTGGCACCACCCGGGAACGCAAGCCCTGCTCGCCTATCGACTCGGCCGTTTCCGTCGCGGCGTGAGGTCCGTTCCGGTGCGCAAGGCCCTGTCGTTCACCTACAAGCTCATCCAGCGACGTTCCGTGAGAGGCGGGGTCGAACTGCGAGACTCCACGATCCTTGGTCGGCGCGTGCATATTCCGCATGCCGGCGGCATCGTGTTCCACAAGGACGGGGTCGTAGGGGACGATTGTCTGGTACGCCAAGGTGTGACGATGGGACGGGCCCACCTCGCGGATGATGCTGACGACCACCCCGTCATCGGCAGCGATGTTCAGATCGGAGCAGGAGCAGTACTGATGGGCGCGATCGTGATCGGTGACAGGTGCGAAGATCGGTCCGAACAGCGTCGTGACAACCGATGTGCCCGGAGGATCAACGGTCTTCGGCCCGACGGCCCGCATCCTCAGGTTCTGACGCTGGATGTGCGCATGTAGCGAGGCTCCAGCAGGAAGCCGACACTGACCGCGAGGTCTTCGAGGTCGAACGAACAGAGCGAAATCCCGGCGTGCAGTTCGCCTGCGTCCATCGACAACGCATGGGCAACGGGTCGATCATGCAGCTTGCACGCGACCTCGAACTGGGTCCAGGATCGCCAGAAGTCGGATCCGGACGAGAAGTGCCGCGAGCGGGCCAGATGGCTTGGAGGGGCTTGTCCTCGTCGTTCCGCGTCGATGGCGAACCGCCAGGCTTCAGCCGATCTGCTCGTCTGCGGCGAGCACGACGAGCCGCCCGTCACCGACGTAGCTCCTCGCCTCCGGCCGGCCGCCGCTCATGGTCGGCCGAAGCCACCACACGAACTGAGCACCGTGCACCAGCGAGCCAGGCCGCTGCGCCCCGATCCTCTCCGTCGTGCATCAGATCGAAGCACCACCATCGACGGTGAGAACCTGACCGTTGATATTGGTGTGCTCGAGCATCAGCATGCGAACCATCGGAAGGAGGTCGGTTGTCTCGACAAGTCGCCCGTGGGAGTTCGCCGGGCGATGCGTGGTCAACTGCTCCGACCCCAGCACCGACGACATCTCAGAGGCGAAGAAACCCGGGCGCGATGGCGTTGACCAAGGCGCGCCCGTGGACCTCTCGCGCGAGCGTACGCGTGGCCGCTTCCAGCCCCTTTGCCGCCGAGTGCGCCGTCAGCCCGGCGAATCCACGCTGGGAACACAGTGAACTGATGGTGAGGATACGAGCCCTGCCACTCCGGATGAAGACCTTCCGAAGGAACAACCGCCGTGAGCAACAGGGGTGCAGTCAGATCGGTGTCGATGATGGCCGATATGTGATCCTCGCTGGTCTGGACGAGCAGCGAGTCCTGGCCGATCGCAGCGTTGTTGATGAGACCATCCAGTGGCCCCAACCGGTCCTCGGCTGCGGTGACGAACCCCTTCAGAGCCTGGGTATCCGCAGAGATCAACTGGTCACCGATGCATGGTCGCTGCGGGTGCTGCTCTGCGAGATGCTGGATCTCCGGGGACAGAGTCCGTGAGAAGCAGGCGACCTTGACACCGGCCGAGACGAGCCTCTGCCGCTGATCGCGAGGCCCAGTCCGGGAGCCACCCGACACGAGCACGGGTCGCGGCGGGGATCTGGAGATCGAGTAGGCATGGAGCTGTTAGACATGGCTCTTCAGGTCCCTTGGAGAGGTATCGCATCGAGGAAGTTCAGTCTTCGCGGGACGGCGTACTCGGGACCCGACTCTCGCACCAAGCGGTGATCTCCCGTTCCGATACCGGAGAGCCAACGACGAGGTCAGCCACCAGCACCTGACCGACCACCGGTGCCCTTCTGGAGCGCACGTTCGCCCACTGGACATCGGGGTGCTGCAACAGCACCTCCTTCAGTCGCGACAGTGCGAACTTCGACCCGCCGACGTTGACCTCCTCTGAGTCCAGTGCGACCGATGATGTGGACCCGTCCGTCTCGTACCTCGACGCGGTCGCCCGTGTAGATGCTCCCCTCCAGTCCGTCACCATGGAACGGGGACTCGATGACCAACTCGTCCTGGATGATCGCGAGTCGTGCGCGCTTGCCATCGGTCCTGTCGAGCCACTCGACAGGGGAACCGGAGAGGCCATCGTGGACCGCGATCGCGGCACCAGCCTCGGAGCTCGCATAGATCCACGTTACCCGGGCCTGACGGGAAGGTCTTCCGAAGATCGTCAAGGAGCGACTGGTCGACAGGCTCACCCCCACCGTCACCTGTTCCAGCGGCAACGTCCTGCAGGAGCGGCCGTGCCCGGAGCAAGTCCGTCGGCGCCAGAAGGTCGGCGTACCCGAGGCCGCCGTGACGCGGCTCCGACGGGCGGATCTCGGGCCATCGCTCCAGTTCAGGAGACCTCGACAGGCACCAACTCCTGCCCTGGTCTGCCGAGGCAGAGAGTCACCATCTGCCACCACGCGTACGTGCCGGGAGAGTATGGGCAGAGCCAGCGCCGCGGTGCCTCGCCCGGGCGGACGGTCGTGAGGCTTCGCAGGGTGTGGCCGACACGCTTCGGCCTGCCCGTCGTACCGCTCGGTGAGCGACCAGATCCGGTCGACCGCGTGGCGCGCGCACGCGCGCAGGCTGGGTCACGGCACCACGATGCAGCACCGCGAAGCCGATCGTTGAGCAACTCCTCTCGCAGCGCTTCGTCCGCGCAAGAGTCGGCGACGATGAGGAGTTCGCCTCCGTCGCGTGCATGTTGTCGGGCTGCTGCGAGCGCCTCCTGCTGATCGGAAGCGAGGAGCGCGGAGACTGGCGGAAGGTCCGTGAAGGACGCCTCCTCACGCTCGCCGGCAGCGACGTCAAGGTCTTGGTCCGTCTCCCGGGACACGGATCACGTCTCCTGGAGGTGTCTGGAAGAAGTCCAGGACATCGGCCACGGTCTCGATCGCTGCGCATCTGAGGAGCGTCGAAGTTCAGTTCCGTGCCGACCTCATCCTCGACTCGCAGGGCGAGCTCCGCGAAGTGGAGCGAGCGGAAGCCGAGATCCGCCAACGACGCAGACTCGTCCGGAGGCAGTGCTTGTCCGTGAGCCTGCAGGACGTCAGACATGAGCTGGCGGACGCGCGGCCTAGGAGTTCGGATGATTCCTGCCACCTCGAAAGCCAGAGTCTCGTGGAGAGGGATGGCGGAATGGTACACCGACGGCCAGGTCAGGCTCGGGCCCGCGGCTCTGGCCCTCCGAGGAAGCACGCGCGTCAGCTTCTGTGAGTGCTGGACGGCTTGAACGCAACCCCGTGGCACGACACGGACTGAGTATCCTGCCCAGGCTGCTGACCAGTCGTCAGCTGCAGGAGGAGAGCCCACCAGTGAGCCTCGCTCGCTCAGCCGTTCGAGGAGCCGGCGCCACCTTCGCCGGCCAGTGGGGCCGGTTCGTCATCCAGCTCGGTTCGACGATGGTGCTTGCACGGCTCCTGACCCAGCCGACTATGGGCTCGTCGGCATGGTGTTGGCGATCACCGGCCTGGCAGATCGCATCGAGGCACTGGGGCTCAGCACGGCGACGGTCCAGGCGAAAGAGATCGACCGAACGCAACTCAGCGCTCTGTTCTGGATCAATGCGGGACTCGGTCTTGGAGTCGCGCTGGTGCTTGCGGCATGCGCACCCCTGATCGCTCGCTTCTACGGCGAGCCAACGCTGACCCCATCGTCATCGCTCTTTCCACCGCATTCATCTTCAGTGGTGTCGGCGCTCGGCGCATGGCGATCCTCGACCGGCACATGCGTTCGGGACCATCGCCAAGATCGACATCGGCGCCATGGTGGCTGGCGTCGTGGTCGCGATGCTGGCGGCCTGGCTCGGAGCGGGCTACTGGGCGCTCGTTCTCCTCCACGTGGTGCAACCGATCTATCGAGCAGCCCTTGCCTGGCGCCACACCGGTTGGACACCTGACCGTCCCAGTCGGGCGGCGGGGCTGAGCCGGTTCCTGCGCTTCGGCGCAAACCTCAGCGTCTATGGTGCATGACGTACGTCTCACGGCATATCGACAACGTCCTCATCGGGAGGTTCGTCGGAGCGGAGCAACTCGAGATCTACAGCAAGGCCTACGGGCTTCTGCTACTGCCGATCCAGACGGTCAGGGGCCCCTGCACCGGGTCGCCATACCGACACTCAGCCGCCTCCAGGATGACCCCGAGAGGTTTCGCGCGGTTCTTCAGCACGGGCCTTGGCGCGGTGACGCTCATCGTGTTCCCACTGGTCATCAGCTTGCTCGCCATCGTGTCAGAGGAAGCCGTCCTGCTCCTCCTGGGGACCCAATGGACGGCCGCAGCCCCGATATTCCGGATCCTGGCCATCGCTGGGATCGCCCACGGCGTGCTCCACTCGAACGGTTGGCTCTACATCGCACTCGGTAGAACCGAGCAGCAGCTGCGTTGGGGGTTCGTCTCCCATCCGACAACGATCGCTGGTTTCGTCATCGGACTGCGCTGGGGTGTCGAGGGGGTCGCCAGCGCCGCGGCCATTACGACCTGGCTCTTGGCCATCCCGTCCTTCTGGGCTGCGACACGAGAGAACACCGGGTTCGATCGAGGACATGCTCGGTGCCGTGTGGCGGCCAGCTGCCATCACCCTCGGCGCGTCCGCGATGACGTTGGTCGTCCGCTCGATGGCAGCGGAGACGTCCGTCCTGCTGTCGCTCCTCGTGTCCGGGGCGACGTTCACGGCGACCTTCGCGGTTACCACGCTCGCATGGCGAGCGGTCCGCGTTCAGCTCCTGGATCTCCTCGGCTGGTCCGATCGGCATGCCCGGCGAAGTAGGCGGAAGGCAGCGGAACGATCATCCACGCGAAGGCCGCTGGCGCGGTCGTAGGCTCGGCCCCCTCCACCGCAGCTCGAGGGTTCCGACCAGCCGACCCACGACACCCGAAGCAGTTCACGAGCCATCGCTGCCGGCGGTCGTCGCCCTCTGAGCAGGTTCGGCAACCGAACCGATGCGCTGGGAGATCGCGCACGACAACAGCGAGCGAGTGCGCTGCTGCCCCCTGAGACGCGAAGTGCTGCCGCAGTCTCGGGGCTTGGCGACCGAACTCGAACTGGTGTCGCATGACGGCAAGCAGCCCCTCCGGACGTCGGTACGCGACTATGGCATCAGGGACGACGAAGAGCTCGAAACCGGCCAGCTGCAGTCGCCACGAGAGTTCAACGTCCTGGCCACGCATCCATCCCTCGTCCCAACCCCCAACCTCCCAGAATGCTCGAGTCCATACCCCTAGGTTGCCGCCTCGGGCGAAGGGCAGGAACCCACCTCTGCGAGCGACCGCCTTGTAGACCTGGGTCCCGACACCCGTGATGGGTTCCCACCTGTCGGCAGGGGCAACATCGACACCAGCCAACAGGGACCCGAACCTGGCGCCATCAGCCATCGCCGCTACCCAGCCAGGGTGCGCCGCGTCATCCGCATCACAGAACAGGAGGAAGTCCCCGCTTGCGATCCGGCAACCGACGTTTCGGGCGTAGCCCGCTCCGCTGCGCTCGAACGCAGCGACGCAGCGGGCGTTGTCTCGCTGGCCGGCCCAGGCCTCCAAGACCTCGCGGGTCCCGTCCGTGGAGGCATTGTCAACCAGGATGATCTCCCACCTGCCGGCGTAATCCTGTTCATCGAGGGCATCCAACTGCTCTTCGACGGTTGGACGGCAGTTGAACGCGGGAACCACGACCGAGACCAGCTTGGGACGGTTGCCATGGACAACCGGAGCCGTCCGATCAACGGGAGGCTCGAGCGCGTCCACACCACCTCCTGCTGACGGATTCCGACCTCGTTGCCGCGACGGTGAACCAGCCGGCCAGCAAGGTTGACTCGTCGTTAGACTGCGAGCACCAGCCGCTATTCGGAAACGCCGGGTCGCGAACGTCGTGGGGCGGGGTCCTCGGGCCTCCGATCACAGTTCCGGAGAGGTTGTTGTGAACGGAGCCGACGGAACGAGCGCCTCAGGCAGGGCGGAGATCGAACAGATGTCTGCGTGGTGCGGTGCCGGTCCGGCTGGGCTCGCACTGGCATCGGACCTAGCCCGCTCGGGCGTCCGGGTGGTTGTCGCCGAACGTGGTGGATCAACGCCCGCTCAGCCGAAGACACCCGTTGAGGTCGCCCGGGGGTTGCCCTACCCGCTCGATGAGACGATTGGACGTGGCGTCGGTGGAACGGCAGGGCTGTGGGGTGTGGAAACACCCGACGGGAACGACCGCGTCCGGTTCCGCCAGCTCGATCGAGTACGATCGACGGACGCCCGAGCATCGGCTTGGCGCCATGGCCGCTTGTCTTCGCTGAACTCGCTCGCTGGTATCCCGAAGCCCGTCGCACCGTCGGACTACCAGCATCGCCGCCGAACCTCACCGACGACCCGATCGAGCGCCATCACCGGCGGCAACGTCGTACCGGCGGTGTTCGAGTTCCCGAGCAAGGACACGTTCACCCGGTCGCTACCCGAGCTGCTCGCGGCTTCGGATCGCGTCGAGTTGCTCTTCGACCACCACGTGACCGAGATCGTCGGTCGGGGCGATCCTCTTGAGGTTCGCCGGGTCGTTCTGAGACCCACCGGGGGGGGTGCCCCCATCACCGTGCTCCCCCGGTGGCTGGTCGTCGCGGGAGGGGCCGTGGAGAACGTCGCCCTGCTGGGCCAGCTCGGTGAGGCTGAAGCCGGCCGCCGCCGTATGCCAGAGGCGCTGGGTCGGGGTTTCATGGAGCACTTCCACTTCAACGGCGGCCTCTTGGTGCCTTCGAGCGCCAATCATGCTCCAGCAGACCGCCAATCCAGGGGTTCCAGCGAGCGGCTGACCGTCCGATCGAGCGTCGCTACACCCTGTCCCCGCGCTCGAGAACCAGCACCGCCTGCTCCGCAGTAGCGTCAAGCTCGTCCGGGTTCGGCGTTCGCGTCACCTCGACGTCGCGGCCTTCGGCGACACGAGAACCGCCGGCGCCACGGCGCTGCGGGCGGCACGAACCGCCCTACGCGACCATGATGCCAGCGACGGTCCTCCGACAGCTCCGTCCCGTCCTCCGCGATGTCCCGGCATCGGCAGGCTGGTCCGTGGCCACATGGCACACGCGGTCGCTCGGCTCCTCAACGAACGGGAGGCCTTCCTGCTTGTTAGCGTGGCGGAACAGCGACGTCGTGAGAGCAGTCGCGTCGTCATGGATCGCAGCGGCCCGAACCCGACCCCGCGGGTCGATCTGGTGCCAGACGAGGAAGACCTGTCTCAGCTATACCGATCGCTGAAGGCCTTCGACACTGCCTTCCGTGCCTCACGGATCGGCCGGGTGTATCCACTCTTCTCAGAGGGCCAGCCTCCCGGCAACCTGGGATGGGGCCACCACCACATGGGCACGACGGCGATGTCGAAGGACGTCGCCGGCGGCGTGGTCGGGGTCGATCTTCGGGTCCACGGATCGACGAACGTCTACGCCCTCGGCTCGTCGGTCTTCCCGAGCGGTGGCCATGCGAACCCGACGCTGACGATCGTGGCTCTCGCCCACCGCCTGGCCGACCACCTTCGATCCGCGGCCCGGGAGATCGCCACGTAAGCGCGATGCTCGGGGTGAACGTTGACGTTCGGGGCGGTCAGCGTGCTTCTGGAAGGTCGGCATCTGCCAGCGGGGGCAGGGCAGCGTCCTTCTCCGAGATGTGCACGGGCGGGAGCGCCCACACGATCGACAGGTCCGGATCGGCGTGGTTGATGCCCCGTTCGCGTTCCGGATCGTAGGCCGCACTGACCTGGTAGTACACCTGCGAGTCGTCCTCGAGGGCCTGGTAGCCGTGCGCGCACCCAGGGGGGACGTAGACGGCCGTCCCGTCGCCGGCGATCAGTTCCGCCGCGGTCCAGCGACCGAACGACGGCGAGTCGGACCGCGTGTCTACGACCGCATCCAGGATCGCACCGGTCGTGCATCGGATCAGCTTCGCTTCGGCCGACGGAGGCAGCTGGTAGTGCAGACCGCGCACCGTCCCTGCATGCCGGGTCGTTGCGAAGTTCGCCTGGACGACGGCAGTCTCGAGCCCACGGGAAGCGAACGTCTCCGCACAGAAGACCCTGCCGAAGGAGCCTCGCGCATCCGTCCGCGGCTCCCAGGACACGATGTAGCAACCGGCGACACCTAGCGGCTCGAAGAGCATCACCACTCCTCTCGCGGCGATCGCCTGCGGGTTGCGAAGCTCAGCGCCCGTCTGCACGACCCGGCGCGGGACGGTCGAGGGCGCTCAGAGCCAGGTTGCCCAGGGAGCCTCGGCTCGGCGACCACAGATCCTCGAGGACGTTGCGGTCTCGCAGGGTGTCCATCGGTTGCCAGAACCCCGCATGACGGTAGGCAGCCAGCTGGCCGCTCGCGGCCAGGCGCTCGAGCGGCTCGCGCTCCCACACCGTGGAGTCGTCATCGATCTCGTCGATGGCTTCCGGCTCGACAACGAAGAACCCCCCGTTGACCCACGCCTCGTCCCCGCCATCGCCTAGCTTCGGCTTCTCAGAGAAGCTCTCGACATGATTCTGGCCGGGATGCAGTGTCAACGCGCCGAATCGTCCTGGCGGCTTCACGGCGGTCAGTGTCGCCTTGGCCTCCTGGGCACGATGGAACGCGATCAGGTCCGTTATCGACACATCCGCGAGCCCATCGCCGTACGTCAGGCAGAAGGTCTGTTCTTCGAGGTGGTCGCGGATCCGCCGGACGCGCCCACCCGTCATCGTGCTCAAGCCCGTGTCGACCAGGGTGACCGTCCAGTCCTCCCGCGCGCGCCGGATGGATGTCCACCTTGCCGCGAGCCACGTCGACCGTGAGGTCCGACGCCATCAACGAGTAGTTGAGGAAGTAGTCCTTGAGGATGTCACCGCGATAGCCGCAGCAGACGATGAACTCGTTGATCCCATGCTGGGCGTACATCTTCATGATGTGCCAGATGATGGGCACTCCGCCGATCTCGACCATCGGCTTGGGCCGCACGCCCGTTTCCTCGCTGAGTCGGGTTCCGAAGCCGCCAGCAAGTATGACCGCCTTCATCGTTTCGCTCCCGGTTCGATCGGTTGCGCGTCGAGCGAGCGCGTGCGCGAACCCTACGGGCCCAGGTCCGGATGCTCTCGGGTATCGAAGCGGGGATCCCCGGCTGAGAACGGACAGCATCTCGCTGACCAGGTCGCTCGACTCCTCGATGACTATGAGTGCGGAGCCGGTGGCAGTCGGCCGTCCCATCCGAGACCGCTCGTGACGGCACACCGCCGGCACCGGGAGTTCGAGGATCGAGGGGCACGACGCCGTCGGTGACCGTCGGACTCCCCGTCTACAACGGAGAGCGGTATCTCTCGCAGCGCTGGGCTCCATCCTCGGACAGACCTACACCGATTTCGACCTGGTGATCAGCGACAACGGATTCGAAGCCGGGCGCGACCGAACGCATCTTGCCGAAGCGCTGCCGAGCGCGACGAGCGGATCCGCTACTACCGGACCGAGGAGAACCGGGGCGCGGCTTGGAACTGCAGCGCCGTTGCGTCGATGGCCGCCGCGGAGTCTTCCGCTACCGCCTCCCATGATGATCTCCTCCATCCACGTCTCCTCGAGCGTTGCGTGGCGGTCGCCGGGGCCGAAGCAGGACGCCGTCCTCTGGTACCCGAGGGCGGTCGAGATCGACGCCGACGGCAATCCCGACCCGTCGAGTCACGGACTGCGCTGCGGCTGAGCGCTTCCTCGCCCCACCGCGGCCGGCTCAGGGTGCTGCTGACGGACTACGCGACCTCGAACGCACTCTTCGGGCTCATCCGTACGGAACCGTTGCAGTCGACGCGACTGATGGACGAGCTTCGCCTCATCGGATGTCGTGTCGCTTCGCCGAACTGGCGCTCCTCGGCCGTTTCGGTATCGAGATCGACGAGCCGCTCTTCCTCCGTCGTTGGGAGTTGCGGTCAACGGCGGGTCGGACCTACGACGAGATCGATGGATGGTTCAACCCGCGTTCCCGGCGCGACCATCACTTCATGCGCACCAGGCTCATCCGCGAGATACGGAAGGAGCGTCCGATCCGCGCTCCCATTCTCTCACGACCAGGACAAGCTGCGATCGCTGCGGCGCCTTGGCTGCGAGCGTGGGGCCCGAGGCATACCGCGGTCACGGTGCTTCTCCGGGAGTTCAAGCGAGCCTTCCTGCCGGCGACTGACCCCGTCGCCAGGAGTCCTCGGCACCCTCAGTGACGTTGAACCACCACGCGGCTCAGGATCGAGCCCTCCAGCCCCGGCGGCGACGCCGGCCAGGCGCTCGTAGCCGCCGATCTCGGTGACCGTCACCTCCTCGCGCGGCCACGCCACCGAGCCTGCGCTGCGTACCAGTCCGCCATGATCCGGATGGCGTCGTCCAGCGGCAGTCGCGGGTCGCCAACCCAGGCGGCGACGTGCTTCGAGGAATCGAACTCGCGAGCAACAACTCCTCGTGCTGCACGCTCCTGGCGGCACGAGCGATGTCGACATCGCGGCCGAGTCGCTGCACGAACTCGTCGACCACCTCGCCGACACGTTGCCGTGCTGCCAACCACCGGGTCCGAAGTTCCAAGCGCCCGCGAGGCCCGGATCACTGCAAGAGCTTCTCGACCAGGAGCAGGTAGCCGGATAGGCAGTCGAGCACGTGCTGCCAAGGCCGCTCCGCGGTCGGGTTGCGTAGGGTCGACCCTGACCACCAGACGTGCCTCGGAAGCCCTGACGATGTCCGGGATCAGCCGATCGCTGGCATAGTCTCCCCCACCGATGACGTTCCCGGCGCGCACCGGTGACCAGGCCACAGCGCACGCTGTCACCGAGCAGTCGAGGACCGGTAGGCGTTGGCGACATGCTCCGCAGCAGCCTTGCTCGCGCTGTAGGGGTCGCGCCCACCGAGCCGGTCGGTCTCGCGGTAGCCGTGATCCCAACCTCGGTTCTCGTAGCACTTGTCGGTCGTCACGACCACGACCGCGTCGACCGGCGTCGACGATCGGCGGACCGCCTCCAACACGTTCGCCGTTCCCAAGACGTTCGTCTGGAACGTCCCGATGGGATCCTCGTACGAACTGAGGACGAGCGGCTGAGCGGCCAGGTGGAAGACGACCGACGGCGCCACATCGTCGACCGTGCGAGCGAGTGCGTCGAGATCGCGAACATCACCGACTGACCGAGTCGACGAGGCCATCCACGGCTCGCCAGCTCGAACAGCGACGGCTGGGTCGGGACGCCTGTTGGAGAAGCCCACGACCTCGGCCTGCATCTCGTGGAGCCACAGCGGACAGCCAGCTGCCCTTGAAGCCGGTGTGGCCGGTCAACAACACCGGTCGACCGTTCCACGGGCGTGATCGGGCGATGCTGTGACCATCGGTTCCTCCATCCGGCGATGCGCTTCGGTTCGCAGAGCGGCTCAGGCCCGGGTCGACGATGACGTGGGCTGCTGAGCAACCAACAGCCGGTCCTCCTGTTGCTGCCGCCAACGAACGAGCGGCGCATCGAGAGTCCAGCTCGACGTCATCGAGGCTCGATCGGTACGTCCTGCCGTACCGCCCTCGCGCATCCGCGGCATGCCCACTGTGCCCCATGAGTAGGAACCCAGCGGCCGACTCCACCGGAGCTGCCACTCCATAGGCTCGTCGCCCCACCGATGCCGTCCAGTGCTTCTCCGGCGGCAGATCAGCGCTTGGCGACGGCGATGCAGTCTGCAACGGGCTGCAGCCGTCCGCCGGCCCAGAGGCCGTCCTCCGTTCAAGCACGAGATCGATTGTCGCAGGCACTTCCATGTGCACCAGGTGGTACGGGCGGAAGCAGCGGATAGCAGAGGTCCGTCGCCGAGCTTCCAGTTGCCGCAGGTACTGGGCGTAGAAGGGCTGGATCCTCGGGCCGCGCCAGCACCATGACGCCGCCACCGAAGTCGCCACCGACCGGTGGAGTGGATCGAGCCATCAGGAAGGCCCTGACTGCGCCGACGTCGACGACCGTGCGTTGCGATGCTCGGTCCTGATCCCCGGGCGTCCCTGGCGGCCGGCGGAAGCGAGGCCACTGAGGTTGGCGGTGCCACGACGTTCTCGATCTGCATCTTGCGTGCCGTCGCCGAACGAGGTGGTCATCGACACGCTGGTGCCGTCGCGCTCCGCGTACGGCCGGCTGTCCTCAGGACTCTGGTGGAGGTCGAGGTTCCGCTTGCAGTAGAGCGCGATGACCGGCTCGAGGCCGAGCAAGTCGCGCCTCGTCCGTCGTCCGCAGGACGCCCGGCTGGTCCCCGTCCGCGATCGAGTAGATCGCCCCGCTGGCCAGAGCTCGGTGGTGGAAGGTGCCCGAGCAGCGCATCGACCTCAGCGTTCATCGAGACGACGTGCTGCCCTCGGCTCGAGAGCAGCCGAGCATCACCCGCGCCCCGTGCTCCATCGCCACCGGTGGCCTCGATCACGACATCCGACGCCCTCCACTTCGCCGAGCACTCAGCAGGATCGGTCGCGAGCGCCGGGGATCGGCGTTGGCCAACGCGGCTCTGGTCGACCGTCCGGGTCGTCGCTGATCGCAATGCTCGACGCGTCCGCGCCAGCATCCCACGGCGAAGGCCTGTGCCTGCCCGTTCCGGCGCTGCGGTTCACCACGAGCGGGGTCGCGTCGCCGCGGTCGCAGGTGGAAGCGGTGGGTACGAGTCCCGCGCCCGATGAAGCCGGCACCGACCACCGCGACCCGGGTCGAGGCGCGGCCTGCGGTGCGGTGGCGGTGTTCACCTGAAGGGGCACGTGTTCGCCTTCCGACACTGGGCTCGCTGGACCAGCGTGACAGCGACTGGAGGACTCGCTGACCACGCAGAACTGTGATTCTGCCGGGAGCTCGTTTCGATGCCCCGAGGCACGCGGCGTCATCGCCAAAGGCTAGTCCCGCAGCGCCGCCCTTGACGTATCGACATGCGTGCAGCTTGGCGCGGCCGCAGCACCGTCGCACCCGCGCCTACCCTTGGTGCTCGGCCACGACACCGACGCGTCAAACGCCGAACCCCATCACGAATGAGTAGA
>JAXHLO010000008.1:0-60791 GCA_034522075.1 Gammaproteobacteria bacterium | reverse complement strand
CCAGGCCGGCACCCGTTACGCGCCCTTCGATGAGATCCGCCGGGACAACGTCCATCGCCTGGAGCCCGCCTGGGTCTACCGAACCGGCGTGCCCGGCACCTTCAAGGCCACGCCGCTGCAGGTCGGCGACAGCCTCTACTTCTGCACTGGCGGCAACGTCGTCATCGCCCTGGACGCCGAGACCGGCGCGGAGCACTGGCGCCACGACCCCGAGATCGATACGCCCAGGTTCGCGTTCTGGGATACGTGCCGGGGTGTGACCTACTTCGAAAGTGATGCGGCCGTCTGCCCGCAGCGCATATTCACAGCCACCACGGACGCTCGGCTCATCGCCCTGGACGCCCGCAGCGGCGAGCGCTGTGACGATTTTGGGGACGGCGGCGAGATCAGTCTGCTGCCGGGCATGGGCGAGGTGAAGCCCGGTTACTATTACGTGACCTCGCCGCCGGCGGTGTCCCGGAACACGCTGGTGCTCGGCGGCTGGGTGGCGGACAACCGGGAAACCGGGGAACCGTCGGGCGTGGTCCGCGGATTCGACCCGCAAAGCGGACGGCTGAAGTGGGCCTGGGATCTCGGCAACCCAGCACATACGGGAATGCCGTTGGAAGGGCAGAGCTATACCCGCGGCACCCCCAACGTGTGGAGTCTGATCAGCGCGGACGACGAACTCGGCCTGGTGTACGTGCCCACCGGAAATGCCACCCCCGATTACTTCGGCGGCCACCGCAGCGAGGCAATGGAGAAGTATGCGAGCTCGGTGGTGGCCATCGACGGTGACACGGGCAAAGCGCGCTGGCACTTCCAGACCACGCACCATGACATCTGGGACTACGATGTACCTTCCCAGCCGACTCTGGTTGACGTACCCATGGACGGCGGTACCCGCAAGGCCGTGCTGGTGCCCACCAAGCGCGGCCAACTGTTCATGCTCGACCGGGTGACCGGCGAGCCCCTCGCCGAGGTCACAGAACGCCCGGTGCCGCAGACCGATGTGGAGCACGAGTGGACGTCTGCGACTCAACCGTTTTCCACCGGCATGCCCGCCTTCGATCGCAACGACCTGCGGGAAGCGGACATGTGGGGCATCACGCCGTTCGACCACCTGGCCTGCCGCCTGCGGTTCCGCAGTCTGCGCTACGATGGGCCGCTGACGCCGCCGTCGCTGCAAGGCACGCTACTGAATCCGGGCGTCGGCGGCGGCATGAACTGGGGCAGCATCGCCGTGGACGAGGCCAATCAACTGGCGGTGGTAAACGTGATTCACATGCCCATGACGGTGGAGCTGATTCCGCGGGAGGAAGTTACCGGGACCACCCGCTTCGGCGTGGGCGGCCCGCACAGACAGGCACGCCGTATGCGGCCCGCACGGTGCCGTTCTTCTCGCCGCTGTTTACCCCCTGTGTGAGTCCGCCCTACGGTGAGCTGGCGGTAATCGATCTGACCACCCGGGAGCTGGTCTGGCGGCGGCCCGTGGGCACGGCCCGTGACCTGGGGCCGCTGGGTATGCGCAGCCGCCTGCCGTTGCCCATGGGTGTATTCATCCGTGCCGGCACCGTGGTCACCGCCGGCGGTCTGGTATTCACGGCCGGCGTGGCGGATCGGCGCCTGCGCGCCTTCGACGTGCTCACCGGTGAGGAGCTGTACAGCGCGGACATCCCCACTGCGGCTGAGGCGACCCCCATGAGCTACGTGAGCCCCATAACGAAGCGGCAGACGGTGCTTGTGACCCTGCCCGGTTCCAGCGAGCTGGAAATGGCACACGCTGAAAGAGCCGGGAACCCGGATTCTGCCGAGGCCGCCGGCGGTTACGTGATCGCCTACCGACTGGCCGATTGAATCCTATTCGACAATGACCCGAGAAAGGAGAAGACATGAGTGATTTTCGTGACAAGGTGGTGGTGATCACCGGTGCGGGCAACGGCCTGGGTAAGGCTCACGCGCTGGAATTCGCGAGCCGCGGCGCCAAAGTCGTGGTGAACGATCTCGGCGGCAAGGGCGACGGCACCGGCGCCGGTGACGCCGCGGACCTGGTGGTCGAAGAGATCCGCGCGGCCGGCGGTGAGGCCGTCGCCAACAAGGCGTCGGTGGCTACCCGGGAAGGAGCCCAGTCCATCATCGACGATTCGGTGAATGCCTTTGGTACGGTGCACATTCTGGTGAACAACGCCGGGATCCTGCGCGACAAGACCTTCAAGAAGATGCCGCTGGAGGATTGGGATATCGTCATGGATGTGCATCTGAACGGCACCGCCTATGTCACCCATGCGGCCTGGCCGATCATGTACGAGCAGAACTACGGACGCATTGTTTTCACCAGTTCTACCTCAGGCATTTTCGGCAACTTCGGACAGTCCAATTACGGCGCCGCCAAGATGGGCATGCTGGGGCTGATGAATGTGCTCGAGAAGGAGGGCGCGGCCAAGAACATCCGCGTGAACACCCTGGCGCCGGCGGCCGCGACCCGGCTCATCAATACCATTCCCGGCCGCAGCGAGGACCTGGACAAACCCGACCCCATGCGTCATCCCAAGCTCGTGACCCCGGCCGTGCTGCTGATGTGCGCCGAAGACGCGCCCACCGGCAAGGTGATTCTCGCGGGTAACGGTCGTTTTTCCTGCGCCGCTGTATTCAACAACGACGACCTGACTTTCGGCGCCGACGTGACCTACGAGGACCTGCTGGAACAGAAGGACGACCTGCTGGACATGAGCCGGGCGACCGAAGGCTGGACGTGGCTGGCCAAGCGGCAGGCGGAGGCAGGTAAGGGCTAGGGCTTCGTGCCAGGGCTTGCAGCGTAGACCACCCGGCCGCGGGCGATCGTCTGTACTACCTCGAGCTCCAGCAGCCGCTCGGGCGCCAGCGACAGGGGATCAGCCGATAGCACCACCAGGTCTGCCTGCTTGCCGGGGGTCAGCGAACCTTTCGAGTCCTCTTCGAAGTGCTGATAGGCCGCGTGAATCGTCATGGCGCGCAGGGCCTCCAGCACGGGGATGCGTTGCTCCTCACCGAGCACCGCGCCGCTGCGGGTCTCGCGATTGGTGGTAGCCCATAGCAGCCGCAGCATATCCGGCGGCACGATGGGGGCATCGTTGTGCACGGTGAAGCGCATGCCGCGCGCCTGGGTCGAGGCGGTGGGGCTGATCCGGCTGGCACGCTGGGGTCCCAGCACCGAATCGCGGTGCCAGTCACCCCAGTAGAAGGTATGGGCCGAGAAGTAGGAAGGCAGAATGCCCAGGGCCTGCATGCGGTCGAGCTGATCTTCGCGCACGGTCTGAGCGTGAATCATTACCGTGCGGTGGTCGTCGGCAGCGCTGCGGCCGGCTGCCGCCACGGCGTCGATGAGCATATCGGCGGCGGCATCGCCGTTGCAGTGGGCGAGCACGGGAATTCCAGCGTCGAGGAATCGGGCCATCAGTGCGTCTACGGTGGCTTGCTCGATGGTGGGGTAGCCGCGGTAGTCCGCGGGGGTGCCGTGCGGCGTCACGTGATACGGCGTCGACAGGTAGGCAGTCTTACCCTGCGGTGAGCCGTCGAGAATGAGCTTGACCCCGCCGACCTTGAGCCGCCGGCGGTACGCGCCGAGGGCCACGTCTTCCGGTACCGCGAAATCCGGGCTCATACCCTGGGGATAGACCACCACGTCGAGGTCGAGGCCGTCGGCCTCGGCTATTCCGGCGAGCGCTCGATATATGGGCCAGGAGGCGGCGCCGTCCTGAACGGTGGTGATGCCGTAGGCGGCGTAAGCGTCCAGAGCCTTTGCGACGTCGGCCGCAGGAAGGTTGTTGCCGCCGATGAAGAATGGCTGCAGCGGTGCCGTCGCGGTTTCCTCCAGCACGCCGTCGGGCTCGCCGTCGGCGTTGCGGCGAATCACTCCACCGGGCGGGTCTGGGGAATCTGCCGTGATGCCGACGCGGGCCAGGGCCGCGGAGTTGGCTGTCATGAGATGGCCGGAGACATGGATCAGAGCGATGGGCCGGTCGGCGGCGACGCTGTCCAGGTCCTCGGCTGTGGGATGGCGGCCTTCGGCCAGCAGAGAGTCGTCGTAACCCATGCCGAGCACCCACTCGCCCGGCTTGATGTCCCTGGCCTCGATATGGGCCCGGAGCTCGTCGCCGAGGGATGCCAGGTCGGTTACGGCGCCGACCGGCGGTGACGCCACATTGGCCAGGTTCACGGTGCGGGCAAAAAAGGACAGGTGCCCATGAGCGTCAATGAAACCCGGCAGCAACGCGCGGTCGCCGAGTTCCACGGTGGCCGCCGCCGTGCCTGGCCACTCGTCATGCGGGCCGACCCAGATGATCCGCTCGCCGCGTACGGCCACGGCGCTGGCATCCCGATAGGCCTCGTCCATGGTAATGACATGCTCACCCACGTACAGTGTATCCGCCTGCAGCGACGGCGTGACCGGGGCGCTGCAGCCGGTAAGCAGCAGCCATAGTGCCGGCAGAATCGCGATGAGTGACCGCGAGCCGGCCTTGGGATGATCTGTCATATAGACCTCGTGTCAGCGGTTGGCGTCGAGAGACAGTTCCGGGTGACTGCCGCCACCGAGCCACATGCTAGTGCGATACACCACATCAGGCGACCCTGTGCGCCGCCACCACCTTGGCCCGCCCGGCCGCGTCACGAAAGCCGATGAGCCAGCGCTCGCCGCCGTCGCGAAGCCGGTAGCGGTGTTTCAGTTCCTCGGCCGACAGGGGATGGTTGCGCACCATCACGTTGGCGGCGCTGCCGCCCATGGCGCGGCGCAGTGCTTTGCCTGTCTGCGGGTCGACGTCGAAGACCCGGCCGGGGAAATTCTGCACCAGCCGGTCTGCGGTGTAGAGATGGGTGTTGGGCGCCAGCTTGTTGAGGCCGAAACGCTCGGCTACGGTCCTGAATGCGCCGGCTTTGCGGATGGCCGGGCCCGGGTCGTACAGATAACGCTCCAGTGCCCCCATTGTGCATTGGGCCGTCCGTTCCGCCTGCGGATCGAAATCGAAAGCGTACACGGTGCCGGCCTCGTCGAGTTCGACGCAGCGGATGGTCGGCTGCGTCGGCTTCGCGATATCCAGCAGGAACAGCACCTCGCGGCAGTCGCCGCTGATGCTGACCACGTGGATTTCGCGCACGTCGCCCAGCAGTCGGACGGCTTCACTGAGATCGATCATGGGCGAGGCCTTTACGAGCACGCGCTGAGCACGTTGGCGCAACAGGGGCAGCAGTGCCACGACGTCCGGGCTCGAATCCTCGAAACGGAATACCCGTCGTCGTGCCGGGTCGCGGCGGTCCGGATCCAGGTAAAAGGTGGCCTGGCCCCGGAACCCGCGCAGGTACGCTGCAGCGTCGTCGTTCACCACCTCCGGCGGCCGCGCCGTCAGGCGTGAAGCGTTGTGGGCGAAGACCCGGCACAGCCCGGCGTCGCGTTCCACGTAGATGACTCGGGGGAATGCCTGGCTGAACGCCAGCGCGTCGACGCCGGCGCCGCCGGTCAGATCCACCAGCACCTCGTGGTCGGCGGGCGGATCCGCTTCGAGCAGGCGAACCTTGTACGCCGCAGCGACCTGTGAGGAGGCCTGCTCCATGGACAGGGGCGGGGGGAACACGATGTCCTGTGCGGCGTACCAGTGCGGCAGCTTGCTGCGGGCCTTCTGCCGGCTGCGGATCTGCTCGGCGGCCGCCCGACTGTCGATTCCCTCGGGCGTACCCTTCAGCAGCAGGGCGGCAGGGTCCTCGTTCTCGTGGGCCCGCGTGAACTCGATCAGGCGTTCCAGGTTCTTTGGATCCGCATTGCTCATATGCGGATTATCCACGCTACCGGGGCTTGCGAATATTGCGCCGCCTGTATTTTAAGGTTTCAGGCTCTCACCTGGCCTCCCGTGCAGCAGAACCCCCCGATGAACTGCGAAGGCGCGGAAACAGCATGCCGGCACGGGTTCGATAGTGCCGATAGCGGTCGCCGAATAGTGACACCAGATCGCGTTCCTCGAGGGAAATGCCGATCAGAATGTAACCGGTAGTGGCCACGGCGAACAGCAGATGCCCGGCCGTCATCTCGGGCGTCGCCCAGAAGGCGATGACGAATCCCGTGTAGATGGGATGACGCACCCACCGGTAGAACATGGGCGTAACGAACTGCGGCTCCTGCGGGTCGATGTGCAGCAGCCGCGCAAAACCCTGCGTCAGCCCGAACAGATGGAAGTGACTGATCAGGAAAGTACTTATGAGCACGGTGGCCCAGCCGAGCCAGGCCAGGCCGTTGATGAGTGCCGCCGCGCCGGCGTGGTCCACCGTCCAGATGGTCTGGGGTATCGGCTGCCACTGCCAGAACAGCAGGGCGAGGGCGAGGCTTGCCAACAGCACGTAGGTACTCCGCTCGATCGGGGCCGGTACGATACGGGTCCAGACTCGCTTGAAGGCCGGGCGCGCCATGACCGAGTGTTGTACGGCGAACAAGCCAAGTAACGCAAGGTTGATCAGCACGGACCAGCCGACCGCGTCGACGCTGCCGGTGTTGATCGATTTAGGGACGACCTGTCCCTGGACGAAGCCGATCGCATAGAGAAAGGTCGCGAGAAACAGGATATAGGCACACGCGCTGTACAGCGCCGCTAGCATAGCTGCCATGGGGCCTCCATTGAGATTGCGTAGAGTGCGGCGGCCACTGCGGCCTGTGGCGCACTCAATTGTTTGCGGTCAGCGGATCGATGATCTGGGGAACTTCGGTGATACGGGTTACCGGGATGCCGCTCAACTCGGCGTGTTCGCGTATCACAGCCTCGTCCTCGGCGAGGTAGATGCAGAAGGATTTGTCGCCGGCGACGTAGCTGTGCTGCCACTGCACCCGGCCGTCGAGCTGGTGGATAGCTCCATTCGAAGCCCGCGCTGCCCCGCATAGTTCGACGAGAGACATGCCGCCGATTCCGGGAATGTCCCGCTCGATCAGATATCGCTTCAGGTGCGTCATCGTTGTTCCCTCCATCAACGCCCGTATTGTGGTTGCCGCATGATGCCTGGGAAAGCAACAAGTTCTTGGCAGGTCTAAAGGAAAACTTTACTATCAGATATGGTTGCGCCAACTCATCTGAAGGCTCTGCAGGCGCTGGAAGCCGCCATTCGAAAGGGCTCGTTGCGCCGTGCTGCTGAAGAGCTGTCGGTAACGCCTGCTGCGGTTGGCCAGCGCATCAAGTCCCTCGAAGACTACCTCGGCATCGACCTGCTGATGCGCAGCCGCTCGGGATTGGTTCCCACCCCGGCGCTCAGCGCTGCGCTGGATCATCTGTACCGGGCGTTCCGGGAACTCGAGGCTGTCGCTGAAGCCATCGATATCCAGCGCGGGCACGAAATTCATATAGCCTGCGTCACCGATTTTGCGGAATTGTGGCTGAAGCCGAGGTTGGAGAGTTTTCGCGTTGCGCACCCCAACGTGCTTTTCTGCGTCAATGGTGAAGGGGAGACGCCGTTACGGCTGGGGCCCGTGGATTGCGAAATTACCTTCGGCGCGCGGGCCGACGACGTCGAGACGCTTTTTCGTGATTTCGTCATCCCCATCAGCTCACCGGAGAATACCCGCCGTATCTCCATGGCACGGAGGCGGGATAGCCTGGAGGGCTTTCCGCTACTGCACCTGGACTTCTACCGGAACGATCCCGCCGTGCCGAATTGGCAGGCTTGGTCCCGGAGCAACCGGCTGCGAAGGACGGCACCCGAACGGGGCATGCGCTTTCAGCGGATCGCACCCGTGTTGGACGCCGTACTGGCGGACGCCGGCCTTGCAATCTGCGGCCTCGCCCTGGTGGCTGACCACGTGGATCAGGGGCGATTGTCACTGCCGTTCCCGATCGAAACAGGTGTGTGGACGGAACACAGGTTCCAGGCGCGATTCCGCGGTGACGCGCTGCTGCGTCCACAGGTGCGACGCTTCAGGGAATGGCTGGCCGGCGAGGCCGGCGGTACGCGAATGTGGCTCGACCATGTGGTAGGGGCAGATCAGCCCTGTGATTGAATGCTGCAGCGGCTGACCGCGCCTGTTACCCGTTGGTTGTCAGTTCCGTGGACCGCCGCCGCCGATGATCTCGCCGGTCTGCGGGTTGCGCTGGATCCGGGTCAACTCGACACTGGCCCGTTCGGCGCGGAACCGGACCTGCATGCCGCTGGGGGATCGCCGTTGACGCCGTTCCGGTGCAGTGGTGCGTGGCTGAGTGGCCCGGTTCCAGCCAGACCAACTCGTCACCGGAGACCCGGGCAGGGCGATTGCCCTCGGCCGGGCCGTAGCACTGCGGCCGCTGCTGCGGCGCGTATCCCGCGCAGTCCGGTTGGCCGCGGCGCGGCGCGGCGATACCGCGCTGCGGTACTGGCTGCGCGACGGGCTCGGCCGCACCCGGGTCGCCGAAGCCGCCGTGCTCGATGGACGCTTGGCAGCGGCAGCCTGGGTATCGGATGCAGCGGCGTAGAAGCCGGCGCTGAGCAGCGTCATCATCAGACAGGCGGTAAATTTTCTCACGTACCTCATTGATCTTACTCCGTGGGGAAATCGGTGTCGGCCGTCGCTTCAACCACCAGCAGCTCACCGTTGGTGAAATCGCTCATGGCCGCCAGGGACGGCAGGCGGGGATGGTCGCCAGCCACGACATCCTGCAGTGCATACTGCACCAGGGTGTCGCGATCGATCGCCTCGGACCAGACGCGCAGACCGGCGAGTACGCCGCGGAACTGGTTGTTTTCGCCGTCAATCGAACCCACCCAGAAACCGGCGCTGGGCAGATCCAGCGCCTGAATGTCGGAGTCTCCGGCGAACCGGCCGTCGATCAGCACGACGATGCCGTCGTCGAGCTGGCTGACGGCGACGTGGTGGAGCTGCTCGTCCGTGAAGTCGAAGAGGAATACGGCTTCTTCCTCGCCGGCAGCGAACGCCAGGCCGTCGCGGTCG
This sequence comes from Gammaproteobacteria bacterium, assembly GCA_034522075.1. Lineage (GTDB taxonomy): Bacteria > Pseudomonadota > Gammaproteobacteria > Pseudomonadales > Azotimanducaceae > UBA7803. The sequence goes on along the minus strand of JAXHLO010000008.1, from coordinate 51,883 downwards.
CGCAGCATGGCAATCAGGTAGGCGGGACCCTGGGGTCCGGCATTGGCGATGATCACCGGGTCATAGCCAGGATCCTCCTGCCAGTCCGGTGCCACCCAGAACTCGATCGTGCCGCCGTTCGCCAGGACAAGCTGAGGATCCGGCGGGTAGTCCAGCGCGAACGAGCCATCCAGCTCGATGACGTCCGGGTCGTAAGCCTGACCCATGGCGATTGCGCTGCATCCCAGACTGAATATACAGATGGCGATGCCGAAACTGCGATTCCACTGTCTCACGTTGACTCTCCTGTTTGGTCGGTCGTCGGTGTCATCCCGAGCAGGTCACGGCGATGATGCGGTGGCACTTGCGGCCGATGGCCCTGCACTTTGATCCGTCACCGATCCGCACGTTGGTATGCCCCAACTTGACTTTCGCAGAGTTGTGGTAGGTCGCCCGGGCATAGCCCTTCAGGCGGCAGAAAGCGTTCACCGCCTGCTGGGTCCGGCAGGAGCCCTTTGCGTAGCACAGATCCAGCCAGCGCTTGGCCACCTTCGGGTCTCTGAAAACCTTGGTGCGCACCGGTTTCGGCGGCGGCTTTGCTGCCGGTGGCGGCTTCGGGAGCACCTCAGGCAGCAGCGAAGCATTGTCGAGGCGGGCAGAGTTCTTCTGCAGATAAGCCACGATGGCACGCTCGAGGTTGTCGCGCACGGTCTGGTAGATCTCCGGCTCGCCAGGGAAATTCATCGGGTTCAGCAGCTCGTGCAGCGGGCGCAGGTCCAGCAGAATCGGGTACGGTGTGCCGCCCGCACTGTAACCGCCCTGGTCCCAGGAGCCGTTGCCGCCGACGGCGACAAAGGTGGCGCCCTCGCTGCCGATGCTGCCGCTGGTGCCGGTGGTCTCGCCGGCCATGCGGCTGTGATGAACCGAGCCGCCGTTGCCGTAGAGCTTGGCACCGGCATTTCTGCTGTAGCCATCCTCTTCCCGGGCGCGCTCGGTGTAGGACGATTCGGTGAAGGACTGGGTCATCTTGGCGGTAGCGCCATAGGTCACGGCGTATGGGTAGTGGGTTCCAAAACGGTTGATGAGGGCCTGATAACGGTGATAGCGCCGCGCATCTTCCACGGCGTCGATGAACGGATCGGAAAGTGTGAGGTACGGATGGTCCAGCACCAGCGCGTACTGTTTGTAGCGGGAATAGGCTATGGCCTGGGCGACGGATTCGCTCTGGCGCATGCTGCGCATAGTCGACTTGGTGGATTCGTAGCCGGCGCTGGCCTCGAAGGCAGCCACGTTCGGGTTCGGTGATGGCACGCTGGCCTCGAGGCTGAACCCGAACGTATGGGTGGTGGTGGTCTGCAGCTCGCTTTCGCTGGTAACCAGGGACTTCCGATATACGGTGCCCTGCTTACCTTCCTGAATAAGCGTGAGCCCCACCGGCACGGTGCGCTTTTCGGTGATGTAGTAGTTGCGCGGATCAACCCGGGCGAACACCTCCTGTTTGTTGTTCTGCAGCAGGTCGAAGGTATCCTGCTGGATCAGGTCATAGCCGCGCCGGCTGGCTGCCAGGTTGTCCAGGTTGTAGCTCAGCAGGAAAGCGTCATCCGACGCTACCTGAGCTGCCATGGTTGCCTGAGAGACGCCCGGTTGGGGGCGCACGAAGGTGCCGGCATCGAGCATCAGGCGTACGCGTCCGGTGCGTGTGACGTCGAGACGCAGCCGCTGGCCAAACTCGAAGCGCGAGGCGGCACGATACTCTTTGACCGGGCCGCCGCGTTCGAGCACATCGGCCAGCGCCAGGCCATCGTTGCTCTGGAAGCGCACGAACGGGGCACGGCCCAGCCCAGTGGCCAGGTGCAGTGCTTTGGCCGGGTCCGCCGACGCGACGACGACCAGGTGGCGCGGCGTGGTGTAGTTGCCGTTGGCCATGGAGACCAGCTCAGGTGCGTCGGCGCCCCAGATGCCCGGATTGTCCTTGCTGCGGTCCAGGGTCACTGAGCTGACGGCACGCCACACGCCGTCCAGGCGTGCCCAGCACAGGGATGCCATATCGTCCGGCACGCCAGCCTCGATATCGTCCAGGCTGAAACTGGCGAATGACCGCTCGGTGATCCGATCGACCGTTGGCGCGGCGCGGCGTGTCATCCGGTCGCGGGGCGCTTCCTGCGATGGCGCACGCTGGTCGGCATCGCACCCGGCGAAGATGTCCACGGGGTCGCGGATGGCGTCCTGCGCCCTGGCGATGCCGGCGCCGGCGATGAGACTGGTGGTCACCAGCAACTGGAGAAGGCGATTCAACAGGAACATCTGGGGATTACTCCGTCGCGGCGCCTCAGGCACAGATGGTCAGCCCGGTATCGGGATCGATGCCGATGGGTGTGCAGTCGGCGGGGGGTTGCACTGGAGCCGTCGGCTGCGGGGCAGGTCTACCGCCCGCCGGAGGTGTGGCCGGCATGCCCGGCGCAGGCGCAGGTGGCGGTGTGTGAACCGGCGGCGGAGAGACCGGCGTTGGGTAAGGCTGCGGGCTCGGCATCGGAGTGACGCCTGGCAGGGTGCCCCGGCCCCCCACGGCAGCGAGCTCCTCGGACAGAGCTTCCGGATACTGGGCATCCAGCCGGATCAGCCGGTAGCGTGCCGGGCCGAGTTTGCCCTGCACGACGACGTCCAGGTTGCCGTCCTGCGCCAGGGTCATGGCGGCCGGGCCCAGCAGGGGCAGATCGTCAGCGCTGTACGTGCCCGTCCCGGTTCGCCGGAAATTCTGCAGCACTACCATGCCGGGGCTTACCTGCAGGACGAACATGTGCCGCCACGGGTCGAGGGCATAGGCGCGCCCCTGTTCGATACGGATTTTCTTGTTGATGGTGTCGACCCGCCAGACTCCGTCGATGGGCAATGCCTCAGTCTTCGCCACGCTGTACTGGTCGGGCAGGAAAGCGGCGATCTTGGGAACACCGGCACTGTCGAGCATGGCTTCCATGGGATCCTGCGCGAACGCCAGGGACGCACACAGCAGCGCCGCGACTGCCAGTAGAACGCTGAGTCGCCGCTGCCGCTGCCGCTGCACGCGGTTGGTGTCTGTGCTCATCAGTCAGTCTCCTTATGCAGTCGCGTGCGCTTGCGTAAGCGGCAAAGTCAATGTGGCCAGGGTGCCCTGGCCAGGTATCGAGGAGCAGGCAAAACAGAGATCGTGTTGCTCAGCCAGTTCGCTGACGATCGCCAGTCCCAGACCGCTACCTGGTGAATCCGGCCCCTTGGCACCGCGGGTCAGTGCGGCATGCAGGTCCGCAGAACTCATACCCCGGCCGTTGTCGGCGACCACGATGAGTGCCGTCCCGAAGCGTCGGCGTACGCCGACCAGGACTTTCCCGGCATGGGCGTGCTGCAACGCGTTGCTCACCAGGTTCGACAGGCAGCGCATGACCGCCAGCGGCGGTGCCAGCACCTGCAACGTGCTGGGCCGTACGCTCAGTGTGACGCCGCGTTGCAGCGCATCGGCCTCGAACATTCTGGCTACCGTGTCGAGCAGTACGGACAGTGGAATTGATTCGCGCCGCAGCGGATCACCGGTATCCATGTTCACGTCGATTGGCGTCGATGCAGGGGATTCCGGAGTGTCTGCCTGCTCGTCCGTGCCGTAGCTGGCTGCCAGCAGATCGAGGTATTCCACAGCCTCGCGTATTCGCTCGGTATCGCGGTGGCGGTCGACGCGCTGCTGACGGTCAATCGCCGCACGCAACGCGGCGATGGGCTGCTTGAGGTCGTGAGATGCATCGGCCAGTTGCCGGCTGCGGTATGAGGCGACCTGGCGCGTTTTCTCGTAGGCCTGCTCGGCACGTTCGAGAGCCAGTGCTGCATCCGCAGCACGGCGGTCAGACAGGACAGCCTGCCGTTCCGCCTCGCGTTTCTCGCTGGCCTGTGCGAGTACGTTCATCACCGCGAACGACAGGGCAAAGCTCAAATACACCAGGAAGCCGTAGCGGTTGAATATATCCAGCTCCCGGCGGGTGAATCCTTCGCCGAGGAAGTGCGTCAGGTACACGGGCAGGACGATGGCGGCGAACACCACCGGCCAGGCCATGGCGAGAAGGCGGGTTCCCCGGGACAGTGTATGCCAGGTTATCGGCGGGAAGATGCCTGCGATTGCCATCACCATCATCAGCGAGTTGAGCAGCAGGTAACCGGGCACGAAGCTGCCGGACAGGTAATAGAGCGGCACAGGCAGCAGGCTCAGCGCGGCGAGACTCAGTAACGGTATGCGCAAGCGAGTGAGCCGGTGCGGCGGTTCCAGGCGCGACGCGAACAGCAGATATCCGGCCGCGGCGGTGGCGGAACCGATGACCAGCGGCGACAGGTTGTGGAAGTGCTCTCCGGCGTTCAGCCAGTAGGCCAGTGTGCCGTCGAGGCTCGACCACAGCAGCAACAGCAGGGCTGCCCAGGCCCCGTAGCTCAGCCACATCCATTGCCGCAAAGTGGCGATGGTGACGCAGTAGAAGACCAGCGCCGCTACGCTCCAGGTGTAGAAAGCCGCGTCCCACAGGTCCGGGTCCGCAGCCTCTGCACCCTCCGCACCCAGGGCGGTCATCGGCAATACCGCGAGCACGGCCAGTGCGCAGCGCGATCCCCGATGCGCTACGCTTGCGCATATACAGGCTGAGTCAGAGCACACTCCATGGGCCATGGCGTTTATACCGTGGTGATTGCCGATGATCATGACATCGTGCGGGACGCGCTTCGCGACAGTCTGGCCGATGCCGGCGCCACAGGCGAGGCACAATATGCAGTCGTTGCCGAGGCGAACAACGGCCTCGAAGCGATAGCCCAGGTCAAAACTCATCGCCCGGACCTGCTTTTTCTCGACGTCTCCATGCCGTTGGCCAATGGGCTCGAGGTACTGGCCGATCTGAAGCGCTGGAGCCCGGCCACCCGGATCGTGGTATTCACCGGTATCAACTCGTCCGGCCTGCTGGCCGGTCTGGTCGAAAGCGGTGTGGATGGCCTGTTCAGCAAAGGCGCGGCGACGGGCAATCTGATCGCACAGCTCCCGTTGATCCTGGCCGGGGGTCGATTCGTCGCCCCCGAGCTCGCAGAGCAGATTTCCCGCGGTCAGGCCAGCCTGGCTCTTACCGACCGCGAACGCCAGACGCTCAATATGATCATTGCCGGCAAATCCAACCGCGAGATGGCGGATATGCTCAGCATCAGCCCTAAGACCGTGGATAAACACCGCACCAGCCTGATGCGCAAGCTGGGCGTCCACTCAGTCGCAGAGCTGATGGCTCTTGCGCTGCGTGAGGGGCTGATCGATCCCCTTTGATGTCCAGCGTGCTGTGCGTCTTCATGCACGGTAAAGTAGCGGAGCGTTGCCGAGTTGGACATGGGGTCGACACCCCATTCGATAAAACACCTTCTGGTACTGCTATGACTTACGCGCGCGCGGCTTTTCTCGGGTTTCTTTGTTTATTGTCGATCACGGTTTCTGCCGCCGAAGACCGGCTTCTGTCGCCTTTCCACGGCAGCACGGAAATTGGCAGTTTCTCCTCACGCTTCTGGGAACTGCCCGTGCTGGCGGCACCGTTGAACGAGCGCAGGATACCTTCCACCGACACCGTGGAGGGACACCTGACAAGCCATGTGTACCAGCGTCCGGAGGGGGTAGCCGCCTTTGAAGTCTACAGGAGCTACCTCGATGCTCTGCGCACAGGTGGGTTTGATATCCTGTTGGACTGCCAGGCGCCCGATTGCAACCTCAAGCTCAGCGTAAATCCGGTGTATCAGCGCAGTGGCGAATTCGGTAAGCGCGACTATGGCCGTACCGGAGTTCTCAGCATGCCTACATATCTGCTGGGCTGGACCGAACATTACATCAGCGCGAAAAAAGAACTTCCGGAACAGACCACCTATGTCCTGGTTTTCGTCAGCCGTGAGCGCAACCTGTACGCCGTCGACGTCCTGCAGACCGCAGAGCGGGAACTGGGCACAGTTACGCTATCGGTGGAGTTGCTGTCTTCCCGTATCGAGGACACGGGAAGATCGGTACTCGAGGGCGTTCTCTTCGAAACGGGTGAGGATGTGATCACGCCGGAGTCCGATCGGGCGCTGGCTGTCATAACCGACTATCTGCAGGCGAATCCGAACGAAAACTACTACGTTGTCGGGCACACTGACGACACGGGATCGCTCTCTACCAATATAGGGTTGTCCAAAGCCCGGGCGCAGGCCGTGGTGAAAGCTCTGCTGGATCGTGGGATAGCTTCTGCACGTTTGAGCGCGGAAGGTGTCGGGCCATACTCTCCGGTAGCAACCAATCGCAACGATGCCGGGCAGGCGTTGAACCGGCGTGTGGAACTGGTACGACGCTTGTAACGTTGATCACGCCCATAACACGCAGGCGCTGGAAGACGTGGCTACAAAGTCAGGCCCAGCGTGCAACCCCCGTCGGGGAAGGCCTGAATCAGATCGTCTCACGACTCGAAGCACCGCTTGTCAGCAGCGCTTCGAGCCGGAGAACGATGACTTCAGATGTCGAACCGGTCGAGCGTCATCACCTTGGTCCAGGCCTCGACAAAGTCCTGCACGAATTTTTCTTCGCCGCCTGCCTGCGCATAGACCTCGGCTACGGCACGCAACTCGGCATTCGAGCCGAAGATCAGGTCCACCGGTGTGGCCGTCCACTTCTGTTCGCCAGAACTGCGGTTACGGCCCTGGTAGACGCCTTCCGTGTCGGACTTCGACCACTCCGTGGACATGTCGAGCAGGTTCACGAAGAAGTCGTTGCTCAGGGTTCCCGGACGGTCGGTGAAGACGCCGTGGTCGGCACCGCCGGTGTTGGCGTCGAGGGCGCGCATGCCGCCGACCAGCACGGTCATCTCGGGGACCGTCAAGGTCAGCAGGTCGGCTCGGTCGACGAGGCCTTCCGCCGGCGACAGGCGTGCATCTTCGCTGTAGTAGTTGCGGAAGCCGTCCGCCTTGGGTTCGAGCACCGCGAAGGAAGCAACGTCCGTTTGCTCCTGGGTGGCGTCGCCGCGGCCTGGTGTGAAGGGCACCTCCACGTCATGGCCGGCATCGGCAGCCGCTTTCTCGACTGCTGCGGCACCACCGAGGACGATCAGGTCGGCCAGTGATACCTGTTTGCGTTTGCCGTTGTTGAAGTCCTGCTGGATCTCCTCGAGGGTCGAAATGACCTTGGCCACTTCCTCGGGGTCGTTCACCGGCCAGTCCTTCTGCGGCGCCAGGCGCAGCCGTGCGCCGTTGGCGCCACCGCGCATGTCGCTGCCGCGATAGCTGGCGGCCGCCGCCCAGGCAGTACGGACCAGCTCGGGGACGGTGAGCCCGGAATCGAGAATCTCACCCTTCAGTCTGCGGATGTCCCGCTGGCCGATCAGCGGATGGTCGACCTCGGGGATCGGATCCTGCCAGATCAGAGCCTCTTCCGGCAGTTCACCGGCGACGAAACGGGCACGTGGACCCATGTCCCGATGAGTGAGCTTGTACCAGGCCCTGGCGAAGGCATCCTCGAACTCTTCCTGGTTGTTCAGGAACCGCTGGGCGATCTCGCGGTACTTCGGGTCTTCCTTCAGCGACAGGTCCGTCGTCAGCATGACGGGCGCGTGGCTCTTGCCCTCGACGTGAGCGTCGGGAACGGTGTTGGCGGCCTGGCCGTCCTTGGGTACCCACAGGACGCCGCCGCCGGGGCTCTGGGTCTGTTCCCATTCGAAGTTGAACAGGTTCTGCAGATACATCATGGTCCACTGCGTGGGTGCCGCCGTCCAGGCGCCTTCCAGGCCGCTGGTGGTGGTGTCTTCGGCATTGCCTTTGCCGCAGTCGTTGATCCAGCCGAGCCCCTGCTCTTCGATGTCTGCTGCGGCGGGCTCGGGTCCGACGCACTCATCGGGGGAATGGGCACCGTGGACCTTACCGAAGGTATGGCCGCCGGCGATGAGGGCAACCGTTTCCTCGTCGTTCATGGCCATCTGGCCGAAGCTCGTGCGGATACGCTTCGCGGCGGCGACCGGATCATGGCTGCGATTCGGACCTTCCGGGTTCACATAGATGAGGCCCATCACAGTGGCCGCAAGCGGGTTTTCGAGGTCGCCGTCGCCGTGGAAACGCTCGCTGCCGAGCATGTCCGCTTCCGGGCCCCAATAGACCAGGTCGGGCTCCCAGTCGTCTTCCCGGCCGCCGGCGAAACCGTAGGTCTTGAAGCCCATGTCTTCCATGGCGACGGTGCCGGCAAGAACCAGCAGGTCGGCCCAGGATAGGTTACGGCCGTACTTCTGTTTGATCGGCCAGAGCAGGCGCCGGGCCTTGTCGAGATTGGCGTTGTCGGGCCAGCTGTTGAGCGGATCGAAGCGCTGCTGACCGCCGCCCGCGCCGCCGCGGCCGTCTGCCACCCGATAGGTACCGGCGGCATGCCAGGACATACGGATGAACAGCGGTCCGTAGTGGCCCCAGTCAGCGGGCCACCAGTCCTGGGAGTCGGTCATCAGTTCCCGGAGGTCGGCCTTCAGTTGGTCGTAGTCGATGCTGGCGAAGGCTGCGGCGTAGTCGAAGTCTTCACCGTAGGGGTTGGAGGCCGGGTCGTGGTCGCGCAGCGGGCTCAGGTCGAGCATGTCAGGCCACCAGAACTGGTTCGGTTTGGCTTTACCCGACTCCTGTCCCATCTCGGCGAAGGCGGCGCCGGACGACAGCATGAGTGTCGTCACGACCGCCGTCGCGGTTGCGAGTGAAAATATTGTGCGTCTCATCAGGTTTCCCTTCCAGAAGATTGCTGGATAGCTATGAACGGACTGATAGCTTCTGCCAGAAGGGTGGCTCATTTCCAATTGAACCTGACTATGACACTGATTGAAGCCTGTCGATGTGCCTGCGGCGGCCGACGATCATCCAGGCTGAGGTTCCTGTGGAACAACATCCAAGGTGAGCGGCATGCGCTCCATGAAGTAGCACAGACAGTCCTGACGGATTACAAGCGGGTCGGTCGTGTACATGGCCGGTATCACGCTCTGGCGCAGCAGCACGCTGCTGCCTGCCAGGGCGAAGTATCTGGCGGTGACGTCGCGGTGCTGCACGTCCAGCACCCGGAAGGCTTCGGTCGACGCATACCGGGTTACCGCGAACTCCGTACCCGCGGCGAGGTCGTGAAAGTTGACCGCCTCCAGACCTCCGGTGAGCACCAGCGGAAAGGATTCGTCCTCGCCGGCGAAGGAGAATGGCACACCGTCAGCGATGTGCACACGAGCCTCGGTGCGGAACATCTGCAGGCGCGCCGGGTCGGGCGGCGGGATGTGCTGCAGATTCAGACAGCGTTTGACGTAGTCGAAGGCACGATCATCACAGCGGGGATCGCCGATGGGTCCCAGCTCCAGGGCAATGGCCGGACAGCGATCGGCGAAACTGCGCGTCATGACGGTAGCCGGCTCGCGGACGTACACGGCTTTATCGTCGAACAGATAAGCGAGCCCCAGATTGTCCCGCTGCAGGTTGGTAACGACGGCGTAGTGGGGGTTCTGCCCGGTGTTGTTGTGCAGGTCCACCGCCGCGAACAGTGTCCGGCCGGCGAGGGCGGCAAGCACCTCTCTGGCCAGTTCACCCTCGGGGCCCTGGGCTCCGCCCCAGATGCGGTTGAAATCCTGCTGGTGCGGGAGTGTGCGAACACCGGCGGCGGCGGCCTCGACATTGCCGATGAACAGAATCAGGCTGCGTGGCAGTCGGGCATTTGACGCGGGCAGTTCCGCCAGCAGGCGGCGCACGCCTTCCCAGCCGCTGGTTTCGTTGCCGTGCAGCAGCACCGACACCAGCAGCGGCGGCTGGCAGTGGCCGGGCACGTGAATGAGCGACGGGCCGCCGAGTTGATGGGCCAGCGTTCGGGCGTCGCAGTCGGTGAGGCCGGCCGGCAGGCCTTCATGGATGTGCAGCCGATTCGTCACAGTGACCAGGAATGGACCGGCTCGCCGGACTCCTGGCGTTCCCGATAGGCGTTGATCAATGCGTGCAGATCCGTGCCGTGCATGGCTACCCAGCGGCGCTGCCAGGCGGCACCGTTCTGCGAGGTTTCCACTCTGGCGCCGATGATGTTCAGGTATTCATCGATCTCCCCGTCGGGAATGTTTCGGGTCTGCAGACCCCGGCGGGCCAGCGGCAGCAGTTCCTCGAGGACGAGCTGGCGCGCTCCCAGCTCCCGCTCACCGTGTTCGTCGGTCCACAGGAGCTGGGCATTCAGCCCATAGCGTGCCGCTTTGTAGAAGTTGTCGCGGGCCTGGGCAAACGGCAGGCGTGATTCGATGGGGTTCCGCCAGGTGCTCAGGCCGTAGATCAGCCCATAGTAGAATGCGGCGTTGGCGATGCAGTCCCGCAGGGTCGGACCGGCCGGCACGACCCGATGCTCGATGCGCAGATGCACCTGGCCGTCGAAGTCGAAGCCGATCAGAGGCCGGTTCCAGCGCCACAGCGTGCCGTTGTGGAAGCGTACGTGGCTGAAGCGATTCGGCGGCGTATCCTGAACTGCGGGCAGGAGGATCATGTGGTCACGGTGGTTTTCCTCGAAGATTTCGAGCAGGGACTGGTGTACGTAGTCGCTGCCGAAGCTGACCCGCGGCGAATAGCGCTCGCCGACGTCAACGGCCTGCTCGAACAGGGGGATACGCGTCTCGTCCCACAGCGCGTGGCCGAACAGAAACGGGGAATTGGCACTGACGGCAACCATGGGTGCCGAGACTATGAGACTGGCATTGAAGTCGCGACAGGCCTGCTCCGGGCGACACTGCAGATGAATCTGGAACGACGTGGTAGCGGCTTCCAGCATCACGTCGGTATGGGTGGTGCGCAACGGCACGTCACCGTCGATTTCCACATTCAGCGGGCGGCCATCGCGCAGCGCCATCACGCGATCGTTCAAGGAGTGATAGCGCTGCATGGAAGACATGTGCGCAGAGTCCAGCATGGCTTCCTTGACGGTCGGCAGGATGCCGATGGTAATCAAGCCGCAGCCCATGCCGCGGGCCGTCTGCTGACAGGCAGCCCAGGTAGCGGACAGCTCGTCGTAAAGACGTGAAAAGACCTTGCCGGTCAGAACTGACGGGCTGCCGTTCAGCTCGACGTTGTAAGTGGCCAGCTCCGGTACCACCAGCGGATTTTTCAGGGCTGCCAGGAACTCTGCGTTGCGTGGCATGGGGTCGCCGGTGTCGTCCACCAGCCAGGCCTCGAGTTCGAAACCCGCGACGTCCCCGCGCCGGCTGAACAGCCCCTGCTCGAAGTGCTCGCGCAGCAGCGCGTGCTCCTCGTCCAGACGGGCGCGAAACTCGCTGAAATGCTCGGCATCGAAGTACCGGCTGTTGATTTCGTCGCCCATGGTTCTTCGCAGCTCAGTCGTCCAGGAAGTGGTTGCGAACAGCCTCCAGCGTGTCCGCTTTGATTCCGATGTTGCGCAAGTATTCCACCGGTCCGCCCCAACGCTCCTCCAGTCCGTCCAGGAACTCGCCCATGGCATTCTCCGGCACCCCGGCAAGCTGCATGAACGACTGCCGGTCGAGACCATCCGGCAGACCGACCGTGCTTTCCACGAAATCCACCTGTCTGGGCACATCGTGATTGGTCAGGACATAATCGGCTTCGATCATGGCCCGCTCCACACCGAGGACCGACAGCAGGAACGCCGTGGAGACACCCGTGCGGTCTTTCCCTGCGGTGCAGTGGACCAGCAGCGGGTGGTGCCCCGGCTCAGCGAAGATCTCGAACATGCGCAGCCAGGTCTCTGGCCCGAACTCCAGATAACCGAGATAACGCCTGCCGGAAATGCCCGTGTCACCCACCACGCGGCTGAGCTGGTCGGTACCGCCTTCGGGAATCACGGCAATGTTGTGATAGCGGGTGCCGAGAGCTTCGAGGGGCCCGCGGCCCTGTTCCCGCACTTCGTCCGGGCGGCGCAGGTCGATCTGGGTAGCGATGCCCAGATCGCGGATGCGCTGCAGGTCGCGTTCGGTCATCCGGTCCTGACGGCCGGCCCGATAGTAGCGGCCCCAGCGCACCGTGCGGCCGTCGGCGGCCGGGTAGCCGCCGATGTCGCGGAAATTGAAACACCCTTCGAAGGGAAAATGACGGTCGGCATAGTCGTTGATCATGGCGGGGTCAGCGATCTCCGGAGTGGGTCAGTGGTCAACGGCGGTGGACATCATCAGAAATCCCGTGAAGGCCGCATTGTTGGGCGACAGCGACGGGTCCACGTGCGACTTCATGGTTTCGATGGCGTCGCGGTAACCGGCATAAAAATCCCAGGTTGGACGAGGCCTGTAGGTGAGCGCCTCGAACTCGAATTGCCGGATCACATTCTTCGTCGTAGTCGGTTTGATGAACACCTCTGTCTGCGGATGGTAATAGAACAGACAGGCGGTCAACAGGCTCCATTTGGCCAGCCGGGCGTCGGCGAGGACATCCACGACGTTATTGAAGCCCTGCTCCTGCCTGCCGTGCAGCAACGCTTTGAACCCGTTTGCGAGCAGAGAGCGGTCGTCGCGGTTCAGGCCGTTGACGCAGTCGCGGAACTTCGGCTTCTCGAACATGGAAACCATGGAAGAGCGCGCGACGATCTTGACGATGTCGTCGAGCACCTGGCCCTGGTTGCGGAACCTGTCCTTGCCGAGCGCGGTTGCCGCGAAGTCCGCGAGTCTGCCCACGTTGTGCTTCCTGCCGATGCGCTGCATGTCCTCGTGCTCGAACCCGCCGGGATAGCGCAGCAGGAACAGCGACTCGGCCTCGCGCAGCTTCTGCAGATTCATGGGGCCGCTTCCCTGGATTGGCTGGTAGTTGCTGCATTGTATGGGATTACCGGCAATGTGCAGCAACGCCGGTTTTCATCTCCGGGCAATGCGGGGTCGACCAGGGTGAGCAGGCGCTATGCGGGTTCCGGGACGCCTGTACGGGACGGCCGGCGTGCCTCCGAGCGCAGCGGCTGCCGGCGCGACTCGTGCAGGCTCTGCATGGAGAGAATGTAGCGGGCCAGTTCCTGTGCTGCTATCTGCCGGGAGGCGTAAGAACCTTTCTCGCCTTCCCGGGTGGTGAAATACCACCCGTCTTTGCGCTGGCGAAGCCGTTTGGCGGCCTGAGGCCCGTTCAGGTTATCCAGTATGAGTCCGGCACCCTTTGCCACGCGTTTGGTAATGTCCGCCAGCGGCATGTCGATGATCTGGTGTTCACCGTCGATCCGGCAGCTCACGCGCCCGGTCCCGTTTTCCTCATCGACCCGGACCACCAGGAACAGGCAGCCGCCTTCAGCGAACAGTCTTCCTTCGAATCGGGACAGGCAGGTGGTCATGGCTGCAATCTCTGTGTGGACGTTCGCAGCTAGCCTATGAAGCCGGTCGCAGACAATCTGTGATGCAGATCACATTGTGGCGAGTGCGTATTGCGTTCTTCTGTTGATCCTGGTCAACCCGGAGGTGCCGAACCAGGCATAGCGTAGCTGCACCATCGCTGATCAAGCCGCCCCGGCTGCAAGCGGTGGCCGTTTGAGGAGGAACGATCATGACTGGAAATATCTATATCACTGGAGGCGCACTGGCGCTTTTGCTGGTTGGGTTGTCGGCGGCCGTCGGGCCGGCGCACGCCAACACCGAAGCGCAGTCGGGCGCGTACGAAACCATCACGGTCACCGCACCCCGCATAACGATCGAGCCCGGGACACCCGGGGTAAGCAAGGTGATCACGGCGGAGAAGAATGCTCTGGTGGCATTCTCCGACCTCGACCTTTCCCGTACTGCAGATCTGCAGGCACTGGAAGAGCGGGTCCGTGACGCGGCTGAGGGAATTTGCAGAGATCTTTCGGGTGAAATGCCGTTTGGTCAGCCGTCCACGAGTGTCTGTGTCCGTCGTGCGGTGGATGACGCCATGCAGCAGGTCCGGCAGGCTACCCTGGTCGCATTGGCCGAGTAACTCTGTTCGCTTATCCGGCGGCGGCCGTCCCTGCGGCACGCCGCTGGCGTTGAGCAAGCAGAACATAGAAGGCCGGCACGACGAACAGCGTGAACAGAGTGCCGATGCCCAGCCCGGTGAATACCACCAGGCCGATATGAAAGCGGCTGACCGCACCGGGTCCGCTGGCCAGCAGGAGCGGCACCATGGCCACCAGCATGGCCACTGTGGTCATGAGAATGGGGCGTAAGCGGATCGCGGCTGCAGCCTCCACGGCCTCGCGCAGGGCCATGCCTTCCTGATCGCGCATGCGGTTGGCGAAGTCGACGATGAGAATGCCGTTCTTGGCCACCAGGCCGATCAGAGTAATCAGCCCCACCTGGGTATACAGATTTATGCTGGCGAAACCCAGGGTGACGAACACCAGTGCCCCGGCGATGGTCATGGGCACCGACATCAGAATGATCAGTGGGTCGCGCCAGCTTTCGAATTGCGCGGCCAGAACCAGATAGATGACCAGCAGCGACAGGAAGAATGTCAGCACCAGCGCTTCCCCCTGCTGGCGGAATTGCCGGGCTTCACCGAGGTAGTCGTAGGCCAGCTCCCGCGGAAAAATCTCCGCCGCCCGGGTCTCGAAATATGTGAGGGCGTCGCCGAGAGAGACACCGGGCGACGGAACCGCGTTGATAGTGATGGCGTTGAGCTGCTGCAGTTCCATTCGCTGGGTCGGCTCGACGCGGTGCTCGAAGCTGACCACGGCGGACAGCGGGATGAGCTGACCATCGTCGCCCCGCACATGATAGTTCTCCAGTGACTTCGCGCTGGAGCGGAACGGCCGGGCAACCTGGGGAATCACCTCATAGCTGCGACCCGCCTGGCTGAAACGGCTGACGTGACCCTCGCCCAGCAGTGTCGCCAGGGTGAACCCCAGCGACTCCATGTCAATGCCGAGATCGCCGGCGCGGTCGCGGTCTACGTTGATACGAATCTGCGGCAGAGCCATCTCACTGGATTTGTTGACGAACAGGAACTGACCGCTTTGCATGGCCTCGCCCACCAGTTGCCCGGCCACACGATCCAGTTCCTGATAGTCCTGATCGCCGGTGACGACGAACTGTACCGGGGGGCCTGCCGCGGCACCCGGCAGCGCCGGAAACGAGAACACGCCGATCTGCACGCCTGGAACCTGTTGCACTAGGCGTTGCAGGATGGGCTGAATTTCCATCTGACTTCGCTCGCGTTCGTCGATGGGCGACAGCCGGAATCCGCCGAAAGTTACAGCCGGTGTCCCGCCGCCGCCGAGCATAAGAAAGCTGCGCGCGTATTCGGGAATGGTTTCGAACAGATCCACCAGCCGGCGGGTGTGTGCCTCGGTGTATTCCAGGGTCGCGGTGTGTGGCGCGGTCATCTGGATGTTGATGGCCTCGCGGTCTTCCACCGGGGCAAACTCGGTCTGGCTGGTAGTGAACATGAAGTAGATGCCGACGAGAATCACTGCGGATGCATAGAAGGTGACGGGGCGGTAATCCAGGCTGCGGTGCAGCCAGCGTCCGTAGGCGCTGGATAGCCGTTCGAAGAAGTGCTCCACGCTCCGTTCGAAGCGGCCCTGCTGCGAGCTGGTTTTGAGCACTACGGCCGACAGCATGGGCGAAAAGGTCAGCGCCACGATTCCGGAGATGAGCACTGCGCCGGCAAGCGAGAACGCGAACTCGGTGAAGACGATACCCACGAGCCCGCCCATGAATCCGATCGGCGCGTAAACGGCCAGCAGCGTCGTTGTCATGGCGATGATCGGCAGCCCCAATTCCCGCGCGCCCGACAACGCCGCCTCCAGTCTGCCCTTGCCGGCGGCCATATGCCGATGCACGTTCTCCACCACGATGATGGCATCGTCAACTACCAGGCCGATTGCCAGCAGCATGGCGAGCAGGGTCAGCAGATTCAGAGAGAAACCGAGTGTCAGCATGACGAAGGTGGCGCCCACCAGTGACAGGGGTACGGACACGGCCGGGACGATGGCGGCACGGGCTGACCCCAGCGCCAGAAAGATCAGCAGCAGCACGATGGCTACGGCCTCGAACAGGGTGCGATAGACCTCGGCGATGGATGCTTCGATGTACTCACTGCCGTCGTGGGTCAGCGCCATGGTCAGGTTCGGTGGCAGCTGCCGCTCCACCTCGGGCAGAAGATCACGGATGGCGCGGGATACTTCGATCGGGTTGGCGCCGGGGCCGGTTTCGATGCCAACCAGGGTGGATGGTTCCCCTGAGTACCAGCTCACCTGGTTGAGGTTGCGGGCGTTGAGTTCCACGTCGGCAATGTCGGCCAGGCGTACCAGAGCAGCATCGTCGCTGCGCACAATGAGCTGCTCGAACTGCCTCACATTGGTCATATCGGTGGCAGCAGACAGATTCACCTGAAGCAGATCATCCTGGGTCTGGCCTACGCCTGCCTGCACATTTTCCCGGCGCAGAGCCGCCCGTACGTCCATGGCCGTGACGTTCAGGGCCGCCATGCGACGTGGGTCGAGCCAGATACGCATAGCGAGCTGCTGATCGCCCATGACCTCTGCTTTGGCGACGCCGGGTATGGCCTGCATTCGCGGAATGACACCGCGCATCAGGTAGTCGGTGATCTGTGAGGCGCGCATGCTGTCGCTGGAAAAGCCGATGTACATCAGCGACCAGCCCTGCTCCGTGCGTACGTCGATCACGGGATCGAGTGCTTCGGTCGGTATCTGATTGCGCTGGCTGCCCACTTTGGCCTGGATTTCCGCCACCGCTACATTGCCGTCATAGTTGAGCTGCATGACCGCTTCGATGATCGAGACGCCCTGTCGGGAGTTGCCCTGTACGTAGTCGAGACCGTTGGCTTCTGCGATAGCCCGCTGCAGAGGTGCGGTGATAAAGCTCTGTACCAGATCGGCGTCCGCGCCGGGGTAGGCCGTAGTCACGGTGACTACGGCACGTTCCGTGCGCGGATATTCGCGCAGTTCCAGAAGCCCGATGGAGCGCAGACCGAGCAGTAGAATGAGCAGGCTGAGCACCGTCGCCAGCACCGGGCGGCGGACGAAGATATCCGTGAAGTTCACTGCAGGGCCACTTCGGAGGACAGTTCGAGACTGTTGTCGATGCGCACCCGTTGGCCGGAGCGGAGCTTCATCTGACCGGTGGCTACCACGTCGGCGCCCGCGGCCAGGCCTTCGAGGATCTCCACGCGGCCGTCCCGGACCCGCCCGACGCTCACCGGTCGGCGTTCGGCCGTGAGGTTGCCATCCGCATCCTCGTTCAGCACGAATACCGTTTCGCCGAACGCTTGATAGGCGATTGCTGTGCGGGGCAGGGTAAGTACCGGCTGCGGCTCGCCCACTACGACGGTGACCAGCGAGAACATGCCCGGGCGCAGCCTGCCTTCCGGGTTGGGCAAGGTCGCCTGTAGATGCAGTGTGCGGTTGGCACGCTCCAGCTCCGGGCTGATGGCCGTGATCTCGCCGGTGAACGTTTCATGCGGCCAGGCAGCCACCGGTGCCTGAACACGTTGACCTACGGCCGCGGCTCCCAGGTGTCGTTCCGGGAGCGTGAAATTCAGATGAATGGGTTGCAATGCCTGCAGGCTGACCACCGTGTCGCCGGGCGACAGATACTGTCCGATATGGACCAGGCGAATTCCCAGCTCACCACCGAACGGTGCCCGGATCGTTTTGCGCGCTATCAATACCTGGTGCTGTTCGGCGCGGGCCTCCAGGCTGCGCACCAGTGTGGCGGCTCGATCGAGCTGGGATTGCGATACCGCCTGTGTCTGCCGCAGGTCTCTGGCTCGTTCGTAGTCGAGTTGAGCGAGCTCCAGGTCTGCCTGCAGTGCCCGCAGTTCGGCTTTCTCCGCTGAGGCGTCGAGGCTCCACCGAGCAGCCCCGCCCGCGCCGGCTCGCTCTCCGGACTGGAAATGAATGGTCTGGACTCGCCCGGGTACCTCGGTGGCGACATGGACGCCCTGGTTGGCCGCGAACGTGCCCAGTGCCTGAATTTCTACGGGCCAATGCTCCCGTTGTACGGGTGCCGACGATACGACCACTGCCGGCCGTTCCGAGGCCATCATCGCCTGGAAGCGCTGGTATTGCTCCAGTTTGTAGTAGCCGATGCCGCCAAACAGTAGTACCAGCAGCACGGTCGCGATCGCCAGCCTCAACCACACGTCGTGTCCTCCGGGCTGTCTGCCTGCAGCCGAGTCGTGAAAAATATGTCGAGCTCCTCGAGCTGACGGCGTTGCGGCCAGGCGCGTGGATCCATCACCGCCTGCACGCCAATCCCGTGCAGCAGAACGACGAGGGCATCGCCAGCCCGCTCGGCGTCGAGGTCCGCGTGCAACTCACCGCGATCCCGGGCATGGCGCACCAGACCGCGGCAGAAACGGCGAAATCGGCGCTGCCGCAGGCGCCGCTCGCGATCCCACGAGTCGTCGCCCGGCCACGAAACCCAGAACGTCATCCATACGTGCCACATGTCCCGCATCTCAGCGTTGAGCGGCAGCAGGCGCTCGACGATACGGCGGACCGAGGCCAGGCCGTCGGGCTCCGTCGTGTCGAAGCGGTTCATCACCCACGTGGGATCCGCCAGGGAATAGCGCAGAAGCTCGTCTTTGGTCGCGAAGTAGTGGGCAAGAACCCCGATGCTCCAGCCCGCCTCCTGGGCGACTTCGCGCAAGGTGGTTCCTTCCAGCCCGCGGCACAGGATGACACGGCGCGTTGCTGCGGCAAGCTCACCCCGCCGTGCCTCGGCGTTTACCTGCTTGGGCAAGCGCGTCCCTTCCCATTCTCTTTTGTTATCATATGACAATAATAATACAAACGCCCAGCGGCGTAGTGCAAGCGCAGTACCGTCAGCTCTGCTCTGTCGGTGTGGCCCGTCCGAGAATCAGATCAGCGGCTTTTTCGGCGATCATGATGGTGGGCGCGTTGGTATTGCCGCCGATCAGCGTGGGCATTACCGAAGCATCTACGACGCGCAATCCCTCGATGCCGCGTACGCGCAGTTCCGGGTCGAGGGGGCTGTCGTCCGTAGCGCCCATGGCCACCGTGCCAACGGGGTGATAGATGGTCTCGCCGCTGCGCCGGATATAGTCGTCGACCTCTGGGTCTGACGTCACCTCGGCGCCTGGCAGCATCTCCGGCCCGCGATACGGCGACAGTGGGGCCTGGGCGCAGATTTCGCGCACCAGGCGGACCGCTTCCCGCATGGCGCGGCGGTCTTCTTCCGTGGCCAGGTAGTTGGGGTCGATGGCCGGGGCGTCGAAGGGATCGGCGGAACGCAGCGTCACCGTGCCGCGGCTTTCCGGCCTCAGTTGGCAGGCGTGCACGGTAAAACCGTCGTGATTCACCGTCACCCGGCCATGATCGATCATGCAGGCATTGACATAGTGCAGTTGCAGATCGGGCCGATCCAGCCCCTCGCGGGATTTGAGGAAGGCGCCGGCCTGCAGGAAGTTGTCGGCACCGGGACCGGTCTTGTTCAGCAGATAGCGCAGGCCCACGGCCAGCTTTTTCAGGCCGGCCTGTTGCGAATAGGCAGACAGGTTCCGGGTCATTTTGTGGATGACGGTTACGTCCAGGTGGTCCTGCAGGTTGGCGCCGACCCCCGGGGATGCTACGGCGACATCGATACCCTGGCCACGCAGCATGTCGGGGTCACCGATGCCGGAGAGCTGCAGCAGTTGCGGCGACTGTACGGCACCGGCGCAGACCAGAACTTCACGGCGGGCACGTATCTGCTCGGGCTTGCGGCCCTTGCCTGCAACGACCTGCACACCCACAGCACGGCGGCCTTCGATGAGAACCCTGGTCGCCACTCCGGTGGTCACAACGGTCAGATTGGAGCGCTTATCAACGACAGGGTGCAGGTAGCCGGTGGCGGCACTCCACCGCTGACCATTGTGGATGGTGCGCTGGTAAAGGCCCATGCCGTCCTGGCTGGCACCGTTGAAATCCGCGGTGACGGCGTGCCCTGCAGCTCGGCCCGCCTCGATGAATGCCTGGTACAGCGGTGAATTGGATGGGCTTTCCGTGACCTTGAGCGGCCCGTCCCCGCCGTGAAACTCGTTCTCGCCGCCTTCGTAGGATTCTGAACGCTTGAAGTAGGGCAGTACATCGGCAAAGCCCCAGCCGGTCAATCCCATCTGCTGCCACTGGTCGTAGTCGCCGGCGTGGCCGCGGATGTAGATCATGCCATTGATCGAAGATGATCCACCCCAGCCGCGGCCGCGCGGCCACCACAGGCGGCGGTTGTCCATGTGGCGTTGAGGTTCGGTATAGAAGCCCCAGTTGTAGGCGTTTTCGTCTTTGATGAGTTTGCCGACACCGGCCGGCATGCGCACCATGAGTGACTTGTCCCGTTTGCCGGCTTCGATCAGGCAGACCTGGATGTCGGGGTCGGCACTGAGCCGGTTGGCCAGCACGCAGCCGGCGCTGCCGGCCCCGACGATGACATAGTCGAACTCACGCATGGTTGATTTCCTCTGGAAGGCTGAGCTGAGCGAATCTTGAGCCCCCCATTGTACTGAGTTGCCGTTCTCTGTGCGCCGGCCGGCAGCACTGACGCAATGCGGTGTCGTTTGTGAGATGCTCCCGGCGACCGTTTTATACAATCCGCTATGGCGGCATTGGGCTACCTTCTACATGTTCGATGGGGTGTTTTTGTTTCAACGGGGGTGTTGTGCGAAATGTTGAATCTGGCATGAAACCGGCCCGTTCCCGGGCCTGGAGGATGACGGGCTTGCTGGTCGGGTTCGTCCTTGCGTTGGCTTTTCCTGTGCGGGCTGTACTTGCCGAGAACCAACCGTCCGACGAACGCCTCCAACGCTTTTCCGCCGCCGTGGACAGTCTCGAGCAACGGCTCGAACAGGTTCGTGGTGCCCTCGATCAGACCCGCTTCGATCCCGGTGAGTTGGTTTTCGACCTTGCCTTCGACGCTCACGAGATAGCCGACTACGTTGCCAATGACATCGTGTTCCAGCCGTATGAGGGTCTGCTGCGTGGTGCGATCAGTACGCTGCAGACCCGTTCCGGTAACAGCCTGGATCAGTCGGTTCTCCTCGCCTACTTGCTCAAAACTGCGGGATACGATGCACGCATCGTCCGCGGCACACTGACCGGAGAACAGGCACGAGCCCTGCTCGCGACGACAGCGGAGGCTTCCTGGGAATCGGACTTCACAGCGCTGGATGAGGCAGTTGAGGATGCCTTCGGCGATCTATCGGCAATGAAACCCGATGCAGTCTCATTGGAAGATTCGGCTACGGCCGATCGGGCCAGACGGGCTGTGCGCACTCTGGAAGATGCATTGACCGCCGCCGGTGTCGAATTCCAGCCGGCACAACTCGATGCCTCGGTGATCGAGTCGGCGCAGGACTATTTCTGGGTCCAGTGGAAAGACGGTGCCGGCCGCGACTGGCAGCCGCTGCACCCGGCCTATCCCGGTCTGACGGCAGAGCCGGAGATCGAAGCGTATCTCGCCGAAGAAGTGCCTGTAGAGCTGCAGCATCGCGTGACGTTCAGTGCATACCTGCGGCGCCGCGAGGGCAGTGACTTCGAGGTCGTGCGCCTGATGGATGACTGGACCCGCCCGGCTGCCAATCTGCACGGTGTAACGTTGACCTTCAGCAATGCGCCGGTAGGTATCGAACGCGACGGATGGCAGGAGCTGTTCACTGAGCCTGCTGCCAATACCATTCTCCTGCCGATTTTCGATGGCGCGCCGGCTCCGGGCGCGGTGGGCTTCGACCCGCGCGGGCGCGTCATCGATGCCATGGTTGCCGGTCAGGGTAATCAGGGCGCAACGGGGCTGTTTTCCGAGCTGAGTGAAGGGCTCGATGAGGCGGCTGGAACGGTTGCCGACCCGGATTCGCCTGAATCGGCTTTCGGTCTGGATGCCATGTGGCTGGAGTGGACGCTCGAGTCGCCCGGCGGAGAACGCCGCACTCAGCGGCGCTACCTGCTCGGGCCCCATGCCCAGCGTGCAGCGGATCCTCAAGTGGGCGTGCTGCCACTGCTCACCGAGTACACGTACGTTGTCAACGTCGGTGCTATGAGTCCCGAGTTGCTCGCCGATCGCCTGTTGCAGACCGCCAGTAAGAGCATGCCGGTGCTGCAGGCGCAGGGACGTCGACTGGTCGAGAATAGCGGCTCGTCCGCGTTGCCTGAAGCTCCGCTGCCGGAGGACTTCAGTCCGCTGGGTCTGTCTGCGCTTATGGAGCGTAATCCATTGGCTGGCCGCCATGAGATTGCCGTTCGCGATACGCCAGGCATCGTTGGCGTGCGCTCGGGCTTGCGCGATGCGCAGACGGGGTTCGTTGCCGTGGACGTTGTGTTCAATGACCTTCTGCATCTGACGCGGTCCGGAGCGAATCTGCGGCACGGTCCCATGGCGGCCATGCGCCGCGGCGTGTGGGAGACGGCATTGGAGGGAGTCCCCGCCACGGGTCGCAGACTCGAAGAGACCGGGCGTCTGAGTACGCTGCTGGTGTTCGATGCGGCGGCCCGGCAGAACATCGATCTGCGGGTGATCGAACCGGCAACGGTAGACGTCAGCGAAACTTTAGCGCCGGGGGTTGCCGAACGTGCATTGCTCGAACGTGACCTGGCGGATGGCTATGTCGTGGTGGTTCCCGAGCGTCGGCCGGCCGGCATGGCCATGACCGGCTGGTGGCGGGTCGATCCCGTGCGCGGCACTACGTTGGGCATGCTCGGTGATGGTCATGGATCGGAGCTGTTCGAATACGAGTACAACTTGATTAACACGATCATGACGTTCGTTGGCGCAACGTTGATCGTGACGACCTTCAGCGCCTGTGACGACGTATCCGGCGACCTGCAGCAGATGTGTTGTCTGGTCGAGGCCCATCTGGACGCTGCCGGTGGTATGGCCTTCGGTGAAGTCCTAGGGGGTGCCCTTGGCGGTGGTGTTGCCCTCACCTATTCAGTGGTGGACTTCGGCGTTCAGCAAGTCAGCGGACGCCTGTTCGACGAACAGCAGAGCATTACGCCGGACGTGGTCAATCTGGGCTGCCGGGAGCTCATCGCGGACAAGGAATGGCTGTAATCCGGCTTTCTGCAAAGGGCCTCCGGCCCGTGCCGGCGCTGCTGTTGGTCTGCTCGTCGCTGGCGCTGGCGCAGACCGAGCTTCGCTATGAGGACGAGCCCAATGACTCGCCCGCTCAGGCCACCAGCATCGTGCTGCCCGACGCCAAGCGGAGACTGAGCGTCCTGGGTGAGTTGTCTGAGGATGACCAGGATGCCTTCCGGTTCACCATCGATGCAGACGATGCCGGTAAGCGCTGGAACTTCCAGCTCTCGGGCTCCGGTGCTGCTCTGACGAAGGCCGACCTGTTCGACTTCAGTCAGTTTCTCGATGGCGGACAACGGATACCCGGCGAACTCACGGAGCGGCCGGATCGAGTCTGGACGCTGACCACCGGTAAAGCCGCCCGGCCGGCGCGGGCGGACGGCCTGCTGCTGGCGCCCGGGACTTACGTGCTGGGTTTCTCTCACTCAGAGGGTGAGGGAGCTTATCGGCTGGACGTGACTGTGCACGATCATCCGCCGCTGACGGTAATCGGCGAGGACAACCATGCCGGCGCGCCACAGTCTCTGTCTCTGCGGCGGCCCCAGGCAATCTGGATCGAACGTGAGGGCTGGTTCGAGTTCCAGGCCGGTGACGGGGCATTTCACGACTTGACGGTACAGTCGCCGGCTGGGGGCGCTTTCGAAGCTGAATTGCGCTCTGCCGACGGTGACAGGCTGCTGGCCTGGGAAGGCACCGGCGGACAGCCGGTGACCCGCCACGGTCTGGCATTGGAGCCTGGCAACTATGGCCTGGTGATCCGAACATCGGCTCCCGGAACGCTGATCGTTGCCATGGAACCTTCCGCGGCAACGACGGACGCGGGCCGGGAAACAGAACCCAACGATCATGCGCCGAACCGCATCGATGCCGGTCAGTCGGTTGCCGGCACATTCGAAAGCCGCGATGTGGATCTGCTGGCGGTCTCGGTGACCGCTGAGGAGACCGGGCAGCTGTACGATCTGCATCTGGAGATGGACGGTGAAGGTGGCGAAGCGCAGCTCTGTCTGCTGCACGAAGCGACAGCGCTCAAGCATTGCCGGCGCGCTGCCGGCTCGATAACGCTGCACCAGCTTGGCCTTGCCGAGGGCGATTACAGCCTGGAACTCATCCCGCGGGGAACCTCGCCGGTGAACTGGGAGCTAACGTGGCGCGATGCCGGGCCCGTGCGCCCGGGTGCGGAGATGGAGCCCAACGACCAGCCGGAGCAGGCCGTGCCCCTGGCGGAGCGTGGTTTCGGCCGCGGCCGCTTTCACGGTGATCGCGAAACGGACTACTGGCGCATTCAGGTCACCGGTGAGCCGCGGCTGTGGCGCGTGCAGCTCCAGGGTGACGGCCTGCATGATCTCGCCCTGGAGAATGCCGGCGGCCAGACCCTCGCCGCGGCCCGTGCAGGTAATCGACCGCGCATACGCCTGGACAACGTCTACCTCATGCCCGGCGAATATTTCATTGCGGCTCGCGGCACAGAGTCGGACTACATAGTGCGACTGCTCGATCTGGGGCCGCCGCCGCCGGGCATGGAGCGGGAGCCCAACGACTCGTTTGCCGACGCGATCCGGTTGCGGTTCGACCAGGACTATTTCGGTACGCTGGCCCAGGACGGTGACGTGGACGTCTACCGCTTTACGCTGCTCGGGCATGAGCACATCGCCCTGAGTGTGCAGCCGCCGGTGGATGGCGGTATCCGCGGCCAGCTTCGTGCCGGTGATGATGGTGCGCTGATCAGCGACATCCGGCATGGCCGCAACCCGGGCACGCCGCTGGACTGGGATCTGCTCCTGCCGCCCGGCGACTACAGCCTGGAACTTTCCACAGGAACCGTATCCGATGCGGAATACGATCTGCGGCTCGATCGTCTCGAGTGGTTCGATGCGCCGATCGATCGGGAGCCCAACAACAATCGGGACACTGCTGCGCCGCTGCCGGTTGATGGACGGATTGCCGGCCGCGTTGGTCAGACTGCGGCCGCTGAAGACTGGTATCGCCTGGGGCCGATGGATACTGCACAGGCTATCGAGCTGCCGGTGCAGCGTGGCTTGCGGGTGACCCTGCACGGCGAGTCTGACGATGATCTGCTGGTCAGGGATGGCGATATCGTGCGTGCTGACCTGGCGGCGGGGCAGAATTACTGGCTGAGAGTTCGCGGTGATGGTGAATACAGCTTCGACCTGGCGGCTGCGGATTCGCCAGCAGCGGGTAGTGAACCGCTGGAACTCTCCATGGTGCTGGATACGGAGACTGTGCAGGCATTCTCACCTTGGCAGCAACACGTTGCTGGGCATGTGACGCTGCGGAATCCGTCCAGCGAGGCCCGCCAGGTGCAACTCGACAGTCACCTCACGGACGTACGCTGGACGCTGCACAACCTGCCTCGTCAGGTCACTGTTGCCGGTGGGGCCAGCCGCAAGCTCGACTTCGCCGTGGAGGTGCCGCCGGACGCCGTCCCGGATCCGCCGGTTCGCCTGACCATTCGCGGGCGCGATAAGCACGGTGACGGGCGCACGGAGCGGGCGATCGTTGCCGACGCGTCGGCGATGACTGTAGATCCTGTCTTCCACTGGTCGATACCGGCGGCATTGCGCGGCGGCATCAACGTGGCGCGGGCGGCATTCGGGGCCGAGCCGGTGAGCAGCCCCAATATCGACGACAGGGATCTCGAGAAGATGGGCCGGTTGTTCGACGGCCTGATCAATGTGGGGCATTGGGCCGGCTACACGATTCCTACCCAGGGTCGTCAGCAGGCGGCGTTCGGCCAGCCCACCGTGCACCTGGCCGGCAGCGGCACCATTCCCGTACGCGGGTTCGTACTCGATCCCACGGCGGCGTTGACTCCGGTGGAAACGCCCAGGGACTTTGCGCTCGAGCTATCTACGGATGGGCAGACGTTTACCGAGGTCTTTCGAGGAACGCTGCAGCCCACACCGGTGGAGCAGTCGTTCGTGCTGGCAGCCGCAGTGCCGGCTAGCCACGCGCGACTGGTCCTGCTCAACGCGACACTGGGCGATGCCGGCTCCATCAGCGGCCCGCGCCTGGGTGAGTTTAAGGTGATCGCCGAGCCTGGCTGGGAGGGAATGCCGACCCCCGTCAATCTGGCGGATCCGGAGTTCGGCGGGCACCTGGTCTGGGCGGATCCCTGGTTGCGCGGCAGTACCTTCGATCGAAGTCTGCTCGTGGCAGGACAAGCCACCCAGATGCCGCGGTTGTCCGGCGCAGACGAATTCCGTATCGTGCTCGGCTTCCATGAATCCCGCGCGGCACGCATCAGCGGTCTTTCCATTGAGTTCGCCGAGGCCGCTCAGCCGTTGCCTGCCGCCGTAGGGGTCGAAGTTGGCGTCGATGGCCCCGCTGGTCCCTGGCGGCAGCTCGGGCGCTTCGATCTCGATCCGGAAGCCACCGCCATCGAACTGCCGGAAATGCCGTGGGCCCGCTATGTTTCGTTGCGTTTCGCTGTGCCGGATGATTCCGGCCGGCTGCAGCTTCCGGATCAGATTCGCGTATTCGAAGCGGTGGCGGATGGCTATCTGAGCGTGCTCGGCGAATGGGGCCGCCACAAGACGAGTGGTCCCAGAGAAGCTGAGGATGAACCGCGCCCGCCGCGTCCGGCGCAGGAGTTGGCCAACACCAGCCGAGGCAGCGCGTTGCTCTTGCAGAACGGCGAGCCGGCCGCAGGCCGGGCTCTGCTTGACGAATATAGCGCGTGGTATCGAATCGACGTACCGGCGGGGCGCAATCGCCTGCACCTCAGTGCCCGAGGGGCGCCGACGCTGGAAGCAGTGCCCCGGCTGCTGGACGACAGCGGCGATGCGGTGACGCTCTCAGCCGGCCAGCGGACGGCCGAACAGCAGGAGTGGCAGGCCTTCGTCCAGCCGGGTCACTCCTACCATCTGGAGATGCTGGAGCCGCCGCGGTCGGTGATCTTCAGCTGGGACAGCTCCGGCAGCGTGTCGCGATTTCTACCTTTCATTTCCAATGCGCTCTACAGTTACGCAGAAGCCGTTCGGCCGGGCCGCGACGAAATCAATCTCGTGCCGTTTGGTTCCACCCAGCCGCTGCTCGACGACTGGCTGGGTCATCCGTATCCGTTGCAGAAGTTGCTCAGCGCCTATCCTCATGACGCGACATCCAGCGCCGCCGAGCAGGCCCTGGCGGTCTCCAGCCGGGCTTTGCAGGGGCGGCCGGGTAAGAAGGCGGTGATCCTGGTCACCGATGCCGAGACCTCGACCGATGAAGATCTGTGGCCGGCCCTGCATGCGGCGCGGCCCCAGGTATTCGCCATGGGGTTGTCCTCCGACGGCAGCCGCGGTGCACATACCTACGGAGAACGCGACCTGATGCAGGATTGGGCGCAGGTGCGCGGCGGGCATTACGACTTCGTCACCGGGCTGAACGGTCTGGAGCAGGGTTTCGATCGGGCGGTTGCCGCCATTCGACGCCCGGTGGAGTTCGAGGTCAGCGCCACGTTCGATCACGTGGAGAATCCTGCACCGGCCAGCATTTCGGTAGTTGGTGCGGATGCGGATGGCCAGCAGCCGGCGCCCGGCGCCGTGGAGATCATCCTCGATGCCTCCGGCAGCATGCTCAAGCGCATGGACGGCGTACGGCGAATCGAAGTGGCCAAGGCTGCCGTGGTGCGCACGGTGGAAGACACTTTGCCCGCCGGCGTGCCCCTGGCGCTGCGCGTGTATGGCCACCGCGAGGCCGGAGTCTGCCGTACGGATCTGGAGATTCCGTTGCAGCCGCTGGACAAAGCAGCATTCCTGCAGCGCGTCGAGGGCATTCAGGCCATCAATCTGGCGAGAACTCCCATCGCAGAGTCATTGGCGGCCGTGGCCGACGATCTGCGCGAAGCCGGCGGCCGGAAACTGGTGGTGCTTCTGACCGACGGTGAGGAAACCTGCGGCGGCGACCCGGGCGCGGCCATCGCGCGATTGCAGGAGGGCGGATTGAACGTGCGGGTCAATATCGTCGGCTTTGCCCTGGATGATGACAGTATCAGAGCACAGTTCCGGCATTGGGCCAGGCAGGGCGGCGGCGAGTATCACGATGCGGATGATGTGCCGGGCCTGCAGCTTGCGCTGAACCGTGCTCTGGAGACCCCGTTTCGAGTATTTGACCCGGCGGGGATGGAGGTGGCGCGGGGCGTCGTCGGCGGCGCAGCGGAGGAAGTTCCACCGGGACTTTACGAGGTGCATATCGAATCCGCTGCAGGGCTGGTGCGACGGGAGGTTGTGTTGGCGCCAGCAGAACAGCGCACGCTCAGAGTAACGGGAAGTCACTGATGCCGCAGATTCTGCCGTGCGGCCCCTGGCTGAACCGCTGACTGTGACGCTGGAGTATCACTGGCCGGCCGGACCACTGCCGCCGTACGTCGTGCGCGGTGCCGGCCTGGAACGGCCGAGCACGATCTTTCGGGCATCTTCGAGCGTCACTGGGTTCCTGAGTCGTTGCTTGCCTGCGCCGGCCAGCGGCCGCTCAACGGGCTGCGGGTAGTCCTCACAGTCGCGGTTTGGATCTCGCGGACGGGTTGCCTCAATCAGTACTGTACATGCTCGGGATCAGATGCAATCCACTGTCGCGTGGCCGCCGCGGATGTTACTCGTGCTTGCGCTGGCGGCGTTACAGGTTGATGCCCACGCGGATCCCGCCGGTGCGCGGGGCGGCAAAGTTAGCCTTGTGACTGGGCCCAACGCCGATGATAACCGTGCCCGCCGACTGGGCGGTGATGACGTTCTTGTCTTCGAGGTTGTTGACGAAGGCCTGGGCGTACCAGCGTCCATCGGCAGATTCGTAGTTCAGACTTACGTCCGTTTTGGTGAACGAGTCACGCTCATCGAACGGCTGATTGTGGACTCGGAGAAAGGCGCTCGACTCGTACCGGAACTGAATACGCGGAGTCAGAGAGCCATCGGCGATGGCCCAGGTCCAGGGTTCCAGCATGACATTGATGGTCCAATCCGGCGCGTTGACCAGCGTGTTGCCTCCAAGGTCGTTGATGTCACCCAGGATGTCATCCGCGACGTTGGGGAAAGTGTCGAACTCGGCATCAAGGTAGCCGATGCTGGCGGTAACAAGGCCGCGCTCGTAGGGTATGGCAGAAAGTTCCAGTTCGAGCCCCCAGATCGTCGCCTCCGCGGCGTTGCGGGTTATGTTTTCCAGTGAGCCGTCCGGCTGGATTTCGGTTTGAGCCTGCTGCAGATCCTCATAGTCATAGTAAAACGCCGTGGCATTGGCGCGGCCGCGGCTGTTCCAGAATTGCTGCTTGATGCCGAGTTCGTAGGCAAGGATGGTTTCCGGATCGTATTCGGCGAGAATCGCGCCGCGGTTGAAGCCGCCGGCTTTGTAGCCCGTGGATATGCTGCCGTACGCGAGCGTGTCATCCGTTGGTGTGAAGTTCAGGCCCACTCGCCACGTGGTCTCGCTCCAGTCGCGTTTGATGTTCTGCGGCAGTATGGACAAAGGCGGGGGCCCTACCGAATTGATCCGGCGGATCTCCTGAAAGCTGTCGCTTTTGGTCTTCTCGTCCCGTGAATAGCGCGCACCCAGGGTGAGTGTCCACTGGTCGTTGAAACTGATATCGGTCTGACCGAATGCGGCATAGGATTCGTTGGTCTGGCCGTTGTCGACGAAATCGAAGTCCAGTCTGTCGAACGGAATGAAGGGCGCGGCCGGGATCTGGATATTGAAGACGCTGTCGATCTCTTCCTCGATGTAGAACAATCCGGCCTGCCATTGCACGCGGCCGTTGTCGGAGGAGGCTGCCCGTAGCTCATGGGATATGGTGTCCGACGCGAATTCCTCGGCCACGATACTGTCCACTTCGCCGGTGCCATCTAGGTCCGACAGGGCGTCCCGTTCGTGCTCCCGGAAGGCGCCCAGGTAGTTGACGGTCACCGCAGGCAGGATCTGCCATTCGATATCCAGGCGCAGACCCAGGTCCTCGTCATCGCGGCGGCCCTGCACGGCCAGGGGAAAATTCTCGCGGTCGTCGAGCACGAAATCCGGATTGGGATTGCCGGGGAAATCGATGAAGCCGTTGACGGGGCCAACGCCGCCACGGCGGAATCGGTCTACAGCAAGCAGGGCGCTGAATTCGCTGGTCGGCTCCCACTGTAGCTGGGCTCTGACAGACCAGTCGTCGGCGTCGTCACCGTTCTGGGTGACCGGCGATCGGTCGCGGAAACCCTGGTCATCCGGGTTGGAATTGTCGCGGAATCCGTCGCGGTCCTCGTTGACGAAAGCCAGCCGGAAGGCGAGTTCATTGTCGATGAGCGGTACGTTGAGATGCCCACGGGCACGGAACAGGTCGAAGTTGCCCGCGGTGATATCCAGATTGCCGCTGAATTCGTATTCCGGGCGTCGGGCTACCAGATTGACGACCCCTGCGGTGGCATTGCGCCCGAACAGGGTACCCTGGGGGCCGCGCAGGACCTCAACCCGTTCGAGGTCGTAAAAATGGGCATTGGCACCGGACATGCGCGGGATGTAGACGCCGTCCACGTGGAAAGCCGTGGTCGGGTCGCTTTCATTGCGCAGATCGTCACTGGAAACCCCGCGAATGGTGATCAGCACAGCATCACGATTATTGTTGCGCCCGATATGTACGTTGGGAATGAAATTGCCCAGATCTTCCGTTTCGTATACTCCCATGCGATTCAAGTCTTCCTGGGTAAATGCCGTCACGCTGATGGGCGTATCCTGCAGGGTGGTTTCGCGGCGCTCTGCGGTGACGACGATTTCCGGCAGCAGGGTGTCCACCGTGGCTGCGGCGCTTTGGTGACACGCGAAGACCAGCGAGGTGAGTATCAGTGGTATGCAGATTGATCGATATGGCAGGCATGCGCTGGTCCGGGCGCTTGCGGTGGTCATGGCGGCTCTCCCCAGTGCGTGAATTGCACAATCCCTTGAATAGTAAATAATAGAAAGTGCAACTAATGTCAATGAATCAAAGATCGGAACGGATAGAAGGACCGGAGCTATGAATGCACAGCGAAGGCGGAGCGGTTCCGGTGACGGCCACCGGCCGACCATCGGGCCGCCCATGGCGCAGGGTGTCGACCTCGAATCACACCTGCCGTACCGCCTGGCGCGGCTGACCAACCTCATACGCCAGTCCACCAGCGACGAATACCTGAAGCACACCGGCATGTCGGGTCGGGAATGGCGTGTACTGGGCATGATCGGGCTGCGGGGGCCGCTCTCTGCCGCCGAAACGGCTGAGTTGACCGGGATGGACCGGGCGACCATCACCAGATCCGTGGATCGGCTGGAAACACAGGGGTACGTGCAGCGGGAGAGTGACGCCCGGGATCGCCGCCGGCTGGTGCTGCAGGTTACCCCGCGCGGGCGGCGCAAGTGTGATCAGATCATTCCGCTGATGCGCGAAGACGGTGCGGAATACGACGCGCTGCTCAGCGCACGCGAGAAAAAGCTGCTGTTCGACATCATCGATCGTCTGGAAGCTCGTGCTCACGACCGCCACAATGAACATGCAGCGCGCCGCCGGCGCCGCCGGGAAAGCGCAGATTGAGCAGTCCGTTGCTCCTCTTTTCGATTGACACGAGGTGCGTGTTTAATTGATTCTTCAATCACTGGTGACGGTTGTCATCGGGATGGGATGATTGCTCCAGGGGAGGTCCGGAAATGCCGCTGCTTCGTCCGCTCGATACCGTAGATCCGGAGATCGCCGACCTCGCGCGTTTCTTCGAAACCACGCTCGGATTTACCCCCAACAGTGTGTTGACCATGCAGCGCCGGCCGGCCATCGCCCGGGCCTTCATCGATCTCAACCGGGCGGTCATGCAGAACGAGGGCCGGTTGACCAGTGAGCAGAAGCGCCTGATCGCCTATATGTGCAGCGTCAGTGCCGGCTGTCGTTATTGTCAGGCTCACACGGCTCTCGCTGCGCAGCGTTTCGGGCTATCGGAAGAGCGGCTGGAGGCGCTGTGGAGTTATCAGACCAGCGCACTGTATACGGACGCCGAGCGTGCCGCCCTGGATTTCGCCATCGCCGCTTCCAGCGTGCCGAACGCGGTGGATGAAGCGGTCAGCGAGCGCCTGCACCGCTACTGGGATGAGGGTGAGATCGTGGAAATTCTCGGTGTCGTGGCTCTGTTTGGTTTCCTCAATCGCTGGAATGATTCGGCGGGCACGCCGTTGGAAGGGGAAGCCGGCGAATTTGCCGGCAGGTTTCTGAAGCCGCACGGCTGGGAGCAGGGCAAACACACAGACTAGCGAGCCGGCGCTTTTTGCCATCTGCTCGCATAACCGCCGAGGCTGACCGCCAATGGATTTCGCCACATTCAGCACGCAATATCTGTTCCCCGGCGTGATCTTCATCGTCATGTTCGGGCTGGGGCTGAGTCTGACCCCGGCCTCGTTTGCCAGCATTCTGCAGGTGCCCCGTGCGGTTCTGGTTGGTCTGGCGGGTCAGATGGTCTTTCTGCCGGCGGTTGCTTTGGGTCTGGCGTTGCTTCTGCCATTGCCGGAACCCATTCTGCTCGGCCTGGTCATTCTGGCGGCCTGTCCGGGCGGTTCTACCTCGAATGCGATCGTGTTCGCCTTGCGTGGTGAAACGGCGCTGTCCGTGACACTCACGGCTCTGTCGAGCGTTCTCAGCATTATCACCATCCCGTTCATCATCGGCCTCGGCTTCACTCTCGTGACCGGCGGTGCTGCCGAACTTGCCCTGCCGGCTGTTTCCATGATGCAGCGGCTGTTCATGATGACCGGCCTGCCGATTCTGCTGGGCATGATCATGCGCTATCTGTTTCCCACGCCCGCTGTAGCTTCATTGCCGGTGTTCCGGGTGATTTCGCTGCTGTTGATTCTCACCATCATCGCCATCAGCGTGCGCGATGCTTTTGGGCTCATCGAAGACAATGCGCTGAAGATTCTCGGCGCCGCGCTGGCTCTGGCACTGCTCGTCATTCCAGGCTCCTGGCTGATCGCCCATCTGGCACGCCTGGATCAGAGGAAGCGGGTGGCTATTACGGTGGAAGTGGGGGTGCAGAATACCCCACTTGCTTTGGTGATCGGCGCAACACTGCTGGGTCTACCGGAGCTGAATATCGTCCCGGTGGCTTACGGAATACTCAACTATCTGTTCATCGGCTTGCTGCTGCTGGCGATCTATCGGTTGCGCGGTGCGCCGCCGGCGGTAGTCACCCCCTGCGAAACCCGCTGAGATCAGCTTCCTGGTGCAATCCGTCCTTGGGAAGAGGATGGGGCGAAGTGGAGTGCTGGTGACTGCGCCAGGCGCTCAGATCGCGCTGCAGCAGGTCTTCCAGCCTGGCGATCTCATCGCGGAATTGCTCGGTTAAGTGGGCGCGAAGTTCACACGGCATTGGGGGCCAGGGTTGCCGGCCGGCGTCCATCTCGCGCCGGCGGCGACGGCGCTCGACCCGGGCGTCATGCAGCCGTTGCGGGATCATGCTGCGTACGTGGTAGCGCCATGTACCCCGCTTCCAGAGTCGTCGCAGCCAGGTGTCGCGTACTGGAGCAGAGCGATTGTAGACGCGAAACTCGGGCCGGTAGTCGCTGTCGAGGTCCAGAAACTCAAGCGTGCGTCGGTAGACCGTCTCAGGATCAGAACGCACATCGTCGAACAGGATGACATGAACCTGCTCGCGACCGAAGTGGTGAAAGTAGCGCTGAAGCTGCTCACTATAGCGCGGGATTTCGGAATAGTAGAGCATTTGCGGAAACCTGGCACCTGCAGGGACGGCATGACCACGGCGGCGGTATGTTTCTAGGGCCATTGCAGACATCAGGTCACTCTGATCTTCACAGCCGGTTCGTTGCATGTAGTGCGCGTGCAGTGAATAGAGCATATCCGCGGGGTTACGAATGATGGCAATGATACGGGCTTGCGGATTGAGCTGATGCAGGTGCGCCGCAGCGACTCTGGAGTACAGATACCAGGTGGACCGCTCTCCACACACGGGTTTGCCGCCGGTTGCCCGACAGAGCCGAAGATATTGCCGCTCGGTCATAGGGGGGCTGTTGTAGCGCAGGTCCGTGGCAAAGTAGTGGGGTTCGCCCCGAATCATGTGAACATGCGGGTGCTCATTGAGATACTGTGCCATGGATGTCGTGCCGCATTTCGGTGCGCCAACGATCACGAAGTGCGGCCTGATGTGGCGCGAGTCTGACAGAACGATGTCCTCGACGATGAAGTGATCGATGTATACGTTGCGCTGCAGATTGGCAGGCGAATCTTAAGAATGCCTTAGGGTCTCAGGCCGAACAACAGCCGCTCAGCCGACCATGCATGATGATGCTGTCCGCGCGGGACGAACACAAGGCGCGGATGCGCGCGCGGCATTCGTTGCCGTTTCCACACTTTCCGCAGGCATCGGCGGTGTCGCGGCAACGTACTTGGTCGTCCAGGACATCCGGGTGGTTCGGATCAGGTCTGAATCCCGGTCTGAAACGCCGGCCGGGCCTCCAGCCGCTCGATATAGGCATGCAGTGCCTGCATGTCGTCGCCTACGCAGCCGAGCCGGCGCGACATGTAGCTGGCGTGACCCAGCATGAAGTCGGCGCCGGACAGGTTGCCGATCAGATAGTCGCGGCCGTCGAGCACTTCATTGACGGGTTGCAGGGCTTTGCTCAGCAGCCGCTGGGCCTGGCCGAGGGCCTCCTCGTTGCGGCGTTCCGGCGGCAGCAGCACGGTCTGCACGACGATGGTGTTCACCGGCGGCATGACCATGCCCTCGCAGTAGTGGAACCACTGCAGATATTCAGGAAACAGCGGCGATTCCACCGCGGGTTTGAGTGCGCCGTCGCTGTGCCGGGCGATGATGTATTCGACGATGGCTCCGGACTCGTAGAGCATGACCTCGCCGTCCTCCAGCACCGGAACGCGGCCCAGCGGATGACGGGCGCGATGCTCGTCGGACTTCAATGCCTTCGGGTGGAATTCCATGCGATTCAATTCGTACTCCAGGCCGAGTTCCTCGAGCAGCCAGACGATGCGCCCGGCGCGGCTGTTGGGCGCGTGGTGCAGTTTGAGCATGGATACCTCCGATCGATTAACAGGCGGTGGGCGTGAGTCGTGTGACCGGGACCTTAGCACACGGATGTTGTCTAGGGCGCCGACGCAACAGCCGGTGCGCGGCTGCTGCGCAGCCAGGGAAGGGTTCGCCCGCCAAGCTGGTGCCCGGTCATCTGCTGCACCTGTTCCACCACCTCAAGCAGGGCATCCAGATCCACACCGCTGTGGAAGCCGGCCTGATCCAGCAGGCTCACCAGATCTTCGGTCGCCAGGTTGCCCGCCGCACCCGGTGCGAATGGACAACCGCCCAGCCCACCGATGCTGGCATCGAACTTGCGGATGCCGCATTGCAACGCCTGCCAGGCATTGGCCAGAGCCAGTGCGCGAGTATCGTGAAAGTGCGCCGACAGGCGTTCGCTGCCGAACGCCTGGATCAGCCGATTGAACAGCGCCTTGACCTGCGCCGGATTGGCCGCACCGATGGTGTCCGCGACGATGACCTCAGCGGCACCGCTGTCGAACATACGCCGGCTGAGCGATTCGACGCGCTCCTCCGGCACCCGGCCTTCATAGGGGCATTCCACGGCCACGGCCACGTAAGCCCGGCCGATAAGTCCATCTCGGCGGGCCTGCTCCATGATCTCTGCGCAAATGCGCATAGTCGTGTCGAGATCCATGTTGATGTTCTTGCGATTCATCGTGTCGGTGGCGGAGAGCACAACGCCCACGGAGCGTATGCCGGCCGCCCGGGCGAGTTCGTAGCCCTTCTGATTGGGAATCAGGGCGGAGAAGTCGGCTGTGTCGAGATCCAGCGCGCCGACAACGTCGGCAGCGCCGGCCATTTTAGGCACGGCCCTCGGGCTGACGAAGCTCGCCACTTCGACAGCGGGGATCCCGGCCGCCACCAGTGCGCGGATCAGGCGTGCGCGGTCGGCGGGCGCCACGTCGGCCGGATCGTTCTGCAGGCCGTCGCGCGGGCCGACATCGTTGATGATGACGCTATCCATGAGCTGGCACTCCCTGGGCAATGACGCCTTCAGCCAGAGCCTGTTCGAGCCGGTTGCCGTCCAGGGTGGTCCAGTCGCGGAAGACTTCGAGAGTGTGGGCGCCGACCAGGGGCGGCGCAATGAACCGCTCGTCGCGGTCTTCGCTCAGCTTGATGGGATTACCGGGCATCTCCACTGAGCCGCCTTGCGGATGGTCGACGGTGACCACCATGTTGCGGTGACGCACCTGAGGATCGTTCAGAGCCTGTGCTACGTTGTTGACCCGGGCGCAGGGAATGCGCGCCGCTTCCAAACGGGCCAGCCAGTTCTCCGCGGTGTCTCCCTTCAGGCAGGCCTGCAGGTGGTCTTCTATGAACGTCTTGTTGCGCAGCCGCTCGCCTGCTGTGGCAAAGCCAGGGTCACGCAACGCATCGATGTCTACCAGTTCTACCAGCGGCGGCCAGAAACGGTCGCCGATTACGGCGATGATGATGGTGTCGTCGGCGGTCTCGAACGTGTTGTACGGTGTGTGCACGAAGTGCGAGTTCCCGATTGGGCCGGGAATCTCGCCGGACAGCGAGTACATGGTAGCCATGTAGTTGAGCAGGCTGATCTGTCCGTCGAGCATGGAAATATCCACATGCTGGCCGCGCCCGCTGCGCTGGCGTGCCAGCAGGGCTGCCTGAACGCCCATGACGGCGAACATGCCGCCGCCCAGATCGCCGATGGGAATGCCGGCACGCACCGCATCGCCCGGGCCTTTGCCGGTAATGGACATGCCGCCGCCGAGACCCTGGACGATCTGATCGAAGGCCGGGCGCAGATAGCTCGGACCGTCTTCACCGAAGCCGGTGACCGAGCAGGTAACGATGGCCGGATTCACTGCTGCCAGGGTCTCGTGGTCGATGCCGAGCCGGGCAGTGACCCCGGCAGAGAAATTGTCGAGGACGATGTCTGCGCGCTTCACCAGTTCATAGAAGAGTTCGCGGCCGCTGGCGGACTTCAGGTCGATGGCGACGCTGCGCTTGTTGCGATTCAGAGTCAGAAAATAGGCGCCCATGCCGTGCAGCGAATGCCTGGCATCGCCCTCGAGCAGACGGCGGGTGCCTTCCCCCTGACCGGGCGGCTCCACTTTGACCGTATCGCAGCCCAGGTCGGCGAGGATCATCCCGGCATAAGGGCCCGACAGCATATGGGTCAGGTCGATGAGGCGCAGGCCTTGGAGGGGCTGTGACATAGGTGGTCGATGGGGGCAGTTGCTATCCGTTTATTGTATACATATATGTCTGACAGGTGTCTATTGCTGGTCCGGCGTTGCAGCGATTGTGGGTGCCAGAGCGTGTCGGGCTGCATGTATGTGGTTGCGCATGACGGCTTCCGCCCAGGCCGGATCGCCGGCCGACAGGGCCTGCAGCAGTTCTTCGTGGTGATGGTGTGACTGCGCCACCCGCTCCAGGGAAAACTGCGCAGCGGTATGAGCCGTCAGCGCCTGTTCCACCAGTTGCCTGAGCATGGACACGAGGCGCTCGCTGCCGGACGCCAGCCATATGGCTTCGTGTAGCTTGCTATTGAGGCGCAGAAACTCGGTAGTCTTGTTCTTCTGACTCATGCTACGGCCGAGCACCTTGCTCATCTCCTGCACAGACCCGGCAATGCCTGCCAGTTCCGGTTGGCTGATGCGGCTGGCGGCACGTGCCGCAGCGTGGCCCTCCAGCAGTGCCCGCAGGGAGAACAGTTCATCGAGATCCTCGGCGCTCCAGGATTTCACCCTGGCACCCTGGTTGCGCTGAATCACAACGAAGTCTTCTGCGGCCAGGCGGCGCAATGCTTCACGGACCGGTGTGCGGCTGACGCGGCAGTAGGCTACCAGTTCGGTTTCTTTCAGCCGCGCGGTGGGCGGGAAGGTGCCCTCCAGGATGGCATTGCGAATTGTTTCATAGGCGCGTTCGGTGGCGTTGCTCAATTGATCCGGCTCCCAGCAAGAGGTTGGCCGATTGAGGGTAGTCTCGGGTGTATGGCTAATGTATACAATAATTTGCATAGGGATGGCTATGGGTTCGCCCGGACGGCAGAAGGCGGAGGCGAATTATCACGAGCGGTGTGCGACCGGCATGGGTGAATCTGTAAGGACCGCTGAACTGATCGTGCACGGGTAGCCGTCAACCCTAAAACGCGTTACAAAGTTATCCTGACGCCCTTGCTGTCATTGCAGGCGAACAGGCAGGCACCGGAGAGCCATGCCTGCACGACAAACCGCAACGTGGATTGCGATCCGGGCTTAAGGAGGCTGACATGGCCGATCAGGACATCCCGCCCCTCGGCGCAGGCACGAAGTTCGCCTATGGCGTGGGCCAGGTGGCAGAGGGCCTGAAGAACACGGCCATGGCCACGTTCGTGCTGTTCTACTACAACCAGGTGCTGGGGCTTCCCGGCACCCTGGCCGGCCTGGCACTCGGTATCGCGCTGGTGTTCGATGCGGTTACGGATCCCATTGCCGGCTCGGTATCAGACAACCTGAACTCCCGTCTGGGCCGGCGGCATCCATTCATGTACGCCTCGGCTCTGCCCCTGGCGATAGCCTTCTTCTTATTGTTCTTCCCGCCGGCAGCGGTGCTCGGGCAGTGGGGGCTGTTTGCCTGGCTGACAGGAACCGTGGTGCTCACGCGGGCGGCCATGACCCTGTATCACGTGCCCCACATCGCGCTCGGCGCGGAGCTCAGCGACGACTTCGAAGAGCGCACGACGGTGGTGAGTTATCGCCTGTTCTTCGGCACCCTGGGCGGACTGCTGGCCTACATCCTGGGTTTCGGCTGGTTCTTTGCCGATGCCCGCGGCGGCCAGATCGAACCCTCCAACTACGCTCCGTTTGCCATTACCGTCGCCATCCTGATGGCCGTGACCATCTTCTGGTCCGCCTGGGGTACGCGGCGTCGCATTCCCTACCTGCGCAAGACCGAGATTGCTCCCGGCGTTTCCTTCGGCGGCGCCCTGCTGCGCGTGTTTCGTGACCTGGGGCGGGCATTGCAGAACCGGTCCTTCCGCTGGCTGTTCAGCGGCGTGCTGATCCTGTTCGTGATGATCGGCGTGGACAGCGCATTGAATCTGTATATGTTCAACTACTTCTGGGAATTGCCGTCAGCGCAGACCCTGTGGCTGTTTCTGGTGCTGCCGGCAGGCATGATGCTTGGCGCCCCGTTCACCCGCTACATTCACAAGTTCATCAACAAGCACACCACCGTGCTGCTCGGGACCTCCTGGTTCGCCGTCCTCGAACTGGCGCCGGTGCTGCTGCGGCTGGTCGGCTGGTTTCCCGAAAACGGCTCGGCGGCGGTGTTCGTGATTCTGCTGGTGGCGCGCTTTCTCATGGGCGTGGGGGCCGTGCAATCCACGGTGAGCTTCAACTCCATGATGGCCGACATTGCCGATCAGCATGAACTGGAAACCGATCGCCGCCAGGAGGGTATCTTTTTCGGCGCCATATCGTTCTCCGCCAAGGGGACTTCCGGGCTCGGCAACCTGGTGGCAGGCATTGGTCTCGACGTTATTTCCTGGCCGCGCGGCGTGGACGTACGTTCGGCTGCCGACGTTGCGCCGGAAACCATCGTTTATCTGGGCATTCTCTACGGCCCCCTGGTGGCCGCTTTTGCCCTGGTCGCGGTGTGGTGTCTGTCGCACTACGACCTCACCCGGGAACGCCATGCCGAGATTCAGGCCGAATTGACCCGGCGCCGGCAGGAGCGCCAGGCCGCAGCGCGTCAGGCTGATGACCCGTCGCCCGAACAGAAGACATCCAGTAACATCTCAGGCATTCCATCAACCGGGGAGATCCCATGACTACCGTTACCGTAAGTGAAGATATTCAGGGCAAAGCCGCCGACGTCTGGGCAGCCATCAGCGACTTCGGCGGCATCAAGGTTGGCGGTCCGGTCACCTCGTTCGAAATCGAGGGGGAGGGCGTGGGGATGGTGCGTACCATCGGCATGGGCGGCGGCCAGGTAGTCGAGCGGCTGGACCTTCACGACGCCGACGCCATGGTCTTCTCCTATTCCATCATCAACGAAGACTGCCCGCTGCCGGTTGCCGATTACTCGGCGACCGTGGAAGTCAGTGACAACGGTGATGACACCACCCGTGTTACGTGGACGGGCACGTTCGAGCCCAGAGGCGCCTCGGAGGCGGATGCCTCCAAGGTGGTGGAAGGCATCTACAAGGGCGGTATCGCCGGGGCACGCAAGGCCGTGGAGGGCTGATTCGGCTGGCTGAAGGATTAAACGGGCATGTTCACGGGCAGGTCGACCAGCACCCGCCCGTATTGCTCGGCGCTGATGTCCAGGTCGAATACCGTATGGCACGACAGCGCGTTGACATCACGCAGCATGCGCTGCAGGGGGTTGTCGAGAAAGTGAGCATGGGCTCCGCTTGCTTCGACGATGTCCCGCACGACATCTCGTGACTTGCGCACTACGTCGCCGATCCGCACGCGCAGCCGGGCGCGTTCGGCGTCAGGGCAGACTTCGCCGCTGCGGCCCCATTGCTCGGTCTCCCGGGCAAGCTGCATGAGCAGGATCTCAGCGTTTTCCGCAGCGACGGCGATGTGTCCCAGGCGATGCTGGACGACGGGTTTTTCACCTTGGGGTGTGGTGGTGCCATAGACCATCCGTTCCTTCAGGCGGGCGCGGAACAGCTTCACGGCCTTGCGTGCGCAACCTACGGCGGGTGCTGCTGCCGTCAGGCCCAGCACGGCCATCATGGGCATGCGATAGAGCGGCGACTGCAGCCACTCTGCCCCGTCGGTCTGGCCGGAACGCATCTTGGTGACGCTGGCTACGCGATGTTCCGGAACGAACACGTCCTGCACGGCAACGTCGTTGCTGCCGGTACCGGCCATACCGGCTATCTGCCAGGTATCGATGACTTCCACCTCATCGATGGGTACCGCAAACATGCACAGATCGGGTTTGTCGGAGCCCTCCACCGGGGTGAGCGCGCCGAGCAGGGCCCAGTTCGCGTGCATGATCCCGGTACCCCATTCCCATCGGCCGGTGACTCGATAGCCGCCCTCTACCGGTGTTGCCGTGCCTTTCGGCGCCAGAGTGCCGGGGGCGATGATGTAGGGGAATCGACCGAAGATGTCTTCCTGAGCCTGTTGGTTGTAGAGGGCCAGTAACCAGTTGTGCTCGATGCAGAATGTCGTTACCCACGCCGTGGACAGGCACCCTTCGCCGAGCGCCAGTCCGATCTTCATGAACGTTTCCATACCGAATTCGTAGCCGCCGAATCTCTTCGGCACGAAATAGCGGTACACGCCGGTTTCTTCGATGGCCTGCATGACGGAATCGACGGGCTTGCGCTGCGCTTCGGCTTCACCGGCATGTGCCTCGAGCACAGGGACCAGTGCTTCAATCCGTTCCAGCAGCGATTGCTCGCGCATCTGTTCTTCCATCGCCTGTTGCACGGTTCGGCTCCCTCGATCGGGTTGCGTCAAATGATTTTACACAAACTTTACGGCCGCTCAATGGCTCAAATATTTGATTCAGCGTAAAACCAATTGACACTGCGCTGTCAGCAATATACAAATCGCGCTGATACTTAGGTATCGCAGGATTCGAACAGGGGGAGAGATCAGCATGCAGGCATCAACTGTCTTCAGGATGTGCCGGGTTACGGCGTTGACAGCCATTGGCGTACTGGCTGGACCAGCGCTGGCAAGCACCGGTGATACGGTTCTAGAGGAAATCGTCGTCACCGCCACCAAGCGTACGGAAAGTCTGCAGGACGTACCCATATCTGTGGGCGTGGTAAGCGGTCAGCTCATCGAGAAGCTGGACATAACCGATCTCCAGGACATTCAGGGCTTCGTACCGAACCTCACCGTGCAGCGGACGTTCGGTAACTGGGCCGTTCGCATACGCGGGCTCGGTTCCGGTGTCACCAATCTGGCTTTCGACTCCTCGGTGAGCATCTTTAACGATGGCGTCTACTGTGGACGGTCCCGCTGTCTGGAAACGGCTTTCCTCGACCCGGCGCGGATAGAAGTTGCGCGGGGTCCCCAGGGAGCGCTGTTCGGCAAGAGTACGATTGCCGGGGCAGTCAATGTGGTTTCCGCTCGACCCACGGCTGATTTTGAGAGCTACGTGCGCGGCGGCCTCGAGTTCGAAGACGGCGGTCATACCATGAGCGCCATGGTATCCGGTCCGTTGAGCGATACCGTACGCGGCAGGCTGGCGGCGGAATACAAGGATCTCGATGGCTG
This sequence comes from Gammaproteobacteria bacterium, assembly GCA_034522075.1. GTDB lineage: Bacteria > Pseudomonadota > Gammaproteobacteria > Pseudomonadales > Azotimanducaceae > UBA7803. The sequence goes on along the minus strand of JAXHLO010000008.1, from coordinate 9,658 downwards.
GATGAGCAACCCCTATGGGCAGGACGACGAGCCGGCCACGACGTCTTATGGCGCTCGGGGCAGTCTCGAGTGGGATGTCTCCCCCGAATCCATGCTGTATCTGAAAGTCGAGACATTCGAATCGGAAACCGACGGCCGCAGCAATCAACTCGTCAGCCCCGGACTGTTCGGCGGCCTTACCGCCGACCCCGAACCGGAATTCCGTCGCGATTCCACGAGGCGGGTGAGCACCGGCACCGGGCAGGAAGGGTTTGATGATTCCGAGTCGACCAGCGTAGCTGTGCAATTCGATACCACGGTCGCCGACCATACCTTGACGGCTATTGCCAGCCACTGGGCGCTGGAATACGAGAACTACCTCGACGTGGACGGTGTGCCGGAAAATTTCCTCAACACCACCCTGTCGGAAGACTATGATCAGCAATCCTTGGAAGTGCGGCTGCTCTCGCCGACTGGACAACGGCTGGAATACATTGCCGGCGCGCTCTATCACACCAGCGACACCAAGACCCGCCAGCACTCGCCGTTCGGCTTCTTTCCCGCGTTTCTCGCACCGGTTCCTGTAGGGGGTGATCGCAACTTCGAGCGCGATAGCGACACGTTTTCCGTTTACGCCCAGGCGACCTGGAACATCGACGACAGGTGGCGGTTGATTATGGACGCCCGATATACGGACGAGGAGCAGGATGGTAAAGGGTTTTCCTTCCCCGCATCCTATCCGGATCTGATCAATCCGGTCTACGACCCGACGGCGTTCGGTCAGCCGCCGGAGTATCTCTTCTATCAAACCTACAAGAACGATAGTTTCGACCCCTCGGTTCGTCTGCAATACGACTGGACCGATGCGGTGATGGTCTATGCTGCGGTGTCCACGGGCTCGAAACCCGGCGGCCTGAAGGCCAACGACGGCAATCTGGGTGCTCAGCTCCTGGCCAGGGATGACAGCGACTACTATCAGCGTTTCGTCGGTCAGCCGACCGTAACGCCGGCGGACCTGATCGACGGCTTGACGCTGAAGCAGGGCAACGGTGTGTTCGACTTCGAGGACGAAGAGGCGACGAACTACGAAATCGGCGCCAAAGCCGTTTTTGCCAACGGACGGGCGACGCTCAACGCCGCCGTGTTCGCCATGACCTTCGATAATCTGCAGACGTCATCCTATGACGGCACCCAGTTCATCATTCAGAACGCAGCCTCGGCAGAGGTCAGGGGCTTCGAGGTCGAGGGCATGTGGCAGGTCAGTGATGCGCTGCGGCTGAGCGGATCCGTGGGCCACGCGAATGCCGAATACGATGACTTCATGGGTGCCCAGTGCATCGTCGCTGATCGTGACGGCAACTTCCGCGATCCGGACTGCGTCGACGGGCAGGAAAACCTGGGAGGTGAACGTCTGGAACGCAGCCCCGAGTGGGAAGCCAACTTAAGCGCGGACTGGCAGGCGCGGATCGGTGAGCGGCTCATGCTGCTGGCCAACGTATCCATGTACTATTCGGGCGACTATGACGTCCGTCAGGATTTCCACCCGCTGGGCCGCCAGAGCAGCTTTACCAAGTGGGATACCCGGGTGGCGTTGATGAATCCCGAGGCGGGGTGGGAGGTTGCCTTCCTCGGCCGCAATCTGACCGATGAGCGGATCATCCAGCACGCCTATGAGGTCGCCGGCTCCAACTTTGTGGCCGAGTCCCGCGGCCGCATGCTGAACCTGGAGTTCATCTACCGGTTCCGCTGACAGCCGGCAGCACCCAGATGGGGGATGTCCACGCCCGCTCCTGCAGGGTGGCGGGAACGCCGGGGTTTGGCGGCGTAGCGGCGCGGATGGCGTCCCAGGTGCTCCAGCGGCAGGTCGGGTTTTCCAGTACGCGGGCGTAGTAAAACGCCCGCTGCCCGGCATCGAAACCGGGATCGCGCCAGCGGGCCTGCAATTCCACGGCACCGCGCTGGTCTGAGATCGAGCAGTCGGCAAGGTTGACGCTGGATTCCGGGGCAGGGCACCGATGCGTCGCCGGGTCAGGGGCCTGTCCATCGGCGCAGGCGACATCGAAGATTCGATCATGAGTTTCGCCGTCTTCGACCCACGCTTTGATGACCTGCAGGCGCTCCAGTCCGGCGCCGCGCGGGTCCCGTAGAGCGTGAATGATCAGCTCCGGCGCCTGGTGCGCCGGGGCGGATTGCATTTCGCCGCCCATGGGCGTTGCCGATTCATACAGAGCATCGAGCCCGGCGGGATTGTCGAATATCCCGCCGCCGATGCCGTAGCCGGCGAACATCCGGATGCGGATGCGCGGTCCGCTGGTGGCGAAGGTCTCCCGCCGCCGCATGGCGTCGTACAGGGCTTCCCGCGTATTCTCCTTGGCCCAGACACCGGCGAGCCCGGCGGCACTCCAGTCGACGAGATAGGACGGGCCGCCATCGCTGCCTTCCTGCAGAGCCGGGTCCTGCCAGCTCTCCGCGCCCGCCGGAAGCACCGACTGACGCTTGCGGGGGGTGCCGTCGCGAATGCCGAGCTTACCCACGTAGTCGCGCTCATCGTAGGCGGCGCCGGCATTGTGTGTGTCGCTCGAGCCGATGAAACCAAAGCGATACGGATTGAACCCGTAGGTCTCGGCCATCTGCATGCCGGACATCAGGGCCTGGCGAGCGTAGGAACCGTCGAGCTGAATCTCATCCTCTGCCAGCCCGGTGATGTGCCCGGGCTGGTCGCCGAACAGTTCGAACGCCGCCCACTCGTCGTTGGGTGACAGCAGCGGATGTGTCTCGGAAGTGCCCTTGGTCTGGGTGAGTTCCACCAGCGGTTCATTGCGACGTCTCTGGGCTGCGTAGTCGGCGTCTACGGGGCTGCCGATCTGCTGAAAGCCGGGAAACATGGCGCCGTTGCTCCAGTTGGCGTTGTGCGGGATTGCCATGCCTTCGATACCCCGGCTGCGCAGCCCGTCGAGCCAGGACCAGAGATTCTGCGGATTCATGGAATCCAGGGCGCCGAATGGCTGCGCCGGAACGTCGTCGGTGCGGAATATCACGTTTCGGTGCAGGTTCGCGCCCGGATGCGGCGTGAACTCGAAGCCGACGAAGGTAGTGAATATTCCGGGCTGATAGTGCCGCTCGGCGGCATCGATGATCCGCTGCCATGTCGACGCGGTGATCTGCCGGTCATCCAGATTCGGATCGGCCTCGCCGGTAACGATGGCCCGCGTTATCTGCGCATGTCCGCGCAATACCTCGGACAGGTCTGTGCTGTTCAGGCGCCGGGTCAGATCCGGGCGCCCAAAGGCGTTGTCGGGCTCGGCAAGCCTGGGTATGACGCCGAGGTATTCGGCGTGGTCGGTCACCGCCATGAAGTCCAGCGGCGGGCCGCTGAGGCGGATCGAGCCGGCTTCCGGATGTGCCAGGGGCTCACCGCGCGCATAGCGGTAGGCGTCGTCCGGATCGGCTCGAACGCCGAAAACGAAGGCGTCGAACGAGTACAGGGTATGTACGTGCAGATCGCCGAAGTACGCATGGCGGGCAACCACCTCGGCTGCATGGCCGGCAGCGCCAGCATGCGTGGCGACTATCGTTGCGAACAGCGCCGCGCTCACCCTGTGCGTGGGCTTCCTGGCCATCTGCGGCATTTTGTTATTGTCTAATAATTGACATAGCGTAAAATTATATTACGCAACGCACTTATTGTCGCGAAGCCGCGACGCCTTGCCGGGGAGGTGCCATGTCCGTACAACTCGAACCCACGTCGGCGGAGTTCCGTCACGATGCCGTCAACATCTACCGGCGCCTGCTGCGCGAACAGCCGGTTCTGGAGTTGACGGACAATCGCTATCTGCTCTGCCGCCATGCCGATGTGCGCTGGGCTTTGCGTGATCATGAGCGGGTCGTGCGTCCGACTCAGTGGTCGAGCGATAGAAAGCCGGCGGGGCCGTTCCGGGAATTCGGCCGCAACAACATGATTTCCATGAATCCGCCGGACCACACCCGGTTTCGCAAAGCCATCATGCGCGCATTCGCACCGGCGCAGGTCAGCCGGTTGCAGAGCTTCATCGAAGCCACCTGTGATCGCCTGATCGATGGCATGGCCGAGCGCGGCTGCGGTGATTTCATCGATGACTTCGCCTATCCCCTGCCGGTCGCGGTGATCTGTTCCATGCTGGGAATTCCGGATACCAATCGCGATCTGTTGCGGTCCGGTTCGGCGTCGATGCTTGCCGGGCTGGAGCTTTCCGCGTCGGCGGAGGAGCTGCAGCGCGCCGCCTCAGGCGCGCAGGATCTCTTCGACTATCTGCGCGAACTGGTAGACCAGCGCGCTGACGACCTGGGTGATGACCTGCTGAGCCTGCTCATTCGTCATGAGCAGGAGGACCAGCTGACCAGGGACGAAGTCGTGTGGGCCGCCATCACCCTGCTGCTTGCCGGTCACGAAACAACTACGCATCTTCTGGGCAACGGGTTGCTGGCACTGATTCATCGTCCCGATGAATATGAACGCCTTTATCGGGAACGTAGCTGGGCGGGTAATGCGGTTGAGGAATTTTTACGCTTCGACCCGTCGCTCTATGTACTTTATCGCCAGGCGGCAAGGCCTTTGGATATGGATGGCGTTGCCATACCGGAAGGAGCCATTCTGATATTGTCTCTGGCTGCGGCCAACCGCGACCCGCGTGTGTTCGACGAGCCGGACTCGCTGGATATCAGCCGGCCCAATGCCGATCAGCACCTGGCGTTCGCGGACGGCCGGCATCTGTGCGCAGGACACGCCGTGGCGCGGCTGGAGGGGCGAATCGCCTTCGATAAACTCGTTTCCCGCCTGCATGATTTCGAACTGGACGGCGTGCCTGCGCCGCGTGAAGGTTTGATGTTCAAGGGCTATCATAGTCTGCCTGTCCGCTACCGCAGCCGCGTCTGATTCCTATGACCAGATCTTCGAACAGGTCCGCTTCTGCCGGCCAGAGCCGTGACGCCAGCCCGGTCACTTCCCGGATCATGGCCGGCCTTACCCAGGCGCTGGACTGGTTCGACAACAGTCTGCAGAACGTCGTGGCATCGCGCGGCTTCCAGCCGTTTCACCGAACGCAATCGATGATCATCATGCATATCGCCCTGGGCATCGATACACCCTCCGACATCGCCCGCGAGATGGGCCTGACGCGGCAGAACGTTCACCACATGGCCAAAGGCCTGATCGACGCCGGGGTGATCGAGAGCATGCCGGATCCGCGGGATCCGCGCCGCAACCTGTATCGGCTGTCCGCTGAAGCCGGAGAACTGCGCAGCATGGCCCTGGCTACCATGACCCGGCTCGAGCAGGTTCTCGAGGCCCGCATCGGTACGCAGCGCGTTGCTGACCTGCGTGATGCGCTCAATGCCGATTGGGGCCCGGACATTGCGGACGAAGTCGATCTCAAGGCCGAGGCCGCTGCTGCCGGTCGGAGCAGCCGGCGCCGCAAATCCGGCTGACGCCTGCGGTCACGGGCCGCCTGACGGAGTCAAAGCGGATAGACGAGGGTGTTCGGCACCATCACGGAGTCGTAGACCACGCGCTTTTCGGCGAACAGCAGTTCGCCGTCGCCGGTTCGAACCAGCACATCCAGATAGCGGCCGACGCTGAGCACCCGCGGCAGATCGTCCGGCAGCACCTCCAGCACGGAATAGTGGGCGGTGACCTCGATGGTGCCATCGGTGCGCTGCTGCGGGCGAATCTGGGTAATGTGGTGGCGCAGATAACGGGGCTCGTACATCACCGTTTCCCTGATTGCCCGGACCCGGTCGCGCAGCATGGCGCGGCTCTCGCAGCGCAATGTGGCGAGCGGCAGCCCGGCATCGTGATTTTCGCGCGGGACGGCGAGATACAGGCAGTCTTCCAGGAACAGCGCCGGCCAGTCTTCCAGCGGCCCATCGTCCAGAAGCCTGGCGTATTCCGCGTACAGGTCTTCCAGGGCCCAACGATCGAGTGGTGCCATCACAGCTCCATTACCGCGCGATAGTGCTTGTAGAAGGCGCGCAGCGCCACTTCGGTAACCATGTGGGTCTCGTCCTCGGTGCCGCGCCCGCCCATGAGCATGAGACTGCGCCCGCGGTTGCCGGCCATGCCGTCCTGAGCCAGCTTGATCACCTCGCTGTCGTCGGCGGAAACCAGGCCGGCGGCACTCATGAGGTTGGCCTGGCGCAGACGCCGCTGGACCATGGCGTCATCGTCGTCCGCGTAGGCAAAGAATGTCCAGTGCAGCTCGAATGCGCCGGCATGGCGCGGCTGAATCTGCCGCAGAGCCAGGGTATTCGACTGCTGCTGGACGATGAGATTGGGCCAGATGGTCTGCATCACTACCGTGGCGTCATCGGCAAACTCCCGCACCGGATCGAGCAGGCGGGCATCCTCCAGGGTGAAGTCTTCCCGCAGGTTCTGCATGTCCTGCGTGTCTGCCGAGGCTTTCTGCTGGCCCTTCTGGGAGATGAGCAGGGCGTGTGCGCCGCTGTCGTCCATGCGTACTTGAGACTTCTGATCGGCGCGGAACAGCCCGAAGGTCACCAGGAATACATGCAGCAGGGAGGCGTGATAGGGATCCTTGATGTTTTCGAACATGAGCTTCCAGTTGCCGGGAATCAACTGCCGGGAATAGCCCAGCAGGCGCAGTTCGCGGCCATCGAACACGCGGTCGAAATACGTTGTATTGCTGCTGCCCAGGTAAGTCTGCAGATCCGGCAGGTCCTGATCGAACGACGCGAAGATCACGCCGCCGCGTGTGGCAATGGCGAGCTCCGGCAGGTTGTGATCCTCCCGGCGGAAGTCTTCCGGCATGCCGCCGAGCTGCTTGACCCCCTTGATGAACGGCACGCCCTTGAGGCGCCCGCGGGCGTCGTAGGACCACTGATGATAGGGACACACGAACATGCGGCTGTTGCCGCGCCGCTCCCGGCAGATCTTTACGCCGCGGTGGGCGCAGCTGTTGATGAAGCCGCGGATGTCCCCGGACTGATCCCGGGTGATGACTACCGAGCGGTTGCCGATGCGCGTCACCAGATAGTCGCCGTTGTGCGGAATCTCGGCCTCCAGGCCCACGTAGGACCAGCTGGCGCCGCAGAAAATCCGCTTCATTTCCTGCTCGAATACGCCGGCGTCTGTGTAGACCCAGTGCGGCACCTCGGTGATGCCCGCCTGCGGCCAGTCGGTGGCTTGAACCATGGTCTCCCCGGGTCGGTTTACGTTGACGTCGCCGATGATACTTTGCTATCAAAGTATTTGTAAAAGCCGCTGTTGGAGCCGATCACGATGAGCCGTCCGCAACCCCTGCTGGTAGACCGTACCGGGCAAACACTGACGGCCTGCGCGCCGCAGCAGGCCAAGCCTGCCCGGGACTGGCCGCCGGTAACCATCACGGGTGCCATGATCGATCAGGAGATCGAACGCCTTGCCGATCTGCCGCGGCCGGCCAACGGGCGCCGCCAGGTGATGTTCGTGCATCCGTCGGCGCCGGATCCGGGGCGCGGTCTGACTCCCGGGGTGCAGGTGACCCTGGACGTGCTGCTGCCGGGGGAGGAGACCGTACCTCTGCGGCGCAATGCTACCGAGGTCAATTTCTGCATCCGCGGCGCCGGGACGGCGGTGGTGGGGGAACGGACCATCGACTACCAGCGTTATGATGCCTGGAATCACCCGTCGTATCAGACCTACCGGCACATCAATCGAACCGGCGAACTGCATGCGCGGCTCACCTACTCCAATGCAGCCCTGCTGGAGATGATGCGCGTTCACCTGGTGGAAGAGGATCCGCAGGACGATCTCCCGGCCGCGCCCGGGGCTCCGGCTGCAGGGTCGGGTCTCGAGACATTCACCGTGGGCGACGACGGCGCTGCCCTCATGCCCTACGAGACGCTGATCAACCCGCCGTGCGTGCCCTCTCAGGCGCTGCATTGGCCCTGGCGGACGGTCAAGGACAAGCTGGATGCACTCGAGGCACTGGGCAGCGATTATGTCGGCCGGCGCCTCTATCTGCTGTACAACCCCCGTACCGGACGATTCAACGGCACCACGCCCAACTTCTTCGCCACGCTGACCATCCGCCCCGGAGGCATCGTCGACCAGCCCCATCGGCACGTCTCCTCCGCCATCAACTACTATTTTCACGGTGCGGGCTACAGCAGGGTGGAAGGCAAGCGTTACGAATGGCAGGCGGGCGACCTCATGGTGTCGGCGCCGGGCTGGGCCGTGCACAATCACGCTTCCTACGACGGTGAACCGGTCTACGAGCTGACCATTCAGGATCAACCGCTGAATATCTACATGGAGTCGCTGCTCTGGCAGGAAAATCTGGACCAACCCGGGCGCATTCTCGGCAGCCAGGAAGGCTTCAACACCAATCGCGGTCAGGCGTGAGCGCGGGCTGAATGTTCTACCGACCCGCCGATGATCTGAGGCCGCCGCCGCTGGCATACAATCCGCTGAACGCCCTGGTGGCGCCGCGGCCCATCGGCTGGATTGCGACGGTGTCCGCGGCCGGTGAAGCCAACCTGGCGCCGTTTTCCTACTTCAATGCCTTTTCCGCCGACCCGCCCATAGTCGGGTTCGCGCCCAACGCCAAAGCCGCCGGCGACGACGTCAAGGACACTCTGGCCAACATCCGCGAGGTGGCCGAGTTCACGGTGAGCATCGTGTCCGCCGATCTGGCACCGGCCATGAACGAGAGCCTCCGCGCGCCACCGTACCCCGGGGAGCACGACGAATTCGTCCTGGCCGGTGTGACCGAGGCGCCGTCACGGCTGCGTCGGCCCGCTATCATGTGGGCGAGGCGCGCGCGGTACTTGAGTGCCTCGTAGTGGACGTCGTGGCGCTGCCGTCACGCCCGGGCGGCCGCGGCAGCCATCTGGTGCTCGGCGAGGTCATCGGCATTCATATCGATGATGCGCTGATCCGCGATGGCCGTGTGGATACCCTGGCCCTGCGGCAGGTATCCCGGCTGGGCTATCTGGATTACAGCGTGGTGGACGCTGTGTTCGAGATGCCGCGGCCGCAGTGAGCGGCGGCGGCAAAACTCTACCGCGCCCGAGGTTTGCCTGAGGCGGCTACGGGACTGATACTGATCGTATAGTCACGAAAACCTGAGTACACGCTATGAGTGAATCTGATGGGGATGAGCTGGAACGGTTTGCCGACCCGCTGCAGAGTTATGGTCAGGTAGCCCGGCTGACTTTCCGGGTATTCGCCCGCTCACTGGAGCAGCGGATCACGGCTCATGGCGTAACCATCGGTCAGTGGCGTTTTCTGCGCGAGCTGTGGCGCGAAGACGGCATTACCCAGCGCGAGCTGAGCGAACGACTGAGCATGCGCGAGCCCAGCACGGTAGCCGCCGTGCGTTCGCTGGAAGCCGCCGATCTGGTGCGCCGGGTGCGGGATACCGATGACCGGCGCAAGATCCGCATCTACCTCACGCCCCGGGCACGGCGGCTGCGCAAGCCGCTGCTGCGCCATGTTCGCGACGTCAATGCCATCGCTACCGAGGGCGTGCCGAAGAAAGACCTCGAGACCACGCGGCGCGTGTTGCTGCAGCTCATGGACAATCTCAAGGCGGCCGGCGCCGATCGGCTTCTCGTGGACGAAGAAGAGGCTTGATCAGACGAACCGGCAGCGGATGGTTCCAAGGGGGCCGTAGTCGGCGGTAATGGCGTCGCCTGCAGACAC
>JAXHLO010000007.1:0-59421 GCA_034522075.1 Gammaproteobacteria bacterium | reverse complement strand
TTCAACCCGAAATCCGCCATCCGGGCGACCAATGACCTTGCTTGCTTACTGAGCGGCGCCGCCAGGATCCGCTCAGGCTCTATCAACGTCTGCCGACCCTGCATCGATGCGGCGGGAACCCGAAACCTGAAGTCATCCGTCGTGTGATTCCGGCAATACTCGACGTATTCTTCCGAAATCAACGTTCCGAACAGTTCGGACCGCGACGGGAATTTTCTATCGGGAGGTGCATCGTAGATCAATGCACTGACGTCAAAGCCCAGCGCGCTCAATCGCTCAGAGAACGGGTGCCATGCATCCGCAATCGAATTGGCCGCTGCGCCAGTCTTTGCCCACTCCCAGGTCGGAAACTCCGAAGTCTGTGACGCTGCCATAGGAAACCTGCCAGGGGCCGTTCACCGGATCAGAAATTCGGACGGGGTTCATTCTGCCGGGCGGCCAAGCTTTTCCGCAAGCCGGGAGAGTTGGATGCTGTCCCGGCCAGCCAGCCGTTCGGCGACGGCCATGCCCCGCTCCAGCCAGGCATTGGCTGCCTGCACGCCCGACAGTTGCTCCTGTATCTCAGCCATGTCGGCGTAAAGGTCAAAGAGCTCCGGGCGAGTCATTCGCGGATCGCTCTCGAAGCGTGCTGCCACCCGGTCGAGCATGAGCTCGGCGGCAGCGAGATCGCCCTGAATGCTCAACCAGCGCGCCCGATACAGGTCGGCCAACAGCTCGTGATCTTTCACCCCATTCAGACTCAGAAGCTGCGAGCGGGCATCGTCCAGATATCCGGCGGCCTCGTCGAGCCGCTGTTCACGGATAAGGGCGTCAGCATAGTAGAGCTGACTCAGAGCCAGGCGTACGTGAGGCGGTTCGAAGGCTTCATGCCAGCGATCGCCCTCTCGTGCAGAGCGATGGCCTGCTCGATTCGCCCGTCCTGCTGCAGCAGGTGGGCGAGCGTGTACATGGTCATCACCGTGTAGGGATGACGGTCGCCGAGCACCTTGAGCTGCATATCGAGCGCCGTACGCAGGGCCGCTTCAGCCTGGCCCGTCCTGCCCATCCGCTTGAGCGTTAATTGAGCTGTACCAGTCATGGGCCAGAAAAGGATGCTCATCGGGGAGCTGGCGCTCGTCCCAGTAGAAGACCTCCGCCCAGAAATCGAGGGCTTCCCGGTACTTGCCTGCTTCTCGAAGTATGACTGCAGTGTTCGCCAGCGCCATGGTGACCTGTACATGGTCGTTGCCATGGAGTGCGCGCCGATACCGCACGGCCTCTTTCTGGACTGCTTCGCCTCCGCCAGATTGCCACTGAACTGGTTAATCCAGGCGACGTTGTTCATCGTCGCCAGGGTGTCGTCGTGCAGGTAGCCCAGGGCGCGACTTGAATCTCGAAGGCTCGCTCTACCGCTTTCGCCGCCCTCGCGCCGTCGCCGGTCTCATTGTAGAGACGGCTCAACACCGACAGCGCCGACGCCATCTCCAGGGAATCGGGGCCGTAGGCCGCTTCCTTCAACGCCACGGCACGCTCCGCCAGACGCAGCCCCTCTTCCCATTCGCCAAGGTTCTGGTAGACGCCAGCGATGGTCTCCAGCAGGTCGGCCTTGAGTCCGGGATCTTCATCAGATGCTTCGAGTTGCCGAACACCGAGATCCAGCAGGTCTGTGGCTGATACCTCCTCGCCCAGCGTCTGCCGCGGTTTCGCGGCATCGAACAATCCAGCGAGGAACCCGGCAATTTCATCGGCGCGGTCCCGCTCCTGCTGGGCTTTCGCGGTGGCCCGTTCGGCCTCGAGTCGCGCGGCTTCGGCGATGCGTTGCTGCCAGACACTCAGCCCCGTGAACAACATCAGCGAAACGAATGGCGATAACCCGGTCTGCCTGTAGCAGCATTACGGCGCAGGAACTTGAGCCCCCGGCGCAGGGCGTTGTTGCGGCGCGCCTGCACCGGATACCCGGCTGAATACGCGCGAAGGTCCGCGGCAAAATCCTGCGCTGAAAGGTAGCGGTCGGCCGGGTCCGGAGACAGCGCCTTAAGAATCACGGCACCGAGATCCGGCGGCAGGTGTTCGATCACCCGAGCGCACGACGGCGGTATCTCGTCCCGGTGCAGCGCCTGCAGTGTCTGTCGGTCCTCTTCTGTGCAGTCGGTTGCACGCGCATCCCCGCGATACTGTGGAAAGCACGTGGTAAAGAGCCTGGCAAGCTGGAAGATATCGCTCGCCACCGTAACCGGCAGCCCCAGGAGTTGCTCCGGGCTCGCATAGGCAGGCGTCATGGGGTTTGTCGTGGTTTCCGCCCGCGACTCGGCGAGCCGTTTGGCGATGCCGAAATCGAGCAGCTTGGGCACCCCGTCTTCGGTGACCAGCACATTGGTTGGTTTGATATCCCGGTGGATGACGAGCTGTGCATGCGCCAGAGCCAGCGCGTCAGCGAGTTGCAGCAGATGCCGGATCTTTTCCTGCAGGGCCGGCCGCCGGCGCAGGTGAAACGTGTCGATCCGTTCCCCCCGCACCAGTTCCATAAGGATGTAAGGCTGACGCCGCTCGGTGATTCCAGCATCGTAGAGCTGAGCGATGTTGGGATGATTGAGCCGGGCGAGAAACTCCACCTCCCGGCGGAAACGTCGGTAGGCTTCAGCGTCGAACAACGTCCCGAGCATGACCTTGATGGCGACACTGCGGTCGAATCGCCCATCAGCGCGGCGCGCCTCGTAGACCTCCGACATACCGCCCCGATCGATCAGCCCAACCGTCTGATAATCGCCGAAATTCAGCGGCCGATCATCTTCCTCCTGCTGCCAGGTCCTTGTCAGAATGTCTATCGCGCCGCCGGCGGACAGACGAGCGAGAAGATGTTCGGGCTTCGCCATAGCGGTAGATATCGTGAAGGGCGCCCGATTGCCGCCACTCTGAAGCCCTGCTTGGCGGCATCTGCCGGCTGTCTATCGACCGGGCCTGCGTGAACACGCTCGTTTCCCCGTCTGTCCGCACCTGCTCGAGCCAGATGACGCCGTCATAGGGTTCACTGTTGCCGCGCGTGCCGATGGCATCCAGATCTCCGTCCCCGTCGAGATCGCGCAACAGCCACTGGTCATACATGCCTCGTTTGCGGCGCGAGATGTCATGTCTCACCCATGGCGTGCGGGCCTCTTCCGGGTTCTCGAACCAGACGATCCGCCCCAGCGGATCATCGATGGTGAGCAGCGGTCCATCCCGGTCGCGGGGGCCGCGGCTGTAGGCGCCGGCGAACACATCGAGATCGCCGTCGCCATCCAGGTCGCCCAGGCGCACGCTGACGAGCTGGTCCGGCGCGCCGCGGCCGATGAGTGACCAGCGCCAGGGGTCGCTCGGCCGTTCCGGCTGATGCAGCAGCAGGATGGCGTCGAGCCAGGCCGTGGTGACGATGTCGCGGCGGCCATCGCCGTCGAGATCGGCGTAGTCCATGTTGAAGCCGGTGACGGCCAGACTCTCCGGCGCGTTCTCGAGGTCGATGGCGTGCTCGGCAAAGCGCAGCCCGCCGAGGTTCTCGAACCACAATACCCGGGCTTCGCCGCGCGAGCCTGCAACGATGTCCAGATCGCCATCGCCGTCGAGATCCACGGGCTCTGAATTGATGGGAATGCGCACCTGACCGAGAAGCTGCTCGCGCCACAAACCGCCGTCGAGGGGATCAGCGGGCGGCAGGTAGAGGGAAATGTTGTTCAGCACGGGCGAGTCCACGTCTGGATTCTGCTCACCCTTATTGGCAGCCGCGATTTCCGGACGGCCGTCGCCGTCGAAATCCGCCGCGAATGCGCGGATGTATGAGCCGCGGTTGGTGGTGATCGGCACAATGGTGCGCCGCCACGATGTCTGCCGGGCCTCCTCGCCGGGGTTCTCGAAATAGATCAGGTGCGCGAGCTCACAGGCCACCAGTACATCGATGTCGCCGTCGGCGTCGAAATCCGCCAGGGTCACATCTTCCGCCGCCGCGGCTTCCGGCCCGGAGGCCAACGTACCGAGTTCCCAGTGCTCGGCAGCATCGCTGCCCCAGGCGATGCGCACGCGGCGCCACCGGCCGGCGTAGTCGAACGCCGTGTCGGATTCATGGACGGAGACGATGTCATCGATACCGTCGCCGTCCAGGTCCGCCATCGCCAGACCGTCGCTGCCCGCGAGGTCTGCCAGGCCCAGCGTCGGATCGTCGATGACATGCTCACGCCAGGTGATGTAGCGGCCATCGGCGGCCCGCGCCCGGCTTGGCCGATCGGCCAGCGGCGTCAGGCACGGCTCACAGACAGGTTCGGCCGGTGCCGCTGCCATCAGCCGCTGCCATAGCGCCTCATTGAAATCATCGGCGGTTGCGTCACCCAGACGCACCACCACGAGATTCAGGCTGGGTACCACATAGAGCTTGCGGCCCAGTGCGCCCTGGGCTGCATACAGGTCATCGGGCGCGGCGGGTGCCAGCACGTCGTGATGAGACTGCCCGGCCTCGGTTCGCAGCGGCCGGCCGTTCAGCCACCACAGGTAGCCATAGGCGGGATTCGACGGCTGGGAGGGTGCAACGGAAGCCTGTACGTAGTCTCGTGAGACCAGGCGCTGGCCCTGCCATTCGCCGCCCTGCAGCATCAACCTGCCGAAACGGCTGAGGTCGCGGGCCGACGTATAGAGCCCCAGCGGGTTGGCATCCATGCGCGCGGTGACCCAGGGCCGCTTCCGCCATCCGGTATCTGCCATGCCCAGCGGTCCGGTGACCCAGGCTCGAGTGAGGCCGCCGATATCCTGGCCGGTGACGGCCTCGAGGACATCCACCAGCTTGCTGTAGGCGCGCGTGTTGTAGCGCCACTGCGTCCCTGCCGGAACCTGGTATTCCAGCGCGGGAGATAATCCGCTCGTCATTGTCAGCAGATGCCGTATGCGGATCTCTCGTTCCTGATCGGCCCCGGCGCTGGACCAGCCATGATCAAGATAGGTCGAAACCGGCGCATCCAGCTCGATGAGCTCTTTGTCCAGAGCCATGCCGGCCATGACGGAGATCACGCTCTTCTGCAGCGAGGCCACGTCCTCGATGGGCGCGCCGGCTTCGGTGTGCCCGCCCAGCAATCGCCGATAGGCGCCGCCCCGGGCCTGCTCGACCGGCCAGTAGCGCTCGGCGATGATCTCGCCTTCATGGGCGATCACCAGAGCGCTCGAGCCCTGGCCCCTGGCGTAGGCCAATGCGGACTGCAGCGCGTCGGCATCCCACGCCGGTGACGCCGTACCCCCGTGTGCGGTCGATTCCGCCGGCTGTGCCGCCGCTGCATAAGCCGCGCAGGCGGACGACAGCAGAAGCACGCCGGGGTAGCGGCGGATCTGGCCACCACGGGCTGATCGGCTCCCCCTGAAGGTTGTAGCCGAAGCGTACACCTACAGTCCGGGGGCGCAACGTGCCACGGCGGCTGCACCGCCGCCCCAAGGGGCTGCAAGGCATCCGACCGCTCGATGCTCAGGGTGCCGGCGAAGAACCCGAACTGACGCTGCCAGCATCCGATAATTCTTCGGACTCGAGCAATGGGCTGACCAGGCCCGCATGGGTCAGTGCCAATGCATGCTTCGCTCGGGTGCACGCGACGTAGAGCAGGTTCCGGTCCATCTCGGTGCAATAGGTCGACTCGTCGACCCCCGGGACGATGACCGCATCGAACTCGAGCCCTTTCGCCAGATGCGCGGTACAGACGCTCACACCGGTACCGAATGCCCGGGCGTCCTCCCGCAGCAGGCGCACATCGCCGGCCTCGCCATCCAGGGCCTCGCAGACCCGACCAGCCTGCTTTGCCGTCTTGCAGATGACGCCGATCGCCTGATGCCCGGCATCCAGAAATTCCCTCGCCAGGGCGCGGACCGCGTCGAGCTCTTTGCGGCGGCTCTGGCAGCGGCGCACGATCGGCTCCGGACCGTGCCGTTCGATGACCTCGAGATCGGGGTTCGGCGAGATACGCTGCGCGAAGCGGGCAATCTCCCAGGTGGAGCGATAGCTGCGGTTGAAAACGACGCAGTGGGCCTGGCGGAACACCTGCCGAATCTCGTCGAGGGAAGACGTGTTATAGGGATTCACGGCCTGACGGGCATCGCCCAGGATGGTCTTCTTACAGGAAAACAGACGGGCGAGGACTGCGTATTGCACGGGCGTGTAATCCTGCATCTCGTCGATGAGCAGATGCTTCACTCTGCGGTAGGGTGAACGCACGCCTTCGAGCTGCATTTTCAGGTAGATGAGCGGAAATACGTCGGCATATTCCAGCCTGCCGCCTTGCGCGGTCCTGAACAGCTCCGGCTCGCCGGCCCACTCGTAGAAGCCCTTGTACGTCTCCCGCAGAGTGGATTGCCGCAACATGCCCTGCAGCGTCTCTTTGAGCATCCTGCGCTGCTCGGGCAACAGGTCGTAGTTGTACTGGATGCCGATCTTCTGCTCCGTCTCGCGGGCCACCTGAGCCAAGCGCTCCGGCGTGGGCATGCCGCGGTGCTTGCGGAAGATCTCGTCGAGCAGCCACGCCGGCACCAGCCGTCCCGAGATCCACACGTCCTCGGCGGCGAAACGTGAATTCTCCACGTGATCGGCGTACTGCTGAAGTTGGCGCAGAAACTCCGGCGACGCCTTGAAGCGCAGTCTGCGCTCCATGGCCTCGTCGCCGCGCTCGAGCAGCGCCGTAGTCTGCTCGAAGAAAGTCTGAAACCGATAGCGCCCGTCGAGCAACTCGTCCGCTACCTGCTCCATACCGATCTCGTTGATGGTTTCTTCGCCGAGTTCCGGCAGGACGTTGGCGATGTAGCTGGCGAACACCCGGTTCGGTGAGATGATGAGGATGTCCTCGGACGACAGCGTATCCTTGAAGCGGTACAGCAGATAAGCGATACGGTGCAGGGCGATGGAGGTTTTGCCGGACCCTGCCACCCCCTGGATGATGAGCTCAGCGGCTTCTTCGTTGCGGATGATCGCGTTCTGATCCCGCTGAATCGTGGCCACGATGTTGCGCATGCCCTCGTCCGACGTGCGGCCGAGTTCCTCGCGCAGCACGTCGTCCACCACGTTCACGGCGCTGTCGATCATGAGCTCGATGTCGCCGTGACTGATGCGGAACTGCCGTTTCAGACGCACCTCGCAGGCGATTTCCCCTGCGGCGCCTCGTAGCGCGCCGGGCCGGCTTCATAGTCGTAGAACAGCGTAGCGATCGGCGCGCGCCAGTCGTAGATCACATTGGCGCCGTCGGCATCGTCGCGAAAATGATGAATGCCCAGATCAGATTGGCTGCGCAGGCGCCGCTCATCGCCATGAACCACGTCCACGCGGCCGAAGTAGGCAGAGGCCAGCAGCTTCTGCAGACGCTCCCGGCGCGCAAGCACGAAGTCGCCGCTGTTCACCGCCTGCTCGATGGACTGGCGCTGGGCGATCTTCTCGATGTGGTCCATCTCGTCGCGGTTGCTCCAGAGATAGGTCTTCTGTTCCTGAATCTCCGTGGCATAGCCGCGCAGTCGGCTGCTGCAATCGGCAATGGCGCCGTTCAGCCGGGTCCGCACCTGTTCCAGATACGCCTGTTCACGGGAACGGGCGGTCGAGGAGTCTGCAGAGTGTGCGGCGGGGGAAGGTTCTTTTGCGGTCACTGCCGGTTGGTCGCTCGTTCTGGATCGATTGTCTGCTGCGCTCGTGCGGCGTGGGCCTGCACCGGGCAGCCGAGAGGCATCGTAGCAACCAATATAGTAGCCGCCGGGACGGACTAATTCATCCCGGCAACGCGCGAACCAGCACCGCGAGCAGGCCCGGCCCGCCGCCTCGGCATCGTCACACCGCGATATTGATGACCACAGCCATGACGACGGCGAAGGCTGCAAGCAGCACAACGGCGCCAATCATCCTTTTCGCAGTCTGCTGGTCTTCTGTGTGGGAGGTCATGATGTACTCCAGTGCCGGAATGATCGTATCTCGTATCGTGGTGATCGACGGCGGCATGGACAATCGTGGAAACTACGGAGGTATCAGTCCGCCCAAAGGAGGCAGCCACCATGTCGAAGATCACGATCACTGAGCAGGGCGGCGACGCTCAGCGCGGCCGCTACGTCGCGCGCGTCGCCGGCATCGACGGTGAGGCCGAGTTGACGTTCGCCAGGCTCCGCCCGGACCTGGTCAGCGCGGATCATACGGAGGCACCGGAGAGCCTGCGCGGCACGGGAGCGGCGGCGGCCCTGGTCGACCGCCTGGTCGACGACGCGAGGCAGCAGGGCTTCAAAATCATTCCCCAGTGCTCCTATGTTCAAGCTCGGTACGAGAAGCACCCCGAGTGGTCAGACGTCTTCGCCTGAGCGCGCCGCCGGCCTCTCAGCTGCCGATGGTTCCGCCATCGTCCTTGACGATCATCACCGTGGCCGATCGCGGCCGTGCCCGGGCGCCTCCCGGGCCATATCCGGCGTTGCCCGGCCAGTGGCTCGTGTACCGATCCGGCTCGGCCGTGGCGCCGAGCGGGGTACCGCCCCCGGGGTGCTGCACGTTGACGAACAGCACGCGGCCGTCCGGCGTTTCCGCAATACCGGTGATTTCCTGATCCACCGGACCCACCAGAAAGCGCTTCAGCGCACCGGCCCCGGGTTGCGCGCCGCGCCGGGTCGTGACGGAGACCTCGCCGTGGTCCAGTTCCACGATCTCACCGTCACCGAGTTCACCGGGCAGCGCGGCCAGCATCATGGAATTCGACAGGTCGGTCATGGCGCTGTCGTCCGTCTGAATCCAGCACACGCCGGTGCTGCCGGCGAAACCGATGCCATCCGGGCTCGAGAAATCCTGATCGGCCGTGAGACCCGACAGGTTGACCAGACTGGCGTCCGCATCGCTCTCGGCTGCGAACAGGTAAATGTCCCAGCGGAAGCGGGCGGCATCCGGCTCGTCTTCGGCCATGCGCACGATGTGCCCGTTCACGTTGCCGCGCTGCCGGGTAGACTCGCCGTGGAGGTCTTCGTACACGCGTGGATTGGCCGCGTCCACCTGCACACCACCCTCGCCATCGAGCGTCCGTCGGCTGTTGTTGGTGAGGGTAATGTAGACGTCACCGTTCTCGGGGTTGACGGTGCTCCATTCGGGCCGGTCCATGCGGGTCGCACCGGCAGCGTCCGCGGCGATCCGGGCATGCAGCAGCACGTCGCCGTCATCCGCGAACGGATACCGGCCGTAGCCGGACACGGCAGGATTCGACTGGTGGAGGGCCAGCCAATCCCCGGTGCCGTCGTCATTGAAGCGCGCCGCATACAGGGTACCGGCATCGAGGTACTTGCTCCCCACCGCCAGGCGATCGGCCGACTCGGCGTCCGCGGGATCCCACAGCGCCGCTGAGACGAACTTGTAGACGTACTCGTTGCGGGCATCGTCACCCATGTAGACGGCCAGCGGCTGACCTGGCCGCGGCACGGAAAACGCCGCACCCTCGTGGGCAAAGCGGCCGAGGGCCGTGCGCTTGCGAACCGCCGACCGGGGGTCATAGGGGTCGATTTCGGTGATCCAACCCTGGCCGTTGATCTCGTGGCGGTAGTCGTCCCGTCCATCGGCCGAGGTGCCGGCGACGCTGGTGTCCCAACGCTGGTAGCGATCACCGCCGTCCGGGACGGTGTTCCAGGCATAGGCATGCGGCGAACCCGCGGGCCGGCCGTAGCGCTCGAGAGCATGGTTTTCCGCTGCCGTGCGCTTATCGCCGTCGTCGCCATGACGCGCAAAGAATGCCGCCCAATTCTCCTCACCCGTGAGCAGCGTGCCCCAGGGTGTTCTGCCCGTGCCGCAATTGTTCACGGTGCCGCGGGTGCGGGTGCCATCCGGCGAATAGCGGGTTCTGAGCTTGGCGTGACCTCGCACCGGCCCGGAGATCTCGGTCTCGGTCAGCGTGGTGATGCGTCGATTGAACGGCGAGCCGTTCACGTAGCCCAGCCGGCCCCGGGCATCCCCCGCAACTTCCACCACCGTGACGCCCATGGCGGCGGTCTCCCGGTCCACCTCGGCGGCGGAGCGAGGCGGCGCCGACGGTCCGTCCGCATGCAGAAACACCGGCGAGACCCACTCGTGGTTGATGGCCAGCAGCCCGCGGTTGCTGGCGTCCCGATCAGGTGTGCCCTCGGCCGACAGCCCGAAATACTCCATGCCATCGTGCCACTCGCCGCAACGCCGCTCGTAGTCTTCGTTGTTGCCGTCGTCACGATACCCAGGTGCGTCCTCGAACAGCGGATCACCGACGGCGATCAGCACCTGCGCGGAGTACCCGGACGGCACGACGAGGGTATCGGCGACGGACTTGGCGACCGGCTGGAAGCCCAGCCGGAATGCTCCCGCCCCAGTCGTTTCCGACGCGGGCATGGCAGGGGCATCGCCGCGGCCGCAGCCGGCGAGCACGACGGGCCCGAGACCCGCCGCGGCGACGGCGCTAACGCCGGCCTTCAGAAAGCGCCGTCTGTGCAGTCGAACCTGCACGACGTCGTCGAAAGCCCGATTGCCGCTGTCGTTCGAATCCTCGACAGCCTCCTCGATGGGATCTTCTACACGCTTCACTGAATGGCCCTCCCTGGAAGTTCGCCCGGCATATGCCGAGGCTGATTGGAACATGGCGATGTTAAACTACCGTGGCGCTTGCGCAGGAGCCGGATCTGTCGCCGATGGAGCGTCAGGGCGCATCTCGACGAGCTTCGCGCGGAAGTCGGCAAGTCAACCTGAACTGCGGGCCGCCTTTGTCTGCCGCCGACCCCATACCTTTTGTGCCACCTGACGCCACAACAGCCCCGCCGTCATGAGCGCCAGTCCCAGAACCCAGACCCGTCCCGGCAGAAATGCGGTCAGGCTCAGGCAGCCCGCCAGGCCCGCCCAGGCAATGACGCCAGGGTAGCGCCGCTCATGCGGTGGCAGTCGCAGCGCAGCGGCGTTGGTCACGGCGTAGTAGACGAGCACCGTCAGGGCGCTGAATGCCCAGGTGGTTTCGATCTCACCCAGCAGGGCGATCCCTGCAACCAGCAGTCCGATTCCGGCGACGGCCATCCGCGGCGTGCCGCTGGTGCTCACCCCGGCCAGCACCGGCGGCAGGTCAGAGCGGCGCCCCATGGCGAGTGCCACACGGGACAACCCCAGCACCAGATTCAGCAGTACACCGAGCATTGCGGTGATGGCTCCGACCGCCACCAGCGTTCGCAATCCCGGCGTACCCATCGCCCCGGCCGCGACCTCCAGCGGCACCGCTTCCCGCTGCGCGACTGCGCCGAGCTGATCGGCGGGAACTGCGCCCAGCGCAGCCACGGCGACCAGCACGTAGAGCCCGGCGCTCACGATCAGCGTGGCGATGATGGCGCGCGGAATGGTTCGGCCGGGATCCCGGACTTCTTCACCCATGGTCGCGATGCGCGCATAGCCCGTGTAGGCCACGAACATCAGTGCGGTCGCGTAGAGCAGATGCTGAATACTGCCCGAGCCAGCCTGGGCGAGTGGCTGGAACACTCCGTCACCTTGCGCAGCGACCTGCCAGACGCCAACGAGACCGAAGGCGAGGAGCGCGATCAGCGTGGTCGAGACGATGACGATGTTGATCAGACTCGATCTACGCAGGCCGCTCAGGACCAACACCGTGATCACGAGTACGGCCACAGCCGCACCAGGGCCCAACCAGCCGCCGATGTCGATGCCCAGCAGATGCGCCAGATAGCCGGTGGCGCCGAGCGCTGCCGTGGCCGCGGAAGCGGACTTCGCGCACAGGAACACCCACCCCGCCGTGAATCCCACAAGCGGATGGAGCAGCCGGTAGCCGTACTCGTAAGTGCCGCCGCTGACTGGCTGGGCTGCGGCGAGCTGGGCGCTGGAGAGCGCATTGCAGGTCGCCAATGCCGCCGCCAGCACGATCGCGATAATGACCGCGGAGCCGGCGACGCCTGCAGCCACCCCGATACTGACAAATACCCCGGTGCCCAGAATGGAGCCGAGGCCGAGCATGGTCGCGCCGAAGACGCCAAGCTCGCGGTTGAGCAGCCCCTGGGAGGATCGAATCACTCTGACCCGTCGAGGCGCACAGGTCTGGGGGGTTGCAGTTCAAATATCGGCTGGTCATTCATGTAACCCACTCCCTCATCGATATGACAGCCCATACAGCCGCGCCGTCACAACAGTTGTATCTCAACCCCTGTGCGCGGGGCTCGAGCGAGACGCTCATCTCGCGTAACCAGCGTTGCCGCGAGTTGTCGAGCCAGCGCAACATAGCAGCCGTCATAGGCGGTCAGGTTGCTTCTTAGCTCCCAGATATCATCCCAGAGCGGCGCGTGCCGGTATCGACGGATCCGCAGCGAACGGAAATCCTCAACCACTGTCGCGCGGCGGCGTGGCGGAATCGCTCGTTGCGCCGCAAACTTCCTCAAAGTGTGCAGAACCTCAATATCCAGCAATTCCGGCGCGACCAGTTGTGTGCCGGCTTCGAACAGCACTGCTTCGATTGGCTCCGGTCTGAACCGACCCAACAGATCGATCACGACAGATGCATCGGTCACCAACACGCGGCTCACGCCGCGTCCCGGTCCTTGCGGACGATGGCTGCAGATGAACGCTTCATAGCGAATGCTTCGGATCCGCGCAGCCGCTGGAGAAGTTCCTCCTCACTAGGGAGCACGGCCAGATGCTCGAGTTCGTCAAGCACCCAGTCGCTCAAGCTCTTGCCAGCCAGGGCTGCCTTGGCTTTGAGGGCCCGGTGTACTTCGTCGGGCACATTGCGCACTTGAATCATCTTCGCCATGTTTATCACCGATTTGCATGTCTTGAACATGCACATTACCAAGACCGTCTCTCATCGGAAAGGGCTTCATGATTCCGAGCCAATCTCATGTCGAGTTGGTGCGATGGGGTTGACCCGCTTCAGTGCGCTGTCGATTCAGGGCAAGACCAATTCTTCAGAACGCCTGAGTTCGTTTTTCGAAAAGGACAAGTCGACGCCTGGCGATCCGGTGGACACACAAGGTCTTGGAGTAGGACTTGGTTGGGAGTTGAATCGGCGTCAGCAATCCGCGCCTCGGGCACCAAGGACGCAACAGCAGCGGGATGGGCTGACGCAGTATGTCGTCGCAGAGCTGCGCGAATCCGAGTTGTCCCATAAGCATGCAGAGGTGCAGGTTTTTGTCAGCCACGTTGTGCAATCGAAACCGCGCACGGGAATCCAATGCTCGCAGGAATGTGGAAGGCGGGTGACAGAGAAGCAGCGCAGGGCCATCGAGTTCCGTCGAGCACAACCATTCCACCGCAGCCTCACGATAGCTGGCGTCGGTGAGGAATGCGCCACTGACTTCCATGCCTTGAAGCATGATCAGGCGGACACTATTCGCCTCGAGCGACGTTTCGTAGACATGCGCTAGAGCACTGAGGAAACCCCGATTGGGGGTTAGAACCTCCTGAGCCAATTCCAGCGGCGGGCTCGCACCTGCAGGGCCGGTCTGCTCCTCTGACTTTGTGATGAGCCATGCACCCTCAAAGCGCTCACCCAAGGCCGTGCATTCGAACCGTTGAACCGACGACTGTCGCTGGAGCTGCTTTCCAACCGTTCCACGATCATTTTGAGACCCCACTCTGACCTCTCATAGAGATGCACAGTTGGCCCCATTGTCAGCAACAACCACAGGTCAACACATGTCCCAGATGGGACTGGAATTTCGACTAACGCCGGGTTATCGGCAACAACACTTCGGTGAGCACCCGGTGCGCAAGCGCGTTCTGCCGACCCGTGTCTGTCTTGAGTAGCGCCCGCTTGAGCAGGTTCCTGACCGTGCCGATCTTGCGTCCTGTCCGTAGAGCGCATTCATCGAGACTTTGGCCGAGCGCAACCGCAATGGCGACCTCAGATTCGGACCGGGTGAGCCCGAAGGTCTTCATCAGCTGTTCGATTTCGCCCTGAACTCGATCGTCGGGATCTCGAATCACCAGACAGATGAGCCCACTGCGGCGAGTGAGCGCGGCGGCGTTCAGCGTGGCCACCGCTAAGCGATAAGGCGATTTGCCGGAGGTACGCCGAACGGAAACGCTGGCAGCACCAGGAGGCCTGGCAGACGGGTTCATCAGAGCAGCGAATGATGCGTCGAGTGCTTCCTGCAAAAGCCTGTTCGATGTCTGGTCCTCCGCGGCTATGGTATTGCGCATGAACAGCAGCCCATCCCGGCTCTCAGCCATCTTCACGGCGCGGGCATTTCGAAACTCCACCTTGCGATCTGCGCTCATCAGCACGACGCCCACGGCAAGCGCATCGAGCGCGCCCCATGCTGTCTCCCGCGCCAGCACGAGACTATCCACATACTGATCAAGCCGGAAAAAGTTGGTCATGTGCGGAGCGATCCTGCTCAGGAGCGCCCGCTCACCAGGCGTGAAATCGCCAGCCCTCCGGGTCTTGCCAAAGTGACAGATCGTCACCATGTCCTCAGAAAGATGCGGAACGATACGGGCCGGATACCGAATGTCGTAGGGCCTCATGAAGCCCTCCCAATATTGGCTATCCTCCAGTGTGCTCAAATCAACGTGATCGCTGCCGATGGCGACCTGGCCTTCCTGCTCACTGCCCTGAAAGATTTTCTTGAACGGATTCAGGTTCGCAAACCGTACGTAGGTCTCGGCGATTTCCGGTTCGAGTATGTAGTTCTCGTGGTAGCGCACCGGCGCAATGATCTGGCCACTCAGACTCGACCGTTCGAGACCGGAACCAATAGAACCGACCGTATCCGACAGCGCCCTGAAGAACGCGTGTCTTGCCTCCAGATCCGTAACGCCAGCAAAAAGCAGACTAACGCAGTCTGCCAGGCTCGCGTCGACGGATTTCCCTGTCCCCTTCAACCCCATGGCGAATCAAGCAATGCGCAACCTGCGTGTCTTGCTTAACCTATTGGGGTTTCGAGCGCAACTTAGCGCGACGACAACATGGTCATCACCTCAACCGCCCAACGACCCCCAAAAATGAAGATACAATGGATTGTGACGCGGTAACCTGCTGTCTGGATTCAACTTTTCCCAATGTAACCCAGGGTTCACGAAACCGGGGTTTCCTGGCAGTGGTTTTTGGGTATAGTTACCTCCTCACTAGCCGGCGCTGTATGTTTATACAGTGTAATTCTCCTCGGCAGGGCGAAAACACGACATAAGCCCGGCTAGTGAGGCCACTCTCTCCCTCCTCTGCTCATGACTGGAACTCGGCTGTCGCGGTCTGGAGACCGTGCGCTCGCGTTGCGAGCGCTCCTACTGCGGCTGTTTGCCCAGCACCGACGCAGCCGCTGGCGCCGAACATGCCGCCGACGCCCAGGCACAGCGACACCTCGGCACCCTCGACCTGGGCCGGGGCGTTGCCGCGCAGTTGCCGCACGCTTTCCTGCAGGGCGTACATGCCGTACATGCCGGAGTGCATATAGGAAAGGCCGCCGCCGTTGGTGTTCAGCGGCAGCTTGCCGCCGGGGGCCGTGTTGCCTGCCTCGATGAAGGCGCCGGCGCTGCCGCGCTCGCAGAAGCCCAGATCTTCGAGCCCGTATATAGGCAGATGGGCGAAGGCGTCGTAGATCATCATGTGGTCGACGTCGCCGTGGCTGATGCCGGCATCCGCCATGGCCCGCGGGCCGGCCACGGAGAAGGCGCGGGAGGTGGTGAGATCTGCCATCTGGCTGACCATGGGCGTCTCCACGCTCTCGCCGCTGCCCCAGACGTACACCGGCGGCTGCGGAAAGTCCGCGGCCCGGTCGGCGGTGGTGAGAATCAACGCGCCGCCGCCGTCGGTCACCAGGCAGCATTCCAGCAGGTGGAAGGGGTAGGCGATCATGCGCGATTCCAGCACGTCCGCCACGGTGATGGGGTCGCGGAACGACGCGCGCGGGTTCATGGCCGCCCACTGACGCTGCACCACGGCCACCATGGCCAGTTGCTCATGGGTGAGGCCGAAATCTTTCATGTAACGCAGCACCGGCAGGGTGAACAGCGTGGGCGGACCCATGACCCCGAACGGTGCTTCGAACTGACCCTGCAGCGATGCGGGGTCCATGCGCCGCCCGCCGCGCCCTATCATGGAGCGGCCGCTCTCACCGTGGGTAATGAGCACGGTTCTGCACTGGCCGGTGAGCAAAGCAGCAACGGCATGACGCACGTGAATCATGAACGAACAGCCGCCCACGGCGGTGCCGTCCACCCACTCGGGCGTAATGCCCAGATAGTGCGCCACTGCGGTGGGCGATTCGCCGGCGGTGGCGACGCCGTCGATGTCGGACGGCTTGAGCCCGGCGTCGGCCAGGGTGTTCAGGGCCGCATCCGCGTGGAGCTGAAGCTGGCTCATGTGCGGGATTTTGCCGAGTTCGGTGGTCTCGGCGGCGCCGACGATGGCGACCTGTCGGGCGAGCTCGCTCATGACCGGCCCTCCGCGTCAGCGGGGCGGAACAGCGGCAGCGTAATCTCGTCGTTCTGCGCCTCGAACACCACCTCCAGCGGCATGTCGAGAACCAGGGCTTCCGGCGTCTGCTCGCAGTTGACGATGTTCGACATCAGGCGCGGGCCCTCCTCCAGGGCCACCAGGGCGATGGCGTAGGGCGGCTCGAAGGTGCGGTGCGGACGGTGGCTGATGACGTAGCTTTCCAGGCGGCCCCGGCCGGAGGCCGCGAACACCGACACCGCACGGGATGCGCAGGCCGGGCAGAACGGCCGCGGCGGGAAATAGACATGGTCACACTCGTCGCAGCGCTGCAGTCGCAGCTCGCCGGCGCGGGCACCGGCCCAGAAATGTTCCGTCTCGGGTGTGGGTGTGGGTAACGGGCGTTCGCCGGGCATGGTTTCCTCCCCCTGTTATGCGCGTTGTGCGGTGAACAAAGCGCCGCAGTATCGCAGATCGTCGAGTGATCCGGGACCCCGGGGAGGACTAAGGAGCCTGTTCCATGAGATCCGCCAGGGCCGTGTGCCCGGCTTCGCGCAGGCCGCGAATGGCGCCCGCCCGATCGGCGGCATCACGGTTCTGTGAGAGTTTCCAGCTTCCCTGGATGTGCGAGATCTCCAGGCGGACGCCGACAACGCCGCGCAGCATGGATTCAACGTAGTCGGCGGGCGCGTCGCTCAAGGCCCAGGGGTCCGGGCGCCGGGATTCCATCAGGGTCGTCGGGGCTTCCACATAGGGGGCCACGGCTGCCGCGTCTGCCTCGATGTGCAGGGTTCCCCGCGCTTCGACCTTGAGATAGTTCCAGGTCGGCACGACGCGGCCATGTTCGGTCTTCGCCGCATACCAGGCCGGCGAGATGTAGCCGTCGGGGCCGTGGAGCACGGCCAGCGCGGCTGCACCCTGTGCATCACGCCAGAATGGGTTGGCCCGCGCCATATGACCCACAAGACTGACGATGGCGCTGCCCGGCGCGTCGTGCCGCTCCGCCACCAGCGGCAGGTGGGCCGCCTGGGGGCCGTCAGCGCCGTTGATCAACAGCGTCGCCAGAGGATACGCCGCCACGGCGTCTGCCAGAACGTCAGGGTCGGTCACCGAGAACGCGGCCGGGGCGTGCATGGTCAGTCGGGTACCGGAGGCAGCCGCTCCTGCCACGGATAGGCGGCGTCCGCGGCGGCGAAGAACTCGGGGTTGAGAAACGATTCCTTGGCGTTGTAGCGCAGCGGCTGGCCGTCGGTGAGCCACACGGCGCCGCCGGCGGCGGCCAGTACCGCATGGGCCGCGGCGATGTCCCATTCCGACGTCGGCCCCAGGCGCGGGTACAGATCCGCCTGGCCTTCGGCCAGAATGCACAGCTTCAGGGAACTGCCCACCGGGGTGCGTGAAACCGCCGGAAAGCGCTGGCCCAGGGCTTCGATATAGGCCTCCAGCCGCTCGCCGCCGTGGCTGCGGCTGGCCACCACCACCAGCTCGGCGTCGTCTTTCATGGGCCGGCCGTGCAGGACCGTGTGCTCGCCGCCGGCGTGCTTGATGGCCTCGCCGGCGGCAATGTCGCCCGTATAGACGATGTCCTGAGCCGGTACCCCGACCACACCGAACACCGCCTGATGGTCTTCGATGAGCGCCATATTGACGGTGAATTCACCATTCTTGTTGACGAACTCTCTGGTGCCGTCCAGCGGGTCCACCAGCCAGTAGCGCTCCCAGGTGCGCCGCACGTCGAACGCCGGCGGGCTCGATTCCTCCGAGACCACCGGGATGTCCGGGAAGAGCCGGCCGAGCCCGTCGACGATGAGGCGATGGGCGGCCAGATCGGCCTGGGTCAGCGGCGATTCGTCGTCCTTGGCCTCGACGTCGAAATCGGTGCGGTAGATCTCCAGGATGGCGTCGCCGGCGCGGCGCGCCAGGTCGATCAGGGCTTGGGTCTGCTGGGCTTCCATGTATAGGCCGTTGCGGCTGCGGTGGGCGGACCTTACCCGCTGAGGTGCGGCCGCGCCAGGCACAGAGCCGCAATGGCGCGGGCTTCGCGGAATTCGTCACCATGGATCAACTCATCGAGCCGGGCCAGCGGCCAGGTGACCACTTCCGGCGGTTCCGGCTCGTCTGCCGGCAGCGGCGATGGGTGGAGCTCGGTGGCCAGCAACACGTTGATGGTGAAGCCCATGTGGCCGGGTGCCAGATTGAGCTGCTTGAGGAAGCGCACGCGGCGCGCGCCCAGGCCGGTTTCTTCCCGCAGTTCGCGCAGCGCGGCCTCTTCCAGGGATTCCTGGCCTTCCGCGGCGCCCTTCACCAGGGTGAGCTGCATCTCGTGGAAGCCGGCGCAGTACTCGCGAATCAGCACCAGCTCGCCGTCTGCGTTGACCGCCACCACGATCACCGCCGGCGACCCGCCCCCCGGCAGCCGCTCATAGGTGCGTTCCACGCCGTTGGCGAAGCGCAGATCGATCTCTTCGATGCGAAAGAAGCGGCTGCGCGCCACCTGACGAACGGCCTTGATTTCGGGAACCCCCACGCGTCACCTTGTGTCTATGCCGGACAGGTATTATACGGGCCCTCGGCCGTTGGGCCCGAATCGCGGAGAATCATGATCGACTGGGACGTCATCGACACGGTGCTGCTGGACATGGACGGCACCCTGCTGGATCTGTGTTACGACAACACCTTGTGGAACACCCTGCTGCCGGAGCGCTACGGCGCCCATTACGATCTGTCGGTGGAAGCGGCCCGGGAATACCTGTTCGGTCAGATGCACCGCCACGCCGGTACCCTGAGCTTTTATTGCCTGGATCACTGGGCCGAGTTCACTGGCCTCGACATCGTCGGCCTGCACGAGGACGAATCCCTGGCGGCGCTGATCCGCTACCGGCCCAGCGCCGAGCACTTTCTCGACTGGCTGCGCGGGCGCAGCAAGCGCGCCGTGCTGGTCACCAATGCCCATCGGGAAAGTCTGCGGGTGAAGGACGCCCGCAGCGGTGTGATTACGCGCCTGGACGCCCATGTATCGTGCCACGACTATGGCGCGCCCAAGGAATCGCCCGAGTTCTGGACAGCCCTCATGAACGAACACCCCTTCGACCCGGAACGGACGCTGTTCATCGACGACAATCACAGTGTCCTGAACGCCGCCCGCACGTTCGGCATCCGCCATCTGTTCACGGTCAGTCAGCCGGACTCCGCACGGCCGCTGCGTTCCGGGCTCGAGTATCCGGCCTTCAACGACTTCCGCGAGTTGCTGCCCGTTGACTGACCAACGTTCCAGCACGCCGCAGCGGGTGCGTCTCGACCGCTGGCTGTGGGCAGCCCGCTTCTTCAAGACCCGGGCCCGCGCCAAGGCCGCCGTCGAGGGCGGCAAGGTCCAGCTCGAGCCGCCCGGCGCACCGCACGCCGAGGCCGTCACCCCCACCGGCAGCAGCGGCCGGCACAAGCCGAAAGTGAGCAAGGAGATCGGCCTCGGCGACATCCTGGAGATCCGCCGCGGGCGCACACTGGAAGTGGTGGTGGTGACCGGCCTGTCGGAACAGCGCGGCAATGCCACCGCCGCCGCCGCGCTGTACGAGGAAACCGCGGCCAGCGTGGAGGCCCGCGAGGCTGAGAAGGCACGCCGGCGCATGGCGGATGCCGGGCTGAACATGCCGCGCCAGCGGCCGGACAAGCGCGACCGGCGGCGCCTGGCACAACTCAAGCACGGTCAGATCGAGGAACCATGACGAGCGACGTGATTCACCGCTTCAGCTTCGCCGACGCGCCCATCCGCGGCCAGTGGGTGCGTCTGTCGCAGACCTTGGCGCAGGCCTACCAACGCCAGAGCTACCCCCAACCGGCCCAGCGTCTGCTGGCGGAAATGCTGGCGGCGGTGAGCCTGATGGCGGACAGCATCAAGTTCCAGGGCCGGGTGGCCCTGCAGGCCCGGGGCCAGGGCCCGGTGGGCACCGCCATGGCGGAATGCCGCAATCAGGAGCTGCTGCGCGGCATCGTGCGCTGGAACGCTGCTGCCGCCGCCGGCCAGGCACCGCTCGACGCCGGCGCACTGGGCACGGAACCCGCGTTGTCCGCGCTGCTCGGCGAAGGCCAGATGGCCATTACCCTGACCCCGGACAGCGACTCAGCCCAGGCCTACCAGGGCGTGGTGGCGCTCACCGACGACAGTCTGGCGCGCAATCTGGAAGGCTATTTCGCCAACAGCGAGCAGTTGCCCACGCGGCTGTTCATGGCCTTCAGCGGCGATTCGGTGACCGGCCTGCTGCTGCAGCGCCTGCCGGTGGCCGATCTCGCCACCGAACTGACCCTCGACCTGCACCAGGACGTCTGGCGGGAAATCGAGCTGCTGGCGGAAACCGTCACCGACCGGGAACTGGCCAGCCTGCCCATGGAGACGCTGCTGCGCCGGCTGTTCCACGAGCACACGGTGACCGTGCACGGCGGGCGGGCGCTGGAGTTTTCCTGCACCTGCAGCCGTGCCCGGGCCGAGCAGATGCTGGCGGCCCTGCCGCGCGACGAGATCCTGGAACTGCTGGAAACCCAGGGCATGGTGGACGTCACCTGCGAGATCTGCGGCGCACGCTACGAATACGACGAAGTGGACGCTCATCAGGTCTACGAACCCGGCGAACGGCGGCTGCACTGAGGCGGTTACATTCCCGAATCAATGAACATATGACTCGGCAATGCCCTCTGGCATAATCCGCCGCTCACTGGGAAGAACACAGAGCGCCATGGCCGTCGACATCGATACCACCTCGAAACACACGATGTATGAGGATCTCACCTCACCGGTACTGGCCGAGCTGGCCCTGCTGCGCGACGAAGGCCGTTTCGCCAGCAACGGCGCTCTGGTAGTCAATACCGGTCACCGCACCGGGCGTTCGCCCAAAGACCGCTTCATCGTCGACGAGCCGTCCACCCGTGACGCCATCGACTGGGGCGCCGTGAACCAGCCCATCGCGCCGGAGGTTTTCGACGCCCTGTGGGACCGGGTGCAGGTGCATCTCGACGATCAGGATACCTTCCTGTCCCATCTGCACGTGGGCGCCGATCCGGAACATTACCTGCCCATCGAGGTAACCACGGAGTACGCCTGGCATGCCCTGTTCGGCCGGGCCCTGTTCATCACGCCCGACCACTACAACCCGCACAACAAGGAAGCCTGGCAGGTGGTCAATGCGCCGGGGTTCGTCTGCGACCCCCAGCGCGACAAGACCAACAGCGACGGCACGGTGATGATCAACTTCGCCAAACGTCGGGTGCTGCTGGCCGGCATGCGCTACGCCGGCGAGATGAAGAAATCCATGTTCTCGGTGCTGAACTTTCTGCTGCCCGAGAAAGACGTGCTGCCCATGCACTGCTCCGCCAACATGGGCACCGACGGCGACGTGACCCTGTTCTTCGGCCTGTCCGGCACGGGCAAGACCACTCTGTCCGCCGACCCCACGCGCCTGCTCATCGGCGACGACGAGCACGGCTGGGGCAAGGGCACGGTGTTCAATTTCGAAGGCGGCTGCTATGCCAAGTGCATCGATCTGTCGCGCGAAAACGAGCCCATGATCTATGACGCCATCAGTTTCGGCGCCATCGTCGAAAATGCGGTCATGAACGAAGACACCCGCGAGCTCGACTACACCGATTCCAGCCTCACGGAAAACACCCGCGCCTGCTACTCACGCAACGCCATCGAAGCCAAGGTGCCCGAGAACCGGGGCGGCGAGCCCGACCGCATCATCTTCCTCACCTGCGACGTCAGCGGCGTGCTGCCGCCGGTGTCGATGCTGTCCAAAGAGGCGGCGGCCTATCACTTCCTGTCCGGCTATACGGCGGCGGTGGGCTCTACCGAGGTGGGCTCCACGGAAGCCTTCAAAGCCACCTTCTCCACCTGCTTCGGCGCGCCGTTCTTCCCGCGTCCGGCCGGCGTCTACGCCGACCTGCTGATCAAGCGCATCGAGGAGTTCGGCTCGCAGGTTTATCTGGTCAATACCGGCTGGACCGGCGGCGGCTACGGCGTGGGTAAGCGCTTCGCCATCCCCACCACCAGGGCCATCATTCACGCTATCCAGAGCGGTGCCCTCGACGGCGTCGAGACTACCCATCTGCCGGGCTTGAACCTGAACGTGCCGCAGACCGTGGACGACGTGGACAGCAAGCTGCTCAATCCCCGCGATGCCTGGTCCGACAAGAATGCCTACGACGAAGCCGCGCGCAAGCTGATCGGTCTGTTCGCCGACAACTTCGACCGCTTCGATGTGGCCCCGGCCATCGTAGAGGCTGGCCCCACGCGGGATTTCTAGCTAGTCTTGCCCGACTTTTTCCAGGGCGAGCGCAGGGCGTGGCCATGGCCGGCAGTACGAATTCAGTCTCGTCGGAGGTCCTCCGGGCACTCGAGCAGGCACCCGACGTGCTCCGCGGTCTGCGCCGCGGCATCGAGAAAGAGAGCCTGCGGGTGCTGCCTGACGGCACCCTGTCGCCGCGGCCGCACGCGGCCTGTCTCGGCTCGCCGCTGACCCACCCGCAGATCACCACCGACTTCGCCGAAGCTCAGCTCGAGCTCATCACCGACGTCCACGACTCGCCGGAAGCCGCCATAGGCCAGCTCGCCGACGTGCACCGCTTCGTGTATCACTGCATCGGCGAAGAACTGCTGTGGACGGCCAGCATGCCCTGCGTGCTCGGCAACGATGACGACATTCCAGTGGGGCAATACGGCAGCTCCAACATCGCCAAAGCCAAAACCGTCTACCGGCTGGGCCTGGGCAACCGCTATGGGCGGCTGATGCAGACCATTTCCGGCATTCACTACAATTTTTCCGTGCCGGAGACGTTCTGGCCGGTGCTGGCGGCGGCGGCCGGCGAGGAACCGACTCCGGAATTCCGTACCCGCAGCTATTTCGCCCTGATCCGCAACTTCCGCCGCTACTCGTGGCTGCTGCTGTATCTGTTCGGCGCATCGCCCGTGCTGTGCAAATCGTTCGTCAAAGGACGCTCCCATCCGCTGGAGACGTTCGACGAAGGCTCACTCTACCTGCCCGACGCCACCTGTCTGCGCATGGGCCGTCTGGGCTATCAGAGCGATGCCCAGAGCGAACTGCACATCTCCTACAACTGCCTGGATCAGTACGCGGCCTCCATGCGCGAGGCGCTGACCCGCTCCTATCCCGCCTACGAGAAAATCGGCGTCAAGGTCGACGGCGAGTACCGGCAGCTCAACACCACCCTGCTGCAGATCGAAAACGAGTTCTACGGCACCATCCGCCCCAAGCAGCCGGTGCACCCAGGCGAGCGGCCGCTGCACGCCCTCACCGAACGCGGGGTGGAGTACGTGGAAGTGCGCTGCCTGGATCTGAACCCGTTTCTGCAGGTGGGCATCGACGTGCCGCAGATGCGCTTTCTCGACACCTTCCTGCTGTTCTGCATGCTGGCTCCAAGCCCGCCGGACAGCGAAGAGGAAAGCCGCATCATGGGCGCAAACCAGCTTCTGGTGGTGGAACAGGGCCGCCGGCCGGGCCTCGAGATGGCCGGCAATGACGGCGCGGTCACCCGCGAGGCCTGGTCACGGGAAATTCTCGACGGCTGCCGGCCGCTGGCCGAGCTGCTCGATCGTGCCCACGGCGGCAGCGACTACAGCCACGCCTGGCAGGAGCAGAGCCACAAGTCCGAGGAGCCTGCGCTGACGCCGTCGGCGCGCATGCTCGACATCATGGCCAGCCAGGGCATTCCGTTCTTCCGCTTCGCGCTGAACCAGTCCATCGCCCACAAGGGCTTTTTCGACGAGCATCCGCTGCTGCCGGAGCAACTGGCCCGCTATGAAGCCGAAGCCCGGGAATCGCTGGCAGCCCAGGCGCGCATGGAGGCCGCCGACACCGAGTCGTTCGACGACTTCCTGCAACGCTACCTGGCCATGGGCTGAAATGGGCGTTACAGGCCACTAACATGCCCCGCCCATGAACTTCCTCGCCCACTGCCTGCTGCCCGACCGGGCAGTGCTGAACACCCACCCGGATCTCATCGCCGGCGGCTTCATCGGCGACTTCATCAAGGGGCCGGTACCGGACAGCCTGCCGGCGGTCCTGGCCGACGGCGTGCGCCTGCACCGGCGCATCGATGCCTACAGTAATCTGCACCCGGGCATTCGCAGGAGCTGCGAGCGCTTCTCAGCGGAGCTGCGCCGCTTCGCCCCCATCTTCGTGGACGTGGTGGCCGACCATCTGCTGGCCCGCCACTGGCTGCGCTTTCACCCCCTTGCTCTGGAAACGTTCACGGCCGGAACCTATGCAGCCATACGCCCGCACGTGGATCATCTGCCGGCAGACGGGCAGCGCTTTTTCGACTATATGAGTGAGCACGACCTGCTGGCCGGCTATCGCCGCCCGGAAGCCATGGAGCGGGCCCTGTGCTCTATTACCCGGCGCTTGAGCCGTCCGGTGTCGGATGCCCGCATGCTCGCCGACGTGCAGGCGCACCTGCCCGAGCTGGAAGCCGACTTTCTGGAGTATTTTCCGGATCTGATCAGCCACGCCGCGGCGTGGCTGGAGCTCAACGCTGGACGATGAAGTTGGTGAACAGTACGTCCTCGACGTGGGGACTGCCTTCCCGGGCCTCGAGGATGGCGCGGATCTCCGCGAGCGCCTCTGCGCGAATGGCCTCCCGGCCGCTGCTCGACGACAGCGCCGCATGATCCTGGCGCGACAGCAGCAGAACCAGGGTATTGCGCAGTGCCGGCAGGTGATAACGCACAGCGGTCGCAGCGTCCGGCCCGCGCACGCGCAGCGATACGTCCGCCTTGATGAACTGCATGCGGCCGTCGATGCCGTCGCCGAAATTGGTGACGAACGACTCCTGCAGCGGCACATAGTGCACCTGGTCGCTGTTGCCGGCGGCAGTGGCCTGCTCCTGTGCAGCGTGTCCGGCGGCGGGCGCCGCCGCCCCGGCGAGCACCAGTAAGGCCCAGCAGATCCCGGCCGGCAATTGCATCTTCACGGTCTTCTCTACGCCCCATGGCTGCGCTGATGTTAAAAGGATAGTTGACCCAGCAGGCCCGGCCAGTACCCTTGCTGCTTTCGTCAGTGAAGGGCATTCATGAAAGCAGTGTTGTGCAAGGCGTTCGGGCCGCCGGAGGACCTGGTCATCGAGGAACTGGCCGCGCCGCAGCCGGCGGCCGATGAAGCGCTGGTGGACGTGCATGCCTGCGCGCTGAACTTCCCCGACGTGCTGATGATCCAGGGCAAATATCAGAGCCAGCCGCCGTTCCCGTTCGCCCCCGGCGGCGAGGTCGCCGGCACCGTGGCCGCAGTGGGAGCGGACGTCCAGGGGCTGCAGGCGGGAGACCGGGTATTCGGCAATACCGGCTTCGGCGGTTTCGCCGAGCAGGTGGCCGTGAAGGCCCGGGCCCTGCGGCCGGTGCCCGAGGGCATGACGTTTCAGCAGGCATCGGGCATCAGCACGACCTACGGCACCTCCTACTATGCCCTCAAGCAGCGGGCCGCCCTGAAGCCCGGCGAGACTCTGCTGGTTCTCGGCGCCGCCGGGGGCGTGGGTCTGGCGGCCGTGGAACTCGGCCGCGCCATGGGCGCCCGGGTCATTGCCGCCGCCAGCACCGAGGAAAAGCTGGCCACGGCCAGAGCCGCCGGCGCCGACGAGCTCATCGACTACTCCGACGGCGAGCTGAAAGAGAAGGTCAAAGCGCTCACCGGCGGCAAGGGTGCCGACGTCATCTATGATCCGGTGGGCGGAGAGCTGTTCGACCAGTGCATGCGCTGCATCAACTGGTACGGCCGGGTGCTGGTCATCGGCTTTGCCGCCGGCGATATTCCCAAGGTCCCCATCAATCTGATTCTGCTGAAGAGCTGCCAGGTAGTGGGCGTGTTCTTCGGCGCCTGGTCGGCGCGGGAGCCGGCCGAGGCGGCCGACAATTTCCGCGAGATCCTGGAGTTCTATCAGCAGGGCCGGATCAACCCGCTGGTGGGCGCCGAGTTCGGCCTGGACGACTACGCGGCAGCCCTGCGCTGCCTTATGGAACGCCGGGCTATCGGCAAAGTCGTGGTGAACGTCCGATGATGACCCGTATTCGCAACGCCAGCGCCGAAGATCTCGCCCTGGTCACCGTGGCTCTGTGCGGCGCCCTGCTGTTCGGCGCGTTGCTGCTCGAGCACGTGCTGGGCCTGGTGCCGTGCCCGCTGTGTCTCATGCAGCGCGTGTGGTTCTGTATTGCCGGGCTGTTCGCGGTAGCCGGCCTGCTCCACGAGCCGCGCTGGGGCATCTACCCCCTGCTGACCATGGTCGCGTCCCTGGTGGGCGGCGGCTTCGCCATCCGCCAGCTTTATCTGCAGAGCCTGCCGGCCGACCAGGTGCCGGCCTGCGGTCCCGGCATCGACTACATGTTCGAGGCGTTTCCGCTGAGCGAGGTGCTGGCGGCCATGACCCGCGGCACCGGCGACTGCGCCGAGGTGGCCGGCAGCTTCCTCGGTATCTCCATTCCCGGCTGGGCCCTGCTCGGCTTCGCCCTGGTGATCGCCCTGGCGGTTCTGCAGATCCGCGCCGGTAATCGGGGCTAGTGCAGGGCGCCGGCGTGCACTCGATCAGCGCACTTCCGCGGACAGCAGCTCGTCTTCGATCTCGAAGCGCGCCGACAGCACCCGGGCAACCTGCTCGAGAGCCGTGCGCACTTCCGTCGGGCCGGCCTGACGCAGTTCGTCGAAACGGTCGTTGAAAGCGACCCCGGCCTGGGTGGTGGCATCGATCACCGCGTAGGCGTCCGCCGGCAGCGACATGCGCTGAAACACCCGGAAGTGGCCGGCAGACAGATAGTCCACCAGCGAGTCGCAGAAGCGCGACAGCAACGCGTCAGCCAGGTCGGGCATATCGTCGCTCAGGGCGTGGTTCAATTTCACCAGATAGCTGATCAGGCGCTGGCGGCATTCGCCGAACGACTGATCCGCGTGGCTGTAGTAGTCATCGGCGGCGGTGGCCGCGTGACCCGACGTCTGCACGGTCGTTTCCATACGGAGTTCCCTCTCCTTGTTTTGAAACAAACATAGCAACACCTGGAAAACGCGCCAGTCGGCGCCCTGCCGCCCCGGTGACTACACTTAACGGGAACCGAACCGGATCGTCGCGGGAAGTCAGTGCGCCACATCAGCAAGATCGTTCTCATACCCCTTCTGGCTGCATCGCTGTCGGCCTGCGGCGGCCGCGAGGCACCGGCGGCCGCCTATGAGCTGGCCGCACAGGGCGTCTACACCGGCGCTCTGTCGGAGCACTCGCAACTGGCCCTGGTGGGTTCGCTCAATCACGGCGCCAGCCTGTGGCGTACCGGCGAACACGCCCGGCTGTTCGACTGGAATCACCGCCAGGACGAATTTTCCGAACTGGTGGCCACGGCATTCTCGCCGGACGGCACCCGCGCCGTAACCACCGACCCGCGCACCCTGGTGGTCTGGGACACGGCGTCAGGCGAAGCCCTGGCCTATTGGGCGACGCCGGGTGCCGCACGCGACGTGGCGCTGGCCGCCGACGGCCGGGTGTTGATGGGCTTGTCGGATCACAGTGCCGTGCTGTTCGACGCCGGCAGCGGCGATCATGCTCGATCACACGTTGCTGCACGAAGGCGTGGTGGGCAGCGTGGCCCTGTCCGACGACGGCCGCTGGGCACTCACCGGCAGCGACGACAACAGTGCCGTGCTGTGGAATACCGCCACCGGCGAAGCCGTGCACCGTCTGCAGCACGACAATCCGGTGCGCGTTGTTGCCCTGTCCAGCCAGGGCCGCTACGCCTTCGCCGCCAGCCAGGGGAGTCGAGTCGCCGTGTACGACGGCGCCGGCGCCAGCCAGGTGCTGTTGCTCAGTGAGCGTAATCGGGGCATCACCACTGCGCGCTTTTCCGACGACGAGCGGCTGCTGCTGGTGGGCTATGTCAACCGCAGTGTGGAACTGTGGGACGTGACCGCCGGCCGGCGACTGGAACGCTGGCATGCCGGCAGCCGCAACCCCTGGCGCAGCCACGGATCCGCGGTGCTGGCCGTCGGCTTCGCGGCCACCGCAGGCCGTTACTACGCCCTGTCCGGCGACGGCCGATTGCTGGAGTTGCGCCGATCCTGAGCGCCGAGACCCCGGCTCAAGTTAAAGCCATTGCGGCAAATCTGCGCTAAGCTCTTGTAACAAAAAGTTCTCCGCTCGTCTGGAGATTGTCGGAAATGGGGTGTTATAGTTATCCACAGGCCAATCCGCGCCCGCGGCAACCGGCAGTCTGGTTGACCAAAGCAATATCAACAGGGGCGACGAAGACTGGACACTGGCCTGGGGGAGTGACGGCGGCGCATGGGCGTCCGTCCGCACAGGGTAGCAGGACACTTGGCACTTCGAGAGCGCATCGAACGCTGCCGCCGCGCCAACGGATCCGCGGTCGAACGCGGCACTAGCGCGCTGGAAGCAGGGG
Source organism: Gammaproteobacteria bacterium (assembly GCA_034522075.1). Taxonomy (GTDB): domain Bacteria; phylum Pseudomonadota; class Gammaproteobacteria; order Pseudomonadales; family Azotimanducaceae; genus UBA7803. The sequence continues at coordinate 30,633 of JAXHLO010000007.1, read as the reverse complement.
CTGCAGACTATGGACCCACAAGCACGCCGCATACTTGTCATCAACGGTAAAGGTGGCTGCGGAAAAACCACCATTGCCACCAATCTGGCGGTGGCCTTTGCCAGCGCCGGGCACGTGGTGGCCCTCATGGACAACGACCCGCAGGCTTCCAGCTCATACTGGGCCGAGCAGCGCGACAGCGCACTGCCGCCGGTCCACCTGGTGCCCACCCACCGCCGCGCCAGCATGTATCAGACCCAGTCGTTCCAGAATCGCCTGCCGGGCGACGTCGACCGCGTCATCGTCGACGGCCACTCCAACGCCCGGGACCGTGATCTGGAACTACTGCTCAAGCAGACCGACGTGGTTCTCGTGCCGCTGCAGCCGAGCTCGATCGACATTCAGGCCGGCAGCCGCTTCATCACCGAACTGGTCACCCACCGGGTGTTCCGCTCGGCGCCGCGGGCGCTGGGCGTCATCGCCAATCGCGTGCAGCCCAACACCGAGACCCACGCCAAACTGCAGCACTTCCTGGCCTGCCTGGACGTGCCGACCGTAGCCACCTTCCGCGACAGCCCGGTCTACATGGACGCCGCTGAACACGGCATGGGCATCGTCGACATGGTCGATTCCCGGGCAGCGCGCAAGGAAACCCCGGCCTGGTGGGAGCTGATGCGCTGGATCGATGAGCAACCCAAGTCCGCCGAGGGTCGGCTGCGCGATACTCACCTGCAACCGAAGGCCGCCGAACGCAAGCCGCGCGACCGCTCGCTGACCGCCTGACAGCGCACGCCTGATACCGCACTGAGGTAAACTCCGCGCTCCGCGCCGCCATACCGCGGCGGCGTAAGCGTGTCCATCAATCGGTCAATATGCTGCAAGCCCTCGACATATCGCTCGTGCGCGGCGTCACGCCGCTGTTCACCGGGCTGTCCTGCACCGTGCACCCGGGCCAGAAGGTGGGCCTGGTAGGACGCAACGGCGCCGGCAAGTCCACCCTGTTCGAGCTGTTCCTCGGCCAGGTGCAGCCAGACGCCGGTGAAGTGCGGGTACCCGCCGACTGGCGGGTGGCCCACATGGCGCAGCAGGTGCAGGCCAGCGACCGGGCGCTGCTCGACTACGTGGTGGACGGCCACCGCGAGCTGCGCGACGTGGAAGCGCGTATCCGCCGCGCCGAAGCCGGCGACGACGCCATGGAACTGGCCCGCCTGCACGGCGTGCTGGCCGACCTCGGCGGCTACGAGGCCGAGGCCCGGGCCGGCGAGATTCTGCACGGTCTGGGTTTCGCCAGCGGCGACTTTCAGCGCCCGTTCCGCGCCTTCTCCGGCGGCTGGCGCATTCGTCGTCGAACCTGGCGCGCAGGCTCTGATGTGCCCTCGCGACCTGCTGCTGCTGGACGAGCCCACCAACCACCTGGATCTGGACGCCACCCTGTGGCTCGAGCAGCTGGCTGACAGCGCTACCCGGGCACTCTGCTGATCATCTCCCACGACCGGGACTTCCTGGACGCCGTCGTGCGACCACATCGTGGCACATGCGAAGACGCGCCAGTTGAATCTCTATCATCGGCAACTACTCGGCGCTTCGAGCGCCAGCGCGCCGAGCTCTAGCCCAGCAGCAGGCGGCCTGCGAGAAGCAGCAGGCGCGAGGTAGCTCGCATACAGGCCTTTGTGCGACCGCTTCCGCGCCCAGGCCAACAAGGCACGCCAGGTCCAGAGCCGGGTCAAGGCCGCTGGAACGCATGGAAAAGATGGCGCCCGTGCACCGTGTGCGACTCGCCCTTCCAGTTTCCGATCGCGCCCGCCGAAGATGTCCGACCCGCTTGATGCAACCTGAGGCGACGCGGACATGCGGCTATGACGGCACACGCCCAGTACTGCGCGGCATCGACGCTGGGCCTGCTGCCCGACACCCGCATCGGCCTGCTCGGGCCCAACGGCGCGGGCAGATCCACCCTGATGAAGTCACTGGCCGGCGATCTGGCCTGCTGGCCGGCGAGTGCGACACCGGCGAGCATCTGTAACTCGGGCTATTTCGCCCAGCACCAGCTCGATGACCCTGCGCCAGGAACGCCTCGGCCGCGCGGCCCGGACTGGCGAGCGCCCCATCCCGAGCGGCGCGAGCAGGCGGCGCGCGATCTACTCGGCGCGGGTTCGATCTTCACGGCGCGCGGGCGTTGAACGGCCGGTGCGCCCATTACTCCGGCGGCGAGAAGGCGCGCCTGGCCCTGGCCATTGATCGCCCTCGCCGAGGCCCGGCCGCTGCTCGGTTGCTCGACGAGCCCACCAACCACCTGGACCTGGACATGCGCCAGGCCCTGACGCCTGGCGCTGCAGGAGTTTGACACCGGCGCCCTGCTGCTGGTGTCCCACGACCGCAGCCTGCTGAAGCGCAGCGTGGACGAGTTCTGGCTGGTGGAAGGCGGCGGCGTGCAGGCCTTCGCCGGGGACCTGGATGCCTACACGGCGGCCCGCGCCGCCGGTGCGTTCGAGGACCCCGCCGAGGTGTCGGACGGCGCGCCCACGGCTGCCGGCAGCGACCTCTCAGCCGCGCAACGGCGCCGGGCGGCGGCCGAACGCCGCCGGGCGCAGAAGCCGCTGCGCGACGCCGTGCGCGCCCACGAACGCGACATGGAATCGCTCACCCGGCGCCTGCAGGCAGTGGAGGGCCGGCTGGCCGACCCGGAAATCTATCAGGGGCTGCCCAAAGACGAGCTGGACGGCCTGCTGGCGGAATCCGGGCGCCTGCGCCAGCGCCTCGAGGCCGCCGAAGAAGCCTGGCTGGCGGCCTCCCAGAACCTGGAGGACCTGGCGTCGGACGAAAGCTCCTGACGGCTCAATCGTCGACGATGATGCGCAGCTCCGTGCGCTGCTGACCGTCCCGGCGGCGCTGAATGAGCACCTGCCGGTCGCCGCGGTTGACCTGGATCGCCTGTTCGCTGTTCAGGGCATCCGCATCCAGGGTCAACTCCCGGGCCCGGCCCTGGCGCAGGACTTGAACGGCCACGCTGCCTTCCAGCCCGGCGAGCTGTCGCAACGCCGCCATGGGATCGGTCACGGCCTGGCCGTCGATGCGCTGCAGAATGTCGCCGGGCTCGAGCTCGGGTGCCGCCTCCGGCGCCGCCAGCACAAGGACACCTTCCGCCACCTGGAAGTACTCGGCCAGCGGTCCTGCCACGCGCTCCAGGCGCAGGCCGGCGGGTACCCGGACGACGCCGGTCTTCAGGGACTTCTCATCGAGCTGCGACAGAACCTCCAGTGACTCCAGGCCCTTGAGGGCCTCCAGGTCTTCCAACTCGCGCAGGGAACGCAGGCTCTCCAGCCACGGGCCTTTCTCCTGGACGATTCTGGCCATGTAGCGGCCGCGCGCCTGGGTTTCCACCTCCGCCTCGCGGGCCTCGCCGTCGCGCACGTAGGTTACCGACACCGCATCACCCGCCTGGACCTGGCTCATGACTTCATGAAGGGCATGCAGCGGCTTCCTCGGGCCGCCTTCGTCCAGGCGCACGCCGTTGATCGCCACCAGCCGGTCGCCGGCCATGAGACCGGCCTTGGAGGCGCCGCCGTCCGGTGTGACGCCCTGCAGGGTCAAGCCATCAGCACCGCCGGAGTCGTCGATGAGCACGCCCAGCATGGCCCGGTCGGAGCGCGGCCCGGTGGTCTCGAGGCGCCACAACTTCGTGTGCAACTCGGCCAGGCGCCGCGCCGCGCTGTCGAGCTGCTTGCGCGCCTGCTCGATCTGCTCCTCGATCCGCTCCGCCGGGTCGTCGGGCTCGGCGGCCCGCAGCGGCGCACAGACCGAGGCCGCCAGCAGAATCGCCAGGATCAGTCCGGGCTGTATCATTCGCATCGTCACCTCCTAATATACGGCCGGCCGCAGCACGGCCTCACCGCGCTGCACGTCGGCCAGCGACTCCAGCAGCATGACCCGTTGGCGCCACAGGCGTTCGCGCGCCTCCGGGTCGGTTGAATCCGCCGCATAGAGCTCGTTGAGCTGAGCGTCGACATCGGCAATGCCGTACACCAGCGCCTGTTCCGTGGGGCTGCCGCCCGGCACCGGCGCCGCCGCCTGGGTCAACAGCTCCGACTCCAGGCGCTGGGAACGCAGGATGAGCTGAGCGACCGGATCGCTGGCCTGCGGCCCGTTCGGCCCCTGCACCGGACCCGCCGTCGGGTCCCACAGCACGATGGTCAGCGCCGCGGCGAGAAACACCGTGGCCGCGGTTGCCAGGGGAAAGCGCTGCAGCCAGCCGGGCTGCTGTCCGGTGCGCTCCTGAATGGCCTGCCAGACGGACGGGTCGGGGCTCACCGGCGGCAGGGCGTTCAATTCCGTCTTCAAACGACGCAGTTCCTCGAGCGCCTGCCCGGCCTCGGCATCGTCGGCTACCCGGGCCGCGAGGCCCGGGTCGTCGACCTCTCCGTCACGGAGAGCAAGCAGGTCTGAAACTGTCGGTTTCGGCTCCATCGCTGTGCTTACCTTGTACGATCTGTGAAAGTTTCGCGTAACCGCGCGCCAGCTGCGACTTCGAATAGCTGGTTGTCTGACCGGTCAGCTCGCCGATCTCCTTGTGGGTATAGCCCTCTACGTCGTGCAGCCATATCACCATGCGGGTCTCCGGCGCCAGCACAGCCAGGGCCCGCTCGATGTCGCGGTAACCCGCCTGGCGTTCATCGGTGCTGGTCTGGTCCAGGGCCTCCGGCGCCGCAGCCTCCGCCGCGCGGCGTTTATGCCACGGAGAGCGCAGCCGCATATAGCAGTGGTTGATGGCTACCTGGCGCACCCAGCCCACCACGGCGTCCGGGTCCTTGAGGGTCGACGCCTTGTCGATGAGGTCCACGAACGTGTCCTGCACGACTTCCTGGGCCAGACCCTCGTCCTGCAGTATGCGTACCGCCATACCCATGATGGTGGGCGACATGAGCCGGTAGGCCACTGCCTGGGCGCGCCGGTCTCCACGCTTGAGGCCGCGTGCTATACCGCTGTCCAGGTGAATATCGGCAAAGCTGGCCATTCAATCCCTAAAGATGCGCCAGGGCCGCAAAGGGTCGCAGGTATCTGCACAATGCCGGCCTGGCGCCCCTATCGTAGCCGAGCGCCGCGCGCTGCAGAACGCCCCGGCAGCACAATCGATCGTTCGATCCGGCCGCGGATCTGCTACGCTGCGGGCGTGGCCGATTCCACCCCCAATCCCCGTACCGGCGTCCTTACAGGCGTCCGCAGACGCGCCGAGCTGCTCGCTGCGCTGGCGCAGGTGTTCCGCGAGCGCGGCTACGAGGGCGCCACCCTCACCGAACTGGCCGCGGCAACGGGGCTCGGCAAGGCCAGCCTCTATCACCACTTTCCCGGCGGCAAGGCGGAGATGGCCGACGCGCTGATCCGCGACGCCGTCGCCCAGGCACGGGCCCGCGCCTTCGCCCACCTGCAGGGGCCGGAGCCGGCGGCGCAGCGCCTGCAGCGTTTCGTCAGCGGTTTCGGCGATTATCTGCAGGCCGCCAACGGCCCCTGTCTGCTCGGCGTGCTGGCCATGGGCAGCGCCCGGCAGGTGCACGGCGAACTGCTGGCCGCGCAGTTCGGCGAGTGGCGCGATGCCCTGGCGGCCCTGTTCGAAGAGGCCGGCCAGAAACCCAAACGCGCCGGCCGGTCTGCCGCCGAAGTGCTCGATACACTGTACGGCGCCCAGATGACGGCCGCCCTGCTCGATGATCCGAAACACTTCGGCCGCAGCCTGAAACGCCTCGCCCGCCGCCTGGACAAGACCCTCGGCTGACCGGCCGCCGCTATCACCGGTGCTGTCGTCGGCCCCGGCGTTGGGTACCATGGCGCTGTTGCACCTCGAACCGCTCCCGAACTGCTACAGGACCCTGACTATGGCCCGCAGATTCCCGGCAACCCGCCTGCGGCGAAACCGCCGGCACGACTTTTCCCGCCGCCTGGTACGCGAGAACGTGCTCACCGCCAACGATCTCATCTACCCCATGTTTGTCATCGAGGGCACCGGGCAACGCCAGAGCGTGGCTTCCATGCCCGGCATCGAGCGGCTGTCGGTGGACGAGTTGGTCGGCGAAGCCCGCCGCGCCTTCGATCTGGGCATTCCGGCCATTGCCGTGTTTCCCAATGTGGGCAGCGCAGGGCGCAGCCTCGACGGCGCTGAAGCGTGGAATCCGGATGGTCTGGTGCCGCGGGCGGTGCGGGCGGTTAAAGATGCCGTCCCCGATCTCGGCATCATCACCGACGCCGCCCTGGACCCCTACACCACCCACGGCCACGACGGCATCATCGATGCTGCCGGCTATGTGCTGAACGATGTCACCGTGGAAGCCCTGGAGCGCCAGGCCCTGGTGTGCGCCGGGGCGGGCGCCGACGTGATCGCCCCCTCCGACATGATGGACGGCCGGGTGGGCGCCATCCGCCGGGCGCTGGATGACGCCGGCAAGATCGACACGCAGATCCTGGCCTACTCCGCCAAGTATGCGTCCGCTTACTACGGACCATTTCGCGACGCGGTAGGCTCGAGCGCCACTCTCGGCAAGGGCAGCAAGGCCACCTATCAGATGGACCCGGCCAACACCGATGAAGCCCTGCACGAAATCGCGCTGGATATCGACGAAGGCGCCGACATGGTGATGGTGAAACCCGGCATGCCGTACCTGGATATCGTCTCCCGGGTGAAACAACGCTTCGGCGTGCCCACCTTCGCCTATCAGGTGAGCGGCGAGTACGCCATGCTGCAGGGCGCCATGAACCAGGGCTGGCTGGACGAGCGGGTGATTCTGGAAACCCTGCTGTGCTTCAAGCGGGCCGGCGCCGACGGCATCCTCAGCTACTTCGCCCTGCGCGCCGCCGCAGCCCTGCAGCACGCCTGACGGCTGCGGCAGCCGGCGCGGTCAACGCACCCGCAGGCGGATACCGGCCGCGTCGAGCTGCCCGGCTTCCACCTCCAGTTCCCGGGCGGACAGCGGGTGCGCGGCCAGCCAGGGCGCGCCGAGGTCCAGGTTCAGGCCTTCCTGATCGGCACCGATGCTCGCCGCCACCGGCGGGGCGTGGGCGTCACTGTGCCCGCGGTGCAGAATCACGGCGATGCGCAGCAGACTGAGCAGCCGCACCAGGCAGCGACGGGTGGCATCGTCATAGGCGCGGAACGAAAGCCCCGGGAATGCCCGCCGATGGCCGCGCACCAGCAGCGCCAGCTGGAACTGCTGCTGAGGGGAAAAGGCCCGCATGTCCGAGTTCTGCAGCAGGTAGGCGCCGTGGCGGTGATAGTGGCGCGACGCCACCACGGTACCGATCTCATGCAACTCGGCGGCCCAGCCGAGCAGCGCCCGCCAGCCCTCGTCCCGCGGCCACCAGGCAGCTGTGCCGTCGAACAGGGCCAGGGCCGTACGGCGCACCCGCGCCGCCTGGGCCGTGTCCACGGCAAAGCGCTGCTGCAGGCGCGCTACGGTTCGGGCGCGCAGATCTTCACCCCGATCCGGGGGCGTCACATCGCGGTAGAGCAAGCCATCCTGCAGCGATACGTCGACGAAGCGCATGGTGCGCAGCCCCAGACGCTGAAACAGCGCATCCACCACCGCCAGCCCGGCGGCAAAGATATCGACCCGTTCCGGCTGCAGCCCGGGCAGGCCCGCCTCCACCAGCCAGCGGCCGTCGACGATGGCGTCGGTGAGCATGGCCAGACCATCAGCGGTTATGCATTCACCGTCCCAGCCGTTGGCCGCCAGCACGCTGTGCACCGATTCCACCGTCCCCGACGTACCGATGACCTCGCAGCCGGCGGCCACCGGCGTCAGGCCGTCCAGCGCCTGAAGCGCCCGGGCGCGTGCCGCCAGATAGGCCTGCGGCTGGGCAACGCCGGACTGAAAGTGCGCCTCAGTGAGGGAAACGCAGCCGACTTTGAATGAAGCGACCCGGCGCGGCTCATGCAGCGGCTCTGCGGCATCGCTCCAGGCCAGTTCGGTGCTGCCGCCGCCCACGTCCACCACCAGGCGCCCGTCTCCCGGCGCAGCGGGAATCTGATGGGCCACGCCCAGATTGATCAGGCGCGCCTCGTCGCTGCCGGAGATGACTTCCAGCGGCACGCCGAAAATACGTTGGGCCGCGGCCGCAAACTCCTCCCGGTTGTCGGCCTCGCGCAGCGCGTGGGTACCCGCAATGCGGATCTGCGCCCGCGGCACGTCGGCCAGGCGCTGGGCGAAGCGCGCCAGGCAGGCTTCGCCGCGGGCCATGGCATCGGCGTGCAGGCGGCCGCCGCGAAACCCGCGCAGCAGCTGAACCTTCTCCTGCAACCGCTCCACGGTCTCGAAAGTGCCGCCGGCGCGGTGCGCGAGGAGCATGTGGAAGCTGTTGGAGCCCAGATCCAGGGCCGCGAATAGATCGCTCATGTTGCTGTCGCCGTCTCCCGAGGGGTGTGTAATAGTTGCATATTGTCAGACCTCACCGATCTTTCGGTGACCGTTTCGGGTCATGCTACACTGCCCCGGCAAAGCCACCTGGAGACTCTCAATGAGCGACAAGATCGTGCATACCTCGGACGCGGACTTCGGCAAGGACGTCCTGGAATCCGACAAGCCCGTGCTCGTGGACTACTGGGCCGAATGGTGCGGGCCGTGCAAGATGATCGCCCCGATTCTCGACGAAATCGCCGGCGAATACGGTGACAAGATCAAGGTCTGCAAGCTCGACATCGACTCGAATCAGGAAACGCCGCCGAAATACGGCATCCGCGGCATTCCCACCCTGATGCTGTTCAAGAATGGTGAAGTGGAAGCGACCAAGGTCGGTGCGCTGTCCAAGTCCCAACTCGCCGCCTTTCTGGACAGCAACATCTGAACCGGCTCAATCCTGTAGGAGCCTTCTCCAGAAGGCGATCGCCTGTGGGAGCCTTCTCCGGAAGGCGATTGCTTCCCGCCGGGCTTTTGTCGCCTTCTGGAGAAGGCTCCTACAGCGGCGGCCCCAATGATGGCCTCGGAGAAGGGCCCTGCAGCGGGCATTGCGCTCACGGTCACAGCCGTTCTAGACTGCTTGACGGCGCTCTGCAAAACACTAAACTTAACTTCGCGTATCCGGGCGGACCCACTCCGCCAACCCACCGCCGGTTCTTGGCCCTTCCCTGTTAACGATAATCCGAGAACCTCTGTTCCCAATCTTCAATCAAGTATGGGTCAACGTATAACAACGCTATGAATCTATCAGATCTGAAACGTAAGCCCGTGGGCGAACTCGTCGATATGGCCCGGGAAATGGGCCTGGAAAATCTGGCCCGTTCCCGCCGCCAGGAAGTCATTGCAGCCATCGTGCGCAAACGCGCCAAAGACGGGGAGGACATCTACGGCGAGGGGACACTGGAAATTCTCCAGGACGGCTTCGGCTTCCTCCGCTCTCCAGACAGTTCCTACCTTGCCGGCCCCGACGACATCTACGTCTCGCCCAGTCAGATTCGCCGCTTCAACCTGCGCACCGGTGACAGCATCGCCGGCAAGATCCGCCCACCCAAAGACGGCGAACGTTACTTCGCGCTGCTGAAGGTCGACCAGATCAACTTCAGCGAGCCGAACACCAAAAAACACAAGATTCTGTTCGAGAACCTCACGCCGCTGTTTCCCAATGTGCGCATGCAGCTCGAACGCGGCAACGGCAGCACCGAGGATCTCTCGGCACGCATCGTCGACCTGATCGCCCCCATCGGCAAAGGTCAGCGGGCGCTGATCGTGTCGCCGCCGAAGGCCGGTAAAACCCTGATGCTGCAGAACATCGCGCAGTCCATCACCGCCAACAATCCCGACGTGGTGATGATCGTCCTGCTGATCGACGAGCGCCCCGAGGAAGTCACCGAAATGCAGCGCTCGGTGCGCGGCGAAGTGGTCGCGAGCACCTTCGATGAACCGCCGTCGCGGCACGTGCAGGTGGCCGAGATGGTCATCGAGAAAGCCAAGCGCCTGGTAGAGCACCAGAAAGACGTGGTGATTCTGCTCGACTCCATCACCCGCCTCGCCCGCGCCTACAACACCATCGTGCCGTCGTCGGGCAAGGTGCTCACCGGTGGTGTGGACGCCAACGCCCTGGAACGGCCCAAGCGCTTCTTCGGCGCCGCCCGCAACATCGAAGAGGGCGGCAGCCTGACCATCGTCGCTACGGCACTGGTAGACACCGGCTCGAAGATGGACGAAGTGATCTACGAGGAGTTCAAGGGCACCGGCAACATGGAACTGCATCTCGAGCGCAAGATCGCCGAGAAGCGCGTGTACCCGGCCATCAACATACGCCGCTCGGCGACGCGCCGCGAGGAGTTGCTGATGGGCGAAGAAGAGCTGCAGCGGGTGTGGATTCTGCGCAAACTGCTGCACGACATGGACGACCTGGCCGCGGTGGAGTTCATGCTCGACAAGCTGAAGAGCTCCAAGACCAACGAAGAATTCTTCGCCTCCATGAAGGGGCGCTGAACCCGCTCGATCCGTGACCGCGGCCGCAACCTGCAACGCCGCCATCACCGCCCGCCAGGGCGGCCCCGTTCAGCGGCTGACGCTGCGCATGCCGGACGGCTTCACGTTCCGCCCCGGGCAGTATCTGGAAGTCGTGCACCCGGACGGCCCCATTCCGCTGTCCATTGCCAGTGCCCCGCGGCGCCTGCCGGAGCTGCATCTGCACTATCAATCCACGCCCGGCGTCGCGGAAGCCACCCGCATGGACGAGCTGCTCGCCCGGGCTGACACACTGACCATCCAGGGTCCGGGCGGCACTGTCAGCCTGCCGGATCCGTTGACCGCGCCAGTCCTGCTCGTGGCCGGCGGCACCGGCATCGCTCAGGCCATGAGTTTCATCGACCACTTCGCCGGCGCCGCGCCCGCTTTTCCGGTCACGGTGCTGTGGTGTGCGGAGCAACAGGCCGATTTCTATCTGCGCGCCGAGCTCGAGGCACTGAACGCGCCCTGGCTGCACCTGGTGCTCATCGACGACCCGGAGCGCTCCGCCGACAACCGCGCCATGGCCTGGCTGCGCGAGCACAGCCGCGAACACGTCGACGCCGACAGTCCGGTGGTCGTGGCTGGCGCCCCGGGGTTCGTTTACAACGCCTGCGATGCCCTGGCAGCAGCCGGGGTCGATCCGGCACAAATGCGCTCGGACGTGTTCAGCTACGCGCCGCGCTGATCCGGCACCGGCGCCGAGCCGCTGCCCTGCAGCCCCTGCTCGGCCTGCTGCCGCAGTGCCTGCAGGTCGTGCGGCTGCAGAGCGCCATGGCGTTCCAGATCGCCGGCCAGATCGGTGACCGCCTGCCAGTCGCCGAGCTGGCGATAGCAATCCGCCAGCAGGCCCAGTACCCGGGCGTTGCGCGGTGCCTGGCGGCGCAGTTGCAGCAGGGTTGCCAGGCATTGTTCCCACTGCTGTGCGGCATGCTGCAGCTCTGCCTGGGTCAGCCCCACGGCGAAGTGCGCCTGCGGCCGCGACTCGTGTGCCGCGCGCAGCAGATCGTCCCGGCCGCGGATATCGCCCAGTTCCTGGGCAGCGCGCGCCGCATACAGATAGTTGACCAGCGGTTCGTCGACACGGTCTGCCGCCGCGGCCAGCAGCTTGCGGGCATCCTGGAAACGGCCTTCGGCCAGCAGCAGCAGACCGCGTTCGGTCTGGGCCCGGGCCGCGGCGGAGCGGCGGCGCTGCTGCCAGCCCTGCAGACTGCCCGGGCTTCTGCCCAGGCGCACCAGCAGGCGGACCAGCAGATAGAGAAGGACAAAGGCCGCCGTCAGCAGGGCCAGGGCGATCCACAGGCTGGTTTCCACCGCCACGCCCTGGTAGGCCACCAGCACGTAGCCCGGATCCCGGGCCATGAGCACGCCCACCACGCCGCCGAGGATCAGCGCCGCCACCAGCACGAGCAATGCCATCTTCATGGGGTCGAATCCGCTGCCGGCGCAGATCGCTCGAACACCGCGAGCGCTCCGGAAATGTCCGGCAGGGGTTGCAGCAGTTCGGTCTCACGCAGCGACGCCAGGGTTTCCAGGATGCCCGGCACGGGCGGCTGGTCCGCGTTGAAGTACTCGCGCAGCCAATCCGCAGCGGCGTCCAGGCTCTCCTCGAACAGGGTCTGCTCACGGCGCATGGCGGCGAGTTGTGCGCGCTCCAGCATGAGGTGCAGATTGAGCTTGAGATAAACCGCTTCCTCGGGAGCCAGCAGCGGCTTCGCCGTCGTGTCCAGGCGGCGGATGCGCAGCAGCCCGGAGAGCTGCTCGGTCAGCGCCCCCCAGACGCTGTCATCAGCGGCGGCCGGCTCTGGCTCCGGCGGCGGCCGGCGAAAGCGCGGCTCACGCACCGGCAGCGAATCCAGCTCGCCCTTCAGAGCTTCCAGCCGCGCGAACAGCCCCGGCAGATCGCTGCGGCTCAGGTTCTCGAGGTCGTTGATATCCTCGGCAAGCCGCGCCCGCACGTCATACCAGACCGGATCGTCGAGCTCCGCCAGTACCGCATCGGCACGGCGCAGCAGGCGCAGAGCGCCGCCGGCGTCCCGTTGCAGTTCGAGACGGTGGTTGGCGATACGCAGCAGATAGCGCGCCTCCGCCTGCCGCCAGACCTCGACCCCGGCAGGGGGCTGTTGCGCGGCGTCCGTCAGGGCCTGGCGCAGCGTTGCTTCGCTGGCCTGCAGCGCGGCCCGCTGTTCTTCGCGCAACTCGGCCAGCGCCGCGCGCTGCTGGGCACGCAGTTCGGCCACCGCGGCGCGCTGCTCGGCACGCAGCTCCTGCAGAGCAGACTCCCGGCGCTGGGCCTGCCCCCGCTGCTCCTCAGCGAAGCGCTCAGTGGCACTTGCCACGTCACCCTGCAGCCGCGCCACCCGGTCCGCCAGACCCGGCACGTCGCCGCGTTCGATGACTTCGTAATAAACGTAGCCGGTGCCCGCCACCGCCAGCAATGACAACAGCAGTGCCAGTCCGGCAAACGCACGCCCGCCGCGGGGCCGGACCGGCGGCGGATCGGCCTGCCCGCTGGCGTCGTCGTCCAGCCCTAGAGGATCGCCTGCCGGACGGTCGGCGGATTCGTCGGCATGTTGGTCATCTCTACTCATGAGGATTCCGCTGGATTCAATTGCGCGAGCGCGTGCAGCCAGGCGCCGCTGTCGGCCCCGCCGCAATCATGCAGGTTGCCGAGGCCCAGTTCCACGCCCAGTGCCGCCACCCTGGCGGAGGGAACCAGTACCGGGACGTCTGCGCGGCCGCCACCATCGAGCCAGAACCCGGCCACCGCCCGCAGCCCCTCACCGCTGGCGGCAATGATCACATCGCTGCCGAGCACTGCCGGGTCGACCCGGCCGGCGGCTACCCGGCGATAGCACTCGAAGCGTTCCACGTCGGCGCCGCGGCGGGTGAGCGTATCGCCGAGCACGCCGCGGCCGCCGACACCGCTCACCAGCAGTACGCACTGACCGTCGACCCGGCTCAGCGGTTCGAGTTGCAGCAGACCTTCGGAGGTGGGCGTAGCCGGCATACCGGCCGTCACCCCGGCAGCCGCCAGTGCCTCGGCGGTACGCCCCCCTACGGCAAAAATCTGCGCGGAGGCGAACCACGGCTGGCAACGGAGTGCGTCCAGGCCCAGCCGAACGGCGTGCTCCGAGAGGAAGATGACCAGCTCGAATGGACCAGGGGGCGGTTGCCCGGGCACTGCTTCGATGTCGATGACCGGTGCCACCAGCGGCCGGTAGCCGGCTGCCCGCAGGTCGTCCGCCTGGCGCTCGGCGCCGGGCCGGGAACGGCTGATCCAGACTGTCACAGGCGCGGTGCCCATAGCGCGGTCTCAGCTCTCCAGGCCGGCCAGAATCTCCCGGGCGCCTTGGGCCTCGAGGCTGGCCGCCACCTCGGCGCCCACCGCCCGGGGATCACTGCCCTGTGCCCGGGCGCGCAGCAGAGTGCGGCCATCCACCGTGCCGACCACGGCGGCCAGCTCGATCCGCTCGCCGTGCAGCTCGGCATAGGCCCCCAAGGGGGCGGAACAGTCAGCGGCCAGCGCCGCGGTCACCGTGCGTTCAGCGAGCACGCAGGCGCCCACCAGGTCGTCGTGCAGCACCTGGATCAGCTCGCGCACATCGTCGGCATCCGCCAGGCATTCGATACCCAGTGCGCCCTGTCCGGCGGAGGGCACGGAATCGGTGACACTCATGTGCTCGGTGACCAGATGTTCCAGCTCGAGACGCTTCAGCCCGGCGCTGGCCAGCACCAGGGCGTCGAACTCGCCGGCCTCCATCTTGCCGAGGCGCGTGCCCACATTGCCGCGAATGGGCGAAACGGCGAGATCCGGACGCCGCGCGCGCAACTGCGACTGGCGCCGCAGACTCGCCGACCCGATGCGCGCGCCGGCCGGCAGCTCGGCCACCGGCAGACCGTCGCGGGAGACCAGCGCATCGCGCACGTCGCCGCGGAAAGCGATGACCGGCAGAGCGAATTCTTCCGGCAGATGGGCCGGGACGTCCTTCATGGAATGCACGGCCAGGTCGGCGCGCCCGTCGAGCAGGGCACGCTCCAGTTCCTTGATGAACAGTCCCTTGCCGCCCACCTCGGAGAGCGGCGACGACAGCCAGCGATCGCCCTGGGTACTCATGCCCAGCAGCGTGACGCGCAGACCGTCATGGGCAGCTTCCAGGGCCGCTTTGACGAATTCCGCCTGCCACAGGGCCAGCGGACTCTCACGGGTTGCAATCACCAGCTCACTTTTCGCCACTTCGAAGCCCTTACAGCTTTTTGATCAGTTTACGCACGGCGGACAGATGCCGGCGGCTTACGTCGAGCGGTTCGCTCACACCGCGCAGACGGATCTGCGACTGTCCCGGCCCGGCCCGCTCGAGGCACTCGATGTGCGCCGCGGCGACCAGACAGTTGCGATGGATACGCACGAAGGCGTCGCCGAACTCCTGCTCCAGGTCGCGCAACGTCTCGTCGACAATGACTTCACCGCCGTCGAAGCGCACGGTGACATACTTCTGATCGGCCTGGAAGTAACGCACCTCGCCCACGGCCACCAGCTCGATGCCGCGCCGGGTGCGGGCGGAAATATGGGTACGGCGCTGCTCCTCCACGCCGTTCAGCGCGGCCAGCTGGGCTTTGTTCAGCCGCTGGGCCTTGCTCAGAGCGTCGTGCAGCTTGTCACGCCGCACCGGTTTCAGCAGATAACCCACGGCCTGCAGATCGAAGGCCTGTACGGCATGCTCCTCATAGGCCGTGCAGAAGATCACCGCGGGCGGTTCGGCAAACTCGCTGAGATGCCGCGCGGTTTCCAGGCCGTCCATGCCCGGCATGCGGATATCGAGCAGGACGACGTCGGGCATCACCTGTTGCGCCTGCTCCAGGGCGAGCCGGCCGTTGGCCGCCTGCCCGGCAACTTCGTAATCGTTCAAATCGGCCACCATGCGGGCCAGGCGGTCACGGGCAAGTTGCTCGTCGTCGACGATGAGAATCTTCATGGGTGACTCTCCATCGAGTCTGACGCCGTGCCCCCCGGCTCGAGCGGCAGCCGCAACGTGACCACGAAGCGGTCGTCACGGGCCGTGGTGATCAGCTCGGCCCGGTTGCCATAGAGCACGGCCAGACGGCTGCGGATATTCTCCAGCGCCATGCGGTTACCCTCCACCGGCGGCGCCGCACCGGCCAGGGGGTCGCCGCCGGCCGCCGCCACCGGGTTACTGACCTCCACGTTGACGTGAGCGCCGTCGGTGCGCAACCGCACGCCGATGGTGCCGCCTTCCGGCAATGGCTGAATGCCATGATAGATGGCGTTCTCCAGCAGCGGCTGCAGGGTCAGCAACGGTACCCGCACACCCGCCGGCACGGCATCGATCTGCCAGTCCAGGGTCAGGCGGTCGCCCAGACGCAGCGCCTCGATGCGCACATAACGTTCACACAGCGCGAGCTCCTCGCCCAGCGGCACCTGGTTGCCGGCATCGTTGAGGCTTGCCCGGAACAGCTCGGCTAAGTCTTCGACCACCGACTCCGCAGTCTGCGGGTCGGATTCGATGAGGCTGGCGATGATGTTCATGCTGTTGAACAGAAAGTGCGGCCGGATACGCGACTGCAGCGCCTGAATGCGCGCGCGCAACTCCGCCTGCTCCTGCACCCGGAGCTGCTGCTGAACATAGAAGTAGCGCAGCGCCAGTGCGGCAATGATGGCGGCAATGACCTGCTGACGGAGAATCGACGGCCAGTCCACGGCACCTTCGAGCAACGCCCCGGCCACCACGCGGTCGGCGGCAATACCAACCGCCAAGGTCACCAGCAGAACCACGGCGAACGCCAGCAGCGCACCGGGCACCAGGCGCAGCCTGGCCATGAGCGGCCGGCAGGCACACAGAGCCCCGGCGGACAGCAGCGCCACCCACTGCACGAACAGCGACAGCAGGGCCAGGCGCACCCAGGTCACCTCCGGGCCGGCTACCAGCAGCACCAGCACCAGCAGTTCGGCAAACAGCACGACCAGGGAAATGGCGGGCGCACTGCACAGGTCGGGAACGGTAAAATGTTCAGCGGGGACCACGGAAGCGCCAGTTGGCTGCTGCTGGCTGATATAATTCGCCATTCTTCTCGCCATGCGACCACGCATCAGATCATGAGCCAAGACAGCAAGCCCTGGGGCGGCCGCTTCAGCGAAGCCACCGATGCCTTCGTCGAAGCCTTCACCGCATCCGTCGCCTTCGACCGGCGGCTCTATCACCACGACATCGAAGGCTCCATTGCCCATGCCGAGATGCTCGCCCGGGTGGGCGTGCTCAGCGACGATGAGCGCGATGGCATCGTAGCGGGATTGCGCAGGATTCACAAAGAGATAGACGACGGCAGTTTCCCGTGGCGCGTCGAGCTGGAAGACGTGCACATGAACATCGAATCACGGCTCATCGCGCTGATCGGCGACACCGGCAAAAAACTGCATACCGGGCGTTCGCGCAATGATCAGGTGGCCACCGATATCCGCCTGTTTCTGCGCGATGCCATCGACGAGATCGACGGCCTGGCGACCGATCTGCTGGGCGCGCTGCTCGAGCTGGCGGAACGCCATGCCGATACGGTGATGCCCGGCTTCACCCATCTGCAGCCGGCGCAGCCCATCACCTTCGGCCATCACCTGCTGGCCTGGTTCGAGATGCTGCACCGCGACCGCGAGCGGCTGCGCGACTGCCGGCGCCGGGTCAACGTGCTGCCATTGGGAGCGGCGGCCCTGGCAGGCACCACGTTTCCCATCGACCGCCAGTCGGTGGCCGAAGCCCTGGGCTTCGATGCGGTGGCGGAAAATTCTCTGGACGCGGTGAGCGACCGCGACTTCGCCATCGAGTTCTGCGCCGCCGCCAGTCTGACTCTGGTGCATCTGTCGCGCTGGTGCGAGGAACTGGTGCTGTGGTCATCCCAGCAGTTCGCCTTCATCGAGCTGCCCGACCGGTTCTGCACCGGGTCGAGCATCATGCCGCAGAAAAAGAACCCGGACGTCCCGGAGCTGATCCGCGGCAAGAGCGGGCGGGTGACCGGCGACCTGGTGGCGCTGCTGACCCTCATGAAAGGCCAGCCCCTGGCCTACAACAAAGACAACCAGGAAGACAAAGAGCCCCTGTTCGATGCCGTGGACACGCTGCGCGACTGCCTGACCGCCATGCGCGGCCTGATCCCCGCCATCGAGGCCCGCCCGGCCGCCATGAGCGCCGCAGCACACCTGGGCTTCACCACCGCCACCGACCTGGCCGACTACCTGGTACGCCGCGGCATGCCGTTCCGGGATGCTCACGACGTGGTAGGACGCAGCGTCGCCTTTGCCCTGGAGCAAGGCAGAAACCTCGACGAGCTGAGCCTGGAAGAACTCAAACGCTTTGCCGGCGAGGTCATCGATGCATCGGTGTTCGACGTGCTGACCCTGGAAGGATCCGTGGCGGCCCGGGACCACTTCGGCGGCACGGCGCCGGCGCAGGTGCGCCAGGCTGCCGCGCGCGGCCGTACTCGCCTGTAGCCCACCCGGCGCCCCGTCAGCCGCGCCGATCATGCCTACACTCAAGGCATGAGCACGACTCCTCATGCCCCGACACCGAATGGTGAGATCGACAGTGCCTCGCTGGCCCGGCTGGTGCAGCGCTTCCGGCATCATCATGGTCTGCGCCTGACCCGCACGGGCTCGCGGCTGATGGCGCGCCAGCGCCGCGTGCTGGAAGCGCTGCCCATGCTCTATCACCGCAATCACCCGGCCCTGCCCGGCTACGTGAGCGCCGATGTGCCCGCCGGCATCGACGCCTTTACGCCGACGCCCGTGCACCTGGCAGCCCTGCGGCGGGTCGCCCGGGGTTACGAAGAGCCGCACCTGCCGCCCGCCCACACCGACGTGCAGGCGGTATTCATCATGGGTAGCGGCGGTACCGTCGGGCAATCGCGCAGCAGCGACGTGGATCTGTGGGTGTGTTGCGACAGCCTGCTGCATACGGCGCTGTGGCCCAAGGTACGCATGATCGATGCCTGGGCGGCGGAACTTGGCCTGGAACTGCACACATTCCTGGTAGACCCGGACATGCTGCGCCGCCGCAGACGCCTGCCCGGCACCCGCACCCCCACTCTGCTGCTCGACGAGTTCTACCGCAGCGGTGCCCTGATGGCCGGGCGTTATCCACTCTGGTGGCTGGTGCCCGACGACGACCCGGCGGCCTACCAGGCCACGGCCGAACGCCTGCTGCGGCGCCGCTTCGTGGCTGCCGACGCCGTCATCGACTTCGGACCGGTGCACGCGTTTCCCGCCGCAGAGATCGCCCAGGCCGCCATCACCGAACTGGACCGGGCGCTGACGACGCCGCATAAATCGCTGCTGAAACTCAAACTGATGGAAGCCTACGGCCGCGCACCGCACCTCGGTACCGTATCTGCCGCCTATAAGGCCCGTATCCACGCCGGCGCGACCAGCGCTCTGCAACTCGACCCCTATCTGCTGCTCTACGATCACCTGGAGCGCTATCTCCAGGAATCCGCGCAGCGCGACCAGCTCACCTTCGTGCGCGGCCTGCTCATCGGCAAGGCCGCTGAGAATGCCCGGGCCAGACAGGTGCCCGGCGCAGCAGCCGGCGATGCCCAGGCCCTGCTGGAACGCTTCCTCGGCTGGGGTTTCAGCGCCGACGACGTTGCCCGATTGCGCACCATGAAAGACTGGTCCATGAGCGCGCGGCTGGCCGAACATGGCCGCATCATGGCCGCCTTGAATACCGGGCTGTCGCTGGTGGAAAGCCTGGCGGAGCAGGCGGGCGCCCCCGCCGGCACGGCGCAGCATGACCCGGAACAGGATCATGACCGGCAACTGCACTGGCTGAACGTGACCCGCCTGCGGCACCTGCGCTTCGCCGTAGACCGCCTGACGACCAGCGCGGCGGAACAGATCCCCGTCATGCATCCGGCGCTGGTCAACCGCCGCCAGCCGCTGCCGCTGAAACTCAACCGCAACCTGGACGGCTGGATCGCCCGGGATGCCGACGGGCCGGTGGCCCGGCGCCGGCGCCTGGTGGACATGGTCATCTGGGCAGAATTGAACGGCGCCACCCTGGTGGCGCTGCACGAGCAGCCGGAACTCACGCGCAATCTGGCGCAGATTCTTCAGGGGTTCCGCGGCAGCCAGCGGCGCAACTACGTCTTCGTCAACGCCGAAGCCGACCTGGCCGGAGCCGGCCCGCTCCCTGCGACGCCCGCAAACCGGCGCCAGGACGGCCGCACCAGCCTGCTCCGGGGACGCCGGGACCCGCTGGCATATGTGGGCTTTCAGCAGGTAGATCTGGCATCCATCGACATCGTGTCCATGGATGATGCCGGTCACTGGCGGGCGCGCACCGCCACCGACGATGCCGCACTGCTCGATGCCATCGGCGGGCTGCTGGCCAGACCGACGGATACCGTGTCCTGGCAGGTGATCGGCGGCCAGGCGCGCTTTCTCGCCGCGCACCGGCTGGAAAAGCTGCACGAACTGGCCAGCGGCATTCTCGCCGCACCGGCGGCCCTGTTCGTACTGCCGTTCGGCGCCGATACCGTCACGGTGCACAACCGCGCGGCCGGTGTGGAAGTCCGCCGCCATCGTTCGCTGGCCGATCTGCGTGCCTATGTGCGCGACAGCGGCTGCTCGACGCTGGGCTTCGACCCGGAAAGCGCCCGCCTGACGACCCTGCTGCGGGCCGGCTGACCCGCGCCTGCGCGGCCCGTGTATACTGCGCCGTTTGCCGGTGTGGAGAGCGTACTATGCGCTGGCTGTTGTTGACTTTGATTACCCTGCAAGCGGCCACCTGCGGTCAGAAAGGGCCGCTCACAGTGCCCGATGACGAGCAGGCGCTGGTAGCCCGGCCCGCGGCGGTGCCGTCCCTTGCGGAGCGTGCCTGAGGTGGAACCGTTTCCGCGCCAGGACGGCGTGCTGCACGCTGAAGGGGTATCTCTCGAGGCCATCGCCGCAGGCGTCGGCACGCCGGTCTACGTCTATTCCCGGGGTCACATGGAGCACCGCTACCATGCCCTCGTTGCCGCTCTGGAGCCCCGCGGCGCAGACATCTGCTACGCCGTGAAAGCCAATTCCAACCTGCGCGTGCTGCGCTGTTTCGCCGAGCTCGGTGCCGGCTTCGACATCGTCTCCGGCGGTGAGCTGCAGCGCGTGGTCACCGCCGGCGGCGACCCGGGCCGGGTGATCTTCTCCGGCGTGGGCAAGCGCACGGACGAACTGGATCTGGCGCTGAAACTCGGCATCCGCTGTTTCAACGTGGAAAGCGCCGCCGAACTCGAGCGGCTGGCCGGGCGGGCACGCCTGCACGGCTGCCGTGCCCGGGTATCGGTGCGGGTCAACCCGGACGTGGATGCGCGCACGCACCCCTACATCTCCACCGGGCTGAAGCACAGCAAGTTCGGCGTGGCGGTCACTGAGGCCCGGGAACTGTACCGCCGCGCCAGCGCCGACGACGCGCTGGACGTCGTCGGCATCGATTGCCACATCGGCTCGCAGATCACCGATCCGGAACCCCTGCTGGCCGCCCTCGACGGCCTGCTCGAACTGGTAGACGAGTTGCGCGGCGACGGCATCAGCCTCTCCCACATCGACCTCGGCGGCGGTCTCGGTGTGCGCTATCACGGCGGCACCGACGCTGAAGATTTCGACGTCGCCGGCTACGGCGCCGCCTTGAACCAGCGCCTCGCGGGCCGCCCGGAACGGCTCATCCTGGAACCCGGCCGTTACCTGGTAGCCAACGCCGGGGTGCTGCTCACCCGGGTGGAATATCTCAAGCCCGCCGTCGACACCGCCGGCAGCCACTTCGCCGTGGTGGATGCCGCCATGAACGATCTCATCCGTCCCGCCCTGTATCAGGCCTGGCACGATGTGCTGCCGGTCAGGGCAGCGGGTGCCGGCGCGCAGCAGCGCCGCTGGTCGGTGGTCGGGCCGGTGTGCGAGAGCGGCGACTTCCTCGCCCATGACCGGGAGCTGTCCCTGGCCGCGGACGATCTGCTGGTGCTGTGCAGCGCCGGGGCCTACGGCATGGTGCAGAGTTCCAACTACAACACCCGGGGACGGCCTGCCGAGGTGCTCGTGCAGGGCGACCGCTGGCAGGTGATCCGCCGCCGCGAGACGGTACGCGACCAGCTTGCCGCGGAACTGCCCGACGGCCATGGCGCAGCTCTGGGTCCCGGGGCGTTGGAGCGCTGACGCCATGGCACTGGAATTCGCCAAGATGCACGGGCTCGGCAACGACTTCATGGTGCTCGATCTGGTCACCCAGCAGTATGCAGTCGACGCGGCACAGGCCCGCGCGTGGGCCGACCGGCGCACGGGCATCGGCTTCGATCAGTTGCTGCTCATCGAGCCGCCCACCCGGCCGGACGCCGACTTTCTGTTCCGAATTTTCAACGCCGACGGCAGCGAAGTGCAGCAGTGCGGCAACGGCGCCCGTTGCGCCGCCTGGTACATCGCCCACCGCCGTCTCAGCCCCAAGCCCGAGCTGGTCCTCGACAGTCTGGGCGGCAGCCTGGTCACACGCCTGGCCGGCGATGACATGGTGGAAGTGGACATGGGCGAGCCCCGCATCGAGGCGGCCGCAGTACCGCTCGACAGTGCCGCCGACGGGCTCGAGCCGGTAAGCGGCCTCGACGCCACGTATGCGTTGCAGCTCGACAACGCCACGGTGCAGTTCACGGCCGTTTCCATGGGTAATCCCCACGCCGTTCTGCGGGTGGACAGTGTAGCCAATGCGCCGGTGGCCGAGCTGGGCCCCCGCCTGGTCGGCCACCGGGTGTTTCCGGAAGGCGCCAACATCGGCTTCTGCGAGGTGGTCGACCGGGGCTTCATCCGCCTGCGCGTGTTCGAGCGCGGCGTGGGGGAAACCCAGGCCTGCGGGACCGGCGCCTGCGCGGCTGTGGTAGCCGCGAGTCTGCTCGGCGCCGTGGGCGAGCGGGTCAAGGTATCCCTGCCCGGAGGCAAGGTGCGCATCCGCTGGCAGGGCCCGGGCAGCACCGTTAGAATGCACGGACCTGCCACCCTGGTATTCGAGGGCCGGCTGCAACCGTGAATCCCGACGGCGTTCCAGCACCATGAACACACCAAGCGACGACACGGCGCCGGTTACCGAGGCGCAGGTGATCGTCTATCTGCGTAATCACCCGGACTTCTTTCAGCAGCACTCCCACCTGCTCTCGGAACTGCATCTGCGTCACGAGTCCGGCGGCGCCATCTCGCTGGTGGAGCGTCAGGTGGCCATACTGCGGGAACGCAACATGGTCATGCGGCGGCGTATGACGGAATTGATGCAGACGGCCAAATACAACGACGAGCTGTTCGCCAAGACCCGGACCCTGACCCTGGAACTGCTGCACGTGGACAACTGGCACGAGCTGAACGAAGTGCTCGCCACTTACGTGCTCACCGACTTCCACGCCGACTTCGTCTGCTGTCATCTGGCCAACAGTACGGTCGGCCCCACCACCCGCCAGCTCGATCACATCGAGAGCCACAGTGCCGACGCCCCCCACGAGCGCTTCGTGCGCGGCGCCTATCCCGTCTGCACCACCCTGCGCGTGGAGGAACTGGAAACGCTGTTTCCCAACGTCAGTCATGACAGCGAAGGCAGCGCCGTGCTCGCACCCCTGGCCCTGGAGCCGCCCGGCGGCTGCCTGGCCATCGGCAGCCGCGACCCGCAGAGCTTTTCGCCGGACATGGATACCCTGTTCGTCACCTACATCGCCGAGGTGCTGAGCCGCGTGGTACAGCGTCTCAGCCCCTGAATGGACGCGCAGCTACAGCGTTTCATCGACTATCTGCGCTACGAGCGCCGCTACTCTCCGCACACGGTCAATGCCTACCGGCACGATCTGGAGCGCTTTGCCGCGGACGTGGCGCGCCCCTGGAACCAGGTTGCCAGTCACGACGTCACTGCCCATCTGGCACGTCTGCACGGCCGCGGCCTGAAACCGCGCAGCATTCAGCGCGCACTGTCGAGCCTGCGCAGCCTGTATCGCTACCTGAAGCGCCAGCGCCTGCTGAATGAAGACCCCACCACCGGCAACCGCGGCCCCAAGTCCCGGCAACGGCTGCCCGGCGTGCTGGATACCGATCAGGCCGCCCAGCTCATGACCGGCAGCGCCGAGTCGCCGCGCGAGCGGCGCGACCTGGCCATGGCGGAATTGCTCTACGGCAGCGGCCTGCGCCTGGCCGAGCTCACCGGCGCCAACCTGGGTGATCTCGACCTGGATGCCGGCTTCATCACCGTGCGCGGCAAAGGCAACAAGACCCGCCAGGTGCCCCTGGGCCGGCACAGCATCGCCGCCGTGCGCCAGTGGCTCGAGTGCCGCGACGATCTGGCCGCCGCGGGCGGCAACCCCGGCGAACTGCCCCTGTTCACCGGCCGGGGTTCACGGCGGATCAGCCCGCGCACCGTACAACAGCGCCTGAAGCAACTGGCCGCCCGGCAACTGGGCAGCGCCGAACTGCATCCGCACATGCTGCGCCACAGCTTCGCCAGCCATCTGCTCGAGTCGTCCAGCGATCTGCGGGCGGTACAGGAACTTCTCGGCCACGCCGATATCTCAACCACACAGATCTACACCCACCTGGATTTTCAGCACCTGGCGCGGGTGTACGACGCCGCCCACCCCCGTTCGCAACGTCAGGACGACTGATGGCCGAACTGAAGCTCATTACCTTCGACCTGGACAACACGCTGTGGAACGTGGAAACCGTGATCCGCAATGCGGAAATCCGTATGCAGGGGTGGCTGCATAGTCGGGTACCCGAGTTTCCCCTGCGCTTTCCGCAGGAAGCCGTGCAGGAACTGCGCAACGCCGTGCTGGAAGAGTCTCCCTCCCTGCGCCACGACCTGTCGACCCTGCGTGAGGAGATCCTGTACCGCGCCATTGCCGAGTGCGGCTTCAGCCGTCAGGACGCCCGCCGCCTGGCGCGCGGTGCCTTCGACATATTCCTCGACGCCCGCCACGAGGTGGAATTCTTCGACGGCGCGCTGGACACGCTGGAACGGCTGTCCGGCGCCTACGTGCTGGGCGCGCTCACCAACGGCAACGCCGACATCACACGTCTGGAGCTCGACCGCTTCTTCCACTTCGGCTACTCGTCCGCCTCGGTTGGGGCGAGTAAGCCGGCGCCGGAGATCTTTCTCGCGGCCTTGACTCATGCCGGCACGCCGGCGGCCGCGGCCGTTCACGTGGGTGATCATCTGCACGACGACGTCGGCGGCGCCGCCGGCGTCGGCATGCATACCATCTGGGTGAACCCGCAGGGCGAAACCCAGCCGGACGACACGGTCCGGCCCACCCACACGGTCTCGCTCATCGATGAAGTGCCCGAGGGCATCAGGCACATAGAACAGGCGCTGGCGAAGGGTATCGCCGACGGCTGAGCGCCGGGCCTTCAGTCGACCCGGCGAACCGCCACGTTCGGTTGTGACGCCAGCTCCATTTCGTAGTGCCAGCGGTGCTTGCGGATGGTGACCGGCTGATCCGGCGCGATCGTGCGCCGCCCGGGTTCGTTTTCCATCCAGATCTGGCCATTCGATAACGTCATGATCTGCTTGCCCAGCGGACCCTTGCGCACGCTGTCGATGCGCGCCTCGACGGCGGCGAATTCCTCCTCGGGGGACGGCCGCTCCGGCTTGCCGAACCTGGCGACGCGCTCTTCCTCTGGCTGTAGGTCAGGCTGCTGTGCGGGCCGCTCACTTGCCGGGGGCGGCGTCTGCCGGGGGGCCTGCTCGCTGGCCTGTTGGCGAGCCTGTTGGCGAGCCTGTTGCCGAACCTTCTGGCTGGCCTGCTCGTCAGCCAGGCGGTCGTAACAGTCCAGTCGTTCCAGAGCGCTCACTATGGCGGCGCACTCAGCCAGCCTGTCCGCCGCCAGAGCCGGCCATGCCAGGCACGCACAGAGCGACAGCACCACTACTTTCATATTCGAGCTCCGATCACCATGGGAATGTCAACGTCAGAAAAAAGGGGCGATGAACGCCCCTTTTTCCCGATTGGACCTCGTGGCTCAGAGGTCCTGGTTCAACCGCAGATACCACATACGTCCACGAATATCGTGCACGAACGTTTCGATACCGCCCAGGTTGAAGAACGGATCGGGCATCTCGTCGAACACGTTGTTGGCACCCACTTCCAGCGTGGTGGAACGGTCACCGATCAGTTGATCGAACGTGTACTTGTAGTTCAGATCAACATAGGTGATGGCGTCCACCTTTGACTGGCCGCCGCGCAGGCCGTGCAGGGTCTGTAGACCGGCGGAGTTGAACCCCAGTTCGAACTCGTCGATCCAGCGCACCCGGACCCGGGCCGAATGGCCGCCCAGATACCAGTCTATGGTGCCGTTTACGCGCCACTCGGGCATCGGCGGAATCTCCGAGACCTGCTCGTTCTGCTTGCCCACGCCGTCGCCGCTGTCCTGCGGATCGCCGGTACCCAGATCGAACTCGTACTTATCGGCCAGGGTTGCATTGAGCCCGAACGTAAAGTTACCGAAGTTGTTCAGCGACAGGTTGTAGCGGCTGTAGAAATCCCATGCCGCATGCTCCATATCCTGAGCATTCAGCCGATCGACTACCACCCGGGTCACGACACCGGTGCCGTCGCGGAAGATCTTCGGCTCGTTGTTGGCGATCCACGCATCGATGTCGGCCTGGCTGTTCGGATCGTTGCCTGCCGCCAGAAAACGCTGGAAGCTGGCCCGCAGCACGTTGTTGCCGGTTTCTTCGGAGATCCGATCTTCGAACTGATAGTTCGCGTAATCGACCCCCAGGGTCAGATCACCGTCCAGCAGATTCAGGCGACACCCCTATGTTGTAGGTGTCGGCTTGTTCCGGTGCCAGATCGGCGTTACCGGTGACACAAGCGACCCGGAAGGTGGCCGAGGTGTCTCCGGTCAGCTGATCCGACATGGTCTCCAGGCCGCAGACCTGGGTGGAGAAGAGCTGCTCCAGATCGGGCGCAATGAACGCCGTCCCCCAGGATGCCCGTACGGAAAGGATGTCCATGGGCTGCCACAAGGCTGCGAACTTGGGATCGAAGGAGTCGCCGATGGCGCCGCCGTAATCCGAGTAGCGGCCGGCCACGGTGAGTTCCAGCGTCTCATGAGCGGGAACAGCCAGCTCATAGTACGCAGACCAGACGTCCTGGTCGGCGTTCCAGTCGAACGCACAACCGCCTTCGTGCCAGTCACACCGGTTTCTGCCGGAACTGGCATCAACGTCCTGCTCCTGGGTGCGGTACTCGGTACCGAACGCGGCAAGCACCATGCCGGCCGGTAGCTCGAACAGCTCACCGGTGGCCAGTACATCGGCGGACCAGAATTCCGTATCGGTAATCTGATGAGACTGGATATTCACCGCGTCCAGCACCGGTACCGAGTTGGCAAAGCCAGGCGTACCGGTATGCGCACAGACGCGGTCCTCACATTCCAGAGCCTGGGTCGAGAACGGGTTCCAGTATTGCGGGCTGGCGGCCAGGGGATTGGGATCCGACTCCGGCAGCGCGACCAGCTCGCCCCGAAGGCCGGCCTCCAGCGCATTCTGACTGGTGTTCTTCTCTTCCAGCACCGTATGGCCGCGGGAGTGAATGGCCGTGGCCTCCACTTCCCAACTCGTGTCGGGTATGCGCACGCGCAAGGTGTCGGCAACGCGGAATGTCCAGGCATCGAAGGAGGCGTTGCCGGTATTGGAGCCGTCAGCGTTCAACGAGGTCGGCTGATTGGCACCCGGCATGAGCCCGATCTTGCTGAAGATACGCAGGGCGACCACGTCGACATCCTCGTTGAATGGAACCCCGGAAGCCGGATCGGTGCCGGCCACGATCACGTCAGGAACGCCATCGCCGTTGACGTCGTCAGTACCGCGGTCGGGTGATGCCGTCGCCGTCCGCGTCCACGGCGTACAGTGGCGTACCGTCAGCCGTTATGGCGCGGAATGGGTTGCCCGGATGGTCGCCGAGCACGACGGGGAATTCTTCCGTCCGTCCGCCCGGATTCTGCGGCGAGCCGCGGCTGTCCGACGTCAGACGGGAGACCACGAAGTCCAATTCGTTGCTGATGTTGTCGCTGAACTCGTACTGGAAGTTCAGGTAGCCGCTCATCTTCTCCTGGGGATTGATGTAGTTCCAGGTTTCACCGAAGTGGAAGCTGCAGTCCTGTCCAGCCGCGTGGTGCCGGCGGGCAGACCCAGCGCGAACTCGGCCGCGGCGCGCCGGTCGCCGGTGAGATGGTTGCCCTTCTGGCGCCGACGTCCGTGCCGCCTGGGGCCGATGTTAGTGGCTACGCCGCAGCCCGGGTCGCGCATGCTCCGATTCAGCACCGTCCTCTGCTCGCCGGTCGGATCCTCCGGATCGACAGGAACCTGAATCCCTATCTCGCCGGCGGCATTACGAACCGGCACCTGCCATACACCCGGGTTACCGGTTGCGGACATCTGGAAGCCTTCCCGCAGGTATTCCGGCCGCTCGGTCTGCTCGAGCGTCGAGCGCGTGCTGTAGGAGCCGGCAAAGGTCACGTGACCGTTGCCGGTATCGGTGCCGACGATGAACTCGTACATCTCTTCGTCCATGTCGCCGCCGGAATCCTCCTGATAGAACGCCGACATCTCGGCGCCGCTGAAGTCCTTGCGGGGGATGACGTTCACCACGCCGGCCACGGCGTCGGTGCCGTAGGTGGCGGACGCGCCGTCCTTGAGAATATCGATGCGGCTGATGGCGATCTGCGGCAGGGCGTTATTCAGGTTGGTGCCCACACCGCGCTTGCCATCCAGCAGGTTGAGGGTCGCACGGGGACCCAGACCACGAAGATTGGCCTGGGAATTGGTGCCGATCTGCGGCCTGGCCGCGTAGGTGTTGGTCTGAAAATCCGTGCCGTAGTTGAACGTCTGGCTCACCAGCACCTCACCCAGGTTGGGCGTGGCATTGGCGGATATTTCGTTCTGGTCTACCACCGTGAGTGGCGACGGTGAATCGAAGCTGTCGCGGCGGATCAGTGACCCGGTTACGACGATCTCTTCGATGATCGGCTCGTTGCTTGCTGCATACGCAGATATCGACGGGAGCAGGCCAAGCGAGCCGCACAACGCGGCCACACCTGACCACACCCCGAGCGAGGTTGGTCTGAACATTTGCTCTCTCCGTGATGTGCCGCTGAGCAAGCCCGGCACGTCTCCCCTGCAGCCCCGTATCCCTTGCCCAGTGCTGCTCCTTTTATCGGTTGCCAGCGAAAACACATCCGCCTTCCCGGCAACCGCCGCTGAATACTAAAACGCTCAAGCGGAATTGACAACTTTTAGCCGACAAGACCGTATCGGCGTTTGATCGAGGTCAGGACTCGTCTAACGCATCCGGGCGTGGCGGGCGATGAAGTCCTTGATGGCAGGCAGCTCCGCCGGTATCGACGTGCGCCGCGCGTCGAGGCCGCGCAGGCCCTGCAGCCGCGGGTGCCGGGCCAGATCCGCGCCCACCGCGTCGTTCACAGACTCGGGAAACTTGGCCGGATGCGCGGTGGCCAGACACACCATGGGGCCATCGCCCGGAAACCGCGCCGCGGCCGCAAGCCCTACGGCGGTGTGGGGATCCGCCACGTAACCGTGTGCCTCGTAGGTCTGCCGGATGGCGGCCAGAGTCTCGGCAACGTTCACCGCGGTTGCGGCAAAGTCCGTCGTGCCCGGCGGCCGGTCGAGAGCAGCGCGGCCGTTGCCGGAGAAGTCGTTCATGAATGCCGCCAGGCGTTCGCTGTCCTCGTCGAGCAGGTAATACAGGTAGCGCTCGAAGTTGCTGGCTACCTGAATGTCCATGGCCGGGGTCACGGTGTAGCGCACGTCGCCGCGCTGATACTCACCCGTTTCGAAAAACACCGACAGTATGTCGTTTTCGTTGGTGGCGAGAATCAGCTTGTCGATGGGGAAGCCCATGCGCTTGGCCAGATAGCCGGCGAACACGTTGCCGAAGTTACCGGTGGGCACGCAGAACGTCACCGGGCCACGGTCCGCCAGTTGCAGACTGGCGTAACCGTAGTAAACGATCTGCGCGAGCACCCGCGCCCAGTTGACCGAGTTCACGGCGCCCAGGTGATAGCGTTCCTTGAAGGCCAGATCGGCGAACAAAGTTTTCATCAGGTTCTGACAGTCATCGAAGCTGCCGTCCACAGCCAGGCAGTGCACGTTGGCATCGGTCACCGTGGTCATCTGCAGTTCCTGCAGTTCGCTCACCCGGCCGTCGGGGTACATGACGAAGATGTCGATCTCGTCCAGGCCGCGCACTCCGGCAATGGCGGCGCTGCCGGTGTCGCCGCTGGTGGCGGCGAGAATGTTCAGGTGTTCGCCGCGGCGGCGCAGCACATACTCGAACAGACGCCCGAGTAACTGCAGCGCCACGTCTTTGAATGCCAGAGTTGGCCCGTGAAACAGTTCCAATACGTGCACGTCGCCCACCTTCACCAGCGGCACCACGTCGTCGTGGTCGAAAGTGGCGTAGGCGCGGCGGATCAGGGCATCGAGATCGGCGGCGGGAATGTCGTCGATGAAGCGGGGCAACAGCTCGGCGGCCAGATCGACGAAGCCCAGCTCACGCCAGCGGCCAAGCGATGCGGTGACGTCCGGGATGGACTCCGGCAGCAGCAGGCCGCCGTCGGGCGCGAGCCCGGTGACCACGGCGTCCTGAAAACCCGCCACCTGGGCGGCGGCTCCGCCCCCGGAGCACCACCTGATTCGCATGTCGAATTCTGCCGGCTGCGGGCGCGAGGCGGGCTATTGTAGAGCGCCCGGCGGGAAGCGTCATGGGGCAGCGGCCAACGAGGCGCGCAGTCTCAGATGGAGCCCCGTCCGCAGGCGCTCCGCCGGAACGCCGGCACCGGCCGGGAATCCCGCGGTACTTCCTCGATATCGCCGCCCTCTGCCAGATAGGCCTCCACGTCGGCCTGCAGGCGGCTGCGCGCAACGGCCCTCCCGCCGGACGCCACGCTGTGGGTGTCGCCGCCAAGGGTTTCCAGGGGCGCTGACTGTAGGTCTTTCTGCTCACTCACGGTAGGGCCTCATTTCCGGGTCCCACCATTTATAGATCAGATTCCCCATCCTGCATAGCGCCGGTCGGCACGTACCTGCAAACAAAAAATGGGCGCCGCAGCGCCCCCGCACAAAGCCTACGGCGTTTACAATACGCACCTGACCAAAACAACACCTGCAAAAAAAAAAAAAAA
>JAXHLO010000006.1:0-551086 GCA_034522075.1 Gammaproteobacteria bacterium | reverse complement strand
GCACCACGGCATCACCGCTGATCATGGCCTGGCGCCGGCGCCAGTCGGTTTCTCTGAGTTCGTCTGCGGTCGTCATGCCTGCTCCTTGCGTTGCCTTGCCAGGCGCTGTTCTATTGCCTTCACCAGCGCCGTGAGCGTTCTGTTCACCGGTGCTTCCAAGCCGGCCTTTTGGGCCTCCCGGGGCACGGCGCCGTTGATGACATCTACCTCACTGATGCGGCCCGCTTCCAGGTCCAGCAGCACCGAAGGTTTGGCCCGCGGCATCCGACCCGCAAAGTCCCGCACGAGAGCGACCGGATCATCGACGCTCAAGCCGACGCCGCGCGCCCTGGCCACCAGCCAGGCCTCTGTGGCACCGCGCCGGCATCGGCATCGTCCATCACTTCCCCGACGGTGAAACCCGTGAGCGCACAGGGTGCGCTGTAGGCGACATTGCAGATGAGCTTCTCCCATTGCATGGCCAGAATGTCACCCACCGCTGCGGCATCGAAGCCGGCTGCCCGCCACAGGGCCGCCGTCTGCTCCGCCTCTGCCGGCGCCAGGTCCGCGTAGGGCCCCATGCGAATGGCCTTCATGTCGTTATGGTGCGCGTGGCCCGGTTCCGGCAACGAGGCTCCGAAACCCTGCGCCACCCCAACCAGCAGGCGGCCTGCACCGACGCGAGCCGCCACCTGATCGGCCGAGCCCAGCCCGTTCTGGATGGTCAGCACCCGCGTCTGCGGGCCGATCAACGACTCGGCCGTCGCGGCCGCGGCCCCCACGTGGGCGGCTTTGACGGCGACGATGACCAGGTCGACGGTACACGCCGGCGCCGCCGTATAGGCCGCCACCGCCACGGTCCGGTCGCCGCTGGCCCCGGAAACACGCAGGCCGCAGCGGTTTATGGCTTCCACGTGAGCCTGGTTGGTGTCGATGGCGATCACCCGGTTGCCGGCGTCGGCGAGCAGCCCGGCATAGATGGATCCCATGGCTCCGCAGCCAACTACGGCGATGTTCATCCCAACTCTCCCAGTTGCTGCAGATAGGGCCTGAGTTCGGGTTTCTGCTCGAGGCCGAATCCCGCGGCGTCTGCTGCCGTCACACGGCCGCCGCCCGTCTCACACTGGGGCGGATAGCCGCCGAACGGCTGGAACACCCCGGGATAGGCCTCGCAGCCGCCCAGGCCCAGACCAATGGCGGCATGCAGATTGATCAGATGGCCGCCGTGGGGGAAGCACTGCGCCCGGTCGAAACCACGCCTCTCCAGAACCTCGAGCATGCGGACGTATTCGCCGAGGCCGTAGCTCAGCCCCGGGTCCATCTGAAAGACGTCCTTGCCGGGGCGCATGCCGCCGAACTGCGCCAGGTTGGCGGTATCCACGGCGCTGAACAGGTTTTCGCCGGTGGCTACCGCGCCCGCATAATTCGAGGTGACGCTGTAATTGAGGGTGTAGTCCAGCGGATCGCCCGGCTCCTCGTACCAGCGCAGGCCGTAGGGAGCCAGAACCTGGCCGTATGCCACCGCAGCCTGCTCGTCGAAGCGGCCATTGGCATCCACGGCCAACCGGGCGCCGTCGCCGGCAACGCCCAGCGCCGCCTCGACACGGGAGCGGTCGACGGCCGCATCGGCACCGCCGATCTTGATCTTGAAGGCATCGAAGCCGAGGGATTGATAGTGACGCAATTCGTCGGCCAGACGCGCTGTGGAATCATCCGGATAGTAGTAGCCGCCCGCCGCGTAGACCGACGTGGAGCTACCGGCGGCGGGGCGATCGAAATGCCGCGCGATGGTGCGGTAGGCGGGTTCGTCGGCCAGTTTGGCATTGAGATCCCACACGGCCAGTTCCAGGGCGCCTACTGCCCCTGCACGATCGCCGTGACCGCCCGGCTTTTCGTTGCGCATCGCGGCGGCGGTTACCGCAGCCGTGTCAAAGCTGCGTCCGTCGGCGGCGAGCAGGGATTCCGGCGCAGCTTCCCGCAGCCGCGGGAACAGACGCTCGCGGAGAATGCCCGACTGGCCGAAACGACCGATGGAATTGAAGCCGAAGCCCACCACCGGCAAGCCGCCGCGCCGTTGATCGGAAACCACGGCCACCAGCGACACGGTATGCCCGGAAAAGCTGACCACGGCATTGGCCACCGTGCCCTCGAGGGGAATGGTGAGGTCTCTCAGGTCGACAATCTGCATCGCTCGGGCTTACGGCCGGTAGTCGTCGAAAGCCGCCATGATAACGCTCATGGAGGCAAATGCTAAGCCAACTAAGTATTCATTTGACAGTGGAAGAATTAAATCATTCGTTTGATTTAATCGAACGAATGATTTAGCGTGCTGGAAATGCCGCCGGAGTTAGTCCATGGCTCTCAGTGAACCGAGCACAGGTCGCGCCCGTCAGGCGCTGATCGACGCCGCCATCGAACTGTTCGGCGAGTCCGGATTCGAGGCCGTTGGCACCCGGGCCCTGTGTGAGCGGGCCGGCACCAATCTGGCCGCCATCCGCTACCACTTCGAAGGCAAAGACGGCCTGTACCGGGCCGCCGTGCAGCACGTGGTGGACGTCCTGCAACCGCGGCTCGACTTCGCCGTCGCCGCCTTCAACGAAGGGGAACGCCTCGCCGGCGACGACCGGGCTCGTCAGGCCGATCTGGTGGTCACCGTGGTACAGGGGGTGCTGCAGATGTTCCTGCGCCCGGCGGACATCAAGCCGTTCATCCCCTTCGTGCTGCGCGAGTTCTTTCTGCCCAGCCGCCATTTCGAACTGTTCTACCAGGCGCTGCCGCGGCGTCTGCACGAGCTCGCCGCGCGCATCGTGGCCATGGTGGACGGCATCGAGGCGGATTCGAACACCGCCAAAGTCCGGGCCCACGCGCTCATCGGACAGATGATGGTGTTCAACATTGCGCGGGAGATCCTCTTTCGCCGCACCGGCTGGCAGGACTACGACGAGGAGACGGCGCAACTGGTGATTCGCGAAGTACAGCGGTCCACCCTGCGCACCCTGGGCCTGGAGACCGAGCATCATGGCAGCGCATGAGCAGCAGCGGCCCTGGTGGCTGCCCGGACGCGCCCGCTGGTGGTTCTTCGTGCCCATCGGCCTCGGCCTGATCGTGCTGATGATCGCGTTACTGCTGGCCCCCGGAGCGCCGCGCGGCCGCGAGGGCCGGGCAGCGCCGCTGGTCCGGGTTGTGACGGTGACCCCCGCCGACGTGACACCGCGCCTTACCGGCTACGGCGAGATCCGTGCCGAACACACCTGGCAGGCGGTTGCCCAGGTGCCTGGCCGCATGACCTGGCGCCATCCCGAGCTGCGCCCCGGTGCCCGCTTCCCGGCCGGCACCCGTCTGGTTGAAATCGACCCGCACGACTACGAGCTGGCCGTGTCCCGGGCAGAGAGCCAGCATCGCGCAGCGGCGGCTGCGCGGGCTGAGCTGGAGGCGCGGGCGCGTAACCTGGCCGAATCGCGGAATATCGAAAGCTACGGCCGAGCGGCTACTTCGAACGCCGCGACGAAGCTGGCCGCCGGCGGCCACATTGCCGCCGTGGAGCTGGACGCTGAGCGCCGCCAACTGCTCAGGCAAAGGCAAACCCTGCAGTCGCTGGAAACCGAACTCAACCTGCTGCCGGCTCAGCGGGACGCGGTCGAGGCCAGGCTGCGCGAAGCGACCCTGCAGCTCGACGGTGCCCGCCGGAATCTCGAGCGGACCCGGCTGGAAATGCCGTTCGACGGGCGGGTCATTGACGTCAGCGCCGAGCTCAGCCAGTTCGTGCCCGCGGGCCAGACCGTGTTCACCGCGGCGACCACCGAGCAACTGGAAGCGTTGCTGGAGGTCCCCGTCGAACAATTGGTCAGCCGCTTCCCCGGAATTCTCGGCGCTGCGGGGCCGGCCGCGCTGCCGGATATCACCGCTGCCCTGAGCTGGGCCGCCGGTGACGTAGCCTTTCACTGGCAGGGCCGGGTCGTGCGCGTCGATCCGGCCCTGGACGCACAAACCCGCGCCGCCCGGGTCTTCATTGCCGTAACCGGCGCCGACGCCGTCCTGCCGGCCGGCAACGTGTTCGCTCGCATCGAGCTGAGCGGTCCCGTACTGCCGAAGCGTCTCAGCGTGCCCAGACTGGCGGTGGAAGACGATCAGGTCTGGCTGGTCGATGACGAAGA
This sequence comes from Gammaproteobacteria bacterium, assembly GCA_034522075.1. Classification (GTDB taxonomy): domain Bacteria; phylum Pseudomonadota; class Gammaproteobacteria; order Pseudomonadales; family Azotimanducaceae; genus UBA7803. The sequence goes on along the minus strand of JAXHLO010000006.1, from coordinate 546,953 downwards.
CCGTCTGGTGCATCGAGCGGTGCAGGTGGCGTTTCGCGACGATCAACGGGCCGTCATCGCCGAAGGCCTGACGGCCGGCGACCGGGTCATGGTGAGCCGGGTGCCCTTCGCCGAGCCGGGCATGGCCGTCGAGGTGGCGCCGCCGTCATGATCCGTTACTTCGCCGGCCATCCCACGGCGGCCAATCTGCTCATGGCCCTGCTGCTGGTGGGCGGTGCGGTAGCACTGCCGTCCATCGTCCGCAGCACCTTTCCGCAGCTGCCCCTGCGGGTCGTAGAAGTTCAGATCGCCTATCCCGGGGCTGCCGCCGAACGGGTCGAGGACGCTGTCTGCCGGCGTATCGAAGACGCCATGGAGCGCGTCGACAACGTCCACGAACTGCGCTGCGAAGCCCGCGACAATCTCGCCATCGCCCGGGTGGAAGCCACCGAAGGAGCGGCAATCGAGCGCTTCCTCGCCGACGTCCGCGGTGAGATCGATGCCATCGACGACTTGCCCGAACTGGCGGAAGAGCCGCGCATCCGGCTGCGCGGGACCACCGAACCGGTGGCCGCCATCGCCGCCTACGGAGAGCTGTCCGCGCCAGGCCTGAAAGACTACGCAGAAACGCTCAAGCAACGCCTGCTGCGCCTGCCCGGCATCAGCCGCGTCACTATCGAAGGGTTCAGCGAACGCCAGTTGCGGGTGGATCTGGACGAGCGGGCGCTGCAGGCGCTCGCCCTGTCCCCCGTGGACGTGGTGCAGCGCATCCGCGCCCAGAACCTGGATCTGCCGGCCGGCGATCTGGAGACGCCCGGCGGCTACCTGTTCGTGCGCATCGACGACGAACGCACTACAGCGCAAGGCCTGGGCGAACTGGTGATCGCCGGCGGGCCCGACAGCAGCGCCGTGCGCCTGCGGGACATCGCCACCGTGGTGGATACGTTTCAATTCCCCAACCAGCGGATCACGTTCGATGGACTGCCTGCGGCTCTGCTGGCCATCGAGAAACGCCGCGAAGGCGACGCTCTGGACATTCTGCAGGCGGTGGAATCGTTTCTTGCCGAAGAACAGCGCCGCACGCCGGAGTTGCAACTGACTCTGACCCGCGACATCGCCTCGCTGGTCGAGGACCGGTTGCTCATGCTGGTCAGAAACGGCTTGCAGGGCCTGCTGCTGGTCGCCCTGGTACTGTGGCTGTTCTTCAGCACCCGGCATGCCTTCTGGGTCGCCATGGGCCTGCCGGCGTCCTTCGCCGGCGCGTTCATCGTCATGGCCTGGTTCGGCTATCAGTTCGACATGATGACCCTGGTGGCGCTGCTGGTGGCCATCGGCATTCTGGTGGACGACGCCATCGTCGTCTCGGAGAACATCGCCAGCCATCGCGCCCGCGGCAAGAGCGCGCTGGATGCCTCCGTCGACGGCGCCCGCGAAGTCCTGCCCGGGGTATTCGCATCGTTCATCACCACAGCCGCCATCTTCGGACCCCTGATGTTCCTCAGCGGCGATCTCGGTGCCGTGCTCAAGGTAGTGCCGGCCGTGATCCTGATCACTCTGACGGTGAGCTTCGTCGAGGCCTTTCTCATTCTGCCGGCGCATCTGCGCCATTCCCATGAAACCGCCAGGCCGCGACGGCTGCAGGCGCGCGTGGAACAGCACCTGGAGCGACTGCGGAACATTGTGGTGGACGGTGCCGTGAGTCGCTTCACCCGCTACCGCTATGCGGGTCTCGGCGGTCTGGTGGGTCTGCTGCTGCTGGTGATGGCTCTGCTGGCCGGCGGGATCATCGGCTTCACACCGCTGCCCGAGCTCGACAACGAGTCCATCGAGGCGCGGCTGCTCCTGCCGCAGGGCACGCCCATCGAACGTACCCGGTCGGTGGTCGGGCAGGTCATTGCCGCGCTGCAGGACATCGACGAGGAACTGACGCCGGAGCAGCCCCGCGGGCAGCCGCTGGTGCGCCACGTGGCCGTGCGCTACGGGCACAACATCGACGCCTACGAAACCGGCGACCACGTGGCTACGGTGACCGTGGACCTGCTGTCACCGGAGATCCGCAGCCACACGTCCACGGCGATCCGCAATCTCTGGCGCGAGCGGGTCGGCCGCGTGCCGGATGTGCTGGCATTGCGCTTTGCCGATCCGGTCATCGGCCCCCAGGGCAAACCCATCGAGCTGCGCATCGGCGGCGACGAACCCGAACGTCTGAGAACGGCCGCGGACGAGTTGCTCGACGCCTTGCCGCGTTGCGCTACGACCACGCCGAATCGCGCCCGGCAAGCCCGAAGTTCGCGTGCGGCTGCGGCCCGGGGCCGAGAGCCTGGGCGTCACCACCGCCATGGTAGCGGAGCAGTTGCGCGGCAGCCTGTTCGGGCTGAAGGCTGCGGAAGTTCAGGTCGGTGCCGAGCGCTACGAGATTCAGGTGCGGCTCGACGAGGCGGCCCGGGCACGGTTCCAGACCCTGGACGGTTTCATGATCCGCACGGCGCACGGCCGGGTGCCGCTCAGCGCGGTGGCAACCCTGGAGGAAGGCCGCGGCTGGGCGCGCCTGCAGCGCATCGACGGGCAGCGTACCGTCACCGTGGAAGCGCTCATCGACCAGAGTGTCACCACTTCCACGGCGGTGATCGGCGATCTGCAGCAGCGCTTTCTGCCGGGGTGGCACGAGCGCCATCCGGAGCTCGCGTTCGCCGTTGCCGGTGAGCGGCAGCACCGTAGATCACACTCGAATCATTGCGCCGCGGCCTCGCCCTGGGTCTGATCGGCATCTTCGCCCTGCTGGCGTTCCAGTTCCGCAGTTACCTGGAGCCGCTGGTGGTGCTGGCCATCATTCCACTTTCGCTCATCGGCGTGGTGCTTGGCCATCTGTTGCTGGGCTACGAATTATCCATGCCCTCCCTGCTGGGCTTCGTCAGCCTGGCGGGCATCGCCGTCAACAACTCCATTCTGCTGGTAACCTTCGTCGAACAGCGTCTGCGGGACGGCATGGCCCTCGCCGAAGCCGTGGTGCAGGCCAGCCGGGATCGCTTCCGGCCGATTCCGCTGCCGCGCTGACCACAGTGGCGGGCCTTCTGCCTCTGCTGCTGGAAACCAGCATGCAGGCCAAGGTCGTCATCCCGCTGGCCATCAGCCTGGCCTTCGGCCTGACCACGGCCACGGCGCTGGTGCTGTTCGTCATTCCTGCCTTCTACCTGGTGCTGGACGATTTCGGCCTGTTCCGCGACCGGCACGACGCAGTAGCATGAGCATATACAGACAGGAGAGGCAGCATGAGCGAAGCCGGCAAAAACACGAACCCCGCCATCGAGGTGGCAGACCCGAGCACCCGGAACTTCAAATTACCCAGCGGTCCCCTGCCGGACCCCTGGTCCACACCGCTCGATGAGATCGACGTCAGCGACTCACGCCTGCTACCAGCAGGACGCCTGCGCGCCGACTTCGAGCGGGCTGCGCCGGGAGGATCCGGTCGCACTTTACCTGGCCGACAGTCCCGTTCGGGCCCTACTGGGCGAGCTACCCGCTACGACGACATCCGTCGATGCGGACAGCCACCACGAGGTGCTTTCTCGTCGGAGCCCACCATCGCCATCGGCGATCAGCCCCAACGATCGGTGCATCCACAGCTTCATCGCCGATGGACCCTGCCCAGGCACGATGCACCAGCGCAGGGCGGTGGCGGCCGGTCAGTGGCGGCCGCGCAACCTCGTGCAGCTCGAGCCCGTCATCCCGCGGCGATGTGGCCGGCCGGATCCTGCGACGACGCTCCCCGCGAGAGCGAGGCGATCGACTGGGCTCGATGCGGCATCTCCATCGAGCTGACTACACGCATGCTGGCGACCCTGTTCGACTTTCCCTTCGAAGATCGCCGCAAGCTCACCTACTGGTCGGACATCTCCATCGGCTCTCCGGAAACCACGGCGCTGGATCTCGCAGGCATCAGCGCCCGGGAGGACCAGCACGGCCATGGACTGTACCTGGACGACCTTCCTCGGCCCTGCGGGCCGGAGCGGGCGGCCGCCGCACCCCGCCGGACGCACTCGACCTCATCACCAGCTGCGCCCCGCCCACGGCGACGACACGCGGGACATGATCGAGCGGCCCATGGAATTTCTCGGCAACATCATGCTGCTCATCGTCGGCGGCAACGACACCACCCGCAACTCGATCTCCGGCGGGGTGCTGGCGTTGAACGAATTCCCCGACCAGCTCGAGAAGCTGCAGGCAGACCCGTCCATCATTCCCAACATGGTCTCGGAGATCATTCGCTGGCAGACGCCCGTGCTGCACATGCGCCGCACGCTCAAGACCGACTACGAGTATGCCGGCAAACAGATGAAGGCCGGCGACAAGGTGGTGCTGTGGTATATCTCGGGCAACCGCGACGAGGCCGTACACCCGGATGCCGACCGGTTGATCATCGACCGGCCCAGTGCGCGCCAGCACGCCGCGTTCGGCTTCGGCATCCATCGCTGCATGGGCAACCGTCTGGCCGAGATGCAGCTGCGCGTGGTCTGGGAGGAGATCGTCAAACGCTTCCGCTTCATCGAGGTAACCGGCCCGGAGCGGCGCCTGAAGTCGAATTTCATTCGCGGTATTCGCGAGTTGCCCGTACGCGTTTACCGATGATCCAGTAAGCCCTGACCGAAATTGCAGCGGTCAGACCAGACCGGTCAGAATGAGGGCCTTTCGGCAACCCAGGTAAACCAACGCCATGTTTCTACACAAGGTCAAGACGGAGGGTCTGGCCCATCTGTCATACGTGCTGGGCAGCGCCGGCGAGGCGGCGGTCTTCGACCCGCGCCGGGACTTCGATATCTATCTTGAAATCGCCGCCGAAAACGGCTGCCGCATCACGCACATCTTCGAAACCCATCGCAACGAAGATTTGATCTCGGGGGCAGCCGTGCTCGCCGACCACACGGGCGCAACGGTGCATCATGGGCCGCACGCCTGCCTGGACGGCGGGCTCGGACGCCTGCATGCGGCGCACGAGCACGGCGACCATCTCCGAGGTAGGCAAAGTGAGGATCACGGCACTGGAGACGCCGGGACACACCGACGATAGCCTGTCATACGTCTGGTGCGACACGGATGTGAGCGACGATCCGGTGGGCGTCTTCACCGGAGACGCGTTGTTCGTCGGTGACGTGGGGCGCGCGGACTTCTACCCTCAGCGCGCCCGCGAAGTGGCCGGGTTGCTCAGGTCTACCAGCCGCAAGCTACTGGAGCTCGGCGACCATGTGGTCATCTACCCAGCCCATGGCGCCGGATCCGTGTGTGGTTCCGGCATGGCGGACCGTGAGATCTCCACGCTCGGCTACGAGCGCCGCCACAATCCGCGTCTGCAGACCGACAGCCGCGACGCATTTATCGAGGCGAAGCTGGCGGAGCATCATGAGATTCCACCCTACTTCAAGCACATGGAAGCCTTGAACCTGTCCGGCCCGCCGGCACTCGAGCGACCGATCAATGTGCCGCCGCTCACCTCGGCTGCCGTCAAGGGAGCCATGCACAACGCCGTTGTCGTGGACGTGCGCAGCGCTTCGGCGTTTCTCGGCGCCCACCTGCCGCGCAGCTTGTCCCTCCCCGCAGGAATGATCGCCAGCTACGCAGGGTGGCTGCTCAATGCGGAGGATGAGCTGGTGCTGGTGGCCGATGATGCGGAGGCGGCCACGGCCGCGGCCGTCCAGCTGGCCCGCATCGGCTTCGACCGGGCGACGGGCTATCTGGCCCCCGCCCTGACGGCCTGGGCGGCCATGGGTGAAGCTTTCAACACACTGCCGGTCGTCGATACGGACGAGGTTCGAGCGCGGGTCGAATCGAGCCCGGAGAACTGGACCCTGCTCGACGTCCGTGGCGACAACGAAGTCAGCACGTCCCGCATCGCCGGTTCGCAACATGTCTACCTGGGTGATCTGCAGGCACGGCAGAATGAGTTGGATCCCGGCAGGCACTACACCGTCATGTGCGGCAGTGGTGCCCGGGCTACCATCGGCGCCAGCGTGTTACTGCGCGCCGGCTTCACCGATGTGGACCTGTTCTTCGGTTCCATCGGTGCCTGGAAGAGCGCCGGGCTTACTACTGAAACCGCATCAGGGCGTTAGGAGGTTCCTCTCGTGAGTATTGAGGCTGTGCAGGAAAGTGGCAGTACCGTCAGATATACCGACCGCCGGCGCTGGCTCTGGGCCCTGTCGCTCGTCTGGCCTCTGATGCCAGTCGCTGCCTGCGTGCTCGCCGCCACGTCCGGCAACGTCGCGTGGTACTGGGCAACGCTGGTCGTGTGGTACCTGATCGTTCCGGTCATCGACCACCTGTTGCCGGCCGACGCCAGCAATCCGCCACCGGAAGTCGTACCCCAGCTCGATGCCGATCGCTACTATCGCACACTGACTTATCTGACAGTTCCCATCCACTACTTCACCTTGTTGTACACGGCTCATGTCGTAGGCACGCAGGATCTGCCGTGGCACGCGGTCCTCGGGCTCGCGCTTTCGGTCGGTGTCGTCAATGGCCTGGCGATCAACACCGGGCACGAGCTCGGCCACAAGAAAACTCAGCTGGAACGGTGGCTCGCCAAGGCGGTGCTGGCCGTCGTGGGCTACGGTCATTTCTTTATCGAGCACAACCGGGGCCACCACAAGGATGTCGCCACGCCGGATGATCCGGCAAGCTCGAAGATGGGGCAGACGATCTATGGCTTTGCCGGCTCCGAAATCCCGGGCGCCATGCGCCGTGCCTGGGCTTCGGAGAAGACACGTCTGGCCCGCCGCAACCAGAGCCCATGGAGCCTCGACAACGAAGTGCTGCAACCCCTGCTGATCACAATACCGCTCTATCTGGGGCTCATCATTGCCTACGGCTGGGTCATGGTGCCGTTTCTGTTCCTGCAGGCGTTCTGGGGCTGGTTCGGGATCCTGAGCAGCGCCAATTACATCGAGCACTACGGGCTGCTCCGGCAGAAGCGGGAAAATGGCCGATACGAGCCCTGTCAGCCCCACCATTCCTGGAATTCGAACCACGTGATGTCCAACGTGATCCTGTTCAACCTGCAACGCCACTCGGACCACCACGCCAATCCGACACGCCGCTATCAGAGCCTGCGCAGTTTCGAGGATCTGCCGGAACTGCCCAGCGGCTACCCACTGATGTTCGCCATGGCGCTGATCCCGCCGCTATGGTTCAAAGTGATGGATCCAAAGGTTCTGGCCTGGGCCGATGGCGACCTTTCCAGAGTCAACATTCTTCCATCGATGCGCGAACGTCTGACACGGCGCTATGCGCAACCCGGTCAGGTGTGACGACGGCGATGACTACAAACTACCGCTGTCCTGGCTGCGGGTACGTCTATGATCCCCGGTATGGCGATCCGCATGAAGGCTTTCCGGCCGGCACTCCATGGTCCGAGATTCCCGAGGATTGGGCGTGCCCGGACTGCGCTGTCAGAGAGAAACCTGATTTTGTGGCAGAACAGCAGCCCGCTGCAGACAGCTGAATGCGCAACCGATACGGCACCGGTTCATGGGTCGGGTTGTTCCATAGATGGTTGATACGGATTGTGGAAGCCATCGCGATTCGGCATCCGGATGCGTGGCAGCGACCTGGCGTTCACGATCTCGCCGGCTTCGATAATGCCGTTCTCGTAGAGCAGATAAGCCGTCACTGCATAGACCTCGTCCGCGGACAGTGAGCCCGGCGCCTGATACGGCATGGCACGGCGGATGTAGTCGAACACGGTGGTCGCATAGGGCCAGTAACTGCCCACGGTTTTCACCGGCTGCTGCGTCGCCAGGGTGCCGGATCCACCCACCAGGGCATCGTTGGGACCGCCGCTGCCAGCCGGACGCACCGCAGCTAAGGCCGGGCATGATGCGTCTGCCTCGGCACCGGTATCCGCCCGGCCGCTTCCCGGCGGCAACCCGGTGCCGTCCGGCAGAACAGTGAGATTCATCGCGCTTACCCGGGCGGAATCCATGGGTATGCCGAGACCCGGCCCGGTTTCCGCCCGTAGCTCAGCCGGCGACCCGGCTGCCGCCATCAGGATAACCAGCGCCAGGATGTCCGGACGCTGGCTACGCATACGCGTTCCTCGATCGCCCATCCTCATCGATGGCCCAGGCCTGAATGGCGTTGTAGTGATAGAACGAACGCCCGCCATGGCTCGCCAGCCATTCGGACCGACCGGGCTGAACGGCGCCGCCATCGTCCAGAGCACGGCTCATGAGCATGGCGGGGCCGCCATTCCAGTCCCAGGGGGCGCGGAACCGGGTGAGGTGGCGCGGCAACACGGGTGATTCCAGATGAGCCGGCGCCCAGCTTGCGCCGCCGTCGGCGGAAACCTCCACCTGCCGTATGGCGCCGCTCCCGGACCAGGCAAGCCCGGAAATCTCGTAGAGTCCCGGACCGGCCAGATCCAGACCTGGGGAGGGCGAGGTAATCACGGACTTGACCGCCATAGAGAACGTGAACAACCGGGCGCTGCCGTCGGGCTGCAGGTCGGAATATCTGGAGGTCTCGTCTTTGCTCATGGCCGGCTGGTCGGTGACGTACAGGCGGCGCAGCCACTTCACGCTCATGTTGCCCTCGAAACCGGGCAGGAACAGCCGGATGGGATAGCCGTTTTCGGGGCGCAGCCGCTCACCGTTCTGATACATCACCACCAGGGCATCGTCCAGGGCCTTGGCCAGCGGCACGCTGCGTACCAGGCGTGCCGAATCGTCACCTTCCGCGACCACCCAGGCAGCCCCGGCATCCAGACCGGCTTCATCGAGCAGCACCGACAGCGGCACGCCGGTGAACTCGCATGCGGATACCAGACCATGCAATGCCCCGCAACTCTGATCGGGGGCCTGTGGCGAGACAGCCATGGCTCCGCTGTTGCCGGAGCACTCCAGGAAATGCAGCCGCGTGACCCTCGGGTAACGCTCGAGCACGTCCATGGAGAATTCCAGCGGACGCTGGACCCGCCCATGAATCATCAGGCGATGGCGCTCAGGATCGATGGCCGGCACGCCGCTGTGATGGCGTTCGAACATCAGTCCGTTGGGAGTAATGGTGCCTTCCAGATGCTCCAGCGGCGTACGCGACGCCCCGCTGCCGGCGGTGCCGGGCTGAGAAACGATGGCCGTGCGCTGTACGTGGGCCTCGAACGGCGAACGGCCGCCATAGCCGCTCATCGGGCTACCAGGTGCGCGGGCCCATTCCGGCCGAGCGCCAGATGCGGCCGACGCGCGGCCGAAAGACAACGCCGCAATGCCCGCCATACCGCCTTTCAGGAACAGACGGCGATCGAGCAGACCGTTGCCCGCCACCGGAAGCATCGCGTCGCCGCGGCTCATGGCGTGGTACCTCCGGCGATTGTCCCGGAATCATGTTCGGCCAAAACCATCTCCCCCTGCGAACCGTCATTATACAGCGTCCCATTGCTCAGCGAGCCCTGGGCGCCGCTCCACCTTGGCACTGCCGGCAATCTGCCGCAGACTTCACAGATCTCAATTCAGGGGAGGACGACGTGGGAGAGCGCGATACGAATCGGTTCGATGCCGTTGTGGTGGGCGCCGGCTTTGCCGGGCTGTACATGCTGCATCGGCTGCGAGAGCTGGGCTTGCGGGTCCGTGTATTCGAGGCCGGCAGCGGGGTCGGTGGAACCTGGTACTGGAACCGCTATCCCGGCGCTCGCTGCGATATTCCGAGCCTGGAATATTCGTATCAATTCTCCGACGCGCTGCAGCAGGACTGGAACTGGACCGAGCGCTACGCCACGCAACCGGAGATCCTCGCCTATGCCAACCATGTGGCCGAGCGCTTCGATCTGCTGCCGGACATTCAGTTCGACACGCGGGTAACGTCGGCGGTCTATGACAAATCCGGCCGCACGTGGAAGGTGGAACTGGATTCCGGTGAAGCCGTCACCGCGCGCTTCGTCATCATGGCCACCGGATGCCTGTCGGTACCCAATGTACCGGACATCGACGGCCTCGACCCGGACGCCGACAATGTCTACCACACCGGCCGTTGGCCCCGGGAAGGGGTGGATTTCACCGGCAAGCGCGTCGGCGTGATCGGAACCGGGTCGTCGGCCATTCAGAGTATTCCGCTGATTGCCGAGCAGGCGGAAAGCATCACAGTATTCCAGCGCACGCCTAATTACTCGGTACCGGCGCACAACGCGCCGCTGGATCCCGACTACGTCGCCGACATCAAGTCTCGCTACCGGGAATTTCGTGCCAAGAACTGGCAGCGCGGTTTCGGGGCGGATTTCCGCGACAGCGACCGGTCTGCACTCGAGGTGTCGGACGCTGAGCGTCAGGCGGAATACGAAGACCGCTGGGCCCGGGGCGGGCTCGCGTTCCTGGCGGCGTTCAGTGACCTGGCCTTCGACGATGCCGCCAACGCCACGGCCCGGGATTTCATCCGGGCAAAGATCCATGAGCTCGTCGAAGACCCGGAGCTGGCAGACAAACTCACCCCCGCCACCCCGGTAGGGTGCAAGCGGCTGTGCGTCGACACCGGCTATTACGAGACCTTCAACCGCGATCACGTCCATCTCGTCGACCTGCGGGAAGAACCTGTCGAAGCCGTAACACCCACAAGCGTTCGCACGAGCCGTAACGACTATGAGGTCGACTGCCTGGTACTCGCCACCGGCTTCGACGCCATGACCGGCGCGGTGACGCGCATCGACATCCGGGGTGCCGAGGGACAAACCCTGGCGAAAAATGGCGCGACGGCCCCCGCGCTTACCTCGGTCTCGGCACCGCGGGGTTTCCCAACCTGTTTCTGATCACCGGCCCTGGCAGCCCTTCGGTACTGTCCAATATGCTGCCGTCCATCGAACAGCACGTGGAATGGATCGCTGCGATGTGTGGCGTACCTGCAGCGTCATCAGTACGCGGCCATCGAGGCGCAGCCGGAGGCTGAAGAATCCTGGGTCGATCACGTCAACGACGTGGCCGGGCTATCCATCTACCCGCGCTGCACGCTTCCGTGCTGAACTGGGCTCCAACGTGCCGGGCAAGAAGCGTGTTTTCATGCCGTATCTGGGCGTGCCCCCTTACCTGGAAAAATGTGCTGAGGTGGTGGCCAATGGCTGCTGAGGGCTATGCGCCTGGGTCCCGCTGGACCCGGCGCGCTGGTCAAACCGAACCGACGCGCACCACGCGAATCGCCGTCGTCGGCGAGCAACGGTATGACCGGCTTCGGCTGGTCGCCGCGCCGGCTGATTGCAGCCGGCGCTCGGGTCACCGTATTCGAAAAGAGCGGCGACATCGGCGGCCGTCTGGCCAGCCGGCGCCGCATGAATGCCAGCTGGAACCATGGGGCGCCGCAGCTGCAGCCGCAGGGACCGGCATTCCGGGAGTTCCTCGAAGCGCTCCCTACTGCAACTCTCATCAAGGAATCCAGCGGCCGGCTTGCCGCTGCCCGCGCATACGAGGGTTACCCGGACATGCGCGAACTGCTGCGCCCGCTCACTGAGGCAGTGGATATCAGAACTGCCACGGCCATAGATCGCCTTAGTGCCCGGCAGGGCCGCTGGCACCTGTATGGCGGCGCTGCTGATGATGGAACGCCCGGCGAGTTTGATGTCGTGCTCTTCACCCAGCCTGCGCCACAGGCCGAAGCACTTCTGCAGCACAGCGGCATTGCTGCACCGGCGGGGTTGCAGACCGTGCGCATGCACCCGACCTGGGTCCTGCTGCTGGGCTTCCGGGAACCGGTCACGGCGCTGGCGCGGGCCGCGCCAGGCTCAATAATCGAGCAGGTCATAGCGGCGGGCCGGCCGCACCCCGGGAACACGGACATCGGCGATGTCTGGGTTGTCCATGCGCAAACGGCCTGGAGTACGGATCATCTGGAAGACGAACGCGATGCAATACGCGAAAGCCTCCTCGCCGAACTGGCAACACGGCTGGATACTGCGCTGCCGCAGCCGGTGTACGCAGCCGCACACCGCTGGCGCTATGCCCGGGCGACAACGCCCCTGGGCCGCAGCCATCTGTGGGATGCCGCCACGGGTCTGGGATTTGCGGGTGACTGGTGTCTGGGAGGCACAGCGGAAGACGCCTTCCACAGCGGCGAAGCGCTGGGTCAGGCTGTCGCCGCCACCATCCGTTGATCCATACTTCGAAGCCGTATCGGCTGCTTCACGAAAACGCCGTTAATCCGCGCCAGAACAGGTATGGATACTGCAGTCCATCGACACCGTCCTCGGACAGACGTGCATAGCCACAGTGCTCGAAGTATTCCACGGAGACCCGTTCAGACTTGACGATCAGCCCCTCGAACCCTCGCAGGGCGGCCGCTTCGGCCACGTGACACTGCAGGGTTGTACCTATGCCTGCCCGTTGCATCTGCGGGCGCACATACAGACCATGCAGCAGCGCCCCGCGCCGACCGGTCCTGCTTCGATAAGCTGTCTCGGCGTCCCACACCGCGACTCCGGCCGGTTGCTCGCCGAATTCGGCGACGAGCATCTGCATGTCATCGAAGTCGTGCCCGTCGTAGCGCAACACGCGCAGCGCGATGCGCTTCAGACGCTCCGCCATGGGCCAGGCGAGCACTGCGTCGGTAACGATGGCGTTGACGGCCTCCAGGTCCCTCGTCGCCGCGGCACGAACCCGCGGCACGCTGAATTCTACCATCGGAGGGTGTGTGGCTGAGCCGGTGATCATACTGATGAGACTGCGGTTTCCGTCGTGAATTCAGCGTGATGGACCCAACCCGGGACGTCGGGTGTGCCACGGCGTCGCCTCCTCGAAAGCCTGGGCTACCCGCAGCGCCTTGTCTTCCCGGAAGGGTGCCGCATAGATCATCAGACCCACCGGCAGACCCGCTGCCGTGAAGCCGCACGGGACGCTCACCGCGCACAGGTTCAACAGGTTGCCGACAAAGCAGTTGCGCAGGTAATTGCCCGCGTAACCCATGTAGGTAGCAAAGTCCGCATCCACCTCATCGACGGGGCGGGCGGGAATCATGCAGGTGGGTGCCAGCAGTACGTCCACATCGGCGAAGCGCCGCGCCGCACGCCGGCGCAAGGGCTCCAGGGCCCGCAGCTGGTTGCGGTAGTCTACGGCCCGGACCTCGCCGCCGGGGCGCATACGGTCGCGCACCACCGGATCGAGCTCGTCCGGCCGCTGTTCCAGAAGTGCTGCGTTGACGGCATAACCTTCCACCTGGGAAATCACACTGGGCCGGGCCATGACCTCGCGGGCTTCGGTAAATTCCACGCTGGAGAGCTGGGCGCCGAGATCCTGGAAAACCTCCCTGCAGGCACGCACGGCCTGCTCCACCTCGGGATCGAGTGTCTCGAACAGCAGGCCTTCCGCAAATGCCAGGCGCATGCCGGCGACGCCGCCATGCAGCGAGGACAGCACGTCGATATCGGCGACGCCGCGCGTGCTTGCATCGTCGGCATCGGGCCCCTGCATGGCACTGAACATGATGGCAGCATCCGCCACGCTGCGGGCCAGCGTGCCGACGGAGTCCAGGGTCTCGCTGAGGGGATAGACGCCGGTGCGGCCGACCCGACCAACCGTGGTCTTCAACCCCACGATGCCGCACAGGGCTGCCGGTGTGCGCACTGAGCACGCTGTATCCGTGCCCGTGGCCATGGCCGTGAGGCCCGCGGCCACCGCCACGGCGGAACCGCTGCTCGACCCGCCCGGCACATGATGACGCTGTACCCAGGGATTACGCGGTGTGCCGTGGCTGTGATTGACCCCCACCGAGCCGAAGGCGAACTCCACGGTATTCGTCTTGCCGAGCAACACCATGCCGGCGGCAGACAACCGGCGAATGACCGTGGCATCGCTTGTTGAGACGTTGTCCTCGAGAGTGCGCGAGCCCGCCGTGGTGGGCAGGCCAGCTACGTCGAACAGATCTTTGGTCACGTAGGGAATACCGTGCAGGGGTCCGAGATCGATGCCCGCGCGCAGTTGCCGCTCGGCTGCTTCCGCTGCGGCCAGGGCCCGATCTTCCGCAACCAGCCGGAACGCGTGCAGCTCCGGGTCAAACTCGCGAATGCGCTGCAGATAGAGCTCGCACAGCTGCACCGGCGATACCGCGCCGCTGCGGATACGATCACCCAGCACCGTAGCCGGGAGAAACGGCAGATCTTCCATTGGTCAGCGCCGCAGCATCACGAAGCCTGCCACAGCGCACACGGCGGCGAGCACGAAGTACCACACGGTTTCATCCGTGAACCTGCCGGTCAGCGACTCGTGGACCTGCTCGGTGAGACTCTGAGTAGATTGGTAGCCGAAGTAAGCCAGCACCACGGCACCGATCAGCAGGGCGATGGCAATGATCTGATTGGGTTTCATATTGGAGACCTCCTGAGATCCGGGGCGCCGATCGATGCGAGCAGCGTGCCCCGATGGACCCAGCTTATCCGAATAGCGGTTGGGCAGCAGCCGCACAGCATCGACGTCGATTCCGCCGGCAACCTCTATGCCACCAAGCTCTACACCGGACGCCGCATACAGAAAGCTGGTTCTGAGCGGGGTGCGTTGACGGCGCTACCCGATGCTAGTCTGCCAATGACTCCATAACGCCCGCGGGCAAAGCGTCCATGCGGATCTCTACCTCGCGCGCGGCCGCCGCCCGGGCGATGAGCTCGCCGATGCGCTCCGGGGTATCGGCATTGGTACGCTCGATCTCTGCCACCACGTCATCGAAAAAGCTGGCGAACTCGCCGGGCGTGACGATGAGCAGCATCTTTGCCGGCGTATCGGTTGGATTCCAGAAGCCGTGAAGATGCCCTCGCGGCAACACAACCAGTGAGCCAGGACCGGCCAATTGGCGCTGATCGCGGTCGAGAAACTCCACCTGCCCCTGAACTACGTAAAAAAACTCGTCCTCGCGGGCATGGATGTGCGGCGGCGCGCCGAAGGTTCGCGGAGGCAGGTCGAGCTCGAGGACGGCAGCGGCACCCGGTGTGCTGGCCGCATCGGCCAGTAGCGCCGTGTCATGACCGGGAAACGGCATCCTGGAGACATCGTCGCCGTGGACGATGCGCGGCTGCGCCGCGGCGACCACAGCGGGAACGGCGCTGAACAGAAGTAGAAAAAAGCAAGCTTTGCGCATGAGCTCTCCTATCGACTGGACGACAATCTAAGCTGCCAAGAATACCGCGAAAGACCAAAGATGCGCGCTCGGAGAGCAGCAGCGGCTCGCGGCGACCTTATACTCGGGGCCCGCCAATCCAGTAAAATCCCGGACCCTTATGCTTAGCTAGCGAACTATCATGACCAGCGCCAAAGCCGGCACGGCGGCCAGACCCTTGCGGCGCACACAGCTTGCCCTGTTCGGCCTGCCGGAATTTGCCGTGTACCTGGCAGTCATTCCCATGTCGCTGTACCTGCCGTTTTTCTATTCCCGCGATCTCGGCCTGGACATCACCACCATCGGCCTGCTGCTGATGGTGGCCCGCATCAGCGACGTGATAACCGACCCCCTGATCGGCGCGCTTTCGGACCGCACCGGGGGCCGCTTCGGCCGCCGCAAACCCTGGATGGCCGCCGGCGTGCCGATAATGATGGTGGCCGCCTACCAACTGTTCGCGCCCAGCGGTCAGGTCACCCACACGTATCTGTTCGTCTGGTCGATCGTGCTCTGGTTCGGCTGGACCATGATCAACATCCCCTACTATGCCTGGGGGGCGGAGCTGTCAGACGACTTTCACGAGCGCACGCGCATCACCGGCTGGCGTCAGTTCTTCGGCTATACGGGCAACATCAGCGTCCTGCTGGTGCCGGTGGCGGCATCCCAGTTGTTCGGCTATGGGGGCGTGGCCAGCGAGGCTCTGGTAATCATCGGCGGCATGGCACTGGTGCTCCTGCCGCTGCTGGTCGGGTTGACGCTATGGCGGTTGCCGGAACGGGTGATGATTCCGTCGGCGCCGCAGCCGATTCTGCGTAACCTGAGCATCATGGCGAGGAACGGCTCGTTTCTGGTGCTGTTTCTCGGCTTCACGCTGATGTCTCTGGGCACCACCATGATCGGCACGCTGTTCATGCTTTTCACCACGTTCGCCATGGATCTCGAGAGGCATGCTCAACCCATTCTTCTGGCCTACTTCGCGGTGAACATTCTCGGGCTGCCATTCTGGGTCTGGCTGTCACAGCGCATCGGCAAACGCGAAGCCTGGATGTGCGGCACCCTGGTGATGGCCCTGGCAACGCCAGCCTATCTATTGCTCGGGCCCGGAGATCTGGTGCCCTTCGTGCTGATTACCGCCGTGATCGGCTTTGCCGGCGGCAACTTCCTGGCTCTCTCCATGTCCATGAAGGCCGACGTGATCGAGCTTGCCGCCCGCCGCAGCCGCGACAACATCGCCGGCGCCTACATGGCTGCCTGGTCGCTGGGCTCGAAGACGACCCAGGCCCTGGCGGTCGGCATCTCGCTGCCGCTGCTGGGATTGTTCGGCTTCGACCCTCGATCCGACAACAGCCCGGCCGAAATCGACGCCCTTCGATACACCATTGCGCTGCTGCCACCGCTGCTCTATCTCATCGCCATCGCCGTCATCGTACGCTACCCGATCAGCAGAGTGCGCCTCGAGCGCCTGCGCCTCGCCTACCAGCGGCGGGAAGCACGCGGCTAGCGCAAGGCACCAACAACCTCATTTATTTCAAAGGGTTGAGCTCCAGTATTCATACAGAATTGTTCCTTCAACGTTCACGCGTGTCTAACCGCGGCTTGCAGAGTGACCTGACAGACTGGCCGAACTCAATCCCCGGTCGCGGAGACACGTCATGCGCACGCTGCTGAGCAGTGTTATCGCCCTCATCGTCCTGGCCCTGCCGGCTGCCTCGGTGAGCGCCGACGACCCCGCTGGAGGTTCAACCTTCGCTGCAGCATTCGCCGACGCCTATGCCATGGGCATCAGCGCGCATGATCTGGATTCCGCCACTCAGGTCATCGGCTGGCGGCTATCCGATTCCTGGTACATCGGCGCCCGCGACGAGAAGGGTGCCGACGACGGTTTATCCCTGGTCTGGCGGGGGGAACGCAAACAGATGAGCTTGTCGCTGGAGGAGATTCGGTTCGTTCGGCGCTTTTAGCTCGAGCCTGCTTCTGTCCCTTGCCTCTGTCCCTCGTTTTACCGTAGGCTTATCCACAGCGTTAGGGGTGGCGGGGGTGCGCCTGAAAGGCCGATCCAGCTTGCGTTGACTGGCATGGTACCCAGATTCCTCCGTTAGAGAGGACAGGCAGCATGTCCCCGGCGCCGTAGTTTCGCTGGATCACCACCAAAAAACCGCCCTTCTGGCAAAAAGAAAACTTGCTAAGGGGTACACATGAAATTCCTATCAGGAACGGCACTTCTGCGCCTGACTGTGGTCAGCGCAGCGGCGTTCTACGGTTTTGCGTTCGCGCAAGAGGATGAATCCCTCGAATCCCAGGTCGTTCCGGGCCAGACGGCGGAGCCTGAGGATTACCAGTCCGGGCCCGTGGAGCAGATCGTGGTCACCGGGTCGCGTATCCGCCGCGACGAGTTCTCGTCCAGCGCACCGATCCAGGTCATCACCTCCGAGAAGTCGGCCCTGGCGGGCCTGCTCAACGCGGGCGAGATCCTGCAGAACTCCTCGGTTGCCAGCGGCCAGCAGGTCGACGATTCGTTCTCGGGCTTCGTCACCGACGGCGGACCCGGCGCCTACGAGATCTCCTTGCGCGGCCTCGGCGGCGCAGCGCTCCGCTGGTCCTCGTCAACGGCAAGCGCTGGGCCGCCTTCCGGTGTGCGCGGCGCCACCAACTCGGGTGGACCTGTCGGCCATCCCCGACGGTATCATCAACCGCTACGAGATCCTCAAAGACGGCGCCTCGTCGATCTACGGCGCAGACGCCGTGGCCGGTGTGGTGAACGTCATCACCCGGACCGCCATCGACGGCTTCGAGCGTGGACGTCACCTACCGGGTCCCGGAGTTCTTCGAGGGCCACGAGTACATCCTCGACGGCATCTGGGGCACGACCGGCGACAACTGGAGCCGTGGCCGGCGGCGCTCAGCTGGACACCAAGCAGGACAGAGATCTGGCCGACTCGGACGTCGGCTGACGCCGAAGTGCGACATCCGGCCCGCGCCTGACCGACCAGGGACGGCGACGGCACCATGGGCGACACCGATACCGGAGACCCGGGCCAGCCGCTGCGCTTCGGCTTCATTCTACGGTCATCGGCAACGTGGCCCGTTCGGCTTCGCCCGCTACGAAGCCCCGACCCTGGGGGCCGGCACTGACCCGAGCAACCCCAATCTCTGACCCGGCCATCCGAGGGCTGCGGCGATCGCACGTTCAGCCACCGTGCCGGAAACGCCGCTGGACAACTCCGGCGCTTTCTATCGCGACAACCGCAGCTGGGACATCGCGCAGATGAACCAGGAGACGGACATGATCTCCTTCAGCACCCTGGGCAGCTACGACTTCGCCTTCGGTGACCTGGGCGCCACGGCCTACTACGAGTTCTACTACAACCGCCGGGAAACCCGGGCCGACGGCGGCTACCGCGGCAGTACTTCCCGCAGGTGGGCCCGCCACGGACCCGACCAACCCGTTCGGCACCAACGGGCCGCTGGCGGCATTCGGCGGCTTCGCCGGCCAGCCGGTGCTGCCCAGCTACGGCCTGCTGGACCCCAACACCCACGTGGAGATCGACCGCTACAACCTGTTCGTCGGCCTGGAGGGCAACCTGTCGGCAACCTGGACCTACGACATCTACGTGGGCTACGGCGACTCCAAGGGCACCTACACGAGCGACAGTCTGCTGGCAGAACGAGGTGGATGCGTCCCTGGACGCGGAGATCGTCGACGGCGAACTGGTCTGCGCCGATCTGGCCAACAACCCCGGCTGCGTGGCCGCAGATCTGTTCACCGAAGATGCGCTGCTGGCGGCATGCTTCCGCAGCGACGTGCTGAACTACCTCACCAAGGAAATCGAAGGCACCACGGACTACGACAGCTTCCAGATCGCCGGCCATGCCACCGGGCAGCTGTTCGAAATGCCGGCGGGCGCGGTGATGGGCGTGATCGGCTTCGAGTACCGGGAGGAATCCATCGACGACAAACCGAATCCCGAGTCTCAGGCGGGCAACCTGTGGGGTCTGACCGCAGCCGGCCGCACCAAGGGTACCGACAAGGTCCGCGAGGTGTTTGCCGAAGTGGAAATGCCGCTGCTGGCCGGCCTGCCCGGCATCGAGGAGCTGATATTCAACGGCTCCGGACGCTACACCGACTACGACAGCTTCGGCGACGACGAGACCTACCGGATGGCGTTGAACTGGCAGATTATTCCCGCCGTGCGTCTGCGCGGCACCCTCGGCACCTCGTTCCGGGCGCCGGACCTGTATGAGCAGTTTCTCGGTGACCAGACCGGCTTCGCCAGCGGGCTGCTGGACCCGTGCACCAACTTCCAGGACATCTTCGATCCCGGCGACGTGGTGTACGACAACTGTATCTCCCAGGTGACGCCAGGCTACGCCGACGCAGGCGTGCCGGGCATCATGACCATCACGGGCGGTGCCGAAACGCTGCAGGCCGAGACCTCGGACGCCTGGACCTACGGCATGGTGTGGCAGCCGGGCGAACTCGGCTTCTCGCTGGCGCTCACCTGGTGGGACATCACCATCGAGAACACCGTGCAGGATCTCGGCGCAGGCACGGTGATCGGTGCCTGCTACTCGTCCATCGACTTCTCTAGCCCGCTGTGTCAGCGCCTCGGGCCTCGTGACGATGATGGCTTCCTCACCACCATCGATGCGTCGTTCGTCAACGTCGGCGAGTTCCACAGGGCCGGTACGGACATCGACTTCGCCTACGAGCGCACCTTCAACACCTTCGACTTCTCCATCGACTCCACCGTCACCTACACTGACGAGTCCAGTGCCAAACTGCTAGGCGAGGAGCAGAACTACGAGAAGAAGTGGGGCTATCCGGAGTGGCAGGGCGACATGGACCTGACCGTCGACTGGAAGAACTGGCGCTTCAACTGGCGCATCGACTGGGTCGGCAAGATGTCGGAGGATCCGGTTTCGACCCGGGCACCACCAACATCGACCGGGACACCTCGCTGTCCCAGGGTTCTACCACAGGCTGTCGGCGCGGTGGTCGGAGGGCGCGTGGAGAGTGCTGGGCGTCATTCGCAACATCACGGACGAGGATCCACCCATCGTTCCGGACGGCAGCGGCTCGCTCAGCGCCGGCCGCGTGTTCAACACGCTGCCCGGCGTGGGCTACCCGCTGTTCGGCCGCACCTACACTGTGAGGCTCGGCTACGAGCTTCGATCGCAGGCAGCACTCGCAAGCGCGTCCCCCTGGCCGGCTGGTGCCGGCCGGGGCAATGGTCCTTTCACAGCCAGCCGATCAAGCCTCCAGCGGGCTTCCAACCACCGTAATCGAGTGAAGCCATGAAGACGCCTACGCATAGATCGCATTCCTGCTCCTGGGCTTAGCCGCGGTGGTTTCAATTCGAGGCTACGGCGAAGAGATTCCCATGAACGCCTGGATTCACGATGCCGTGATCGACCAGGTGCAAGTCAATTTCAACGGCAGCCGGCTGGTGGCGCTGACCCTGGGATCCGTGAACGATGCCCCTGATGTGACGGTCTGGGAAACCCGGGATCTTTCCAAGGCGCCGCGACGGTTCCGGCCCGATGACAGCAAGGTCATCGGCGTGACCTGGCTGAATGACGATACGCTGTTCGTGGTAGGACGGCAGAAGTTCGACTACCGGGTGGGCGCAAGCCCTACATTCTGGTTCCGCGACATCGCCTACATCGTCGATGCCAAGGGCAAGCGCTTCCGCAAGCTCATGGGCCACCGGGACGACATCCAGTCTGCGCAGGTCGTGAATCTGCTCACCAACGATCCGGACAAAGTCCTGATCAGCGTTTCGACCCTGCAGCGCACCCAGGAGTTTCTGGAACTGAATCTCGACCGGCTCACCACGAACCGGGTGTTCCGCGGCGACGACCGCAGCAGTTTCGGGATCGATACCCTGGGTAATGTGGCCACCCGCCAGGTGATCGAGGGCGGCGGCGACGACGTCCACATCGTGACGTCCCTCAAGAACCCGGAAACCAATGCGTGGGAAGAACACTTCAAACTCTACGCCCGCGAGCGTGAAGGCGTGGGGCTGGGCGGCATAACGATCACCGCGGACGGCACCATCTACGTCAATGACAACAGCGGCCGCGACAAAGCTGTCGTACGCACCTACGACGCGGCCTCCCGCAAACTCAGCGACCCCGTATTCGAGCATGACGACTACGAAATCGCCGGCCTGGAAACCCGGCGATTCCCAAACCCCGGCGAATCCGACCTGATCGGCTACTACGTCGATGGACCCGATCGGCAACTGGTGTACACCGACCCGACTTACCGTCAGCTGCAGGCTCAGATCGACGCTGCACTGCCCGACGACCAGGTGCACCGCATTACGTCGGCTACCCGGAACATGGATCTGGTGGTCATCCGCTCCTCGGGACCGCGGGAACCGGGCTCCTTCAGCCTGCTGGTGAGCGGCCGGCAGCTCATCCCGCTCGGCAGGGCGTTCCCCAATCTGGATCCGGCAGAGCTGGCACCCATGGAGTTCGTCCGCTACGAGGCCCGGGACGGTCTGGAAATTCCCGCCTTCCTCACCACCCCGACCACCGGGCAGGCGCCCTATCCCACGGTGATCATGCCCCATGGCGGCCCCTGGGCCCGGGATTATCTCGGCTGGGACCGGTGGGCCCAGTTCCTGGCCAACCGCGGTTACGCGGTGCTGCAGCCCCAGTACCGGGGTTCCGAAGGCTGGGGCCAGAAGCTGTGGCGGGCCGGCGACCGCGAATGGGGCCAGAAGATGCAGGACGACAAGGATGACGGTGCGCGCTGGCTGGTAGATCAGGGCATCGCCGCGGAAGATCGGATCGCCATCTACGGCTATTCCTACGGCGGCTACGCAGCCATGGCAGCCACGGTGCGCCCCAACAGCCCGTATCAATGTGCCATCGCCGGCGCGGGCCTGTCGGAACTCGACACCTTCGACAAGATCACGTTCGAGAACCCGTTCAACCGCGAATTTCAGAATCCCACCATCGGCGGGCTGTCCCCTCTGTATGAGGCGGACGAAGCGGGCATCCCCATCTTCATCTTCCACGGTGACCGGGATCAGCGGGTGCCGGTGGATCAGTCACGCAAATTCCACCGGGCGCTGCAGAATCGGGAGAAAGACACAGAGTATCTCGAGATCCCGGACCTCTGGCACAGCCTGCCGTGGTTCCCGCAGCACCACCTCGCGGTGCTCTCGTCGCTGGAGCGCTATCTGGCCGAAGACTGCGGACCGGGCGGTCTGTAGACCGTTAAGACCGGCGCCCCGGACAGGACCCGGCCGGAACAGTAACGGGACGGTTGCGGTCAGTCGTCGGTGAAAGCGCTGAGATGAAACTCCGCCGCTTCGGCCACCTCTGCCACGCCGGGTTCGATTGGTAACGGCGCATCGCCTCCCGCCAGAATCTCCAGGACCGTGTGGACCCCGTGGGCCAGGGAGTCCAGGTGGTAGCCGCCCTCCAAAACCAGCGCCAGCCGCCCCGGACAATGCATATCGACGATCTCCTGGACGATCTCTGTAATGGCGGCAAAGCCGTCGTAGCTGAGGTTGAGGGCAAGATCAAGACGATGGGGGTCGAACCCTGCTGAGACCAGCACCAGGTCGGGCTCGAACCACTTGGCTGCGGGTACCAGGATTTCCCGGAACGCTTTGACCATGGCGATATCACCACTGCCCTCCGGCAACGGGACGTTGATATTGGTGCCTTCACCCGAGCCAGCGCCGACCTCATCGATATGCCCGCTGCCCGGATAGAAAGGCGACTCGCGATGGGTGTCGAACAGCATCACGTCCGGGTCGGAATAAAAAATGTCCTGCGTGCCGTTGGCATGGTGGGCGTCCCAGTCAATGATCAGGACGCGCTCACAGCCCAGGGCTCCCTGGGCGTGAGCCGCCGCGACCGCCACGTTGTTGAACAGGCAGAAACCTCGCGCCCGGACGGGTTCCGCATGGTGACCGGGCGGGCGCACCAGAGCGAACGCACTGTCCGCTTCGCCTGCCATCACCGCCTCGACCGCGGCGATGGCGGTACCGGCGGCAACCTCCGCGGCTTCGACGCTGCCGGCGGATACGGCCGTCGTATCCCGGTCGAGCCAGGCATTCTTGCCGCGCATGGCATAAATATCGTCGAGGTAGGATTGGGTATGCACTCGCGCGAGCTGCTCGCGGCTGGCACTCTTGCCGGTTCGAAAGGTCACACCGGGAATCGGATGCTCATCGAGCAGGTCCCGAATGGCCAGCACACGCCCGGGGTGCTCCGGATAGCTCCACTTGACGTCGAGCCCGTCGAGGATTTCCTTGACCCGGCGCGCGAGCCTGCCGGGCAGGAAGGGTTCTTCGACATTCGGTTCGTGCCCGAGCATGCGCTCGTCGTAGAAGGCAATGACGCTGCGATCCCCTATCACTTGATTCCCTCGCACACCATCAGGATTCCTGTTGTTCGTCTGCGAGCAGGGTCAGGACTTCGCTCGCGGAGGCCGCAGCCCTTATACCGATCGGCCGAAATCCCAGCTTTTTCCAGGTGCGTGCTGCTTCCTGATTGCTGGCAGAGTATTCCAGTTGCAAAGACTCTACGCCGTGTTCATGCGCAAATGCTACCAGTCCGCGAACGATGCGTCGGCTCAAACCCTGGCGCCGATAGTCCGGTTCTACCCAGACATCGTCGATGACGCCATACCACTGCCCCTGGCGTTCCGGCGTCTCCCAGACTTCCGCGTGTTTCCACAGAGCGATGTCGCCCATGCCGACGACTCCTGCCTTCGAATGTCTGGCGACCAGCAGCAGTTTGTAGGGGTTATCGATATACGACCGCAGCCGGGTCGCAAGCTCTTTTTCGCCCTGGGGTGTCATTTTCAGCAGGTCCCTGGGTGCGCCCGAGACATGGGCGTCGAGATGGAACAGAAGTTCGACGGCCTGTGGAACGTCATCCATGTTCGCTTCGGCGACTTTCACCCTTCGAGCCACACTTCCTCCACAGTGCAACGATCAATGATCATCGAGACGCGGCTACCGATAACGATATCAGATTGCCGAACGGCCGCCTCGTTGTGATCCGATAGCCCAGGCTGTAGGCTGATTAAGGAATTCTCGGAACGCAGGTAAACCCCGATGAAGACCATAACCCTCTCCCTTGCCTTCCTGCTCCTGTTCTTCTGGCTGACCCCAGGCCAGAATGCCGCACTCGCCGAGGACGAGCCAGCCGCAAGCAACACACAGATTCCCGTGCCCGCAGATCTGCTCGGCGAACTGCAGGCCTCATTCGAGGAGCTGGCCAGCGGTCTGGCCTCGGCCAGAGACGCGGTAGCCAGGATGTCGCAGCAGCGCGATGCGGCCCGCAATCGAGTGGAATCACTGACCCAGGCAAACGAGTCGCTGCGCCAGGAAATGGCCGAGCTGCGCGACACCCTCACCAGTACCCGTCAAGACCTGGAGCAGGCCAACGCCGAGCGCGCCGAATGGCGGCGTAAATCCGAGCAGTTGCAGGCGCGGCTTGATTCCGGCGCCGCCGCCTACGATCATCTGGTGAACCTGCGCGACCACCTGCAGGGCACGGTAGAGGAGTTCAGCGGCCTGCAGGCCGATATCGCCGACGTACGCGGCGAGCTTGAAGCGCCTGCCGAACGCAAGGCCCTGAAAGAACGCGTGGCCGCACTTGAGCAGACCAACGACGATCTCGCCGGCCAGGTCGCCGGTCTGCAGAACGCCCGCACCGCGGCGGCTGAGAAAGCCCAGGCCGCCCAGGCGCGCCTGACCGAACGGGGCGAGCGCAACCAGGAGCTTGCCGAGACAGTAAGCGCTCTGGAGAGCCGGCTGCATGCCATGGAGCAGGACCACGCGCAGAACACCAGTGACCTGGAGCAGCACGTCGCCAGGCTGCAGGATGAGCTGAACCGTACCGAACGGCAGCTCGAGCAGGCTCGAAATAAACAGCAGCAGGCCCAATCAGAGCTCGTCGCCATGCGTAAGCGGACAGAGGAGCGCAAGACGCGTATTGATTCGCTGATGAGCGATCTGGCCGCCCTCGAAGCACCGCAGGAGGGAAGCGCGCAATCCTCCGCGGGCCAATCTGCAGAGCAGCGGCAGGCCCGGACGGCGAGCAGCGCGGGATCCGAGGACGGAGAAGGCGAGCGCTGAGCGCGGCTCGGCTGCATCTGCAGCGAAGTCGCACCGGACCGGGAATGACGCTACTGTAGCGGTTCCTGGGGAGGCGTAAGGACGGTCCTGCCGTGCACTGGCTCGACCTGATCATCATCGTCGGCTATCTGCTGATCATCATCGTCATGGGGCTGCGCCTCAGCCGGCGTGTTCACGATTCGCGCGATTACTTCCTCGCCGGCCGCTCGCTCACCTGGTGGATCATCGGCCTGTCGATCATCGGCACCAATGTCAGCGCCGAAGGCTATGTAGGCGCAGCCGGCGGCGCTTATAAAGTGGGTATCGCCCAGGCCAATTTCGAGTGGATCGGGGCAATACCCGCGATGATCATCGCTGCCCTGGTATTCATTCCGTTGTACTGGCGCTCCGGCGTGTACTCGATTCCCGAATATCTGGGGCGCCGTTACGATCAGAACGTGCGGCTGCTGGCAGCGCTCATCGCCAGCATCTTCGCATTGTTTGCGATCGGTGTGGCGCTGTGGGCCATTGCCTTGACACTGCAGACCTATCTGGACTGGCCGATCTGGGCAGGCATCGTCGTTACCGGCACGGTGGTCGGGCTGTACAGTATCTCCGGCGGTCTCGCCGCGGTGGCCTTCACGGATGCCCTGCAGGTGGTGATCATGTTTCTCGGCGGTGTGGCCATCGTGGCCCTGGGCATCAGCCAGGCCGGGGGGCTGGAAAATTTCTCGACTGCGCTGGTGGCACACAACCCTACGCATCTGCACGCTTACCTGCCCGCGGATCATGAGGATTTCCCCTGGCCGGGGGTGGTGCTGGGGCTGGCCATCGTGCTGTCGCCCGCCTACTGGTGCGGCAGTCAGGCCATTCTGCAGCGCACCCTGGGCGCACGCAGCCAGTGGGATGCCAGTGCATCCATGATGTTTGCCGCATTTGCGAAAACCCTGGTGCCCCTGCTCATCGTCTTTCCCGGGCTGCTGGCGCTGGTGCTGCACGCGCGCATCGAGTACCCCGACATGGCACTGCCCTGGGTGGTCAGGAACGTGCTGCCGCCGGGGCTGTCCGGCCTCATGTTCATCGCGCTCATTGCAGCCCTGCAGTCGTCCATCGATTCCGGCATCAACTCCACGGCACTGATGATCACCCGCGACATTCGCGGTGTTCTGGTAAAGAATCGTGACCAGAGCCGCGACCTGGTACTGGGACGCTGGCTGACTCTTGGCATCCTGCTCGGGGCCATGACCATCGCCCCGTATATCGGCGAGATGGGCGGCATCTATTTCTTCATACAGACCCTGCTCTCGCTGTTTCAAGGTCCGTTGCTGGCTCTGCTGGTGCTCGGCGCCCTGACCCGCCATGCCACGCCCCGGGGCGGATTGACCGCTTTGCTCACCGGGGTTCCGCTGGCGGGATTGCTGTTGTTCCTGGGATTGAACATGCTGTACGTGGCATTCGTCACGTTCTGCTGCGCGCTGACCATCGTGTGGCTGGTGAGCTATCGCACCCCGCCTCTGGACGCGGCAGAGCTGGAGCAGCTCGTGTATGGGTTCGGCATGAAGCCGGACCACGACACCGGGAACTACCGATCATGTTTGACGACCTGCCGGTATGGCCGGCCTATGCATTCTCTGCGCTTCTTCTGGTGAGCCTGGCCGCCGGCAGCCTGCTGGTTCCGCGCGCTGAGGTTCTGCGCGGTGCTCCGGACCGCGCGCACTGGCGGGATATCCGGCTGTGGGCGGTAGCCCTGGTGGCGGTGCAACTGGGCATTTACTGGGTGTTCAGCTGATGGCGGCGCCCTCGGGCAATGATCGGGCGGAGGCCCGGCTGTGGCGCCTGCACGCCGATGACGCCGAGTTGTGTCTGCTTGCCGGTGCCAACCAGGCGCCGGCCATCGTCCATCTGGGGCCGCCCCTGGGGCCCGTATCGACGCCGCAAGCTCTAGCCGGCGCCCGCGCTGACAGCCTCATTCGTGGCCCGGCGGGCATACCGCTGCTGCCTGACCCGGCCGCAGGCTGGACCGGAGAGCCCGGGTGGTCCGGGGGTGATGCTGCGCAGCCCTGGCAGGCAGAGGTTGCTGCGCCGGATGCAGAGACCCTGAGCATCAGCTATTGGCACACGGATGGCCGGCGCGTGGAATACACCGTGAGCGTGCTGGATGCAGGCGTGTTCGCGTTCGACATGAGCGTCCACAGCTCGGTACCGGAACCGCTGGCAGAAGTTGCCTACAGTATCGGGCTGCCGCCGCAGGCCCTGGAAGGGCTGGGTTTCACCGGCCGCTGGGCCGGCGAGTTCGCCACAGAGCGCAGAAATCTCGCCGGCGGATGGCAGATCAGCAGCCGCTGCGGCTCGCGCACGGCTCACGATGCGTTTCCCGGCTGGCTGGCCGGCGAGACGTCTTTCGGCGAGGACCACGGCGAGTTGCTGGCGATGCACCTGGCCTGGTTCGGCAACTACCGGTTCATGGTTCAGCGCACCAGGGAGGGGCGCTACATCGCCCGGTACGTGCTCGACCTCGCTGAGCTGTCAGTGGATCCCGGCGGCGCGCGGCATATGCCCACCCTGTACCTGAGCTGGTCAGACAAGGGCCTCAACGGCATCCGCCAGCGGTTTCAGGATGCCGCCCGGCGCATGCGGGTCCGGAGCGGGCGGACGGCGGCGCAGCAGGTACAACTCAACACCTGGGAAGGTGTGTACTTCGACCATCAGCTCGACCGGCTGAAGGCCATGGCGGATGCCGCCGCAGCACTGGGCGTGGAGCGCTTTGTTCTCGACGACGGATGGTTCGGCCGGCGCGTGGACGACAGCCGGGGCCTCGGTGACTGGACCCCGCGGCCCGACGTCTACCCCCAGGGATTGCACCCTCTGATCGACCACGTCAACGCCGCAGGCATGCAGTTCGGCTTATGGGTGGAACCGGAGATGGCCAATGCCGACAGTGCGCTGTACGAAGCACATCCGGAGTGGATCCTGGGAAGGCCGGATCAGCCTCTCGGCCGTCATCAATATGCGCTGGATCTGTGCAACCCGGATTGCTTCCAGCATCTTCGCTGCGTGCTCACCGATATCGTCGACGACGCAAGCATCGACTCCCTGAAGTGGGATATGAATCGTGACGTGCCACAGGCAGCCGGACGGCCTCTGGTTCCTGCTGTACTGCGGCTGGTCGATACAGTGCAGGGCGCACGGCCGGACCTGGACATCGAAGCCTGTGCCTCCGGCGGAGGCCGCGCCGACTGGAGTGCGCTGGGCCGGTGCAATCGGGTCTGGCTGTCCGATGCCCATGATCCTGATGTGCGCCTGCCGATGATGGCCGCTTTCGGGCTGTTCGCGCCGCCGGAGGTCATGGGTTGCCATATCGGACCGGAGGTCAGTCATCAGACCGGGCGCCGCTGGAGCCTGCATGCCAGGGCAGCCATGTCGGTGCTTGGCTCCATGGGGCTGGAGCTTGATCCGCTGGAACTCAGCGCGGCACAACAGGCTGACGTACGCGCGTACATCGACCTGCACAAGCGGCATCGAAGCTGGCTGGCCCAGGGGCACCTGCTGGCGTTGCCACACCCTGATCCGGGTCTGTGTGCCGTAGGCGTGTTCGCCCGGGAGCGGAACCGTGCGTTGATCTGTGTACTGCAGATGCGGCCACGTGCCGACAACGTACCGGCACCGTTGAAAATTCGGCATCTGCGCGGCGATGTCCGGGTTCGAGCACCGCTGCTCGACAGATCCATTCTGCGCGGGGCGCGGCAACAGCCGCAGTGGGTGGCCGGCGAAGCGCTGCAGACCCACGGTGAGTTCCTCGGCGCGCACGGCTTACCCATGCCGGTCATGGCACCGATGCGTGCCCTGCTGGTTGAAGTCGTACCGTTGGCGGGTGATACCGAAACGGATCAGCCAGTGCCGGGAATCTGATCGCGCAGGTGTTTCGCAGCATCTTCCGGTGTCAGGTCCCGTTGCGCTTCCGCCAGCATCTCATAGCCCACCATGAATTTGCGCACGCTGGCCGAACGCAGCAGCGGCGGATAAAAATGGGCGTGGAGCTGCCAGTGTCCGCCGGTACCACGGCCATGCCAGCCCATGGAGTAAGGCATGGGTACGCCGAACAAGGCATCGTAAGCACCTAGCAGCTTCTGCAGAATGTCGGCGAGGTGGCGTCGTTCCGCCGGCGTCATGCCGGTGAGCTCTGCCAGAGGACGCCGCGGCAGCAGCAGAGTCTCGAACGGCCAGCTTGCCCAGTAGGGCACCAGCACGGCCCAGTCGTCATTGGCGGTCACCAGGCGAACGGGATCGCTCAGCTCGGCCTGCAGATAGTCCAGCAGCAGACTGGCGCCATGGGCCTGCAGGTACTCACGCTGGGCTGTGTCTTCCACAGCAGGCAGGGTCGGCACGTGGCTGCTGGCCCAGATCTGCCCATGCGGGTGGTCGCTCGAGCAACCCATCATGCGGCCGCGGTTCTCGAAGATCTGCACCCAGGCATACTCGCGGCTGAGGGCAGCGTACTCGTTCACCCAGGTATCTATGACGACGTGCAGGGCCTTGTCGGGCAAGGTACTCAGGGTCAGGTCATGACGATCGTGGTAGCAGAGCACCCGGCAACGGCCCTCTACCGGCTCACTGCGCAGCAGGCCGCTGGTGGAAACCCGAGCGGAATCGCCGGCCAGGGCGGGAAAGTCATTGTCGAATACGTAGACGCCCTGGTAGGCCGGGTTGCTTTGTCCGGTCGCACGACTCGAGCCGGGGCACAGATGACAATGCGCCTCACGCTCCGGTAACGCAGCAAGCGGCTGTCTGTCGCGTTCTCCCTGCCAGGGCCGTTGCACCCGTTGCGGGGAAACGATCACCCAGCGTTGTCCCAGCGGGTCGTAGCGCCGTTCAGTCATGAAGCCGGGCCCCGCCCCGTGACCGGGCAACGAATGTCTGCAGAGTGCGGCCGCCCGGACCTGCATATGCTTCCGCCGCGGCGCGGGCGCAGGTGTCTGCCTGATCACTGCTTACTGCCGCCACCACGGCTCCGCCAAAGCCGGCACCGGTCATACGGGCGCCGTAGCAGCCGGGCTGTCTGGCGAAAATCTCCACCAGCAGGTCGACCTCGGCGCAGCTCACGGCGTAGTCATCACGCAGGGAAGCGTGGCTGGCGTGAAGCATCCGGCCGAAATCACACCAGTCACCCCGCTGCAGCGCGGCACATGCCGCATCGACCCGCGACTGCTCGGTCGCGATATGGCGGGCGCGCCGGGTGAGCACAGGATCGTCGAGTTCGGGGGGTGTCTGCAGCGTGCGGGCCAGCGTCGCTGGCGCCAGGTCCAGTGCCGAGCCGATGCGCGCCAGCTCGTCGAGGCGCGTGTTGTACGCCGATGCCGCCAGGGACCGTGCAACGCCGCTGTCCGCCACGATGATTGCGCATTGCTCATGGCCCAGGGCAATGGCCTGGCCTTCCTGTGTCGCGCAGTCGAAGCGCAGCGCGGCATCGGGCTGGCCGAGCACGACCGCCGCCTGGTCCATGAGTCCGCAGGCAACACCCACATGGCGATGCTCGATCTGTTGTGCTGCCAGAGCCAGGTTCAGGCCCTGCAGACGGCTGCCTGACAGCGCCCCCATGGCCAGCAACAGAGCCACACTGAGCGATGCCGAGCTGGACAGACCGCTGGCCGGTATGTCGCCTGCGATCAGCAGATTCATGCCGCGGCACGGCGCGCCGTGGTTCCCGAGAACGGCGTCTGCGCCGGCGACAAAACGCCCCCAGTGACCGGCTGGAAACGGCGTTTGCCGGTCTTCCGTCAGGTGGATGGTCGTCTCGGCATTGTCGCTGCGGGCCCGGATCTCCCCGGTACCGTTGGCTGCTGCCGCCACCCAGGTGCCGTACTGGATGGGCATGGGCAGCACGCGGCCGCCGCAGTAGTCGATATGATCGCCGATGAGATTTACCCGGCCGGGCGCGAACGCGACGACAGGCTCGGCTCCCGCGGTCGAAAAGCACGCCGCGAATCGCCGCCGAACGGCGTCAAGGGTCAAGGGCTGGCGGAGCATGGCGCGTAGTTCAAGAGTCTGACAGGGCTCGTGGATGACGGGGCGAGTCTACCCGAATCTCCCGGTCATTCCCGCCGCATCGCGATGGTATCCTGCCCGCGAGCTCCTGTAAGGTTCTGATCCATGACCAGCTCTGCGCGCATCGGTGTGTGCTACTACCCAGAGCACTGGCCGGAAGCCCGGTGGCCGGAGGATGCAGCCGCCATGCGGGAACTCGGCATTTCTCGGCGACGCCTCGGCGAGTCCGCCGCGACGCAGACGAGCCGCGCGCGCGGCGAATTCCACTCGCCGCGCACGGCCTGGACCGGGCGCTGGAAACCCTGTCCGCGGCTGGCCTGCACGTCATCCTCGGAACACCGACGGCATGTCCGCCGAAATGGCTGGTGGACGAATTACCCGACATCCTGCCCGCCGACCAGCATGGGCGGCCGCGACGCTTCGGCTCCCGACGCCACTATTGCTTTTCCAGCGAGCGATATCGACATGAGGCCAGGCGTATCGTCAGTGCCATGGCCGAGCGCTACGGCGATCACCCTGCCGTGATG
Source organism: Gammaproteobacteria bacterium (assembly GCA_034522075.1). Taxonomy (GTDB): domain Bacteria; phylum Pseudomonadota; class Gammaproteobacteria; order Pseudomonadales; family Azotimanducaceae; genus UBA7803. Next base: position 515,215 of record JAXHLO010000006.1, on the reverse strand, counting down.
GGATGGCAGACCGACAATGAATTCGGCTGTCACGATACCGTGCTCAGTTACAGCGCGTCGGCGGCGCAGGGTTTCCGGACATGGCTGGCGCAGCGCTACGGCGATATCGCCCACCTGAATACGGCCTGGGGCAACGTGTTCTGGAGCCAGGAGTACACGTCCTTCGAACAGATCGACGCGCCGTCGGCCGCGGTGACCGAGGCGAACCCGGCACACCGGCTGGACTTCCAGCGCTATTCGTCAGATCAGGTGGTGAGCTTCAACCGCGAGCAGACGGAGATTCTGCGGCGCGCCTCACCGGAGCGTTCGATCACGCACAACTTCATGGGGTTCTTCACCGACTTCGATCACTTCGCCGTGGGCCGGGATCTGGATGTCGCCAGCTGGGACAGTTATCCGCTGGGGTTTCTGCAGCAGGGATTCTTTGCTTCCGCAGACCGCCTTGCCTACCGGCGCCAGGGGCATCCCGACCTGGCGGCGTTTCACCACGACCTGTATCGCGCCGTGGGCCGTGGGCGGCTGTGGATCATGGAGCAGCAGCCCGGGCCGGTGAACTGGGCCCGGTACAACGCAGCGCCGTTGCCAGGCATGGTTCGCCTGTGGCTGTGGGAAGCCATTGCCCACGGTGCCGAGCTGATATCACTGTTCCGCTGGCGCCGTGCGCCGTTTGCCCAGGAACAGATGCATGCCGGGCTGCAGAACGTGGACGGCGCCCTGGCGCAGGGCGCACATGAAGTACGCCGGGTCCATGAGGAGTTGCAGGACATCAAACTCGAGCCGCCGGGCCAGGGGCAGGTCGCGCTGGTGTTCGACTACGCAAGCTGCTGGGTCACCGCAATTCAGCCCCAGTCGGCGGGGTTCTCCGCCCTGCGCCTGGCGTTCGAGTGCTACAGCGCCTGGCGCCGGCTGGGTATATCGGTGGACGTCGTGGAGCCGGGAGCGGATCTGTCCGGCTATCAGGCGGTGGCGGTGCCGTGCCTGCCCATCGTGCCGGAGCCCTGGGTAGAGCATCTGGCCGCCCTGGACGTACCTTTGCTGGTGGGACCGCGCAGCGGCAGCAAGACGGCGTCGTTTGCCGTGCCGGCGGCGGGGGAACCCGGGCCGTTGCGCGATCTGCTCGGCCTGCGGGTCACCAGCATCGACAGCCTGCCGCCGGAGGTACATCTGGCACTCGACCAGCAGCAGGGCGGCGTGCACACCTGGCTGGAACACGTGGAGTCGGACCATGCACCCCTGGCCAGGACGGAGGACGGCCGCGGCGTCTGGTACGCGACGGCGAACCGCCACTACCTGGCCGCCTGGCCGGATGCGGCCTTTCTCGATTTCCTGATCCAGCGCCTGGCTCGGGACGCAGGCCTGCGCACGGTCTCGTTGCCGCCCGGCGTGCGGCTGCGGCAGCGCGGCGGGCTGTTATTCGCGTTCAACTACGCCGATCAATTCCGCACTCTGGCGCTGGACGACGGTCGATGGCTGATCGGCGGGCCGGCCCTGGCACCTGGCGACGTGGCCGTCATCAGACTGTGAGGCAGTGTTTATGAACTCCGGAACCCCGCGCGTGAACCTCACCTGTGAATGCCCGGCCGAGTCGGCATGAAGCCCCTTGCCACAACCGGATTCGCGCTGCTCGGTGCAGCCCTGGTGGCGATCAGCTTCGGGCTCGCGCGCTTCGCCTTCGGGCTGTTCGTGCCGCCCATCCGCGCCGCAGCTGGAGCTGACACCGGACGTCATCGGCTGTCATCGGCGCGCTGCCGCTCGATCAGTTTCGCGCTGGCCACGCTGGTCGCGCCGATCGCCGCTGCATCGCCTCGGTGCCCGCAACACGGCGCTGTTGTCCGGCGCCTTCGGCGTCGGCGGCCTGGCGCTGATCAGCCAGGCGCACGGGCGCGCTATCCGCTCGGCGCGGGCGTGTTCGCCTGCGGCGTCTGCACCGGTCTGATGATGCCCGCGCTCACGTGCCGCCATGCAGGTGCTGGTGGAGCGCTCGCTGCACGGGCGCGTCAGCGCGGTCATGAACGCGGGCACCAGCATCGGCGTGGCGTGTCGCCGTGCCGGCGGTCCTGTTCCTGGCCGACGCCTGGCGTCTGGCTTACCTGTTCGTTTGCCGTCGCGGCGGGGGCCGGGGTGTCTGGCCGCGTGGTACTTCATCCCCTCGGTGTCGCGGGTCACCCCGGCGAATGCCGCGCCGCCGCCCCCGATCAGCGCGCTGCAGTGGGCGCGCCTCGCCTGGCTGTCGTCGTTCGCCTTCGCGATGGGTTTCATCGCCTCCGCGTACTGGATCTTCGCGCCCGACCTGGCGGTCAACCTGGGCGCCCTGCCAGCCGATCAGACCGGGTGGTTGTGGCTGGCGGTCGGCATCGCCGGCCTCGGCGGCGCGGTGGTGAGCGACCTGGCCGACCGCAACAACCCGCCCATCACCCAGGCCCTGATGCTGGTGACGCTGTCCGCGAGTTTGGCACTGCTCGCCGCCAGTCCCGGCCAGCTAGCACTCGCGGTGTTTTCCGCGCTGGTCTTCGGCCTGGCCTACATGAGCCTGACGGGGCTGTACCTGATGACCGGCATCCGCCTGTTGCCGGGCCGGCTGTCCATGGGGCCGGTCCTGCCCTTCATCGCGGTCGTCGGTCGGCCAGGCAACCGGCTCCCCCGTCGCCGGTCTGCTGGTAAAACACTTCGGCTATGCCGACGCGTTCGCCATGTTCTCCGCCATCGGCATAATCGTAGCGGCCCTGTCGCCCCTCTATCCGCGGCACCTGGACGACGGGCAGGACGAGACGGAGGAACCCGGCCTGCAAGCCGCTTTCGATCAGCAGGCCGGCGGCGCGCCGGAAACGCCGCTGCAGGGCGTTGCCGAAGAAGCCTTGGAACCGACGTCGAAAACTGAACCGCTCAGCTAGCGCTGTGCGCCCGGATCACCTGGTTCGGGATCATCACTACGCATCCAGACATCCCGCTGCGGGAACGGGATCACGATACCGGCTTCATTGAGCGCATTGTAGATCTGCATGTAGAGCTCGTGGCTCACGCGGCCGCGGTCGGCCGGCCGGTCGATCCAGCACAACAGCTCGAAATCCAGGCTCGAATCGCCGAACCCGCGCATGCGCACACGCGGCAGAGGATCCTCACAAACGTCCGGATGCTCACTCGCGATGCCCTTGAGCAGTTCGACAACGTCCTCGACGGATGAGCCGTAGGCAACCCCGACCTTGAGGCGAATGCGGAACTTTTCCCAACGCCCGCCCGATTCCATCGACGACCTCCGGCGTCGGCCATCGTCGCCCAGTCCGGACGACGATCTCCACGTCGTCCCGAGTCAGCAGCCGGGTCGAACGTATGCCCACCTTGGTGATCTGGCCGCGCTCGCCGGTGTCGAGCACGACGTAGTCGCCGAGTTTGTACGGTGCATCGGCGATGATGAAAAAGCCGGCAAAGAGGTTGGCGAGCGTATCCCGCGCAGCGAAACCGACCGCGATACCGATGATACCGGCCGAGGCGAGCCACGCAGTGGGGTCGATGTTCCATACCTGCAGCAGGGCATAGCTGGCGGCGGCGACAATGATGATCGTCAACATCAGGTCGAAGAGCGGCAGCGTGCGCTCCTCGACGATGGCAAACCGGTCGCGGATGCGGCCCAGAATCGCCAGGCCCACCTGCCCGGCACGCATGGCGACGCGCATGAGTTGCAGAACCAGCATGCTCGCCAGCACGCGCAGCGTGACCATCTCGGCAAACTCGGACAACCCAAGCGTCGTCACGGCCAGTGCAATGGCGATGTAGGCGAGCAGCAGCGCGGCCACGCCGGCGCCGATTCGCAGCAGCTGCTCGTCGAGGCCATTGCGGTTGCGGCTCGCGATCTTCAGCCCCCAGAACAGGATGAACAAGCGCACCACTATGGCCAGCGCAATGCCGACGACCAGCACCACCAGCGAAAGGGCCAGCGGATAAGCGGCAAGAAAATGCCAGGTTTCGAGCAGAGTTTCCGGCAGCCAGTCCGGCGGCGGATTGTCGAGGATCGGTTCCTGTATCGCGCAACTCACGGGCAGGCAGTTCTCGCGTGGAGCATGAGCGATTCAGGATAGCCCAGGTAATTGGTATTGTAACGCCAGCGGACCCTGTCCGAGGTTACGGATTGTCGGCGTGCTGCCACTGCTATGTAATAGTGTCCGTGCATTGGGTCAGGCTGATGGTTTTCCATGAAACGCACGATTCTCTTACTCGTCCTGCCCACGCTGCTGCTGGCAGCGGCCTGGATCAGTCACAACACCGATTACCTGACCCCGCCATGGGGCTGGCAGAAGCTGCCGGCGGCTGCGCCACCCACCGATCAGACCTTTCTGCCGGAGTACCGCGGCTTTGCCGCAGCGGCGATGGAGCAACTGCTGACTGAGCGCGAGCGCATCGGTACGCCGTCGTTGTCGGCAGCCGTGGCGCATGAAGGGGAAATCATCTGGGCGGCGACGGCCGGATGGTCGAGCCTGCAGCCGCCGGTGCCGGCCAGTGTCAATACTGTGTATCGCATCGGCAGCACCTCCAAGGCACTGACCGCCACCGCCATGGCCAGGCTGGTGCAGTCGGGTCAGCTGGATCTGGATGCAGCGATCAGCCGCTACGTGGACGATCTGCCGAACACGGACTGGCAGGCACTGACACCCAGACAACTGGCATCGCACACCGCCGGTTTACCGGGATACACGGAAAACCGTGACTGGTGGGGGGTCTATCAAACCATCCGGCTCGGCCGGCGCTTTAGCAGCACCGATGACATGCTGGGGGTGTTCGATGACAGCGAGTTGCTGTTCACGCCGGGTACCGGCTTTCACTACTCGTCGTTTGACACCAACGTGAATGCCCACGTCATGGCGCGCATCACCGGGCTGGACTATCCCGCGCTGATGCAATCGCTGGTGTTTGCTCCACTGCAGATGACGACGACTGCCGTCGATGATGTCAGCCGGCGACCCGTGACCATGGCGACGTTCTACCGTCTGCGCGCCGACGGCCAGATCAGACCCTGGCGGGATGTCGATCTGAGCGTGAAATGGCCCGGTGGCGGGCTGCTGTCCAGCTCGTCCGATCTGGCCAGACTGGGCAGCGCCTGGCTGGACGATGACTTTATCAAACCATCAGTGCGCGAACAGTTCTGGACGCCGCAGCGGCTGGCCAATGGCGAAGTCAACGAGCAATCCTATGCCGTCGGCTGGCGTTTCAACCCCTCCAGCCTGGCCGAGTATCAGGGCAAACCGCTGTTGCATGCCCATCACGGCGGTGTATCCAAGGGAGCGATGAGCTGGCTGGTGGTGTATCCCGAGTTGCATCTGGCGGTGGCCATCAACAGCAACAGCAGGGCTGAGACCTTCCAGGCCTTTGCTGCCGCTGAAGACGCCCTGACGCGGTTGTTGCTGGCATTTCTCTGAACGGAACAGGCCGCTGCGGACACTTACAATAATTGCTCTAAATCCCTGAACCGCTTCGCCTACGCGTCACCCACCGAGCAGATCCGGGTCAAACGGGTAACGGGTCATCGGCACGAGGCCGTCCCGCCCAACCAGGTACTGGTTCTCCAGCTTGACGCCTTCATTGCCGCCAGGCTCCCCGATGTAGCTCTCGACGCTGACCACCATATCCTCCTCGAGAATGCCCTCTCCCGTATAGGTGTCAAGCTCGCTGCTGTGGGCGATGATCGGCTTTTCACCATGCATGCCTACGCCGTGGATGATCGACGGATAGCGCAGGTCGACGAAGCGCGGCGGGATCTCCCATGCGCCCTCTGCGATCTCGCGAAAGCTCATGCCCGGGCGCAGGAGCTCGGCATTGTGGCTGATCTGCTCGTGCGCCATGCGGAAGAGCGCGCGCTGGTACTCGCTCGGCCGACCCGGGCCACAGAAGAAGGTGCGGGAAAAATCGGCGTAATAGCCGTGACAGCCGATGCAGTCGGTATCGAGCGCGAGCAGTTCACCGGGGCGCACCCGCCGCTCTCCGGCTTCGTGGATTCCGCGGTGGTCTTCAGGCCCCAGGTCAGCAAGCGGGTCTCGATGAATTCGCCGCCACCCTCGATCAGGGCGTGGTACATCTCGGCAAACAGTTCGGTTTCACTCACGCCAGGCTGCAGCCGCTGCTGCACGCGCCAGACCGCGGTCTCTGCAGCGGTCATGCTCTGCGCAAGGCAGGCGATCTCGTCGCGCGTCTTCAGTCGCCGCGTATGCAGGAGCAGATTCATCGCATCGACCACGGCGACGCCCTCGCGCTCGAGCGCGAGGGCCAACAGGTGGAAACAGCGGTCCATGCCGACACGGCGACCGTCGTCGGCCTGGTAAAGCGGACCTCGAGCAGCGGACACAATTTCCTGCGCGAACGGTTCGGCGACAGTATGATCGCGACCGTTCACCGCGGCGAATACGACCTTAGAGGTGCGCGCCTCGTCGATAGTCTCGAGCCACGTCGACACGTGCGCGCTGCCAGGATACTCGAACAGAATCACCGGCCCTTCGGCTGGCACATAGATGTAGCGGCTGGAGTTGCGCAGAAAATAGCCGAACATGTTTCTGGAGTCGGTCGCATAGCGCTGGGTCGTGAGTGGGACGAACAGCAGCAGCGCATCGAGCTCGTGCTCGCGCATCATCGTGCGCACGCGGGCCAGGCGCTCACGGCGCAACCGCACCAGGTCGAGATCGGCGGCCGGCGCGAGCGCGGCGATACGCCGCTTCGGGAGAACATTGCAGCAGCCGGCACGCTCCTGGCTGGTCTGGCTGTAATCGCGTCAGCTGCTTCGGTCACGGGCTTGGTCATCATGGACTCCTTCTCATGGCCTCTCGGCCGGCACCTCAGAGCAGATTCAGTCGGTGAGGTCGTCGTCACGCTTCCAGGCACCGTCGGGGCTGTTGTGCGTGTCAAGCGATCGGCCGAAGATCTTCCGCGTTTTCGCCGCCTGCCCCATAAGGCCGGGGGTACGCGAATAGCTCATGATCGCGGTGTGACGGTCGCGGCTGCCCGCTGTGGGGGCAACACGATGCAGCGAGTAACGGCCAAAGAAGATCTGCATGTCGCCGAGCGCCAGCGGCAGCGTGCGCACGCGCGAAAGGTCGCCGTCGAGGATCGCACGTACGTCTTCGTAGTTCTCCCGCCTCGGGCCACGGATGGCAGGCGCATACTGGAATTCACCGCCCGTCTCCGGCGGCTGCGTCAGCAGCGTGACGATGAACTCGTTGGTGTCGAAATGCCACGCATGCATGTGTGCCGGCCGGACCACGTTGACGACCAGTTGCGCGAGCGGATCCGCGAACTCGTGAACCTGCGGTTCGTTCAGGCAACAGGCGAGGAAGTGCTTCAGCGCCGGGCTGTGGTATACCGCGCGCAGTATGGTTCCAGGGTCGATCAGGTCGCCGGCGACGAAACCATTCTCGCGTGCCAGAGTACGTCGGCGCGGATGCTCTGGCTCGAAGTCCGCGTCGGGCTCACCGCCATAGACCGTCGCCAGCGCGCGGGTGAAATGCGCACGCGGCGCAAGCGCTGCGGTTTCGGCGGCCAGTTTCGACAGCGCGTCGTCACGGATGAAGCGCTCGACCACGGCGCAGCCGCGCGCGTCGAGGTCGGCCTGCACCCGCGCCACCAGGGCTTCGAACGACGGGTCCTCAGGGCGATGCAACGGGTAGCGCTCGAGGTCTATCCAGGCGAGGCCGGGGTCTTCTCCCGTCGCTCGCACTGATGGGTCGCTTCCGGACATGCTCAATTCACTCCGTAGACAGACGCGCGGATGGCATCAAGCGGTGCGCGGCACGCGCCGGCGGCGGAAATCGCGCAGGATTTCGTGCGCAGCATTGTGGCCCGGGGCTCCGGTGACACCGCCGCCCGGGTGGGTGCCCGAACCACACATGTAAAGCCCGGGGACCGGGCTTCGATAATCCCCGTGACCAAGCACCGGGCGCGCGCTGAACATCTGGTCGAGGGTGAGCGCACCGTGAAAAATATCGCCAGCGGTCAGCCCGAAGACACGTTCGAGGTCGAGCGGACTCAGCACCTGGCGGCCGAGCACGCTGGAGCGGAAATTGGGCGCGTAGCGCGTCACCGTGTCGATGATCAGGTCGGCACAGGTGTCGGCGTGCTCGTCCCAGCTTGAACCGTCCGGCAGCTCCGGCGAGAACTGCTGGCAGAACAGGCTTGCGACATGCTTGCCCGGCGGCGCGAGTGTATCGTCCAGCGTCGACGGGATCAGCATTTCGACGATCGGTTCGCGCGACCACCCAAACGCGCGTGCATCGGTGTAGGCGCGGTCCAGGTACTCCACCGACGGCGCGACGACGATGCCTGCCGAGTGATGATCGGCGACACCATCGGCGGGACGACAGGTGAACTGTGGCAGCTCGGACAGCGCGACGTTCATGCGGAACGTGCCCGACCCACACTTGTAGTGGGTGATGCGGCGGTAAAAGTCGGCATCGAGCAGTGCCGGATCGACCAGTTTCGTGAACAGCAGTCGCGGGTTGAGGTTGGAGGCCACCGCGCGGGCCTCTACACGTCGGCCGTCCTCGAGCCTGACGCCGCAGGCGCGACCGTCGCGCGTGAGAACCTCGGCGACCGGCGCTTCGACTTCGATGTCGACGCCATGCGCTTCCGCGGAGCGCGCCATCGCCTGCGTGATCGCGCCCATCCCGCCTATCGCATGCCCCCAGACGCCGCGCTTGCCATTGACCTCGCCGAAGGCATGGTGGAGCAGCACGTAGGCAGTCCCCGGCGTGTGCGGGCTGCTGAACGACCCGATGGTGCCGTCGAAGGCGAACGCCGCGCGGACCTCGGGACTCTCGAACCAGCCTTCCAGGAAGTCGCAGGTGCTCTTGGTGAACAGATCGAGCAGCAGGCGCTGGTCCTCGAGCGTGATGCCGCGGATGCTGTGCCCCATCCGCAAAGCACGGAAGGCTTCCGCCCAGCCGCCGCCGGCGTTTGGCGGGGTCTGGAGCACGAGCCCTCGCAGCACCTCGCCGATGCGCGCCACCGCCTCGAAGTACCTGGGCACAATCTGCGCGTCGTGTTTGGAGAAGCGGGCGAACTCCTGCTGGACCTCTTCGATTCCGAAGGGCAATCGCAGGTAGCGCTCGTCATCGAGTGGCCAGAAGTTCGAGATGACGCGCTCGACGAGGCGCAGCCCGTGAGTGTGCAGCTCGAGGTCTTCGATGACACGCGGGTTGAGCAGGCTGACGGTGTACGAGGCAACTGAGTTTCTGAACCCTGGGTGAAACTCCTCGGTAACCGCCGCGCCACCGACGATGTGGCGCCGCTCGACGACCTTGACCCGCAGACCGGCGCGCGCGAGATAGCCGGCGCACGTGAGCCCGTTGTGTCCGCCGCCGATGATGACGACGTCAAAAGCGTCACCCTTGCTCATTGGCCGACTCCGACTGTGACTGCGCGCGCCGGCTCGTCCGGCTTGCGTGGATGGCATGCCTCGGGAATCGCCTCGCGCATGCGGGTCGCGAAGTCGCGCAGGCAGACCTCGGAGGCGGCAAGGGGGCCGACGGTGAAGCTCGCCGACGCCATGCCGTCCTGCACGCGCTGTATCAGCGCGGTGTCCTCTCGATTGACGACACGATTGATGCGCCAGTTGAGATAGCGCGCGGCGCGCATCTCGCGACGCGTGTCGGGCAACGCGTAGGGGATCTCGCGGATCAGCGTCTCGGTGGCCGAGATGGGCAGGAACTGCATGAAGTCGATCTGGTCGGGATAGACGTCGAATGCAAGGTTCGGCCACATTCGGTAGTACGCCCACAGCCGGCGCTGTTCGGGGCGCAGGTGCTCCGCTTCCGGCAGAAACTTCGTGTACGCGCGTACCGATGGCCCCGCATCCGGTGTGGGCTCCAATCGCCCCCACATCTTATGCATGGAGCCACGTACCTCGACGCCATAGCTATCGCCGACAAGACTGCTCAGCCCGGGATGAGCCGGCCGGATGTGCTGCGCATCCACGTAGTTGTCGGCGACGTTCTTCCAGTTTACCGGGCGCGGGCGAAGCGTGATGCGCCCGAGCGGCTGCATTTCCTCGATACGATAGGCCGCAAGTTCCTCGAGATAGGGCTCGAGCAGCTCATGCACGCTCGGACCGCCCGGCAGTATGCGCACGAACACGAACCCCAGCGCCTGTTCGGTCTCGACGGGGACGAGTCCGTGGTCGGCGGGATCGAAGTCTTCGAAGTCGCGCCGATGCGTGACCCCGAAGACCGTACCGTCGAGCGCGTAGCTCCATGCATGGTAAGGGCACACGATGCGCCGCCCGCAGCGCCCCTGCGGGCCATCGAGCAACCTCGAGGCGCGGTGGCTGCAGACGTTGAAGAATGCCCGGATGCCCTGCTGCTGGTCGCGCACCACGAAAACCGGTTCGCCGGCCAGATCGAGCGTGAAAAAGTCACCCGGTTCGGGGATGTCGTTGCGATGGCAGACGAGCTGCCAGGAGCGCAGGAAAACGCGCTCCCGTTCGAGCTCGAAGAACGCGGGGTCGCGGTAGGTCCACGCTGGCAGGCTTTGCGTGTGCAGGCTCCGTGTGTGCTGGACAGCCTCGTTCATACGTTCCTCTCATGGCAGCAGGCGTACGGGCGGCGGCCGTCGACTCGTACTGGCCTGAGCGACAAATTGGGCAATTCCTGGCCCCGGGGCAAACGATAAGTTCTCAGTGTGCGGTGAGATTTATTGACCGATGGCCGGAGCTGGGTCATCTACCTCGGTAGCCAGCGCCGGGTCGGCGTGCACCTCTTCGAGCAGCCAGGCCTGCAGCGCCCGAATCTTGCTCGTGGCGAGGCGGTTCCGCCGATAGGTGAGATACCATGCGTGATCGGCTCGGACAACCGGTTCGAAAGGGCGTACAGCCGGCCGCTGGCCAACTCCTTGGCGGCAAACGGTGTACGCGTCATGCTGATTCCCGCGCCGTCGAGTGCGGCCTCCAGCGCGAGCGCATAGCTGTCGAACCTGAGAGAGTTGTCCAGGCTGATGTCGGCAACGTCGACGGCCTCGAGCCACTTTTCCCAGTCTCGGCTCGCGACGTAGACCTGCAGCAATGTGTGTTCGCGCAGATCGTGCGGATCATGCAGCCGGGGGCTGCGGCGCAGATACTCCGGGCTGCACACCGGGAACATGTCTGACATGAACAGGTACTCATAATGCAGACTGTCGTCGTCACAGCTGCCCATCATGACGCTGACGTCGACATTGTCGCGATCGAAATCGACGTCGCGGGTGGCCATATTGAGCCTCACCTGTACGTCGGTATGACGATTCTGGAATGCCGGAAGACGCTGGATCAGCCAGCGCATTGCAAAGGTCGGGTAGACCTGAATCGTGAGGACACTGGCCGAGGCCGAAGAGCGCACCAGCTCGGTGCCATCGGCAATTCGGTCGAGCGCATCACGCAGCACCGGAAAGTACAGCCGCCCGGCGTCGGTGAGCTCGACCGAGCGCGCGCGGCGCCGGAACAGCGCCACCTGCAGTTGCGTCTCCAGAAACTTGACCTGGTGGCTGATGGCCGAGTGGGTCACATGCAATTCCTCCGCGGCGTGACGGAAACTGCAGTGACGGGCCGCGGCCTCGAAGGCGCGGAGCGAGTTCAAAGGCGGCAGGCGACGCGACATTGATGAAAAATACTCAACTGACCTTTAACAATCATAGTTTGCCCGCGCACGACCTGTCATGCAATTTTGCACACTTGGGTTCCTTGGCGGATGACGACCATGCATGAAATAGACGCACGCACCAGGCTGCAGGTCGCCGATAGCGCGCATCACCTGCATCCTTTCTGCCACCCCCGCGACCTCAACGCCGCCGGAACCCGCATTCTGGTGCGTGGCCGCGGGGTCGAGATCGAGGACGCCGCCGGGCAGACGCTGCTCGACGCGATGGCCGGACTGTGGTGCGTAAACGTCGGCTACGGCCGCACCGAACTGGCCGACGCAGCTGCCGCGCAGATGCGCGAACTCCCCTACTACAACACTTTCTTCGGCTCGGCGACCCCGCCGGTGATCGAGCTCGCACAGACGCTCGCCCGCCTTGCGCCGGGAACGCTCGAGCATTCTTTTTTCTCGAACTCAGGCTCAGAGGCGAGCGACACCGCGATCAAGCTCGCCCGCTACTACTGGTACCTGCGGGGCGAACCCCAGCGGCAGTTCGTGATCGCGCGGGAATACGGCTACCACGGGTCGACCCTCGGCGGCGCGAGCCTCTCCCACCTCAGCGGGATGCACGAATGCTTCGGCCTGCCGATCCCCGGGATCGCGCACATTGCCGCCCCGTACTGGTACCGCCACGGCGGCGACGCCTCGCCCGAGGCCTTCAATCTGCAATGCGCGCGCGCCCTCGAAGAGAAAATCCTCGAACTGGGCCCTGAACACGTCGCCGCATTCATCGCCGAGCCTATACAAGGGTCGGGGGGCCTGATCGTGCCGGACGCCGGCTACTGGCAGGAGATCCGCCGTATCTGCGACCGCTACGAGGTGCTGTTCATCGCCGATGAGGTCATCACCGCGTTCGGCCGCGTCGGCCACTGGTTCGGCAGCGAACTCTACGGCCTGGAGCCCGACCTGGTAAACCTCGCGAAGGGACTGTCGTCTGGTTACGCGCCGATCGCGTGCACGATGCTTGGCGAGCGCGTCGCGTCTGTCGTCGTCAACGAAGGTGGCTCTTTCAACCACGGCTACACCTATTCCGGCCATCCGGTCGCGTGTGCGGTCGCGCTGCGCAACCTCCGCATAATCGAAGAGGAAGGCCTGGTCGAGCGGGTACGCGACGATATCGGTCCTTATTTCCAGTCACGCGTGCGCGAACTCGCCGATCATCCGCTGGTCGGCGACGTGCGCGGTGTGGGCCTCATGGTCGGGCTCGAACTCGTCGCCGACAAGGCCAACCGCCGCCCGTTTCCGGAGGAGCTCGGTGTCGGTCTGCGCGTACACCACACGGGCTTCGAGAACGGACTCATCGTGCGCGCCATTCGTGATGTGATCGTCCTCGCCCCGCCTCTCGTGATCAGCCACGCCGAGGTTGACAGGATCATCGACCGACTCGCATGGTGCCTCGACAAGGTGGGGCACGGGTTGCGTGCAGCATGAGCAATAGTCGAATGATTGAGAAGTCGGGAGCGTCACAGGTGGCGGGCTACCGGGACGATGAACGCATACTGCATCGCGATGCGATGCGGTCATGGTCGCTGCCATCACGGTTCTACACGACCCAGGAGGCATTCGACCTGGAGCGCGAGCAGATCTTTCACCGGACATGGCAGTATGTGTGCCACGTCGAGGATCTCCCGCATCCGGGCAGCTACCAGAGCTTCGACTTCGCCGACCGGCATGCCTTCGTGGTCCGCGACAATGCAGGCGACCTGCGCGCGTTCCATAACGTTTGCCGTCACCGCGGACACAGACTCGTATCGGGCGGCGGCCGCTGCTCCGCTGGCATCATCGCCTGTCCCTACCATGCGTGGACGTACCACAGTGACGGGCGACTGCGCAGCGCCCGTGGCACCAACGGATTGCCGGATTTCGACCCGGCAGATTTCCGCCTGCGCGAGGTGCGGATCGAGACCTTCCTGAACCTCGTGTTCGTGAATTTCGACCCGGACGCGCAACCGCTTGCCGAGCAGACGGGCGGACTCGCAGACGAGATCCGCCATTACGTACCCGGCGTGGAGTCGCTTACCCGCGCGGCATCGCGCGAGTGGCGGGTGCGGTGCAACTGGAAGATCGTCCTCGACAACTTCCTCGAGTGCAATCACTGCCAGCCCGCGCATCCCGGCTTCGCACGGCTGGTCGACCTCAAAACCTACCGCGCCGAAACCCACGGCCACTACACCACGCTGACGATGGATGGTGGCGACGGCGGCGATTCGGCCTATCACTACGACCCCAGCGACCCGACGCAGTGCGCGGTGTTCTGGCACCTCTGGCCGATGCTGACGTTCAACGTCGTCCCGGGGCCGGCCAACATGGCGCTGTTTTACACGCGCCCGCTCGGCCCGAATCTTACGCTGGAAATATCCGACTACTATTACGAATCGGCTGAGCTCACCCCCGAGCAGCAGGCCCGCATCGACTTTGGCAACGACACGGTACAGGCCGAGGACATCCAGCTGTGCGAGTCGGTGCAGAGCGGGATGGAATCAGGCGCGTTCACCCAGGGCCGATTCATCTGCAATCCGCAGGCGCCACACATCAGTGAACACGCGGTGCACCACTTCCAGCTGCAGGTCGCGCAATCGCTGGGGCTGCCGATACAGGACTGAATAAAAGCTGGCCCGAAACTCGGGGCCAGCGTCTTCGACGCTACTGAAAATCGCGCGGAATCGTCCTGTCCCAGTGTTTTTCGCGAACGAGCTCGCCATCCTTCAGTAACCGACGCGTATAGCTGTAATAGAAGTTATCCAGGTCGCTGGTGAAGTCGAGTACCGCCTCCCAGCGCAATACACGATCTTCCAGCGTGACCTCGACTTCATGTGTGCCGCGCATCGAGGTGTTCTCCGGCGATTCGTCGGAAGTGCGGTGTTCGATCGCTTCGCGGTAGGTTTCGGTGCCCCACGGGTATTCAGTACCGCCGGTATTCGTCGCCACCGCAGCAGCATCACCGCTGGGCGGGTGGCGCGTGACTGACGATATCTCGCCGTAGCCCGACGCGTTACCGGAATCGATCGTGCGGTAGCCGGGCAGCGACGGACTCTCAGCCGGCGGCAGGAAGTCCGGCGCCGTCTCGGGCCCCGGCGGGATCACCGGCAGGCGCAGGCGCGAGCCCGTATCACCGCCGAGCTGAAGGCTGCTCGTCATCAGGTAGGGCGTGGGCCAGAACATCGGCCATTGTGCGTTACTGACAGACATGCGGATCCGGTGCCCTGCCGGGAACGTCCATGACGTGAAATGCATGTCTATGTCCAGCTCGAACGGCTCGTCGGGATCGAGCGGTTCCGGGTCGCGTGCCGAGTTGCGGTGCGTACCGTTGAACCCGGCACCGCTGACCAGCGTCACGCGCCCATCCGGCGCGACATCGGACAGGCGCACGAACCAGTTCGCATGCGGCGCGTCGGCAGCCACGGTCAGCAGCGCTTGTGGAAAGCCGAGTATCTCGACGTCTTCGGCAAGCGGCCCGCTGTCATAGACCAGGCTGAAGGCATCGGTCGGGCGCTGGTCCGGCGCGATATCGCCCCACCACATGACTGGCCCACCCGCCTCAACGCCGGACGACGGCTCGTAACGCAACAGATGCGATGCGGGTTCCGGGGACTCCGGCGACAACCCGTGATCGGGCTGCGCAAACAGGGTGCGGTGTTCGGTGCGCTCGACGGGCCAGCCATCTTCCCAGCGCCAGCGCCCCTCGATGTAGTCGAGGGCACTGTCCGGCTCATGCCAGTCGCGCACATATACGGCGAACGCCGGTTCATCCATGATGCCGGTATCGACACCCTTCAGCCAGTGATCGAACCAGCGCACGGCTTCATGGCGCCA
Organism: Gammaproteobacteria bacterium; assembly: GCA_034522075.1. Classification (GTDB taxonomy): domain Bacteria; phylum Pseudomonadota; class Gammaproteobacteria; order Pseudomonadales; family Azotimanducaceae; genus UBA7803. The sequence goes on along the minus strand of JAXHLO010000006.1, from coordinate 499,763 downwards.
CTCCATGCCCGGGTTCGGCCATGGCTCGTGCGGAAACGCGTGCGACCAGGGGCCGATCATCCCCTTCACCGGCGCGGTGACGTTGGCAAGCATACGCGGCACGCTGTCACGATAGCCGTCATACCAGCCACCGATATGGAAACTCGGGATACGGATTTTCTCATAGCTGTCGCGCGTCGACGCACGATCCCAGAACGGCCCGTCGCGCTGCTGACTCTTGTACGTCAGCATCCAGGGTTCGGTATCGAAACGGTCGCGGAAATAGTCCTCGTCGATGACGTAGTCCGGCGCACCCGGCATCGCGTTGTAGAGATCCTGGCTCATCTCCCATGAGTCCACATGCATGATGCCGTCAATGTAATGTACGTCGTCCTGGTACAGGTCTTCGGTGGCATCTACCGCAACAATCGCCTTAAGCGCCGGTGGATTACGCGCCGCGAGCTGTATCGAGTTGAAGCCGCCCCATGAGATGCCGAACATACCGACTTTGCCGCTCGACCACGGCTGGCTGGCGAGCCACTCGATAACGGCTTCGCCATCGTCGAGTTCGACATCGGAATATTCATAGGGAATGAGACGGCCTTCGCTGTTACCGGTGCCGCGAATATCGACGCGCGCCACGGCATACCCGTGTTCAACGAAATACGAGTACAGGCGGTGGTTGCGGGCTCGCGATTCCGTCTTGCGGTACGGCAGATATTCGAGCAGCACCGGAAACGTCTGGTCGTCCGATGCACGCTCGGGCAGGTAAAGATCTGCTGCCAGGCGCACGCCATCGCGCATCGTGATACGGACTTCCTGCACGTCGAGCGTTTCTGCAATCGCAGTGTGTGCGGCGCCCGCCCCTGCGAGTGCAGCCAGTCCCCACAGCAGAAGTTTTTGAATTCTATTCACGGTTATGCACCATTTGTATGCATCATTTGCCGATCGCCTCGTATCAGCAGCCAGAGCAGCGCGGCGACCAGCGCAAATACGGCTCCGGTCGATACGGAGACTGTCCATCCCCAGACGCTTGCAATCAGCGGGACCATCATGCCGCCGGCGAAACCGACGACGTTACCACCTGTATTCAGTATGCCCGTAGCGGCCGATGCGTGTCGGCCCGATACGGCCATCGTCGTCGCCCAATATGCCGCCTCCGTCAGTTGCGTGCAACCGAAGCAGATGCAGAGAAAAACCACAGTCAGGATCATGTTGCCGGATGTCGCACCCAGCACGAGAAACATCGCGCACAGCACGAGGCTTGGAATGGCGAGCCAGCGTGGCCCCCAGCGCAGCCCGTAACGCCGCGTCAGCCGGTCACAGATGAAGCCGCCGGCGGTCGCGCCAACGGCGCCGATGATCCACTGTGCCGACGTCAGCAGGCCGGCATCAGCGGCGCTGAACCCGCGCACGCTGACCAGGTAGAAAAAGAACCAGTTGAAGAACAGGTAAAAGACGTAGTTCGTGCAGAAGTAACTGCCGGCGAGCAGAAGCACATCGCGATTTTTTATCGCGATTTTCCAGGCGCCCGAAACACGCTCGTATTCCGGCGGCGGACGCCCGGCGTCGATCAGCGCCTGTTCGTTGGTGCTGACGCTCCTGTGGTCGCGCGGATAGTCCCGCACATACCACCACCATACTGCGGCGAGCAGCAGTGCCGAAGGTGCGGTCACCAACAGCGCGCCGCGCCAGCCGAACATTTCCATCAACCAGACGAGCAGAGGCGCGGTCGCCGCAGCACCCAGCGTCAGGCCAGTGCTCGACAGGCCGACAGGCAACCCCCAGCCGCCGGTAGGAAACCAGTTTGCGATCGTGCCGCCGGTGGTGACGGGGAACACCGGCGCATGCGTTACGCCGACGAGAAATCTCAATACCAGCAGCAGCCCGACAATGCCGCCAACCGAAAGGTAATCGGTGCCGGGCACCATGGCCGTAAACATAGTCAGAACGGCCCAGCCGGCTGCAATGATGGCAAGCGCGCGTCTGGAGCCGATATTGTCGCCGAGGATGCCACCCGGAATCTGGAATAGCGCGTAGCCCAGCGCGAAGGCCGAAAAGATCATCCCGAGGTGCACCTCGGTGATACCCAGATCGCCGATCATGCTCTCGCCGACGACGGACACGTTGGTGCGCAGGACGTCAGGAATGGAAGTGCGGCGGACGATGCAAGCCCAAGTATGCGCCAGCGCACGTTGCTGGCTCTCGCGGCCAGCGCCGGGTTCTGCATCACGACAGTCCTGTTGTTGTTGGTGTCGGAATGTGAGTCTCGGAGTGTGAGTATAGGAAACTCGGTATGTTTTGGATGGCCGGTAGCCGTAGCGTCGATTATGCGCAATCACGGAGAATCGACACAGCATCATGGGGGTCGACTGCGTGCCGCTTAGTTGAGCATTGATCACCAACTCATGAGAAATTAGCCGTCTCAAGGCCCTGCGACGCTTCCACGTTACGGGTTACATTAACAACGCGTACGATCCGGATACGGCGCGTGTGAGGATCGGCGTTTTTCACCGACACGCTTTCGCACTGTCACCTGGGAGTTAAGATGCACAAATCGCCTATCGCTCACGCAATACACGTGGCGTTGTATGGACTGGCGGCACCGGGAATGGCGTCCGGCCAAACCCAGAGTTCCGAAGTAACAGCCGATGAATCAGTAATAAACGAAATCGTCGTCTACGGCGAGGCGAGGACCTACCGGCCGGAGGAGCAGACCAGCGCCACGGGTCTTCGGCTCGACCTGATCGATACGCCGCAGTCGATATCGGTCATATCCCGGGAAATGCTCGATCTCGCCGGCGGACGCAGCGCCTATGAGGCCGTGGACATGGTGCCGGGCGTGCACAAAGGGGGACAGGGCTTCGCGTCCGAGGAGCTGCTGATCCGTGGCCAGAGCCTCGGCGCGCCGCGCATCAACGGTATTGAAGCTTATTCGAGCACCTATCTCGATAATGCGGCAATCGAGCGGCTTGAAGTCGTGCGCGGACCCGCCACAGTCCTCTATGGCGTGACCGGTGCATTCGGCGGCGAAATCAACCAGATCCTGAAGTCCGCCACTGCAGATGGGCGTGCGGACTTCGGACTCGAAGGGGGCGACTTCGACCGCTTCCGTGTCGAGGCTGATGTGGGCGGCGCAGTACCGGGCACGGACGGGCGCCTGAAAGCGCGCGTCGTCAGTGCTTACACGGACGCAGGCATGTTCCAGGACACCGTTGTCAGCACGAATAACGTCGACAAGTTGTACTACGGCACCGCAACATACGATTTGACTGAGTCCACGTCGGCAACCGTCTACCTGTACCGCCAGGACCGGGACCTTGACCCCTTCGACGGCTGCACGCTGCTGCAGGACGAAAACGCGGTGCTGTCGATACCTCGCTCCATTTCGTTTGATCGATTCTATTGCGGCGATCCGCGCCAGGCCCACTCGACGGTGAAAAACGATGTCGCGATGGGTAGGATCACTCACACCTTCGCGAATGACTGGAATCTTGAGGCCAAGATTTCCAGCACGGATACCAAGCGCGACATCGACTACGTTTACGCCTTCGGCCCTGCCGGCGCATTTGCACTCGGCCCCGATGAGGTCTACCTGCTGTCATATAAGGAGCAGGTGGAAGATGAGACGTTCACTGCCCGTCTGAGCCTGGGCGGCGACTTTGAATTCATGGATCGCACGCACCAGTTTTTCACTGCACTTGAGCACCAGAGCGGCACGTTCACGTCAACCAACTACCTGAGTACCGGCCTTGGATACCTGAACATGCTGGAGGATGGGGGCAAGGGCATCACCACGGAGGGCACGCAAATCCCGGAGATTCCCCCGGATACCCTGTTCGGCGTCGCCGTCAGCGATGTCACGGAGATCCGCGGCAGCGCCCAGGTGCTGCTGCATCCGACCGACCGGCTGCAGCTGCTCGCCGGCGCGCTCGTTCAGCGAACCGAACTCGACGTCGTCAACAGGCTCGAGTTTTCGCCGACGACTGAAGATCGCCTGCGACAGACCGAGTGGGTCGGCCGGCTCGGGGTGACTTACGAGCTGTTCAGCGGCGGCGAAGTCCTCTCGGCCGCCAAGGCGTATTACAGTTACTCGGAAGGCTTCGAACCCAACATCGGCATTTTCGACCTCGACGGCAACCCGCTTACCGACCCGCAGGACATGACCTCGAATGAAATAGGTATCAAGGCGGACTGGCTCGGCGGATCCGTCGGCTCGTCACTGGCACTCTACGATGCGGAGCTCACCAACGTCCCAGCCACGGCGTTTGGTGAAATAGGTGAGAGCGGTACGTTCTCAAGTGTTCTGGATGGCAAACGGAAATATCGCGGCGTGGAATTCGAGCTTGTGGGCGAAATCCTCCCGGGCTGGAATGCGAGTTTCTCTTATGCGTTCACCGATACTGAGATTTTTTCACCCCTCCTCACCGAACGTCTGGCCGTCGCCAATGTCCCCCGGCATCAGGCCAGCATTTTCACGTCGTATGAGTTCCTGACCGGCGCGTTGGACGGCCTGCTCCTGGGCGTTTCCGTAGTGCACCGGAATGATTCTCCGATGTTGGACAACGCTTTCACTATTTTCAATATGGGCTACGACCCGAACGATCAGATCCTGGACACTACGACGCGCGTGGATTTCCGCGCTTCGTACACGGTACCCGACGGGCGCTTCGAGCGTCTCGAAATATTCGGGCGAGTGCACAATGCGTTCGACGAGAAGGAATATTTTTCGATCAGCGGCCACCCCGGTTTCACCAATACCATCGGCCCGCCGCGGCAAATCACGGTCGGAGTGCGTTACGATTTCGATTTCTGATCAAGGACGAAATCGCGCCGCGAGTCGGGCTGCCGGCCACGCCGGCACGGCCTGACGGTTATGCCAACAGGGGGCCGCGAAGGCATGAACACGCCCGCAGCGGCCGCCAGCAACCGGCAGCTGGCGGCCGCGCTGAGCAAAGCAGCTGAATTGATCCGGCAGGGGGGCACCGAGCAGGCGCTCGGGCACTGTTACGCGCTGGTCGAGGCCTATCCTGATCGCCCCATCGCACTGCGGTACCTCGGGCTTGCCCTGCTGCAGGCGCAACGCTACGGCGAGGCGGAACGTCATCTTGCCGAGGCGCTCAGTCATGAGCCGGCATCGGCGGATCTGCTCAACGACCTTGGAGTCGCCCGGCTGAGGCAGGGCGCGCTCGATGAAGCGCTCGATTACTTCAACCGCTCACTGGATATCGACCCCCGTCATGGCGATGCGCTGGGCAACCTCGCAGCGCTGTTCACCGAAAAAAGCCAGCCGGCGCGTGCGCAGCCATATCTGCAACGCCTGGTTGCGGCACAGCCGTTATCAGGTGCTGCGTACGCGAAGGTGGCGCGGAACAGCCTGCTGCTCGACAACGCCGAACAAGCCGTGCGGTTGGGGCGCCGCGCGGTCAGGCTCGCACCACAGCTCGCCGAAGCGCGGCTGACGCTCGCAGAAGCTCTCGAATCCACCGGCCGCTTCCGGCAGGCAAAGTTCCAGTATCTATCCGTACTCGGCCGAAACCCCCGCCAGGTCACCGCACTTGCGCAAATCCTGTCCATGAAAGAAACCAAGGTCGACGAACGACATGTGCGTGAGGCGCAGGCGCTGCTCGACTCCGCTGCCTTGCCCGCACAGGCAAGCGCACAACTGCACCTGGCGCTCGCCCGGTATTTCGATCGTCACCGGCACTACGATGCGGCTTTCGGTCACTTGCGGAGCGGCAATGCCATAAGCTGGAAAAAGCAGACTTTCGACAGCACGCTCTTCAGACAGGCCGTCGACAGCATCATCGATGTATTCACCGACGAATTACTGCGCAGCCGCTCGACCCATGCAGCCGGCCGCCCACGCCCCATTTTCATCCTGGGCATGCCGCGATCGGGCACGACGCTGGTCGAGCAGATCCTGGCGAGTCACTCCATGGTGGCGGCGGGCGGCGAACTTTCGACCATCACCAACCTGGCCGCGGGCATGGCCCACGACGGTGAGCCGTACCCTCACGGTGTGCGATCACGCGACAGCGCCGGGTTGTCGCGCCTGGCTGCGCAATACCGTAAGAAACTCGAGTCGATTTCGGCAGATGCAGCGCACGTGACCGACAAGATGCCGTTCAACTTCATGCATCTCGGACTCATTTCGGTTCTTTTTCCGGACGCCGCGATCATCCATTGCCGTCGCGACCCGCTCGACACCTGCCTGTCGTGTTACTTCACGAGCTTTGGCGAGCGCCTGCTGTTTGCCAGTGACCTCGAGGCACTGGGACATTATTACCTCGATTATCGTCGCCTCATGGCGCATTGGCACGCAGTGCTGCCCCAGCGAATTCTCGATGTGCACTACGAAGATCTCGTCAGCGACACCGAACAGACGATACGAACCCTGCTGGATTGGTGTGGACTCGACTGGGAACAGGACTGCCTGCAGTTCTACCGCACCGACCGCGGGATCCGCACGCCGAGCCGCTGGCAGGTGCGCCAGCCCATTTACCACAGGTCCGTGGGACGATGGCGCGATTACGAAGCACACCTTCAGCCGCTGGTCGAGATCCTGGCGCCAGCACTCAGATCTCATGACAGCCGCCAGGCACCACAGGGTTAGCGCGCATGAGCGTATCGCAGCCATCGAGTGAGCAGGGGCTTATCCGTTCGATCGCCGCCAACCCGCGCGATCTGAACAACTACTTTTCTCTGGTCGAGCTCTACCGGGCGACCGGGGAACCCAGCAAGGCTGAACTCACTCTTCGCAGGATTATCGAGATCGACCCGATGTGCCTGCGTGCCTGGGTCGACCTGGGCACGCTGCTCGGGTATCGCGAGGACTGGCAGGGTTCGGCAGATGCGTTCGAGCGCGCCTGCGCACTCGACTCCCGTGACGCCGACCACCTGATCCGCTATGGCGCGGCGCTGCTGGCCAACCGCGACATCGGGCCTGCGATGCAGACGCGCGATGACCTGCTCGAGCGGTTTCCGAATCGTGCCGAAGGTCACGTGCTGGCCGGGCACCTGCACAAGATACACGGGCGGGCAGAGGCGGCCGCGGCGGCTTACGCCCGCGCAATCGACATCGACCCCGCCCAGACCGATGCCCTGTTCAACCTGGTCGACATTTCGCCTCCGCAGGTTTCCGATCCACTGACGCAACACCTGGAAACCCTGCGAGGCGATACCACGCTTGCCAGGCGCGAAGCGGCGAACATCCTGTTTTCACTGGCACGCATCCACGAGCTGTCCGGTCGTGCCGAGTCGGCGATGGCGCTTTACGACGAAGCCAATGCTGCCGCGGCACGGACGATGCAAGAGCTCGGCATCGTCTACGACCCCGAGCGGATCGAGGCGGAAACGAACCGGGTGATCGAGCTGTTCGACCACAGCGCCATCACCGAGCCGCTCGACCCGCTCGAACTGGACATGACACTCATCTTCATAGTCGGCATGCCGCGTTCGGGAACGACGCTGGTAGAACGCGTCCTCGCCAGCCATTCGGACGTGACCGGAGGTGGCGAACTTCCCTTCATGCAGGACTGTCTCGCGCGGCTCCTTTCGACGGAGACAGCGCAAAAAGCGACCAAAAGCCTGCCCACCCGCAACCAGCATGTCAGGGCCCTGCTGCATCAGCTGCGTGAGCTGTATCTCGACAAGCTGTTCGAGCGCGATCTCGATGCCCGCTACGTTACCGACAAGCTGCCGGCCAATTTTTCCGCCATCGGGCTGATTCGCATCCTTTTTCCGGACGCGCGCGTCGTCCACTGTTCTCGTGATCCGATCGCCACGTGCTGGTCACTGTATTCGGCGCACTTCGGCGCGCACCTGCCCTACAACACGCACCTGAAAAGCCTTGGTCACTATCACCGGAGAATCTACTCGACACTGATGCGTCATTGGAGCCGGATCTCCGGCCTGGATATCATCGAGGCCGATTACGGCAGGCTGGTCGCGAACCCGGACGTGGAGATACGCGAACTCGTGGGCCGATGCGGCCTTCCCTGGGAGGACGCGTGCCTGAGGTTTCATGAAAACGACGCGCCGGTATTTACCGCCAATATGCTCCGGGCCCGGCAGCCGATCTCCTCGGCGTCGACAACCCGGTGGAAAAAATTCGAGCCATACCTTTCGCCGCTGATGGCGGAACTTGCCGCAGGCTGAACGGCGACGCGAGGGACTATGGAAATTGCAAAACCATTCATCCGGCTGCCATTCGCGTTCGATGCCGACCAGCTCGCCCAGGAGGTTCGGAATTTTCGAGCCGACACGTGGATGCCACACCCCCTGGGCCTGCCCGGCAACTTCGCGATCCCGCTCATTTCACGCGACGGCGAAGACAATGACGACTTTCACGGCAGGATGTGCGTGACCAGACACCTCCGGGCATCTCCGTATACCGGACAGGTCATGGCAGCTTTTGGCGAGGTGCTCGGGCGTTCGCGACTGATGAGGCTGGACGCCGGCTGCGAAGTCGAGGAACACATCGATTTCAACTACCATTGGTACACACGGGTGCGCATACATGTGCCCGTGATCACCGATCCGTCGGTCACGTTCTACTGCGCCGATGACAGTGTCCACATGAAGCCCGGTGAGTGCTGGATATTCAATTCCTGGCAACGACACAGGGTGGTGAACGCGAGCCAGCAGACGCGGGTCCATCTGGTGATCGACACAGCCGGCTCATCGCGGTTCTGGCGCACTGTGCGGCGCATGCAGCAGTTCGATTCGCTGACCGATACCTCGGCAATCGATTCGCTGGCCGAGCGGGTGCCCTTCGATCCGCAGCAGACACCTCAGATTCTCACCGAGCAGTTCAATGTTGCACCGGTCATGGCCCCCGGTGAGATCGATGGGCTGGTTGGCAGCCTGATGGACGATTTCGCCCAGCATCCCGACAACGATCCACAGCGAATCACCCATTACACGAATCTGTTGAATGATTTCGCCAGGGACTGGCGGGAAATCTGGCATCTGCACGCGTACGGCCATACAGGCTGGCCGCTTTACGAGGCTGCGATCGCCAGGGTACGCGGCCAGTTGTATCCGGATCCGCACGCGCTGATCACCCGCAGCAACCAGGTCGGCGTGAACCGCATCATCCAGCAGCGCATCCTGAATGCTGCGCTTGCGACCGAGCAATACGGGAGGTTTCCTGCGCCGAAAACAGACGAGGCCGTTTAGTGGCAACCAGGCGCCCTAACAGGTGGCGAACAGTCATCGCACGGATAGAGCTTTCACCCAGGAGGAACACATATGAAGACCAGAGCCGCGGTAGCGTTTGAGGCGGGCAGGCCGCTGGAGGTGGTCGAGCTCGATCTCGAGGGACCGAAGGAAGGTGAGGTATTGGTCGAGGTCAAGGCCTCGGGCGTATGCCACACCGACGCATTCACGCTCTCCGGCGAAGACCCTGAGGGGATTTTCCCCACCGTGCTCGGCCACGAGGGCGCCGGCGTGGTCGTCGAAACCGGGCCCGGCGTGAAGTCGCTCAAGCCCGGCGACCACGTGATCCCGCTCTACACCGCCGAATGCCGCGAGTGCGAGTACTGCCTCAATCCCAAGACCAACCTCTGCCAGGCGGTGCGCGCGACCCAGGGCAAGGGCGTCATGCCCGACGGCAGCAGCCGTTTTTCCTACAAGGGCGAGCCGATTTATCACTACATGGGCTGCTCGACGTTCTCGAACTACACCGTGCTGCCGGAGGTCTCGCTGGCGAAGATCCGCGACGACGCGCCGTTCGACAAGGTCTGCTACATCGGCTGTGGTGTCACCACCGGCGTCGGCGCGGTGATCTTCACCGCCGGCGTTGAACCGGGTTCGACCGTCGCGGTATTCGGTCTCGGTGGCATCGGGCTGAACGTGATCCAGGGCGCGCGCCTGGTCGGCGCCGACCGCATCATCGGCGTCGACATCAACCCGGCCAAGCAGACGCTCGCGAACGAATTCGGCATGACCGACTTCGTCAATCCGAAGGAGGTCGACGACGTCGTCCAGCACATCGTCGCGATGACCGACGGCGGCGTCGATTACTCTTTCGAGTGCATCGGCAACGTCAACACGATGCGCCAGGCGCTCGAGTGCTGCCACAAGGGCTGGGGCGAGAGCGTGATCATCGGCGTGGCCGGCGCCGGCCAGGAAATCGCGACCCGGCCTTTCCAGCTCGTGACGGGGCGGGTCTGGCGTGGCTCGGCGTTCGGCGGCGCCCGCGGGCGCACCGACGTACCGAAGATGGTTCAGTGGTACATGGACCGGCGCATCAAAATCGACGAGATGATCACCCACACGATGCCGCTGGAGGAGATCAACACCGCGTTCGACCTGATGCACCAGGGGAAGTCGATCCGCAGCGTGATCGTCTACTAGCGTCGGCGTCAATCAGCGTATCCGCGGCCAGCGGATCGCCCAACGGCAGGCTCGCGAAGGCGCGTTCGAGCCGTGGCAGCACTGGAAGGGCTCGGACAAGGCTGGAAGAGAAATTGGTGGAGGCGGCGGGAGTTGAACCCGCGTCCGTTGGCACGCCACCCTTGGCTCTACATGCTTAGCTTCCGTCTATTGATTTAGCCTCTCACGACCCGGCGGTCAGGGTGTGGTCGGCGATCCCGATTGTGTTTAACGCTTCGGCCCCGGGCGAGGCCTACACGCGATCCTGCAGCTTGCGCCACCGATTTCACCATGCAGGCCTGGATCATCGGTGTAAGCGGGTTTTAGGCCGCTAGTGCGTAGTTTTCGTCGTTGGCAACTATACTAAGTTGCAGCGATTGTTTTACGAGAGTCACTACCCTCTCGGCATGCACCTCAGGCTTTGTCACCCACGTCGAAGCCAAATCGCCCCCGTGGAAAGCTGGTGTATCTTAGCACGCGGCCCGGGCGGAAAACCCCGGCTGCGTCGCGTTGTCTGAAAGTTTAGACTCAGCGTTTACAGGGCAGTTCCCTACCCGAACACCATGCGATTGTCGCTTATCCTTACTGTGTGGGCGCTGGCGGTATTTTCAAGCCCGGCCGGGGCGCTGAAAATCGACTCGCCCGCCTATCTCGAGCAGGCCGCCGAGCTTCTGCAGGCGGGCCGCCACGACCTGGCGCGCACCTACCTCGAACCGGCGCTCATCGATTTCCGCCTGACCGCGGGTCAGCGCTCGCAGGCCTATTATCTGCGCGGCTACAGCTTCTATGCCCAGGGCATGTACGTTTCCGCCAACAAGGATTACAACCGCGCGCTGGAGTTCCACCCGGCCAACCCGGCGGCCCTGTCGGCGGTGGCGCACCTGCACGCCGAAGGCCTCGGGGTGGAACAGAATGCGGATCTGGCGGCAGCCTTCTTCGAACAGGCGGCCCGGACCGGCCATCCGCCGGCACTGCTGAATCTGGGCATCGCTTATCTGCGCGGCCGCGGCGTGGAACAGGACGTGGACAGCGCGCGGCGGCTGCTGGCCGAGGCTGCCGATGCGGGTCTGGGGACGGCCATGATTCACCTGGCGCAGAGCTATCGGGCACCGCTGGCAGACCCGCCGCAACCGGCGCAGGCCCGCGACTGGTACCGCAAGGCTGCGGACGCCGGCGTCACGGATGCTTACGCCTATCTCGGCTTTATGGCAGAGGCGGGCGAAGGCGGCGAGGCGGACGCCGAAGCCGCGCGGGAATACTTCCAGCAGGCGGCCGCTGGCGGCAGCGCGGTGGCGCAGGCCAAACTGGGGCACATGCATCTCACCGGGGAAGGCGCAGCGGCAGACCCCGACCGCGCCCGCCTGCTGTTCGAACAGGCGGCAGACCAGGGTCATCCCACGGCCTATATGGGGCTCGCCTATCTTTACGAGACCGGCACCGCCGTCCAGGCCGATCGCGACCAAGCGCTTCACTGGTACGGGAAGGCGGCCGACGCGGGCTTGGTGGACGCACAGATACGCATGGCCTACACGGCCCTGCGCGCAGGCGACCTCGAGGCTCAGCAGCAGGCCGGCAAGTGGCTGGCCCGGGCAGCGGCCCAGAACAGTCCCCAGGCCCTGAACGACTACGCCTGGCTGCTCGCCACCAGTCCGTTCGAGCAGGTGCGCAACGGCCAGCAGGCCGTCACCCTGGCCCTGCAGGCAGTGAGCCGCAACCGCTCTCCCGGCTATCTGGATACCCTGGCGGCCGCTTATGCCGAGACCGGCAAGTTCGACCGGGCCGTGGCAACCCAGCGCGAGGCCCTGACGCTGGTTCCGGAAGACGAGGGCGCGCTGGCGGCGGAACTCCAGTCTCACCTGGACGCCTTCGAGTCCGGCGATCCCTGGCGGGAATAGGGGGTTTCTGGTACAACGCCGGTTGTTTTCTGAAAACCTGTTCTAATTACTTTACGCACTAAGGGGAGCCCATTGAGCCTGGAACGCCGACGAATGGATCTGGTGGCCGCGGTGGTGGAAAAGCTGGCGGCAGACGGCCGCGCCGAGTTCCGCCCCGGCGACGTGGTCAGCCGGCTGCGCGAGCAGAATCAGCCCATGGGTACCTGGGAAGTGCGCGGCGAATTGGCGAAGCTGGAAGCCGAAGGGATGATCGAGAACGACGCCGACACCGGTGCGTGGCGCCTGGCGGCTCAGCGTTCCCTGAAGACCGGCTAGAAAATCTCCCCCGGCGCCAGCTCGAAGCGCTCGATGAGCTCCTGGCGCACCTGGTTGTAAGCGGCAGGATTCTCGGCGCGCAGCACCTCGAGTTCCTGCTGCACGTCTTCGCTCAAACCCTGGTGAATGACGATTTCCACCCGCCGGTTGCGCGCCCGGCCGGCCTCGGTCTCATTGGAAACCAGCGGTTTGGTGTCGGCATGGCCGGCGATGGTGAAGCGCTCCTCGGCCAGCGAGCCGTCGCCGAACAGGCCATGGGCGACGCTCACGGCCCGCGCGCTCGATAGCGCCCAGTTGGAACGGAAGCGGCTGGTGGCGATGGGCACGTCGTCGCTGTGGCCTTCCACCATGATGCGCCCGTCGGTTTTCTTCAGCACGTCCTGAATGATCCGCAGCACCGGGCGGAAGTTCGGGCTCAGGTCGGCGCGGCCCGACTCGAAGGTGCCGTGCTCCTTGACCCGGACGATGATGCGCCGGCCTTTGGTCTCCACCTCCAGCACGCCGGCGGCGATCTCTTTGGACAGGGCCGTGGCGAGCTCTATGGCGTCTTCCTCGGTCTCGCCCACCAGGTCGCGCACCTTGTCGACCACCACCATCTTCTGGGCATCGCCCGACTCACCGCTGTTCGATGAGCCGGTGTCCTGGCAGGCCACGTCCAGGCTGCTGCGGGACTGATCGGTAGTCTTCTGCCAGATCTCGTTCAAGGCGGTGGGCTCGGGCTTACCCGGAGAGAATTCCTGAGCGATGATGCTGGTGCCTTTGGGCACACTCTCGGCACGGAACTCGGACTGCACGCCGAAGGCCGAGCGCATGGAGCCGGCCAGGCGTTTGAACTTCAGGACGTCCATCTCGGAAAACGACAGCAGCAGCACGAAAAAGCACATGAGCAGCGACATCAGGTCGGCAAAGGTCATCACCCAGCCGGCGCCACCCCGCTTTTTCTCGACGCTGTCGTTGGGGTCAGCTTCGAAGACCTCGTCTTCCAATTACCCCTCCTCGGCGCGCTTCGATTCCGGCAGATAGGTTTTCAGCATGGAATCGATGACGCGCGGATTCTGCCCGCCCTGAATGGCCAGCAGCGCGTCGATGATCATGGATTTCACCCGACCCTCTTCTTCGCGCCGCAGGGCCAGTTTATCGGCGATGGGCAGGGCGAACATGTTGGCGAACATGGCGCCGTAGAGCGTGGTGAGCAGTGCCACCGCCATGGCCGGGCCGATGGATTTCGGATCGTCCATATTCGCCAGCATCGCCACCAGGCCGATCAGGGTGCCGATCATGCCCATGGCCGGCCCCACGTCGCCCATGGCGGCGAAGATCCGCGAGCCCCCCTCATGGCGCTGCAGCGTCTGATGCAGATCTTTACGCAGCAGGTTGCGCACCACCTCGGCATCATGGCCATCCACCAGAAGCTGAATGCCCTTGGACAGGAAGTTGCTCGACACCTCCTTGCCTTCCAGGGACAACAGGCCACCTTTGCGTGCCGCATCGGCGAGTTCGACCACCTCCTCGATGATCTCCTCGGGCTTGACCAGGCGGAAGCTGAACGCTTTCACCGCCACCTTCACGGCATTGAAGAACTGGCCCAGGCTGAACTTCATCAGCACCACGAACAGAGTGCCCACCAGCACGATGAGCAGCGCCGGGAGGTTGACGAATATGCCCGCCGAACCGCCCAGCACCATGGCACCGATGACCACCGCGAATGCGCCCAGCAGTCCAACCAGGGTTGCGAGATCCATGACTTCCTCGATCGCAGGATTACCTATCTGTAGAAGTCTAGTCACGAATCGCGAATCCATCCCGGTTGCGCACGCCCCGCCCTGGGGGTAATTTGCGCCGATGCCGAAAAAGCCCGCTGCCAGCCAGGAAACCGCAGACCAGGAGAACGCCGGGGAGGCCGCAGATGCCGACCAGGCGCTGGATTTCGAGGCCGCCCTGGCGGAACTCGAAGCCCTGGTGGATCAGATGGAAGCCGGGGACATGACGCTGGAAGCCTCCCTGACGGCCTTCGAGCGGGGGGTGAAGCTGACCCGCCGGTGCCAGGCGGCGCTGCGCGATGCCGAGCTCAAGGTCAAACGCCTGACCCAGGACAACGAGCTCGAGCCCCTGGATCCCGACGAATTCGATGACCACTGAGCTGCGCGAGCTTAAGGCCACCATCGAAGATGCCCTGGATCACTATCTGCCGGCGCAGTCGCCCATCGCCCAGGATCTGGTGGACGCCATGCGCTACGCCACCCTGTCCGGCGGCAAGCGCCTGCGGCCCATGCTGGTCTGCGCCGCCTGCACGGGCGTGGGCGGCGCTCTGGAGGATGCACTGGCACCGGCCTGCGCGGTGGAATTCATCCACGCCTATTCGCTGATCCACGACGATCTGCCGGCCATGGACGACGACGCGATGCGTCACGGCCTGCCGAGCAACCATGTGCAGTTCGGCGAAGCCAATGCCATTCTCGCCGGCGATGCGCTGCAGGCCCTGGCCTTCCGCACCCTGGCCGAAGCCCCCAATGTACCGCCGGCAGCGCGCCTGCGGACCGTCACCCTGCTCGGCGATGCGGCCGGCTGGGCCGGCATGGTGGGCGGTCAGGGTTTCGATCTGGCGGCCGAGCACCGGGACCTCGACCTGCAAGGGCTCGAAGCGCTGCACGGCGCCAAGACCGGGGCCCTGATCCGCGCCGCCGTGCAGATCGGCGCCGTGGTGGGCAGACCGGCTCTGGACGACGAAACCTTCGTCCTGCTCGGTGAGTTCGCCGGCCGGGTCGGCCACGCCTTTCAGATCATCGACGATGTGCTCGACGTGACTGCCACCTCCGACGTGCTCGGCAAGCCTGCCGGCTCGGACGCCGCCGCCCACAAGAGCACCTATCCGAGCCTCATGGGCGTGGACGCGGCCCGCGACCGGGCCATCCGCTTACTGGCCGAGGCCATGAAGTTCCTGCACCGCGCCGGCCTCGCCGACACCCAGCTCGCGGACCTCGCGCGCCGCAGCGTCGAGCGGGAGTTCTAGTGCTTCTGCACCAGAGTCAGCACGCCGTCCTGTTCTTCCATGCCGACCTGGCGCAGGAACGACATCCCCAGCAGGATCTCCGTCGGATAGCTGCCATCGATGACGGCCGCACGAACGTTGTGGGCGGTCAAGCCGCCCACCTCGACGGTGTTCAGAGTGACGAAGTGTGATCCCACCGTGCCCTGGGCGGTCTGCACCCGGCCGCGTTCGCCGCCCGCCACATTCAACCCCATGGAGTCTGCATGGCTGCGGCTCATGGCCACCACGGAAGCGCCGGTGTCCACGAGAAAATTGACGAAGTTGCCGTTGATGGTGCCGCGGATTCGATACTGGCCCAGCGCGTCCGGCGCAATGGCGATGCGCTGGCGCTCGGCCTTGCGGAACGACCCGGCGACATGGCGGGACAGGGTCAGGTCATAGACCTGGCCGCCGTAGCGCACCTGCGCACTGCGGGCATCGGCGTCCAGCAGGGTAATGCCGTCCGCAGAGGTTTCGCCCACCTGCAGCATCGCCTGGGCGCCGCTGGCGCGGACCACGGCGCGGTCTTTGAACAGGGCCAGGACTTCCACCGGGGCATTGGCCAGGGCGCCGCCGGTACAGAGCAGGGCGCAGACGAGAACGACGGTTTTTACGGGCATGTGGTATCGCTGGATCCGCACGGGTCCGGTGAAGTCTATGGGCTCAGCGGGGCAGCGGACCAGTGCATGAGCAGAAATGCCGACTGCAGCACGACAGCGGTGAGAACCCCCGCAAACAGATCATCCAGCATGACGCCGAGGGCGCCGGGCACGCGCCGGTCGGCCCAGCCTATGGGCCAGGGCTTGGCGACATCGAAGACGCGGAACAGCACGAAACCGGCCAGCATCCAGGTCGGCCCCGCAGGTGCCGCCAGCAGCGCGAGCCACAGCCCGGCGAACTCGTCCACCACGATAGCGGGGTCGTCGTGAACCCCGTAACGCCGGTCCACGGCGGCCACGAGCCAGGTGCCGAGCACGGCCGTGAGCACGACGGCCGCTATCTGCACCGGCCAGGCGGCGCCGGACAGCAGCAGCCACCACACGGCCAGAGCGGCCAGGGAACCCCACGTACCCGGTGCCGGCCGCAGAAAGCCGCTGGCAAAACCGGTGGCGATGAATACCCGGGGATCCCGCCAGGTCGACACGTTCAGGCGGGGTGATTGATCGTCCTGCGGGCCGGCCGGGGCGGTCATGATGCGAAGTGCTGGTAGCCGCCGCTGACCCGGCGGCCGTCCACAGTGACGCCGGTGCCGGCAACCACCCGGCCGATGTGGCGGACGGGCACGCCGAGATCCGGGATATCGCCTGATGCGGTAAAGCACAGTTCGTAATCGTCGCCGCCGCCGAGGGCGTGGTCCAGGGTGGCGCCGGCAGCTATCGGCAGGGTCTCGGCCGACAGATCCATGCCGACGCCGCTGGCCCGGCTGATATGGCCCAGGTCCTGCAGCAGGCCGTCGGATAGATCGATGGCGCTGCTGGCGACGCCGCGCAGGGCCAGCCCGGCCTCCAGACGGGCCCGCGGCAGAAAGTAACGCTGCGACAGCGCGTCCAGGTCCGCCCGGGACTGACACGCTGCCAGTCCGCCGCGCGCCAGCGCGGCCGCTGCCGCGCCGAGTTCGCCGGTGACATACACGCCGTCCCCCGCGCGTGCCCCGGAGCGAAGCAGCGCCCGCCCGGCGGGCACGTGACCGTGGACGCTGACGGTGATGGTCAGCGGGCCGCGGGCAATGTTGCCGCCGACCAGCGGCAGTCCGAGCTCGAGGGCGGCCTCCCGCAGCCCGCGCGCCAGGCCCCGCAGCCAGGCTGCAGCGTCTTCTTCGAGACTGACCGCCAGCAGTGCGAAACCGGCCGCCGCACCCATGGCGGCCAGATCCGACGCGCTCACCATCAACGCCCGGTAGCCCACCAGTTCAGCCCCGGCCGCACGGGGGAAATGCACGTCGCCCATCAGGGCATCCACACTCGACGCCAGCTCCATGCCGGGCGGCAGGGCATTAATGGCACAGTCGTCACCGGGGCCGAGGCGCACCCATTGACCGGCCGCTGCCGCGCCGAGCTCGGCGACGACGGCGTCGATCAACTCGAATTCGTTCACCGCGACGCCCGCTCGGTTTCGCGCAGGGAGAGCGCCAGCCGGTCGAGGACACCGTTGACGTATTTGAAGCTCTCTTCAGCGCCGTAGTTCTTGGCCAGCTCCACATATTCGTCGATGACCACCCGGTAAGGGACATCGATGCACCGGGACAGCTCGAAAACGCCGAGGCGCAGCAGCGCCAGCTCCACGCGGTCGAGATCGTCCACGGCCCGGTCGAGCACCGGGGCGAGCAGGCCGTCGAGTTCGTCGACATGGTGGAGCACGCCGTGCAGCAGCTCGCTGAAGTATTCCTCGTCGGCCTTCTTCAGGGCGCCGGCGTGACGATATTCCTGCTCCAGCGGCTGGAGGTCCATGCCCGTCATCTGCCATTGATAGACGGCCTGCATGGCGACCTTCCGTGACCGGCGCCGGGCCCAGTGACCCGAATTGCTCATGGGTGCTCTCTTAAGGTTGGAAACTAAGTCTCGGAGGCTTGCTGCGGGACCAGGCGCACGCGCAGGTCACCGCCGATGTTGACGCAGTCGACTATTGTAGCCTGAACCGACTCGCTCAAGGTGGCCAGCGGCAGATCTGCCATGGGCCGCGCAGTGCTGCCCAGCAGCTTCGGCGCCAGATAGAGAACTATCTCATCCCACAGATTTTCCGCCAGGAAGGCGCCCACCAGGCGCGGGCCGGCCTCCACCAGTACTTCGTTGCAGCCCCGTTCGGCCAGGGCTTCCAGCAGCCGGGTCAGATCCACCTTATCTTCGCCGCAGACCAGATGGCCGGCACGGGGATGAACAGGCTCCACATTGGCGGCGTGGGCGAACAGCACCGGGGCGTCGTCATCGAACAGGGCGGCGTTGCCCGGCACCCGCAGACCGGTATCCGTCACCACCCGCAGCGGCTGCCGGAGGCGGCCGTCCACCGCATAGTGCTGGTCACGTACGGTGAGCCGCGGGTCGTCGGCCAGCACCGTGCCGCTGCCGGTAATCACGGCGCAACTGCGCGCGCGCCAGTACTGCACGTCGGCACGAGCCGTGGGCCCGGTGATCCAGCGGCTCTCTCCGGACGCCATGGCGGTGCGGCCATCGAGAGACTGGGCAATCTTCAAACGCACGAACGGCCGGCCTTCCCGCAGGCGCAGCACGTAGCCGGCGTTCAAGGCTTCGGCCTCCGGCAGCATTCTGAGCTCGGTACGGATACCGGCGTCCTTGAGCTCGGCGAGCCCTCTCCCGGACATGCGCGGGTCCGGGTCGCGCATGGCAACGACCACCCGGCGTATGTTGGCAGCAATCAGTGCCCGGGTGCAGGGCGGCGTACGCCCGGTGTGCGTGCAGGGTTCCAGGCTGATGTAAGCCGTGGCGCCGGATGCGTCGCCGCCGGCATCGGCCAGGGCATTGGCCTCGGCATGGCCTTCCCCGGTGCGCAGATGCGCCCCGCGGCCGATGACGGCACCGTCCCGGACCAGCACACAGCCCACCCGCGGATTCGGCGTGCAGGAAAACAAGCCGCGCTCGGCGAGTTCTACCGCGGCCTGCAGATACAACAGATCCGCTACCGAACCCATAAGCACAACGCCGCCATCGCTAGTCCGTGGCCCCGTTGCGTCCGGGGCCGCTGGTCAGGCTCTTGATCTCTTTTTCGAATTCCGACACATCCTGAAAGTCCCGATAGACCGAGGCAAAGCGCACGTAGGCGACGCCGTCGATACGCCGCAGCTCGTTCATGACGGCTTCGCCCACGGTCAGCGACGGCAGCTCCCGCTCGCCGGTCGCGCGCAGGTTGTGCATGATGTGATTGATGGCGCTCTCGATCTGCTCGATGGGCACCGGGCGCTTCTCCAGCGCCCGGGTCAGACCGCGACGCAGCTTGTCCTCGTCGAAGGGCTCGCGGGTGCCGTCGCGCTTGACCACCCGCGGCATGACCAGCTCGGCGGTCTCGAAGGTGGTGAAGCGCTCGCCGCAGGCCTGACACTCGCGCCGCCGGCGCACCGAATCACCCTCGGCCACGAGCCGTGAGTCGATGACCTTGGTATCGTCGGCGCCGCAGAATGGACAGTGCACGGAGCCGCGCCTTATCCCGTCAGTGGGCCGGCAGTGGATCGGTCACGGCCGGAAATCGCCGGACACAACCTATCCGGACACCGCGCAAACGGCCAGTACGGTTTCCCGACTTCGGGATGCTTGCTCGTTGCCGATGTCGTCGAGCACATCGCACATCCAGCCCGTCAGAGTCTCGCACTCGGCCTCCTTGAAGCCGCGCGTGGTCACAGCCGGAGAGCCGATACGCAGGCCGCTGGTGACGAAAGGCGAGCGCGGATCGTTGGGCACCGCGTTTTTGTTCACCGTGATGTTGGCGCGGCCGAGTGCCGCATCGGCATCCTTGCCCGTGATGTCCTTGTCGATCAGGTCGAGCAGGAACAGATGGTTGTCGGTGCCGCCGGAGACCACCTTGTAGCCGCGGGCCAGAAAACCCTCGGCCATGGTCTGCGCATTGGCTACCACCTGGCGCTGGTAGGCCTTGAACTCCTCGCTCGCTGCCTCTTTGAAGCACACCGCCTTGGCGGCGATCACGTGCATCAGGGGCCCGCCCTGGGTGCCGGGGAAGACGCGCGGAGTTGAGCTTCTTCTCCAGCGCCTGCGTTGGCCTTGGCCAGGATGATGCCGCCGCGCGGGCCGCGCAGGGTCTTGTGGGTGGTGGAGGTGGTGACGTCGGCATAGGGCACCGGGCTGGGATACACCCCGGCGGCGACCAGGCCGGCCACATGGGCCATGTCCACCAGCAGGTAGGCGCCCACTTCGTCGGCTATGTCGCGGAATTTCTGCCAGTCCAGGACCTGCGCGAATAGGCCGAGAAGCCGGCGACGATCATCTTCGGCTTGTGCTCCACGCGCCAGGCGCGTCGATCTCGTCGTAGTCCACTTCGCCGGTGTCGTTGTTCAGCCCGTACTGCACCGCGTGATAGAGCTTGCCGGAGAAGTTGGGCTTGGCGCCGTGGGTCAGGTGGCCGCCGGCATCGAGGCTCATGCCCAGGATGGTGTCGCCCGCCTTGCAGCAGGGCCAGATAGGCGGCCGCATTGGCCTGGGAGCCGGAGTGGGGCTGGACGTTGGCGTAGTGCGCACCGAACAGCGCTTTGGCCCGCTCCATGGCCAGCACTTCCACATCGTCGACGAACTCGCAGCCGCCGTAGTAGCGCTTGTGCGGGTAGCCCTCGGCATACTTGTTGGTGAGCACAGAACCCTGCGCTTCCAGCACCCGCGGGCTGGCATAATTCTCCGAGGCGATGAGCTCGATGTGCTCTTCCTGGCGGCGATTCTCGCCGTCGATGGCAGCAGCGACCTCGTCATCGAAGCCGGCTATGCGTTGGTCTCGGTCAAACATTCGCGGTTCCGTGCCTGATGGTGGTTGGAATGGCGCGCCATTGTAGCTCAGTCGGCCCGCAACCACGTAGTATCGAGCGCTTCGGCCACCGGGGAGGGGTTCATGACGACCGGCATTCCGCCGCTGCGCACCGGCACCAAGCTGGCATTCGGCATCGGCCAGATCGGCGAAGGCATTCAGGCCGCCGTGTTCCTCATGTTCCTGCTCTTCTATTACAACCAGGTGCTCGGCGTGCCGGGCACCCTGTGCGGCATCGCCCTGGCCCTGTCGCTGATTTTCGACGCCGTCACCGACCCGCTGGTGGGCAACCTGTCCGATGCCTGGCACTCGAAGCTCGGCCGCCGCCATCCGTTCATGTACGCAGCCGCCGTGCCCCTGGGCGTGTGCTTCTTCCTGCTCTTCAACCCACTGGTCAGCGGCGATCTTGCGCTGTTCGGCTGGCTGCTCGCCATGACCATTCTATGCCGCGGCGCCATGACCCTGTACCACGTCCCGCACTCGGCACTGGGCGCGGAATTGAGCCAGGACTATCACGAGCGCACGATCCTGGTGGCCATGCGCCACTTCTTCGGCGCCCTGGCCTTTATCGGTGTGTTCGTACTCGGTTTCTTCGTCTACTTCACCGCCACCGACGCCTACCCCAATGGCCAGCTCAACCCAGCCGCCTACGGGCCGTTCAGCGGCTGGCTGGCAGCCGCCATGGCCGTATCGGTGTGGTATTCGGCTTTCGGTACGCGCCAGCGGGTGCCCTATCTGCCCAAGGCCGCGCCGACGCAGACCTTCACCCTGCGCGGCATGATCGACGAGACCTGGCTGTCCATGCACAACCCGTCGTTTCGCTGGGTGATCATCGGCTTCATGGTGATCATCGTCGGCTTCGGTGCGGCCGGCGCGCTCAACATGTACATGCTCACCTTTTTCTGGGCCTTCGACGCCACCGCCATCGTCATCGTGCTGGTGGCCGGGCCGCTGGGTTCCATGGTCGGCTACCTGAGCGCCGGCGCCTTCTACCGCCGCTTCGACAAGAAGCACGGTGTCATCATCGGCACAGCCATCTGGCTGGGTGCCCATTTCGTCAGCGTGCCGCTGCTGCTGGCCGGCTGGTTGCCGCCGCCGGGCACGGGCGGGCTGCTGCTGGCCATCACCGCGCTGAGCGGCCTCGGCGCATTCGGTATCGCTCAGCTCCTGGTGGGGCTCGGCACCATGCTGGCGGATATCGCCGACGAGCACGAACTCCTGACCGGGCGGCGCCAGGAGGGGATCTTTTTCGGCGCCTTCTCGTTCACCAACAAGACCTCGGCTGCGCTGGGTTCCCTCATCGGCGGCACCGTGCTGGACCTGATCGGCTGGCCAACCGGCACCGCGGTGCGCTCCGCCGCCGACGTGCCGTGGGACACGCTGGTGTCGCTGGGGCTGGTATGGGGGCCGCTGTCCGTGCTGCTGGCGCTGCCGGGTTTGTATTTCATCAACCGCTATTGCCTGACCCGTGAAGAGCACAATGACATTCTGCGCCAGCTCGCAGCCCGTCATGCCGGCTCGGCAGGGATTGATCAGGCACAGAATGCGCTGTAGCGTGCGCGATCCGTAATCGCCAGCCAGGAGGTCAGCAGCGCACGTGGCTCAGTACGTTTTCACCATGCAGGGCGTCACCAAGGTGGTGCCGCCCAAGCGCGTCATTCTCGAAGACATCTCCCTGTCGTTCTTCCCGGGCGCCAAGATCGGCGTGCTCGGTCTGAACGGCGCCGGCAAATCGTCGCTGCTGCGCATCATGGCCGGGGAAGACAAGGAGTTCGACGGCGAGGCCCGGGCCCAGAAAGGCCTGAATGTGGGTTTTCTTCCCCAGGAACCCCGGCTTGACGAGAGTCTGGACGTGCGCGGCAACGTGGAAAAAGGCATGGGCGAAACCATGGCGCTGCTCGCCGAGTTCAATGCGGTGTCGGAGAAGTTCGCCGAGCCCATGAGCGACGACGAGATGACCGAACTGCTCGAGCGCCAGGGTGAGCTGCAGACCCGGATCGATGCGGTAGACGGCTGGGACGTGGACCGCCAGCTCGAGATCGCCGCCGACGCCCTGCGTCTGCCGCCCTGGGAGGCCCAGGTCGCCAAGCTGTCCGGCGGCGAGCGGCGTCGCGTGGCGCTGTGTTCCCTGCTGCTGTCCAACCCCGACATGCTGCTGCTCGACGAGCCCACCAACCATCTGGATGCCGAGAGCGTTGGCTGGCTGGAGCGCTTTCTGGCGGAGTTTCCCGGCACCGTGGTGGCGGTGACCCACGACCGCTACTTTCTCGACAACGTGGCCGGCTGGATCCTGGAGCTCGACCGGGGCCGCGGCATTCCCTTCGAGGGCAACTACAGCGCCTGGCTGGAACAGAAAGAAAAGCGCCTGGAACAGGAATCATCACAGGAGAAGGCACGCCAGCGCGCCATCAAATCGGAGCTGGAATGGGTACGGACCAATCCGAAAGGCCGCCAGGCCAAGAGCAAAGCGCGCCTGCAGCGCTTCGAAGAACTGCAGTCGAAAGACTTCCAGTCCCGCAACGAGACCGCCGAGCTGTACATTCCGCCCGGCGAGCGGCTCGGTGAAAAGGTCATCGAGGTGAATCACCTGAGCAAGGGCTTCGGCGAGGAGCTGCTCATCGACGACTTTTCGTGCAGCATTCCCCAGGGCGCCATCGTCGGCATCATCGGCGGCAACGGTGCCGGCAAGACCACGTTCTTCCGCATGGTGACCGGCCAGGAAGAGCCGGATTCCGGGACCATCGAACTCGGTGAAACGGTAGAGATGGCCTACGTGGATCAGAGCCGCGACTCCCTCGGCGATGACAAGACCGTGTGGGAAGAGATCTCCGAGGGCCAGGACGTGATCCGCATCGGCAAATACGAGATCGCCTCGCGCGGCTACGTATCGCGCTTCAACTTCAAAGGCGCCGATCAGCAGAAGCGGGTGGGCGATCTGTCCGGCGGCGAGCGCAACCGCGTACACCTGGCCAAACTGCTGCGCCGCGGCGCCAACGTGCTGCTGTTCGACGAACCGACCAACGACCTGGACGTGGAGACCCTGCGCGCCCTGGAAGAGGCGATGCTCAACTTTCCCGGTACCGTGCTGGTGATCTCCCACGACCGCTGGTTTCTGGACCGGGTAGCCACCCACATCCTGGCGTTCGAGGGCGATTCACACGTGGAGTGGTTCGCGGGTAATTTCAGCGATTACGAGGCCGACCACAAGAAGCGTCTGGCGGCGGCCGGCATCGATACTTCGCCCAAGCGGGTGAAGTACAAGCCGGTCATCCGTTGACCGCCTGGCGACCGGCTTTGCTTCCTGCAGCCGTTTCGCCATCATGACGCGCTGACGATGGGTCCCAGGGCATTGCAGATGCAGCTTGCTTTCCACTTCGGCCAGAGCCCGGCCGGAATCACCAACGGCTCCACCATCGGCGTGCCCAACCCCATCATCGACGGGCGCGCGGCGGAGCCGTGGGCCGACGTCACCGGCGGCGGCCGCGCATGCGGTAGCCTGACCCTGTGGCAGTGCGGCGACGAATTGTGGGGCGCCGGTTTCGCCGATGTGTCGGCGCAGGGCTTCGACGCCGCTGCACAGGCCTTGTACACCGAGCTGTTCAATGCCAGCCGGCGGCTCACCCTGCACCGCATCTGGAATCTGATTCCCCGCATCAACGCCCACGATGCGGCCCTGGAGAATTACCAGGCGTTCTGCGAGGGGCGTCATCGGGCCTTCCAGGCTCATTTCGGCAGCGCCGGCGAGCAGCGCATGCCGGCCGCCTCGGCTGTAGGAACGCTGGGCGATACGTTGTGTGTGGTCTTCGTCGCCGGCACGGACGCGGTGAGCTACGTGGAAAATCCGGAGCAGGTCCCCGCCTACCGCTACCCGTCCCGTTACGGGCCGAGATCGCCCAGTTTCGCCCGCGGGAGTCTGGTGCAGCGCCATGGCGGACAGCGCCTCTACGTTTCCGGCACTGCCAGCATTCGCCGCAGCGAGTCCCTGCACCCGGGCGATGTGGCGGCGCAGTTCGAGCTCGCCATGGCCAACGTGGACCTGGTGGCGCGCAACGCCGGGCTGCTCCACGGCCTCGATGCCGAATCGCCGGGGCAGCGGTCATTCCGCATCTACCTGCGGCATGCCGACGACTGGCCCGTGGTCCGCCCGCTGTTCGAGAAGCGTCTGCAACGCAGCGGCGATGGCTACAGTGTGCTGCAGGCCGACATCTGCCGGCGCGAACTTCTGGTTGAGATCGAAGCCTGTGTGGATAACATGGGTACGGAAACAACCCGGCGAGGGAACTGACCATGTACCGACCGATACGAACCGGCGCTGCGGTGCTGTGCGCCACACTGCTGCTGCTGGGAGGCTGTGCCTCCAATCCCATGGTGCAGAACATCCAGGGCGCTTCGGTGCCGGCCGGCAGCACCATGAGCGAGGTTTACGACGCCATCGTCGAGGGCGGAAAGGTGCGCGGCTGGAAGATTCGCCAGATCGAACCGGGCCATGCGGAGGGCACGCTGTTCGTGCGTTCCCATGTGGCGAAAGTCGACGTCTTCTACGACACCGACAGCTACTCCATCGAGTACAAGGACAGCGAGAACCTGGAGTACGAAGACGGCACCATTCACGGCAACTACAACAAGTGGGTGCAGAACCTCGACGGCGATATTCAGCGCGCCCTGGTCTACTAGGGTAGGGCGGCCCCGGTCGCATAGCGCTGGCCGCCCTTGCGGACGTGCTGCCACAGCGGCCCGTGCAGGCCCTGGCGGCGCAGGATATCGAACAGCCGTTCGTCGAAATTGATACCCAGCGGCGGAATGCTCCAGTGCGGATAGTGATCCTTGCGCGACCACAGCAGTTCCGTGATGTCGTCCCGCAACTTCATGCGCTCGCGGCGCAGCGCCGGGTCGAGGGCTTCGAAGTCGTCCACCCACATCATGATGATGGCGCTGAACGGATCCAGCTCCATCGCGAAATCCAGGGTGCGGCGCACGTCATCCATGGTCTCGCCTTCGGTGCCGAGGATGAACGTGTGGCAATCCGGTAGCCCGGCATGACTGCACAACCGATGGATGCGCCGGATATCCTCGGTGGTGAAGCCCTTACGCAACCGCTTCAGCACGTGATCGACGCCTGAGTCCGAGCCGATTTCCATGCCGGCGCACCCGGCCTGGCGCGCCAGGTCGGCCATCTCCTGATCGAACCCCAGCGGATTGGCGTAACACGTCCAGGGCACCTGCCAGTTGCGGGCGATGAGTTCGCGGCAGACGTTCTTGGCGTGGGTGCGGGGCAGGTTGAACACCGAATCAACCACGAAAAAATGCTGCGTGGCCGGCTGCTGCTGCAACGCCAGGAACATTTCGTCCACCACCGCCGCCGGTCTGCGGGCGCGGCCCACGCGGCCCTCGATGACCGGATAGGTGCAGTAATCACACAGCAGCGGACAGCCGCGTTTCGTCTGGATGGCGTCGGTGGCGTAGCGTTCGTAGTAGCGCGGATCCGCCAGCCGCCGGTCGGGAACGGGCAGGCTGTTCATGTCCAGAAAACCCTTGCCCGCGGAATTGCTCACCACACGCCCGGGTTCCGCGCGATGCAGATTGCCGATGGCCGTCAACCCAGCCATGTCGGGTTGCGGCTGGTCCAGCGCCGCCAGCAGGCGCGGGAACGCCTCCTCACCCTCGCCGGAGATGCCGTAGTCGGCGCCCAGCCGGCGCATGAGTTCCGCCGGCATGACGCTGAAACCGGAGCCGCCCAGCACGACGGGTGCCCGGCTGACCTCGCGAACCGCCGCCACCAGCCCCGCATAGTAGGCCACGTTGTCGTTGATGCCGGAGTAGTCGTTGTTCTGAATGTTGCGCATGCCCAGGGCGACGAGATCCGGTGCCAGTGTGGTCAGCCGCTCCTTGAGCGCCTGCTGCGGATCGCTCTCGAAGCACAGATCGACCAGATGCTTTTCGTGGTGGTCGGGGGTGCTGGCCATGACATAGAGCAGCCCCAGCGGCACCACCGCATCCGGCAGCTTTTCCCGGTTTCCGGAGACGAAGGCGATTCTCACGGCAGCCTACCCGGCCTCGCCGCGGCGCAGGATCAGGGAGGTGTTGATGCCGCCGAAAGCGAAGTTGTTGCTCATGACATACTCACCGTCCAGGTGCCGGCCGTCACCGGTCACATAATCGAGTTCGGCGCAGGCCGGATCCACATGCTCCAGGTTCAGGGTAGGCGCAAACCAGCCTTCACGCAGCATCATCAGGGCGGCCCAGGCCTCCTGAGCGCCGCAGGCGCCCAGGGTATGGCCCAGATAACTCTTCAGCGAGCTGATCGGTACCGGCCCCAGCACCCGCCGGGTGGCGTGGCTTTCGCTGACGTCGCCGGCAGCCGTTGCGGTACCGTGGGCACTCACGTAGCTGATGGCGTCCGCGGCGAGTCCGGCGCTGGCCAGGGCAAGCTCCAGACAGCGGGCCTGACTGTCCTGGTCGGGGTTGGTGACGTGGCTGCCGTCCATGTTGGTGCCGTAGCCGACCACCTCACCGAGAATGGGCGCACCCCGGGCGACAGCGTGCTCCAGGGATTCCAGCACCAGGGTGGCCGCTCCCTCACCGATCACCAGCCCGTCCCGGTCCCGGTCGAATGGCCGCGGGGTGGCGGCCGGTTCGTCGTTGCGCGTGCTGGTGGCCAGCAGCGTATCGAATACCGCCACTTCGGTGGGGCTGAGCTCTTCCGCGCCGCCGGCCAGCATCACGTCCTGAGCGCCGCAGCGAATGGTCTCGAAGGCGTAACCGATGCCCTGACTGCCGGCCGTGCACGCCGAACTGGTGGTCAGCACCCGGCCCTTCAAGCCGAAAAAGATACCGATGTTCACGGCCGCCGTGTGGCTCATCATGCGCACGTAGCTGGTGGCATTGAGGCCGGCGGTGGTGTTGTCGACCAGCGTGCCGACGAACTCCAGCAGTGCATCGGGACTGCCGGTGGCCGAACCGAAGGCTACCCCGGTGCGCCCGCCGCCGAGCACCGGATCATCGAGCAGGCCGGCCTGTTCCAGGGCCAGTTCCGCAGAACGGACCGCCAGCGCCGCCACCCGGCCCATGCCGCGGCGCTGGCGCCGGGAATAGTGTTCGGGGAGCTTGAAGTCCGCCACGGGACTGGCCAGCCGGCAGCGCAAGCCTTCGATGCTGTCCCATTCGCTGACCCGTACCACGGCATTGCGCCGTGCCTGCAGGCCGGCCAGGACAGTGGGCCAGTCGCTGCCCAACGCGGTGACGGCGCCGGTACCGGTTATGACAACCCGGTTCACGGACCCATCCCGCCGTCCACACCGATGACCTGACGAGTCAGGTAAGCGGCGGCGTCGGAACACAGAAAGGCCACCACGCCGGCCACGTCTTCGGGGCTGCCCAGGCGCCGCAGGGGCACCATGGCGCGCATCTCCTCGCGCGGCAGGTCGCCGGTCATGTCGGTGTCGATGAAGCCCGGGGCCACACAGTTGACGGTGATGTTGCGTTTCGCCAGCTCCAGCGCCAGAGACTTGGCAGCGCTGATGAGGCCGCCCTTGGAGGCGGCATAATTGGTCTGTCCGCGATTGCCCACCACCCCGGCCAGGGACGTCATGACGACGATGCGGCCGGGCCGGCGCCGGCGCACCATGGGCATGACCAGCGGATGCAGCACGTTGTAGAAAGCATCCAGGTTGGTCCGCAATACCAGATCCCAGTCATCGCCGCCGAGCATGGGAAAAGCCTGATCGCGGGTGATGCCGGCATTGAGCACCACGCCAAAGTAGGCCCCGTGGGCATCCACGTCGGCGCTCAGGGCATTGCGCGTACCCTCGCGGTCGGCCACATCGAAACGCAACAGGCGGCCGCTGCCGCCGGCGGCTTCTATGGCCTCGAGGGTCGACCGGGCCGCGTCTTCATTGCGGTTGTAGTGCACGACCACCGGATGGCTGCGCGCCAGGGCCACAGCAATGGCCCGGCCGATACCGCCGCTGGCGCCGGTGACCAGTACGGCCTCAGCGCCTGCGCTATCCATGTTCGGCACCCATGTACACCGATACCTGGCCGCTGGCCAGCACCTCGTCGTCCATCCAGATCTCTCCCTCGAAACGTACCAGGCTGCCGTAAAGCGAGGACGCTGGCCAGGCGCGAACCGACAAGGTGGCCCCATGGGGAAACACTGCGACCGCCGCATCGTAGCGCCGGCAGGCCACCAGCATGCCGGCCCGGGGCCGCTCACCGGCGGCCCGCGCCCGGACCCCGAACGACGCAGCCGCCGTCTGGCTCAGGTATTCCAGCCCTACCCAGGCGGGAACCCCATGGGGTGGTGCATAGAAAGCCGCGTCGGGGCCGATGTCCACGGCGGCCCAGAGACACTCGCCGTGGCGGCGGGTGAGCCGGTCGAGCAGGCGCATGGGCGGTTCGTGGGGCAGTACGTCCGCCGGCATGGGTAAACGCTCACTCATCCAGGGCCGCCCGCACCAGGCCATCGATGCGTTCATACAGTGCCGCTGGCATGCCGAAACACATTTCCCCGGTAGCAGCATCGACGGGGACCTGAATGGTGTAGCCCTCGGTCACCCGGTGCCCGTCGGCGTCATGAATCGCATAACCGATGTGCAGCCGATACTGCCACTCCTCCAGCGACGCGGTGACTTCCAGGCGCTGATCGAAACTGACGCTGCGCAGGAAACGCACCCGGGTATCGACGATGGGCCACACCAGACCGCTGGCCGCCATGGCGCGGTAACCGTAATCCAGGCGATCGAGCAGGGCACAGCGCGCGGCGTCGAAATAGCGGAAGTAGTTACCGTGCCAGGCGGCCCCGCTCGGGTCTGCATCCTGAAAGGGCACGGTGAGCGTCACACTGGCCTGCAGACGCGGCGCCGCGGCGGCCTCCAGGCGCCTGGCCGGACGCCGCTTCACGAAGCTCCGCTGCGCCCGGCGCCGCGCAGGCGGCGGGCGAGCCAGACCGGCATGCGCAGCAGCGCACCACCCAGCAGACGCAGGTGCATGAGAGTCATATCCACATTGTCCCTGAACATGCGGAAGTGAGAAACACCGTCCGGGGGATAGCGCACGCGCGTCTCCACATAGCAGACGGCTACCCCCTGCCAGGCCGCGCGGACCAGAATTTCCGTATCGAAATCCATGCGGAAGCGTACCCGGTAGCTCTCGCAGACCCGCACCGTCAGCGCCAGCGGATAACAGCGCAGGCCGCACATGGCGTCACGGATGGTGCCGCTGCCGGCTTCCAGACGCACCAGGACGTTGGTGATCATGCGCCCGTAGAGGCGCGCCCGGGGAATGTCCGGACCAAACAGCGGCAGTCCCGAAACGATGCTGTCCGGATGGGCGGCGGCGGCCCGGCACAAACGGCAGACATCGGCCGCCTCGTGCTGCCCGTCGGCGTCTACACAGACGGCATGACTGTAGCCCTGCGCCAGGGCCGTCTGCATGCCGGTCAGCGTGGCGGCTCCCTTGCCGCCGTTGCGCGGCCGTTCGATCAACTCGGTTCCCGGCCGGTCGGCCAGCAGCTGCCGCAGCCGGTCCCGGGCCGCCGTCGGGCTGCCGTCGTCCACCACCAGAATCGGCAATTCCACCGCCAGCAGACTGGGCAGGTAGTTCTGCAACTGCGCGACATGGTCGTAATGGGGCACGATGAGGCAGAAGCTTTCAGACACGGTAATGAAGCGTCCCCCGGGCACAGACCCCGGCCCGGGTTTCTGCGCGCATGGCTACCCGGTCTGCCGCGCCGCTCAACGTCATGGCGACCACGCTGCCGGGCGTCACCGGGGCCGGAAACTTCACCCCGGACAGACCAGCGAAATCTGAGTGGGCAAATCCCTGCAATTCGGCATAACGGACGGCCCAGTCCACCTGCACCACCCCGGGCAGCAGCGGCCGGCCGGGAAAGTGCCCGCCGAACCAGCGGATTGCCGGGTGCACATAGAGCAGATAACGCACCCCGGCGGGGCCCGGCCGGGCATCCACCAGGAACGCTTCATCTTCGGCATGGGGCCGCCAGGCGGGCGCATCGGCGAGACGCCCGTTACTGACGAACCACGCCGAGGGCTGGTCGAGACGCTCCTGCATGGCGGCCCAGCCGCTGTCGAACAGTTCGTCCAGACCACGCTCACTCAACACCGACAGCGCCACGGGATCTCCCGCCGCCGTAGTGGCCGCCGTGCGGAACAGGCACAGGCCGCTCACGGGCAGCTGGGAGCCTGGTCTGCCCGCCGCGCCACGCGCCGGCGATAGAAGCCGCGCACCACGAATTCCACGGCGAACAGCAGACCGGCGGCGGCATAGCTGACGGCACCGTTGTACACCGCCCAGGTGGCGGTATCGGTGGCCAGGGCGGTGTAGGCGGCGATGCTGCCGTTGACCACGAAGAATGCGCACCACAGCCAGGTGACGTTGCGCATGTAGCCCACGCCGGCCGCACTCACGGACAGGTTCAATCCTCTGACCAGGCGCTCGATGGCAGACGGCGGGTAGCGCAGCGTGTACAGGGCAAAGAGCAGCAGGCCGACGTTGACGGCCACGGGATAGAGCTTCAGCAGGCTCGTACTCTGCCAGAGCAGTACCGCGGCGACGAATACCGCTAACGCAGCAGCAGCCGCGCCGCGCCACCGCGGCGCCACGTGCCGGGCACCCAGTACCCGCAGCATTGCCAGCAGGGCGAACAGCACCACCAGCCCCGTCAGCCCCAGATAACCGGCGAGCAGAAAATAGGCGAGATGACGACCAGGCCAGCGCCAGCATCCCGGCCCATGGCCTCATGTGGCTTCCAGCACGGCCACCACGTCGGCTACGCTGCGAACCGCCTTGAAGCGCTCCGGGGCAATGTCTTTGCCTGTCAGCGATTTCAAGTGCACCAGCAGATCCACCGCATCGATGCTGTCGATATCCAGGTCTTCGTAGAGCAGCGCGTCGGGCTGAACGTCGCCAGCGTCGAGTTCGAACTCCTCGCACAGCACGGCACGAAGATGGGTCAGGTAGTCGTTGTGCGGTTCCGCCATGCGGCTCTGCTCCCCTGCGCGCTACGCCTGTGCGCTACGCCTGTGGTGAATATTGCCCGGCTTCACGGATTGCCGATGCGGGCTGCGGGCGGATTTCAGCCAGCCGCCGATTATAGTAACCCTGCAAAAACTCGTTCAATACACGCTTGGCGTAGCGGGGCGCGCGCGCGCCAACGATGGGCGCCGGGTCAAGCGGCGGATCGACGTGGACGGTGAAATGCGGCTTTTCGTCCGCGATCTCGTACCAGCGCGCCTGTTTGCTCGTAGTGACCGGCTCACAGCAGATCAGCACCGGCAGACACCGGGCGCCCGAGCGTACCGCCAGGGTCGCGGCGGCCAGGTGGAAGTTCACCGGCTGACCGGGCAGGCTGCGGGTGCCCTCCGGAAAGACCAGCACGCTGCGGCCGGAGCGCAGACGCGCAATCGCCGCCTCGAGCATGTCCGCCGTGTCGGCGTTGCTCATGTAGTCGAGCCCCGACAGGGCGAAGCGGATGAAGGGATTGCGCAACAGCTCCTGCTTGACGATGCAGTCGGCCTGAGGGAACAGGGTCAGCAGCAGCACCGCATCGATCAATGTGGGGTGGTTGGCGACAATCAGATAGGAGCCCTGACGGGGATCGCCGGTGAAGCTGAACGACGCCGCGCCCATGACCGAGAGCAGCCGCAGGTAAAGTCGAAAGACGCCCTGCAACAGACGCCGCCGGCGGCTGATACGCTGTGCCGGCGACGCCGTCGTCAACGCCACCAGCGGGAATACCAGCATGCCCAGGGCCAGCCCGCCCAGGCCGAACACCACGAAGGCCAGCATGCTGGCGATCCAGCGCCAGGCAAATCTAACGGCTTCCGCGAAGGTGGCTGACGTCATGGTGGTTTCGGGCTTTCGCCAACGTTGAATTCACAGTGTAATGCAGGGAAACTGCGATGCGTGCATCTGCTTCATCCATGACACCCATTCCCGTTACCGCCTATACCCTGACATCGGCGCTGGGCAGCGGGCTCGACGCCGTCGATGCTGCCCTGCAGGACGGCTGCGGCGGTCTGTCGCCGCAACCATGGCAGGACTGTGACGTTCCCACCTGGCTCGGCCGCGTGGATATTCCCGACGACGTGCAGACAGAACCCGCCTGGGCCTGCCGCAACAACCGCCTGGCGCTGCTGGGCCTGAACCAGGACGGCTTCGCCGACCACGTGAGTACCGCCATCGACCGCTACGGCGCCCACCGTGTGGGCGTGGTCATCGGCACCAGCACCTCTTCCATCGAACGTACCGAGGCCGCCTACCGCGAACTCGACGACTCCGGCCGCTTCGCCCCGGAGTTCCGTCAGCCGGACACCCATAACCCGCACTCCCCCGGCGCCTTCGTCGCCCGAGCGTTGGGTGCCGCCGGTCCGGCTCTGACCGTCAGCGCAGCGTGCGCCTCCAGCGCCAAGGTGTTTGCCACAGCGGCCCGCTGGCTGGAACTGAATCTGGTGGACGCCGTGGTGGTGGGCGGCGTGGACAGTCTGTGTCTGAGCGTCATTTACGGCTTCCATTCCCTGCAGCTCGTGGCACCGTCGCCGTGCCGGCCGTTCGACCGCGACCGGGAAGGCATCAGCCTGGGAGAAGCGGCAGGTTTCGCCCTGCTCGACCGCGCCGACCCGGGCAATGCCGAGGCGGCGCTGCTCGGCTACGGCGAGAGCTGCGATGCCCACCATATGTCCAGCGCGCATCCCGAAGGCCTCGGCGCACGGCTGGCCATGGAGAGCGCGGTGGCTGCCAGCGGGTTGTCGTTCGCCGATCTCGATTACGTGAATCTGCACGGTACCGGGACCCGCGGCAACGACGCCACCGAGGGGCAGGTTTGCGCGCAACTGCTGGCGGCGCATACCGTGGCCAGCGCCACCAAGGGCTGGACGGGCCACACCCTGGGCGCGGCCGGCATCGTGGAAGCGGTGCTGTGCCTGCACGCGCTGACCAGCGGCGTGGTACCAGGGACCCTCAACACCCGTGACCCGCAAGCCGACTTCAACCTGACCCTGGAAACGGCTGCGCGCCGGCCGCGCCGGGCGCTGAGCAATTCCTTCGGCTTCGGCGGCAACAACTGCGCCCTGGTGTTCGGCCTGTCATGATCGTCACCGTCACGGGCATCGGCCTTTGGGCAGCGGGGCTGACCGGCTGGAGCGAGTTCCAGCAGCAACTCACCGTGGACGGCCCGCCGGCGGATGCCGAGTTCAATGCCCCGCGCCCCGCCGCCATCGCGCCGCGCGAACGGCGCCGGGCCGGCTTGACCATCAATCTGGCGGTGGAGGTGATGCACCAGGCCTGCGACATGGCCGGCGTCGACAAAGCCGCCATCGCCACCGTATTCGCCTCGGCCATGGGGGATACGGACATCACCGACTACATGTGCCGCAAGCTGGCCGGCGCAGACCGCATGCTGTCGCCGACGAAATTTCACAATTCGGTACACAACGCCACCTCCGGATACTGGTCCATCAGCGCGCAGAATCGCGCCCCCAGCAGCTTCGTCGGCGGCTTTCGCGACAGTTTCGCCTGCGCCCTGCTGGAAGCTGCCGCCTGCGCCATTGCCGAGGACCTGCCCGTAGGCCTGGCCGGTTACGACATCGCCAATGCGGCTCCGCTGCACGACGTGGCGCCCATCAGCGAGACGCTGGGGCTGGCTCTGGTGATCCTGCCCGGTGAGCAGAGCCCGGGCTGGCCGCTGACCCTGGCGCTGCAAGCGGGACGGCCTGCGGCGCCGCCCATGCCGCGCCGTGCGGGTCTGGCGCGCCTGGCAGACGCCAACCCCATGGGCAGCGCGCTGACCCTGCTGGAGGCTCTGGCCGACGACCGCACGGATCCGCTGTGCTGGCCGGTGGGTCAGAACACCGGCCTCAACGTCACGGCCGGCCAGCGGAGCCGTGCGGCGTGACGGACGTATGCATACTCGGTGCGGGCATGGCCGGCCTGACCCTGGCGGCCCAACTCAAGTCCCGGGACCCCTCCCTGGACATTACCCTGGTAGAGCACCGCGGCTTTCCGGCTCCCACAGCCGCCTACAAAGTCGGTGAATCCACCGTGGAAATCGCCGCACATTATCTGGCCGAAGATCTGGGCCTGCGCGAGCATCTGGAGTCGGCCCACCTGCCCAAGTTCGGCCTGCGTATGTTCTTCGGCGGCGGCCGGGGCGCACAGGACATGGCCGCCTTCGACGAGGTTGGCGCCAGCCAGGTGCTGCCCATACCCACCTATCAGATCGACCGCGGTGTTCTCGAGAATCATCTGGCGGACCGTGCCCGCGCCCAGGGCATCACGGTGCTGGACCGCACCACCATTCGCGACGTGCACATCGAACCCGGACGGCACCGCGTCTCGGTAACCCACCAGGGCGAGGCCCACTCGATCCACTGCCGTTTTCTGGTGGACGCCAGCGGCCGCCGCGCCTGGCTGCGCAATCGCCGCCAGCTCAACCGGCAGACACAACATCACAACGGCGCCGCCTGGTTCAGGGTGGCCAGCGAACTGAACGTGGATCAGTGGAGCACTGACCGCGCCTGGCAGGCTCGCTGTCAGGGTCATTCGCGGCGCTTGAGCACCAATCACTTCATGGGGCCCGGCTACTGGGTCTGGGTGATTCCGCTCGCCAGCGGTGCTACGAGTATCGGCGTGGTCTACGACCCGGCCGTCGTCGACGCAACGCAACTCGCCAGTTACGACGGCGTCATGGGCTGGCTGGAAGGCGAACAGCCGCTGCTGGCCGGCCGCCTGGCCGGCGCGCCGGTCATGGACTTCCACAGCATGAAACACTATGCCGCCGGCTGCCGGCAGACCTATTCCAGCGACGGCTGGATGCTGTGCGGCGACGCCGGCGTATTCGCCGACCCATTCTATTCACCGGGCGGCGACTTCATCGCTCTCGGCAATACGTTCATCAGCGAGCTCATCACGGGTGGGTGCACGGCCGCCGCTGGCGACTATCAACGCTATCTCCTGGGTTTCTTTTCCAACACCCTCACCTTGTTCCGCGGTCAGTATCCGGGATTCGGCCACCGCGACCTCATGGTTCTGAAAACCGTCTGGGACTACGCCTACTACTGGTCGGTGCTGGCCAAACTCTACTTCTCGCGGCGCCTGGTCGACGTGGCTTTCATGACCGCCATTCAACACGATCTGGTGCGTGCCTCGGCCCTGAACGCCACCATGCAGAAACAGTTCCGTCACCTCGGCAGCCTGCAGGTGTGCCAGGGCGGCGAGGGCGGTTTCGTCGACCACTTCCGGGTGCCGTGGTTCCACGAGCTGAAACAGGACCTGCTCGACGGCAGCCCCGAGCATGCCGCCACGGCACTGAGCACCGGCATCGACCGGCTCGGCGTGCTGGCCGGCAGCATCGGCGGGCTTCTGGACAATGTGGCTGCCGGCCGGCCGTTGCCGGAACTCGATCAGGTTGCAGGCCTGACGTAACGCGCCGACCACGCCAGCAGGAAGGCCAAACACACGCCCGTGCTGACGCTGACGCCGATACCGTGCAGAACGGGTATGGTCGACAAGCTCAGCAGCCCGAAAACCGTGACCGTCGACAGCAGACACACACCGAGTGCATGCTGGGTGGCCCGGTATTCACGCTGGCCGCGCTGCGGGCGGCTGAAGAACAGCGCGTAGTCCAGCCCCAGCCCCGCTACCAGCGCCAGCGCCACCAGGTCGAACAGCGACAGGCTGCCCAGCAGCAGCGCCGCCACGGGCGCGGCCAGCAGCAGACTGGCGGTGACCGTGCCTACTACCCAGGCCAGGCGGGCCGTCGAGCCCAGGAACACGCCGAGCAGCAGCGTGACCAGCAGCAGAGCCCCGGCCAGCACGAGCAACAGGCGGTTGCGGTAGGTCACCAGCAGAGCCTGGGACGCGGCCTGCAGATCCACCAGCAGGGTGTCGTCGGGCAGCGCTTCCTGCCCCGCCAGGGCGGCGGGATCATCGAGGCCCTGCAGGAAGGTCAGCGCCACCCAGCCGTCGCGGTCCGGATAGACCATGGCATTAACCATGCCGGACAGCGCCGTGCCGGCGTAACTGTGCGTACTCACGCGGCCGCCGCGCGATTCCAGCTGCTGTACGGCGGCAACGAACGGCGCCAGTGCCGCGGCCCGGATGGGCAGGCCCGCGGCGGCAGCCTCCAGCCGTTCCTCGAGCCCGGCAGCGTTCAGGGCCCCGGCGCGGCGGCGCTGGGTCGCCGGATCGGGTACCAGCCGGGTCACGGCCTGATAACCGTCGATCACCCCCTCGGCCCGAACGTGCTGCAGGGTCCGCTCCAGCCGCGCCACCCGCTGCAGCACCTCACCTTCAGAGGCACCGCGTGACACCAGCAGATAGCGCAGATCGGGTGCATTGGAACGCTGCCGAAGCTGCCGGTCCACGGCCAGAGTGGCAGCCGGCACCGGCGTCAGTGAGGACAGATCATCGTTCCAGACGTCCTCCTGAACCGCCAGCAGAGCGCCGCCGACGGCCATGGCCAGGAGCGCGGGCCAGTAGCGCAAGCCCACCTCGAGGCGTCCGCTTGCCCTGCCGTGAATGCTGCCGACGATGAGATGACCGGCCAGCCGCGGCAGCAGCAACCAGGCTGCGAACGCCGCCGCCACGATACCCGCAGCCGAAAACACGCCCAGTTGCACCAGCCCTCGCGAACCGCTCAAGGCGAACGCCAGAAAGGCCAGGGCACTGCTCGCCGCACTCAGCAACAGGGTCGGCCAGACCAGAGTCAGGGCCCGGCGGCCGCCAAGACGTACATGGCTCAGGACGTGCAGGCCATAGTCCACCGTCACCCCCATGAGGGTGAAGCCAAAGGCCAGAGTGATACCGTGCACCCGGGGAAACAGCAGCGCCAGGACGGCCAGCCCCGCCACGGCGCCGGCCAGCAGCGGCAAAGACGCCAGCAGCACCGCAGCAGGTCCCCGGTAGGCGACCCACAACAGCACCGTGAGGGCGGCAGCGGCGGCGATGCTGAACCACGTGGATTCCCGGCGGACGTCCCCCTGCAGGGCCAGGCCGTAGGCACCGGCGCCGTAAAGTCGTGCAGCCTTCACCCCCGGCACGATGTCGGCCAGCGTATTGCGCACGCTCTCCAGCAGAACCTGCTGAGCCCCCAGATCGAAGGCGGGCGGGGCCGTGTCCAGCAGCAGGTAAGGGGTACCGTCCGGCAGACGGAACTCATCCGGCGCCGCTCCGCCGAGCGCTTCCAGAATGCCGATGCTGACCAGGTGGGGATCCGCTGCCACCAGGTCGAGGAACTGCGGATCATCGAGCCCCGCCAGGTCGCGCAGCCGGGCGCGCAAAGCCTGGCGCAGGCCTGCCACCGAGGTGTCCACATCGGCGAGCAGGTAGCGATGCTCGAACAACGGGCCGGGTATGGCGTCCACGGCAGGTTCCATGACGCCGGGCAGCACGCGGCGCACGCCGTCGAGGTCTGCCAGTTCGCCGGCCACGGCATCCCGCTGCCCGGAGTCGGCTCCCGGCAGGGTGATATACAGCAACTGCGCACCGGGCCCCTGGCCCACCCGGTCGAGCAGAATCCGTTGCGCGTCGGTAACCGGCTGCGGCAGAAAATACGCCAGATCGTAGGTCAGCGACAGACGGGTGGCGATGATGCCGGCGCCCAGTCCGAGCAACACCACCAGGCACAACCAGCGGGCGGCCAGCGAGCGGGTCAAGGGGCGCGCTGCTCGAAACGCATGTCCTGCCAGGCGCCGTCGGCACGCTGCATACGGATGCCGGCAACGGTTTCCCCGGCGCCCCGCACGGTTATGGACTCCAGCCGGCGTCGCAAGCGGCGCTCAGTGGGAGCAAGCCGCAGTTGCCAGTCCTGTGCGGTGCCGGAAGTCTGCATTTCGAAACGCTCGCGCAGGATAGCCTCGTCCCCTCGCAGCAGTGCATACAGCGCCCGCAGGTAGGCGGCTGCAGCGCCTCCCCGGTCGAGGCTGACGCGCCGTTCGCGGCCGTCCCGCTGCAGCGTCGCCGTGTCGCCGTCCAAGGTCGCCCGTTCCTGAAACGGCTGCTCTACCACTCGTGTCAGGGTGCCCTGGTCGTCCATGGACACGTAGCCCTGCAACACCAGCGGCTCGCTCAGCAACTCATTAAAACGCCGTTCCTCGAAGTGCACGCGCTCGCCCGGCTGGGCCGCTACCCGGGCGAGAACATCCTCGGCCGCCGGCGGCGGCCCGCCCGCCGCCGGTGCTTCGGCAGAGCCGGCGCTTGTCAGCCATAATCCTATCGCCGCCAACAGCAGCCTCATCGGTGCGCCCAGAAATCGAAAAAATTGAACCAGCTGAACGGTGCCTGTCTGGCATGATGGGCCAGACGATCGGCATAAAGCTGTGCCCAGTGCTGCAGCTGCGCATCGCGCTCGCGCCGCGGAATGTCCAGACGGCGGCAGAGAATCTCACAGTGGATTTCATAGCCATCGCCGGCACAGCGCGGAAAGATACCCACCAGCGGCGCTTTGAACGTACTGGCGATGACAAACGGGCCAACGGGGAAGTGTGCCCGCCCGCCGAGAAAGTCGCACTCCACCGTACGGTCCTGAGGGCGGTGCCGATCGGCCAGGAAACCCACCCAGCGGCCCTGCCTGAGGGCATCGCCGATGGTGAGGCCCAGTGCCACCGCCGGCTGCTCGGAGTCGATGATGAGGGCTGCAAACTGCGGATTCAGCGCCTCCAGCGCCTGCATGAGGCGCCGATTGATCTGCCGGTCGAGCACGATGTGCAGTTCCACGCCGCCCAACGCCGGACCGAGCACCCTGGCAGCCTCGAACGATCCCATGTGGGCGGCCAGAAAGACGCCGTGGTCGATGTCGTCGACGAGCGCCTGGAGGGCTTCAGCACCATGAAACCGCACCGGTATGCGGGGTTGATCGTCCGCCAGAAAATACACCCGGTCTGCCGTCACACGGGCAAAACTGAGCATGTGCCGGAACACGTCCCGGTGCCGCACCGGCCGGTCGAGCACGCGCGCCAGGAAAGCCCGGGAGCAACGGCGCTCATGGCCGCGCACCAGATAGAAGTAGGCCGTCACGGGGTAAAGAGCAGCGTGCAGCACCCGACGTCCTAACAGGTTGGCCAACGCGATCATGAGACGGATGCCCAGCAAAGTGCCGGCCTCCGGGCGGCTGCGCCAGCCGGCTCGTGCCGAGCCATTGCCCGCTGCCTGATGCCGGCGGGCTCCGTTCATAGCGGGCCACCGTCGCCGTCATCGAGCAGGGTCTGCAGATCCTGGCGGGTCAACTTGCCGGTTCGGGTGCGGGGCAACTCACTGACCAGGCGCAGCGGCCGGGGCATGAAAGCCGGCTCGAGCACCTCGGCCAGGCGCCGGCGCACGGACTCTGCCGTCAGGCCGGGGGCGACCACGACGGCACACAGGCGTTCGCTGTCCTGATCGTCGCCGGGCGCAACCATGACACCGTCTTCCACCCCGGGCACCGCCAGCAGGCGGGCCGTGAGATCTGCCAGCGAAGCGCGCTTGCCGCCTACCTTGACCAGGTCGCCCCAGCGGCCGAGCAGGTCGAAAGTGCCGTCGCGGCGGACATCGATGCGGTCGGCCAGGGCAAGCGGCTCGGCCAGAAACTCGCCCCGCAGCCACGCCCGTTCATCCTCGACCGTGAGCTCGAATCCGGGAAACAGCCGCCAGGCAGCATCGCGGGTGGGCCACCGATGGGCCAGGGTGCCGGCCTCGGTACAACCATAGATTTCCAGCAGGCGGGCCCCCAGCCGGTCCTCGGCTTCCCGGGCCAGCTCCAGCTCCAGCGGTGCCGTGGCGCAGACGATCGTATCCACGGCCGGATAGCGGCTGCCGGAGCGCAGCAGGGCCCGCAGATGTATGGGCGTGGTTACCAGAATCCGCCGGCCGTCTGCGGCGGCCAGGCCGCGCCGTACGTCATCCGGGTAGAACGTCTCCCCGCAATACACGGTCAGCGGTGCCACCGCCGCTATCAGCACGCTCCACTCCAGACCGTACATGTGCCAGGGCGGCACGGTGGCAACGATGGTGGCGGTTCCTGCGCCCGCGTCGAGTTGCGCCGCGTGCTGGCGCGAGGCGCGGCGCAACGTTCCCCAGTACTTGGCGTTGGGCTGGGGCTCACCCGTGCTGCCGGAGGTGAAAGCAATGGCGGCCGGCCGTGCGTCGTCGATGTGGGTATCGCCGCAGCGGTCGATGTCCGGTGTCGCGGGCCGACCGCTGACCAGACGGTCGTCGAGGGGCAGCGCGCCGGGATAGCGCCGGGCAAGCTGGTCCAGGGCCTGGGGCGTTCGCGTTGCCGGCAGCAGATTGGTACGCCCGCCCAGGACGGCGGCAAAGAACGCCACCATGAACCGGTAGCGCTGCTCGCAGACGTTGATCAGCAGCGACGCTTGCGGCAGTGCGGCGGCGGTGCCGGCCACATCGTCCAGGAAGGCATCCACCGACACGCCAGCGCCGCCATGGAGCGCCAACGGTTCGGCGCCGCAACGCTCCAGCAGTGGCGAAGTGCTGGTCATGAATGGCTGGTGTGGTGTATCGCGATTAATGCAGCACTCTGCGTTCGGTGCGGTTCCTGGACAAGGCGGCGGTGCGCCGGTGTGGCAGGCCCCACATCAAGCACCGCCAACGCAGGCCCAGGGACCGCACCGGAGCGCCCACAGGACCTCGGCGGCCCGGCTTCTGCGTTGCGCCTCGTCGGAGTATCAACCGATACGCCTTCCTCGGCGCGCCTTGCCCCGGAGCCGCAGAGAGCCTCAGAGAGCTGCATTAATCGCGATACACCACACTAGGAGGTGGCCGTCTGCGCGTTGACGAATTCGGTCAGGGATCTCAGCGTCGCGAAGACCGAGCGGGTTTCCTCGTCTTCTGCAGACAGATGAACACCATACTCTTCAGCTACGGCAACGGCGATTTCCAGGGCGTCGATGGAATCCAGGCCCAGCCCGTTCTCGTCGAACATGACCGCCTCCGGGTCGATGGCATCCGGGTCCACGTCTTCGAGGTTCAGCACTTCGACGATGAGGCTGGCCATGCGCTTCTCTTCTTCGGTCATGGTCGGGTCGCTCTGATGGGGGTGGGTGCGGTGGCGGAGGACGGCCAATTCTGTAGAAGACTGGTGGTCTTTTCAACTTGCCAGTAAGCTGATTCCGACCGCCTGTGGGGCCGCAGAATTTCCGTGGTTTCAACGACCTGTACCAACGACCAAGCGAGTGCTGCCGGCACCGCGCGCCCGGCGTCTGCGCCGCTGCACTGTGACGTTCTGGTCATGGGCGGCGGTCCCGCCGGAACCACCGCCGCAACCCTGCTGGCGGAGCGCGGCTGGTCCGTGACGGTGCTGGAAGCGGAGTATCATCCGCGTTTCCACATCGGCGAATCCCTGCTGCCGATGAATCTGCCCCTGCTCGACAGGCTCGGTATCCTGGATCGGGTCCGAACCATGGGTATTCATAAGCCCGCCGCCGACTTCACTGGTGCGGGAGAGCACGAGTTCCAGAGTTTTCCCTTCTCCCTGGCCCTGGGCAACGCGCCGGACCATGCCTTTCAGGTGCTGCGCTCGCAGTTTGATGCCGCCCTGTTCGACCGCTGCCGTGAGGCCGGCGCCGTCGTACTGGAGGGTCACCGGGCACGCAGGGTCAGCCTGGCGGACGGCGGTGAGCACGCGGTAACCGTAGAGCAACCCGACGGCGACACCGTCACCTGCCGCTGCCGCTATCTGCTGGACGCTTCCGGTCAGGCCAGCGTACTCGCCCGCGCTCAGGGCTGGCGCCAGCGCGACCGGCAGCACGCGGCAGTGGCCTTCTTCGCACACTTTCGCGACGTGCCGCAGCGTGACCAGCCGTGGTCCGGCAACATCAGCATCTACTGGTTCGAGTCCGGGTGGATCTGGATGATTCCCCTGCGTGACGGAGTTACCAGTGTTGGTGCCGTATGCGACGCCAGCCAGGCGCGCCAGCGCGACAGCGACATCCAGGCATACTACGAGCAGGTGCTGGCCGGCTGTCCGGCCGCTGCCGAACGGCTGCGCCATGGCCGACGGATCTCGCCGGTACGCTCGGCGGGCAACTACTCCTATTGCTCCAGCCGTCAGACCGGCCCCGGATTCGCGCTGATCGGCGACGCCTACACCTTCATCGACCCGGTTTTCTCGAGCGGCGTCTATCTGGCCATGTCCAGCGCCGACGCCCTGGCACCGGCCATCGAGCACTGGCTGCA
The DNA here is from genome assembly GCA_034522075.1 of Gammaproteobacteria bacterium. Classification (GTDB taxonomy): domain Bacteria; phylum Pseudomonadota; class Gammaproteobacteria; order Pseudomonadales; family Azotimanducaceae; genus UBA7803. Next base: position 456,509 of record JAXHLO010000006.1, on the reverse strand, counting down.
CGGGCGGCACCTGCGCTACCGGCTCGCCGCCTTCGCCTACCGGCGCCGCATCCGCCGCGGCATCCGCGCGTTCAAGTGGTTCATCTACCGCTTCAACAGCCCGGCCATGGCCTGGCTGTTCGCCCATCCGCGCAACGTGCTCAACGTCGAGCGGGCCGTGGTCTCACTGCTGGCCGGCGACGTCTACGACAACCGGCGCGTTCGCGCTCATCTGCTGGTGTTCAAGGTTCTGTTCGCGGTTGTCTCGGTCATCGGCCGCTACCGGCCGGAACTGCTGAAGCGACCCGGCCGCCGGCAGAGCAAAGCCTACCGGCACACGGCTGGATCCACGCTCCAGTAGCGAAGCACGCCGCCGGCCATTGTTTGGCGTGATTGACCACTTTGCCGCCGGAACGAGCTGGGGGGATGGCGGACGGAGCCGCGCCTAGGGCCGCCATTCAGCGGGATTTCGGGCACGCTCGCGGAATCCGCCGCATGGCACGTCTATTGCTACCTTCTGAAGGTCTGCCGCTTAGGTTGATGTAGACTTTCCAGCAACCGGGGAGCCAGGGGACCACCATGCCCGTCATGCCGCAAGACAAACCATTGGACGCTTTGCGCGAGGAAACCATCGATCGGCTGATCATGAACTACGGCCACGGTGTCCTGTCGCTGGAGGCGTTTCAGCGGCGTCTCGACGAGGCGTTCGATGCCTCGGACCACCAGACGCTGCAGAACCTGACCGCCGATCTGGACCTGCAGGTAGACAGCGCTTACGTCCAGCAGAAGCGCGAGTCTCTGGAACTGCATCCCCGGCAACGTCTCGACCCGGACACCGGCGATGTCGACGACGTGGAGCACATCGTCTATATCTTCGGCGGCGGAGACCGCGGCGGCAATTGGACTGTGCCCGGCGAGTTGCGGGTCATTACCATCTTCGGCGGCGCCGACATCGACCTTACGGAGGCCCGCTTCACCAGCGCCAATACCCGCATCCGGCTGCTGTGCCTGTTCGGCGGCGTGGACATCTACGTACCGGAAGGCATCAATACCACCGTCAATGCCTTCTGCATCTTCGGCGCCGTCGACAACAAGGCACCCAATTCCAGCAACCCGTGGGCGCCCCGGCTGGCTGTAGACGGCCTGGTCATGTTCGGCGGCGCCGACGTGAAGCTGAGGAAGACGGTAAAAGAACGCATGCAGGACTTCGCTGACGGACTGCGCAGCATGTTCGGCAAAGCGCCGCCGCCCCGCCGGGATTGACCCGCGGCCCAGGGCACCGCTCAGAGTCGGTAGGTGGCATCCAGGTATTCGACGATGCGCGCCGAGTCGCCAAGCTCGGTGCCCGTGTTCGGATCCACCAGATACGGTATGGACACCCGTCCGGCCCGTTCTTTCAGCGTACGCCGGTTCAGCGTTTGCGGCTCATGTTGCCAGCGCATGGCATCGCGCAGCGCCGGCGGCAACCAGTCGGCGGCCGTGCTGCGCCCGCAGGAGCGCAGCACATAAGGCAACTCGAGCTCACAGAGCCGTTCCCGTACCACCCGGGCGAAGGGGCTGGCCTCGAAGCTGTAGAGCTCGAGCGGAAGTTCCGGCGCCTTTGCCGGCACGGCCCGGATGCCGGCACCCAGGCGCGGCACGCCGGCCAGGCCGGAGCCAAACTGCTGAAACTCCATCGCACGCCAGTGCCAGGGCAACGGCCGATGGCCGTAGTTGCCGAACAGATAGCGCACGATGTCGGCAGATTCGAACATCCGCTCGCCCGTGTTGGGATCCACCAGGAATGGGAACTGGGTTCTGCCGCCAAGGTCCGCCACCCGTGGACGGAACCGCTCACCGCCTTTCGGGCAGGGGTAGATAGTGGCATCCAGGTCCAGCTCGGTGAGCGCTTCGCGCACGAGGCGGCAGTACGGGCAACCTTCGAATTCATAAAGTTCGAACAGCCACTGAGGCCTGGCATCCACGGGGCTCGTGGCGACGCCCATGCCGCTGCGCATGGCGGTGGTCAGCAGAGATCTCGCAACGTCGAGATTGTGGGCAATGGATCCGGTGGCCACGGGTTACTCCTTCACAGACTGTCGAGAACATCGAGGGCGGCGGCAAGACTCTTCACACCGTGCACGGTCATGCCGGCGACCACATCTTTGGGGCGGTTGGCATAAGGCACGATAGCCTGACGGAAACCGTGCTTGCGGGCCTCCATCAGGCGCTGCTGCCCATTCGCCACGGGCCGCACTTCACCGGTCAGACCCAGCTCGCCGAAAACGATGAGATCACGGGGCAGGTGCAGATTGCGGAACGACGACAGGACCGCCAGCAGGGCCGCCAGATCCGCGCCGGTCTCCGCGATACGCACACCGCCCACCACGTTGGCGAAGACATCCTGATCGGCCAGTGTGACGCCGCAATGACGGTGCAGTACCGCCAGGTGCATGGCCAGGCGCTGAGCCTCCAGCCCCACGGCCACCCGCTTCGGATAACCGCCCTGCACACCGTCCACCAGGGCCTGCAGCTCAACCAGCAGCGGCCGGGTGCCTTCCCAGGTCACGGTAACCACGCTGCCCGGCGCATCGAGATCACCACGGCTCAGGAAAATGGCAGAGGGGTTGGCCACTTCCTTCATACCCTGCTCGGTCATGGCGAACACGCCCAGCTCGTTCACCTCGCCGAAGCGGTTCTTGACCCCGCGCAGGGTGCGATAGCGGCTGCCCGCGGGGCTGTCGAGCATCATGAAGCAGTCGATCATGTGCTCGAGGACCTTGGGCCCGGCCAGGCTGCCTTCCTTGGTGACATGGCCCACCAGGATCACCACCGTGCCGGTCTGTTTCGCCAGACGGGTGAAGAAGGCGGCCGTCTCGCGCACCTGCGAGACGCTGCCCGGCGTGCTCTCGACGGATTCGAGCTGCATGACCTGGATGGAGTCGAGCACCAGCACACGAGGGTGCTGCTCTTCGACCAGACGGGCCACCGCCTCGCCCCGGGTTTCCGAGGCCACCGACAGACGCTCGGCCGGCAGCCCCAGGCGCTGCGCGCGCAGGGCAAGCTGCTGCAGAGACTCCTCGCCGGTGACGTAGAGGACTTCCACGCCCGCCGCCAGCCGGGTGCAGACCTGCAGCAGCAGGGTGCTCTTGCCGGCGCCGGGATCACCGCCCATGAGCACCACGGAACCGGCTACCAGTCCGCCGCCGAGCACCCGGTCGAGCTCCGAGAAGCCCGTGGGCAGGCGCGCGTTTTCCTCGGGCTCCACGTCCGCCAGCCGTTTCACTTCGCTGGCGGCACCGGCGAAGCCGCGGCCGGGCTCTTTGATCGGCCCCACGCTCACCCGCGACAGCGAGTTCCAGGCTTCACAGGCCGAGCACTGGCCCTGCCACTTCATGTGCTCGGCGCCGCAATCGGTGCACACATAGGCCGTTTTCGTCTTGCTGCGTGCCATCCCGGTATTACTCGAACGGCGCCATCTGGTCGTAGCGGTCGGCAGCGAGATTCTCGAACTTGGTCAGGTTGTCGATGAAGGCCAGCCGCACCAGGCCGATGGGGCCATTGCGCTGCTTGCCGATGATGATCTCAGCCGTGCCCTTGTCCGCAGACTCGGGGTTGTAGACTTCGTCGCGGTAGACGAACAGGATGACGTCGGCGTCCTGCTCGATGGCACCGGAATCGCGCAGGTCGGCCATGACCGGGCGCTTGTCACTGCGCTGCTCGAGCGCCCGATTGAGCTGGGCCAGAGCCACCAGCGGACACTTCATTTCCTTGGCCACGGCTTTCAGCGAGCGCGAGATCTCGGAGATCTCGTTGGTGCGGTTCTCCGGATTGCCGCTGCCGCGCATGAGCTGCAGGTAGTCGACCACGATCATGCTCAGATTACCCGACTCCCGCGCCACCCGGCGCGCCCGGTTGCGCAGCTCGTTGGGGCTGATGGCCGCCGTATCGTCGATGTAGAGGTTGCGGTCTTTGAGCTGGCTCACCGCGCCGGTGAACCGCGGCCAGTCGTCTTCGTGCATATCGCCGGTGCGCATGCGTGTCTGATCGATGCGGCCGAGAGACGACAACAGCCGCATGACGAGCTGTTCCGCCGGCATCTCCAGGCTGAAGAACAGCACTGCGCCTTCCGACGCCATGACTGCATGCTCCACCAGGTTCAGTGCGAAGGACGTTTTACCCATGGACGGGCGGCCGGCGACGATGACGAGGTCGGACTTCTGCAGGCCGGCGGTCTTTTTGTCGAGGTCGTCGAAGCCGGTGGGGATGCCGGTGATGGGGTTACGGGTCTGAAACAGCTCTTCGATACGCTGCACGGCGGATTCCAGCAGCCCGGGCAGCTTCTGGGGGCCGCCTTCCTTGATTCGCCCTTCGGCAATACGGAAGACTTCCTGTTCCGCCATATCGACCAGCTCGTCGCTGCGCCGGCCTTCCGGGGTGAAGGCGGCATCGGCAATGCGCTGGCCGGCGCCGATCAGTGAGCGCAGGGTGGCATGCTCGCGGACGATATGGGCATAGGCCATGAGATTACTGGCCCCAGGGGTACTTTCCGCCAGCTCCCCCAGGTAGGCCAGACCGCCGCACTTTTCGAGCAGCCCTTTCGAGACCAGGCGCTCGGATACGGTCACCGCATCCAGGGGCTGGTCATCGGCTGACAGGTCGGCCATGGCCTCGTACATGATCCGATGCCCGGGGCGGTAGAAGTCACGCGCGCTCAATACCTCGGCCACGTTGAACCAGGCATCGTTGGCCAGCATCAACCCGCCGAGCACCGATTGCTCGGCTTCCACGGAATGCGGCGGAGCCTTCGGTGAACCATAAGTCGGGGCAGCCTGAGCCGGGCTGGTGGGAGCCGCGGCCGGCGGCTCTGGAATGACGTCGCCGCCGTCGTCAGGCTCGAAGAAACGCTCGGACATGGAGTTCGCTACCGTGGCTGCCGGGTCGAAAAGCCTGCGAGCTATGGCCGGGCAAATCAAGCGGTAAATGCCGCTGATTTAGAAATACCAATGAAAACACTGGGTTGGGGAGCAACTAAAATTGTTGGAGCGATCTAGATCCTGAATGTGGGAGCGATCTCCAGATCGCGATCTGGAGATCGCTCCAACAATGCCTGGCTCCCGGTTGGCGGCCGCTTACTCGGGAACCACGGCCACCTGTATGGTCACCGAAATGTCCGAGTGGAGCTGCAGGTCGAGCTCGTACTCGCCGAGCTCGCGGATGGTGCCCTCCGGCAGTTTGACCTCGCTCTTCTCGATCTCCATACCCTTGGCAGCTACGGCATCGGCGATGTCCTGGGTGCCGACCGAGCCGTACAGCTTACCTTCGTCGCCGGCCTTGACCACGATGGTCAGCGCCAGGCCTTCCAGGCGGCTGGCACGTTCCTGAGCCTCGCTCAGGCGTTCATTGGCCAGGCGCTCGAGTTCGGCCCGCCGCTCTTCGAACACCGTCCGATTGTCGTCCGTTGCGCGCACGGCCATACCCTGAGGGATCAGAAAGTTGCGGGCAAAGCCGGGTTTGACCGTCACTTCGTCACCGAGGTCGCCCAGATTGCCGATACGTTCCATCAGAATCACGTTCATGTCGATCTCCTCGGCTTACCGATGGGCGTCGGTGTAAGGCAGCAGGGCCAGGTAGCGGGCGCGCTTGACCGCCTGGGCCAGACGCCGCTGCTGACGCGCTGTGGTGCCCGTGATGCGGCTGGGCACGATCTTGCCGGTCTCGCCGATGTACTGGCGCAGCAGATCCAGGTTCTTGTAGTCGATCTCCGCTCCAGGCACGTCCAGGCGGGCGAACTTCTTGCGGCCGAAACGTCTGCTCATCGTGCTGTCTCCTCGGAATCCGCCGACGCGGGGGCATCAGTTTCCGTGTCTCGATTTTCCTCGCGCTCGCGGCCTTCTTCCCGCTCGCGGCCTTCTTCCCGCTCGCGGCCTTCTTCCCGCTCGCGGCGCTCTTCCCGCTCGCGGCGCTCTTCCTGCTCGCGGCGTTGATCCCGCTCGCGGTCTTTTTCCTTGTCTTTGAGTTCTTCCTCGTAGATCCAGGAATGGCCTTCCGGCGCCGCGTTGCAACTGGTGATCATGTTGCGGATCACGGCATCGTTGAAGCGGAAGGCGCTGTCGAGCTCCGTCAAGGTGGCGGAATCCACCTCGATGTTCATCAGGGCGTAGTGTGCCTTGTGAATCTTGGCGATGGGGAAGCTGAGCTGGCGCCGGCCCCAGTCTTCTTTGCGGTGGACCTTGCCGCCGCCGCGCTCGATGAGCTGCTCGTAGCGCTCGACCATACCGGGAACCTGATCGCTCTGATCAGGGTGCACGAGAAACACGACCTCGTAGTGTCGCATGGACTCCTCCTTTCGGGGTTACGCTTCCGCCCGCGGGCCGGGGCCGCTTGGTTGCAACGAGCGTGAAGCAAGGAAGCTATGTATATCCGGTCGGCGACACCAGGTTCGCTATCCGGGCGGCGGATTCTAGGGGGCCGCCGGCCCGGTTGCAAGCGCCGCCCGGCGCTGCCGGACGGCTTCGAACAGCAATACGCCCACGGCCACGGACACGTTCAGGCTCGACACGCTGCCCAGCATGGGTATGGCGACCCGGGTATCGCACAAGCGGGCAGTGAGAGACCGCATGCCTGCGCCCTCGCTGCCGACGACGATGGCGCAACTCACGGTGAGATCGGCGTCGCTCCATGGCAGCTCCGCCGCATCGTCCGTACCGATGATCCACACGCCCTGGGCTTTCAGCCATTCCAGCCGGCGCGCCAGATTGGCCACTTCCACCACCAGAAGATCCTCGGCGCCCCCGGCCGCCGTCTTCAGCGCCACATCGTTCAGGGGGGCGCTGCGCCGCCGCGGCAGCAGTACGGCCTGCACGCCGGCGGCATTGGCGCTGCGCAGGCAGGCGCCCAGGTTGCGCGGGTCGGTGATGCCGTCGAGAACCAGCAACAGGTGCGGCGCGGGCAGCTCGGCCCAGCGTGCCTCCAGCTCCCGGTCGCTCACCGGTGCCAGGTCATGACACTCGGCGGCCACCCCCTGGTGGGCATTGCCGCAACGCCGATCGAGCCAGGCCCGCTGCGCCGCTTCCACGCGCACCCCGCGGCTGCGCGCCGTTTCCATGATTTCACCCATGCGTTGGTCGCGGCGCCCGCGCTGGACGTACAGCACCCGTATCCGCGCCGGGTCATTCGCCAGCAGTGCGGCTACGGCGTGCAGGCCGTACACCTGGCTCACGACGATGGCTTGGTACGTTTGCGGCGCCGCGACCGGCGCCGCGGACTGCCGCCGCCTTCCTTGGCATTTTTGCCGCCTGCAGCTGCGCTCTTGCCGCCTGCAGCGGCACCCTTGCCGCCCTTGGCCGACTTGCCGCCCCGCACCGGCACCAGGTCCACTTTGCCAACCGCCGGCTGCACGTCCACCAGCTTGACCCTCAGCTCGTCGCCCAGAGCGTAACGCATGCCGGAGCGTTCCCCGGCCAGTGTCATGCTGGCCTGGTTGAAGCGGAAGTAGTCCTGCCCGAGCTCGGATATGTGCACGAGGCCCTGGACGTAGTACCCGGTGAGATCCACGAACAGGCCGAACTCGGTGACCCCCATGACGATACCGTCGAATTCCTCGCCGATGCGCTCACCGATGTACTCACATTTCAGCCAGCCGTCGACGCCGTAAGCCACCGCCTCGGCCCGCCGCTCCGCCATGGATATGTGCTCGCCCGTGGTGACCAGCCAGTCGCCGGAGAAATCCGCCTCCCGCTGATGCACGGCTGCCTTGATGGCCCGGTGCACCACCAGGTCGGCGTAGCGGCGGATGGGCGAGGTGAAGTGCATGTAGCGCTCCAGGGCGAGCCCGTAGTGGCCGCGATTCTCCGGGCTGTAGACGGCCTGATTCATGGAGCGCAGGGCCAGCAGCTCGAAGATCCACTTGTCCGAACGCTCGCCGAGCTCGGCCAGGGCGTCGTGCACCAGCTTCGGCGTAATCTCGGAGCGGCCGAGGCGCACACCGGCGAAAGCCAGCGCCTGCCGGAGCTGCTCGGTCTTCTCGGCATCCGGCGCCTCGTGGACACGGTACAGGGCCTGGCGCTCCGCGCTTTCCAGATAACGGGCTGCACAGACGTTGGCGCAGATCATGGCTTCCTCGATGAGCCGGTGCGCGTCGTGCCGGGTGACCGGATGAATGGCCGCGATATGGCCGTCGCGCAGCTCGAGCTTCGCTTCGTGGCTGTCGAAGTCCAGGGCGCCGCGTTCGGCCCGCGCGATCCGCAACGCGTCGTAGACCGCTTTGAGCTCGCGCAGGGAAGCCTGCACCTCGGGCTCGACGTCCAGAGCGCCGGCATCGAGAAATTCCTGGGCCCGCGTATAGGTCAGGCGTTGCCAGGAGCAGATGACCGCTTCGTAGAACTCATGCCGGGTCACGATACCCTTGGCGCTGATGCGCATGTCGCAGACCAGCGCCAGGCGCGGCTCGTCCGGGCGCAGGGAACACAGCCCGTTGGACAGTTTTTCCGGCAGCATGGGCACGACCCGGTCGGGCAGATAGACGGAGGTACCGCGCTCCCAGGCACTGCGATCCAGCGGGCTGTCCGGCTTGACGTAGTGGGCGACGTCGGCAATGGCCACCACCAGCCGCCAGCCGCTGCGCAGGCGTTCGGCGAAAACCGCATCGTCGAAATCCTGAGCGCTTTCATCGTCGATGGTCACCAGCGGCAGGTCTTCCAGGGAGACCCGGTCGCGGTGCCGGCCCGGTACCACCTTGCCCGGCAGGGCGGCCGCGGCCCGTTCCACTTCCGGCGGCCATTCCCGGGGCACCCGGTGGCTTTCCAGCAGAGTGTCGGCCGCATGCGCGGCGCCGCCGGCAGCGGAGATCACTTCAGTTACGACACCGACCAGACCGTTACTGTCTTCACCGGTAATGCGCACGGCTACGGTGTTGCCGGCTTCGGCCCCCCGCGGCGCCTGCTCCAGGCCGACCCGGCCACGGTATTCCGGTGACACCGACTCCACGTGGGCCGCTCGACCGTGAAAACGCAACTCCCCCACTACCGGCAGGGAGGAGTATTCCACCACCCGCAGCACGCTGGCACGGCCGTCGGCGACGGTGGCCTCCACCCGGTCGCCGGGGCGCAGCCGGAATCCCCGGCCCCGTTCAACCGGCACGCCGGCGAAGCTCAGATTACGCCCGCGGCCGGCCAGCACGCCGACGTTGCCGTCACTGCTGCCCGGGTGGTAGTAGCCCTGGTGGTCTTCCTGCAGCTCGCCGCGGCGCAACAGATCCTGCACCAGATCCCGCAACTCCCTGCGGCTGGCGGGATCGTGTCTGCGGGTGATGGCCAGCAGCTCCTTCCAGCCCATGGGCGCCGGCTCGCGGGCCAGCAGCTCGAGCAGTTCCGTGGCCTTGGCGCGTTGCTCAGCGCTATCCGGCGCTGCTTTGCGGCCCTTGCTGTCCTGACGGCGGCGCCGTCGTCCTTTGCCCGATTGCATAATTGACAATACTCACTGCGCTCAGTAAATTGCGCGACCCGCTTCCCGCCGAGGTGGTGAAATTGGTAGACACGCTAGCTTCAGGTGCTAGTGGGGGAAACCCCGTGGAGGTTCAAGTCCTCTCCTCGGCACCAATCCCGCACATTCTCCCGCAACGGATCGACTTTGTCCGGCTGATCGCCGACCGCGCCCGGCGCGCGTAAACGCGTTCCGGCGCAGCCGCGGCACCACCGCGCATGCTAACCGAGCCGGCCGAGGAAACAACCGGCACGTCGGTATGTGAGAGCAGCGCGCCTAGGCACAGAAACTGTGCGCCCCTTCACAAAGCTTCGGCCGCCAGGGCGTCCGGGCCTTCTAGACTTCCCATAGAGGGCTCAAAGGCTGCCAGGTACCCCCATGGACCATTCCCCGGCGAAAGTGCTCGTCGTCGACGACGAAGCCAACAACATCGAGCTGCTGACGCGGCGCCTGGAGCGTTACGACTATACCGTGGAATCGGCCCGGTCCGGGCCCGAAGCCCTGGAGCGCCTGCGCGCTACCGCCTACGACGTAGCCCTGCTGGACGTGATGATGCCGGGCATGGACGGCCTGGACGTATTGCGGACCCTGCGCGGACAGCGCGTCAACGCCAATACGCCTGTGATCATGGTTACCGCCAGGACCAGCTCTGAAGACATCGCCGCGGCCTTCGATTCCGGCGCCGATGATTTCATCACCAAACCCGTGGATTTCCGCGTTCTGCTGGCCCGGCTGAAGAGCCAGATCGCCCGTCACCAGGCACAGCGCCACCTCGAAGCGCTGAATCAGCGCCTCAATGAAACCGTGGAAGCCCGCACCCGGCACCTGCGTGACATGGAGTCTCAGCTCACCAACGTGGCGGAGAATCTGCCCGCCGTGCTGTGGCGGATCGAGGCCGACGAGGACGGCGACCTGCGCCTGATGTTCCTGCACGGTGCCGTGGCGCACGTGCTCGGCGACAACCAGCCGCCGCTGGGAGCCTCGCTGCGGCATCTGCTGGAGCTCTTTCACCCCGATGACCTGGAAGCCCTGTCTGATGCCATCGCCGAACTGGTGGCCGGGCGCAAACCGCTGGCGCTGGACGCCCGGCTGCTGGTGGAAGGCCGCAGCCCGCACTGGGTGCACCTGGCTGCCCGCCCGAGCGGCAACGAGGCCCGCCGTTTCGACGGCATCCTGCTCGATGTCCACGACCGCAAGAACCTGGAAACCCAGCTGTTGCACACCCAGAAGCTCGAATCCGTCGGGCAGCTTGCCTCCGGCATCGCCCACGAGATCAACAGCCCGGCGCAATATACGCGGGACAACGTGGCGTTCGTGAAGGAATCTCTGGACGGCCTGCTGGCCGTCGTGCAGGCCCAGGGCGAGGCGCTGCGTCAGGCCGGGCAGGGGCCGCTGCCGGCAGATGTCCTGCGGGAACTGGCAGACCTGACCGAACGCGCGGACCTGGACTTCCTGCGCGACGAGGTGCCGGCGGCGCTGGAGCAGAGCCTGGACGGCATCGACCGGATTTCGCGCATCGTCAACGCCATGAAAGGGTTCACCCATCCCGGCGGCGACGACCCCGAGACCTGCGACCTGAACAAGCTGATCTGCGACACCGTGACCATCGCCCGCAACGAATGGAAGTACGTGGCCAACCTCGATCTGGACCTGGATACCGCCATGCCCATGGTGTCGTGCCATTCCGGCGAACTCGGCCAGGTGATCCTCAACCTCATCGTCAATGCCGCGCACGCTATCGCCGACAGCCGCAACGATGGACTCGGCCACATTGTGCTCAGCTCGCGCTACGACGCCGAACTCTCGCGGGTGGAGATCCGGGTGAGTGACAACGGCCCCGGGGTGCCGGAGGCACTGCGCAGCCGCATTTTCGACCCCTTCTTCACCACCAAAGCGGTTGGCAAGGGCACCGGGCAGGGCCTGGCCATCGCCATCTCCGTCATCAAGGACAAACACAAAGGCACCCTGACCCTGGACGATACCGTGACCCAGGGCGCCTCGTTCGTCATTTCCATTCCCGCATGAGAGGGCTTTAGCGGTGAAACAGGTATTGTTCGTCGACGACGAAGCGCGAATTCTGGATGGTCTGAAACGTCTGCTGCGGCCGGTGCGCGACCGCTGGGAGATGCACTTCGAATCCAGCTCCGAACAGGCGCTGCGGCGCATCGAGACCGATCACTTCGATGTGGTGGTTTCCGACATGCGCATGCCCACCTACACCGGCGTCGACGTGCTGCGCCACGCCAAGGAGCACTGTCCCGACGCGGTGCGCATCGGCCTGTCCGGCTACGCCGACGCCCAGCTCGCGCTGGAAGCCGCCCAGGTCACCCATCAGTTCCTCGCCAAGCCCTGCGACAGCGAGCAACTGGTGGACGCCGTGGACCGGGTGGTCAGGCTGCAGATGCGCCTGGGCGACGCCTCGCTGCGCAAGAGTATCGGTTCTTTGTCGCGCCTGCCGAGCCTGCCGAACCTGTACCTGCGGATCACCGAGGAGGCAGCCGCCCCCAATGGTTCGGTGGAATCGGTCGGCGAGATCGTCGGTCAGGATCTGGCCATCACCGCCAAGGTGCTGCAGCTTGTCAACTCAGCCTACTTCGGGCTCCGTGCAGAAGTGACGTCGCCCGTCCAGGCGACCAAGATTCTCGGCCTGGATGCCATCCGCGCCATCGTCATCACCGTAGAGCTGTTTTCCAGCCTGGAAGAGGACGTGGCCGTTGTCGACGTCCAGGAGCTGTGGAAACACAGCTTTGCCGCTGGTTCGGCGGCCAAGAACGCAGCGCGCGCCCTGGGCCTGGAACGTAAAGTCGTCGACCAGGCACTGCTCGCCGGCATGCTCCACGACGTCGGCAAGCTCATCGAGATGAGCCAGATACAGGAAGCCTATGCCCGCGTGCAGACCCTGGCCGCCGAGCAAGGCGTGAGCCATCTCGAGGCCGAGCAGCAGATTCTAGGCTGCACCCACGCCGACATCGGCGCTTATCTGCTGACTCTGTGGGGCTTCCCCAGTCCGGTCATCGAGGCCGTGGCCTATCACCACCACCCCGCGGATTCTCTGGACACCGAGCCGACTCCGCTCACCGCCGTACACCTGGCTGATGCGCTGCTCGCGGGCAGCGTCCCAGGCGCGCAGGACAAGCTGGATGCGGACTACCTGGCCCGGCTCGGGGTCACCGACGACGTACAACACTGGCTGACTACACTGGATATGGAAGAAGTAGCAAATGGCCCGGGGACACGACATGGATAACGTGCTGCTGGTGGACGACGAAGAGAACGTCCTGAAAGGCTTTCGACGCTCACTGCGGAGCCGTTTCCACGTCGACACGGCAAGCTCCGCCGCCGAGGCGCTGGAGATGATCGGCACCAACGGTTCCTACCCCGTCATTGTTTCCGATATGCGCATGCCGGAAATGGACGGGGTCGAACTGCTGGCCCGGGTGAAGGAAAGCCATCCGGATATGGTGCGTGTGCTGCTGACCGGCAACTCCGATCAGCAGACCGCAGTTCAGGCCATCAACCGGGGTGACGTATTCCGCTTTCTCAACAAACCCTGTCCGCCGGACGTGCTCGGGGCCACCCTCGCCACGGCCGTGGAGCACCACCGCCTGCTGACCGTCGAGAAAGACCTGCTGGCCAATACCCTCAAGGGTGCCGTGGAGATGCTGGTGGAGCTGCTCTCACTGGTCCGCCCGGAAGTGCTCGGCCAGACCATGCGGCTGCGCGAGCAGTTGCGCACACTGGACGTCAGCGAGCTCGGCGGCATCGAACCCTGGACCCTGGAGACCGCCGTGCTGCTGTCTCAGCTTGGCTATACCACGCTGTCCGGCCGCCTGGTGGAACGGGCACAGACCGGCCAGGCCAGTGGAGCCGACGAACGGGGTCAGCTGCAGCGCGCGGTCGACCTGTCCGCGAGCCTGATTCACAAGATCCCGCGCCTCGACGACGTGGCCGCCATCATCCGCTACCAGGAAAAGCACTTCGATGGCGGCGGCAGCCCCCAGGACGACGTGCGCGGCAGCGACATTCCGCCGGGTGCCAGGTGCCTGAAGGTGATGCTGGATTTCGATCGCCTGCTGAACCAGGGCTATTCCAGCCGTCAGGCTTTGACCGCACTCGAACGCCGGGCCGAGCGCTACGATCCCGCCGTGCTGCAGGCCCTGACCGCGGCGATACAGGGCAGTCAGCGTTCCAACGAGAAAGTCGTGGCCATTCACGCCCTGACCGACAGGATGGTACTGGTGGACGACGTGGTGACCCAGAGCGGGGTCATGCTCATCCCGAAAGGCATGCGCGCCAGCGATTCGGTTCAGGCCCATCTGCAGCGCTTTCTCGAATCCGGCCAGATCGCCGAATCGGTCAAGGTTCACGAAGACGAGTGAAGCACGGGTGACCTTTAGTGCCTCAGGGCACTAAGGCGTAGAATGAACCAGCAAGACAGACACAGCAGGAACGTCATGCTCAGCAGACAGCACAGCCCGGGCGGGCCCATGGGCGCCGCCCGACACGCGGCCGCAGACACCAAACTGGCTGTCCTGAGCCGCACTAACCACGACATGCGCTCGCCATTGTCGGTGATCCTCGGGGTCTTTGAGCTGCTCGAGGAGTCGACCGGGCTGGACGAGGGCGAACGCCGTTACCTGGCCCTCGGCAGCGAGGCGGCCGAGAGCCTGTTGCAGCTTGCCGACGCTCTGCGCCTGCACGCCTCCCTGGAACGCGGCCAGCTCAGCGTGGAGGCTGCTCCACTGGACCTGCCGGCCCTGACCCGGGAGGTACTGGACGCGGCCTGCGCTGCCAAGGGCGCCGCCGCCGTGCGGCCCGAGCCCATGACGGAGTCGGGCCAGGCACTGGGCGACATCGACCATCTGCGTGGGGCTCTCTCCGCGCTGGCCAGACACATGCTCAGCCAGGTCGGCGAAACCGCGGAGTCAGCGGCGCTGCACCGAAGCCTGACAGTGCTCCATCACGGCAATCAGGTGGTCGCGCAGATAGGCCCGCCCGGAGCAGCGGCGGACGCGCTGCCCGCCGAGCGGCCCGCCGGCACCCTGCAGCCCGGCAGCTGCGATCTCCACGTCAGCAATGCCGTGCGCCTGATCGACCTGATGGGGGGCAAGGTTAACGTCGACCCGGATGGCGGGCGCCTGACCATCAGCCTGCCTGCCGCATCGCTTTGATGGCGTCGGCTGTGTGGGGCCGCAGAGCGCTCGGCATGCTGCTGAGTGCAGCGTCGTGTCTACCCGGCCTGCTCCTCGCCGCTGAAACGGCTCGTGACTACGACCTGGCTTACCAGGCCACTTTCCAGCCCGACACGGGGTGTGCGCAGGCGCGCATTACCGTCCGGCAGGAATCGTCACGCCTGCGTCTCCTGGATTTCAATGCACCGTCGTCACGCTACAGCGAGTTCAGCGGCGACGGCGAGATCACGCGCCAGGGCCGCCGGGTGCTCTGGCAGGTACCCGCCGAAGGCGGCGAAATCCGTTACCGCGTGCGCGTGAAAAGTCAGCGCTCCGGCGACCCGGACGCCCGCATGACGGCTGATTGGGCCGTGGCGCGACTCGATGACCTGTTTCCCCCGGCACGCTCCCGCAGCCGCCGCGGCACTTCGTCGCGGGCCAGCCTGACCCTGGCCGGCCCCGAGGGCTGGAGCTTCGAAACACCGTACGGCCCGGTAGACGGCACGGTCGACTTCGATACCGCGGGACGGCGCCTCGACCGCCCGCTGGGCTGGCTGGCTGCCGGTGATCTGGGCATTCGGCGCAGCACCATCGCCGGCCGGCGTGTGGCCATCGCCGGCCCCCGGGATCAGGGTTTTCGCCGCATGGATCTGTTGGCGTTTCTGCACTGGACCCTGCCGGAACTGGTGGCCATCGCACCGTCACTGCCGCGGCGGGTGCTCATCGTGGGCGCCGGCCGGGACATGTGGCGCGGCGGTCTGTCGGGACCCGGCTCGCTGTATCTGCACCCGGACCGGCCGCTGCTGAGCGGCAACGCCACCAGTCCCGTGCTGCATGAGCTGATGCACGTGGCCATGACTCAGCCGCCGGCGGACGGCGACGACTGGATCGTCGAAGGCGTAGCAGAATACTACGGCTTGGTGATTCTGCTGCGCAGCGGCGGTATCAGCGGTGACCGCTTCGAGCGGGCCTTGGACTGGCATCGCGACTGGGCGCAACAGGAAAACGGCCGCCTGGCCCATCCATCCACCGGCCCAGACACCGCCCGTGCGGTGCTGCTGTTTCGAGATCTGCAACTGGAACTGGCCGCAGCCGGCGAATGTCTCGACCCCGTAGTGGCCGAGCTGTTGCAGGGCAGCATCAGCCGCGAGCGCCTGGCCGGGTTGCTCGAGGCACGTCTGGGCCGGCCTTCAGCCGTACTGAGCCGTGTGCTCGAGTCCGGTGAGGTTCCGCAGCGCCGCTGAAGCGGCGCAGCACATTCAGGCCTGTCACCCCAGGGTCCCGGGGCCGAACAGCAGCCATTGATAGGCGAAGAAACAGCTCAACAGGATGCCGCCTTCCACGCGGTTGATACGGCCGCTGCTGCCGTAGCCGTAGGCCATGGCGAACAGCGCCAGGGTCAGCACCACCATGATGGGCATGTCGCGGGTGAGAACCTCCGGGGCAAACGGCCCCGGCGCAATCACCCCGGGCAGGCCGAGCACGGCCAGCGTGTTGAACGTGTTGGAGCCCACCACATTGCCGATGGCGATGTCGGATTGGTTCTTGAAAGCGGCCATGACCGATGCTGCCAGCTCCGGCAGACTGGTACCGACGGCAACGACCGTGAGACCGATGACGAGGTCGCTCACCCCGAACAATTCGGCCAGATCCACGGCAGACGAGACCAGCAACCGGGAACTGCCCAGCAGCACGGCCAGGCCGATGCCCAGCCACACACCGGCCCGGAGATTGGAAATGCGTTCGGCAGGTTCCATGGTCTCCACGCCCGGGTCGAGACCCTCGGCGCGCGCCCGATGGGCAACGGAGATCATCCAGTAGAGGATGCCAGCCAGCGCCAGCAGCAGCAGAATGCCGTCAATGCGGTCGATCCGGCCGTTGCTGAGCAGAACCCAGCCGATCATCATGGCCGCCAGCAGGATGGGCAACTCCCGGCGCAGCACCAAGGAGTGGACGGAGAGCGGACGGATCAGGGCTGCAATGCCGAGAATCAGCGCCACATTGGCGACATTCGAGCCGATGGCATTGCCGATGGCCAGCCCGGAGTTGCCCTGCCAGGCGGCCAGGCCGGAGACGAGCATCTCCGGTGCCGATGTGCCGAAACCGACGATGATGACGCCGATCAGCAACGGCGACACCCGCAGGTTATAGGCCAGCGCTGACGCGCCGAAGACGAACCGCTCGGCGGCGACGATGAGCAGAACCAGCCCGATGAGCAGATAGACCAGGGACAGGATCATGTCGCGCTTGCCGCCCCCGCCATCAGAGCTTGCGTACGACCAGGCTGCCGATGGAATAGCCCGCACCGAACGAACAGATGACGCCGTGGTCGCCGGCCCGCAGGTCTTCGTGATGCTGGCAGAAAGCAATTATCGAGCCCGCCGAAGCCGTGTTGGCGAATTCGTCGAGCACGATGGGAGCCTCCTGCTGGCTGGCATCCCGCCCCAGCAGACGTCTGACGATGAGCTGGTTCATGTTGAGGTTGGCCTGATGCAGCCACCAGCGTTGCACGTCGCCGACGGCCAGTCCGCACTCGCTGATCTGGCGCTCGAGATGCTCGGCCGCCATGGGACAGACCTCTTTGAACACCTTGCGGCCGTTCTGGTGGAACAGGTTCGCCGGACCGAACGCATCGGCATCCTGGGCGAACGCCACATAGCCGAAATTGGAGCGGATATTGTTCGAGTAGAGTGTGCGCGCCCGGCTGCCGATGATCTGATAGCAATGCCCGGCCGTAGCGGTGTCGGCCCGCTCGAGCAGCATGGCGGTGCTGACGTCGCCGAAAATGAAGTGGCTGTCGCGGTCGGTATAGTTCACCTGCGGCGAGGTAAGTTCCGGATTGATCACCAGCACGCTGCGCGCCGAGCCCGCTTTGATGGCATCCGCCGCCCGCTGCAGGGCAAAGGTCGCGGCGGAGCATGCCACCAGCATGTCAAAACCGCTGCCCTCGATACCCAGCTCGTGCTGGACCTCGATGGCGATGGCGGGATAGGAACGTTCCGTGTAGGCGCAGGATACGATCACCATGTCCACGCCGGCCGCGCTGCCGTCGGTGTTCAGGCGGCCCGCAGCCTGCAGCGCCGGCCGGGCAGCGTTTAAAGCAATTTCCGCCTGATGCGACAGCTCGTCTTCGGCGCGCAGCGGAATCTTCGGGCGCATCCGTTCCACATTGAGAATGCCGTCCTTCACGTAGGCGTAGCGGCTTCTGATGCCCGAAGCCTTCTCGATGAATGCCTCGCTGGAATAGGGCTTGGCCTCCACCTGCCCCGCAGCGATGGCATCGGCGTGGTGCGAGTTGTACTGCTCGGCCCAGGCGTTGTAGCTTTCTACCAGTTCGGCATTGCTGATCCGGTGTTCGGGCTTCCACAGCCCGGCCCCGCTGATCACCACATCGTGGCTCATGGCATCTTCCCGTTTCGTGCTGCGCGATACTTACCGCATTGACACACCGGTGCAAGGGTTCAGGGGATGGCCCGGTAGCCGTCCGCAACGCCTTTGGTGAAAACGCCCACGGCATCATGGGCATGCAGGCTTTCATGGTGCTCGATGCGCACCCAGAAATCAGCCAGACGGGGGTCGAGGCCGAGGTTGCCTTTCAGCTTACGCCCGGCATCTTCGATGAACATGAGGTTCTGTCCGTTGAGACGCGCGAACTCCTGTTCGTCTTCACGCTTCACCGCGGTCTGTACCGGTGTCTTGAGAATGCCTTCCACCTCATCGATGACCTCGGTGATGGGAAAGGTCTCGATGCCGTCCGCCAGGCGCACCAGAACGTGTGCCGTACTGCGCTGACTGTGCGGCGTCGCCATGATGCCCTGCTCTGTGCCGAGCCACGCTTTCACGTCGCTGGCGCTCACCTGACCGGCACTGCCGAAGTCCGCTTCGAACTGATTCTGAATGAGTTGCCGGGCCAGCGCCGCGGAGCACGGGCAGGTGGACGAATACTGCACGGCGAGCTGCAGCTCCAGAACGATCTCACCCTGGCACAGGGTGCCGCGGATGGTCACTGGATAGGAGTTCCAGCCGGAATTGTCGCTGACCAGGGCCGGGCGCCGCAGGAAGTAGTCGAAGTCGAACTGTATGAACGCCTGGGTACTGAGGTCGCGGTGCGACTCCAGCACGCTGGCCAGCATCAGCTTGAGGCCCGCCGCGGACAGCGCCCGGGTCTCGGAATGCTCATCGAGAATCAGGTACAGGCGCGACATGTGAATGCCCTTGGCCAGCTCGTCGGCCAGGTCTACATAGATCTGCACCCGGCTCTGCACACCGCGCACAGCGCTGCCGTCGCGAATCATCAGCGGTTGATGAATACCGCTCATACCGACCCAGTCCAGGGTCGCCAGCGGGCTCTGCAGCCCGTGGCGCGCCACGTCCGGTAAGTCGTTCGCCACGATAAGTTCAGGCCTGTTCATGCCGGTATCCTACGCAACTGCCGGGTGACCGGCCATTGTAACCAATGGTAACGCCCGGGTCAGTCTTTCAGGGAGGCCCGCTCTTCGTCGCTGAGCTGCCGCGCCTCTTCCTCGAGCATCACGGGAATGCCGTCGCGAATGGGATAGGCGAGCCCGCTGGCCCGGCACCACAGTTCGTCGAGTTCCTGGTTGTAGACCAGCGAGGCTTTGCTCACCGGGCACACCAGGATCTCCAGCAGTTTCGCTTCGATGGGCACGGTAGGGGCTCCTGTTACTGGGATCAGGACTCGAAAGGATCTTTCAGCACGATGGTTTCACTGCGTTCGGCGCCGGTGGAGATGATATCGATGGTGGCTCCCACGGTGGCCTCGATGCGCCGCAGGTATGCCTTGGCATTGTCGGGCAGATCGTCGTAGCGCTTGATGCCCAGGGTGGACGTCTGCCAGCCCGGCAGCTCCTCGTAGACCGGCTTGATGTCGGCATAGTACTCACTGGCGAATCGGGCCATACCCTGCAGACCCTCGCCGGTCTGGTAGTCGATGCACACGCGGATGGTCTCCAGGCCGTCCAGCACGTCCAGCTTGGTGATGCACAATCCCGAGATGCTGTTGATCTGCACGGCCTGACGCAAGGCCACCGCATCGAACCAGCCGCAGCGGCGC
Organism: Gammaproteobacteria bacterium; assembly: GCA_034522075.1. GTDB lineage: Bacteria > Pseudomonadota > Gammaproteobacteria > Pseudomonadales > Azotimanducaceae > UBA7803. The sequence continues at coordinate 436,823 of JAXHLO010000006.1, read as the reverse complement.
GGCCGCCCGGTGGTGGAGCCGAACTCGTTGCCGCGCTCGGCCAGGCGCCGGCCCACGTCATCGAACAGTTCCGTGGGGAACGGCCCGGAACCCACCCGGGTGGAATAGGCCTTGGTGATGCCCAGCACATAGTCGAGATAGCGCGGGCCGAAGCCGCTGCCCACGGCGGTGCCGCCGGCGGTGGTATTGGAGGACGTCACGAAAGGGTAGGTGCCCAGATCCACGTCGAGCATGGCGCCCTGGGCGCCTTCGAAGAGAATGTCCTTGCCGGCTTCACGGAGTTCGTGGAGCAGGGGAATGATGTCCGCCATCATGGGCTTGATCTGTTCCGCCACCTCGGCGCACTGATCCAGAGTCTGCTGAAAGTCCACCGGGTCGGTGTGGTAGTAGTTGGTGAGCATGAAGTTGTGATACTCCATCACCTCTGCCAGCTTGGCAGCAAAACCCTGCCAGTAGAACAGGTCGCCCAGGCGCACGCCGCGCCGCGCTGCCTTGTCTTCGTACGCCGGCCCGATGCCCCGCCCCGTGGTGCCGATCTTCTGTTCGCCGCGGGCTTTCTCCCGGGCCAGATCGAGCTTGACGTGATACGGCAGAATGAGCGGGCAGGCCGGACTGATGTGCAGCCGCTCGCGCACCGGCACGCCGCGCGCTTCCAAACTGATCACCTCCTCGAGCAGCGACATGGGCTCCAGCACGACGCCGTTGCCGATGAAGCACTGCACGCCCTGGCGCAGAATGCCGGACGGTATCAGGTGCAGCACGGTCTTCTCGCCGTTGATCACCAGCGTGTGGCCGGCATTGTGGCCGCCCTGGAAGCGCACCACGGCGGCAACTTTTTCGGTCAGCAGGTCGACGACCTTGCCCTTTCCTTCATCACCCCACTGGGTGCCGATCACGACGACGTTGCGGCCCATCAGAATTGCTCTTGCTTCAGCGGGCGGACGGTCCAGTTACCGTCGGCCTCGGTAAGAATTCGGTTACAGCGCGCCGGCGGCCGGTCGCTTGCCGACAGCGCCGCCAGGACGATTTCCCCTTCTGCCCGCAAGCGTTGCAGGCAGGCCTGCAGCGCTTGCCGGCGTGCCGGTTCACCGTCTATCCACGGCGCCCAGACGGCAGGTTCGGTATTTTCCACCTGCAGCGGAAGCTGCTTCAGGCTCACGTCGAAGCCGGTTGCGGGACGGGCACGGCCGAAGGCCGCGCCGATACCATCGTAACGGCCTCCCCGGGCCACGGCACTGCCGCTGCCCGCCTGATAGGCGGAAAAGACCGGACCATTGTGATAGCCATAGCCGGCCAGCTCGGCCAGATCGAAGCGCAGTTCCACGTCGGGACATCGCTCCGCCACCAGATCGGCCAGGTGCTCCAGCGAGTCGATGGCTCCGGCCAGCGCTGCCTCGGCCTGGGACTTCGCGCTCCCGGCCGCAGCGTCCACGGCCAGAACCCGGCGTGCTTCGTCCAGCACATCGCGCCGGCCCATGAGCGCCGGCAGGCGCGCCACCCGTTCAGCACCCGGCGCGGAGCCCAGCAGTTCGGCGATATCCGTAGCCGATTTACGCTGCACGGCGGAAAACAGGGTGCGCTCCTGCTCGGCCGGCAGATCCAGTGCGCCCACCAGCTCGTTGTAGATGCCAACGTGACCGAGAACCAGCACCGGCGCGGTGATACCCACGGTATGCAGCACGTCCAGCAGCAGGGCGATCACTTCGGCGTCGGCCGCCGGCGATTGCGTGCCGAATATTTCCGCGCCGGCCTTCAACGGCACCCGGGTATCGAGCACGGCAGTGGGATTGGCGTGCACCACGGACCCCGAATAACACAACCGCTGCACGCCGTCCGCCGGCAGGCTGTGCGCGTCGATACGTGCCGCCTGTGAGGTCATGTCCGCACGCACACCGAGCAATCGTCCGCTGCGCTGATCCACCACCTTCAGGGTCTGCAGATCCATATCGGAGCCGCTGCCCACCAGCAGCGCATCGAGATACTCGATGACAGGCGGGTCGACGTATTCGAAACCCCAGCTACGGAAAACGTCGAGCACCCGGCGCCGGGTCATTTCGAGCTGCCAGGCCGCCGGCGGCAACAGCTCGTCGACACCTTCAGGCAACCGCCAGTGCTGTTGTCTGACCATGGTAAAACCGCCTAGCGAATCAGATAAAGGAGCACGGTGCCGAGGAGCATGCTGGACAGCCCCGCCAGGCGCATGGTGCGGTCGTCTACTTCAGCCAGCGACAGCGCCAGGTGCCGCCAGCGGCGGGGATAGAGAAACGGCACGATCCCCTCGATGACCAGCACCAGGCACACGGCTACGCCCAGATCTCTCCACATGATCGGCAGTCAGCGACACGACAGTACGGCACACACCACGGCCAAGATCAGGAACCCTCCCCGCGATCGAGGTATTTGAAGAATTCGCTTTTGGGATCGAGCACCAGGAAGTCGCTCTTGTCCTTGAAGACATTGGTATAGGCATTGATGCTGCGATAGAACTGGTAGAAATCGGCATCCTGATTGAATGCGTCGGCATAGACAGCGGCCGCTGCGGCGTCGCCGTCGCCGCGGATCATCTGCGCCTGACGATAAGCCTGAGCTTCGATGACCACGGTCTGCCGTTCGGCGTCTGCCCGAATGCCCAGCGCCAGCTCACGGCCAGTGGCACGATACTGGCGCGCCTCGATCTGGCGCTCCGAGTTCATGCGCTCGTAGACGGCCTGGGACACCTCGGTGGGCAGATCGATGCGTTTCACGCGCACGTCGATGACCTCGATGCCGGCGGCCTGGGCCATGACCTGGTCGAGTCGCTCGGTCAGGTCGTCCATGAGCTGGTCGCGTTCACCGGAGACCACCTCGTGCATGTCCCGGCGGCTGATCTCGTTACGCAGCCCTTCGTTGATCCGCTCCTGCAGAATGCGTTCGCCGATGGACTCATCGAAACGCGTGGCCTCGTAGTAACGCAGCACGTCGCGAATGCGCCATTTGCCGAATGAGTCGACGATGAGCGGTTTCTTCTCCACCGTGAAATAGGTCTCGGCAGTGGAATCCAGGGTCAATACCCGGCCGTCGGCTTTATATACCGTCTCGGCGATGGGCATCTTGAAGTGCAGCCCCGGCTCGACGTCGGCTTCGCTCACCGCACCGAAGCGCAGCAGTATGGCGCGTTCGGTCTCATGCACGGTGTAGACGCTGTCCATGGCCAGGGAAATGATCACCACTGCGATGATGATGAGGATGATGTTGCGCAGGTTCATGACGGTCCTCGGGTGAAACCTCGAATGGGCTAACGGGTGTCCCGAACGCGACCGCTGGCAATGCGATCGTTCAGTTCCTGGACGATGGAGTCGGCGATGTTGCGGACGTTGTCCTGTGAGACACCGGCGCTGCCGCCGCTGCCGTTCCGCTGCATGAGCCGGTCGAGGGGCAGGTACATGATGTTGTTGCCGCCTTCCACGGAAACCATGATCTTGGTGCTGTTGCTGAGCACGGTTTCCATGGCGTCGATGTAGAGCCGGTCACGGGTCACCTCGGTGGCCTGCTGGTATTCCGCCAGCAGCTTGGTGAAACGCTCCGCTTCACCCTGGGAGCGTGCCACCACCCGGTCGCGGTAGGCGTTGGCCTGCTCGATGATCTGCTGGGCTTCACCGCGGGCCTCGGGAATGATGCTCTCGGCGAAGGCGTTTGCTTCGTTGATGAAACGCTGCTCGTCCTCCTTGGCCTTCTGCACGTCGTTGAAAGCGTCGGCAACCTGGTCCGGCGGTGCGCTGCGGTCGATGTTGACCTTGTCCACCCGTATGCCGGTGCCGTAGTTGTCCAGATAACTCTGCAGGCGCTCTTCCACCTCGACACCGATGGCTTCGCGGCCGGCGGTGATCACATCGTCCATCATCGAGCTGCCTACCACATGGCGCAGAGCGCTCTCCGTCGCCTGGGTGAGGCTGCGCTCCGGCTGGCGCACATTGACGGTGTATTTGATCGGATCGTCGACCACGTACTGCACCGTCAGCGCCACGTCGACGATGTTCTCGTCTTCGGTGAGCATCAGGGCCTGGTGGTTGTGGGAATTCACCCGCGTGACATTGACCTTTTCCACCACGTCGATGAGGGGCGGATTCCAGTGCAGGCCCGGCACGACCACATCTTCTTTTACCGCGCCGAACCGGAACACCACACCGCGCTCGCCCTGATCGATCTGATACAGACCGAAAAAACCGTATATCACCAGCAGGGCAATGAGGATCAGACCGAACATCCGCGGGTTCAACCCCGATGCGCCGCCGCCCCCGGAGCCACCGCCGAAAATGCCGGCGAGTTGCGCCTGCAGTTTCTTGAATGCCTCGTCCAGATCCGGCGGGCCCTGATCACCCCGGTTTCCCCAGGGGTCTTTGCCGCCGCCGCCAGGCTCGTTCCAGGCCATCTATTCGCGCTCCATTTACTGCTGCTTGGGGGGCTCAGGGGGTGTAGAGATCACTGCACTTCTCACCGGCCGACCGGGGATTCTAGGGTTGCTCATGCGGGGGTGCAACAAAGCCTGCCCGCGGGGCCCGACCGCCGTGGCGCCGCGCCAGGCGCCCGAGCAGGTCCGCATCCGCCTGCACGGTGAGCGACAGGCTGCCGTCCTCGTGGGTGGATTCGTCGAGCACGGCACCGAGGTCATACAGCCAGGCGCGGGTTCTACCCTCTGCCGGCCCGAGCAGGATTTCGGTGGGAGCGGTCACGCCAAGACGTTGGCCTACCGCCGCCACCAGCGCGTCCATGCCGGTGCCGTCGAGCGCGCTGACCGCCACGCTGTGAACGTCGTTGCCGGCCTGCACCCCAGCCCCTGTGGCCTCGCGGCCTGACAGCCGATCGATCTTGTTGCGCACCATGATGGTCGGAATCTCGTCCGCGCCGATCTCGGCGAGCACGGCATTCACCTGACGGATGCGCGCATCCACATCCTCGGCGCTGGCATCCACCACGTGCAGCAGCAGATCGGCGTTGGCGACTTCTTCCAGGGTGGCCTTGAAGGCGTCTACCAGCGAGTGGGGCAGGTTGCTGATGAATCCCACCGTGTCGCCGAGAACCACGTCCCCCACCCCGGGCACGGCCAGGCGCCGCATGGTGGGGTCCAGCGTGGCAAAGAGCTTGTTTGCCACATCGACCCGGGCCGTCGTCAGGGCATTGAACAACGTGGACTTGCCCGCGTTGGTATAGCCCACCAGAGACACCGTGCGCACGTGTCCGCGCTGGCGCCGCCGCCGGCCCTGACCGCGCCGCCGCGCTACGATGGCGAGCTTTTTCTCCAGGCTCTTGATGCGCTCGGACAGCATACGCTGGTCGAGCTCGAGCTGAGTCTCGCCCGCACCGCGCAGGCCGATGCCGCCTTTCTGCCGGTCCAGGTGGGTCCAGCCGCGTACCAGGCGGGTCTGGGCGTGATTGAGCTGCGCCAGTTCCACCTGCAGTTGCCCTTCATAGGTACGGGCCCTATCGGCAAAGATGTGCAGAATCAGCTCCGTACGGGTGAGCACCCGGCAACCCAGGCGCTGTTCCAGGTTGCGCTGCTGGCCGGCGGACAGATCGTGATTCACCAGCAGCAGGTCGGCATCGCCGGCGGCCAGAGCAGCGGCGAGTTCAGCCACCTTGCCTTCGCCTACGAACCAGCGCGGATGCGGCGCCGTGCGCGCGGCACCGAGGCGCGCCACCACGTTGATGTCCGCTGTGCGGGCGAGTTCGGCACACTCCGCAGCGGCATCGAGAGCTTCCTCCGCCGCCGGGCGCTTGAAGGTGACGTGCAGCAGTACCGCGCGGCGGCCTGCGTCAGGACGTTCGAAGAACAGCACCACTCCTCAGCGCGCGCACTGCGGCCCGGGCTCGACGCAGACCCGGGCGCAGCACGTCGCCGCTGCTCATTGCTCCGGCGGCTCTTCCGCCGCCGGCTGCGGCGCCAGTTTGACATTACGCGATGGCACCACCGTGGAAATCGCGTGCTTGTAGACCATCTGGCTGACGGAATTGCGTCAGCAGCACCACGAACTGGTCGAAAGACTCGATCTGCCCCTGCAGCTTGATTCCGTTCACCAGATATATAGACACCGGGATCCGCTCTTTTCTCAACGTATTCAGATAAGGGTCTTGTAGTGAGTGCCCTTTTGACATGACGTGTCTCCTTGTGCGGGCCGAGCGCACCTGGCATCGACCCAAATGCCAGCCCACAAACACCCGTAACAGCACAGGCTGGAGAGCGGCGGCTTGTTCTTGTCGTCGCGGTTAATATGGATCCCCCTTGAGGATAATTCAAGCAGAGTCCAGCACCTGCGCGATAATCTGTTCGGCCACAGTTTCCGCCGCCCCGGCTCCCATGGTCACCACGTGGGGCCAGATCCCGCCATCGCAGCCAGGTGAGCTGAGCGCTTGGCCAGCGCGCCGGGTCGCGGCCGCTGGCCCGGGTCACCATGGTCTCGTGATCCGAGTGTCTCGCCGTGCCAGATAGCTCCCAGATCTGCCGATACCCCACGGAACGCATGCTCGGCAACGCCAGCGACAGGTCGCCGCGGCCTTTCAGACCGGCCACCTCGGCGACCAGCCCGGCTTCCAGCATGGCGTGGAAGCGCGCCTCGATAGCCGCCCCCAGAGCGTCACGCTGGAGCGGCAGCAGCGCCACCTCGTCGAGCCGCACATCGAGCCGCTGCCGGGCGGGCTGGCCGCCGTGGCTCGCCCACCACTCGGACAGGGGCTTGCCGGTGATACGGAACACCTCCAGCGCACGCTGCACCCGTACATGGTTGTTGGGATGCATGCCCGCCGCCGCAGCCGGATCCACCCGGACGAGTTCATCGAACAGAGCGGGCCAACCGCGCGCCCGGGCTTCGTCGAGCAGCACCGCGCGCACCTGCTCATCCGCGGGCGGCAGATCGGCCAGGCCGTCGCGGAAGGCGCGCAGATACAGCATGGTGCCGCCGACGAGTATCGGCAGCCGCCCCGCAGCCAGGGCCCGTCGCACGGCCCTGTCAGCATCATTGACGAAGTCTGCCGCGGAATAGGGCTCCAGCGGATCCCGGATATCGATCAGGCTGATGCGGGTGCGCGCGCCAGAATCTCGCGCTCGGCTTCGCCGTGCCGATATCCATGCCCCGGTACACCAGGGCCGAATCCATGCTGATCAGAGTCGCCGGCATACGGCTCCGCCAGGGCCAGCGCCACGGCGGTTTTGCCGGTGGCCGTGGGTCCGGTGAGAGCGAGCACGCGGCGCATGGGGTCTCCCGTCAGCCTACTGGCCCCGCAGAAACAGCGTGTCCAGGTCCGCCATGCTGCGCACCAGGTCCAGGTGGGCCGGCCGTGGTTGCACTGGCCGGCATTGTCGGTGCACTCCATGTCCCGCAGCAGGGCGTTCATCTCCGCCAGGGTCAGACTGCGGTTGGCGCGCACCGAGCCGTGGCAGGCCATGGTGGCGAGCAGCCGTTCCTGACTTGCCGCCAGCCGCTCGCTGCTGCCCAGCACCGTGGCAGTCGGCCAGCACGTCCGCGCGCCAGTCCCGCGATGTCGCCGCCGGCCAGCAGGGCCGGCACCTCACGCACGGTCACGCTCTGCAGTCCGCTGCGATCGACGACCAGACCCAGACCGGACAGTTCGTCTGCCAGGGTCTCAGCCAGATCCGCCTCCGCTTCAGAGACATCGAGCACCACAGGCACCAGCAGGCGCTGGCCGGCTACGGCCCGGCCGGCCAGTTGCTCTTTGAGGCGCTCATAAGTAATGCGCTCGTGGGCCGCGTGCATGTCCACCACCACCAGCCCGTCAGCGTTCTCTGCCAGAATGTAGACGCCGTGCAGTTGTCCCAAAGCATATCCCAGGGGCGGCACGCCGCCCTGCGCCGCGGCAACGGCGGCTGCCGGCGCCGCGCCAGCGTCCTGGACCTGCGGCGGCACGCTGCCGTGGGACGGTGCAACCGCGGCCACTGCCTGAGCAAAGCCGCCGGGGAGGCGCTCACCCTGGTCAGCCCGGCGCGGCTCGCCCCAGCCGAGCCGGGACTGGTACGGCGCCGCATCGACCCGTGACGTCTCCGGACCGGTGACGGGCCGGGCCGCTGGCGGAGCCCCCTCGGGCCGGACCTGGCGCAGGGCGCGATTGAGGTTGCCGAAAATGAAGTCGTGCACGGCCCGGGCATCGCGGAAGCGGACCTCGTGTTTGGTCGGGTGCACGTTCACGTCCACGCCGCCGGCGGGCAGCTCCAGGTACAGCACGAACACCGGGTGCCGGCCATGGAACAGGACGTCCCGGTAGGCCTGGCGAATGGCATGGGCCACCAGCTTGTCGCGCACGACGCGGCCGTTGACGAAGAAATACTGCTGGTCCGCCTGGCTGCGCGAATGGGTCGGCAGTCCCACCCAGCCGTGCAGATGCATGTCCCCCCGCGCTTCCTCCACCGCCACGCAATTGTCGACGAAACCCGTCGACAGCACCCGCCCCAGCCGCTGCTCGGGCGGTCCGGCCGGCAATGCCAGAGCGCCGCGGCCCGTGCCCTGGTCGAGCTCGAAGGCCACGTCGAACCGCCCCAGGGCCACGCGCCGGACGACCTGATCCACGTGGTTCTGCTCAGTCCGTTCGGTCTTGAGAAACTTGCGCCGCGCGGGCGTATTGAAGAACAGGTCCGCCACTTCCACCGTGGTGCCGGGCGGGTGCGCAGCCGGACCGAACGATCGTTCCTGTCCGCCATCCACCTCGATGACTTGAGCCACATCGGCGTCGGCCGTGCGCGACGTAATCCTGACCCGCGCCACCGCGGCTACACTGGCCAGCGCCTCGCCCCGGAATCCCAGGCTGGCGACCCCCAGCAGATCGTCGGCATGGCGGATTTTGCTGGTGGCGTGGGGTGCCAGCGCCAGGCGCAGATCGTCGCGGTGAATGCCGGCCCCGTCATCGCGTACCAGCACACGCTTCACACCGCCCTGTTCGGTGGTGATCTGCACGGTACGGGCCCCGGCGTCCAGACTGTTCTCCACCAGCTCCTTGACCAGAGAGGCCGGCCGCTCCACCACCTCGCCGGCGGCGATCTGGTTGGCGACGAGAGTGCCCAGCTCGTGAATTCGTGCATTCATGGTGGTGGCCCGGTGCGCGTCTGGCGGCGACCGCTACTCTACCAGCAGCGGCCTCAACCTGCCGGAATGACGATGGTCTGGCCGGTGCGGATGACGTTGCCGTTCAGTCCATTGACCTCGCGCAGGCGGGTGGCACTGATGCCGTAGCGCAGCGCAATCTCCGACAGGGTGTCGCCGCGCTCGATGGTGTAGCGCCGCTCGCCTTGTTCCTGCTGCCAGGCCACCAGAGTACCGGGGGGCGCGTACTTGTCCATATAGCTGCGCACGCCGTTGGCCAGGGCCGCTGCCAGGCGTTCCTGATAGGCGGCGGTATTGAGCCGCCGCGCTTCCGTCGGGTTGGAGATGTAACCCGTTTCCACCAGAATCGACGGCACGTCCGGCGCCTTGAGCACCACGAAACCGGCCTGCTCCACACTGCGTTTGTGCAGTTTGGCGACGCTGCCGAGTTGTCCCAGAACCCGGGCACCGGCTTCGAAGCTCGAGGAGCGGGTGGCATCCATGGACAGGTCGAGCAGCACCTGAGCCAGCATGTCGTCCTTGTCGCCCAGGGCCACGTCGCCCACGCCGCCGATCAGGTCTGCACGATTCTCCTTTTCCGCCAGCCAGCGCGCGGTCTCGCTGGTGGCACCGCGGTTGGAGAGTGTATAGACGGAGGCTCCGGAAACGCTGGGCGTCTTGAAGGCGTCGGCATGCACGGACACGAACAGGTCGGCCCGTTGCTCACGGGCCAGGCGGACCCGATCGCGCAGCGCCACGTAATAGTCACCATCGCGTATCAGCACGGCGCGGTAGCCGGGCATGGCGTTCAAGCGCTGGCCGAGGCGGCGGGAGATGCTCATAACCACGTCTTTTTCGAGAATCCGCGCCGGGCCGATGGCGCCGGGGTCTTCACCGCCGTGGCCGGGATCGATGGCAACGACCACGTCGCGCCGCTTCTCCGCCACCGGCACCACCGGTGCCGAGCGGCCCGGCTGGGAGCCATAGAGATCCACCACGAGGCGATGCCCGTAGGGTGCCACCGGCTCCAGGGTGAAGGTTTTCGGCTCCACCGGCCGGGCCAGATCGAGCACCACGCGATAGCCGGAACCCCGCGGCGCGGCACGCACGGCGGTTACCCGTGCTGCATCCGCCTGGCTCATGGCCGGGTCGAATCCTGACCGCGGGCGCGTGTCCTTCAGGTCGATGACTACCCGCCGGGGGTTGTCCAGTGTGAACAGTTCGTAGTCCACCGGCGCGGAAGTGTCGAACACCACCCGCGTGTAGTCCGGTGCCTCGTGCATGCGCACGCCTTCCACCTGTCCATCTGCTGCGGCCGGGGCCACGGCGACCAGGGCCGCCAGCGCCAGCAGATTAGCGACGATCGTCGATTTCAATGCGTCTGCCCTCGCCCTCTACCCGCATTCGCACCTCCACGTCGGCTGCCGGGAGGCGTTCCTGAACCCGCTCGGGCCATTCCACCAGCTTCAAAGCCGGACTCTCCACCAATTCGTCGATACCGATGAAGTCCAACTCCTGAACATCGGCAATACGGTAGAAATCAAAATGATACACCAGATAATTCGGAAAATCGTAAGGTTCTACGATCGTATAGGTGGGACTCTTTACTGAATCTGAATGGCCCAGGCCGCGCAGGATGCCGCGCACCAGCGTGGTCTTGCCGGCGCCGAGATCGCCGTGCAGGAATACCAACGCGCCCGGCGCCAGGGATACCGCCAGCCGCGCGCCGCAGGCCAGGGTGGCGGCTTCGTCGGGCAGAAACTCCGTGCGGCGCGCGCTGTTGCCGCTCACCGTGCCGCCGGCGCCTCCCGGCGCAGTATGTCCAGCAGGTAATCGAGCAGATCGGTGGCCAGCAGACCGCGCTGGCCCAGCACATCAGCTGCCCGGTCGGCCGCATAGCTGTGCAGGCAGGTGCCCGCCGCCGCCGCGGCTGGGGACTCCAGGCCCTGCGCCAGCAGAGCGCCGATGACGCCGCTGAGCACATCGCCCATGCCGGCGCTGGCCATGCCGGGGTTGCCATGGGCGCATAGCCCCAGCAGTTCCGCCCGTCCGTCGACCCCGGGTGCGGCCACCAGACTGCCGGCGCCTTTCAGCACCACGGCCGCGGACAGGCGCTCGGTCAGAGCACGGGCGGCCGCCGGCCGATCCGCCTGAATGTCTGCGCCATTGCTGCCCAGCAGGCGCCCGGCTTCACCGGGATGCGGCGTGACCACCAGGGGCCCCCGGGCCACAGTACCCAGGCTGGCGAACAGATTCAGGCCATCGGCATCGAGCACCGCCGGGAGGCCCGATTCGAGGGCTTCCCGGAGCAGGGCTTCGCCCCAGGGGGTCTGACCGAGCCCGGGGCCCACCACCAGGGTGGTAGCCTTGCCCAGAACGGCGCCGCGCAACGCCGCATCATCGGCGTCCACCACCATCACTTCAGGCCGCCGCGCCAGAATGGCCGGGCGATGGCACGCCCGGGTGATCACGCTCACCATGCCGGCACCGCAGCGCAGCGCCGCTTCTGCGGCCATGAGCGGAGCGCCGCCCATACTGTGATCGCCGCCAACGACCACCAGATGGCCGAGAGCATGTTTGTGGACGTTGGCATCCCGGGCGGGTAACCGCCAGGCATCGGGCAGGGTATCGTAGTGCAGCCACGGACAGCCGCCGGTCACCGCGCGATGAACGGCGCCGGGCACGCCCAGATCATCGAACACCACAGCGCCGGCGTGGGACACTGCGGGGCCGGTATGCAGCCCCAGCTTGCGGCCGATGAAGGTCACCGTCACGGCGGCGCGAACGGCATGCTCGGTTACTGCCCCGGTGTCGGCACTGACGCCGGTGGGCATGTCGATGGCAAGCACCGGACGGCCGCAGTCATTGATGCGGGCGGCCGTCTCCGCGAAGGCCGGGCGCAACTCCCCCTCGATGCCCGTACCGAGCAGGGCGTCCACCACCACTGCCCCATCGATGGTTGCGGGCGGCCCCGCCTGGGCTTCGACACCCAACGACACCGCCCAGTCACGGGCCCGTGCGGCATCGCCGCGCAAGTCAGCGGCGTCGCCGAGTTGCACGAGCGTCACCCGCAGGCCGGCCTGGTGCGCCAGCCCGGCCACCAGGTAGCCGTCACCGGCATTGTTCCCCTTACCGCAGCACACGGTGATGCTGGCGGCCTCGGGCCAACGCTGCGTCAGCACCCGGAAAGCGGCGCGACCGGCACGCTGCATGAGATCGAAACCGGCCATGCCGTGATCTTCGATGGCCACGCGGTCGAGTTCGCGGCATTGTGCGGCGGTATAAAGCATCTGCTGTGAACTTCGGGCCTGAGCCATGGCCCTATACTGGCACCACAGCCTACGTCATGGAACGGTTTCTCAGTGGATCTGCACACGCTGGCGGACGACATCAAACAGTGGGGCGAAGAGCTGGGCTTCCAGCAGGTCGGCATCACCGACACGGACCTGAGTGCGTATCAGGAAAAAGTCCGCCAATGGCTGGCCGCCGGCCGCCACGGCACCATGGGCTACCTGGAGCGCAACCTGGACAAGCGCCTCGACCCGGCCCTGCTCGAACCGGGCACCTGCCGGGTCATCGCGGCCCGCATGGACTATCTGCCCGACGGCGCGCAACCCCTGCGTATTCTCGACGACCCGGACAAGGCTTACGTATCCCGCTATGCCCTGGGGCGCGACTATCACAAGGTCATCCGCCGCCGCCTGGCGCGCCTGGCACGCCACATCGATGACGCGGCACGTGCGGCGGACGGCCACTATCGCGCCTTCACGGACTCCGCTCCGGTGCTGGAAAAAGCGCTGGCGCAGAAGGCGGGGCTCGGCTGGATCGGCAAGCACACCCTGGTGCTCAACCGCACGGCCGGCTCCTGGTTCTTTCTCGGCGAGATCTACACCAACCTGCCTCTGCCGGTGGACCCGCCGGAGCAGGAGGACCACTGCGGCAAGTGCACGGCGTGCATGACCGTGTGCCCCACCGATGCCATCGTCGGCCCCCAGCAACTCGACGCACGGCGCTGTATCTCTTATCTGACCATCGAGCATCGCGGCAGCATTCCGCAGGAATTGCGGCCGCTCATGGGAAACCGCGTGTTCGGCTGCGACGACTGCCAGCTTTACTGTCCGTGGAACCGCTACGCGCAACTCACCCGGGAGGGAGATTTCACGCCGCGCCACCACCTCGACGACAGAGATCTGCTGAGCCTGTTCGCCTGGAGCGAGAGCGAGTTCCTGGAGCGCACCGAAGGGTCGGCCATCCGCCGGGCCAGCTACGAACAGTGGCAGCGCAATCTGGCGGTCGCGATCGGCAACGGATCAGCCACGCCGGCCGCCATCGCCGCGCTGGAACGGACACCGCGCGCAGGCAACGCCGCTGGTCCGTGAGCACATCGACTGGGCGCTGGCGCGCCTGCGCGGCAAAGGCCGCTGACGCCCGCTGCTCAACCGCGACGGACGAACTCAACGAATCCGGCCATGAACTCCGCCACGGCTTTGCGGGTTGCCTCGTCGGTGAGGACGCCGTCGCCGTCGATGTGTTCATGGGCCGCGGACACCATGAGCCGCCCGCCCGCCCAATGACGCATTCTCAGGGTACGCAGTACCGGCAGCCAGGCCGTCTGCGCGAGTATGGTGCCGAGACGGCCGGGGGTAGCGCCGATCACGGCCACCGGGCGGCCGGCGAACACCCGGGCGATATCCTCCGGCGGGCGCGACAGCCAGTCCATGGTGTTCTTCAGCACCCCGGGCACGGCCGTGTTGTACTCGGGGGAAGCCAGCACCAGGCCGTCCGCCGCACAGATACGCGCTTTCAGTTCCTCCACCGCCGCCGGGATCCCTTCATTGTCTTCCAGATCACCGTCATACAGCGGTATGCCGTCGACGCCGGTCACTTCCAGCGTGGCCTCCGCCGGCATGAGCGAACGGGCATTTTCCAGAATGGCCCGATTGAAGGAGCCGCGCCGCAGGCTGCCGGCAATCCCGAGAATGGTCGTCATAGGTACTTCCTTACGGTTGATGGTCCGGGCGCTGATGGCGCAGAAAGTGCTCCCGGTAGTAGCGCAGTTCGGCAATGGACTCGCGGACGTCGGCCAGTGCCGTGTGCTCGTTTTTCTTGCTGAAACCGGCCATCAGGTCCGGCCGCCAGCGCTGTACCAGTTCCTTGATGCTGCTGACGTCCACCATCCGGTAGTGCAGGTAATCCTCGAGGGTCGGCATGTAACGGGTGAGGAATCGCCGATCCTGCCAGATGGTGTTGCCGCACAGGGGAGAACGCTTCTTCTCCACATGCTGCTCGAGAAATGCCAGGGTTGCCGCCTCCGCTTCGCGTTCCGTCACCCCGTCTGCCCGCAGGCGCTCGAGCAGCCCGGAGCTGCTGTGATGACTCTGGTTCCAGTCGTCCATGGCCTCGAGCAACGATTCCGGCTGGCGCACGGCGAGCACCGGCCCCTCCGCCACCACCTCCAGCTCGCCGTCAGTGACGATGGTGGCGATCTCGATGATGCGTTCCTTGTCCGGATCAAGCCCGGTCATTTCCAGATCCATCCAGACCAGATGCGCTGCCACATGTCCTCCATCGATCGAACCACGCGCCATTATCCGGCGCCAGCGGCAAACTGCCACAGCCGCGGACGAATTGGTATCAACCATACGCGCCGCCGGGCTCTGTCAGCTACCATAGCCGGCGAATCGAAGCTGGAGTGTCAGTGAACCTGCCGCCAACGCCATTGCTGGAACCGGAGGATCTCGGCGATCTGCCCCGGCGCGACATCATGCTCGTACATGTTGCCGAGGCAGCCGCCTATCACCACGCCCACCTGCCCGGTGCGCTGCTGGTGGAGCCCCGGGAACTCCTCAGCGGCCAGCCGCCGGCGCCCGGCAGTCTGCCGGAGCTGCCGCGGCTGGAGGCACTGTTTGCCAGGCTGGCCTATGCGCCGGATGCGCACATCGTGGTCTATGACGACGAAGGCGGGGGATGGGCCGGGCGCTTCATCTGGACCCTGGACATCATCGGCCACCGCCACTGGTCGTATCTCAATGGCGGCATTCATGCCTGGGCCGCTGCCGGCAGACCGCTGGAACGCGGACACGCACACACCCCGCAGCCCACGACGGTGTCGCTTGCCGTGGACAGACAGCCCATCGCTGAGCTTGCCGACCTGCTCGCTGCCATGAACGAGCCCGGGCAGGTGATCTGGGACGTGCGCTCCGCCGAGGAATACCGCGGCGAGAAGAGCGGTTCGCGCCGCGCCGGCCACATCCCAACGGCCGTCAACCTGGATTGGCTGCAGCTCAAGGATCCCGCCCGGAACCTGCGCCTCACGCGCGATCTGCCCGGATTGCTCGAGGCTCACGGCATCAGCCGGGACAAAACCGTCATCACCCACTGCCAGGCCCATCACCGGTCGGGGCTGTCGTACCTGGTGGCACGCCTGCTGAACATGACCGATGTGCGCGCCTATCCCGGCGCCTGGGCGGAGTGGGGCAGCCGCGACGACACCCCTGTGGTGCAGGGCGCGGCGCCCGGCCGTGCCCCGGACCACACGGGCAACGGCAGCGGGTCATGAACGAGCTGTTCGCCATACTCCAGCGCCTGCTGCCGCAGCACGCCCTGTCACGGCTGACCGGCCGCCTGGGAAACAGCCACACACCCTGGATCCGCAAGCCTTTCATCCACGGCTTCGCCCGGGTTTACGGGGTAGACATGAGCGAAGCTGAGCGGCCCGGGCTGGATGACTACGCCACCTTCAACGATTTTTTCACCCGGGCCATGCAGGACGGTGCCCGGCCGCTGGACCCCGACCCGGCCGCCTTGCTCAGTCCTGCGGACGGCATGATCAGCCAGGTCGGTGACATCGACGGCGAGCACCTGCTGCAGGCCAAAGGCACGAGCTACCGGCTGAGCTCACTCATCGCCGACGGTGACCGGACGTTTCACGGCGGCAGCTTCGCCACCATCTATCTTGCGCCGCGCGACTATCATCGTGTGCACATGCCGGCCTCGGGCACGCTCACGGCCACAACGGCCATTCCCGGCGCTCTGTTCTCGGTGAACGCCCGCACCGAAGCAGCGGTCAGCGATCTGTTCTGCCGCAACGAACGGCTGGTGTGCCGCTTCGACACCGACCACGGCGCCATGCTGGTGGTGCTGGTGGGCGCCATGATCGTAGCCAGCATTGAAACCGTCTGGGATGGGCCTAGGTCACCCTACAGGCGTCTGCTGCTGCAGCAGCAGCAGCATGCACTCGAGCGCGGCGCGGAGTTGGGCCGTTTTCTACTCGGCTCCACGGTCATCGTCTGCTGCGAGCCCGGGCGCGTGGTCTGGGACGACAGCACCCGGCGCGGCACGCGGGTGCGCATGGGACAGCGGCTCGGCCGCTTCCTGAGCTGAAGCCAGGTGTCCTGTCACGCGCGATCGATGGGAAACGGCATCACGTCCTGCAGGCTGCCGGCGCCAAGCTGCAGCATCAGCAGGCGATCAAAACCCAGCGCCACACCGGCACAGGGCGGCAGGCCGGCGGACATGGCCGCGAGGAACCGCTCGTCCAGTTCCGGCAGGCTCTGGCCGCAGGCCTCGCGCAGCGCCAGATCACGCTGAAAACGCGCCCGCAGAGCCTCGGCATCACCCAGTTCCCAGTAGCCATTGGCCAGTTCCAGCCCGTCCACCACCAGTTCGAAACGCGCCGCCACCTCGGGATTGTCGGGCCGCACCCGGGCCAGAGCCGCCTGATCGGCCGGATAGTCGGTAATGAAATACCGGCCCGATCCCAGGGCATCGAGGCCATTCGCAAATCGCAGATCCAGCGCTTCGCGGGCGCTCAGGGACCCTGCGTCCGCGGGCGCCGGCGCTCGTGCCGCGACGTCGGCGTAGGGCAATGTGGCATAGCCTGCCGCGCCCAGCGCCAGGTTCACCAGATCGGCCACCTCGGCCATCAGCTCGGTTTCGGTGAAGCCCACCCGATACCACTCCAGCATGATGAATTCGGGATTGTGACGACGCCCGGACTCACCGGCCCGGTAGACGGGCCCGAGCTGATACAGAGAAGGCGCTCCTGCCGCCAGCAGACGCTTGAGTTGATACTCCGGAGAGGTCTGCAGGTAACCGAAACCCGGCACCCGGATGGATTCGACAGCCGGTTCGGTGACCGTGGCCGAGGCCAGAGTCGCGCTCTGGGCTTCCAGCACACCGCGGTCGTGGAAGAACTCCCGTATCGTGCGCAGCAGCGCGCCGCGCGCATACAGAGCGTTCACCCCGCAGGCAGGGGGCCAGTCGGCGACGGAAGGCACGCTCAGCCCTTGGCCCGGCTCACGTACTCGCCGGTACGGGTGTCCACGCGCAGGATCTCGCCGGTTTCGATGAACAGCGGCACTTTGACCACCGCGCCGGTGGACATGGTGGCCGGTTTACTGCCGCCCTGGGCAGTATCGCCTTTGAGGCCCGGGTCGGTTTCCACCACCTCCAGGTCGAGAAAGTTCGGCGGCGTCACCGAGATGGGCACATCGTTCCACAGCGTCACCTGGTAGACCACCTGCTCCTTGAGCCAGGCCTTGGCGTCGGCCACAGCCGATTCCGGGGCCGCCACCTGCTCGTAGCTGCCGTCAGTTTTCATGAAGTGCCAGAATTCACCGTCGGTGTACAGGTACTCCATGTCGAGATCCAGCACATCGGCTGCCTCGAGCGACTCCCCGGACTTGAACGTCCGCTCCCACACGCGGCCGGTAATGAGGTTGCGCAGCCTCACCCGGTTGAACGCCTGGCCCTTGCCGGGTTTGACGAACTCGTTCTCCAGGATCGCGCAAGGGTCCCCCTCCAGGAGCACTTTCAGACCCGCCTTGAATTCATTGGTGGAGTAACTGGCCATACGGATTCGTCTGCCTGGTGCGAACGGGCGCGCATCATACCGCCGTTGACACTCTGACGCAGCCACGATGGCGCGGTACACTGCGCCGTTGCACAAGCCTGCGAGCCAGCATCGACCGGAGCCCATGAACGAAGTACCTGAAACCCGCATCGTCGCTCCACAAGCCGACCTGAATGGTCTGTCGTTCTGCGACACCACCGCGGCAGCTCTGGCCGAATGGGTCATTGCCCTGCCCATGGCCAACACGCCGGAAACAGCGGCCCAGGTGCGCCAGGCCACCTGGGAAATTGCGCGTCTGGACGTCACGCCCCAGGAACGCATGGATCTGCTCGAGCAGATCCGCCCGATTCTGCACTATCTGTGCACCCGCCTGGACCGCAATGCCGCCACATCTGCGGCCCACGGCGATGCCATCGCCCGGCTGGCGCAACGCCTGCAGACCAACCTGTGCGCCGGCTACAAAGGCGTCGTCGTGGCAGGTCTGGCGCAGCGCGGCGCCCGTGCGTGGGAGGGACCCGGTTCGAAGAGCCGGCGGCCGGACAAGGAACTGCTGCCGTTGGCCATTCATCGAGCCCTGTCCGATCTGTCGCGCACCCTGCTCCGGACACTGCAGTTCTACGTGGCTCCGGCTGACCGGCTGTGGTTCGAGTTGAATCAGCTCTACCTGCTAGCCGAGCGCCTGGGTATCGCCGATACGATGCTGGAAGATGCCGAGAATCACGCCACGCCCATGACCAGTCCCACCAACGCCTATCTGCGCTCACTGCTGCTGGCCTGCTGCAAGCCCAATCAGATGCGCTACCGCCAGTTGGCCGAGGTGTTCAACTGCCTGGAAATGTGGTCCCAGTTCGTATCCCTGGAAGCGGACGCCACGTCAGCATTGTTCGCGGTGGATCTGGAGTCGGACCAGGGCCCCGTCTACAAACACCTCCTGCACGACGCCGTCGAGCCCCGCGGCATCCGCACCGACGTGCTCGTCTACCAGTTGGAATCGTACCTGCGCGACCTGCCCAGCGACATCCATGTGCCCGAGGCAGCCACCGAGCCGCAGCTGCGCCACCTGACCCAGGCCTGGGGCGAGATGCAGCCCCGGTCCCATCGCCGCACCGACGCCTCCGGGACCATAAAGGTCTGCGTGGGGCTGCGCTCTGCCCACTACTTTCTTTCGGGGGGCGTGGAGTTCAACGATCTGCTGGATGATCCGGATGCGCTGATCAACCAGGAACTGAATCCGTTTCTACTCGACCGCGAGCGTCAGGAGCGGCACCGGCCGCAGACGGTCAAGGACGTATGGGACGACGCTTTCGATGTGCGCGGGCGCATTCCGGAGAACCCCAACATCGAGGACCCGGATCGCATCATGCGTCTGGAAGCACGGCGCCTCTCCCGCGCCAGCGATCGACCGGAGCCGCGCTCCAGTCACGAGATCTATGACACGTCGGCCATAGATACCAGTCCCGGCGGCTATCAGATCCGCTGGAACGACCCCCTGCCGCCGCATCTGCAGACCGGCGAGATCCTGGCCATGCGTGAAGCCGCCGACAACCGCTGGTGCGTGGCCTTGATCCGCTGGATCCGGCAGAACCAGGAAGGTACGTCCATGGGCATCGAGCTGCTGGCGCCGCGGGCCATTCCCGTGGCCGCCCGGGTCATCCAGAAGGTCGGCGGACCGACCACCTACGCCCGGGCGCTGATGCTGCCGGAGCTTTCCCCCATTGGCCAGCCGGCCACATTGATCACCCCCCGCGTGCCGTTCCAGGCCGGGCAGAAGATCCATATCCAGAAACAGGGTGTGCGCAGCACCGCTCAGCTGACCAAGTGCGTGCTGAGGACCGAAAGTGTGAACCAGTTCACCTACCGAATGCTTGCTGGTTACTTGGAAAACACGCAGCCGACCTTGAAGATGGACGAGCAGTAAGACGAGGCTGGGCGCAAAGAGGATTTGTCGCTCGGCAGTATGGACACGCTAGTCTTGAGAAGGATATGGCCGCCGAGCACATCCAACACGCGCCTGTGCGCCTGCTGATCGCCGAGTCGTCGGAAAACACAGCCCAGGAATTCGACTCCCTGCTGCGCGACGCAGGCATCGCCACGCGCATGCGACTGATCGACCTGGAAATGGCCGGTGACGCCGTGTCGTCGGCCGACCTCATGCTGTGCAACGCGAACCTGCCGCACCTTGAGCAGCTGCTCCCGCAGCTCAAGACCAAGGCACCGCACCTGCCGATCATTCTGGTGAATCCCGCCGACCACACCATGACCACCTCGACAGGCATGCGTATGGGCGCCGCCGACGTGGTTTCCAGCCAGGATCCGGACCAGCTGGTGCTGGTATTCAAGCGTGAGCTGGCTCATGTCTGCCAGAGCCAGCGCATGAGCGAACTGCACCGGGCACTCAAGGAAGCCGAGCAGCGCTGCCAGTTACTGCTGCAGAGTTCCACTGCCGCCATCGCCTATGTCCACGAAGGCATGCACATTCATGCCAATGCCGGCTACCTGAAGCTGTTCGGCTTCTCCGATGCCGATGCGCTGCTCGGGCTGCCGCTCATGGACCTGCTCAGCGACGCCAGCGTCGACTCGCTGAAGCAGGAACTGAAGCGTTTCCGCCAGGACGGCGAGGAGCGCACGGTGGAGTTTACCGGCCGCGCCACCACCGGGGCGGAAGTCTCTGGCGTCATGACGCTGGCCAGCGCCGAGTACGAGGGCGAGGCCTGCATGCAGGTGACGGTGCGGCCCACGACTGTGGCGGACGGTGCGGCCCACTGCAACGGTAGCGCGGCAGAGCACAGCAACGGGAATGCGGTGGATGCCGGCGACGGCGCAGCGAACGGCGCGGCCAATGGCACCGCCAATGGCGCTGACCACGAATCCGAAGTGGGCTCCAGCGCCTCCGGCGTGGGGGCTTTTCTGGAGGCCGCCCACGGCGTACTGACCAGTGAGCATCCGCAACGCGCCGTGCTGGTGGCCCAGATCGACGAATTCGCCCGGCTCCAGGAAGAGCTCGGCCTGCGCGGCGCCGACCAGGTCGGCAGCCGGGTATTGCAGGTCTTCAAGGACGAGTTGACCGACAACTGCTGCGCCCGCCTGTCTACCCATCAGTTCGCCTTCGCCGTCACCGACGCCGACCGCGCCGCCGTCCTGCAACGCCTCGACTCGCTGCGCAAGGGCGTAGAAGGCCTGATGACCGAGGTCAAGGGCCGCACGGTCCGGGTCACCGTGTCCATCGGCGGCGCCGAAATCGACGAAGCGGACGACGACGCCGGCGACGGTATAGAGGGTGCGCTCAACACCGCATTCGCTGCCGCCGTCAGGGCCGAAGCCGCCGGCGGCAACCGGCTCGACCTGCTCACCAAGGAAGTCGCCCGTGAGGAGCCGGACAGCGAAGCGGGTCAGATTCTGGCGCGCATCAACGAAGCCATCGACAACCAGCGCTTCCTGCTGCTGTTCCAGCCCATCATCAGCCTGCGCGGCGATTCCGACGAGCACTACGAAGTGTTTCTGCGCATGGTCAACAGCGACGGCCGCAAGGTGTCGCCCAACGAGTTTCTGCGCACCGCCATCGACCACGGCGTGGCTGCCAAGATCGACCGCTGGGTCATTCTGCAGTCCATCAAAATGTTGTCGACCCACCGGTCAAAGGGTCACAACACGCGCCTGACCATCAATCTGACGGCCAACAGCATCGCCGACCCGGAATTCCTGCAGTGGCTGAGCGTGGCCATCAAGGCCGCCCGGCTGCCCAGCGACGCCGTGATCTTCCAGATCACCGAGCGCGACGCCTCCGATCTGGTGCGCCAGACCCGCGAGTTCGTGGAAGGCCTCAAAGCCATGCACTGCCGGGCGTCGCTGTCGCGTTTCGGTCTGGCAGACAACGCCATGGACACCCTGCAGCACATTCCGGTGGACTTCGTGAAGCTGGACGGCTCACACATCGAACGGCTGATGGATGACCCGTCCCTCAAGGACGAGGTGACCGGCATGATCCGCAGCCTGCAGTCGAGCGGCAAGCTGACCATCATTCCCATGGTGGAAAGCGCCGGCGTGCTGTCGGCGCTCTGGCAGGCCGGAGCCAACTACATCCAGGGTCACTACCTGCAGGAACCTTCCACCGAAATGGATTTCGACTTCAGCACAGACGATTGAGTGTCGGTCGGGTTCATGGGTCTGGCGTAGCTGGCGCGCCGGTGCGCGCCGGGGGAAGGCTTCCCGGCAGTGGCGTCGTTGTATGCGACCGAGTTCATCTGTCGCTGGGAGCCTGAACAGCCGGGAAGCCTTCCCCCGGCACACACCCGCACATCACCGTCGACCCATGACCCCGACGCTACTGGTGGTGTTGGGTTCGCCTGCGGCGTTGCAGTCCTCGATGCCACATGGGATTCCAGCCCACATTGCAGTCGGGGTGAGGCCGGCAGCATGGATGGACGGCGGAGGGCGGGTCTGAGAGAGCACTTTTTGAATGTTCAAGGCTCCCTGTGACAGAAGAACCCATCGCATACAACGACGCCACTTTCAAAAAGTGCTCTCTCAGACCCGGCCACCACCAATCCAACCAACCCAATGCCGGCCTCAACCCGACAGCACCGTCTCGATGTCCCGGTCCGTGAACCCCAGCAGATACAGAACGCTGTCCAACCCGAAATTGGAGATGGCGTGGCTGGCGCTTTCCTTGACCAGCGGTTTGGCATGATAGGCAATGCCGAGGCCGGCGGCGCTGAGCATGGGCAGGTCGTTGGCGCCGTCGCCGATGGCAATGGTCTGCTGGCGGTTGATGCCCTCCCGGCGGGCGATTTCGAGCAGCAGCTCCGCTTTGCGTTCGGCATCGACTATGGCGCCGTCTACTTTGCCGGTCATGACCCCATTCTCGATCTCCAGCCGGTTGGCATACACATAGTCGATGCCCAGTTCGCGCTGCAGATGCTCGCCCACGTACTGAAAGCCGCCGGAAATGATAGCCGTGCGGTAGCCGAACATCTTCAGCGCGCGGATCAACCGATGGGCGCCGTCGGTCAGCTTGACGGCATCTGCCACCTGGCGCAGCGCCGACTCCTCGAGCCCGCCGAGCAGGGCGGCGCGCTGACGAAAGCTGTCGCGGAACACCAGCTCGCCGCGCATGGCCCGCTCGGTGATGGCTGCCACCTCGGCACCGACCCCGTGAATCTTGGCCAGCTCGTCGATGACCTCGGCCTCGATGAGCGTGGAGTCCATGTCGAATGCCACCAGCCGGCGGTTGCGCCGATAGACCGTGTCTTCCTGAACGCTGAAATCGAATACCAGGCGATCGGCGGCGCTGAGCAGATCGGTTTTCAGGGCTTGTGGGTCCGCCACCGTGCCGCGCAGACTCATCTCGATGCTGGTCCGCGCCTGGCCGTTATGACGATGCAGGGGAATGCGCCCCGACAGGCGCCGGATAGAATCGATGTTGAGCCCATAGGCGTGCACGACCTGGGTGACGGCGGCCATCTGCTCGCCGCTGAAACCGGCCGCCAGCAGGGTGACGATGTAGCGCGGCTTGCCCTGGCTGGACACCCACTCCTGATAATCCTGTTCGCTGATGTTGGTGAACCGCACGGCTGTGCCGAATTCACCAGCTCTGCGCTGCAGGTCGCCGAGCACCGCCGGCTTATCCGCTGGATTCATGATCTGCACGAGCATGCCGACGTTGAGCTCGTCGTGTATGACGGCCTGGCCGACATCGAGCACGCGCACTTGATATTGCGCCAGGGTGGATGTCAACATGGCCATCACGCCAGGCTGGTCTTCCCCGGATACGTTTACCAGAACTATCTCGCTGGCCAAGTGAACCGCCTTGTCCCGTTGCTTACTAACCGCCCGGAGTCAACGTGCCGTGCCATACACCCCCATGCCCATCGCGAGGCGATATGGTGCCATGCCGCATGACGCGATGAGTCTTGGGCCGCGCAGCGCCAGGCCCGCGTGAAGCTACCCCCTCGCTCAGACATCGTCAAACCGGACGCGACCGTTCTCGCCGTGGCGGCGGCAACCGCATTGCTGACGGCTCTGGTGCTGTGGCTTCTGGTGAGCCTGACCAGCCGCGAGGAACAGCGCATGGAGGCCTTCGGCGGCGCTGCCGCAAGAGCTCTGGCCGAACTTGCGGTTCAACCCGTCATGCGCCAGGACCGCATGCATCTCGGGGTCATCGCCAACCGTCTGGCGGAGTTGCCGGAGATTCGCGGGGTGGCCAGCTACAGCTCGGATAATCAGCTTCTGACCACCACCGGCGATGTGCAGGGCCCCCACCACACACAACCGGTGACCGCCGATGACAGCGTCGTCGGCTATGTCCGTGTGGCGCTGGAGCCGCAAGCCTTTGCCGTCAGCCATCCAGCACGAACCGCCGCGCTGCTCGGCGCCCTGCTGGTGATTCCTTTCGCCGTGGCCGTAGCCTGGTCGGTCATGCGTGCGGCCCGCGCGGGGCACATCGGTCCGCTGCTGCCACAGCGACGCAGGGGCAGGGCCGCCGATGCCGCCCGCACGGCAGCAGCGGAGGACACCGAGGAACTCCCCGATGCGCCGGACCCGCCGCCGTTGATGCGCCACTATCTGCTGGCCGTGAACCTCTACAACCAGCTCACGCTGCCGCCCACGGAACGGGAGTTCGAACTGTCGCTGTGCGCGGAACTGGCGGAAGCCGTGGCGGAGATCTATCAGGGCCAGGTGGTCAACCTGCCCGGCGTCGGCATTCTCGTCGACTTCGATCACACCGGCGACGAAGACCGGGCCTTTCAGGTGGTCTGTGGCGCCTTCCTGCTGGCCCGGCTGCTGCGCGACGAAGCACCCTTCGGCACGTACCGCCTGGGCCTCAATCTCATCGAGAATCCGGCGGACGAAGCCCTGCCGCTCAACCATGAGGCAGTTGCCGATGCAGCCCTCCTGTCGGCACTGGCCAAAGACCTGTTCCTGACGGTATCCGGGCCCTGTTTCGATGCGTTGCAGGGGCCGGAGCGCCTGCAGGCCCGGCCGCTGCACAATCCGCTCCTAGATCAGCTGTCCACCAGCGATGCCGGCTGTTATCTGGTGACGGAACTTGAACCATCCTGTGCCGGACTGATAGTGCAGCAGGCCGAGCAACTGCGCAGTCAGCGCGAGGCAATCTCCAACCCGTCGACTTTCTGAAAGCCGCGCGGCAGCTTACGGCCGCGGCGCGCCCGTTCACCCACGTAGTTGTCCAGATCCCTCGGCTTGAGGCGCAGGTGGCGCTGGCCGGCCACTACCAGCAACTCGTCATCGCCTCGCACCACCTGCACGGCCACCAGAGTCTCCTCGCCGGCTTTGAAGGCGGCAGATGGAATGTTGAGGATCTTGTTACCCTTGCCGCGCGCCAGCTCCGGCAGCTCGGCGATGTCGAACGCCAGCATGCGCCCCTGGCTGGTGGCGGCGACGACCCGCAGACCGTCTCCCTGAGGCAGCTGAACCGGAGGCAGCGCGGCCCCATCCTTGCCCACGGAGAGCACAGCCTTGCCCGCTTTGTTCTTACTGACCAGATCGCCCAGGGTGCAGACGAAGCCGTAGCCGGCGTTGCCGGCAAGGAGGATTCTGCGCTCAGCCGAACCCAGGGCCAGGCCGACGAAACGCGCGCCCGCCGGCGGTTTGAGCCGGCCGGTCAGGGGCTCCCCCTGACTGCGGGCGGACGGCAGATTGTGCGGCGTGACGGCATAGCTGCGCCCGCTCGAGTCCACAAAGACCAGCAGGTCATTGGTCCGCCCCCGGGCAGCTTGCCCGTAGCGGTCGCCGCTGCGGTAGTTCAGTTCGACCGGGTCTACATCGTGGCCCTTGGCCGACCTGACCCAGCCTTTCTCCGAGAGCACCACCGTGATGGGATCATTGCTGATCACTTCTTCCTCACTGAAGGCCGCAGATTCCTCTGCGGGCAACAGCGGCGAGCAGCGGGGATCGCCATAGGTTTCCGCGTCGGCCAGCAGTTCCTTTTTCACCAGGGTCTTCAGCCGCGCCTTGGAAGCCAGGGTCTTCTCGATGTCGGCCCGTTCACCTTCGAGTTCGTCCTTTTCACCCTGCAGCTTCATCTCTTCGAGCTTGGCGAGCTGACGCAACCGCAGATCGAGAATGGCCGTAGCCTGAATGTCGCTAAGCTTGAATGCCGCCATGAGCGCCTGTTTCGGCTCGTCTTCTTCGCGAATGATGCGGATCACTTCGTCGAAGTTCAGATAAGCAACCAGCAACCCTTCCAGAATGTGCAGCCGCTCGTCGATCTTCTCCAGACGGAATTCCAGACGACGGGTGACGGTCTGCTGCCGGTAGCTGAGCCACTCGCTGAGAATGTCCTTCAGGGTTTTCACCCGCGGCCGGTTGTCCAGGCCGATCAGATTCAGGTTGACCCGGTAGCTCTTCTCCAGATCCGTGGTGGCGAACAGGTGCGACATGAGCCGGTCCACGTCCACCCGGTTGGAGCGCGGCACCAGCACCAGGCGGGTGGGATTCTCGTGGTCGGACTCGTCACGCAGGTCGGTGACCATGGGCAGTTTCTTGCCCTGCATCTGCTGGGCTATCTGCTCGAGAATCCTGGCCGGTGACGCCTGATGAGGCAGCGCGGTAATCACCACATCACCGCCTTCCTTGTGGTACACCGCCCGTGCCTTGATCGCACCCCGGCCCGTCTCATAGATCTGCCGGATGTCGGCCTCCGGGGTGATGATGCGGGCTTGAGACGGAAAGTCCGGCCCCTTCACGTGAGTCATCAGATCCGCAATGCTGGCTTTGGGCTTGTCCAGCAGATGAATGCAGGCACTGACCACTTCGTTCATGTTGTGCGGCGGAATGTCGGTGGCCATGCCTACGGCAATGCCCGTGCTGCCGTTGAGCAGGACGAACGGCAGGCGCGCCGGCAGCAGCTTGGGCTCGTTCATGGTGCCGTCGAAATTGGGTACGTAGTCCACCGTCCCCTGGCGGATCTCGGCGAGCAGCAGTTCGGCATAGCGGGACAGCCGCGCCTCCGTATAGCGCATGGCGGCAAACGACTTGGGATCGTCCGGCGCCCCCCAGTTGCCCTGGCCGTCCACCAGCGGATAGCGGAACGAGAACGGCTGTGCCATCAGCACCATGGACTCATAGCAGGCGCTGTCGCCATGGGGATGGAATTTGCCCAGCACGTCGCCCACCGTGCGCGCCGACTTCATGTACTTGGCGGTAGCGGTCAGGTTCAGCTCGCCCATGGCGTAGATGATGCGCCGCTGCACGGGCTTCAGGCCGTCCGCCAGATGGGGCAGGGCGCGGTCGTTGATCACGTACATGGAATAATCCAGGTACGCCTTTTCCGTGTACTGCTTGAGCGGCAGCTTCTCGAAGTCTTGCGATTCCGTTTCCATAACTGCTTCGGGTTGTCCTGATTGTGGTTAAGGGGGTGGTGGCCGGGCTCTGAGAAAGGTTTCCTTCGCGTGGGTGTGTTTGTCGTTGGTGGGGCTCATTCGTGCGTCGGGAACCTTAAAGCTTCGGAAACCTTTCTCAGAGCCCGGCACCCCTATGGGATCGTAAATTCATGCCGGCCTGGGTTGTAGGGGCCGGCAACTACCTGCCTTCTTGCTGATGTCGGGTGGACTCACACCATGAAGGTACAGGATATTCAGGCTATCCCTGAGCTGGAAGCTCGAAGGGTGTTGGGGCAGCGGCCGGGAACTACTTTCCGAAGCTTTAAGGCTCCCGACTGGCACATGAGCCCCACCGACTACAGACACGCCAACGCGAAGGAAAGTAGTTCCTGGCCGCTGCACACAACCGACGAGCCTCACTCTACTAGAGTCGCCTGATCACCCTTGGATTCCAACCACACCCGCCGGTCCGACGCCCGCTTGCGGTTCAGCATCATGTCCATGATGTCATCGGTGCCCTGAGCGTCGTCGATGGTGAGCTGCACCAGGCGCCGGGTATCCGGCGCCATGGTGGTTTCGCGCAACTGCAGGGGATTCATCTCGCCCAGCCCCTTGAAGCGCTGGGTCTGTACGGTGCCGCGTTTTTTCTCCGCGGCGATGAAGTCGAGCACGGCCACTTTCTCGGATTCGTCGAGTGCGTAATAGACCTCCTTGCCCACGTCGATACGGTACAGAGGCGGCATGGCAATGAAGACGTGACCGGCGGTCACGAGCGGGCGGAAGTGGCGCACGAACAGAGCGCACAGCAACGTGGCGATATGTGCACCGTCGGAATCCGCATCCGCCAGCACGCACACTTTGGCATAGCGCAAACCCGACAGGTCGTCGGAGCCCGGGTCAACGCCGATGGCCACGGAAATATCATGCACTTCCTGCGACGCCAGTACATCCGCCGGGGCCACGTCCCAGGTGTTGAGAATCTTGCCGCGCAGCGGCATGACCGCCTGAAACTCGCGGTCCCGGGCCTGCTTGGCAGAGCCGCCGGCGGAGTCGCCTTCCACCAGGAACAGCTCCGCGCGGTCTGCATCCTGCCCTGAGCAGTCGGCCAGCTTGCCCGGCAGGGCGGGGCCCGCCGTGACCTTTTTGCGGGCCACTTTGCGGCTCGCCTGAACGCGCCGCTGCGCGTTGCCGATGACCAGTTCGGCAAGCCGTTCGCCGTCCTGCGGGTGCTCGTTCAGCCACAGGCTGAAGGCATCTTTGGCGATCCCGCCGACGAACACGGCAGACTGGCGCGACGACAGCTTTTCCTTGGTCTGCCCGGAGAACTGCGGATCGGCCAGCTTGGCGGAGACCACGTAGGCACACTGCTCCCACAGGTCGTCGCCGGTGAGTTTGATGCCGCGGGGCAGCAGATCGCGAAACTCACAGAATTCCTTCATGGCTTCCGTCAGCCCGCTGCGCATACCGTTGACGTGGGTGCCGCCCTGCGGCGTGGGTATGAGGTTGACGTAGGATTCGCTGATCACCTCGCCGCCGTCCACCACCCAGGCAATGGCCCAGTCCACGGCTTCCGCATTGCCCTCGGCCGTGTGCATGAAGGGCACCGCCGGCACGGTTTCGGCACCGGCCAGAGCGGTTTCCAGATAACCGCGCAGCCCTTCCTCGTAGTACCAGGTGGCACTCTGCTCGGGGTCGGCTTCCACCGTCAGACTGACCCGCAGCCCCGGACAGAGCACCGCTTTGGCACGCAGCAGATGGCGCAGTTTCGGCACCGACACCCGCGGCGAGTCGAAGTAGGCCGCTTCCGGCATGAACTTGATACGCGTGCCGGTATTGCGTTTGCCGACGCTGTCTATGGCCTTCAGTTTGGTCTTGGGTTTGCCGTGCTCGTAGCGCTGATGATAGACGCTGCCGTCGCGCTTGATCTCCACCTCGAGCCAGTCGGACAACGCATTGACCACGGAAACGCCTACGCCGTGCAGACCGCCGGCATAGGTATAGCTGGACTTGTCGAACTTACCGCCGGCGTGCAGGCGGGTTAGGATGAGTTCCACGCCGGTTACCTTGAATTTGGGGTGCACGTCCACGGGCATACCGCGGCCGTCATCGACGACTTCCACCGAGCCGTCCTTGCGCACGGTGACATCGATCTCACGCGCGTACCCGGCTATGGCCTCGTCGACGCTGTTGTCCACAACCTCCTGAACCAGGTGGTTGGGGCGTGACGTGTCGGTGTACATACCCGGGCGCCGTCGCACCGGCTCGAGGCCGGAAAGCACCTGCAGTGACTCGGCGGAATATTTCGCTTCTGCCATGAATAATCAGGACCTGTCGGACATATCGAGGTTCAGAGAATAACCGCTGAGCCGCCGCACCTCGGTATGCAGCTCACCGTCGGGATGGAGAATGAGCCACCGGTAACCCGGCAGCCCGCGTTCACCGGCACGGTCGATGGCAAAGCCTGACGAGCCAGGCTCGAACTGAAAGCACGTGGACGGCGAACCCAGCACCCTCAGCCCGCCAACCCGCTCGTCTACCTGCTGATGCACATGGCCGAATACCAGGCCGCGCACCCGGGTGTCCGCTGCGTCGGGCCGGCGGCCCGCCGCGGCGCAGGATTCTAACAGCTCCAGTCCTTCCGGGATGCAGTCTTTGTCCAGCCAGGGGCACCCTACGGGCATGGGCGGATGATGACACGCCAGCAGTATGTGCGCTGCCCGGGAGCTGCGGATTCGCTCCGCCAGAGCCTGGCGGGCCGCGCTGTCGAAAGAGGCCTCTGGGCGGTAGTCGGCGTGGCTGTCGAAACCGACGATCTCCCAGGCGCCCGCACCTATCGCGTCCCGCGCCCCGAACAGCCGGGCGAAGGGCGCGCTCAGATCGTGATTGCCAGGCAGATGCAATACCGGCCCGCTGAAGTGCTCGCGCAACAAACCGGCAAACAGTTCATAGGCTGCCGGTTCAGGATCATGGGCCAGGTCGCCGGAAGCCAGCACGGCATCCGGCTCGTGTTCGGCCAGTGCCTGACGCAGCACTGCGTCCAGGCTGGCCGCCGTATCAACCCCGAGCAGGGTCGCGCCGGCCGTGGCCCGCAAGTGGGTGTCGGTAATGTGCAGAACCCGCAGTGGCGGCTTCATCCCGCAGGGACCAGCTCCGTCACGGCCACGCCATCGCGCAGACACATGGAGAGAAATTCCGTCAGAAAGCGGTTCACCTGCGCTTTCTCATCAGGCAGATGCATGTGGCGGTTCGGGTAATCGTATACCGCCCGGAAGTGCCGGGAGCCATGACACTCCACCACTTCGGCACTGCGCGCATCGTGGTAGAGGCGCACCAGCATGAGCGGCCGGCGGTTCCACGGTGCCCGCGGCAACTGCCGCACTGCCACGCTGGTGGTGTACGGACCCCGCTCCGTGACCCGCAGCTGCACCCGATACGGCTGACCGCCGAGGACGATGCCGAACTCACCTGTGTCCTCTTCCCGCATCTGCGGAAACAGTTTCATCATGCGCAGGTAGTTGGCATCACACTCGGCCATGTGCGCTGGCAGGTCGATGCGGTACTTCTTCTTCAACATGCTTCCCGGGCGCTGCTCGCTCTCGTGCTGACGAATGGCGCAATCACTCTACACGCCTGACGCGGGAGCGTCACGATGACGGGTTCCCATCTTCGCCCGACAATGTCGGGTCGGCTGGCTGCTCCAGCCACTGATTGAGCTCGTAGACGTCTTCCGGCGTCAATGTTCCGGCCAGCCGCTTCAGGCGCACCAGGTCCACCACGTAATCGATGATGCTGTTCTCGTAGTCGCGCACGGCGGAGAAAAATTCCTGCTGGGCGCGCAGCACATCCACCACGTTACGGGTTCCGACTTCGTAACCGACTTCTGCCGCCTCCAGCGCCGAGCGGGTGGAGGTCACGGCCTGGGCTCTGGCCCGGGTGCGCGCCACGTCCGAGAGCACCTTTATGTGCGATGCCCGGGTCTCCTGGGTCACCGTGCGCAGGGTGCCCTGATAGCTGGCGATCCGGCTGTCGTAACGGGCGCCGGCCTGACGCCGGCTGGCGCTGGTGAAGCCGCCGGTAAAGATCGGCACCGTAAGGTTCAGGGCCACCACACCGCGCTCTTCTTCGTTGGGGAAGCGGGACGTCGTGCCGCCTACCAGATCCTCGCGAACGACGTCCGTACTGGCATCGCTGTACGACAGGGAAAGATCCACGGTAGGCAGATGCTCGCTGGCTGCCGCCCGCGCCCCGCGCTGGGCGGCATCCCGCGCATACTGCGCGACCTTGATGTCGAAGTTGTTCTCCCGGGCGAAGCGGACCCAGTCGGCGCTGCTGGCCGGCTCCGGATCTACCACCGGAAACTCGTCGTCGAGCACCCACAGGTCGCCATGGGAGCGGCCGGTGACCACGGTGAGCAGTTCCCGGGCAATGCCCACCTGACCTTCGTCGGCAATGCGCTGGGCTACCGCCAGATCGTAACCGGCCTGGGCTTCGTGGACGTCGGTGATGGCCACCATACCCACTTCGAAGCGTTGTTTGACCTGCTCGAGCTGACCCTGCAGCGCTGATTCCTGGGCCCGGGACGCTTTCAGGTTGGTGGATGCCCGCAGCACTTCGAAATACGCGGCCACGGCCCGCACGATGAGTTCCTGCTGAGCCACCGTGAACGTCGCCTGGGCCTGGTTGGACAGCTCCACACCCTGCTTGAAACGGAACCAGGCCGGCAGATCGAACAACGGCTGGCGCAGGGAAGCGGCCCAGGTATCCGTCTCGGCTTCCGTGTTCGAGGCATTGGGGAACAACTGGTTGCCGGCCGGGAAGGACCCGCGTGATTCCGTGTCGGAGTCGCTGTAGTCGAAGGTGCCCTGAACCTGCGGCAGCAGGCCGGAAAGAGCAAGCTTGCGTTCCTCTTTACCGGCCCGCAGTTCGGCCCGTGCCTGAGCAATGGTGAGATCATTATCCACCGCCAGTTCGTAAACCCCGGCCAGGGTCGTATCGGCAAACTCTCCATCGCCTTCTTGTGCAGCCAGGACCCCCGGGGCCCCGGTCAGTGATCCAACCAACCATCCGGCCAGGAGAACTCCGGACAACGTAGGTGCTGCTTTCATCGACACATTCCTTACTGTCTCTCTCACCCGTCTCTTACTGGCTGACTGTCCCAGCCGACGCGCCACGGCCATCAGCGGCGTCCACGGCACGGATCTGCGTTTCGAGCAGAGCCCGCAGGCGCGCGCTGGCGCCGGCATTATCCGCGATCACCCGCCGTGCCCGCGACCCCCGATTGCGCCGTGCCTGCGGGTCTGCCAGCCAGCCTTCCAGCACCTGCGCCACGGTCTGCTCGTCCGTTGCCAGCTCGAGGCAATCCGCCTCCCGGAAGCGGGCCACCACATCGGCGAAGTTGAAGATGCTGGGACCCATTATGACAGGTACACCGCACAGTGCCGGCTCGATGGGATTGTGGCCGCCAGTACCGCTGAAGCTGCCCCCCACCAGAGCTGCGTCGCCCAGGGCGTAGAGATAGAGCAACTCGCCCATGGTGTCGCCGATGATGACCTCGGCGGAGGTATCGGTGTCCGGATCCGGGGCACTTTGCGCAGCCGGCACCCAGCCGAAGGTGCGAACCAGATCCATCACCTCCGCGGCCCGCCACGGATGGCGCGGCACCAGTACCAGGCGCGCTCCCGCAAACCGGGCCTGCAAGCGCCGGTGCACCGCCAGTGCCAGCGCCTCTTCGCCGGGGTGGGTGCTGGCAGCAACCCAGATCGGGCCGTCGTCCAGGGCGAAGCGCCGGCGCAGGGCGGCTACCCGTTCACCGTGGTCCGCCGGCAGGGCGGCATCGAACTTGACGCTGCCATGAACGGCCAACCGATCCTCCGGCACACCCAGAGCGGCGAAGCGGCGCACGTGTTCCGGGTACTGACAGGCGACGTACTCGAGCCGGCCCAGCATGGTTCGGGTCAGGCCGCCCAGGCGACTGTAGCCGCGCGCCGACCGCTCGGACAGACGGCCATTGACCAGCACCACAGGTACCCCGCGGCGCCAGGCCTCGGCAATGAGGTTGGGCCAGAGCTCGGTTTCCATGAGCACCAGCAGACGCGGCCGGGCCTGATCGTAAAAGCGGCGCACCGCCCAGGGAAAATCATAGGGCGCATAACAATGCTGCACACGATCACCGAGCCGGGCGTGCACCTGAGCCGAACCCGTGGGCGTCATGGTGGTCACCAGAAATACCTGATCCGCAAACGCCTGCGCCAGCTCACGGATCAGCGGCGCGGCGGCGATGGTCTCCCCGGCGCTGACCGTGTGAAACCACAGACCGCCGGGCGTCAGACCCGCCGGCACCCGGCCGAAGCGCTCGCCGATGCGCTGACGGTATTCCGGCTCACGGCGGCCGCGCCAGTAAAGGCGCACGTGCACCCAGGGCCAGGCCAGCAGCAGCAGGCTCTGATAGAGCAGATTCCACATCTGACAAGACTGCGCGGCGGCCGGTAAAGACGTCAAGCTTGCGGCAGTGCCCGCAGCCGGCTAGGTTGCCGTCATACCCAGCGGGCCAGCGTCTTCATGACGGCGAATCGGGACAGCCACACGGCAATGACTCAAGACTCCAGCAGGAGGCCGGCAGAACGCGATGTGCGCGTCGACGCCGTCATCGTCGGCGGCGGCATCGCCGGTCTGTGGCTGGCCCGCCTGCTGAGCGGGCGCGGCTACGCCGTGGTACTGCTCGAAGCCGACGCCCTCGGCGGCAGCCAGACCCTGGCAAGCCAGGGCATGATTCACGGCGGCCTCAAGTACGCCCTGTCCGGCTCGTTGAGCGGCGCCTCCGAAGCCATTGCCGATATGCCGCGACGCTGGGCTCGCTGCCTCGACGGCGACGGCGAGATCGACCTGCGCGGTCTGGCCCCGCTGTCGCAGCGTTACTACATGTTCGCCGCCCACTCCACGCTGGGCAGACTCACGACGTTTTTCGCCAGCCGTGCGCTGCGCGGCCGGATCGAGCGCCTGGCGCCGGCCGACTATCCCCCCGCCCTGGCCGATCCCGGTTTCCGCGGCGTGGTCTACGCCTTGAACGACTTCGTCCTGGATACGCCCGCCCTGCTCGACGCGCTCCTCGACGGGGTCGCCGACCGCGTCTACCGCTACGCCGTGCAGCCGCAGGACGTAGAACGTTGCGAGCAGGGCATCCGTGTGGCGATTCCGGGCGGCCGCCTGCTGGCCAGCCGGCTGGTGCTGACCGCCGGCGCCGGCAGTCAGTCACTGCTCGAGCATCTGGGCATAGACCAGCCGCGCATGCAGCTGCGGCCACTGCACCAGGTAGTGGTCCGCCATGCCTATCCGCATCCGCTGTATGCCCATTGCCTCACCGGCATCCGTCGGCCGGAACCGCGCCTGACCATCACCAGCCACTGTGATGGCGATGGCTGGCTATGGTATCTGGGCGGTCAGATCGCCAGCGATGGCGTGACCATGAGTGCTGAGGAGTTAGCCGCCCATGCCCGCAAAGAACTGCAGACCTGCCTGCCCTGGATCGACTGGCGCGACGCCAGAGTATCGACCCTGCGCATCGACCGGGCGGAGCCCGAGCAGGACGGCGGCCGCCGGCCGGACGAGGCTTTCGCCGCAGCCGCCGGTGACTGCATCGTCGCCTGGCCCACCAAGCTCAGCCTGGTTCCGGATCTGGGGGACAAAGTCCTCGACCTGCTGCCGGCGCCGCAATGCTCCCCGGCGCCGCCGCTGGAACTGCCCCGGGCCGCCGTGGGGCGGGTTCCGTGGGCAACCTGATCATGGAGCGGCGGCCCCTGGGCAGGACCGGCATGGCAGTCTCCGTGCTCGGCCTCGGCACCGTGAAGCTGGGCCGGGACCAGCAGGTGAAATACCCGCGGCCGTTCACCTTGCCGGACGACGCCGCGGCGACCCGTCTGCTGGAGGTGGCCCGCGAGCTCGGCATCAACCTGCTGGATACGGCCCCGGCCTACGGCACCAGCGAGGCACGGCTCGGCCGCCTGCTGCACGGACAACGTGATGACTGGGTGCTGTGCAGCAAAGTCGGCGAAGAGTTCGTCGACGGCCGCTCCTTTTTCGACTTTTCCCCGGAGCACACCAGGCGCAGCGTGGAACGCTCGCTGCGACGCCTGGCCACCGACCGTCTGGACGTCGTGCTGATCCATTCCGACGGTGACGACCTGGCGGTCCTGGACCACAGCGGTGCGCTGGAAACGCTGATGGCGCTGCGCGATGCGGGCCATGTCCGGGCCGTGGGGATGTCGCACAAGACCCTGGCGGGCGGCCGCCGCGCCCTGGAGCTGGGCTGTGACGTGATCATGGCGACGTTGAATCTGGACTATCGGGACGAACTGCCGCTCATCGCCGAGGCCGGCTCAGCCGGTTGCGGCGTGCTCATCAAGAAGGCCCTGGCCAGCGGCCATGCCGGCACCGCCAGCCTGCAGTTCGCGGCCGCTCAGCCGGGTGTTGCCAGCCTGGTGGTGGGCACCATCGACGAGACACACCTGCGCGCCAACGCCGCCGCCGTCAGTGGTGATCGCTGAGGCAGCTACGCTGCCCGCTCACTCGCCCTGCTGCAGGCGCGCGACGATGGCCGTCGTGGACAGATCCGCCACCAGGCCGAGGACCCGCACCTCCCCGCCGTAACCCTCGACGATATCGGCGCCGACCACCTGATCGGCGCTGTAGTCGCCGCCCTTCACCAGCACATCCGGACGCAGCGCGGTGAGCAGGGCTTCCGGCGTGTCCTCCTCGAAACCCAGCACCCAGTCCACGGCCGTCAGCCCGGACAGCACGCGCAGCCGCCGGTCCAGGGAGTTGACCGGCCGGCCCCTGCCCTTCAGCCGGCGCACGGAATCGTCTGCATTCACCGCCACCACCAGACGGTCGCCCAGTGCGCGCGCCTCCTCCAGGTAGGCCACGTGGCCGGCGTGCAGAATGTCGAAACAGCCGTTGGTGAAGACGATGCGTTCACCGCGGCCGCGCGCCTGCGCCACCGCGTCCACGAGCTGGGAACGCTCGAGTATGCCCCGGTCGGGGCGGGGGGCTGCCGCCAACGCCACGGCGAGCTCCGGGCCGGTGACCGCCGCAGTGCCCGATTTGCCCACGGCAATGCCGCTGGCCACGTTCGCCACCTGCGCACAGGCCCCTGCCGCCCAGCCCAGGCTGCGGGTCACCGCCAGGGCGGCGGCCGCCGTGTCACCGGCGCCGGTCACGTCGTAGACGTCCACCGGCAGAGCCGGAATGTGGTGGTGCGAGCCATCAGCCTCCACCACGGTCATGCCGCGCTCGCCGCGGGTGATCACCAGCCCATTGAGACCGTGCTCGGCGCACAGCTGCCGGCCCAGGGAGACCAGCTCCGTGTCATCGGCCCACGGACCCACGGCGGCCTCGAACTCGTGCACGTTGGGCTTCACCAGGTCGGCGCCGGCATAGCGCGCCATGGGTTTGTGTTTGGGGTCGACGAGCACGGGGACAGCGGCGGCCTGCGCTGCGCCGATGAGCCCGCCCGGGTCATCCAGCGCGCCTTTGTCGTAGTCCTGCAGCACGACAACGCTGGCGCCGCCCAGGTGACGTTCGACCCGCCCCTGCACGGCCGCGCGCAGATCGGCGGGCAGCGGCCGCTCGAAATCGGTGCGCAGCAACTGCTGGTTCTGGCTCACCACACGCAGCTTCAGAATGGTGGGCCAGTCGTCGACCGTGATGAAATCGCAGGTGACGCCGGCCGCGCTGAGCATGGTTTCCAGGCTCTGCGCGGCGGGATCATCGCCCACCAGACCTACCAGCGTGCAGCGCGCACCCATGCTCACCACGTTCAATGCCACGTTAGCGGCACCGCCGGGGCGGTCTTCGGTGTGATCCACCTCCACCACCGGCACCGGGGCTTCCTGGGATACCCGCCGGGCCGAGCCCATCCAGTAACGGTCCAGCATCAGGTCGCCGACGACCAGAACGTGGACGGATTCCAGAGAGGGCAGGTTCATTGCCGCAGCATAGCACCGGACCGGCAGGCGGCGAAGGCGGCTGACGGCTGGTCCATTACGCTAGACTGGGCCGTCACCGCGACATCGAGCGTCATGTCCAAGCGAAGACCGAGACCCAAGCTCTACAGCCCCCGGATGTGGGGATCCTGGACCGCCGTCGGGGTCGGCTGGATGGCCGCCCGGCTGCCCCTGCGCTGGCTTCTGGGCATCGGCCGGGGCATCGGCATCGCCGCCTTTCATCTCGCCGGCCACCGGCGCCGCATTACCGACATCAATCTGGCATTGTGCTTCCCGGCACTGTCCGCGGCCGAGCGCCGCAGCCTGGCCCGGGAGGCGTTCGTCCACGCCGGGGTGAGCCTCACGGAAATGCTCATGGTGTGGTTGAACCCGGGCCGCGATGTCACCGGCCGTTTTACCGTCAGCGGTGTGGAGCATCTGCAACAGGCCCAGGCCGCCGGCCGCGGCGTGGTGCTGCTGGCCGGCCATTTCTCCTGCCTCGATATCGTCAGTCAGCCGGTGGCGCAAGCCACGGACATCGACGTGATCTACCGGGAGAACAAGAATCCGGTGTTCGAGTGGCTGCAGGTGCGCGGCCGGCGCCGCTTCTTCGACGGGGTCATCGAGCGCGACGACACCCGCCAGATTCTGCGCCGGCTGAAAGCCGGACGGACCATCTGGTACGCGGCGGATCAGGACTACGGGCCCAGACATTCGGTCTTCGCACCGTTTTTCGGCGTACCCGCCGCGAGCATTACCGCCACCGCCCGGCTGGCGCGATTCAACCAATCGCCGGTGGTGCTGATGACCCAGTACCGCGACCTCGAGACCCTGACCTGGGAAGTGGCCTTCCACCCGGCCCTGGAAGACTTTCCCGGCGACGACGACGTGGCCGACGCAGCGCGCATCAATGCCGTCATCGAAGCGGCCGTCCGGCGTCATCCCGAGCAGTACCTTTGGGCCCACCGGCGCTTCAAGACGCGGCCGGCCGGCGAGCCGAGCTTCTACCGCTGACCCCCGCCGCGCGGGCCGGCCAGAGCTGCCAGGCGGCGCGCGCCCGCAGCTACCGAGAATTCCGTTTCCACCCGGGCTCTGGCCGCCGCGGCCCGCTGTGCCAGCATGCCCGAGCGGTGTTCGGCCCGTGCCGTGCACAGGGCGCGGGCCAGAGCTTCAGGCGCAGCAGGACTGAAGTGGCAGCCCGTCGGCCCGAGCACGAAACGCGGCCCCGGCGAGGGGCCGGCCAGTACGGGCACTCCGGCGGCCATGGCTTCCAGCACCACCATGCCGAACGCCTCACGCGGGCCGGACGGAATCAGCAGCAGATCG
The DNA here is from genome assembly GCA_034522075.1 of Gammaproteobacteria bacterium. Lineage (GTDB taxonomy): Bacteria > Pseudomonadota > Gammaproteobacteria > Pseudomonadales > Azotimanducaceae > UBA7803. The sequence goes on along the minus strand of JAXHLO010000006.1, from coordinate 398,263 downwards.
AGGCCGGCAAGCAGCCGCGGTGCCCGGGGCACGAAGCCCTTGAACACGACTGGCAGACCTTCGGCAGCCTCGGTCAGCTCCGCCTCCAGATCACCGCGGCCCACGAACACCAGGCGGCCGTCGGGTAGATCCGGCAGCGCCTGGCGAAAACCTTCCAGCGCCAGGGCCGGGGCCTTCTTGGGGTGCAGGCGGCCCACCACGCCGATGTTGAAGTCCCGCGGCGACAGCGCCAGTTCAGCACGCGCCGCTTCCCTGGGCAGACGCACCTCATCGGCGCGGGCCAGGTCAATGCCGTTGGGCAGCAGGACGGCATCTCCAGCGACCGCGGCCAGTTCCTCGGCCACGGCATCCGAAACCCCGGCGAAACGCACGGCGCCGCGGCCCCGCAGCCGATCCCAGTGCAGCCGCAGGCGCCGCTGCCAGCGCCGCAGCAACTCGAACTCGTGGGCCACGACGACCGCCCGGCCGCCCAGGGACCGGCAGCCCACTACCTTCCGGTAGGCCCGATAACGGTGACAGATCGTGAGCAGCGGGCGGGCGCCCCCCAGCAGATCCGCTGCGCCTTCATTCAATCCGTCTCCCAGGTAATGGAATTCCGCATCAGGCGCCGCGGCGCGGGCCTCCAGCATCACGGTGACCGGCCGCCAGGACAGGGCCCGGGCAGCAGCAGCATGGTAGCGGCAGATGTCGGCAAACGGTGGATGGTCGTTGGCGCAGACCTGCAGCAGGATCGGCTCGGCGCGGTCACTCATCGGCAACCTTGGTGACCAGATAGTCCTCCAGCACCAGGTACTCCAGATCCGAGCCGAAGAACATGTTCAACGCGTCCTGGGGCGAACAGACCATGGGCTCACCGCGTCGGTTGAGGGACGTGTTCAGCACGACGGCATTACCCGTGAGTTGCTCCATATGCTCGAGCAGCCGGTAGTAACGGGGGTGATGCGCCTGTTCCACCACCTGTACCCGGGCCGTACCGTCCTCGTGAACCACCTCGGGAATGCGCGTCTTCCAGGCATCGGCCACATCGAAGGTGATGGTCATGAACGGTGCCGGCTGGTCGGTCTGAATGATCTCCGGAGCAATGCGGTCGAGCACGCTGGGACAGAAGGGCCGCCAGCGTTCACGGAACTTGATCTGCTCGTTGATACGGTCGGCAATACCGGGCGCACTGGGGCAGCCGAGGATGCTGCGCCCGCCGAGCGCCCGGGGTCCGAACTCCAGGCGCCCCTGAAACCAGGCCACCGGGTGGCCGTCGGCGAGCAGCTCGGCAGTCTCCCGGGCCACATCGTCCAGGACCCGCCAGGACACGCCCTCCCGGCAGGCCTCCAGGGCGGCCAGGCATTCATCGTTGTCGAAGGCCGGACCCAGGTAGGCGTGGTTCATGCGGCTCAGACGTTCGCCGTGGCCGGCGGCCACGTAGGTGGCAGCACCCAGAGCCGTACCCGAATCACCGGACGCCGGTTGTACGAACAGCTCGTCCACGTGCTCCAGGGCCACGATGCGCTGGTTCAGCTTCACGTTGAGCGCGCCGCCGCCGGCGAAAGCCAGCTTGCCGGTTTCCCGCAGGGTGTCGCCGAGATAGGTCTCGAGCAGACGCAGGCACCAGTCCTCGAACAGCTTCTGCATGGCAGCGGCATAGTGGATGTAGGGTTCGTCCGCCACGTCACCCATGCGCCGCGGGCCGAGCCAGTCGATGAGCTTGTCGCTGAAGTAATAGCCCACACCGTTCTCCTTGTAACGGCGCAGGCCCACGGTGTTCACGTAGCGGGTATCAACCTGAAAGCCCCGGCCCCTGGGCCGGATCAGCCGCGACAGATCGTAGCGGTCGGCGTCCCCGTATGGCGCCATGCCCATGACCTTGTATTCGCCGTCGAGCATCTCGAAGCCCAGGTATTCGGTGATGGCCCCGTATACGCCGCCCAGGGAGTCCGGATCGTAGAATTCCTTCAAGCGCTGAATGCGCCCGTTTTCACCGTAGCCGAAGAACGTGGTGGCGTATTCGCCTTTGCCGTCCACGCACATGATGGCCGTCTTCCCGGTAAAACCGCTCAAGTGATAGGCACTGGAGGCATGGGCCAGATGGTGCTCCACCGGGACGAACCGTGTGCGCTGCCAGTCGATGCCCAGCTCGCGGCCCGCGGTGAGTACCCGGCCCCGATTACGCCGGAAGCGGCGATTGCCGTTGAGCAGGGCGTCCAATGCCCGATCCGGCGCGTACCAGTAGCGCTTGGCAAAGTGCCACCGGGCCGGCGACAGCAGGCTGATGGGGGCGTACGGGAACGCCACGACGTCCACCTGGCCCGGCGCCACCCCGGCGGCACGCAGACAATAGCGGGCCGACTCCAGGGGCATCCGGTTCTTGGCGTGTTTTTCCCGGACGAAGCGCTCTTCCTCGGCGGCGGCGACCACTTCGCCATCGATGAGCAGAGCCGCCGACGGGTCATGGCCGAGCGCGCCGGAAAGGCCGAGGATGATCACGTGATAACTGCCTGTTGCCGTAACCGGTCTACTATAGCGATGGCAGCAGGGCGGAAAAACCGCCGTTTTCCCTGGCACCCTTGCCCATGAACGTCTGCTAAGCCAGGCCGGCCGCAGCCATGGCGGCCGCCACCCGCCGGCGCACGTCCGGACGGTCATCGAAGTTGGCCAGAAAGCGCCGCCGGTCCCGCGCCTGGCCCGCCAGGCTGTCGGCCATGGCATCCAGATCGATGACGGCCACACCTGCCGGCCCCACCAGGAAATTGCTGGCCTTGGTGTCGCCGTGGCTGAGCCCGGCGAGCTGCAGCGCCCGGAATATATCGACTACCTGCGCCAGCCGTTCCTCCGACAGCCCGCGGGCGGCGACTTCCGCGGCCAGGTCCAGGTCGCCCAGGTCTTCCATGACCAGATAAGCCACTCCGCGCAGCGGCCCCCAGCGTCGTTCCAGCAGCGCCAGCGGACGGGCGGTGGGAATGCGCAGCAGGTGCAACCGCTGGCCGTTCAGCCAGGCCAGGCGGAAACGCGCCATCGGTTTCAGCACCCGGCGCACAGCATGCCACCGGCTTTTCAGGTTGTAGCGTTTGACGATACAGACGCGTCCGCCGAGGCACACGCGCGCCACCGTGGCACTGTTGCCTGCCTTGAGGACCTCGCCGCTGCGTAAGGCGGCTTCCGGATCCTCGGCAAACGCCGCCAGAGCGTCGTCCCAGTCGTCACGCACGGCCAGCAGATGGCGCCGCCAGTTGCGCCGGCACACATATTCGCTGCACTCCCGCTGAGCTTTGGCCAGGTAACGCTGCAGACGCCGGCGGCGCTGCACCCGGGTAGTTGCGGCCAGCCGCGCCACGTTACCGGCATAGCTTTTGCCGCCGGTCGGCCAGCCGCGCTCCCGGGCGTAGGCCGCATACACGTCGCTCAGCCGATCATCCGCCAGCGGCGGGCATTGCGCGCACAGCATGCCGAGATCGTCGCGACACGCGCGCCGCCCCGGGACCCCGCTCCAGCAGCGGCGCACGCCATCGCCGTCGATGAGGTAGACCGTCGCGCTGCCGGGCACGGTCAGGAAATTTTCCAGATGCAGATCAGTGTGCCGGCAACCGGCGGCATGCAGCCGTGCCAGCTGCGCCGCCGCCCGGGCAACGCTGGCCGCATCTTCAGCCGACACCGGACTCGCCTCGGGAAGGTATTCCAACAGCAGACCATGGGCCCGGTGGGCACCTCGAGTTTCATCGGCACCGGACTGCAGTTCCGCCACGATGCCGGGGGTCGTCACGCCAGCCCCGGCCAGCAGCCGGCAGCCGCGCCGCTCGCGCGCCCAGTAGCGGCGAGCGCCGGGGCCGACGAAGAGTTTCAGGATCGCCGGACGGCCGGCCACCGCCACCCGCGCCACCAGCCGCCGACCGGGCAACAGGCGCAGAACCTCCCGGCACTCCAGCCGCAGCCGGCCGCCGCCGGCATCACCGGACGGCAACGCGCCTTCTGCCGCCGAATCCAGGATGAGCACGAAACGCTCCGGCAAGTCGCGGCCCGCCGCCGCTACCGCACCGGCCGTCAACTCCGGCAAGGCGGCATCCAGACTCACCCCTGCGTCCCCGGGGCGACGCGACCCTGTACAAGACCTTTGCGCTGACCCTTGCGATACAGCTTTTCAGCACGGCGGTGGACCGCGCGCCACAGCGACGCCTCGTCGCGCAGCACATCGCGCAGCGGCCGCTGCCGGTAGGCCTCGAGGAAGCGCAGCCAGTCCCGCCGCGTCAGCGGCAGATCGAGCACCGAGAACAGCAGCGCGGCCAGATCGCGACGCAGCCAGCGGCGCGGAATGCGTCCGTGCAACTGCGCCCGGTGCAGATCGATCACAGCCAGGTCCACGTCCCCGGCGTCGCCAGGGCACGCCAGCAGGTGGCAGATGTAGAAGTCCCGGTGCACTACGCCGGCTTCGTGCATGGCCCTTGCAAAAGATGCCACCGCCCGGATCAGGCGGCGCTTGGTCAACGCCGGTGGCGGCGTCTGCGGCCAGTCCGCGGTGAGGTCTTCCAGACTTTCCCGCCCTTCCAGGGCATCGCAGATAATGAAGGAAAAGCGCCGGGCCGGATTCACGCCGCGCTCGCCGAATGCGGCCACCGTGGGCGCCGCCACACCACAGCGTTCGAGATGGCGGCAGGCCTCGAACTCGTTGCGGGCACCAATCACCGGCAGCCGCAGGGTCGCCAGATTCTTGAAGATCTCGGCCCAGCCGGTGCCCTGGTGGATCTTGGCAAAGTAGGCCCGGCCCCCGGCCTCGAAACGCAACGTGCGCCGATTAGCCACGGCGCGGTAGACCTCACCGTCCAGGTTCTCCACCCGCTGGAACAGCCCGTCGCGGCCCCAGACACGGGCCAGGTCATCACGCAGAAACGGCTCGCTCACCCATGCGCTCCTCGATCAGATCGGCAGCCCGTTCGGGCATGCCGTAGATGTCGGCCCGGCGGCCGAATTCCAGGCCGTTGCGCGACCACTGGCCGCGGCGCTCGGGATCTTCCAGAGCCTCCTGCAGGGCCCGGTTCAGTTCGCTCTGCCGGAACGGCGAGGGAACGAGTATCCCGGCGCGCGCCTGCTGCAGATAGGGCGCAAAACCGCACACGTCGGTGGCGATCACCGGCAGACCGGCGATGGCCGCCTCGAGCAGCACGATGCCGCCGCTTTCCATGTAGGCCGGGTGCAGCAGCAGATCGGCTCCCTGCAGAAAGCGCGGCACGTCGTCACGGCCCGGGAAGAACATCACCTGTTCGGCAATACCGAGCTCTCCCGCCTGGGCAGCGAAGCGCCCGGGACTGTCCTGGCCGATGACAAAGAACCGGACACGTTCACGCAATGCCTCTGGCAACGCGGCAATGGCCAGCAGGGCACGGTCCAGGCCCTTGGTGATGAATCCGGAACCCACGAACAGCACCAGCAGCTCATGGTCACCCACTGCGAACGCGCCCCGCAACTCGGCGCGCATGGCCGGGGCATCCTCCAGGCCGCCGATCCGGCGCTACCCCCGGGGGCAGCAGCCGGAAACGTTCGTCGGGCGTGTCGTAGTAACGCTGAAAGCTGGCCTTCTGGTGCGGCGTGAGCAACAGCACGAGCGTCTCGGCGCAGGCATGGAATACGGCCCGCTCGAAACGGGCGAACAGCCGGTAGCGGCGTGTGCAGCGATACAGCGGCCGACGCAGTTCGCGCGCCTTCTCTTCGAAGCAGGGGTCGGCTGCGTAATACACATCGAGTCCCGGCAGCTTGTTGAAGCCAACCACGCAGGCGGCCGGCCGCCAATCGAGATCGTCGCGCACCCAGTCGGCGAAACGCCGGTAGCGAACGTGATTGGTGAGTGCCGTCACCGGAACTTCCACCACCTCGAATCCGTCCGGCACCGGGCCGGCCCAGGACAGGGTGTAAACACGCACGGCCTTGCCGCGGTCGCGGCATTCGGCGGCCACTCGTAAGAAATCCCGCTGCAGGCCGCCGTAGGGGAAATACTTGAACAGTTCGAAGACCACCAGCGGCCGCCGTTCGGCGGCGAACCGTTCCAGGTAATCCACCGCCGTCTGCGCCAGACGGTAGAGGGCCGGGTCGTCGGCCATGGCCTGTCCATTCGCTGCCCAGCGCGGCCGCTCGGCAGAAGTCAGCAGTTCCGCCAGTTGCAGGTTGAACGTCTGCTGGTCGAAGGGCATGGGCGTAACCAGCCCCGCCCGGGCATCGCGCAAGTAATGGGCGTAGCCGCAATTGCCGGTCACCAGCGCCGGCAGCCCGGCGACCATGGCCTCGAGAATCACCATGCCGGCGTTCTCGTCGTAGGCGGGCAGCACCAGGCCGTCGGCGCTGAACAGAAACCGCGGCACGTCGTCCCGGCCCGGAAAGAAATGCACCCGCTCGCCGATGCCCAGACGCCTGGCCATCCGCCGGAACGGCTCGGCATTGTCATGGCCCACCACGAACAGCCGCGACGTCTGATACAGCGCAGGGGGCAGCGCGTGAAAGGCCAGCAGTGCCCGGTCCAGCCCCTTTTTGATGAAGCCGGAGCCGAGAACAGCAGCAGGTGCTCGTTCTCGCCGATGCCGAACTCGCTGCGGAAGCGGCTGCGCACGGCCGCCTTGTCCGGGGGCGCCCGGCGGTCCGGGTCGATGCCCGGGGGCAGCGGATGGAAACGCTGCGGCGGTGTGCCGTAGTGTTTGCGGAAGTACGGTACCTGCACGTCGGAAATGGTGAGAATCTGCGTCGGCACCCCGGGATCGAACACGGCCCGCTCGAAACGGGCGAAATGCCGGTAGCGCGGCAGCAGCCGATAAGCGGCTCCGCGCTGACTGCGGGCCTTCTCTTCGTAACAGGAGTCGCCGGCGTAGTAGACGTCCAGGCCGGGCATCTTGTTCATGCCCACCAGCAGATCCACCGGGTGACGGCGCACATGATCGAGCACCCAGCCGGCAAACCGTTCGTAGCGCTGGTGGTTGGTCAGCGCCTGGCTCTCCACCACGACCACTTCGACATCCTCGGCCACATCGCCCTGCCAGCGGTCGGCATAAATGCGCACGCGGTGACCGCGGGCAAGACTTTCCCGCGCCAGTTTCATGAGATCACGGGAAATGCCGCCGTGCGGAAAGAACTTAAAGATGCAGAAAGCGATCTGCATGCGCCAGCTCCGTCGCTGCCTGCCAGACCCGCTCCGGCGGTACCCGCGAATAGCAGGCCGGTACCACCGCCGCCCCCTGCCAGGTCTGCTGCGGGCCCCGGTAGGTGCACTGCCGGGACAGACAGGGTGAGCAGGGGAAATCAGCCTGCAGATTGTGCACCCGGGCGCCGCGGCAGCCGGTGAGCGTGCTGCTGGTGGCACCGTAGATCACCACGGTGGGGACTGCCAGGGCAGCACTCAAATGTGCCAGCCCGGAATCCACACCGATGACCAGGGCGGCTGTGGCGATGGTATCGGCCAGTTCATCGAGCGATTGCCGACTGAGCACCCGGGCAGCCGTCCCCTGGGCAATGGCTTCCGCCCGCTGCCGTTCCGTCGCATCACCCCAGGGCAGCACCACCTCCATGCCGGCACCGGCGGCGCGTGCGGCGATGTCGCACCAGAAGCGTACCGGCCAGTGTTTACTGTCCCAGGTGGTGCCGTGCAGCAGCAGACAGCGCGGGATGGCGCCCTGGTCGGCGGCCGCGTTGCGCGGGGCGATGCCGAAGTCGGGCGCAGCGTCGGGTAACGGGTAGTTCAGGGCCGCTGCGAACAGGCGCCGGATGCGCTCCACGGCATGAATGCCGCGCGGCACCGCCAGGCGGCGCTGATAGAACAGCGCAGCGGCCGGTTCCCGGGCCGACTGCCGCGACAGCCCGGCGGTCACCGAGCCCCGGGCCAGCGCCGTCACCGCGGCACTCTTCAGCAACCCCTGGGCGTCGAGGATCAGGTCGTAGTGCCGTGCCCGCAGGCGCTGGCGGAAGGTGTTCAGCGCCGTGCGGCTGTCCCACAGGTCACGGCGCCAGGTCCGCCAGGCAATGGGCACGACGTCGGCTACCGCCGGGTGGCGCCGGGCAATGGGGGCAAAGGCTTCCTCCACCACCCAGTCCACGGTCAGCCCGCGGTCTCCCAATGCCGCAGCCGCGTCGGAAAGCCCCGGCAGGGTGTGCACCACGTCGCCCAGCGAGCTCATCTTCACCAGCAGAATGCGCATCACAATGCCTCGATGACCCGCGCCGGTTGCAGATCCCGCAGGCAGCGCTGATGGCCCAGCGGGCAAGTGCGCCGGAAGCAGGGGCTGCACGGCAGCCCCAGGTGCTCCACCCGGGCGCCGGGCCCCAGGGGCGGGGTGAAAGCCGCCGAAGTGGAACCGAAGACGGCCACCACCCGCGTACCCACCGCCCCGGCCACATGCATGAGACCCGAATCGTTGCACACCACGGTGTCCGCCGCCGCCAGCAGGTCCACCGCATCCAGCAGCCGGGTCCGGCCGGCCAGGTTGAGCGCCTGCGGGGCCAGCGCGCGTATACCCTCACAGACCTCGCGCTCCGCCGGCGAGCCCAGCAGCCACACGCTCCATCCCTGCCGCGCCGCATGGCGGGCCACGGCGGCATAGTGGACGGCCGGCCAGCGTTTGGCCGGGCCGAATTCGGCCCCCGGCACAATGCCAGGGCGCGGCTTTCGCTGCCGAGCCCCAGTTCCCGGCGCAGGCGGGCCTGATTGTCGACGTCCACCCGGAGCGCCGGCGTGGGGTAAGGCCGCGGGATGGCTTCACCAGGCGGCAGGGCCAGGGCCATGAACTGTTCGATCATCAGCGGGTAATCGGCGTCGCTGCGCCGGCGCCGGTCGTTGAGCACGCCGAAGCGGGCTTCACCCTGCCAGCCGGTACGCTGCGGAATGCGCGCCCACGCTGCCACCAGCGCAGACTTCCAGGTGTTGGGCAGGACGATGGCCCGGGCAAAGCCCTCGCCGCGCAGGGCCCGCCCCAGCGTCCGGCGCCGGCCCAGCGCCAGTTCTCCGTGGCCCGCTTCCAGCAACCAGGTGCGCTTGACGCCAGCGAGGCGCCGCGCCAGGGGTTCCGTCGCCGGCGGCGCTACCACGTGAATGTCCGACTCCGGACGCTGGCGCCGCAGCAGCTGCAGCAACGTATCGGCCATGACCATGTCACCCACCCATGCCGGCGCCACCACCAGGACCTTCGCGGAATCAGGCGTCACAGGCAACCTTGCGGGACGTGCTCACTGCGCATGAACGGGGGCGAGCCACTGCGGGAACTCGCTGCGTTGACCTCGCACCTGATCGAAATAGACGGCCTGCAGGCGCTCGGTGATGGGGCCCCGGGCGCCGCTGCCGATGCGTCTGCTATCGAGCTCGCGAATGGGCAGAACCTCCGCGGCCGTTCCGGTGAAGAAAGCCTCGTCGGCGATATAGACCTCGTCGCGGGTGATGCGCCGCTCGTGGACCTGCAGATTCATCTCCGCCGCCAGATGCAGAATGGTATTGCGGGTAATACCGTTGAGGCACGAAGTGAGCTCCGGGGTGTGCAGCACGCCGTCTCTGACGATGAAGATGTTCTCGCCGCTGCCTTCGGCCACATAGCCTTCGTTATCCAGCAGCAACGCTTCGTCACAGCCGCTGTCCACGGCTTCGTGCAGCGCCAGGATGGAGTTGGTGTAGTTGCCGTTGGCCTTGGCTTTGCACATGGTGATGTTGACGTGGTGCCGGGTGTAGGAAGACGTCCGGACCCGGATGCCCTTATCCCGGGAATCGGCGTCCATGTAGTCCGGCCAGGGCCAGGCGGCGATACACAGATTCACCGACAGACCCTTGGCCCGCAGACCCATGGCCTCACTGCCCAGATAGACCATGGGCCGCAAGTACCCCTCCCGCAGCTCATTGGCCCGGAATACCTGGCGCTGAGCTTCGTTGACCTGCTCCGGGGTATAGGGAATCGCCAGGCCGAGAATGTGGGCCGAGTCGAACAGCCGGCGGGTATGATCCTCGAGGCGGAAGATGCAGGGCCCGCGCGGGGTATCGTAGGCCCGCACGCCTTCGAACACGCCCATGCCGTAGTGCAGGGTGTGCGTCAGCACATGGACCCGGGCTTCCCGCCAGGGCACCAGGTCGCCGTTGTGCCAGATCCAGCCGTCCCGGTCGGCAAAATTGTCATCGGTCATGGTGAGCTCTCATGTCTGCTGTGGCGCGTCGGCGTCGTCTCCGGCCGCGGCAAAAATCCATTCCCAGGCGCCGCGCACTCGATCGCGGTGGCTGGCAAGGACTTCGACGGCGCGTTCGTTGTCCGGCAGGTCGAGCACGCTGCGGTGCCATTCGGAGCGCAGCGCCAGATAGGCCTCACGCAGGTTCCGGGCGACACCGGCAGGCAGCAGTTCCAGCCGCTCGGCGGTTTCCAGAATGCGCATGTTGTCCGAAAAGACCGCCAGCTCCGGATTGTCGTGAGCATGGGCCAGAACCAGATATTGGACCATAAACTCGATATCCACGATACCGCCGGTGCCGCGCTTGAGGCCCTCTTCCTCGCCGTGATGTTCGGCCATGCGGCGGCGCATGTTCAGCACTTCACGTTGCAGCTCGGCGTTGTCCCGGGGCAGGCAGAGAATTTCCCGGCGCACCGCTTCGAAGCGCTCGAGCAGCGCGGCATCGCCTGCGACACCGCGGGCGCGCACCAGGGCCTGATGCTCCCAGACCCAGGCCCCGTTCAGTTGATAGTCACGAAAGGACTCCAGGCTCGACACCATGGTTCCGGACCGGCCGGACGGGCGCAGCCGCATGTCCACTTCGTAGAGGGCGCCCAGGTAAGTGGGCACGGTGAGAATGTGCAGCAGGCGCCGCACCAGCCGGTGGAGAAACTGACCTGCATCGCCGGGAAGGTCGTGCACGAACACGACGTCGAGATCCGAATCCGGCCCCAGCTCGATGCCGCCGAGCTTGCCGTAGCCGACGATGGCGAAGGGACGCGGTTCGGCGAACTCGGGAAAGCGTTCGGCATTATCGCGCCATGCCAGATTGAGCGCCTCGTCGAGCATGGCTTCGGCCAGGAAGGTGAGATAGTCGCTGGCATTCATCAGCGGTAGAGTGCCGCGCACTTCAGCCAGCGCCACATTGAACACGTGGTGCTCCTTGAACTCGCGCAACGCATCCAGCACCCGTTCCTGGCCGGAAGGTTCGGCCAGGGCGACCTGCTCACCCAGCTCGCCTGCCAGCGTCTGCCGGTCCGGCAGGGCACCCAGATGGCGCTGGTCGAGAAGGGCATCGAAGAACGCCGGATGCCGAGCAAGCTCCTGGGCCAGCCAGCGGCTGCGGGAGGCCAGACTGAGAAAGTGTGCCAGGGTGGCCGGATTCTCGTGCAGCAGGGCCAGATAGGCGGAGCGGCGCATGACCGCTTTGAGCACGGGCACCACCCGCGCCAGCGCCCGGGCCGGTGCTTCCAGCTGGCGCAGCTGGTCGAGCAGCCTGGGCATGAGGCGATCGAGCCGTTCACGGCCCACGCTGCCCACATTGGAACGGTCGCGGGCGGTGACCAGGGCGGCCAGTTGCGCGGCGGCCTGATCCGCATCCTCGAAACCGAACTCCTGCAGTCCCTCCACCTGCTCCGCACCCTCGCCGGCCTTCACCCAGAGCTGCAGACCCTCGCTGTCGGCGCTCTCCGGCTCACCGATGAGATCGGCAAATACGTCCGCGATGCGGCGGCGATGTGTATCCAGGGCCTCGAGGAATGCCGCGTAATCTGCAAAGCCCAGTGAGCGTGCCAACCGCTCCCTGGACAGGGTCTGTGCCGGCAGGGTCTGTGTCTGCTGGTCGGCCTCGGCCTGCAGGCTGTGTTCGGCGTTGCGCAGAAACCGGTATCCGTCCGCCAGGTGGGCGGCAGCCTGCTGGTCGAGATGATCCAGCGCGGCGAGCTGGTCGAGCACCGGCAGCAGCCGGGCGCTCTGCAGTTCCCGCTGACGGCCGCCCCAGACGAGCTGCTGCACCTGGGCGGTGAACTCAACATCGCGGATACCGCCCGGGCCGAGCTTCAGATCATCGGAGTCGTGGCGCTCGGCATACAGCCGCGCTTTCATGTCGCGCAATGCATCCAGTGCACCGAAATCCAGATAGCGGCGGTAGACGAATGGCCGCAAGCCGGCCAGCAGCTCGGCACCGGATTCCCGGTCACCGGCACAGGGCCGGGCTTTGATCAGCGCATAACGTTCCCAGTCGCGCCCATGAGTGACGTAGTAATCCTCCATGGCGGCGAAATGCATCGCCAGCGGGCCGCTGGCGCCGAAGGGACGCAGACGCATATCCACGCGAAACGCAAACCCGTCGGCGGTCACCGTATCCAGTGCAGTAATGAGCTGCTGGCCGAGACGCACGAAGAACTGCTGGTTGGTCTTGCCGCGCTCGGTTTCGCCCGCTTCCGGATAGGCAAAGATCAGGTCCACGTCTGAGGACAGGTTGAGCTCACCAGCGCCCAGCTTGCCCAGGCCTAGCACCACCAGACGCTGCGGGCGGCCATCGCCATCACGCGGTTCACCATCGCGTTCGCAGGCCCAGGCGTGAACCTTCTCCAGCGCCTGGTCGATGAGCACGTCTGCCAGGTCGGACAGCGCCGCCGTGGTGTCTTCCAGCGACGCCCGCTCGACCAGATGACACCAGACGATCCACAACTGGAAACGGTTGCGCTGTACCCGCAGCGCATGCTGCAACGCCTCCATGTCGGCGGTTTCGCCGAGCGCGGCCTGCGCGGCCGCCTCGATGCGCTGCCGTTCCGGCGGCTGGCCCAACAGACCATCGTTGCGCATCCCGGTCAGCCACTGCGGATCCTGCAATACCATGCCGGCAGCAAATTCACTGAGCGTGCAGACATAGGCCAGCTCGTCGTCCGGTGCGTGGCCGAGGGCCGCCTCGAGCCGCGGATGCAGCTGTGCCGCCTTGTCGGCCAACACCCCGGTCAAGGTGAAGTCACGCATCCCGGCATCCACGTAACTGTCGAATCTGCCAGGATTTTTTTGTGAATTCGCTCACAAAACCCGCCTTGTAGTAGCGCCCCCGACTGAGGTTACATGACTAGCCTTCGGATGACCGCGCAAGTGTCTTGGACGACGCAATTGACCTGTTCCCCATCTTCTCATCCGGCGCATCGGCGCCGCTGTTCAATTCTGGCAGTCTACCTGCTTGCCGGCCTGTGCGCCGGCACGACCCTCGTTCGTGCCGAGGTTGCGCCGCGCTCCCAAACACCTACCCAGTCTACCCTGTCTGCCGGGGTCGAGTCCGTCGATGAACGCCGCCAGGCGGCGGTACTGGCCGCCCGCCGCGGCCAGCTCGAGGAGGCCCGGCAGCGTCTGGAAGAACTCTATCGGCGCAATCCCGCCCACCGCGCCGTGCGCATGGACCTGGCCGTGGTCGCCGCCTGGGCCGGCGATGATGCCCGCTGCGTCGAGCTGCTGAACGACCTGGATGCCGCGACCCTGCCGGACTACGTGCTCGAGGCCTATGCCAAGGCTGCGCGGAATCTGCAGCGCTGGGAACAGTCCCTGGCGCTCTACCAGCGCCTGCACCAGCGTCATCCGCAACGTCCTGAATTCCCCCTGGCGCGGACCCTGGTGCTGGCCGATGCCGGGCGCTTCGATGCTGCAGCGGCCGAGCAGCGCCGGGTTCATCGGACCCTGACGGACGATTCGCCCTGGCGCGCCGAGAGTTACTTCGCCTGCGGCTACATCGCCGCGCGCTCGCAGCACCTGACTGCCGCCCTGGACTGCTATAGCCGGGCCCTGGACGTGCAATCGGACCATGGGCCTGCCCGCCGCGGTTATGTGCTGACCGCAGCCGCGCTGGGCGCCGCCCGGCAGGCCCTGCAGGCGGCCGCCGCCGATCCGGGCCTGTTTACCGCAGCACAACGCCAGCGCCTGGAACTCGACGCCGCGGCCATGCACGTCCGCTGGGCCGCCCTGCCCGATGCGCAGCAATCACGCCGGCACGCGGCAGCCGCGCTCGAGGCGCAGGCCGAGCTGCTGGCGCAGGAAAACCTGCAGGACACGACGACCCCTCTGGGGCAGACACTGCGCTTCGACCGAATCGCCGCCCTGGTCGCCGACCGCCGCATGCGTGAAGCCGTGGCGGAATTCGAAACCCTGCAGGCGCAGGTAGCCCCGTTGGATCAGTTTCCCGCCTATGTGCTGCAGGCTGCCGCCCGGGCCTACCTTTATCTGCGTCAGCCGGCCCAGTCGGCCGAAGCCTATCGTGCCGCGCTGCGCCAACGGCCGGACAACCTGGACCTGCAGCTCGGGCTGTTCTACGCATTGTCTGATCAGAATGAACACGATGCTGCCCGGGACCTGGCTGCAGACATGCTCGCCGCCCAGCCTGCCTGGGAAAGCCGGCAACCGGGCCGCTGGCAGGCCAATCCCGGCTACGCCCGGGCCCGGGAGGCTGCGGCCATGGAGATCGCCTACCGCGAGCATTACTCTGCCGCCCTGGCCGACTTCGCGCAGATGCTGGAGCTCGCGCCGGCCAACACCAGCCTGCGCCTGTCCCGGGCCAGCATCCGCCGCTGGCGCGGGCACTACGAGGCCGCGCACGATGACGTCGCCCGGGTGCGCGCTCAGGACCCGGAGAACCTCCGCGCCCGGGTCCTGGCCGGTGAGCTTGCCCTGGACCGCCGCCGTTACGCGCAAGCCGATGCACTGCTGCAGGATGTGGTCCGCCAGGCCGCCGATGCCAGTGCCACCCGGGAACTCGCCCGGCGCTGGACGACCCACAACCGGCCCGAAGTGACCGTCCAGGCACAGGCCGGACGCTCCGACGGCGGTGCATTTTCCAGTCGCGACTGGCGCCTGGACGGCTACTACTATTCGGCGCCGCTGGCCTACCGCTACCGGGCCTTCGTCCACGACACGTTCAGCTACGGCCGCTTCGATGAAGGCAGCGGCCGCGACCACCGGCTGGGTGCCGGCCTGGAGTACCGGCTGCCGGCGTGGATCCTGCGCGGAGAAATTCATCAGGGCCTCGAGGACAACGATTCACCCGGTCTCACAGCCCGTGCCGAATGGTATCCGGACGACCACCTGTCCATCGCGGCCGGCGCTGGGCTGAACTCCCGCGACATGCCGCTGCGCGGCACCCGCATCGGCGTGCAGGGCGACGACCTGGAACTCGCCGCCAGCTACCGCTGGCATGAAAACCGCGAGGCCAGCGTCAGCATGGGGGTGCTCGACATGGATGATGGTAATCTGCGCCGCCGGCTGCAGGCCGACTTCCGCATCCGGGTCATGAATCTGCCGGAGCACAAACTGTTCGCCAATCTGCGCGCCTATACCAGCCGCAACAGCGAGACCGGGCGCATCTATTACAACCCGGAGTCCGATCGCGAGCTGTCCGTAGGGCTGACCCACGAGTGGCGGATATTCCGTCACTACGACCGCGGACTCACTGCGCGTCTCGGCGTCGAAGCCGGCAGCTACTGGCAGGAGAATTTCGGCAGCGGATCCATCTGGACGCTGTTCGCCGAGCACCAATGGCAGCTCGGCCCGCGCAGCAGCGTCAGCTACGGCATACGGGGCGGCGGCCGGGTCTATGACGGCAACCGCGAGCACATGGCAGCCCTGTACCTGAGCGTGGGGTGGCGGCCGTGATGCGGCTCGGTGCGCTTCTCCTGCTGGCGGCTCTGGCCAGCCAGGCTCGTGCCGCCGGGCCGGAGCTGCTGGCGCTCAGCTACCACGACGTGGCGGCGACCCCGGACGCGGCTCTCGGGGACGACACCACCATCACCGTGGACGCCCTGGTCAGCCAGCTGGCCTGGCTCGAGGCCGCGGGTTTCGAGCCCATCAGCCTGGCGCAATGGCGCGCCGCCGGCGGCGGCGGCCCGTTGCCCGAGAAACCGGTGCTGCTGACTTTCGACGACGGTTACGCCAGCTTTCACGAGCACGTTCTGCCGCTGCTGGAATTATTCGACTTTCCCGCCGTGCTGGCGCCGGTGACCAGCTGGATCGAAGCGCCCGCCGGCAGCCGCGTACCCTACGGCGAGCAACTGGTGCCGCGCAGCCGTTTCCTCACCTGGGCGCAGATCCGCCAGGCTGCGGATACGGGCCTGGTGGAAGTGGCGAGCCACAGCCACGATCTGCACCGCGGCATCGTCGGCAACCCGTTCGGCAATACCCAGCCGGCAGCCGTCACCCGCCGGTTCGACCCGGACAGCGGCCGCTACGAAGCCGGGGCCGCCTATCGGCAACGGCTGCACGACGATCTGCAACGCAGTGTCAGGCTCATCGAGCGGGCAGTGGGCAGCGCGCCAACGACCATGGTCTGGCCCTACGGTGCCTACAACGCTGCAGCCACCGCCAGCGCCCGGGCTCTGGGCCTGGACGTCTCGCTCACCCTGGACGACCGGCCCAACACGCCCGGGCAGCGCAACGTTCATCGTCTGCTGATCGGTGCGGACCTGGAACTGGCCGACTTCGTGATGCTGGTCCGCGGGCTCTATCCGCCCCAGCCGCTGCGCGCCGCCCATGTGGATCTGGATTACGTCTACGATGCCGATCCGGCTCAGCAGGCGCGCAATCTGGATCGGCTGCTCGACCGCATCAAAGCCCTGCGCATCAATCGGGTCTTTCTGCAGGCTTTTGCCGACCCGGACGGCAACGGCGTGGCGGACGCCGTGTACTTCCCCAATCGTCATCTGCCTGTGCGTGCCGATCTGTTCAACCGGGTCGCCTGGCAGTTGAAAACCCGCGCCGGCGTCGAGGTCTTTGCCTGGATGCCGGTACTGGCCTTCGAACTGCCCGACCAGGCGCAGAACCAGGCGCTGGCCGTCCGCGCCAGCGATGGCTCCCATCGGCAGCGTTATCACCGCCTGTCGCCCTTTCACCCGGAAACGCGGCGCATCGTCGGTGAAATCTATGCCGACCTGGGCCGCTCGAGCCATTTCCTCGGGGTGCTGTTCCACGACGATGCCTTCCTCACCGACCGGGAGGACGTGAGTCCGGCGGCAGTGCGGTTTTACCGGGAACACTGGCCGGAACTGGCGGGCGATGGCCCGCCGGCCGCGGGCGGCGCCGGTGCCGACGCCTTCGCCAGCGCCAAGACCCGCCATCTCATCGACTTCACGGACGAACTCGCCGACGTGCTGCGCCGTCACCAGCCGGCGCTGGTCACGGCGCGCAATCTCTACGCACGGCCCGTGACCGAACCGGTGAGCGAGCGCTGGTTCGCCCAGAACCTGAGCGAATTCCTGACGGCCTACGACTACACCGCGGTCATGGCCATGCCGTACCTGGAGGGCGCCGAACGGCCCGAGCGCTGGCTGAACAAGCTGGTGGACACCATAGCCCGGCATCCCCACGGTCTCTCACGCACCGTCTTCGAACTGCAGACCGTGGACTGGCAGAACGGGCAGCCGCTGGCCGATGACGTTCTGGCGGAACATCTGGATCTGCTGTTCGCTGCCGGCGTGCGCCACGTGGCCTGGTACCCGGACGACTTCATCAGCGGCCATCCCGGGTTCGCCATGCTGCGCTCGCGGGTGTCTCTGTCCGACCACCCGGCGCTGGCGGAGTAACGGGCATGGAGACCTTGTACCGTCTGCTGCAGGAGTTCGCCCTCATTTATCCGCTGTTCATGGCGTACCTGTGGATCGTCGGCGGCATCTACTACTTCTTCCACTGGGAACGGCGCGGCAAGCACAGCGTCGACAAACCGCCGCCGCTGACCCGCTATCCGGGAGTCTCGATCATCGTGCCGGCGCACAATGAATCCTATGCCCTGGTGGAAACCATCGAATCACTGCTGGCCCAGCAGTATCCGGAATTCGAGATCATCGTGGTCAACGACGGCAGCAGCGACGACACGGCAGGCATCATGGACGGCTACGCGCAGCGCGACGCCATCCGCGCCATCCATCTGGCCAGCAATCAGGGCAAGGCGGCGGCCATGCGGGTGGGGACCCTGGCCGCCCGCCACGAGATCCTGGTGTGCATCGACGGCGATGCCATTCTCGACCCCCACGCCGTGCACTGGCTGGCGCGCCATTTCGTGCACGGCCATCGGGTCGGCGCGGTCACCGGAAACCCCCGCGTGCGCACCCGCTCCACCCTGCTCGGCAAAATTCAGGTGGGCGAGTTCTCGTCCATCATCGGTCTGATCAAACGGGCTCAGCGGATCTACGGGCGGGTGTTCACCGTATCCGGCGTGGTGGCTGCGTTTCGCAAGTCGGCCCTGGTGCGGGCCGGCTTCTGGGACCTCAACAAGCTCACCGACGACATCGACATCAGCTGGCGGCTGCAGATGGATCACTGGTCCGTCCGCTTCGAGAGCAACGCCCTGTGCTGGATCCTCATGCCGGAAACGCTGAACGGCCTGTGGCGGCAGCGCCTGCGCTGGGCCCAGGGCGGCGTGGAGGTGGCGCTGGAGCACTTCGGCGATCTGATGCACTGGCGGCGCCGCCACATGTGGCCGGTGCTGGCCGAATTCTGTATCAGCGTGGTGTGGTCATACACCATGCTGTTCCTCGGCGTCAGCCTTCTGCTCGGCCAGTTGCTCGATATGCCGCCGCTGCCCGACATCGGCGAATGGCTGCCGAGCTGGGGCGGTGCGTTCATCGGCGTCACCTGTCTGCTGCAGTTCGCGGTGAGCCTGGCCATCGACAGCCGCTACGAGAAAGGTCTGGCGCGCTACTACTACTGGATCATCTGGTATCCGGTCATCTACTGGCTGATCAGTGTGCTCACCACCCTGGTGGCGCTGCCGAGAGCCCTGTTCAGCCGTCACAACCGCCGCGCCCTGTGGGTCAGCCCGGACCGAGGAGAGCAGTTTCATGCGCCCGCGGATCGCTGAACCCGTCCAGAGCCAGCGCGCGCCGGCGGCCGGACGTCCGCTGGTCATCGAGCGCCCCGACCTGCAGACCCGGGCACAGCGCTACGGCTATCTGTCGGTGACCTTCGTCTGCTGGTTCCTGTGGCTCTATCTGTTCGTGCCGTTGCTGTCGTTCGTGGCGTGGGCACTCGGTGCCACCGTGATCTATCAGGCCATGCTGCAGAATCTCGATACCGCTGCTCTGTGGCGGCTCATACAGTCCTATGGGACGGGCATCGTCAGCCTGGCCGCCATCTATGTGCTGTGGGCTTTCAGCTCCTATCTGCGTTTCCGCCATGCAGACCGGCGGGGCCGGCCGCCCGACGCCACTGACCAGCAACTGGCGGCCTCGCACCGGATCAGCGCCGAGGAATTGCAGACCCTGCGCAGCAGCCGGCGCCTGGTGGTATCGGCGGATCAGCTGCAGCGCATGTTCTCGGACGATCCGCCGGCCGAGCCGCCGGGGCCGGCGGCAGATCTGCCCGAGCCGCGGCGCGCCGCCGGGGGGTGACCTCAGTCTTCGGACACCGGGGCCACGCGCAGCACCTCACCGACCGTGGTGATCCCTGCACCGACCTTCTGGGCACCGGATAGCCGCAGGGTGCGCATGCCTTCCTTCATACCCTGCTTGCGCAGCTCATAAGTGTCCGTGTCGGCGGTTACCAGCCGCTTCACCGCGTCGCTCATGGGCAGCAGCTCGTAGATGCCGACCCGGCCCAGATAGCCGGTGTCGCGGCATTCCAGGCAGCCTTTGGGCCAGTAGACGCGGCTTGGCGGGCGCGCCTTGAAAGGCTGCGTCAGCAGCTCCCAGGCTTCCAGGTCCACCTCGTCTTCCACTTTGCAGTGGGGACACAGAGTGCGCACCAGACGCTGGGCCATGACGCCCAGCACGGTGGCTTTGATCATGTAAGACGGCACGCCCAGATCCAGCAGCCGGGTGACGGCCGTGGGGGCGTCGTTGGTGTGCAGGGTGGAAATCACCAGGTGGCCGGTGAGCGCTGCCTGGATGGCCATCTCGGCGGTATCCAGGTCGCGGATCTCGCCGACCATGATGATGTCCGGATCCTGGCGCAGCAGGGCCCGCACGCCGGAGGCGAAAGTCAGGTCGATGTTGTGCTGCACCTGCATCTGGTTGAACGTGGGTTCCACCATCTCGATGGGGTCCTCGATGGTGCAGACGTTGACTTCCGAGGTGGCCAGCTGTTTCAGGGTGGAGTAGAGCGTGGTGGTCTTACCCGACCCGGTGGGACCGGTGACCAGGACGATGCCGTTGGGCGTGTGCACCATCTGCTGCCAGCGCTCGTAGTCGTCGCCGGCCAAGCCCAGCTCGTCGAAGCGCTTGCAGCAGCACGTCCGGGTCGAAGATGCGCAGCACCATCTTCTCGCCGAACGCTGTGGGCAAGGTCGACAGGCGCAGCTCGACCTCGTCACCGTCCGGGCTCTTGGTCTTCACCCGGCCGTCCTGGGGCCGGCGCTTTTCCGCCACGTCCATGCGGCCGAGGATCTTCAGGCGGCTGGTCACCGCAGCGTTCACCGCGCTCGGCAGTTCGTAGACGTGGTGCAGCACCCCGTCGATGCGGAAGCGAATGAACCCCTTGTCGCGCCGCGGCTCGATGTGGATGTCGCTGGCGCGCTGGTCGAAGGCGTACTGCAGCAGCCAGTCGACGATGTTGACGATATGGGCGTCGTTGGCCTCCGGGCTCTTCATGGCGCCGAGTTCGAGCATCTGCTCGAAGTTGGCGATGTTGCTCACTTCCAGTCCGGCCTCGCCGGCTTTGGAAACCGCCCGGGCCATGGTGTAGAACTCGAGCATGTAGCGGTTCAGATCCGCCGGATTGGCCACCACCCGGCGGATACGCCGGCCCCGCAGGGTCTGGGTGAGCATGGTCTCCCACTGGTACATGAACGGCTGGCCGCTGGCGACCACCACCTCCTCGTCGCTCACTTCCACGGCGAGGATGTTGTGACGCTGGGCGAAGGCGTAAGACATCACCTCGGTGACGGCGTTGACGTTGATCTTCAGCGGATCGATGCGCAGATAGGGCTGACCGCTGAGGCGGCACAGCCAGTCGGTGAGGGTCTCCAGGTCCAGCGCTGCCCCGGGTTTGTTGCGGTTATCGAACTCCCGGGCGGCAATGATCTCCAGGGGGTGCTGATAGAGCTCTTTCTTGCTGCGCGGCGCGATCAGCACGTCTTCCGCCTGGCGCTGGCTGATATAGCCATCGTGCACGAGCTGATCGAGCACGGCGGGCAGATCGAGCAGACGCTCGCCGTCGCTCAAGCGCTCGGAGAGTTTGCTGGGGCCGGCCGTACTCACGGCGCCGGGGGTGCCTGCCGCCGGGGCATCGCGATCGGCGTCGGCGCGGTCCGCTGCGTCGTCGTCGGGTCGTGGGGTGGAAACAGGCGTGGCCACGTAAGTCCCTGATTTAGCCAACTTTTACCAGTTAACGGCATGCCGGGTCGTTTTGCAACCAATGTTCTGCCGGTTCTTTGAACCGCATCTCACATCGCGGCATCCACACCGCTGTGAACGGCTGGTGTAACATCCGCGTTTCGCCATGGGGGCCCACAGGGGCCCGAGCAAGCTTTGCGCAGAGGGTAACATCCAGGTGGAGACCAGCGGCTACGCCAGATGGTTCCGGGCGTCCACGCCTTACATCAGTGCTCACCGGGGGCGGACCTTCGTGGTGCTGCTCGGCGGGGAAGCCATTGTCCACGCCAATCTGGCCAACGTCGTCCATGACCTGGCACTGCTGCACGTGCTCGGCGTGCGCCTGGTCCTGGTCCACGGCGCCCGTCCGCAGATCGACGAGACCCTTCCGGAGAGCCGCTTTCACGGCCACCGGCGCATCACCGACCGGGACAACATGGAAACCCTGCTGGGCGTCTACGGCCAGGTGCGCGCCAGGCTGGAAGCCCACTTCTCCACGGGCCTCCCCACCAGCCCCCTGCGCAACACCGATATCGCCATCACCAGCGGCAACTTCGTCGTCGCCCGGCCCATCGGCGTGCTGGATGGTGTGGATCATCTGTTTACCGGTCAGGTGCGGCGCATTCATAGCCAGCGCATCCGCACCATGCTGGACGCCGGGGCCCTGGTGATGCTTTCACCCATCGGCTACTCGCCCTCCGGTCAACCCTTCAACCTGGCCGCCGACGAGCTGGCCGCCGAAGTGGCCCTGGCGCTCGGTGCCGATAAGCTGATCATGTTCGATGCCGAAGGTTACGTGAAGGACGAGCAGGGCCGCAGTCTCTCCGAGCTGGTCCCGGCCGAGCTCGAAGCCCTGCTCGAACGCACCCGCCCCGCGGCCTATGTGGTCAATCAACTGCATGCCATGCTGCGCGCCTGCCGCGGCGGCGTGCCGCGCTGTCATCTGGTCAGCCACACCGAGGACGGGGCGCTGCTGCAGGAACTGTTCACCGTCCGCGGTCATGGCACCGAGTTGCTCGCGCACCGCGGCGACATGGTCCGGCCGGCGCGCAGCGAGGATGTGGGCGGCATCGTCGAGGTGATCCGGCCGCTGGAAGAGTCAGGCGTGCTGGTGCGCCGCGACCGCGACCGCCTGGAGCTTGAGGTTGACAACTTCCTGGTGGCGGAGCTCGACGGCATCGTCGTGGGCTGCTGTGCGCTGTACCCCATGGACGACTGCGCCGAGCTCGCCTGCGTGGCGGTGCACGATGCCTACCGGCGCTCGGGCATGAAGCCGGGCATCGGCGAACGCCTGCTGGCCGCGGCGGAGGACTCGGCGCGGGCTGCCGGCCTCCGCCGCCTGTTCGTGCTGACCACGCAGGCCGCGGACTGGTTCGTCGAGCACGGTTTCGAGCCCGCCGACGTGGGCGCCCTGCCGGCCCCGAAGCAGGCCATGTCCGACTGTCGAGCGACCATTCGAGGATCATCATGAAGAACCGGGAAGCCAGCCGATGGTAGCAACAAACGTCCCTATTCCTCGCTGGTGGTCGACGGCGTCAAGCAGGCGGCCGCCCGCGCCATGCTCTATCCCACCGGCTTCACGGAGGAGGATTTCAGGAAGCCGCAGATCGGCATTGCCTCGACCTGGAGCCGCCTCACGCCCTGCAACATGCATATCGACACGCTCGCCGAGGCCGCGCCAATGGGCGCCGACGAGGCCGGCGGCAAGGGCATCGTCTTCAACGCCATCACCATCTCCGACGGCATCTCCATGGGCACCGAGGGCATGCGCTACTCGCTGGTCTCGCGCGAGGTCATCGCCGATTCCATCGAGACCGTCTCCGGCGCGCATGGGCCATGACGGCATCATCGCCATCGGCGGCTGCGACAAGAACATGCCCGGCTGCGTCATGGGCCATGGCGCGCCTGAACCGGCCCTCCATCTTCGTCTACGGCGGCACCATCCAGCCCGGCAAGCGACCGCACGCGACATCGTCTCCGTGTTCGAGGCCGTGGGCGGGCACGCCGCCGGCAAGGTCTCCGACATCGAGCTGAAGCAGATCGAGGACACCGCCATTCCCGGGCCCGGCTCCTGCGGCGGCATGTACACCGCCAACACCATGGCCAGCGCCATCGAGGCCACTGGGGCATGTCGCTGCCCAACAGCTCGGCCCAGGACGCCGTTTCCCGAGGACGAAGACGCCGGACATGCTACGCGCCGGCGCAGCGCGATCATGCAACCTGCTGCGAACGCGACATCAAACCGTCGCGACATCATGACCGCGTGGAGGCCTTCGAGAACGCCATCACCGTCGTCATCGCCCTGGACGGCTCCACCAACGCCGTGCTGCACCTGCTGGCCATCGCCGACGCCGCCGGCATGCGACGCTGACCATCGACGACTTCACCCGCATCGGCCAGCGCGTACCGGTGCTGGCGGACCTGCGACCCAGCGGGCGACATACCTGATGAGCGAGCTGATCCAGATCGGCGGCATCCAGCCGCTGATGAAGTCGCTGCTCGACGCCGGGCTGCTGCACGGCGACTGCCTGACCGTCACCGGCAAGACGCTGGCGGAGAACCTGGCGCAACGTCGCAACCCTACCCGGAAGGCCAGGACATCATCCGGCCGCTTCGACAAGCCGATCAAGCAAGACAGCCATCTGGTCATTCTCTACGGCAACCTGGCACCTGCCGGGGCCGTGGCCAAGATCACCGGTCACGAAGGGCTGAAGTTCACCGGCACGGCCCGTTGCTTTCATGGCGAAGAGGCCGCCATGCAGGCCATCCTAGACGGCCTGGTGGTGAAGGGCGACGTGGTGGTGGTGCGCTACGAAGGGCCGAAAGGCGGACCCGGCATGCGCGAGATGCTCTCACCCACCAGCGCCATCAACGGCCGCGGCCTGTCTCAGGACGTGGCACTGATCACCGACGGCCGATTCTCCGGGGGCTCCCACGGCTTCGTCATCGGCCACATCACCCCAGAGGCGTTCGAAGGCGGGCCCATCGCGCTGGTGGAAGACGGCGACCGCATCACCGTGGACGCGGAGAGCCGGGAAATCACCCTGCACGTGGCGGATGCAGAACTCGATGCCCGGCGCAGGCGCTGGCAGGCCCCGGCGCCGTATGCCCGCCGCGGCGTGCTGGCCAAGTTCGCCCGGCTGGTGAGTTCCGCCAGCGAAGGCGCGGTCACGGACAAATACCTGAACTGACCCACGCCCGGGCCGGGGGGTGATCTGTGCTCTACGCCATTGCCGCCGACATCGTGCTGGTTGTGCACCTGGTATTCGTCGCCGCCGTGCTGCTCGGCGGACTGGCCTGGCTGCGCTGGCGTTGGGCACCGCTGCTGCATCTACCCATCGCTGCCTGGGGCGTGCTGGTGGAGGTCGCCGGCTGGTACTGCCCGCTGACCACGCTCGAGAACGACCTGCTGGCCGCCGCCGGCCGGGCCGGTTACGCCGGCAGCTTCATCGGCCACTACCTGCTTGCCGTACTGTACCCGGCCGGGCTGACCCGGCACGCTCAGCTCATGCTCGCTATGCTGGTGGTAGCGGTGAATGCCGGCATCTACGTCTGGGTCTGGCGGCGGCGCCGGCGTTGAACCGGCCATCCCGGATGAGTCAATATTCACGCCGTCAGCATGGAGGCAGGTCATTGCGCATTCTAGCCATCGTCTGGTTCGTCGTCGCGCCGGCGTGGCTGGCGCCGGCTGCCACGGCCGATGCCGGCCGGGTCGACCGCGTGGTCATCGACAAGAGTGACCGCCGCCTGACCCTGTTGCGGGGCGATGAACCTGTGAAGAGCTATCCGGTGGCCCTGGGCGGCGCCCCCAAGGGGGCGAAGATTTTCGAAGGTGACCAGCGTACGCCCGAAGGCACGTACACCATCGACTTCCGCAATGCAGACAGCGGTTTCCATCGGGCATTGCGCATCTCCTACCCCAGCGAGGCGGACCGCATGCGGGCCCTGGAGGCCGGCCTCGATCCGGGCGGACAGATCATGATTCACGGGCTGAAGAACGGTCAGGGCTGGCTCGGCGAACGCCACCTGGCCGACGACTGGACAGATGGCTGCATCGCCGTCACCAATGGCCAGATCGAAGAAATCTGGTCGCTGGTAGAGCTCGGGACACCGGTGGAGATCCGTCCGTGAACCGGGTCGGGTTGGCCGCCCCGGCGCTGCCATGAGAGTCTGGGTCGACGCCGATGCCTGCCCCAACAGCATCAAGAGCATCATCTTTCGTGCAGCCGAGCGGCTGCCCGTGGAAACCGTGCTCGTCGCCAACCACCAGGTACGCGTTCCGCCTTCCCGATATCTGACGACGCTGCAGGTGCCCGCCGGTTTCGACATGGCTGACGATGCCATCGTCAGCCGCCTGGCACCCGGCGATCTGGTGGTTACCGCCGACATCCCCCTGGCGGCGGAGGTGGTCAAGTGCGGCGCCACGGCCCTGAACCCGCGGGGGACCGTCTATACGGAGAACAACATTCACGACCACCTGGCCCGTCGCGACCTGATGGAACAGCTCCGCGACAGCGGTACGGTCTCCAGCTCGCAGAGCCCGCTGGGCAGAACCGAACTGCAGGCATTCGCCAATCAGCTCGACCGGTTTCTCGCCACCCGACAACGCGGCGAATCCGGCGGAAGCGCGGACGAAGGCGTGTAAGATAGGCGCTGACGTAGCACGCTGCCGAGGCGATTCCCCCATGACCAGCCACGACATCAAGACCACCCTGGCCGAACTCCACGAGGAACTCGAGAAGACCCCTCAGGTCGACGAGGATCTACGCGAGATGCTCATGGAGGTCGACGGCGATATCCACGCGCTGCTGTCGGCCGAGGAGGCCGAAGACGGGGAAGTTCAGGGGCTGCACGACCGGCTCGAGGCTCTGGCCGCCGACTTCGCGGCCAGACATCCGCACACCGAGGTCTTTTTCCGCGAGGTCATCAACGCTCTGGGACGCATGGGCATCTGAGCATCGTGACCGGCCCCGGCGACGGCAATGCTGACGGCCAGACACTCACCGTGCTGGCGGACGAATACACGGTACACCGCTTCGAACCCGGCGCCGCTGTGCCGGAACAGTTGCACGGCGAAACCTTCTATGCCGTCCTGCGTTCCAGCGCGGAATTGTCCGTGTGCTGCCGGTCAACGTTGCCGTTGCCCAGTGCGCGCGCCGAAAGCGGCTGGCGCTGCCTGATGGTCGAAGGCCCATTGGACTTCGCTCTGACCGGCATCGTGTCCGCCATTACCGCTCCGCTGGCGGACCACGGCATCGCCGTGTTCGTGATCTCGAGCTTCGATACGGACTATGTATTGATCAAGGATGACCGGCTGCAGCGTGCCGTCGAAGTGCTGGCCGGTCAGGGTATGCAGATACGCTTCCCGGGAAACCAGACATGAGCGAGATCACCATTGCCGCCGCCGGCGATTCCGACTATGCAGCACTGCTGGCCCTGAACGACGCAGCGGTGCCTCACGTCAACAGCATTGCGCTGGCGAAGCTCGAGCATCTGCACAGGCAGAGCGCCTACCTGGGCGTCGCGCGCGACGCGGCCGGTGCGCCGGCCGGATTCCTGCTGGCCCTGACCGAGACCGCCGACTACGACAGCATGAATTTCGGCTACTTCCAGCGCAGCTATGCCCGCTTCCTCTATGTGGATCGGATCGTGGTGGGTGCAGCGCACCGGCGTCTGGGCGTGGGCGCCGCGCTCTATGCAGATCTGGCCCGGCAGATCCCTGCGGATTGTCCGCTGCTGACCTGTGAAGTGAACCTTCGGCCCCCCAATCCGGGGTCCCTGGCTTTTCATCGGCAAATGGGCTTTGAGCCCCTCGGTGAGCAGGACACCGAGGGTGGGGAAAAGCGCGTCTGCCTGCTGGCGAAGCGCTTGCACACGCCGGCCTGACCCGGCGAGATGCCATGGCCGGTTGGCGGCGCCTCGAGCACCGACAACCGGAGGACGAATCAGCGACGCCGTTCGTTGGCTTCGTTGACCCGCAGGGCGCGGCCGCCCAGATCCTTACCGTTCAACTCAGTAATGGCCTTGGCG
This sequence comes from Gammaproteobacteria bacterium, assembly GCA_034522075.1. GTDB lineage: Bacteria > Pseudomonadota > Gammaproteobacteria > Pseudomonadales > Azotimanducaceae > UBA7803. The sequence goes on along the minus strand of JAXHLO010000006.1, from coordinate 371,015 downwards.
GCGCCGGCATCGTCCATCTCCACGAAGCCGAACCCCCGCGACCGACCGGTGTCTCTGTCGGTGATCACCCGGGCGGATATGACCTCGCCCATATCAGCGAACAGACCCTCCAGCTCGCTGTCGGTCACACTCCAGGGCAGATTACCTACGTACAGTTTCTTCATTGCATTCGCTCAAACAATTTGCACACCGTACCGCGGTCATCAAAACGGCATACAATGGTTTCTACGGACGAGCCCGCAGGCTCTCTTATCAGACTTGATACCGATCATACACACGAGCAGAGTCTCGGAAGGCAATCGGAACGCGGTTCTAACAAGCCGAGTATAGGATCAAGCAGGGGCACAGGGGAAGTGGCAGCCAGCCCTGGTCGGACGAGGGATACGCCCCCGCCCGCGGCGCCGCCAACGCCCCGATCACCTTCCGAATCACAACGGAGCACACACAGCACATGGCGCATTTCGAACCCAGCAGCAGGAAGCCAGGTTCATGACTCTGCAACCCTTCCACCTGGCCATCAAGGTCCGGGACCTGGCCCGCGCCCGGGAGTTCTACGGTGACCTGCTGCAATGCCCGGAGGGCCGCAGCGCAGACACCTGGATCGATTTCAACCTGTACGGCCACCAGCTGGTCTGTCACCTGGCCGGGGGGCTCGACGATCCGCTGCAGCACAACCCGGTGGATGGTGATGCAGTGCCCGTGCCCCACTTCGGGGTCGTGCTGAACCCTGACGCCTGGCAGGCCCTGGCCGATCGCCTGAGTGACGCGGGCGTGGAGTTCGTCATCGAACCCCGGGTGCGCTTCAAGGGCCAACCGGGCGAGCAGGCCACCATGTTTCTCCTCGACCCCAGCGGCAATGCGCTGGAATTCAAGGCCTTCGCCGACATCGACGGCCAGTTGTTCGCCCGGGATTGATCCCGGCGCAGATCCTCAGCCGAGCAGCAGACCTGCCAGCCGGTGCGCCGTACGCCGGCACCAGCCGCCGGCCCAGACCAGCGCCGCGAGGCCCACAGCGATTCCGGCGGCATCCACCAGCAGGTCCTTCAGCTCGGCATGCCGGGCGGGTTCCAGACTCTGCGCCAGCTCGATGAAGGCCCCGTACCCCAGCATGACGAGCCCCACGAGCCCGAGCCGTGGCGCCCGCATGGCCAGGCCGAGGGCGAACGTCAGATAGGTGAAGGCAAAGGCATGAAGAATGATGTCGCTGACCCGGAACACGGCGGTCGGCGGACTCGGGGTCAATGCCAGATAGGTGCACGCAGCCAGCGGAACCCAGAACGCCAGGTGCAGACTGACTCGGGCCGCCAGATCAGCCCGAGGCACTGCCGGAGGCGTCTCTGGCAGACTGTTCGTGGACGAAATCCACCAGAAAGCGGACGTTGTCCACCGGGGTCTCCGGCACGATGCCGTGACCCAGATTGAATATGTGCCCCGGGCGGCCGGCGGCTTCGTCCAGCACCTCCTGTGCCTGCCGGGCCACCGACGCCTGGTCCGCGCACAGCACGATGGGATCCAGGTTGCCCTGTACGGCCCGGCACTCGAGCGACGACCATGTCGACCCCAGCGGAACCCGCCAGTCAAGCGCCAGCACGTCGGGAGCGGCTTCGCAGGTCGCCGGCAGCAGATGGCCGTTGCCGGTACCAAAATAGATCAGCGGCACCCGGCCGCGCAGATTGTCCAGCAGACGGCGCAGATGGGGCAGCACATAGCGGCGGAAATCGCCCACCGACAGACACCCCACCCAGGTGTCGAAAATCTGCACGGCTTCCGCGCCGCTGTCGATCTGCAGTTCCAGGTAGCTGGTCACCTGCGTCACCAGCTTACCCATGAGCTCCTCCCAGACTTCGGGGGCTTCATACATGAGCTTTTTCACATGTATGTAGTTGCGCGACCCGCGGCCTTCGATGGCGTAGGAGGCCAGGGTGAACGGCGCCCCGGCGAAGCCGATCAGGGCAATGTCACGGGGCAGTCCACTGAGAATATTGCGCACCGTCTCGGCGATGTAGGGCGTGGCCTCAGCGGCCGGTGCCACCCGCAGGTTTGCCACGTCCGCGGCGCTGCGCAGGGGGTTGGCGAACACCGGTCCGGTACCGGGCTGGTAATCCAGTTCCAGCCCCATGGGCTCCATGATTGGTAACAGGTCGGCGAACATGATGGCGGCATCTACGCCCAGGATGCGCTGTGCGTCGAGCGTGGCTTGCGCCGCCATCTCGGGATTCTTAAAGAACTCGAGGCTCGGGGTATCGCCTTTCAGGCGGTGGTATTCGGGCATGTAACGGCCCGCCTGGCGATTCAGCCAGATCGGCGTATAGGGCGTGGGTTCGCCACGGCAGGCTCGGAGAAAGACCTTGTCCATCTGCGTCTCTTACTTCAAAAGGCTCTTGCTGCAAAAGGCCGGTGGGGCCGAGGCCGGCGTAAGCGCGCTCGGTGATGCCGGGTCCGGCACGATAGCAGACGCGGCGTCGCGGTCAACTTGGCCGGCGGCCGGCGCCAGACTGTGGACCATCATGTCACCAAAACCTTTCACCGTCAGGCGTCGGGCCGGTGCCAGGTGGTGAGCACCCTCCGCCAGCGCCGCGCTGGCCGCATCGAGCAGCACGCCGCCAACCCTGGCGTTGGCCTGCAGGCGGCTCGCCAGATTCACCGGGGACCCCACCAGGGTGAAATCCAGCCGGCCGGCACCGCCGCGGTCGCCCAGTGTGCAGAAGCCGCTGGCGACCCCGGCCCGGGTCTGCAGTGCAACCGGTTCACCACGCCCGCGCCAGACCCGGCCCAGCCGCGCCAGCAAGGCAGGCAGATCCCTGCAGAAGGACACGGCGGCGGCCGCGCACTGGTGGCGGTCGGCGTCGCCCGAATTGCCGAAGACCACCAGCACACCGTCGCCAAGCAGCTTTGACACCTCGCCGCCGCGGCCCTCGGCTGCCCGGATCATGGCCGTGAGATATTCGTCCAGCAGACGCGCCAGCGGTTCCGCCTGAATGCGTTCCGCCAGTTCGGTGAAGCCCACCAGATCCACGAAAACCACCGTCAGCCAGCGCCGCTCCCAGCGGCACAGCGCTTCGGGCGCGCGGGCCAGCCGTTCACACAGACTCGGCGGCAGATAGCGCTGCATGCGCTCGTTGAGCCGTTGCAGTTCCGCGGAACGCACCGCCAGTTCCTGCCGGTGCCGGTCCAGGCGTTGCGCCTGGCGGAAGCTCATGTGGGCCAGCGCCAGCGTAAAACCCAGCACCAGAACCATGGCCAGAAAGTCCACGGCCGGCGCCGATGCCGTATCGAGTTCCGGCGCCAGGCGCGCACCGACGGCGCCGCCGAGGGCCACCGCCAGCGCACCGGCCAGCAGCAGGCGCGGGCCCGCCAGCGCCGCCGCACCTGCCAGCAGACACAGCAGGGCAGCAAACCCGGGCACTGGCGGCAGGCTCAACCAGGTGAAAACCAGTGCCACCAGGGCGCACTCCAGCACGTAGAAGCCCAGGTCGAAAGCGCCGGGATCACGCGGTGCGGCCGTATGAATGGCATCGGTAATCCACGGCCAGGCGGCACAGAAACCGCCGCCCAGCAGCAGCTGCCAGAGGCTGCGCTCGGTGTCCGCCAGAGCCAGCAGCAGGCACAACCCGCCCATCAGGAAGAAACCGGCCCGCCGGAACAGACGGGTTCGCTGATACAGGTGGCGTATGCGCATGCCGGTCAGCGTGCGGCACTGCCCCGGGATTGCCCAGAGCCGGTCGGCAGGCTGCCGCGTAAGTCAGCGACTGCGGCGACGGTGCGCCAGGGAAAGTGCTACTGCGCCCGGCCCAGCGTGGGATCCTGGTCGGCCTCGTAGTCCACGCCGTCGATACCGAAGCCGAAAATCTTCAGGAAGTCCTCACGAAACCCCGGCAGGTCGGCCAGTTCGTTCAGGTTGTCGGTGCTGACCAGAGGCCAGCGCCGCCGCACCTCGTCCTGGACGGGTGTGGACAGCTCCACGTCGTCCAGACGGATTCGGCCTTCCTCATCCAGGTTCATGGCCTCCGGATGTTCCTTGCCGCGGGCAAGCTCTGTCGCGAACAGACGATAAATGTGGGCAATGCAGTCTTCGTGCACGCCCTGCTCCTTCATCACCCGGAACAGAATGGACACGTACAGCGGCACCACGGGAATGGCTGCGCTGGCCTGACTGACGATGGCCTTGAGGGTTGCTACCCGGGCATCACCGTCCAGCCCCTGCAGGCGCTCGCGCAGAACCCGGGCGGCCCGGTCCAGATCTTCCTTGGCTTTCCCCAGGGTTCCCTTCCAGTAGATGGGCCAGGTGAGCTCGCTGCCGATGTAGGTGTAGGCCACGGTACGGAACCCGGGTGCCAGCACGCCGGCTTCCTGCAGAGCATCGATCCACATCTCCCAGTCCTCGCCGCCCATGACAGCCACGGTGGCACGGGTTTCTTCTTCGCTGGCCGGCTCCAGGTCCACTTCCTGGACTTCGCCTTTATCGACGTTGAGCGACTTGATATGCACGGGTTCGCCGAGGGGCTTGATGGCGGAACGGTAGAGTTCGCCGGTCTTCGGATGCGCGCGGACCGGGGAGGCGAGGCTGTACACCACCATATCGATGGGGCCGAGATCCTCGCGTATGACATCGATCACCCGCGCCTTCATGGCGTCGGAGAAGGCATCGCCGTCCAGGGTCCGGGCGTACAGACCCTCGGCTTGCGCCGCTTCTTCGAAGGCGATGTTGTTGTACCAGCCCGCCGTGGCGGTCTTGGCCTCGCTCGGCGCCTTCTCGAATGACACGCCCAGGGTAGCGGCGCCGCAGCCGAAGCCGGCAACGATGCGCGACGCCAGACCGTAGCCCCCGGAGGCCCCGAGGACCAGAACGTTGCGCACGCCGGCGTCCACCGGACCCTGCGCGCGCACATACTCGATCTGTTCTCCTACGTGAGCGGCACAGCCCGCCGGATGAGCCGTGGTACAGATGAATCCGCGGATGCGGGGCTTTACGATCATGGCGACGCCTGTCCTGCCGATGGGGCGGCCATGATACCGTGGGCAACCGCCCAACGCATGGCGGCGGCCACATCCACCACCCACGGTCCGTCCCGGCGGATGGTCAATTCGAGTTGCGCGCCGGCCGGAATCTTGTGATCGCGGTCGCCGTCCAGGGCCAGTACGCCTTCTCCGGGAAAGGCCACCGGCTCTCCCGAACTCACCGCAGCGACGCCAGCCACGCTCACGTCGCGGAACAGACCCGGCGACAGCGGTGCCTGAAAACGCCTGCCGGGCCCCATGTGCACCAGCAACCCCCCGTCGGCTGCGGCATCCACCGGGTGGAGGAGGCCGCCGATGGGTGACATGCCGATGGCAGTGGGCTCGGCCCGGGTCAGCAGAATGCGGTCGATGCGGTCGGGGTCGAACGGCAGCAGGTTGCCCACGTGGTCGTCCCGCAGCAGCACGGCGTCGATGAGCCCCAGGTCCGCGACCGGCAACCCGTAGCGCCCCGTACCGCTGACGTGTATCACCTTACAGCGCTGCATGACGCCGGCATCGCGCAGGCGGCCGGCGGCACACAGGGCCGCCGCCATGCCGGCAATCGTCGGTTCGGTGAGCACCGGGAAGACATTGTTGGTGCCGGTGGACAGAGGGATGAGCTGCACCCGGGACGCGCGGCTCCCCAGAGCGCGCACCAGCGCGCGGTTGGTGCCGTCACCGCCCAGGGACACCAGGGTATCGCAGCCGGCATCGAGAAACGCCTGCACGGCGGCCTCGGTGTCCTCGGCACTGTTGCGGATCGGCGGCTCCAGGACGTGGACGCGCACTGGCAGCTGCATGTGTTCCAGGGCCGCTGCAGCAATGCGGAACGGCTCCCGTGTCACGTACAGATCGGTGGCACCCCAGGCCGCCGCACCGGCGGCCACCCGGGCCACCAGATCGCGCTTGGCCTCGTGGGTCATGTTGCTGGCCCGGGCCGCCAGGCGCCGCACGTCACGCCCGGACATGGGATTCACACAGATACCGACCCGGCTCGCTGCGGCCACTCAGTGCTGCCCGCTGAGCGCAAACCGCTGCAGAAACGCCACGGTGGCGGCGGCCGCGTAGTCGCTGTTGGCCTTCTTGCGGAAACCATGCCCCTCGTCCAGGGCCAGCACGTACCAGACCGGCACACCGTTGCGTTGCAGAGCCTGATAGATCTGCTCGCTCTCGCCGGCCGGCACCCGCGGGTCGTTGGCGCCCTGGGTGATCAGCAGGGGCCGGCGGATCCGCTCCACGTTGTTGAGCGGCGAGATCTGCTCCAGATACTCCCGCATCCGCGGGTCCCGCTCATCGCCGTATTCGGCACGGCGCAGATTGCGGCGGTAATCCTCCGTATTGGTGAGGAAGGTGACGAAGTTACTGATGCCGACGCGCTCCACCCCGGCAATCAGGCGGTCGGAATATTGCACCAGCGAGGCCAGCACCATGTAACCGCCATAGGAACCGCCGCTGACCACGACCCGGTCGGCGTCCAGATCCGCCGTGGCGGCGACCCAGTCGAGCAGCGCGCCGATATCCCGTACCGAGTCCTCACGCCGCTCGGCATTGTCGAGCTGCAGATAGCTCTTGCCGTAACCGGCCGAGCCGCGCACGTTGGGCGCCACGACGGCCATGCCCAGCTCCTTCACGTAGTACTGCAGGGCGGCGGAGAAGTACGGCCGATACTGGGATTCCGGCCCGCCGTGTATGGTCACGTAGACCGGGTGGGGGCCCGGCCCCGCCGGCCGGTAGACGAACGCCGGAATACGGCGCTGGGCGCCGTTCACGGTGTCGAAAGTGGGGTAGGCGATCAGCTCCGGGGTGACGAAGCCGTCCGGGTCGAGCCCGCCGGTTTCACTGCGCGTCCAGCGTGCCAGCGACCGCTCGCGGAGATGCACGCTGTAGACGTCCCGGGGCGCGGTGGGTTGCGCCAGAGAGAAGCCCAGCCGGTCGCCGTCGGGGTGAAACATGAGCTCCGAAATGATCCCCGCCGGCAGCGCCGGCAGGGCAACGCGGGTGCGCGTCGGCATCTGCCAGACGTAAAGACGGGAGTAGCCGCCTTCGTTCACGGTAAAGGCCAGGTGTTCGCCCTGCGGCGCAACGGCGAACGCTTCCACGTCCCAGGCGATGTCGCCGGTGAGCACCCGGATGCGCCCCGTCCGCCGGTCGAGTTCGTGCAGGCGCAGAAACTCGGCGCCGAGATCGGCGGTGAAGAAGACCCGCTCGCCATCCGGGGCGTAGGCGGCCTGGCGGATGGCGGCCCGCCGGTCTTCGTCGATCAGCGGCGTCAGCGACCCGTCCGTCAGCGACAGCTCATAGAGTTTCGACTCGTTGATGGAGACGTAGCGCGAGACCAGCAGATGGGTATCGTCCGGCGCGAAATCTTCCACCATCCAGCCGGTACCGCCGGCCTCCAGTATCGTCCGGGTCTCGCCCGTGACAGTCTGCAGGTGAATGTCCCAGTCGCGGCCGTTGCGCTCGGTGGTGGTATAGGCGAAGCGCTCACCGCCGTTGGCCCAGACGACGCCCGTGTAACGGGAGCGGCCATCGCTGCGCAGGGACGAGGTACCGCTGGCCAGGTCGTAATGAAAAAGCTGATAGTTCTCCGACCCGCCGGCATCGCGCAGATACACGAAGCCGTCCGCGTTGTCCTGCGCGGCTACCACCGCCTCGGCGACCGGTTCGCGAAAGAACGTCAACTGACGGCGCATGCCCAGCGGTTGCGCCACCCGATGCAGCTGGCTGGTGTCGCCGAAGCGGGTGGCGATCAGCACACCGTCGCCCAGCCAGCCCTGCAGGCGGGCGGCCCGCGTGTTGCGGTATTGCTGCAGACGCGCGCTGAGTTCCGGCGCAATGTCCGGCACCCCGCGCACCTCCAGGTTACCGATGCGCCGCGGCGCTGTGTCGCCGCGCTCCGGCGGCGCCTGCGGGCCCGCGCAGGCGGCCAAGGTCAGCGCAACAGCGGCGATCCAGCTGCGCCGCGCCAGGCCGTCAGTGATTGGTGTCCGCATGCTGCTGATCCCGTTCGTAAGTGGCGATGGTGAATGGAAAGGCGTGCCGATCGTCGGCCGGATAGGCCGTGCGCTCGACGCACCGCCACTGCGACCAGTCGATCTCCGGAAAGAACGTGTCGCCCTCCAGCTCCGCATCGATCTCGGTCACGTACAGCCGGTCGGCCACCGCCAGGCCGGCGGCATAGAGACCGGCGCCGCCGGTGATGAAGGCTTCATCCACCCCGTCATGCCGGCACTGCGCCTCGGCCACCGCCAGCGCCGCCGGCAGATCCGCCGCCACTTCGATGCCCGCGGCCGGGTAGGCACGATCACCGGTGACGACGATGTTGGTGCGATTCGGCAACGGCCGGCGGTCCATGGATTCAAAGGTGCGCCGGCCCATGATCACGGGATGGCCGCGGGTGGTGGTCATGAAGTGGCGCATGTCCCGGGGCAGATGCCAGGGCAGATCGTTGTCCCGGCCGATGACGCGGTTGCGCGTCATGGCCCAGATCATGGAGACCTTCATGCCATCAGGTCCTGCGCAGGCACCGGTACGGCCTCAGACTGCAATGGGCGCCTTGATACCCGCATGGCAGCGGTAGCCCTCCAGGGTGAAATCATCGAAACGGAACCCGAAGATATCCCGCACCGCGGGGTTCAGGCTCATGGCCGGCAGCGGCATGGGATCTCGAGCGAGCTGGCGGTCGGCCTGCTCGAGATGATTGGCATACAGATGCGCATCGCCGAAGGTATGCACGAAATCCCCCGGCACCAGGTCACAGACCTGAGCCACCATCAGAGTGAGCAGCGCGTAGGAGGCGATATTGAACGGCACGCCGAGAAACACATCGGCGCTGCGCTGATAGAGCTGGCACGACAAGCGCCCGTCGGCCACGTAGAACTGGAACAATGTGTGGCAGGGCGGCAGAGCCATACGGTCTACCTCGGCCACATTCCAGGCGCTGACGATGAGGCGCCGCGAGTCCGGGTTGCTGCGGATGTCGGTCACCACCCGGCTGATCTGATCGATGGTGCTGCCGTCCGGCGCCGGCCAGGACCGCCACTGGGAGCCGTAAACGGGCCCCAGCTCGCCGTGCTCATCGGCCCACTCGTCCCAGATGTGCACGTCATGCTCGAGCAGGTAACCGATGTTGGTACTGCCTTGGAGAAACCACAACAGCTCGTGAATGATGCCCTTGACGAACATTTTTTTGGTGGTGACCAGCGGAAATCCGGCGGCCAGATCGAAGCGCAGCTGATGGCCGAAGACGCTGTAGGTTCCCGTGCCCGTGCGGTCGCTCTTGAACACGCCATGCTCACGCACGTGCCGCATGAGATCGAGATACTGCCGCATGAATTACGCCTTCGTGTGCCGCCCTCGCAGGAGCAGCAGAATACCAACGATGACCATGGGGAGCGACAGCAGCTGGCCCATGGTGAGCCAGTCCAGGGCCACGAATCCCAGATGGGCATCCGGTGTGCGGAAGAACTCGGTGGCGAACCGCAGCACCCCGTAACCGGCCAGGAACACGCCGGACACCATACCCACCGGCCGCCGCCGGGCCGAGAACAGCCAGACCACGGCGAACAGCACCAGACCCTCGGCAAACGCCTGATACAGCGGCGAGGGATGGCGCGCAAAGCTCTCCCATTCACCCACGCACAGCGGATTGATCTGGCGGATGGCTTCTGCCGAGCAGGGATAGATCAGGCCGAACACGGTATCGGTCATGCGCCCCGGCAATTCCGTGTTGGCGAAATTGCCGAGCCGGCCCAGCCCCAGCCCCAGGGGAACCAGCGGCACGACGAAGTCGCTGACCTGCAGAAACGTGCGCTCCATGCGGCGGGCGAACCACCACAGCCCGAGCACGCCGCCGATCAGACCGCCGTGAAAGGACATGCCGCCTTCCCAGATGCGCAGGATGAACAGCGGATCCCGGGCGAGCTGCTCGAAGCCGTAGAACAGGGAATAACCCACCCGGCCGCCGAGCACGGCGCCTACGGCACCGTAAAACACCACGTCGGAGACGTCCGCGCGGGTCCAGCCGCTGCCGGGCCGGTCGGCGCGGCGGTTGCCCAGCCACCAGCACAGGGCGAAGGCGGCCAGATAGGCCAGCCCGTACCAGCGCACGGACAGCGGGCCCAGCGCGATGATGACCGGATCGATGTCCGGGTAATGCAGATGCTCCACCGCTTGAAACCTCCGTTGCGCCCCAGGGGCCGGAAATCGAGGCGCCGCGGCGAACCCGGCGGCCCTGCTCTGCTACGCTACCCCACCTGGAAACCCGGCGCGGTAGAGTAGAACCGCCCGTCACAAGGAACCCGCAACCGCCCATGTGCCTGGTACTGTTTGCCTACGACCCGGATTCGGAACACCCGCTGGTGGTGGCCGCGAACCGGGACGAATTCTACGCGCGCCCGGCGACGAGCGCACACTTCTGGGAGGATGCGCCCCATGTTCTGGCCGGCCGGGATCTGTCCGCCGGCGGAACCTGGCTCGGCGTCAGCACCCGGGGTCGATTCGCCACGGTCACCAACTTCGCCGAGGAAGGCCCATCCGAGGCCCCGCTCAGCCGCGGCCGCCTGCCGGAGACCTTTCTTGCCGGCAATGACGGCGCCCACCACTTTGCCCATCACCTGCACACGTCCGCCTACCGCGGTTTCAATCTGCTCCTGTGGGACGGCGCAGCGCTGGTGTACACCTCGAACCGCGGCCATACCCAGGACCTGCCGCCCGGTGTCTATGGCCTGGCCAATGCGGAACTCGGTGCCACGTGGCCCAAGGTTACCTACGGTCGTGAGGCGCTGGCCCGCGCCGTGTCTGCCGGTGCCCAGGCGGAGCGCCTGATCGATCTGCTGGCCGACCGTACGGTGCCGCCGGACGAGGCGCTGCCCCGCCGCGGCCGGCCGCTGGAACTCGAACGCCGGGTGGCTCCCGCCTTCATCGTCGGCGACGACTACGGCACGCGGGCCAGTACGGCTGTGATCTTCAACCGCCCGCGCCGCGGCGCAGCGCCCAGCGTTTCTCTCGTGGAGCAACAGTACGGACCCGGCGGGGCAGCCGGGGAACGGGTGCGCTACGAGGTAGACCTGGCGCAGGCGCTGTGACGCCTCAGCGCTCCGGGCGTTGCTCCGGCACCGTGAGCAGCAGCGCTGCCCCGGCAGCAAAGAACACGATGATGGTGGCCATACCCACCCGCTGACTCGACGCCAGCACGGTAATCCAGCCCACCAGCAGCGGGCCGAGAAACGCGGTGGCCTTGCCCGACAGAGCGAACAGACCGAACATCTCGGTGCGCAGCTCTGCGGGCGCGGCACGGGCCAGATAGGCGCGGCTGGCCGCCTGCGCGGGGCCCACGAAGATGCCCAGGGTCATGCCCAGTAGCCAGAACCACAGCGGATCGGCGACCAGCAGCAGAGCGCTGCCGGTGAGGATCAGGCCCGCCAGGGCCGCGAGCATCGTGGCCCGGCTGCCTACCCGGTCGTCGAACCAGCCGAAGGCGAACGCCCCGGCACCGGCCGTGGCATTGAGGGCGATGCCGAACAGCAGGACCTGCCGTTCATCCATGTCGAACGTACCCGCCGCGAAAACGCCGCCGAATGCGAACAGGGTCGCCAGGCCGTCGACGAACAGCATGCGCGCGATGAGAAAGCGTACGATCGTCGCATAGGCGCGTACCCGCGCCAGCGAGTCGGCGAGTTGGCGCACGCCATCGACAACGGCGCGGCGCAGGGATTTCCCCAGAGCCGGGCGGTCGGGGGTCAGGATGAACAGCGGCACCGAGAACACCGCGAGCCAGACGGCGGTGAGCAGAAAGGTACCGCGCACGTGGGAAAAGTCCTCCCGGTTCAGATCCAGCCAGGCGGGGTCTTCGATGAAACCGAACAGGGCCACCAGCAGACAGGCCAGGCCCCCCAGGTAGCCGAGCCCCCAGCCCCAGCCGGACCAGCGGCCGATGCGCCCCGGCGGTGCCAGATCCGCCAGCATGGCGTTGTAGAAGACGATGGCCAGTTCCACCCCCACGGTGGCCACGGCAACCAGAACCAGCGCCGGCAGTACCCCCAGGCCGCCGGGGCCGACGAACCACAGGCCCGCAGTGGCGGCCACCCCCAGGGCAGTGAAGGCACCCAGGTAGGGCTTGCGCCGCCCGCCCTGGTCGACCACCGCGCCCAGCACCGGCCCGCCGAGGGCAATGACGGCGGCGGCGGCGGCGGTGGCATAGCCCCACTGCGCGGTTCCGGTGGTTTCATCTGCGGCCACCTGGCGGGTGAAGTAGGCGGCAAAGACGAAAGTCTGGATGAGGGTGGCAAAGGCTGAGTTGGCCCAGTCATAGAGAGCCCAGGCAGGCAGGGCGCCGCGGCCCGGTGCCGGCGTCGCCGACTGGTCAGGTGTGATAGGAGGGCACCACCCGGCCCAGCCCCGCCTTGACGAGCTGGGCGCGCATATAGGATTTGACCTCTTCCGCCGTCGTCATGCGCAGCACCCGGGCGAGCATGCGCCGCGCCTCGTTGCGCCGGATGTTGCGCATGACCCACTTCACCTTGGGCAGATTGGTCGCGTTCATGGACAGCACGTGATAGCCCATGGCCATCAACAGCACGGCGCCGATGGGCGTGCCCGCGAGCTCGCCGCAGATGCCCACGTAGGATTCCTCCCGGTGGGCGGCCCGCGCCACCTCACGCAGCGCCGTGAGCACCGCCGGATGGGTTTCCTGGTAGAGGTCTGCAACACGGGGATTGTTGCGGTCCACGGCCAGCATGTACTGGGTAAGGTCGTTGGAACCTACGGCCAGAAAGTCCACCCGCCGGGCCAGTTCCCGGGCCTGATAGACCGCGGCGGGCACCTCCACCATGACCCCCACCAGCGGCTGTTTGACCTGTACGCCTTCCTCGAGGACTTCGATGTACGCCCGGTGGATCAGGGCCTTGGCTTCCTCCACTTCGGCCACGTTGGAAATCATCGGCAACATGATGCGCAGTTCCCCGCGCAGCCCGGCATTGGCTTTGATCATGGCGCGGGCCTGGACCATGAAGATTTCCGGGTGATCCAGGGTTACCCGGATACCGCGCCAGCCGAGAAACGGGTTCTCCTCGTTGATGGGGAAATACGACAGGGCCTTGTCGCCGCCGATGTCCAGGCTGCGCATGGTCACGGGCCGCGGCTCGAACGCCTCCATGTGCTCCCGGTAGATGGCCCGCTGCTCCTCCTCGGTGGGGAAGCGCTCCTGGGTCATGAACGGCACCTCAGTGCGGAACAGGCCGATGCCTTCCGCGCCCCGGTCCAGGGAACGGGAGATATCGCCGGACAGGCCGATGTTCACCCACAGTTCCACCCGCCAGCCATCCAGGGTGATGGACGGCAGCTCCTTGAGCTCTTCGAGTTCCACGGAGAATTCCCGCTCCTCCGCGAGCAGCGACTCGTAGCTCTGCTCGAGGTGCAGGGACGGGTGCAGAAACACCTCGCCGTAGAAACCATCGACGATCAGGGGCTCGCCGTCCAGGTCTGCGATGGGCAGATCCACGGCCCCCATGACCGCCGGAATGTCCAGGGCCCGGGCCAGGATGGCCACGTGGGAACTGCCCGAGCCGCGCACGGAAACGATGCCATTGAGATGATCCGGCGGCACGTTGGCCAGCATGCTCGGCGTGACCTCATGGCCCACCAGCACGCTGTCCTTGGGGAACTGGGTTTTGCGCGCGCGGATGTCCTGCAGATAGGCGAGGACGCGCAGGCCGAGATCCTTCACGTCGGCGCCGCGTTCCCGCAGGTACGGATCCTCCATGGCCTCGAAGCGCCGGACGTGCTCCCGAATGACCTGCTTCAGCGCCCCCTGGGCCCAGATGCCGCGGCGCACCCGATCGCGCATGTCGCCGGCCAGGGCATTGTCGTCGAGCATGTGCAGATAGGCATCGAAAAGGGCCAGCTCCTCGCGCGGCAGGCTGTTGGCGAATTCCTCACTGATCCGGCGGATGTCGCCGCGCACGGACTCGATGGCCCGGTCGAGCACCAGCAGCTCGGTGGTGACGTCCTCCGTCTCCCGCTCCGGTACGCCTTCCAGGCTCGCCGGCGGCTGCACCACTACCGCTGTGCCGATGGCGATACCCGGGGCCCCGGCGATGCCGCGGAACATGACGTCACTGGCTACGGAGACGCGGCCGGCTTCGGCGTCGAACAGCCTGCGTATGTCGCCGGTGGCGTCGGCATGGGCAATCACTGTGGCCAGCTGTGCCGACAGGGTGACCAGAAACGCTTCCTCGCTTTCATCGAAGCGGCGTTTCTGGCGCTGCTGCACCACCAGCACGCCGAGCACCTGGCGGTGATGAATCACCGGCACGCCGAGAAAGGCGTTGAACGGCTCTTCGCCGATCTCGGAGATGTAGTGGAAACGCGGATGCTGGCTGGCATCTTCCAGATTGAGCGGCTCGGCGCGCTCCGCTACCAGCGTGGTCAGCCCCTGGCCGAGCTCCAGGGACAGCTTACCCACCGCATCCTGATTCAACCCTTCCGTGGCGACGAACAGATAGCGGTCACCTTCGGGGCTCAGCAGATAGATGGAGCACACCTCGGTGCCCAGCGCCTCCCGGACATCATGCACGATGATGCGCAGCGCCTCCTGGAAGGTGCCCGCAGCGGCCACATCCTGAACGATGCGGCGCAGAGTCGTCAGCATCCAGGCGCTCCTGGTTCGCGGTGGCTGGCGGGAGCCCGGCGATAGGGTAGATGGGGCGCAAGTTCTTTCAACGCCCGGCGGTAGACGTCGCGTTTGAAGTCCACCACCTGGCACACCGGGTACCAGTAACTCACCCAGCGCCAGTAATCGAATTCCGGCTTCGCTGTCACATTGCACCTTACCCGTTCATCGTCGGCCAGCATGCGCAGGAGAAACCACTTCTGCTTCTGACCCTTGAAGCCGGGGCTCGAATTGTACCGGCGCATACGCCGCGGCAGGCGATAGTGCAGCCAGTCGCGGGTAAGCGCGAGAATTTCCACACATTCCGCCGTCAGCCCCACCTCTTCGTGCAGCTCGCGGAACAACGCTTCTTCCAGGGATTCGTCCTCGTTGATGCCGCCCTGGGGAAACTGCCAGGCGTCGCGTCCGCCGACACGGCGCGCCCAGAGCACCTGACCCAGGTCGTTGGAGAGGACGATCCCGACATTTGGCCGGTAACCGTCTGCATCAACCACTGTGTTTTCGCCCAAAGAGATTTTCCTGCCTCGATTGAACCTGAAAGCCGGGCAAAATACCAACGCCGCACCGGTCTCCGCGCGCTCGCGGCCAGGGTAATTTCGCCGCATCGGTATTCCATGAGAGGATGCCGGCAACCCCCGGCCGGAAGTCGCCATGAGCAATCGCCTGGCCTCGGAAACCAGCCCTTATCTGCGCCAGCATGCGGACAATCCCGTGCACTGGCACCCGTGGGACGACCAGG
This sequence comes from Gammaproteobacteria bacterium, assembly GCA_034522075.1. Lineage (GTDB taxonomy): Bacteria > Pseudomonadota > Gammaproteobacteria > Pseudomonadales > Azotimanducaceae > UBA7803. The sequence goes on along the minus strand of JAXHLO010000006.1, from coordinate 355,608 downwards.
CGCTGGCGCTGGCCCGCGACAGCGATCGGCCGATCCTGCTGTCGGTGGGCTACTCCGCCTGCCACTGGTGCCACGTCATGGCCCACGAATCATTCGCCGATGATGCTGTGGCCGGAGTCATGAACGAGCACTTCGTCAGCATCAAGGTCGACCGGGAAGAGCGTCCGGATCCGGACCGGATCTATCAACTGGCCCAGCAACTGTTGACCCGGCAACCGGGCGGCTGGCCGCTGACCATGTTTCTCGATCCCGAGACTCTGGTGCCGTTCTTCGGCGGGACCTACTTTCCCCGCACGCCGCGCCACGGTCTGCCTGGTTTCGTCGATCTGCTCCACCGTGTGGCGACCTTCGCCACCCTGCTCGGGGAGGAACTGCGCGCGCCCAGGTGCAAGGTCGCCGAGGTCCTGGCCGGGTTGAATCCAGGCCAGCCGAGCCCGGCTCAAGTGGCGGATCAGGCGCTGCTGGACAGCTGCACAGCCGCGCTTCGGGAACAATACGACCCCGCCGACGGCGGCTTTGGCGGCGCCCCCAAGTTTCCCATGCCCAGCGTTCTCGACCGGCTCCTGCGCGCCTGGGCCAGCGGCCGCCGGGCCGGCCGCGATGAGCGCAAAACCCTCGACATGGTGATGACCACGCTGACGAAGATGGCCCGCGGCGGCATTCATGATCACCTGGGCGGCGGTTTCTGCCTGCACTACCGACGGGCCGCGACGGATGATCCCCCACTTCGAAAAGATGCTCTACGACAACGGCCAATTGCTGAGCCTGTACAGCGACGCTCTGGGTGTCGGCCCTGATGCCCTGTTCGAGGCGGCGGCCGGCGGCACGGCCGAATGGCTGCTGCGCGACATGCGCCATTCCGGCGGTGCCTTCCATGCGGCTCTCGACGCCGATTCCGAAGGCGAGGAGGGCCGGTATTACCTGTGGCAGCGCAATGACGTGAAACGCCTGCTCGATGACGACGAGTATCTGGTGGTGGAGACCCTCTACGGCCTGGACAAACCGCCCAACTTCGAGGGCCGCTGGCATCTGCACCGCTACGATGCCTGGCCGGCGGTCGTGTCACGTCTGTCACTCGACCCCGCCGAGGCCGCGGGATTGCTGGCCAGCGCCCGCAGCAAACTGCTCGCCGAACGGGAAACCCGCGTACCCCCGCAACTCGACGACAAGATTCTGACCAGTTGGAACGCCCTGGCCATCAAAGGCCTGGCCAAAGCTGCCGCACGCCTCGACCGTCCGGAGTGGCTGGCGGCCGCCCAGCAGGCGGCGGACTTCCTGCACCGCGAGGTTTATGTGGACGGTATCCTGCACGCCACCTGGCAGGCCGGTGGTCCGCGCCACCGGGGCGATCCCGGGACGACCACGCCTTTACGCCGGACGTCCTGCTCACCCTGCTGTCCCTGGAGTGGCGAGACGCCGATGCGCGCTTCGCCCTGACCCTGGCCGACGTCCTGCTGGACGCCTTCGAGGACACCGCCGCCGGCGGCTTCTTCTTCACCGCCCACGATCACGAGCCGCTGATCTACCGGCCCAAGCCCACGCAGGACGATGCCATGGCGCCGGGCAACGCGGTGGCCGCTCTGGCGCTCACCGAGCTGGGCCACCTGTTTGGCGAGACCCGCTATCTCGACAGCGCAAACCGAACGATCGATTGGGCGAGAGGACTGATGGAGCAGCTGCCGGCGGGCCATTGCAGCATGCTCACCGCGCTGGAAGCCGCGCAGCAGCCGCCGGAGCAGATCATCGTCCGCGGTCCCCGTAAAGAGATGGACGCCTGGCTGGCCGCTGCCCGGATCGGCTATCAGCCGCGGCGCCGCGTCTACGGCATTCCCTACGCCGACGACATCCGCAAGGTGCCGCCTTTTCTGCCCCGGTTAGTAAGCGCTGACTTCTCTGCAAAACCAGTGGCATACCGGTGCGATGGCTTCAGCTGCTCGCCGCCGATCGAGTCGCTGGCAGACTTCCGCACGGCCCTGGCCGATCCTGACGGTTGAGCCCCGCCGGTCAGCGCGCTGCGACTTCCGCCTCCGGGCGCCACACCAGGTCCAACTCCCGGGCCGCCTTGACGTCGTCCAGGCGGCGCACGGGCAGGGTATAGGGCGCCGCGCGGACCATGTCCGGCTGTTCCTCGGCCTCTTTCTGGATAGCCAGCAGGGCGTCGACGAAGGCGTCGAGTTCCGCCTTGGTTTCCGTTTCCGTGGGCTCCACCAGGAAGCACTCGGGAATGAGCAGCGGAAAGTACGTGGTGGGCGAATGTATGCCGTAGTCGAGCAGCCGTTTGGCGAAATCCATGGCGGTCACGTCCAGGTTTCTGGCCTGCTCGGCGAACGTGACAATGAACTCGTGGGTCGCCCGGCGCTGCGGGTAGGCGAGCTGAAAGCCGGCCGCCTCGAGGCGCCTCGCCAGGTAGTTGGCGTTCAGGGTGGAATACTGGCCCACCCGGGTCATGCCTTCCCGGCCCAGCATCAGCGCATAGGCCAGCGCCCGCAGCAGAATGCCGGCGTTGCCGGCGAAGGCGGACAGCGCCCCGATGGAATCCGGCAGCTCCCGACTGGTCACCCAGTGATAGTCATCGTCCTTCCGGCCCACTATCGGCGTGGGCAGATAGGGAAGTAAACGCTCACCAACCGCAACCGGGCCAGCGCCCGGACCGCCGCCGCCGTGGGGCGTGGCAAAGGTCTTGTGCAGATTCATGTGGAGGACGTCGAAACCCATGTCCCCGGGCTTCACCTGGCCGAGAATGGCATTCAGGTTGGCGCCGTCGTAGTAGAGCAGGCCGCCGGCCTCGTGGACCACCCGGGCGATGTCCTCGACCTGCCGCTCGAACACCCCGCAGGTGGAGGGATTGGTCATCATCAGGCCCGCCGTCTGCGGCCCCACCGCCTCCCGCAGTGCCTCCAGGTCCACGTCGCCGTGCTGGTCCACCCGCACCTCGGCCACCTTGTAGCCGCACATGACGGCGGTGGCCGGGTTGGTGCCGTGGGCCGCGCTGGGCACGAGAATCTCGGTACGCTGATGATCCTCCCGGGCCTCGTGGTAGGCCCGGATCATGGCCACTCCGGCCAGCTCACCCTGAGCCCCGGCCATGGGCGTGAGGGATACGCCGGGCATACCGGTGACATCCTTGAGGATCTCCTGCAGCTCGAACAGGCACGACAGGAAGCCCTGGCTCACCGATTCCGGTGCCAGCGGATGACGGGCGAGAAAGCCCGGCAGCATGGCGGCAGCATGGGCGCCCCGCGGGTTGTACTTCATGGTGCACGATCCCAGCGGATAGAACTGCGTGTCGATGGAGAAGTTGCGCTGGGACAGGTTGGTATAGTGGCGCACCACCTGCAGCTCCGAGACTTCCGGCAGGCGCGGCGGGTTTTTCCGCAGAAAACCTGACGGAATGCCTTCCAGAGCCTCTGCCGCGGGCGGAGCGTCGATCTGCTGGGCATGAGCCCGGCGCCCTTCCCGGCCGACCTCGAAGATGGTCCGGCCCACGCTGGTGGGTAATTGCTGTTCCGTCATCCCTGCAATACCTCCTCGAGCGCCGCTGCATAGGCATCGATTTCCGCATCGGTACGCTTTTCCGTGGCGCAGACCAGCAGCGCGTCCGCCAGCTCGGCGGCAAACCCGCCCAGTGGCAGGCCCCCGAGAATGCCTCGCGCCAGCAGACCGTCGGCCACCTCGCCGGCATCCCGCGGCAGGCCCAGCACCGCCTCGTGAAAGTACGGCCCGGCGAAGCGCAGCGACACGCCGTCGATCTCAGACAGGCGCGCCACCAGCTTGCGGGTGTTGGCGGCGGACGCCCGGGCGACGGCGCCGATGCCGTCACTGCCCAGGAGGCTCAGGTGAATGGTGGCGGCGGTGACCAGGAGGCCCTGATTGGTGCAGATATTCGAGGTCGCTTTGCCGCGCCTGATGTGCTGTTCCCGGGCCTGCAGGGTCAGCGCATAACCCGTGCGCCCTTCCAGATCGACCGTTCGGCCGATGATACGCCCGGGCATCTGCCGGACCAGCTTCTGCCGGCAACAGATGTAGCCGAACGACGGCCCGCCCGAGGACATGGGAATGCCGAATGGCTGGCCGTCGCCGCAGGCGATGTCGGCGCCGTTTTCGCCCCAGGCACCGGGCGGCTCGAGGACTGCCAGACTCAGCGGATTGGCCACGGCGATCACCAGGGCGCCGCGCTCGTGGGCCCAGTCGGTGAGCGCATCGACATCTTCCAGCAGGCCCAGATAGTTGGGTTGCTGCACGACCAGCGCCACCGGCGCGGCCGCTGCGTCCAGGGCCGCTCGATCCACGGTGCCGTCATCGGCCATGGGGATCGTCACGGTTTCCACCCCCTGGGTACCGACGATATTGCTGGTGGCGGCCCGGTAGTTGGGGTGAACGGTCTGGGCCATGAGCACCGTCCGGCTCGACGCCTTTTTCTGCGCCCGCACCGCCATGAGCACGGCCTCGGCGAGGCCGGATGCGCCGTCATAGACCGATGCATTGGACACGTCCAGGCCCGTAAGGCCGGCCATCATGGTCTGAAATTCATAGATGAGCTGCAGGGTGCCCTGGCTGGCCTCGGCCTGATAGGGCGTGTAAGCGGTCATGAACTCGCCCCGGGCGGTCAGATCCCACACGGCAGCCGGAATATGGTGGTCGTAGCAGCCGGCACCGAGGAAACACACACCGCCCCGATCCCGCTCGGCGCGGGCCGCCAGAGTACGCAGCATCTCCATCTCACTGACGCCGTGAGGGACATGGTTCAACACCCCGGCCCGCATTTCCGGGGGAATCTCGTCGAACAGGGCCTCGATAGAGTCGACACCGATCTGTGCCAGCATCGACCGTTCTTCGTCCGCCGTGTGCGGGATGAAGGGCATGAGTACGCTCCGTTTGCGTCAGGCAGTTGTCATGGTCGGGAGAGTCGCCAGGCGCGGGGGTCACGCCCGGCCCGGGCCGCGAAGTTCAGTGCTCTTCGCTCTCCAGCATTTCGCCGTAGGCTTCGGCGTCCATCAGCTCATCGAGGTCCGCCGGGTCGTCGGGTTCCAGCTTGAAGAACCAGCCGTCACCATAAGCATCTTCGTTGACGTTTTCCGGCGCATCTTCCAGAGCCTCGTTGATGGCCACCACTGTGCCGGACACTGGCGCATAGATGTCAGAGGCGGCTTTCACGGATTCCACCACCCCGGCTTCCTCCTGTGCCGCCAGCAGTGCGCCCACCTCGGGTTGCTCGACGAACACCACGTCCCCCAGAGATTCCTGGGCGTGATCGGTGATGCCGACGGTTACTGTGCCGTCTTCCTCCAGCCGCGCCCATTCGTGGGTACGGGCATATCGGAGCTCCGAGGGAATTTCGCTCATGGGTGACTCCACCAACGGACCGTTATTGATCGATACTTCGTTTCAGTCGAAGACCGTCTATTCGAAAACTGTCTATTTGAAGGCTGTCTATTTAAAGACTTTCTATTTGAAGACCTTCTTGCCTTTCCGGATGAAAGGCGGCTTGACGATGCGGGCCGGCTTCAGCTTACCCCGCAGGTCGACCTGACATTCGCCTTTGGCCGCCCTGGGCAGGCGCGCCAGAGCGATACTGTACCCCAGCGTCGGGGAAAATATACCACTGGTGACCGTGCCGTCGCCCGCCCCGGTGACCACCCGCTGACCATGCCGCAAGACGCCGCGGGTTTCCAGCACCAGCCCGGTCAGCTTGTCCGCCGGCTTCCCGGCCCGCTGGCGTTCCAGCGCCGCACGGCCGATAAAATCACGCGATTCCGGCTGCCAGGCGATGGTCCAGGCCAGGTTGGCGACCAGCGGTGAGGTGTCTTCGTCCATGTCCTGGCCATACAGGTTGAGACCCGCCTCCAGCCGCAAGGTGTCCCGGGCCCCCAGACCGGCCGGCGCCACACCGGTCCCGGCCAGCGCGCGCCACAGGCCGGCAGCCGCGTCCCCCGGCAGGATGACTTCCACGCCGTCTTCACCGGTGTAACCGGTACGGGCAACCATCCAGCCCCCGGTCTCGCGGAAATTGAACGGCGCTATGTCCGCCACGCTCTGCCACCCGGCGGCCGCCTCGAAGCAGGCAATGGCCTGCGGCCCCTGCACGGCAATCATGGCCAGGTCGCGCTCGCTGATATGCGCGCCTTCTTCATTCTGCTGCTGGAGCCAACCCAGAACCTTGCCCCGGGTAGCAGCGTTCACCACCGCCCGATAGCCATCGTCGCGCCGATAGACGATCAGATCGTCGATGACCCCGCCATCCGCGTTGGTCAGCACGCCGTACAGTGCCTGTCCGGGGGCCTCCAGCTTGGCCACGTCGTTGGCCATCACCCGGCGCAACAGGCTCAGGGCAGCGTCGCCGGCGAAGTCGATGACGGTCATGTGCGAGACGTCGAACATGCCGGAGGTATTGCGCACCGCATGATGTTCGGCGAGCTGGGAACCGTAGTGCAGGGGCATTTCCCACCCGGCGAAGTCGACCATTTTGCCGCCGGCGGCCAGGTGCTCGGCATGCAGCGGCGTGCGGCGTGGACTGGCTTCGGTCATGACGCTTTACCGTAACGGGAAAACCGCCATTGTAAGGTCCGTCCCGGCCCGGGGCTAATCCCGCGCGCCCGTCAGTGTCCGGCCGGCCCGGCCGAGGCCCATGGCTTCCCGCATGATCTGACGCTTGATCGGCAGGGCACCGTCCAGCCAGCGCACCCCCATATTGCGCACCCACTGGGACAGTGGATCGCCCCGGGCATAGACCTGACCGAGTCCGGCCATGACCCACAGCATCAGCCGCGAGCGGGCCTGGCGGCGGCGGTCGAGGGCGCGCCACTGGCCGGCGCCGCCCGGGTCTGCTGCAGCGCCCAGATGTTCCAGCTCGGCCAGCATGGCACCGACGTCTTCCAGTCCCAGGTTCGCTCCCAATCCCGCCAACGGATGTATCACGCGGGCCGCATCACCGAGCAGCAACACGCGCGGCTGGGGATTGAAGGTGGCGGCAAGCTGCTGTTTGAGCGGAAACGCCAGCCGCTGGTCCACGGCCTCCACCCGGCCCAGGCAGCTCTGTACGGCCTGCTCCAGCTCCTCGCAGAATGCCGCTGCGGGCAGCGCCTGGCGGCGCTCCGCCTGGCCTTCGCTCTGCGACCAGACCACCGAGCACAGATGCGGATCGGCGCCCGGCAGCAGTGCCAGCGGACCATCGAGCAGGAAGCGCTGATAAGCCGTACCCTGATGCGGGTACGCCGTCCGTACCACCGTAGCCAGGGCGCATTGACCCGTCTGGTACGTCTGCACGGCCACACCGAGGCGCTGGCGCACGGCCGAGGCCGCCCCGTCCGCGGCAACCAGCAACCGCGCCTGCAGTTGACGGTCACCCAGATCGAGCGCCACGCCGGCCGGGCCGGGCTGCAGGTCCAGGAGGCGGCTGTCGTGGACGGTCACACGGTCGTGCCCGGCGGCGGCCGCCCACAGCTCTGCGCACAGCGGACCGTTCTCGACGATCCAGCCCAGTTCCGCCCGGCCCACCTCGGCGGCATCGAACGTCATGGTACGGGTGCCGCGTTCCTCCCAGATCTCCATGCGCCGGTAGGGCGCCGCCGGCACATCGATCCAACCGCCCAACCGCTGCAGAAGCGCGCGGGAGGCCGGCGACAGGGCCAGAGTACGCAGGTCCAGGCCCAATTCACCGCGTATCACCCGGGGCGGATTCGGTTCCACCAGTGCCACTCGTCGGCCCTGCTGTGCCACCCCCAGCGCGGCGGCAATGCCGATGAGCCCGCCGCCCACCACGGCCACGTCACAGTCGTGCAGGTGCCCTGGGTCAGCCACGCTGGCGCCGTTTCATATGGCGATGAATGTCGGCAACGGTCTTGGGCGCATCACCGGTCAACAGCTCGTGCCCGCTGCTCGTAATCAGCACGTCGTCCTCGATGCGCACGCCCGTGCCGCGCCACCGCGGCGGCAGCGCCGGCTCGGCATCCGGCGGCAGATAGATGCCGGGCTCGATGGTGAGCACCATGCCCGGTTCGAGTTGACGCGGCACGCCGCCCACCCGGTAATCACCCACGTCGTGCACGTCACTGCCCAGCCAGTGGGAGGTGTTGTGCGGGCACAGGCGGCGATGCCCGCCGCTCTCGATGATCTCGTCCACGTCACCACGCAGCAGCTTCAGTCCCACCAGGCCTTCCACCATGATCCGCACAGCCGCTTCATGGGGCGCGGTGAAAGGCACGCCGGGCCGGCAGGCGGCAATGGCGGTCCGGTTGGCCTCGAGTACCACCTCATAGAGCGCCTGCTGATGGCGGTTGAAGCGGCCGTTGACCGGAAAGGTTCGCGTCACATCGGCAGCATAGTGCTCGAACTCGCAGCCGGCATCGATGAGGACCAGATCGCCGTCCTTGAGACCTGCCTGGTTGTCCGTGTAGTGCAGCACGCAGGCATTGCGCCCGCTGCCGACGATGCACGGATAGGCCGGCGAACGGGCCCCGTTGACCAGAAACGTGTGAACCAGCTCCGCCTCCAGGGCCAGCTCGGTCAGCCCGGGACGGCATACGCGCATGGCTCGCCGATGAGCCTCGCAGGTAATGCGTGCAGCCTCGCGCATGAGGCGGATCTCGGCCGCGGATTTGTACAGGCGCTGCTCGTGCAGCAGGTGTTTGAGAGCAACGAATTCACCCGGCGGCACTGCTCCTCCGGCCTCCCGGGCACGGATGGAATTCACCCAGTGCAGGATCTTGTTGTCGAACTCCTGGTACTCCCCCAGGGTCATGTAAATGCGCTCCCGGCCCTCCAGCATGCCCGGCAGAATTTCATCCATGTCGCTGACCGGAAAGGCATCATCCAACCCCAACGCGGCGACCGCCCGATCCGGACCGAGACGCTCGCCGTCATAGAGTTCCGCGCGCGGGTCCCGCTCCCGGCAGAAGACGATCACTTCGCCGTGCTCCCGGCCCGGCGCCAGCACCAGCACGGCATCCGGCTCGGTGAAACCGGTCAGATAGAGGAAATCGCTGTCCTGACGGAACAGATACTCGCTGTCCCGATTACGCAGCCGCACACCCCCACCAGGCACCACCGCCACGGAGCCCGGGGTCATCTGACTCATCAGCGCCGCCCGGCGGCGCCGGTATTCAGCCGGGCGGATCGTCGGCTTCATGCGCAAGCGTGCTCATGACCAGCAGCGTACCTACCTTGACGAACTCTTCGAGCTCTACGAAATCCGCCTCGGCTGCCTCCCCGCTGCGGTCCCCGGCCGGTGTGTCAGGGTCCACCTGAGCAATGGCCGCCAGGTCGGCGACGATCTCACGGACTTCCTCCGGCATGTCTTTGAGGCTGCCGGTGCCGCGCCGGGCAAGACCGGCGGCCAGCCCGCCGAGAAAACCGCCGCACCATTGGCCCAGCGCCTCCAGGCGGGCGTCGAGGGCGGCATCATCAGCGGGCAGCAGGGGCGCAAAGCTCATGTCTTCAGACTCGAGCTCGGCCGCCGCGGCCGCAACAAACTCCTCCACGGAAGCCTGATCGGACAGCGCCTCAACGCCCACGAGTTCCACCAGATCGTTGACCGGCACAGCCGCACCGAGACACACGGCCATGCCGCACACCGTACCGTGCAGTTCGGCTACGGGCAGTTCATGGGCGGCATTGAGGGCCAGGGCGGTCAAATCGGTCACGGCGGCCTGCGGGTCCGGCGAGTGTCGCCGTATGCTATCAGATGGCGGCCCCGGCGGCGGCGGCGCAAGCTTCACATGCCCGGGTATTCAGAGCACACTAGCGACGGGGAAAGATTGTCAGGTCTCCTTATGCCGAGTGTCGATACGCCGAGTCCCGATTGGGCCGTGCTGGAAAAGAAAGTCACCGAGCTCATCGAGTTGTGCGCCATCCTCAGCCGGGAGAATCGCGCGCTGCGTGCTCAGCAGCAGAACTGGACCACCGAGCGCGCCAAACTGATCGAGAAAAACGAGCTGGCGAAAAGCCGGGTGGAATCCATGATCACCCGCTTGAAAGCGCTGGAACAGGACTGAACACCATGAGCGAAAGCACCACCGTCAGCGTGAAGATCCTGGACAAGGAGTACCAGGTGAGCTGCAAGCAGGACGAAGTGGATGCACTTACCGCCTCGGCGCGCCATCTCGATGCGCAGATGCGTCAGATCCGGGAATCCGGCAAGGTTTTCGGGCTGGACCGCATTGCCGTCATGGCGGCTCTCAATCTCGCCAACGACCTGTTGCAGAAACGCCAGTCCGTGGACGAGGTGCAGCGCGCCGCACAGCATCACGTCAAGCATCTCACCGAGCGCCTCGACGAAGCCCTGGCAGAACACAAACAGTTGGGTTTCTAGCGGTGGCGTATCGCAAGTGACGCGAAGCTCTGCGCTCCGGTGCGGTTCCTGGACAAGGCGGCGGTGCGCCGGTGTGGCAGGCCCCACCTCGAGCACCGCCAACGCCGCGCCCAGGGACCGCGCCGGAGCGCCGAAGGGAAGGCTCTCGGCGGCTCCGGCATCTGCGCTGCGCCTCGTCGACGTATCACCAGATACGCCTTCCTCGGCGCGCCTTGCCCCGAAGCCCAGCCGAGCCTCAGAGCGCTGCGTTATTTGCGATACACGCGCACTGGCGTGCTCCACCGCCGAGACCCACAGGTCGCGTCGATCGCCGGAGGCACCCGGAGTTTTCCGGTGGCCACACCCCGCTCCTGTCTCCTGGGATGTACGCCAGTTGGTAGTCGTCCTTGAGCCGTTAGATAAAACCCAGGGGGCTAACGTCGAGTGTCTGTGAGCACGCCCGACACCGCGCAAGCGGGTTGGGAAGCCTGAGACCTCGTTCGGCGGCCCCCGCCTTGAACCGGACGGTTCAGGGCCATATCGACAGCGGCATCTTGGGAGATCTCACTGAATGCCTGTCGCGCCGGGACCACCATCCGCCATGGCTGCCACCGACATCCCCACCGACACTCCCAGACAGCGGCGCGAGCTCAGGCGTCGCTTCCGTAACCACCGGCAGTCGCTGGATGCTCAGGCCCAGGCCGACCATGCAGCCGCCGCGGCTCGTCATTTCTTCACCAGCAGCCTGCCCTGGCACACACGTACGGCAGGACTCTATGTGGCCAACGACGGCGAACTCGATGCGACACCACTGCTCGAACGGCTGCCGGGCATGCGCAAACGGGTAGCTCTGCCCGCAGTGAGCCGCGGCGGCGCCATGAGCTTTTACCGGTATCGGCCGGGCGCGGCGCTCATCATCAACCGCTACGGTATCCCCGAACCGGCCCCGGACGCCGCCTTCGTCCATCCGCTGGCGCTGGATCTGCTGCTGATGCCGCTGGTGGCCTTCGATGACCGCGGTGTTCGTCTGGGCATGGGCGCCGGTTACTATGACCGCTACCTGGCCCGCATCCCGCCGCGCCTGCGCCCGCTGCTGGTGGGCCTGGCTCACGAAGTTCAGCGCAGCCCGGAGCCATTGCCGGCAGCAAGCTGGGATGTGCCGCTGGATGGTGTCATCACCGAAGCCGGCTGGCAGAGGTTTCATCACCGATCCACCGCAGGAGGCAGGGCATGGCCGTGAGAGAAATTATCCGCATGGGTCATCCCACGCTGCGCCAGCCGTCACGGCCTCTGCGCGATGCCGAAATCGCCAGCGAGGCCACCGCCGCCCTGGTGCGGGACATGATCGACACGCTGCATGAGGCCGGCGGCATCGGCCTGGCCGCACCCCAGGTCAACGAGCCGGTGCGCCTGGCCATCATCGAGATTCCGGCGAGCCCCAGCCGCTACGGCGACATCCCCGCCATGCCGCTTACCGTGTTCGCCAATCCCGAGATCGAGATCGTCGACCCCAGCCGTGCCGGTTACTGGGAGGGCTGTCTGTCAGTGCCCGGGCTGCGCGGCTTCGTGGAGCGGCCGCAACACATTCGGGTGCGCGCCCGCGATCTGCACAATCAGCCCCTGGAGCTGGAATTGCAGGGCTTTCTCGCCACCGTGTTCCAGCACGAGTTCGACCATCTCGATGGCCGACTCTACATCGACCGCATGGACGATCTGGGCAAACTCATGTTCGAAGAGGAATTCATGCACTTCCAGGAAGAGCCGGCCGCGGCACAGGACGACCCTATCTGAGAAACAGCCGATACGCCGGGTTGTCGGTTTCCTCCCAGTGCCGGTAGCCGATGCGTTGCAGTTTCGTCAGCAGCCGGCCCCGGTCGGCATCAGCGCCTTCGAACCCAACCAGCACACGGCCCCAGGCAGCACCGTGGTTGCGGTAGTGGAACATGGTGATGTTCCAGTCCGCGCCCAGTCCGGAGAGAAACTTCAGCAGCGCGCCGGGCCGTTCGGGAAACTCGAAACGGAACAGCAGCTCGCTTTTCTCCCCCAGAGTCCGCCCGCCAACCATGTGCCGCACGTGCAGCTTGGCGGCTTCGTTCTCGGTCATGTCCTGAACCCGGTAGCCGGCGGCCGACAGACCGTCGATGACGGCCTGCCGGTCGTCGGGTGCCGCCACCTGCAGGCCCACATAGACATGGGCTTCATCGTCCCGGGCATAACGGTAGTTGAACTCGCTCACCGAGCGCTTGCCCAGGGTCTGGCAGAAGCGGCGGAAGCTGCCGCGCTCCTCGGCAATGGTTACCCCCAGGATCAGCTCGCGCTGTTCACCCACTTCCGCCCGTTCGGAGATGTGCCGCAAGCGGTCGAAGTTGACGTTGGCGCCGCTGACCACGGCGACCATGCTGGCGCCGTTGTGACGCGGGCCGCGGCTCGCAGCGTATTTCTTCAACCCGGCCACGGCCAGCGCACCGGAGGGCTCGGCGATGGCGCGCGTATCATCGAACAGATCCTTCACCGCGGCGCAGATCTCGTCGGTGCTCACGGTGACAACTTCGTCGACGCACTGGCGCGCCACTTTGAAGGTCTCCCTGCCCACCTGGGCCACGGATACGCCGTCGGCGAACAGGTCCAGGGACTCGAACGGCAGCTTCACCCGGCGGCCGGCCTGCAAGGCCGCTTGCAGGCACGCCGAGCCCTGTGCTTCCACACCGACCACGCGCGTCTTCGGCGACAGGTATTTCACATAGGCGGAGATACCGGCGATCAGCCCGCCGCCGCCCACCGGCACGAAGACCACGTCCGGCGCGCCGCCATGCTGATTCATGATCTCCATGCCCACGGTGCCCTGCCCGGCGATAACGTCCACATCGTCGAAAGGGTGGACGAAGGTATAACCGTGCTCCGCCATCAGACCATCGGCATACGCCTTGGCCTCGTCGAAGCCGTCGCCGTGCAGCACCACCCGCGCACCCAGTGCTCGCACCGCATTGACCTTGATGCTGGGGGTGTTGCGGCCCATGACGATGACGGCCTTCAGCCCCAGGCGCTGGGCCGACAGGGCCACTCCCTGGGCATGGTTGCCGGCCGAGGCGGCGATGACGCCCCGCGCCTGATCTGCCTCGGAGAGCTGCGCAATCTTGTTGTGGGAACCGCGGATCTTGAACGAGAACACCGGTTGCATGTCTTCGCGTTTGAGCAGCACGTTGTGACCCGTGCGTGCGGACAGACGGGGCGCCGGCTGCAGGGGCGTCTCCACCGCTACTTCATAGACGCGGGAGGAGAGAATCTTCTTTACGTAGCGTTCCAGCATGGTAGGGTCGTCGGGCAAACGAGGTAGTATGAACCAAGAGCAACTCAAACGCAGTGCTGCCCAGGCGGCCCTGGACTATCTGGCACCGAAGCTGGACGGCGCCAGCGTGATCGGCGTCGGCACCGGCTCCACCACCAACCACTTCATCGACCTCCTGGCGGCCATCAAACACACGTTCAACGCCACCGTGGCCAGCAGCGAAGCCAGCGCCGAGCGGCTGCGCGGCCACGGCATCGCTGTCCTCGACCTGAATGCCGTCGACGCTGTGAGCGTCTACGTGGACGGCGCCGACGAGGTCAATGCCGCCCGGCAGCTCATCAAAGGCGGCGGCGGCGCGCTCACCCGGGAGAAGATCGTCGCGGCCAGCGCCCGCGAGTTCGTCTGCATCGTCGATGCCGGCAAACGGGTGGAGGTGCTCGGCGACTTCCCTCTGCCGGTGGAAGTGATCCCCATGGCCCGCGGGCTGGTGGCCCGCCGGCTGCTCGAACTCGGCGGCCACCCGGAACTGCGCCACGACTTCGTCACCGACAACGGCAACCTGATCCTCGACGTTCACGGCCTGAAGATTTTCGATCCCGCCACCATGGAAGCCACGCTGAACAACATCGTCGGCACGGTGTGCAACGGCATCTTTGCGGCGCAGGCGGCCGACGTCGTATTCGTGGCGAGCGAATCCGGCGTCGACTCCTTCTGATTCTTCGCCGGGCCGGCGGTTTGCTGGTGGAAGTTGGTTCGTGTGGGGTGTCGCCGGAGCGTGGCGCTCAATACCGGACCCCACTCGGGCCCCTCCGGGGCTTCCCTCTCTCCGAAAAGTTGCCTCCTGAAGCAGGAGTCGAATTTTCTCCGTTCGGCCTCCGTGCAGGGGCCGGCATTGATCGCCACGCTCCGGCGACCCACCCTCGACTCTCCTTCCACCCGCAAACGTCGGGCCGGCGAAGGACATTCAGGAGTGGGAGGCGAGCGGCGTGGTACGCGACTTCGCGAAGCCGTGGAGCGAAGCCGAACGCAGCAGATTGACCCCTGCTTCAGGGGGCAACTCTGCGTAGTGAGGGCGCCGCGGAGCGGCTGAGCGAGGCTCGCGAAGTCGCGTACCACGCCGCTCGACTCGCCCGGCCGAGATGCTCCGTCGCCGGCCGAAGCAGTTTGCCCGGATTCATGATGCCGTTGGGATCGAGCACGGCTTTGATGCCGCGCATCACGGCGATCTCTTCGGCGCTGCGGGTGTAGCCCAGGAAGTCCCGCTTCAGCAGCCCCACGCCGTGCTCGGCGGAAATGCTGCCGCCGCGGGCGGCCACCTGCTCGAAGATCTTCGGGCTGATGCTGTGGCAACGGTCATAGAACTCCTGCTGACTCAGGTCGGCGGGTTTGAGGATGTTCAGGTGCAGATTGCCGTCGCCGATGTGGCCGTACCAGCAGACCTCGAAGTCCGGGTAGTTGTCGGCGACCAGAGCGTCCACCTGGTCGAGAAATTCCGGCATGCGCGAGATGCGCACCGCCAGGTCGTTCTTGTAGGGCGTGTAGCCGGCGATGCTTTCCGAGATGCCTTCCCGAAGCTGCCAGAGCTTTCCGGCCTGGGCTTCGGTCTGACTGAGCACGCCGTCGCTGACCCAGCCTTCGTTGACACAGTGTTCGAATGCGGCGGTGGCTGCGTCCAGGGCGCTGTCGTCGAACTCGATCAGGGCATAGAACGGCGGCGCGCTTTCCAGCGGGCGGGGCAGCGCCCGGTGCTCCACCACCTTCTGCAGTGCCATCTCGGAGAAGAACTCGAACGCCGACAGGGTGAGTGAAGCCTGAAAATGATCCAGCACGGCCAGCAGATCGCGGAAGCGGCCCACGCCCAGCACCATGACCAGCTGCGGCTCCGGCGGCGTGGTCAGCGCGACATCCGCCTCCACCACGAAACCCAGGGTGCCTTCGGAGCCGATGAACAGGTGACGCAGGTCGTAGCCGGTGGCGTTTTTCACCAGGCCGCGATTGAGCTCCAGCAGCTCGCCGGCGCCGGTCACCACCTTGAGCCCGGCGATCCAGTCCCGGGTGAGGCCGTGCCGGATGACCTTGATGCCGCCGGCATTGGTGGCGATATTGCCGCCGATCTGGCTGGACCCCGCCGAGGCGAAATCCACCGGATAGAACAGTCCCTGGTCGGCCGCATACTGCTGCAGCACCTGGGTAACCACCCCCGGCTGACAGGTGACCAGCCGGTCGGCGCTGTCGAAATCCACGACCCGGTTCATGCGGTCGAACGACACCACCACTTCGCCGTTGCCGGCCACCGCGCCGCCGGACAGTCCCGTGCGCCCGCCGGACGGCACCAGCGCCAGGCCCTCGCGGTTGGCCGCCTGCACCAGCCGCTGAACGTCGTCGATGGATTCCGGAAACACCACGGCACTCGGCGCTACGGAGAAGCTGCGCGTCCAGTCACGGCCCCAGTGAGCCAGGCTGTCCGCGTCCCGCAGGACCTGTCCGGGTGAGAGGAGTTCATCGAGCACTTGGGACATTTTCGCCTCGCGGTACGACCAGCTTGCTAGTATATGCGCCCTTCCCACGGCGGACCCGGACACTTTGCGCACCACATCATTCGACCGAGGCAAAATCAAGATCGTCCTGCTCGAGGGCGTGCACCCGTCGGCCATCGCCAGCCTCGAGCAGTCGGGTTACCGCAACATCAAAGCCTACGATCACGCTCTGCAGGGAGGTGACCTGGCAGCCGCGCTGGCCGAAGCCCACATGGTCGGCATCCGTTCGCGCACCCAGCTCGATGCTGCCGCCCTGGACGCCGCCCGGCGCCTTATCGCCGTGGGCTGTTTCTGCATCGGCACCAACCAGGTGGATCTCAGCGCCGCCACCCGTGCCGGTGTGCCGGTGTTCAACGCGCCATTCTCCAATACCCGCAGCGTGGCGGAGCTGGTGCTGGCGGAAGCCATCCTGCTGCTGCGCGGCGTGCCGCAGAAGAGCACCGCCATGCACCAGGGCATCTGGAAGAAGTCCGCCCGGTCCTCTTTTGAAGTGCGCGGCAAGACGCTGGGCGTCGTCGGCTACGGCAACATCGGCGCCCAGCTCGGCGTGCTGGCCGAAGGGCTCGGCATGCAGGTGATCTTCTACGATGTGGTCAAGAAACTGAATCTGGGCAATGCCCGGCAGGTGGAAGATCTCGATGAGTTGCTGGAAACCGCCGATGTGGTCACTCTGCACGTGCCCGCCACGGCACGCACGCGCAATATGATCGACGCCCGGGCGCTGACCCTGATGAAGCGCGAAGCGGTGCTGATCAATGCCTCCCGCGGCGACGTGGTGGATCTGGAAGCCCTCGCCCGACGCCTGCACGACGGCGAATTACTCGGCGCCGCTGTCGACGTGTTTCCGACGGAACCCAAGTCCAACGACGACCCTTTCGAGTCGCCGCTCATGGGGCTCGGCAACGTCATACTGACCCCCCACGTGGGCGGCAGCACCCAGGAAGCGCAGGAGAACATCGGCTTCGAGGTGGCGGAAAAGCTGATCCGCTACAGCGACAACGGCTCGACCCTGTCGGCGGTCAACTTTCCCGAAGTGGCACTGCCGGAGCACCCGGACCAGCACCGGTTGCTGCACATTCACCGCAACGTGCCCGGCGTCATGTCGGCCATCAACCAGGTGCTGTCGGAGCATCAGGTCAACGTGACCGGCCAGTATCTGCAGACCAACGCCGATATCGGCTACGTGGTCATCGACATCGAGACGGACTATTCCGGGCCGGTGCTGCAGGCACTGCGCACGGTCCCTGCGACCATCAAGGCGCGCGTGCTGTTCTGAAGGTCAACCGTTGAGCTCGCCGTCGATGGCCTGAAAAATCTGCGCCCGGATCTCGGCGGACTCGTTCACCAGATGATGGCGGGCCAGGGGGATGTAGAAGACCCGCGGCTCGAACAGTCGATCGATGACTTTCAGGTTGTAACGCCAGTCCACCGTGGTGTCGGCACGCCCCTGGATCACCAGCGGGGCAATGTCCGTTGCCGGGTAGCCTTCGAAGCGGCGGCGCCACGCCTGCATGGCGGTCACCCAGCGCACCGGCAGGATGCGCGCCTGCAGCGGATCGCGGTCGCGCAGGAAGGCAATGAAATCCGGGTTCTCGGCGTTGCTGGTGAATACCCGGCGCCGTTCGGTGACGAAGGGCCGGGCCAGTTCGTAGAACAGCCGGTTCAGGGGCCAGCGATGCGGCCGGATCAGCGGCGCCAGCAGCACGACGCGCGCGAACGGATTGCTGGCACGCGTGTGCCCACGGCCGAGCAGCCATTCCATGGCGATGGCGCCGCCCGTGCTCTGGCCCAGCAGGTACCAGGGTTGCGGGAGGTGATCCTCCAGGGCGCGCATACAGGCCTCGAAGGCGTCCACATAGTGATCGAAAGAATCGATGGTGGCCGGTGCGCCGGACGACAGGCCATGCCCGGGCAGATCGAAGGACACGACCGCCAGGCCGCTGTCGATGAGGTGCCGGATCAGATGGCCGTACAGACCGGTGTGATCGTAATAGCCATGAATGACCACGGCAGTACCGCGGGCGTCCGCCGGCAGCCACAGATGGGCGGCAATTCGATGCTCGTCGGCTTCCACCGCACCGAAGTGATGGCGGATGGCGGGAAACTCTTCGCTGAAGTGGATGCCGTAGTGGCGCAGATAGGCATCTTCTTCCGGGGTCAGGATCACCGCCTCGCCAGGCACCAGGGGACGCAGGGCGGTGCGCAGGGTTTGGGGGTCGAAGTCTGAGTTCGGCATGGTCGGTCGCGATCTGGAGATCGCTCCTACTCTACTCCCGCGCGCGGCTGGCAAGCACCGCTACGGCCGGCAGGGTCTTGCCTTCCACGAATTCGAGAAAGGCGCCGCCGCCGGTGGAGATATAGGAAATACCGTCGCCCACGCCGTACTTGTCGATGGCGGCCAGGGTGTCACCGCCGCCGGCGATGGAAAAGGCGTCGCTGGCGGCAATGGCCTCGGCCAGCACCCGGGTGCCCTCGCCGAATTGATCGAACTCGAACACGCCCACCGGGCCGTTCCAGAGAATGGTGCCCGCATCCGCCAGTTGCCGCCCCCACTGCCGGGCCGTCTCCGGGCCGATATCGAAGATCATGTCGTCATCGGCCACCTCGTCGAGGCGTTTCACCACGGCTTCTTCGGCGGCGTCGAAGCGCTTGCCCACCATGACATCCACGGGCAGCGGCACCGTGACCTTGTCGGCAATGCGGCGCGCCGCATCCAGCAGATCCTGCTCATAGAGCGACGCGCCCACCCCATGACCGGCTGCGGCGATGAACGTGTTGGCGATGCCGCCGCCGACGATGATCTGATCCGCCAGATCGGCCAGCACACCGAGCACCTCGAGCTTGGTCGACACCTTGGCGCCGCCGACGATGGCCACCAGCGGGCGGCGCGGCTCGGCCAGGGCCTTTTCCAGGGCAGTGAGCTCGGCATCCAGCAGGGGGCCGGCGCAGGCCACGGGCGCGAACTTGGCCACCCCGTGTGTGGAGGCCTGAGCGCGATGTGCGGTGGCGAATGCGTCCATGACGAAGACGTCGCACAGGGCCGCCAGCATTTCCGCCAGGGCATCATCGTCGGCGCCTTCGCCTTCGAGAAAGCGCACGTTCTCGAGCAGGGCGATCTCGCCGGGATGAACCCCGGCACCGGACAGGCGCCAGTCGTGAATGAGCGGCACGGCTCGGCCGAGCAGTTCACCGAGCCGCTGCGCCACCGGCGCCAGCGAATAGCGCTCCTCGAAATGGCCTTCCTCCGGGCGGCCCAGATGAGACATGACGATGACCGCAGCCCCGGCATCCAGCGCCGCCTGCAGTGTGGGCAGGGCGGCCCGGATGCGGGCGTCGCTGGTCACCTGGCCGTCTTTGATGGGCACGTTCAGGTCCTCGCGGATCAGAACCCGCTTGCCGCCGAGTTCCAGGTCGGCCATGGCCTTGCGCGGCCGGGGTTCAGCCGGCATCACCCACCTCCACTGTGTCGTTCGACGGTGCGCCGTACGGCGGCGGTGACATTCTCCACCGTCATGCCCAGTGCCTCCATGGCGGCCGGTCCAGGTGCCGACAAACCGAAGCGGTCGATGCCCACCACCTCGCCGTCGAGGCCGACGAACTTGTGCCAGTAGTCGGGGTGCGCGGCTTCCACAGCCACCCGCGCACGCACCTGCGGCGGCAGCACCGAGTCGCGATAGTCCTCGGACTGATTCAGAAAGACATCCGTGCATGGCATGGAGACGACCCGCACGTCCGTACCCTCGTCAGCCAGCGCTTGCGCTGCCGCCATGGCCAGACCCACCTCCGACCCGGTGGCGATCAGCAGCGCAGCCGGCGCCTGGCCGCCGCGTTCCGCGCGCAGCACGTAACCGCCTCGAGCGACCGCCGCGAAGACCGCCTCGTCGCGCGGTTGCGGCTCGGTTTTCTGCCGCGTGAAGATCAGCGCACTGGGCCCATCCCGACGCGCCATGGCAGACTCCCAGGCCACCGCGCTCTCCACCGTGTCACAGGGCCGCCACACGGACAGACCCGGCGTGGTGCGCAGGTTGGTCAGCTGCTCCACCGGCTGATGGGTCGGGCCATCTTCGCCCACGGCCACTGAATCATGGGTGTAGACGAAGATGCTGGGAATCTTCATCAGCGACGCCAGGCGCACCGCATTGCGCGCGTATTCCATGAACACCAGAAAGGTTCCGGCGAAGGGCCGCAGCCCGCCGTGCAGAACCAGGCCATTGGTAATGGCCGTCATGGCGAATTCGCGCACGCCATAGCTCAGATACTGTGAATCCGGCGCGCCTTTCCAGCGAGTACCGTTGGACCCGGTGAGGTCGGCGGAGCCGCCGAACAACTCCGGCAGCGTCTCGGCCAGAGCGCCGAGGCATTGCTGCGAGGCTTTACGGGTTTCCAGGGGCTCCATGGCGCTCTGGGCCTGCCGGGCGAGGGCGCGGATCGGCTCCGCCCAGTCCCGGGGCAACTCTCCCGACAGACGCCGGGTGAGTTCGGCCGCGAGGTCCGGATACTCGCCGCGATAGCGGTCGAACAGCGCTTCCCAGTCCTGCTGCAGCCGGGCACCGCGCGGCCGCCCATCCCATTCGTCGTAAATGTGCCGGGGAATCTCGAACGGTGCGGAGCCCCAGTTCAGGCTCTGCCGTGTGGCAGCTACTTCTTCCGCGCCCAGCGCCGCGCCGTGAGCATCGGCGGTGCCGGCCTTGGTGGGCGCCCCTTTGCCGATGACGGTTTTCGCGCAGATCAGGGTGGGGCGGTCATCGTGCGCCAGCGCATCGCTGAGCACCGCGTGCACCGCATCGCCGTCGTGGCCGTCCAGGTCACGGACCACACGCCAGCCGTAGGCCTCGAAGCGCGCCGCCACGTCCTCGGTGAACCATGCAGCCACCTCGCCGTCGATGGAAATGCCGTTGTCGTCGTAGATGCAAACCAGCTTGCCGAGTCGCAGGGTGCCGGCCAGGGAGGCCGCTTCATGGGAAATGCCTTCCATCATGCAGCCGTCGCCGGCCACCACCCAGGTACGGTGATCGACCACCGGGAAACCGTCGCGGTTGAACGTCTGCGCCAGCAGCCGCTCTGCCAGGGCGAAACCCACGGCATTGGCGAAACCCTGGCCCAGCGGCCCGGTGGTGGTCTCGACACCCGGACACTCGCTGAACTCCGGGTGACCGGCCGTCGGTGAATGCAGTTGCCGGAAAGCCTTCAGGTCGGCTATGGAAACCGGGTAACCGGTCAGGTGCAGCGCCGCGTACAGCAGCATGGAGCCGTGCCCGTTGGAGAGCACGAAGCGGTCGCGGTTGACCCATTGAGGGTCCGCGGGATTGTGGGCAAGAACCTCGCGCCACAGCACTTCGGCGATGTCGGCCAGGCCCATGGGGGCGCCGGGATGGCCGGAATTCGCGGCTTCGACCGCGTCCATGGCGAGCGCCCGGATGGCATTCGCTCTGTCTGATCTCGATGACATGTGCTTCCTTGTGTGCACCACGGCGGCGCCGGGGGCGCTATTGTCCCCGGTCGGCCTGAGCACTTCAATTGAGTCGCGGCGAATGGTCGATTGCGTGCCCCCGGGCGGCTTACAAATTGCGTCTTTCGCCCGGCAGCCCTGGCCCGAGGGGTAGGGTACAATCGGCCGCTTTCCAGCATATGCGTCACACAGGAACGTTACCGGCCATGAGCGATTACAGCCACTTCACCTCCGAATCCGTTTCCGAAGGCCATCCGGACAAAATGGCCGACCAGATTTCCGATGCCGTCCTCGACGCCCTGCTCGAACAGGACCGGGAATCGCGGGTCGCCTGCGAAACACTCATAAAGACCGGCATCGTGGTCATCGCCGGCGAGTACCGCTCGCGGGCCGAAGTCAATCTCGACAGGCTGGTTCGCCAGGTGATCCGCGATATCGGCTACACGGCGCTGGAGCTGGGTTTCGACCCGGAGGAATGCGCGGTGATCAATGCCCTGGGGCGGCAGTCGGCCGACATCGCCATGGGGGTGGATGAAGCCGAAGATCACGAACAGGGTGCCGGCGACCAGGGGCTCATGTTCGGCTATGCCAGCAATGAGACCGATGTGCTCATGCCGGCGCCGGTGACCTATGCCCACCGGCTGGTGAAACGCCAGGCGGAAGTGCGGCGCACGACCCTGAAGTTCCTGCGGCCGGACGCCAAGAGCCAGCTGTCGTTCCACTATGACGAGCACGGCCAGCCTGCCGGCGTGGACGCCGTCGTGCTGTCCACCCAGCACGACCCGGACATTACTCAGAAGGCCCTGCGCGAAGCCGTGATGGAGGAGATCATCAAGCCGGTCCTGCCGAGCAACTGGATCTCCGCCGACACCAGGATCTACATCAATCCCACTGGACAGTTCATCATCGGCGGGCCGGTGGGCGACTGCGGCCTCACCGGCCGCAAGATCATCGTCGACACCTACGGCGGCATGGCCCGCCACGGCGGCGGCGCTTTTTCCGGCAAAGATCCTTCCAAAGTGGACCGTTCAGCCGCCTACGCCGGCCGCTACGTGGCCAAGAACATCGTCGCCGCGGGACTCGCCGAGCGTTGCGAGCTGCAGATCAGCTATGCCATCGGCGTGGCCGAACCTACCTCCATCAGCGTCAATACCTTCGGTACCGGCCGGTTGCCCGAAGCGAAAATCGTTCAACTGGTACGTGAACATTTCGATTTGCGCCCCAAGGGCCTCATCGACATGCTGGATCTGAAGCGCCCCATCTACCGCGCCACGGCCGCCTACGGCCACTTCGGGCGCACCGAGGATACGTTCACCTGGGAGCGCACGGACAAAGCGGAGGTGCTCGCCGCCGCCGGTTGAGGCCTCCGACAGCGCCGGCAGAAAACACGCGAGGAGCGTCATGAACAACCAGAACCCGCGCACCGGCGATGTTCGCCTGAGCTTCGAATTCTTTCCGCCGCGCACGGAGAGCGGCCAGGACAGCCTGCAGCGGGTCGCCGAGCGTCTCAGCGCCGTGGCGCCGGAGTTTTTCTCCTGCACTTACGGCGCCGGCGGTTCCACCCGCGACGGCACGCGGGAAACCATCCGCCAGCTCCTGGCCATGGGTCTGCCGGCGGCCCCGCATCTGTCCATCGGCGCCGACTCCCAGTCCGACATCTTCGCGCTGCTCGACGGCTATCAGGCCATGGGGGTGAAGCGCATCGTGGCACTGCGCGGCGATGTGCCGTCCGGCTCGGGGCGGACGCGCTTCCTGCACAATGCCGAAACCCTGGTGGGCTGGATCCGCGAACACTCCGGCCGGGACTTCCACATCGAAGTAGCCGCCTATCCGGAGATCCATCCCGACGGACGCACCCCGGCGGAAGATCTGCAGTACTTCGCCCGCAAGGTGGCGGCCGGCGCGGACAGTGCCATCACCCAGTACTTCTACAACCCCTACGCCTACTACGATTTCCTCGAGCGCTGCGCGCGCGCCGACATCAACCTGCCCATCGTGCCGGGCATCATGCCCATCACCAACTACGAAGGTCTGCTGCGCTTTTCCGACAAATGCGGCGCCGACGTGCCGCGCTGGCTGAAAAAACGCATGGAGCCGCTGAAAGATGACGAAAAGGGCCTGCGCGCCTTC
Source organism: Gammaproteobacteria bacterium (assembly GCA_034522075.1). Lineage (GTDB taxonomy): Bacteria > Pseudomonadota > Gammaproteobacteria > Pseudomonadales > Azotimanducaceae > UBA7803. The sequence continues at coordinate 331,921 of JAXHLO010000006.1, read as the reverse complement.
GGCGAAGAGGTGGTGACCCGCCTGTGTGAGGACCTGCTGGCCGCCGGTGCCCCGGGCCTGCATTTCTACACCTTGAACCGCTGGGGGGCGAGCCTGGCCGTGTGCCGCAATCTCGGCCTCGGGGCGCCGTCCCCGGCCGCCGCCTCCAACGCTTGAAGCACCGCCTCTACCACCCGCCGCCGCTGACGAGCGGCATGGCTCTGGCGCTGGACCGTGACCGGGCCCACTACCTGCTGCGGGTGTTACGCCTGCGCGAGGGTGCGGAGTTGCTCTGCTTCGACGGCGCCGGGCGGGCCTGGGCGGCTACAGTGGCCGATGCCTCGCCGCGCCGGGCGACACTCGACCTGGGCGACCTGGTTGCCGAAGCGCCGCCACCCGAGCCCCGCCTGCATCTGGCTCAGGGGCAGCTCAAAGGCGCCGCCATGGATCGCGCGATACAGAAAGCCACGGAACTCGGTGTCACCGACATCTGGCCCCTGCGCGCCGAACGCAGCAACGTCCCGGCCGACAGACAACGCCTGGCGCGCAAGCACGACCACTGGCAGAAGATCATCGAGAATGCCGCCGAACAGTGCGCGACACTGTATCTGCCGCGCCTGCATCCCCTCCAGGAGCTGACGGAATTTCTCGCCCAGGCCCCGCCGGCCGAGTGGATTCTGCTGCAGCCCGGCGCGCCCGCCCTGCCGCTCACCCTGCCGCGCACTCCGGCCGGCGTGCTGGTGGGGCCCGAAGGCGGGTGGACGGAGTCGGAACTGCAGGCCGCCGCAGCCCGGCAGATCACCTGCCACGGCCTCGGCTCCCTGGTGCTGCGCGGCGAAACCGCGCCCCTGGCGGCGCTGGCGGCCATCCGCCATGGTTGGGGCTGGCAGTAGCTGCGCCCGCTGTCGGGCGGACATTAAAGAGTCGGCAGCAACTCGGCGACCTGTCGCTCGATGTAGGCCAGATCGGGAATGCTGGCGGTTTCGGTTCCCAGGCGTACCACCCGCGCTTCCGCTTCGCCGGGACGTCCGTCATCGTCGCTGAGATCGTCATCGGACAACTGCACCAGACGCGGCAGCCCTTCGGCCGCCAGGGCATAAAACGACGCCGGACCCGCGCCCGTGCGGTTCATCACCACCAGGCAGCGGCCCTGGACGGGGGCCTCCTCGCCGGGCTCGTTGAGCGCTTCGAAGCGGGCCACGGGAACGGTCTCACCGCGCCAGCCGAGCAGACCCAGGCACCAGCGCGGCAGCCCGTCCTGCGTCTTGATGCGGCGCCACGGCATGATCTCCGCCACGCACACGCTGGGCAGGAGTAACTGCCTGTCCCGCAGCGGGATGAGGATGCAGGCCAGTTCGGAAGGATCTTGTGCCACAGCAGCCGCCGTCGTCATGTTGTCAGTTCACCAGTTCGTCGATGGTTGCCAGCAGATCGCTTTCCTGGAACGGCTTGCCGAGGAACCGGTTCACTCCCAGTCCGGCCGCCCGCTCCTGGTGCTTGGCGCCCGTTCGCGAGCTGATCATCACAATGGGCAGGTCAGCCAGACGTTCGTCGTGGCGCACCTGGCGCAACACCTCGAAGCCGTCCATGCGCGGCATTTCGATGTCCAGCAGCATCACGTCGGGGCGCCGCTCCTGCAGCATGGAAACCGCCTCCACGCCGTCCTTGGCCACCACCACGTCCATGCCCTGACGCTCCAGCAGCCGCGACGTAACTTTGCGCACCGTGACGGAATCGTCCACCACCATGACGCAACGGGTCCGTGCCGCGCCGCTGCGGCCGCGCTTGCCCAGGGCTGCTCCGGCGGCGCTCTGGCTGCGGATCAGTGCCAGCAGGTCGAGAATGACCACCACGCTGCCATCCCCCAGAATCGTGGCGCCGGAGATGCCGCCGACCCCGGCGAATTGCGGGCCCAGGCTTTTCACGACGATTTCCCGGCTGCCCTGAACGCCGTCCACGTGCACGGCCACCGCATGCTCACCGGATCGGACCAGCACCACCGGAACCGACCCCTGCAGCGGCTGCGGGTGATATTCCCGGCCGAGGAAATTGCCCAGGTACTGAATCCGGTAGGGGACACCGGCGTATTCGAAAGTGTTGCCGTCCGGCGCGTAGAGTCGTTCCAGATCTTCGGACGACAACAGCACGATGCCTTCAATGGTATTCAGTGGAATGGCATACAGGTCGTCGCCCACCGATACCATGAGCGCCCGGTTCACCGATACGGTGAACGGGACCCGCACCACGAATCGGGTGCCGCGGCCGAGCTGGGAGAAGATGCTGATGCTGCCGCCGAGCTGTTTGACCTCACTGTGCACCACATCCATGCCGACGCCGCGTCCGGAGATCTGGGTGACTGCAGCGGCAGTGGAAAAGCCCGGCGCCAGCACGAACTGGCTGATCTCGTCGTCGCGCAGCTCCGCATCCGCAGCCATGAGGCCCCGCTCCACGGCCTTGTCCCGCACCCGCTGGACATCGATGCCGGCCCCGTCGTCGCTGATCTCGATAACCACGTCGCCGCCTTCCCGGGACAGGCGAAGGTCGATGCGCCCGCCGTCCGTCTTGCCGTTGCTGCGGCGCTGCTCGGGCTTCTCGATGCCGTGATCCACCGCGTTACGCAGCATGTGCTCGAGCGGCGGGACCATACGTTCCAGCAGGCTGCGGTCGAGCTCGCCTTCCACATTGAAGGCATGCAGCTCTACCTGCTTGTCGAGCTCCTTGGCCACCTGCCGGACGGTACGACGCAACCGCGGCAGCAACCGGCTGAACGGCACCATGCGGCTGCGCATCAGCCCCTCCTGCAGCTCGGTGTTGACCCGGGCCTGCTGCAGCAGCAGGGTTTCCGCCTCGCGGGATTTGTGCAGCAGCGTTTCCTTGAGATCCAGCATGTCCGAGGCGCTCTCGCCGAGGGCGCGGGACAGTTGCTGAAGCTGGGAGTAGCGGTCCATTTCCAGCGGATCGAAGTCTTCGTAGGCGGGACCGTCGATGCGTTCCTGGCGATACAGCACCTGAGTTTCCGTCTCGATCTCCAGTCGTCTGAGCTGTTCGCGCAATCGGTCGATGGTGGTTTCCATCTCGTCCAGAGCGCTCGCGAAGTCGCTCATGCCCTGCTCGACCCGGGCCCGGATTATGCTGCTTTCACCGGCCAGATTGACCAGGCTTTCCAGTAGACCAGCGCCGACTCGAACCATCTCCCGGGCACTGCGCTGTTGTGCCTGGGCCGCCACCTTGTCCGGACGCGCCTCGGCGGCGGGACGCTGCTCCTCTCGTGGCGCATCGGCGCCGGAGTCGTGCTGTGCCGCCGTCTCAGCCGCCGCTGGCAGTGCCGCGACGTTGTCCGCCGCCGGATAGGGCACCACCGGCGCCTCAGAGGCAACGGGTGCAGCAGGCTCTTCGCTGCTGTCGCCGTGTTGCCCGGCCGTTTCCGCGGCTGCTTCGGCGCTGGCGTCCGGCACCTGTGTTCCGCCAGCCAGGCCGGCCTTGATCCGCCCTATCATGGCGGCGACGTCGTCGTACCAACCGTGCAGAGTATCGAACAGGCCGGCCGATGCCGCCTCGCCGCTGCTCTGGAAGTCGATCAGGTAAGACTCGAATTCATGGGTCCGGTCACCCAGCCGCGTCAGTCCGGACAGGCGCGCACCGCCTTTCAGGGTGTGCAGGGCGCGCAGCAGATTCTCCAGGTGCAGGAGGTTGTCGGGTTCCTCCGACCAGTCGTTGATGCCATGGTCCAGAGCCTCCAGCAGTTCGTCGGCTTCCTCGAAGAAGACTTCGATGATCTCCGGGTCCACCTCCTCGCCAGCCGTTTCCGTGGCGTCGGCAGGTTGTTCGGGCTCCGGCTCGAACTCCTGCTCGGATTCATCAGTGGCGGCCGGGGACTGCACCGGCTCCACCGGGGCGTCGGCAGACGCGGCCTGCTCATCCTCGACATCTTCCGGCGCCCCGCCGACATCTTCCGCAGTCCCGCCGGCTGCGGCGGGTCGGCCGTCGCGGCGGCGCGTCGCCGGCCGCGGTTGCCGGATCCGGCGTCTGATCGGCGGCCAGGGCATCGAATTGCGCCAGCAGCGCTTCGTGACCGCGGGCGAATACTTCGTGAGCCGGGGCCGTCAGGGTTTCGAATTCGAAACGCCCATGGGCGCCGCGCAGCGCGCCGGCCAGTCCGGCACGCGCGCTCTGGCCCTCGGCCTGGGCGGTTCGTTCAATCTCCGCCAGTGCTTCGCGCAGTTCATCGGCCTGCGCCATGTCCACCGTGCCGTCGAGCCAGGCATCGAGGAACCCGGGCGCCTTCATGAGGCTGGTAACGGCCGGCAGGCCCAGCAGCGCATCGGATCGCGCGGCCTCGCCGGCGCCCATGAGCAGACGGTCGGCTTCAGCGATGAGCTGGAACTGCTCTTCCGGTTCCCGGCCGGCCTGCATGTCGTCCAGGGTGGCCGCCATGGCCTGGGTGGCCTGACGGAAAAACTCCGCCGCCTCGCCGCTGAGTTCTGTCTGCGTGCCGGGCCGGCGCAGCGCCTGTGCCAGCTCATAGGCCGGAGCCGCCAGCTCGGCCACAGCGGCAAGGCCGGCCATGGCCGCGCTGCCGGACAGGGTATGCAGAGCCCGCATGGCGTCGTCGCCGAGGACGAAGGCGTCACCCCGGGATGCGCCAGCCAGAGTGTCGATGTGGTTGCGCGCCTCGTCGATGAACAGGTTACGGTCGTCGTCTGCAGCCGCTGCCTGCTCCGAGGCTGAAGCCGCCTCGGCCGGCTCGGCATGATCCGCCGTATCGGCCAGAGCACCGCCCGAGGCCAGCATGTCGGCCTGCTCCATGATGCGTGCCACGGCACCCATGTCAGGTGCCGATTTCTGCTCGAAGGCATCGCGCAGGACTGGGACCAGCTGCCGCGCCTCCTGCACCACCGCAGGAAACTCCGCGGTCAGGGTTACCGTCCCGTCAAGCAACCGGTTGAGCATGTTCTCGACCGACCAGGCCATCTCGCCGAGAATGTTGGCGCCGACCATCCGCCCGCTGCCCTTGAGGGTGTGAAAGGCCCGGCGAATCTCCGTCTGACGGGCCTCGTCTTCCAGCGCCGCCTGCCAGGGAGGCAGGTGTTCGTCGATGGCTTCCAACACCTCATCCACTTCTTCGCTGAAGATCTCGACGATCTCGTCGTCACTGTCGAAATCGTCTGCCAGGCTGGCCACCGCCGCTGCGGCGCTGGCGGATGCCGTCGCAGCAGCCGGCGCGGTTTCCTGCGTTTCCGGCGCCGCCGGCTCCTGCTCGGCGGATTCCGCTGCGGGCTCCGGCTCGCCAGTCCCCGTGCCTGCCGGCGTTGCCTCGGTTGCGCTGGAGTCCTCTACCAGATCGTCGAACAGCTCATTCGACAGATCGAAGTCCTCGTCAGCCTCCATCTCGAGCTCAGGCTCGGCGGCGTCTGCCGATTCGTCCAGCGCCGCCACGTCCACCTGCTCGGCGGCACCGTACAGTGCCGCATCGGCGTCCGCCTCGTGCTCCTCACCCGGAAAGGCCTCTACCGGCGCCTCCTCCGCTGACGGCTCCTGCGCAACCGGTTCCTCAACGACCAGTTCCTCGGAGACGGGCGGGGCATCATCCCGGGGGGCGTCCGCGGGCGTCGCGTCTGCGGGTTCGGCACTCGCCGACAGGCCGTCCAGGCTGCGCTGCGCCAGCTCCAGCACGTCCTCCGCGCCGCCCGGGTTCTCGCTGGCCAGGCGCTCCAGATAATAATCGATGCCGCTCAGGGCATCGGCCAGCCGATCCAGCTCCTCCCACGACGGCACATGTCCGGCCAGGAGTTCCTGGTGGACATATTGGCGGCAGCGCTGCAGCAACTCCGCCGCTCTGGTCAGGGGAATCATGCCCAGAGCCCCGGCAATGCCGTCCAGCGCCGCCGCCGTGTCCTGCAGATGGCGCACGTCCCATTGTGATGACACGTAATCGACGATGGATTGCTTGACCCGGTCGAGGTCGTCGCGTGTCTGCTGAGCCACCGCCCGATGGGCATCGTCGGTGATCTTTTCCACCTCGCCCTTGCCGGCGTGCGTCAACCCGGCCAGGTTCTCGTCCACCTGGACCAGCGCGCCGGCCACATTGAGGATGGCAGGTTCACTGCTGTCATGACCTTCCACCAGGGCAGAGAGCGCATCCACCTGGTCGAGGACGATGCTTCTCGAGCTCTCGAATCCCAGCAGCGATAGGGTGCTGCCGATCTGTTTCAGCGGCGCCAGCAGTTCGTTCAGCTCGGCGGTGTCGCCGCGGCCGCTGCGCACGAACAGATCCAGACGGTCTTTGATCGTGCCGATTTCTTCCCGCAGGGCGCTCGCCGCACTGACCAGGGCCTGCTTGCCCGACAGGGACATGGTCCCGGAGGCCCCGGAGGCCCCGGAGGCATCTCCCTGCGCCGCGGCGTCGCTCAGTTCGGTGAGCAGCGGCGAGCTGCGGCCGCGCGCGGCGGCGGCGTCCAGGAGCTGGCGAATCAGCGCCACGGGCACGGGGCGCTGCAGGGCGGCGCGGCCGGTCTGGCCGATCTCGCGAATCTCCGAGTCCACCCGACGCAGCAGCTTCACGGCATCGTTGTCCAGACGCTCGGCATCCTCGCTGGCCAGGCTCTCCACGAACTCGCCGAAAGCCTGCCACTGGAATTCGAACGGCGTGCCTTCACACACTTTGCTCATGCCCTGGGCCACCTTACGCAGCGTGTCCAGGGCCCGGGATGGGGCTCCGCCTTTCAGCAGGCCCAGCAGCACCTGCTGATAAGCGGTGCGGATCTTGCGGGTCTTCTCGGCGCCGCCGATGGCATCGAAGCGCCCCAGGGCTGCATCGCTGGCCGCGCCATGCAGACGCACTGCGGCGGCATGGCGGTCTTCGACCGGCGCTTCACCGAGATGCCCCCGCAGCTCGTTGACCAGCGGCAGCAGGGCGGTATCGGAATCCGGCACGCCGGAGCGCAGCTCGTCCAGGTAGCCGGGCAGCTCGAGTATTCCCTGCATGAGACTCTGGCAGGCTCCGGACACATCGGTCACTTCGCCCGCCATGAGCCGCTCGGCCACCCGCTCGAGATGGTCGGCAAGCAGTGTCACGCCCTTGAGCTCGAGCATGACCAGAGTGCCGTGCACCTGATGCAGGCCGTTCACACAGGCGCGCATGGGGTCCTCGCCGGCGGCCTGCTGCGGCGCGGTACCGTTCTCCACGGCCTCGGCAAACGCCTCGAGCCCGGCCCGCGCCGTGCTCAGCGTTTCGAGCAGCTCGCCTCTGATCCAGTCGAGCGCGAAGTGTTCTCGGCTTGTCGCCATATGAATGCCTTGGTCCTATGGGCCTGCCGGAGCGGCGCTGTGCCTGATGCGCACTTAATTGTGCTCGGGAAGCTTGAACCCTTCTACCGATTCCCTCATCTCGTTGGCCATCTTGGCCAGGTTACCGATGGATGAGGCCGTCTGTTCGGTGGAGGTGACGGTCTGCGCCGTAATCTCCTGAATCACGTTCATGGTATTGGAAACGTGGCCTGCCGATGCCGCCTGCTGGCGTGCGGCATTGGAAATGTTCTGGATCAGTTCGGCCAGCGACGTAGAGACGTTTTCGATTTCCTCCAGCGCCACCCCGGCATCCTGGGCACGCTTGGCACCGCTGACCACTTCAGACGTGGTCTGCTCCATGGAAATCACGGCTTCATTGGTGTCCGTCTGAATGGTCTTCACCAGAGCCGCAATCTGCTTGGTGGCTGCCGAAGAGCGTTCCGCCAGGCGCTGCACTTCGTCCGCCACCACGGCAAAGCCGCGGCCCGCATCACCGGCCATGGAAGCCTGGATGGCCGCATTCAGCGACAGAATGTTGGTCTGGTCGGCAATGTCGTTGATGAGCGAGACGATGTCGCCGATCTCTTGGCTGGATTCCCCCAGACGCTTGATGCGCTTGGACGTTTCCTGAATCTGCCCGCGAATCGTATCCATGCCGGTAATCGTGTCCTGTACCACGTCGGCACCTTTGTTTGCGATTTCCACGGCTCGCTCCGCCACCGCCGCGGATTCGGCAGCGTTGGACGACACGTGATCGATGGACACAGCCATCTCGTTGATCGCATGTGAGGCTGCACCGATCTCCTTGGCCTGATTCTCGGCGGCGGATGCCAGGTCGCTGGCCGTGGACTGAGTTTCCGAGGCGGCCTTGGCCACCTGCACGGACAGGTGGTTGATGTTCGACACCAGCCCGCGCATCTGATCGATGGCGAAGTTGATGGAGTCGGCGATGGCGCCGGTGAAGTTTTCGGTCACCGAGGCGTGGATCGACAGATCCCTTCCGCCAGGTCGGCAATCTCGTCCAGCAACTGCAGAATGGCCGCCTGATTGCGTTCGTTCTGCGACGCCTGTTCCGCCAACTGCTTGCGCGTGTCGCGAAGCATGACGATGGCTATAACGGCCACCAGTACCATGCCGCCCACGGCGAACCACAGCGCCGTGTTATCGGTGACCGCAGTAGCAGAGGTGAGCAGCGACCAGGCCATTCCGCCCATGGTGGCTGCAAGCAGCAGCAGCATGAACACGAGCAATGGCGACAACTTTCCTGATTTCATATCCCTGTAATCCGTCTAGTTGGTCTGTTGTGCAACGTCCAGGAACTTCTCGTCCCGCAGGATCCATTTGAGTTGCGCATCGTAAAAAACGCGGCCGCCGTGGCGGAAAGCACCGCGTACATATGGGGCCAGAGCCCCCAGGCCTTCGGCCGAGGCTTCCTCGAAGCTGTCCTCGAGAAAATGCTGCATGCCCAGTGACTGCTCCACCAGCAGCCCGGCAATCATCTCTTCGTCCTCGACCACCAGCACGCGCCACTGGGCCATGGGCAACGTCGGGGCGATGCCCAGAAACTCGTGCAGATCGATAACCGGAATGAGGCGTCCGCGAATGTTGGCCACGCCCAGCACCCAGGATTTAACGCCGGGCAATGCGGCCACTCTGGGCGGCTTGAGGACTTCGCTGATTTCGCCCATGGCGGAAACCAGCCGCAGGCCGCCGACCTGATAGCCCATACCCTGCCATTGCGGATGTGCATCCTGGCGCAGCGGCAGGGGTGCGGCGTGACGGAACGTCGCCGTCTCGATGTCGCGCAGCAGCTGCAGTGCATGGTTGGCCGACATCTCAGGCTCCGAGCACGCCGTTGACGGCATCGATGAGGGTACGGTCATCCACCGGTTTGGTGAGGTAGCCGCAGGCGCCCTGGCGTTCGCCCCACACACGGTCGGCCGCCTGGCTCTTGGAGGACACGATGATCACGGGAATATGGCCCGTATCATTGCCCCGGGTCAGTTGCCGCGTGGCCTGAAAGCCATTCACACCGGGCATGACCACGTCCATGAGAATCACATCTGGCTGCTCGGCGCTTGCCAGGTTGATGCCGTCCGTGCCGCTGGTGGCCGTGAGCACCTGGTGGCCGTGCCGGGCCAGGATATTGACGAAGTGATGGGTCTCGGTAGGAGAATCATCGACCACTAGAATCCGTGCCATGACGTCTTAAGACCTCTCGAGTCAATGAACGAGCGTGCGGATGGTGCCCAGCAGCTCTTCCTTACTGAACGGTTTGGTGATGTAGCGGTCCGACCCGACGATGCGCCCCTTGGCTTTGTCGAACAGGCCATCCTTACTGGACAGCATGACTACCGGCGTCCCCTTGAACTCACTGTTGTTCTTGATCAGGGCGCAGGTCTGATAGCCATCCAGGCGCGGCATCATGATGTCGACGAAAATGATTTCCGGGCGCGAATCGGCAATCTTGGCCAGAGCGTCAAAGCCGTCGGTGGCGGTAATGACGTCATAGCCTTCCTTGGTGAGCAGATTCTCAGCACTGCGGCGTATCGTCTTGCTGTCGTCGATCACCAGGACCTTGACGCCTCGAAGAACCTCTTCCATGTCAGTTCCATGCTCCCTCGTTAGGGCCGTTGTTAGGGCCGGGTGTTCGCTCCCGCAGATCCCCGCGTTGTATCACGTCAGCCCGGATTGGCGCCATAAGTGCCGGTGAGATAAGGGAATTACGTCTCATTCCAGTTGCCGCCGGGCACCCTTCCGGGTAGTTTAGCGCGCAACCTGGCACCACGGACGATCCACCACATGACCACCTCCGGCAGCGACCGAAAAGGGGGCCCGGGCACCCGTATCGCCTTCGTCATGGACCCACTGCCGAGCCTTTCTCTAAAGAAAGATAGCACTTTGGCCATGATTCGCGCGGCACAGCGTCGCGGTTGGGAGATTTTCTTCCTCGACACCGGCGATCTGGTGCTGCGGCAGAGCGAACCGCATGCCTTCTTTCACCCTCTGCGCCTCACCGGCGCCTTCGCGGAGAGCCTGGATCCGGCCGACGTCATCGACGGCGATTTCTATGCCCTCGGCGACGGCGTGGAGCGCCCGCTTGCGGACATGGACGTGATCATGATGCGCAAGGACCCGCCTTTCGACATGGAGTACATCTACGCAACGTACTTCCTCGAGCGCGCCGAGGCCGCCGGCGTGCTGGTGGTGAACCGGCCCGCGAGCCTGCGCGACTGCAACGAGAAGTTCTACGCAACCGCCTTTCCGGAGTGCTGTCCGCCGCTGGTCGTGAGCCGCCGGGCGGACGTCCTGCGGGCCTTCCACGCCGCCCAGCGCAACGTCGTGTTCAAACCCCTGGACGGCATGGGCGGCGCGTCCATATTCCGTATGATGGAGGGTGACCCGAACCTGAGCGTGGTCCTGGAAATCCTCACCGCAGGCGGCACCCGGCACATCATGGGGCAGCGCTATCTGCCGGAAATCGCCGACGGCGATAAGCGGATTCTGCTGGTGGACGGCGAGCCGGTTCCCTATGCCCTGGCCCGGGTGCCTCTGGCCGGCGAATCCCGCGGCAATCTGGCTGCCGGCGGTACCGGCACGGGGCGGGAACTCACCGACCGCGACCGCTTCATCGCCGGGCAGGTGGGGCCGGAAGTCAAACGGCGCGGGCTGATGTTCGTGGGCATAGACGTGATCGGCGACTATCTCACGGAAGTGAACGTGACCTGTCCCACCTGCATTCGCGAACTCGATGCACAGTTTTCCCTCGATATCGGCGCTATGCTGATGGACCGGATCGCGGCTAAGCTGTCGGCAGGCGTAGGGCAGACGCACTGAGGCGCGGGCTCGAGCGGAGCCGGGGCCGGCGTGCTGACCCCGCGGTACTGAACCCGGCGTCCCGCCCCGCGTCAAACAGCGACACGGCAACGAGCTATGGCTGCCATCAGCATTACACCCAGAGACAGACTCGGTTTCACGCTGTTTCTCGCCGCGTCGCTGCACGCGGCCATCATCCTGGGCGTGGGGTTCGCCTCCCAGGACCGCGGGCCGCCTGCGCCTACCATTGAGGTGACGCTGGCTCAGCACGCCGACCGCGAAGCCCCGGAGGATGCCGACTTCATCGCTCAATCCAACCAGCTCGGCAGCGGCACAGAGACCGAGGCCCGCGAGACTACCAGCCCCACGGAAGCGGATTTTCATACCGATGCCGTGCAATCGGTGGTGCCGGACCCGCCCGCTCCCCTGCCCGCAGAGACACGTCTCGAACGCGACCTGCTGGCCACGGACACCGCCAGCGAAGACCAGGTCACGGAAGACGAGGTGGTGCCGGTGGAGGAGCAGCCGCCGAGCCCCAGCATGACCACGCTGTCCTATGACAACCTGGCCCAGGAGATCGCCAGCCTGGAGGCGCGGATCGCCCAGGACCAGCAGGCCCAGGCCAAACGGCCGCGCGTGAAGCGCCTGACCAGCGTATCCACCAAGAGTGCGGACGAGGCGGCTTATCTGAATGCCTGGCGGCAGAAGGTGGAACGGGTCGGCAATGCCAACTATCCGGGCGGCCGGGTCTACGGCGATCTGCGTCTGCTGGTGGTGTTGCGCTACGATGGTGCTCTGGAAGAGGTCCGTCTGCTGGAATCCTCCGGCCACAAGGTCCTGGATGATGCCGCCCTGCGCATCGTGCGTATGGCAGCACCCTATCAGGACTTCCCGGTGGAGATGCGCAAGAAGTACGATCGCCTGGAAATCATCCGCACCTGGCAATTCTCCAGATCGGGAGCCCGTCTTGACACCTGAAAGCAGCCTGAAGAACCAGTTCCTGATCGCCATGCCGGCCATGACCGGAAGCTACTTCGGCGACACCATCATCTATCTGTGCGAGCACAATGACGACGGTGCCATGGGCCTGGTCATCAACAAGCCCGGGGAGCTGTCGCTGGTGGAACTGCTGGGCCAGCTCGGCATGGAATCCGCCCAGGTGGATGCCGCGACACCGGTGATGGACGGCGGGCCGGTGGCCCGCGACCGCGGGTTCATTCTGCACAGCGACGATCAGCGTTTCGACGCCTCGCTGGACCTCGGCAATAACCTGATGCTCACCGCTGCCCGGGAAGTCCTCGAAGCCATCGGCCGCGGCGCCGGGCCGCGTGACTATCTGGTAGCGCTGGGCTATGCGGGCTGGGACGGCGGCCAGCTCGAAGACGAACTCAAGGAGAACGCCTGGCTGACCTGTCCGGCCAGCCTCGACGTGGTGTTCCGCGAACCCTTCGACACCCGGGTCAGCAAAGCGGCTGCCGCCCTGGGCATCGATTTCCGCCTCATGTCCGGACAGGCGGGCCACGCCTGAGGCGGCCCGGGCCGGCTGCCGCATGTCAGCACCTTCCACCCGCGGCTATGTTCTCGCCTTCGATTTCGGGCTGCGCCACATCGGCGTCGCCAGCGGCCAGACGGTAACCGGCACGGCGACGCCTCTCATCACGCTGCGGGCCCGCCATGGCCGTCCGGACTGGGCCGCCGTGGCGGAGCTGGCGGCGAGCTGGCGGCCGCTGTATCTACTGGTGGGGTTACCGCTGAACATGGACGACACGGAGAGCGACATGTCCGAGCGCGCCCGGGAGTTTGCAGCCGCGCTCGAGCGTCACACGGGCATCCCCTGTCTGCTGGTGGATGAACGTCTGACCAGCCGCGCCGCCCGGGAATATGGCGGCGAGCACGCCGCCGCCGCCGCTCTGATCGCCGAAACCTGGCTCAACCAGCGCGGCTGATCATACATCCGGAGGATCCGGAGGCTCGAAGCGCACTCAGCGGCGGAACTGCACCCCGCCCGGCTCCTCGTCATCCGCCATGCGCAACCCGGCGGCAGCGGCCATGGGATCCGGGTCGGCATCAGAGCCCAGCTTGATCATCAGGCGCAGATCGTTGGGCGAATCCGCATGGGACAGCGCCGCCTCGTAGGAGATCTCGCCGGCACTGTAGAGCTTGTAGAGGGACTGATCGAAGGTCTGCATGCCCTGCTCGGTGGACTTCGACATGAGCTCTTTGAGCAGATGAACCTCACCCTTGCGGATGTGGTCCGCCATCAGCGGCGTGTTGATCAGCACCTCGATGGCGGCGCGCCGCCCCTGGCCGTCCACGGTGGGAATGAGCTGCTGCGCCACCATGGCCTTCAGGTTCAGCGACAGATCCATCCAGACCTGGCTGTGCCGGTCCGTGGGAAAGAAATGAATGATCCGGTCCAGAGCCTGGTTGGCGTTGTTGGCGTGCAGGGTGCAAAGGCACAGGTGACCGGTTTCGGCAAACGCCACGGCGTGTTCCATGGTCTCCCGGGTGCGCACCTCGCCGATCATGATCACATCCGGCGCCTGCCGCAGGGTGTTCTTCAGCGCCACCTCGAAACTGTCGGTATCCACCCCCACCTCGCGCTGGGTGATGATGCAGCCCTTGTGCTGATGGATGAACTCGATGGGATCCTCGATGGAGATGATGTGGCCCGAGGAGTTCTCGTTGCGGTGCCCGATCATGGACGCCAGCGACGTCGACTTACCCGTCCCCGTTGCCCCGACGAAGATGATCAGGCCCCGCTTGGTCATGGCCAGATCTTCGATGATGGGCGGCAGCTGCAGGTCGGCAATGCGCGGAATATTCACTTCGATACGCCGCAGCACCATGCCCACCAGGTTGCGCTGATAGAACGCGCTCACCCGGAAGCGGCCGAGCCCGGCGGTGGCAATGGCGAAGTTGCACTCGTGGTCCTTCTGAAACACCGCCTTCTGGTCCTGGTTCATTACCCCCACCACCAGATCGCGGGCCTGCTCCGGCGACAGGTCGTTCTTGCCGGCGGCGAACAGCTTGCCGTTGATCTTCAGCATGGGCGGCTTGCCCGCGGTGATGAACAGGTCCGAGGCCCCTTTTTCCACCACCAGTTTCAAAAGCTTATCGAATTCCATCGATTACTTCCGTACGCAGCGCGATCATCTGCCAGCCGTTCTCAGAATTTCTCCGGCATCCTGGCCTTTTCCCGGGCGGTATCCCGGGTGATGGTACGCTTGTTGACCAGGTCGAGCAGCGACTGGTCCAAGGTCACCATGCCGTACGACGCGCCGGTCTGGATGGCCGAATACATCTGCGCCACCTTGTCTTCGCGGATCAGGTTACGGATGGCCGAGGTACCGATCATGATCTCGTGGGCCGCCACCCGGCCGCCGTTGACACGTTTCAGCAGTGTCTGGGAGATCACCGCCTGCAGGGATTCCGAAAGCATGGAGCGCACCATGTCCTTTTCCTCGGCGGGGAACACGTCGATCACCCGGTCGATGGTTTTCGCCGCCGACGTGGTATGCAGGGTACCGAACACCAGGTGACCGGTCTCGGCGGCGGTCAGCGCCAGCCGGATGGTCTCCAGGTCGCGCATTTCACCCACCAGAATGATGTCCGGGTCTTCACGCAGGGCGGACCGCAGGGCCTCGTTGAAGCCGTGGGTATCGCGGTGCACCTCACGCTGATTGACCAGGCATTTCTTCGATTCGTGCACGAATTCGATGGGATCCTCGATGGTGAGGATGTGGTCGTAGCGGTTGTCGTTGATGAAGTCGATCATGGCCGCCAAGGTGGTGCTCTTACCGGAACCCGTGGGCCCCGTTACCAGCACCAGGCCGCGCGGCGTCATGGATACATCCTTGAACGTCTGCCCCATCGCCAGGTCCTCCATGGTCAGCACCTTGGAGGGAATGGTCCGGAATACGGCGCCGGCGCCCCGGTTCTGATTGAAGGCGTTGACCCGGAAGCGGGCCACACCCGGCACCTCGAAGGAGAAGTCCGTCTCCAGGAACTCCTCGTAATCCTTGCGCTGCTTGTCGTTCATGATCTCGTAGATCAGCGCGTGCACTTCCTTGTGCTCCAGCGGCGGCAGGTTGATCCGCCGCACATCGCCGTCCACCCGGATCATGGGCGGCAGGCCGGACGAGAGGTGGAGGTCCGAGGCGCCCTGCTTGGCGCTGAAGGCGAGTAGTTCCGTGATATCCATGAGCGATCCCTGTCTGCGTCTGCTCGAAACGGTAGTCCCGGGCTGTCCGTATAGTGCCCTTGGCTATAGTATTATCCGCCCCGTCCATAAACCACGACGTGATCGCCACTCCGCCAGGCAGGTGCGAAATCTGCGACAAGGTTGGCACCATGAGTTTGCAGTCCATCTCCCCGGACATCGCCGACAACGTTCGCCGGGTGCGCCAGGCGATCGACCTGGCGGCCCGCCGCAGCGGCCGCGATCCCGCTGACGTGCATCTGCTGGCAGTGGCGAAAACCCACCCGGACGACCTGGTCCGGCGGGCGGCGGCTGCCGGCTGCACCGACTTCGCCGAAAACTACCTGCAGGAGGCGCTGACCAAACGTGCAGCGCTGGCGGACCTGCCGCTGACCTGGCACTACATCGGCGCCATTCAATCCAACAAGACCCGCCAGATCGCCGAGCACTTCGACTGGGTCCACACCGTGTCGCGGCACAAGATCGCCGAACGGTTGTCGGCCCAGTGCCCGCCGGGCAAAGTGCTCAACGTGACGCTGCAGGTGAACATCGATGCCGACCCGGACAAGGGCGGGGTCGAGCCCGCAGCGGCGGAGGAGCTGCTTGCCGCCGCCGGCGGACTGCCAAACCTGCGTCTGCGCGGTCTGATGACCATCCTGCACCGTGACTCCGAACCCCGCGCCGGCTATCAGCATCTGGCTGAACTGTTCGCGCAACTGCGGCCCGCCGCGCCGGCGTGCTGGGATACGCTGTCCATGGGCATGAGCGGCGACTTTGCGGATGCCATTGCCGCCGGGGCCACCCAGGTGCGGATCGGCACCGCCATATTCGGCCCCCGCGCCACGGCGCACGCGCCCCCCTGACCACAACCGGCTGGAGATAGTGTGAACGACCCCATCATCGCCTTCATCGGCGCCGGCAACATGGCCCGCAGCCTGGTGAGCGGATTGCTCGCCACCGGCGTGCCCGCCGCCCGCCTGCGGGCCAGCGATCCTGACCCGGAGCAGCGCCGCCAGCTGGCCGACCTGGAAGTGGCCACCTTCGATGACAACGACGCCGCCACAGCCGGCGCCGACGTCGTGGTTCTGGCGGTAAAGCCGCAGATTCTCGGCCAGGTCATCGAGACGCTGTCCGTGGCGGGTTCTCAGCTGCTGCTGTCCATCGCTGCCGGCGTCCCCCTGGCGGCCATGGAGTCGCGCACACCGCCGGGTACGGCCATCGTGCGCTGCATGCCCAATACCCCGGCCCTGCTCGGCGCCGGCATCACCGGCCTGTTCGCCAACGCCGCGGTCAGCGACACTCAGCGTCAGGCCGCCGAAAACATTCTGGCGGCCGCCGGCAGCGTGGTCTGGGTGGACGAAGAGAGCCGCCTGGACGCCGTCACGGCGGTGTCCGGCAGCGGTCCGGCATACTTCTTCTATCTGATGGAGGCTCTGATCGACGCCGGGGAAACCCTGGGCCTCGACCGGGACACCGCCACCCGCCTGACCCTGGAGACGGCCTACGGCGCTGCGCGGATGGCCCGCGAAGGCACCGCGGCACCGGCCCAGTTGCGCGCCAACGTCACCTCGCCGGGTGGGACCACCGAGCGTGCCCTGTCTATACTGGACGCCCATGACACCCGGGCCGTGGTACAGCAGGCGGTAGCCGGCGCCGCCGCACGCGCCAGAGAACTAGCAGAGGAATTCGGTCAATCATGAGCAGCGCCCTGGACTTTGCCGTCAGATTCATCCTGGAAGTGGTCACCTTCATATTCGTCGCGCGGTTTCTGCTGCAGGCCTGCCGGGTGGATTTCTACAACCCCATTTCCCAGGGGCTGGTGAAAGCGACGGACCCGGTGCTGCGGCCGGTCCGCATGGTGGTGCCCGGCTACCGCAATCTGGATTTCGCCGCCTTCCTGGCCGCCGTGGTGGTCCAGATCGTACTGATCATGGCCCTCTACGCCCTGGCAGGCGCTTATGCGGGCAGCGTCGGCTACATCATCATTTCCGGCCTGGTGCAGGTAGTGCTGCTGTGCCTGAGTATTTTCTGGTGGTCCATCCTCATCGTCATCATCGCCGGCTGGGTCGCGCCCGGCTCCTACCATCCGGCGCTGGCGCTGCTGCAGCAGATCACCGAACCGCTGCTGGCCCCGGCGCGCAGCCTGTTGCCGCCCATGGGCGGACTGGACTTCTCGCCCATCGTGGTGTTCCTGGTCCTCGGCGTCCTTCAGCGGATTCTGGCTCAGCAGTTTCCGCCGCTGATCTGATGGCGACACCCGGCAGACGAGTTGAAGGCGTGAACGGCGTTGCTTTAGACTCGCCGTCCCTTTTCGCACCGGGATACGGGCACTGATGCGAGAGCCTCTGCCTGCCGACTCGGTGGGCCTGGTCACCCCAGAGACCTTTACCTGGGACGAGCCGCTGCCGCTTCAGGGCGGCGCATCGCTGCCGGGCTTCGAGCTGGTCTATGAAACCTACGGGCGCCTCAACGGCGCACGCAACAATGCCGTACTCATCTGTCATGCGCTGTCCGGCCACCACCATGCTGCCGGCTACCATCATTCCGACGACCGCAAGCCCGGCTGGTGGGACACCTGTATCGGTCCAGGCAAGCCTATCGACACCGACCGCTTTTTCGTCGTGAGCTGCAACAACCTGGGCGGCTGCCACGGCAGCACCGGGCCGCTCAGCATCAATCCGGCGACCGGCGAACCCTACGGTCCCGACTTCCCCACCGTGCGGGTCCGCGACTGGGTGCGCAGCCAGGCACTGCTGGCCGACCACCTGGGCATCGAGCAGTTCGCCGCCGTCATCGGCGGCAGCCTGGGCGGCATGCAGGCCATGCAATGGGCCACGGACTACCCGGATCGCCTGCGCGCAGCCGTGCTCATCGCCAGCGCCGCCCGCCTGTCGGCCCAGAACATTGCTTTCAACGAAATCGCCCGCCAGGCCATCCTGTGCGATCCGCAGTACCAGGGCGGCCACTACCGCGCCCGCGGCACCAACCCGGACCTGGGCCTGATGCTGGCGCGCATGGTGGGCCATGTCACCTATCTGTCCGATGATGGTATGCGGCAGAAATTCGGCCGCGAGCTCAAATCCGGCGATATCCAGGCAGGGCGCGACGTGGAGTTTCAGGTGGAAAGCTACCTGCACCACCAGGGCCGATCGTTCTCCCGCTCGTTCGATGCCAACACCTATCTGCTGATGACCCGGGCGCTGGATTTCTACGATCCCGCCGGCGAGCACGGCGGCAATCTCGTGGCGGCCCTGGCGCAGGCCCGGTGCCGCTTTCTGGTCCTGTCGTTCTCCACCGACTGGCGCTTTCCTGTCGAACGCTCCCGGGAGCTCGTCGACGCCCTGGTCAAGGCGCGCAAGAATGTGGCCAGCGCCATCATCGACACCGAACACGGCCACGACTCCTTTCTGCTGCCCGTGCCTCGCTATGTGGACGTGCTCGGCACCTACCTGGGCCGACTCGCTGACGAGGTGTCCCGAAGCGGGACCGAGGTGTCCCGAAGCGGGACCGAGGTGTCCCGAAGCGGGACCGCTGTCGATGCGGGCTGATCTGCGCATCATCGCCGAGCTCATCAACCCCGGCGCCCGGGTGCTGGACCTGGGCTGCGGCACCGGTGATCTGCTGGCCCACCTGCAGGCCAACCGGCAGGTCAACGGCTACGGCCTGGAGATCGATGGGGACAATATCACCACGTGCATGAGCAAAGGCGTCAACGTCATCGAGCAGAATCTGGACGAGGGCCTGGACAACTTCCCCGACGACTCCTTCGACATGGTGATCATGACCGAAACCCTGCAGTCGGTGCGCCATCCCGAACGCATGCTGGACGACATGCTGCGCATCGGCCGCGAGTGTATCGTCACATTTCCCAATTTCGGCCACTGGGGCTGCCGCCTGCATCTCGGCTGGCGCGGCCGCATGCCCATTGCCCGGCACCTGCCCCACGCCTGGTACGACACGCCGAACATCCATCTGTGTACGTTCGACGACTTCGAGGCCCTGTGTCAGGATAAGCGTCTGACCATCATCGAGCGCTTCGTCGTGGACGCGAGCCACACCAACCGACCGCTCATCAACCGCTTTCCCAACTTTTTCGGCACCTACGCCTTTTACCGGTTGGGACGGCCACAAGAGTCATCCCCATGAATCTGTACCGGATCGTCAGCCGCTCGGCCGCCCTGTTGCTGGCTGCAGGAATCTGCCTGCCGGCGCTGGCGGAACAGATGCGCCCCATCGGCGACTACGAGGCCCACTACAGCCTGGTGCCGACCCTGTTCCTCAAGGCGGACATCGCCGCCGGCTACGACATTACCCGCAGCCGCGACCGGGCCCTGCTCACCGTGTCGATCCTCGACGCCGACGGCGGCCCGGTGACCGCCGACGTACGGGGCCGGGTGAAAGACCTGCTCGGCGTGCAGCAGGCACTGGACTTCGAGGAGGTCCGCGAAGGCCCGGCCGTCTATTACCTGGCCACCATCCGGCACAGTGACCGTGACGTGCTGCGTTTCGACATCCGCATCACCACGCCGGACGGGGCCGATCACGAACTCGCCTTTCAGCAGAAAATGTACTGGGAAAACCGATGAAGATCGTCCTGGCCAGCGGCAATCGCGGCAAGCTCGGCGAATTGCGTACCCTGCTCGAGCCGCTCGGCATCAGTGTGGAAAGTCAGGCCGCGCTGGGCATCCGCCCGGCACCGGAGGAGCAGCTCACCTTCGCCGAGAACGCGCTGGAAAAGGCCCGCCATGCCGCCCGGCAATCGGGTCTCCCGGCCATGGCCGACGA
The DNA here is from genome assembly GCA_034522075.1 of Gammaproteobacteria bacterium. Classification (GTDB taxonomy): domain Bacteria; phylum Pseudomonadota; class Gammaproteobacteria; order Pseudomonadales; family Azotimanducaceae; genus UBA7803. The sequence goes on along the minus strand of JAXHLO010000006.1, from coordinate 311,853 downwards.
CTCCGGCCTGGTGGTGCCCGTCCTCGGCGGCGCCCCGGGAATCCGCTCCGCCCGCTATGCGGGCACGGACGGGGATGCGGCGGCCAACAACGCCAAACTGGTGGCGGCTCTGGCGGATGTGGAACACCCCGCTGCGCATTTCTACTGCGCCCTGGTGTATCTGCGTCACCCGGAAGACCCGGCGCCGCTGATCGCCACGGCCCGCTGGCACGGCACCATCGTCCGTGAACCTCGCGGCAGCGGCGGCTTCGGCTACGACCCGCATTTCTATCTGCCCGATCTCGGCCGCTGTGCGGCAGAACTCAGCGCAGACGAGAAGAACCGCCGCAGCCATCGCGGCCAGGCCATGGCGGCCCTGCTCGGACAGCTGCGCGAGGAAATCTGATGGTGCCGCCAGGCTCCAGCCTGGGTCTGTATCTGCACTTTCCCTGGTGCGTACGCAAGTGCCCCTACTGCGATTTCAATTCTCATCCGCTGCGCGGCGCCCTGGCGGAAGCCGACTACCTGGCGGCATTGCAGGCCGACCTGGAGCAGACGCTGACGGACGTACCCGAGGGCGTAATCGACACGGTGTTCTGCGGCGGCGGGACGCCGAGCCTGTTTTCCGCCGAAGCGTTCGCGGTCTTGTTGAAACGGCTGGCGCCGTGGCTCGCGGCCGGTGCGGAAATCACTCTGGAGGCGAATCCCGGTACCGTGGAACACCACGACTTCGCCGCCTACCGGGCCGCGGGCATCAACCGGCTGTCCCTGGGCGCCCAGTCGTTCGACGCTGCACAACTCGAGCGGCTCGGCCGCATCCACGGCCCTGCCGAGACCGGGCAGGCTTTTCGCCGCGCCCGCGCCGGCGGTTTCGACAACATCAACCTCGACATCATGTACGGCCTGCCGGAACAGACTGCGGCAGCGGCCCTGGCAGACCTCGAGCAGGCCATTGCGCTCGAGCCCGAGCACGTGAGCTGGTACGAGCTCACCATCGAACCGAAAACCGAGTTCGCCCGGCGTCCGCCGCGGCTCGCCGTGGAGGCGGAAGTCGCTGAGATGGAGCAACGCGGTCTGGCACTCCTGGCAGCCTCAGGCTACCGCCGCTATGAGGTATCCGCCTTTGCACGGCCGGGGCGGCAGTGCCGGCACAATCTCAACTACTGGACCTTCGGCGACTATCTGGGAGCCGGCGCCGGTGCCCACGGCAAACGTTCCCGGGTGGACGGTGACACACTGCTGGTGGAGCGGACCCGCAAGGCCTCCCAGCCGCGGCGCTACATGGCGGACCCCACCGGCACGGAGCGCTACCCGGTGAGTGCCGACCAGCTGCCGTTCGAATTCATGATGAACGCATTACGCCTGGTGGACGGCGTCGACGCCGCGCGCTTCCCGGCCGCCACAGGGCTCGACCGCCGCAGCCTGGAACCCGAGTGGCAAACCCTGGCGGAGCAGGGCCTCCTGGCCGGCGATCGTCTGGCCGCCACGCCGCTGGGACTGCGTCACCTGGACGCCGTGCTTCAGCGCTTTCTCAAGTAACGCAGATCCCAGACCCGGTGACCGCGGCGCAGGCCGCGGGCTTCAAAGCGGGTCAACGGGCGCTGCCGGGCTGCCGGCTCAGCCGGGTGTGCTGCGGACATTGTCCCGGCTGGCGCCTCTTCCAGAGCGTCCTCGCGGTCCAGCACGTCGCTGATCCACACCGCGTAGTCTTCCCAGTCGGTGGCCACCCACAGCAACCCGCCGGGACGCAGTCGGCGCGCCAGTAAAGCCGCCAGGGCGGGTTGTATGAGGCGGCGTTTGTGGTGCCGCTTCTTGGGCCAGGGGTCGGGGAAGAAAATGCGTACCTCATCCAGACTGCCATCCGCCAGCCCAAAGGCCAGCACGTCTTCGGCCGGAGCCTCCAGCAGCCGCACATTGTCGATACCATGACCTTCCAGCCCCAGCATGGCGGACCCCAGCCCTGGCTGATAAACCTCGATGCCCAGCAGGTTCCAGTCCGGGCACCGCACGGCCCAGTCCACCAGCGCCTGGCCCATGCCGAAACCGATCTCCAGGCCCAGCGGCGCGCGGCGGCCGAACAGAGATTCCAGGTTCAAAGGGGCATTGTCGAAGGCTGCCAGGTAGTGGGGGGAAAGCTCCGTCAGAGCCCGCGCCTGGCCCCGGGTCATGCGCCCGCGACGGCGCACATAGGTCCGTGTCCCGCTCCCGGAGGCCGTGCTCAAGGCGCCGGCGCCGACCTCAGCGCCGCCCACAGCAGCGCCAGCCAGCCAACGATGAAGGCCAGGCCGCCCAGCGGAGTAACCGGGCCGAGCAGCCGCGGCCCGCCCAGAGCGAGGGCGTACAGGCTGCCGGAAAACAGCAGCACGCCGGCGACGAACGCCCAGCCGGCAATCACCAGCGCCGCGGCTGTGCTGTGGGCCGCCGGATCGCCGAGGCGCAGCCATATCCCCACGGCCAGCAGCGCCAGCGTATGTATCAGCTGATAGGTCACAGCGGTCTGCCAGGTTTCCAGCCCCGCATTACCGAGGTGAGCCTTGAGCCCATGGGCGCCGAACGCGCCCAGCACGACACCCAGGGCGCCCAGGGCAGCGGCAATGGCGAGGAAAGCGGTGGCGCGCACGGCGCTCAGGCCGCCACGGCCACCTGCAGTTTCTTCATGGCGTTCTTCTCGATCTGCCGGATACGCTCGGCGGACACCTGATAGCGGTCGGCCAGATCGTGCAGCGTGACTTTCTCGTCGGCGAGCCAGCGGCACTGGATGATGTCGCGGCTGCGCTCGTCCAGAGCCGACAGCGCGGTGCTGAGCTTGCCGGCGGCGCTGGTCTGCCAGTCTTCCTCGGCCACCACGTCTTCCGGATTGCTGCCTTCCTGCTCCAGATACTGCGCCGGAGCGAACGCGGCGCTGCTGCTCTCACTGTCGTCATCGTCGTCGAAACCATCGAACGACAGGTCGCTGGCCGCCATGCGGCCTTCCATGCGCGACACCTCTTCTTCCGACACCCCGAGCTCGTCGGCCATGACCCGGGTTTCATCCGCATTCAGCCAGGCCAGCCGGCGTTTGTTGCTGCGCAGATTGAAGAACAGCTTGCGTTGCGCCTTGGTGGTAGCGACTTTGACGATGCGCCAGTTGCGCAGTATGAACTCGTGCATCTCGGCCTTGATCCAATGCACGGCAAAGGAGATCAACCGCACACCCACCTCCGGGTTGAAGCGCTTGACCGCCTTCATGAGGCCCACGTTGCCTTCCTGAATCAGGTCAGCCTGGGGCAGGCCATAGCCCTGGTAGGAGCGCGCCAGGTGGACGACGAAACGCAGGTGGGAGATGACCAGATGCCGTGCGGCCTCGAGATCGTCGTGGTAGTAGAACCGCTCGGCCAGCGACCGCTCTTCCTCGGCGGTCAGCACCGGTATGGCGCCCACCGTTCGAACATATGCCTCCAGATCGCGGCCTGGCGACAGATTGTCCAGAGACAGTATATTCGTGGTCATGTGATACCTCCGGTAACACCCTTATCAACCTATCTTAGCACTCACGCTTAGCACTCACCAACTTTGACTGCTAACCGGGGCGCCGGTTCCCGAGGCCCGGGCAGCGGCGACCGCAGCGCGCGCCAACCTGAGCAACGTGGTCAGAGAATCTCCAACCCCGACAGGCGCTGGCGTGCTGCAATCAGAGCCCCGACGATACCCAGGACAGCGGCCACGGCAAACAGGCTCGCCAGGAACGTCGGGTTGAAGCCTTCCAGCTCGAGTTCGTGGCCGTAGCTGCCCAGCAGGTCGGACAGCGGCCCTTCGATGACCAGCAGCCCGATGCTGATGAGCATGGCTGCCACCAGGGCGCCGCCCAGCCCGTAGACCAGGCCGAAATACAGAAAAGGCCGGCGGATCTGAGCATCCGTGGCCCCGACCAGCTTCAGCACGCGCAACTCCTCGAGGCGCGCCTCGATGGCCAGGCGTACCGATGTGGCGGTGATCAGCACCGCGCCAAGGCCGAACAGCACCGCCAGCATCACCCCCAGGCGGGTCACGACCCGGGTGATGTCGGTCACCCGCTCGAGCCAGGTGCGCTCTACCACCACTTCCGCCACGCCGGCCGCTTTGCCGGCCACAGCGGCCAGCGCCTCCAGATCGTCAGCATCGGCGTCGCGGCTCAGGGTGGCGCGCAGCGATGCCGGCAGAGGATTGTCGTCCAGCACTTCCAGGGCGTCGGCCAGACCGGCATAACGCTGGAACTCCTGCAGAGCCTGTTCCTCTGTGGTGACGTGAACGGCCGCCACGCTGGCGTGCTGTTGCAGGGTTTCAGCCAGCCCGGCTAGCGCATCGTCCGCGGCATCCAGCTCGAAATACACCGACAGTCCGGGCCGTCCCTCCCAGGCATCGGTCATGGCGGCCAGGTTCACCTGCAGCAGAAACAGCCCGGCGGGCAGGGCCAGGGCGATGCCCACCAGCAGCCAGACCAGCAGGCTGGTGCCCAGGCGCTCGCTGACGAATGTGGCAGTTTCCCGGATGATGCGGGCGTGATCGCGCCAGCGGGCCAGCCAGCCCGGCCGATTGCGTGGCCATGGATCCTTGCCCGCCCTACTCCGCGCCATGGGTCTCCCCGGGGCCGGGCCCGGCAGCCGTATCGCCGACCATGGCGCCGTGGGACAGCTCGATGATGCGCATGCCCATGGCTTCGATCAGGTCGCGGTCGTGGCTGGCCACCACCACCGTGGTGCCGATCTGATGAAACTGCCGGAAGAGCTGCATGATGTCCCGGGACAGCTCCGGGTCGAGATTGCCTGTGGGCTCGTCGGCCAGGAGTATCTTCGGCCGTGTGACCACGGCCCGGGCAATACCCACCCGCTGCTGCTCGCCGGTAGAGAGGTAACGCGGCAACAGGCCTTCCTTGGTCAGCAGGCCCACCCGCGACAGCGCAGCCCGCACCCGCCGCGCCACATCCCGCTCCCGATACCCGGCCACCCGCAGGGGCAGGGCCACATTCTCATAGACCGAGCGCTGGGCGAGCAGGTGATGGTCCTGGAACACGGCTCCCAGGTGCTGGCGGTAATGAGCCAGGCGCCGCGGTGAGATCTGCGCCACGTTCACCCCGTTCACCAGGATCTGCCCGCGGGTAGGCCGGTCGAGACACAACAGCAGCTTCAGAAAAGTACTCTTGCCGGCGCCCGAATGACCCGTGAGGAACGTCATGGACCCGGGCTCAAAGGTGGCAGTCAGCTCTTTCAGGGCCTCCTGGCCGTTCTCGAAGCGCCTGGTCACCTGATGGAATTCGATCTGACCCAATAGTCGGCCCCGTCAGTCCCTGGCCAGCAGGGCTTCCACGAAATCATCGGCGGAAAACGGCTTCAGATCATCGATGCCTTCGCCGATGCCGATGTAGTACACGGGTTTGGCCAGTTCCCGAGCAATAGCAAAAAGCACCCCGGCCTTGGCGGTCCCGTCGAGCTTGGTGATCACCAGGCCGGTCACCCCTACCGCTGCATCGAACTCCCGTACCTGCGACAACGCATTCTGGCCAACGCCGGCGTCCAGTACCAGGATCACCTCGTGGGGAGCCTGATGGTCCAGGCGGCCGACCACGCGTTTGACCTTCTTCAGCTCTTCCATGAGGTTGCTCTTGGCCTGCAGGCGACCGGCCGTATCCGCCAGCAAGACGTCCGTCTGCCGCGACCTGGCCGCCTGCACGGCATCGAAGACCACCGAGGCGCTGTCGGCGCCCTGTTTCTGCGCAATCACCGGCACGTCCACCCGCTCACCCCAGCGCTGCAGCTGTTCCACCGCCGCAGCCCGGAAGGTATCGCCGGCGGCGAGCATCACGGCATGCCCTTCGGCCTTCAGCAGCGCGGCCAGTTTACCGATGGTGGTGGTCTTGCCCACGCCGTTGACGCCGACGAAGAACACCACGAACGGCTTATGCCCGGCAGAGACTGCGAATTTCCGGGATAGCGGCGCCAGCAGATCTTTGAGCAGTTCCGAGAGCGCCCGGTGCAGGGCCAGTGTGTCGTTCAGCTCCCGGCGTTTCACGCGCCGGGCCAGCTCATTCATGATCTCCCGGGTGGCATCCATGCCCACATCGGTGAGGAGCAGGGCCGTCTCCAGCTCCTCCATGACGTCATCGTCGATCTCCTTCTCGCCGAGCAGCAGATTGCCCACCCCCTCGGCGAGCTGCCCCCGGGTCTTGCCCAGACTGGACTTCAGCCGACGCCAGAAGCCGCCTTTACCATCGTCCTGCGTACCTTCGCTCACGTTCCTCACAGAATTCGCCAGGGGCCGGTGCGGCCGGGTTGGTGCCTTGTTCCTGCCGCCACCCTGCCGCAACATGACAGACTGACTGCAGCGCCGGGATCAGCGCAACCGCATGACCAGCAACAATGAAGTGCGCATTATCGGCGGTAAGTGGAGAGGGCGAAAGCTCGTATTCCCCAAGCACCAGGATCTGCGCCCCACATTGGGACGGGTTCGCGAAACTCTGTTCAACTGGCTGCGCGCCGACATTGCCGACAGCCGATGCCTGGACCTGTTCGCCGGGAGCGGCGCGCTCGGCTTCGAGGCCGCTTCCCGGGGTGCCGCCGCGGTTACCCTGGTGGACAGTGATCGCACCGTGTGCCGCGGCCTGCGCGGCCATGTGCAGCGCTTTGCCGCCGCCGCCCAGGTGCGCGTGGTCTGCGCACCGGCGAAAGCATTCCTGCACCGGGAAGCCGGCCCGTGGGACCTGATTTTCCTCGATCCGCCGTTCCGCCAGGGGGTACTCGGCGAGACTCTGGACACCATTGCCGCCACGGGTGCGCTGGCCGCCGAAGGCCTGATCTACGTGGAGGTCGGGCGCCGCGACGCCATGCCGGATGCCGGCTGGCGCCAGATCAAGCACGGGGTTGCCGGCGACACGCAATTCGGCCTTCTTGCCACCCCCTGAGCACCCGGCTACCATCGCCGCGTCTCGAGGGGGAGCGGTCAATGCGCGTAGTAGTTTATCCGGGGTCGTTCAATCCGATTACCAACGGCCACACCGACCTGGTGAAGCGGGCGCTGAACCTGTTCGATCATGTGATCGTGGCGATCGGCACATCGGCCCAGAAAGATCCGAAGGTGGATCTCAAAGATCGTATCGAGCTGTGCCGGGAAGTGCTCGCCGACTATGGCGATCAGGTATCCGTGGAAGGGTTCAACACGCTGCTGGTGGACTACGTGCGCAGCCGCCAGTCGTATTACATTCTGCGTGGTCTGCGTACGGTCACCGACTTCGACTACGAGTTTCAGATGGCGGAGATGAACCAGTCTCTGGACCCGAGTATCGAATACGTCTTCCTGCCGACCTCGAAGGACTGCTCGTTCATCTCTTCGACCTTGGTGCGGGAAATCGCCGCTCTCGGCGGCGACATTTCCCAGTTCGTACACCCGGCCGTGGCCAAGGCCCTGTTGCGCAGAACCTGAAAGCCTGACCGGTGCGGGGCTTTTACTCGGTCCGCGGCTTCTGGTAACGGCCGGCTGAGCGACAGCCCAGGCAACGCACGAAGGTCTCCCGCGCCGGGCCAACCACCAGCATATCGGCGGCCTGCTCCACATTGCCGCCCGCCGCACTGAACGGCAGGCTCACGACGAAAGCCGCAGCCCCCAGAGTGGTCGCGACGATGCCCAGCGGCCGGGCGATGATCAGATCGCCGGCCATGGCCGCTGCCGAAGGCTCGTCTTCCTGAGCCGCCTGCACTGGCACAGCCAGCCATCCCATGAGGGTTGCACACAACAGCAATCGGCCTAGTTGCTTCATGTCCACAGTTCCATCCGTTGAGTCATACGAACCCGCCCGCAGGCGGGCTCCAGTTCAACTACTGTAGCACTACGGGCGGGTAAAACCTTGGGCACGTTGGCAATTCGGGCAGAAAACGCTGGCCCGCTGACCGAGCCGCAGGCCCTTGAGGGCGGCGCCGCAAACCCGGCAGGGCAACCCCTCGCGTCCGTAGACATACAGGGATTGGCGGAAATAGCCGGGCTGGCCGTCCTGATTGACGAAATCCCGCAACGTGGTCCCGCCCATGCCGATGGCATCGCCTAGAACCTGGCGGACGGCGGCGGCGAGCCGCTGGTAGCTGGCCAGGGTAACCCGGCCGGCACGCAGGGTAGGGCGGATGCGGGCGAGAAACAGTGCCTCGTTGGCGTAGATGTTACCGACGCCGACCACCACGCGGCTGTCCATGAGCAGATTTTTCACACACACCCGCCGGCCGCGGGCCGCGCGCTTGAGATAAGTACCCGAGAAGGCCTCGGACAGGGGCTCGACACCGAGCCTGGCCAGCAACCAGTGTTCCTCCGGCGCTTGCGTGTGCCAGTGAATACTGCCGAAGCGCCGCGGATCGTTGAGCCTGAGCACGCCGCCGGATTCCAACTGCAGATCAACATGGTCGTGCTTGCCCGGCGGCGCGGCCGCCGCCACCACACGCAGGCTGCCGGACATGCCGAGATGGACGATGAGTGTTCCGCTGTCGCAGCGGATCAGCAGATACTTGGCACGCCGCTCGACGGCGGTCACGGTCTGACCGCGCAGCGCCTCGGGTAGAACCACCGGCCAGCGCAGCGCCGCATTGCGCACCGCGAACCCCACCACGCGCTGGCCGACCAGGTGAGGCGCAATACCGCGCCGGGTGGTTTCGACTTCGGGGAGTTCCGGCACTATGAGCGGCCGGATGCAGCCGGCGGCAGGTTACTTGATCTTGGCTTCCGTATACGCCACGTGCTTGCGCACCACCGGATCGTACTTCTTGAATTCCAGTTTGTCAGGCGTATTGCGCTTGTTTTTGTCGGTGGTGTAGTAATGCCCGGTGCCGGCACTGGAAACCAGTTTGATCTTCTCGCGCATGATGCTGCTCCTGTGCCCGCTTACTGTGCGGCGTCGCGGCGACGGATGTCCGCGAGCACCTGATCGATGCCTTTCTTGTCGATGATACGCATGCCCTTGGCGGATACGCGCAGGCGGACGAAGCGCTTCTCACCGTCTACCCAGAACCGGTGGTAATGAAGGTTGGGCGAAAAGCGCCGGCGGTTCTTGTTCTGAGCGTGGCTGACATTGTTGCCGCTCAGCGGGCGCTTGCCGGTCACCTGGCAGACTTGAGACATGGCACCGAGGTCCGAAAAAAATGAGGCGCGTTTATACCAGAGGCGCCCGACCCGGGCAAGCGCGGCATTGCCGTCCGCTGCCAAGCATAGTCGATCAGAGCAGGCCGCGTTCCGCCATGGACACGGTGGCGCCATGGCCCACCACCACGTGATCGATGACCCGAACGTCGATGTGGGCGAGCAGGGCGCGCAGTTCCTCGGTGAGGCGCAGGTCGGTGGGGCTTGGTTCAGGATGGCCGGAAGGATGATTGTGCGCCAGGATCACGGCCGCAGCATTATGCGCGAGCGCGCACTTCAGCACCTCGCGCGGGTGCACGCTGGCTCGATCCACAGAGCCCAGGAACAGGGTCTCGAACCCGATCAGGCGATGCCGGGTATCGAGCAGCAGACAGGCAAATACCTCGCGTTCATGGCAGGACAGCTTGTGCTGCAGATAATGACGTACGGCACGGGTGTCGCTGAGCAGCGGCCGGTCCGCAATGCCGGCGGCGGCATGCCGCTCGCCCAGCGCCAGCACGGCCTGCAGCAGGGCGATTCTGGCCGGGCCCAGACCCCGCACCGCGGCCAGCCGCTGCGGCGAAGCCCTGAGCAGCCCGCGCAACCCGCCGAAAGCCCCCAGCAGAGCCTGAGCGAAAGCCAGCACACCCACGCGGCCGTCGCCGGTGCCCAGACACACGGCCAGCAGTTCTGCGTCATTCAATGCCGCCGGCCCGGAACGCAGCAACCGCTGCCGCGGCCACTCACCATCTGCCGGAGATGCCGGAGGTGCCGGGCACGGCCGCCGCCCGGGGGAATCCGCATACTGTGTCATGGTCATGTCATTCCTTCCGGATAGCGCGTAGTGAGTCCATCGCCTTGGTGGTATGGTTGCGCGCGACCTGTTGCCGCCACTTCAATCGGATATGCGCGGAGCCGCTATGACTCAGGGCAACCACAGCACCAGCGACCTTCGCCCCGTGCTTCAGGGACGCCGCATCTTACTGGGGGTCAGCGGTGGCATTGCAGCCTACAAGTCGCCCCTGCTTGTGCGACGCCTGCGCGAAGCGGGCGCAGACGTTCAGGTGGTAATCACCCGCAGCGCTGCCCGATTCGTCACCACCACCACTCTGCAGGCAGTTTCCGGCCGGCCGGTGCGCAACGATCTGTGGGACGAAGGGGCCGAGGCCGCGATGGGCCATATCGAACTGGCCCGCTGGGCTGAACTGCTGGTGGTTGCACCGGCCACAGCCGACATCCTGAGCCGCTTTGCCGACGGGCGCGCCGACGATCTGTTGACCACCTTGCGACTCGCCACCCGCGCCCCGGTGCTGCTGGCCCCGGCCATGAACGTTGCCATGTGGGAACACGCCGCTACTCAGCGCAACATCGCCCGGCTGCGCGAGGATGGCTGCAGCATCGCCGATCCGGACAGCGGCCCCATGGCCTGCGGCGAGTTCGGCCCGGGGCGCATGGTGGAACCCGAAGCGCTGCTGACCCGGGTGGCCAGCCTCCTCGGCGGCGGCGCGGACATGGCTGCGGACGCGATTCCGGCTCTGCGCGGCCGCCGGATTCTGATCACCGCCGGGCCGACGCGGGAAGCCATCGACCCGGTACGCTTCATCAGCAACCACAGCTCCGGCAAACAGGGCTATGCTCTGGCCGCCGCCGCCCGTGAAGCGGGCGCCAGTGTGACCCTGGTCAGCGGCCCGGTGGCCCTGACCGTCCCGCAGGGTGTCACCACCGTGGCCGTCACCAGCGCCCAGGACATGTACGATGCGGTCATGGCCCGGGTGGACGACTGCGACATTTTCATTGGCGTCGCGGCAGTGGCCGATTACCGACCCGCCAGCGCTGCCGGGCAGAAGCTGAAAAAGTCCGCCCAGGGATCCGGCGAACGCTCACTGGATCTGGTGGAAAACCCCGACATCATTGCTGCCGTGGCACGCCGCGAGCCGCGGCCGCTGGTCATCGGCTTCGCTGCCGAGACCCAGGACGCTGTGGCCTTCGCCCGCGACAAGCGCCGCCGTAAAGGTCTGGACATGATCGTGGTCAACGACGTCTCCGACCCGGACAGCGGCTTCAACAGTGATGACAATACGGTAACCATCATTACCGACGAGGCGGAAACTCAGCTGCCGCGAACCAGCAAGGCTCAGGTGGCGCGTGCCATTCTCGAAGCGGCAGCCCGGTCTCTCGGCGGCACACCACACTAGTGCCCCACCGAACTGGATACCGCCGGACTGGCCAACTACCATTGCAGCAGGGATTGAGGACTCGACACCGTTGGATCCGGAAAACCAGGAACGCCCTCCAGTAATCACCCCTGCGCGTCAGCGGCGCAGGGGTGCCGGCCTGTGGCACGGCGCTGTGCTGATCATCGCCCTGAGCGGCGCGGGTCTGGCGGTGTCCGCTGGCGTGCTGTGGCTGCAACTCGTACAGGGCAGCAACGAGCGGGCGGCAGCTGCGCAGGCCGCCGTCAGCGCCGACCACTATGCAGGCCTGATCGATGCCCGGGTGGCGGAGCTGCGCGCGCAGATGGCAGCCATCGCCGCGGCGCCGGATACGGTGGCCGCCGTCAGCAGCGCGGACGCGGACGATCTGCAACGCCTGAACACCCAACTCACGGACCTGCTGCCCTTCGCCGACCGTGTCGACGTCATTCCATCCGGCGCCGCGCGGCTCGACCAGGATGCCGAGGTGCCGATCTCGTACGCGGCCCTCGACCTCATCGAACGCGCCGAGCGGGAACCCTTCGCCGGGCCCGAGGGCATCCGCCTCGACAATCGCCGCAACCGCTTCTATGCAGCGCGGCCGGTAATGGCATCGGGGATTCCAGCGGGCGTGCTGTTCGTGGCGATGTCCGCCGATTTTCTGCTTACCCCGCTGCAGACCGTCTACCAGGCCGGCGCCGCCGCGGCGCCGGCGGATGCCGGCCGGGTAACGCTCGAGCAGACCTTCGAAGGCCTGGAACCGGTGACCTTGCTGCAATGGGGCGATCATGGCCAGACCGGCTCGAGCCAACGCATCAGCCGCGAGCTGAGCGTTCCCCACTGGCGGCTGCTGTTCGAACCCAGCGACGCCGCCGGCGCAACAGTAGCCAGCGCCCTGGACCTGCTGACGGCATTCGCTGCCGCGGTGGGTCTGTTGCTGGCCGGTGTCCTGTTCGCGTTTTCCAGCCTGTCACGTAATTTCCGTCACGATGCCGCGGCACTGGTCACCCAGATGACCAGCGCGGTACAGGGCCGCCGTCAGCAGCCGCAACGCTTCAGGCTCGCCATCTTCTACGACCTGGCGCGGGACATCGGCGGCCTCGCCCAACCCGCCCGCGGGGCCGCACCGCCGGACCGCCGCGACCCGGCCGCGGCCACCCAGGATCAGGCAGACGCCGCCGCCGAAGATGCGGTGGAAGAACTGCTCGAAGACGAGGTCGAGGCCGCTCCCAAGCGCAAGCGCCCGGCCGCCTCCGACGACTTCCTGGAAGTCTCCAGCGGCGGTGATGCCGGCGACAATTTCGGCATCGAAGTAACAGAGGACACATCACCCATGGCCATGGGGCTCGACCTGCAGGCGGAGATATTCCGCTCTTACGACATCCGGGGGATCACCACCAGCAATCTCACCGAGGAGGTGGTGTACTGGATCGGCCGGGCTTTTGCCGCAGAAGCTGCAGAACAGGGCCACACACGGGTGGCCGTCGGCCGCGACGGCCGGCATTCCAGTGCCGGCCTGCGTGACGCCCTGGCCCGCGGTCTCAACGAAGGGGGCGCCGACGTCCTGGACATCGGCCAGGTACCAACCCCGGTACTGTACTTCGCCACCCACGTCCTCGACACGGGCACCGGCGTCATGATCACCGGATCGCACAATCCCCCGGAATACAACGGCCTGAAGATGATGATCGGCGGCGTCACCCTGGCCGAAGAGCGTATTCAGGCACTGCGCCAGCGCATCGAGGACAACCGCTTGAGCGAAGGCGACGGCGACATCGAAAGCGTGGACATAGCCGGCCAGTACGTTGACCGGATTGTCGACGACGTGGTGGTGGCACAGCCGCTCAAGGTGGTGGTCGACTGCGGCAACGGCGTCGCCGGGGCCCTGGCACCGACCCTGCTCAGCCAGCTCGGCTGCGAGGTGGTGCCCTTGTACTGCGAGGTGGACGGCGACTTCCCCAACCACCATCCCGACCCTGCGGAGCCGGCCAACCTGGAAGATCTGATCACCGTGGTGCGCGCCGAGGAAGCCGATCTGGGGCTCGCCTTCGACGGCGACGGCGACCGCCTCGGCGTGGTCACCGCCAGCGGTGAGATCATCTGGCCGGACAAGCTGCTCATGCTCTATGCCCAGGATATCGTCGCCCGCAATCCGGGTGCGGACATTATCTACGATGTGAAGTGCAGCCGGCATCTGAACAGCCTCATCGGCGACCTGGGCGGGCGGCCCATCATGTGGAAGACCGGTCACTCCCACATCAAAGCCAAGCTGAAAGAAACCGGAGCGCTGCTCGCCGGCGAGTTCAGCGGCCATATCTGCTTCGGTGAACGCTGGTACGGTTTCGACGATGCGCTCTACGCGGCAGCGCGACTACTGGAGATCCTCGGCGGCACGGATGCCAGCGCCGACGAGACTTTCGCTCAGTTCCCGGTGACTTACGGCACGCCGGAACTGAAGATACAGACCACCGAACAGCTAAAGTTCGAGATTCTGGAACGCCTGTCCATCGACGGTGACTTCGGCGACGGTACCATCACCACCATCGACGGGCTGCGGGTCGACTATGCGGACGGCTGGGGCCTGATTCGTCCCTCGAATACGAGCCCGGTCCTGTCCCTGCGCTTCGAGGCCGACGGCCAGGAGGCCCTGGACCGTATTCAGGACGTGTTCCAGGCACAGCTGACGGCCGTCGACCCCGAGCTCAGGTTTCGGTAGTAGTGCCCTGTCACGCCAAAAACGTCGCATTTGCACACCGGAGCGGTCGCTGGCCAAGGCGGCGGCGCGCCGCTGTGGCAGGCCCCACAGCAAGCGCCGCCAACACCGGCCAGGGGCCGCTCCGGTGCGCCCTTCGGGAGCCTCGCTGTGGCACCATGACCGCGTTGCCCCTCCTCGCGTGGGACCTGCCACTGCTCGTCGGCGCGCCTTGTCCTGGCGCCACAGCGAGGCTCAAACACGACGTTTTTGGCGTGACAGGGCACTAACCCATGCAGATTTCCGACGACCAGGCGCAGAACATCGCCAGCGTCCTCACTGAGGCGTTGCCCTACATCCGCCGGTATCACGGCACCACGCTGGTCATCAAATACGGCGGCAACGCCATGGTGGATGAGCGCCTGCAGAACACCTTCGCCCGTGACATCGTGCTGCTGAAGCTGGTGGGTATGAATCCGGTGGTGGTGCACGGCGGCGGCCCGCAGATCGGCGACCTGCTGAAGCGCCTGAACATCCCCAGCCGCTTCGTGGACGGCCTGCGGGTCACCGACGCGGAAACCATGGACGTCGTGGAAATGGTGCTCGGCGGCCTGGTCAATCAGGACATCGTGTCGCTGATCAACCAGCACGGCGGCCGCGCCGTGGGGATCACAGGCAAGGACGGCAGTCTGATCCGCGCCCGCAAGATGACCCTGAAACGTACCGACCCGGCCCTGTCGGCACCGGAGATCATCGACATCGGCCATGTCGGCGAGGTGGTGGACGTGAACGTCGACCTGCTCCACTCACTGGCCCGCGACGCCTTCATTCCGGTAATAGCCCCGATCGGCGTGGGCGAGCACGGCGAGTCCTACAACATCAACGCCGATCTGGTAGCAGGCCGCCTGGCGCAGGCACTGGCTGCCGAGAAGCTGATCCTGCTGACCAATCGTCCGGGCATTCTCGATGCCGCCGAGCGGCGGCTGCCAAGCCTGGCCGCCGATCAGGTTGCCGCCCTGATCGCCGACGGCACGATCAACGAAGGCATGCTGCCGAAAACCGACTGTGCGCTGGAAGCCCTGCGCGGCGGCGTGGCCAGCGTGCAGATCATCGACGGCACCATCGCCCATTCGTTACTCATCGAAATCTTCACCGATGCCGGCATCGGCACCAAGATCACCTTGATGGGCGAAACGGCCGAGCAGGAGAGCCCGCGCGATGGCGCCTAGGGGCAACCGGCGCCAGGAAATCCTGCAGGCATTCGCCCTGATGCTGGAAACCCATCCCGGCAGCCGCATCACCACCGCTGCACTGGCCAGCCAGGTGGGTGTCTCCGAAGCGGCCCTGTACCGGCATTTCCCCAGCAAGGCCAAGATGCTCGAAGGGCTCATCGCCTTCATCGAGGAGGCCCTGTTCAGCCGCATCACCCGGATTCTCGCCGAGGAGCCCACGGCCCAGGGGCGCTGCCGCATGATCCTCTGGCTGCTGCTGTCGTTCGCCGAGCGCAACCCTGGCATGGCACGGTTGCTGGTGGGCGATGCACTGCTCGGCGAGACCGAGCGCCTGCGCAACCGCATCCGCCAGCTTTTCGACCGGCTGGAGACTCAGCTGCGGCTCATCCTGCGGGAATGGTCCACGACCCGCGTTCCGGCCCCGGAGCTCGGCAGCACGGCGGGCGCCAACCTGGTCCTGTCAGCCGCCGAAGGGCGGATCAACCAGTTCGTACGCAGCGAGTTCCGTGCGTTGCCGACGGCCGGTTGGGAGGAGCAGTGGAATGCCCTGGAGCGCGCCGTGTTCCGCTGAGCCGGTCAGCCGCCCCGCGCTGTAGAGGAGTCGGCCAGAGTCCCGGGCGCCGGACAGGTGCCATCATCGAAGCGTTCCAGTTCGTGGGCATAGCGGGCCCGGGCCTGAAGCTTTTCCTGCTCCCGCTTATCGATCTCTTCGCGCAGCGTCTCGATCTGGCCGCGCGCCCGGCGCAGATTCTCCTGCACGTATCCGGGTACACCGCGGCCTGCCCGCTCGGCATCCGCGGCCTGAGACCGCAACCGCTCCTGCTCGCGGCGTGCCTGGCGCAGATTCGCCTGCAGCTGACCGATCCGCGTGCCCAGCGAGCTCAGGGTATCCTCCAGCGCGTTTTCAATGTCCGCCCGGGTTCCGTAAAGCTGATAAATACGCTCGAGCTCGTCGCGACACGCCTGCATGGCCTGCTCGCGGCGCTGCTTGGCCGCCAGCTCATCCGGCGGCAGCTGAGGCGCCACGTTTTCGAGAATCCGGCCGGTTTCCGGGTCGACCTTCTGGTAACCGAGTTCGGCCTGCGCCGACGGCAGCGTATAGGAATAGACCGGGTCGCCGTCCTCGTTGACGTAGCGGTACATGACCGAGTTGGCGCCGGCAGCCGCGTGCGCCACCAGCACCAGAAATCCCACGCTGCAGATGCGCTGAAAAATCATGACGCTTTTCCGCCTACTGCCGGCTGGGCACACAGTATGCCTCCCGGTAGTCGCGAATCCTCCTGGATATCTCCGCACGATCTTTGTCCTCGCGGCTCACCTCGTCAAGGTAGCCGATCACATCCTCGATAGTCAGCAGACTCACCACCGGAACGCTCAATTCCGCGGCCAGCGCCTCTACGGCGGTGCGGCCGTCGTCGTTGACCTCGCACCGGTCCAGGGCGATGACCACCGCGGTCAGCGTGCCGCCGGCAGCGTCGATCAGGGCCGCCGCCTCACGCACGGCGGTTCCTGCGGTGAGCACGTCATCCACCAGAACCACCCGCGACGCCACGTCGCCGCCCACGAAGGCGCCGCCTTCGCCGTGATCCTTGGCTTCCTTGCGGTTGAACGCCCACGCCGCGTCTACACCCGCCCGGCCCAGGGCTTCGGCCGTGGCAACCGCCAGGGGAATGCCTTTGTAGGCGGGGCCGAACACGACGTCCAACTCCGCGCCCAGCGTGCGGATGCGCCCCGCGTAGGCTTCGGCGAGCTGCTGAGTATCCGCGCCGCCGTGCAGGGCTCCCAGATTGAAGAAATACGGGCTGCGCCGCCCCGACTTCAGGGTGAACTCGCCGAAGCGCAGAACCCCGGCGCGTTCCAGCAGGCCGACGAGGGCCTGGGCGGACGGCACTGCCGCAGGGGCCGTCATGAGTGCTTGCACTGGTTGCATTCCCCGATCATTGACCTTCCTTTCTGCTGGTCGTTCAGCGGCAATGGTTCATTCTGACTAACCGGCCAGGGCCGCCCGCTGGGCATCGAGCAGCGCATCGGTACCCTGGCGTGCCAGCGCCAGCATGGCGGACAGTTCGCCTTCGTCGAACGGCGCCGCTTCCGCGGTGCCCTGTATTTCGATGAAGCCGCCGGACGCCACCCGTACCACGTTCATGTCCGTGTCTGCCGATGAGTCTTCCGCATAGTCCAGATCGAGAACCGGCTGGCCATTCCACATACCCACGGACACTGATGCCACAAGTTCCCTGAATGCGCCCTGAACCCCCGCCCGGGCGGTGGCGTCGGCGAGGGCCACGCAGGCCCCGGTAATGGATGCCGTGCGGGTTCCTCCATCCGCCTGAATCACATCGCAGTCGATGCGGATGGTGCGTTCGCCCAGGGCCTGCATGTCCATGGCGGCGCGCAGTGAGCGGCCGATCAGGCGCTGAATCTCCACCGTGCGGCCACCCTGTTTGCCTCGGGCGGCTTCCCGGTCCACCCGGGTATGAGTCGAGCCGGGCAGCATGCCGTATTCCGCCGTGACCCAGCCTACCCCCTTGCCGCGCAGAAAGTTCGGTACCGAGCCATCCACGCTGGCGGTACAGATGACTTTGGTGTCGCCGAACTCCACCAGCACCGACCCGGCAGCGTGTTTGGTGAAGCCGCGGGTGAAGCGTATGTCGCGCAGGTCGTCCGGGGCGCGTCCGCTGGGTCGAGGCATGGTCATGGGAAATTCTCCGGATCATCGGCAAAGGCACAGTATAGTCCCCAGCCCGGCAGGTCAGCAGCCTTCGCGGTCCTTGTCAGTCCGGACGGCAGCACCGGGAACGGGTTAGAATTCTTCCCGGCAGACCACCAGGACCCGCTCCGCCCATGGTTCACAGCATGACCGCATTCGCCCGCGCCGAGCAACCAGTCGACGAACTGGCCCTGGGCTGGGAAATCAAAAGCGTCAATCACCGTTTTCTCGAGGTGCAGTTCCGCATGCCGGAGCAGCTCCGGCCCCTGGAACATGGGCTGCGTGAGCTGCTGCGGCGCCACCTGCATCGCGGCAAGGTCGATTGCACCCTGCGCGTGGATTCCGCCGCCGGCGGCAGCGCCCTGCAGCTCAACCGTCCGCTGCTGCTGCAGATTCTGGCCACCCTGGAACAGGTACGGCGGGACGCCCCGGAGATAGGCCCGCCCAACGTCATGGACATCCTGCGCTGGCCCGGCATGCTGGCCGTGGAACTGTCGCTGGATGCCGACGCCCTGGAAGAACCGGTTACCGATCTGTTCGAGTCGGCCCTGGCCGAGCTCATCGCCCACCGGCGCCGCGAAGGCGCCGCCCTGCACGACGCCATCAGCGGCCGGCTCGATGCCATCGACGAGCTGGTTGAAGCCGTCAAGCGCCACAGCGCCGCCATCAGCCACCAGGTCGAGCAGCGTCTGCGCCAGCGCCTGGCGGAACTCGAAGCCAATGTGGACCCGGAGCGTCTGGAGCAGGAAGTCGCCTTGCTTGCCAGCCGCGGCGACATTGCCGAAGAGCTCGACCGCCTGCGCATTCACGTGGAAGAGGCCCGCAGCAGCTTGCGCAGCCCCGGCCCCCATGGACGCCGTCTCGACTTCCTCACCCAGGAGCTCAATCGGGAAGCCAACACCGTCGGAGCGAAATCAGTGCTGGCGGAAATTTCCCAGCGCGCCGTGGATCTGAAGGTCGTGATCGAACAGATTCGCGAACAGGTGCAGAACCTGGAATGAACCCCGAGGCAGCGACAGGCCGCGGCATGCTGCTCATCGTCTCCGCGCCATCGGGGGCCGGCAAGACCAGCCTGGTCACGGCACTGCTCGACCGCGATCCCCGGCTGGTGGTCTCGGTGTCCCACACCACCCGGCAACGGCGTGCCCGGGAGCGCGACGGCGTCAACTATCACTTCGTCGACGAAGCCCGCTTCAAGGCCATGATCGACGCCGGCGAGTTTCTCGAGAACGCGGAAGTGTTCGGCAACCGTTACGGGACCTCGGCAGCCGCTGTGGAAGGCGAACTACGCCAGGGCCGCGACGTCATCCTGGAAATCGATTTTCAGGGCGCCGCCCAGGTGCGCGGCCGCTTTCCCGGCACCGTCAGCATTTTCATTCTGCCGCCGTCAACGGCGGCACTGCAGAGCCGGCTCACCGGCCGCGGCGAAGACGACGACAGCGTCATCCGGCACCGCCTGGACAAGGCGCGTTGGGAGATGTCGCATTATCGCGACTACGATTATCTGGTGGTGAACGACGATTTCGAGACGGCGCTCACCGACCTGGCCTGCATCGTCCGCGCCGAACGCCTGCGCCTGGAACGCCAGACCGCCGGGCTGCAGGGGCTCATCGACGAGCTGCTGCGTTAGGCCGGCCCACGACACCGTCCTTGATTGCGCCGCACGCGGCCGCTACACTCGCGCTCCCTTCGAATCCCACCACAGGACCGTTATGGCACGCATCACCGTTGAAGATTGTCTGGAGCATGTGGACAACCGGTTCGAGCTGGTGATGCTGGCGACCCGCCGGGCCCGCCAGCTGCGCCGTTTCGGTACCGAAGCGCTGGTTGCCGAGGAGAACGACAAGCCAACCGTCATCGCGCTGCGGGAGATCGCCGCCGGCGTCATCAACGAGGAAATGCTTGACGAGCAGGATGCCTCCACCGACGATGAGCGGATGGAAGTGACTTTCGGCACAGGAGATGACGAAGCCCGCGACGCCTAAACTATCCGCACGTCCAGCCAAGGCCGGTCGCAGCCGCGCATCGTCCCGATCTACCACCAGCGAATCCCGCAACCTGCCGGCGGGTGCCGCCGCCAACGGCAAGCCGCGCCGGCGTAAGTCCGGTAAGCGCCCGGCGCAGAACGAGTCGTATTTCGTCGCCCAGCTCGCCGAGCAGGCCCGGCGGCCCGCGGTCGCCAACCCCGTATCCATCGAAGACCTGTGCGCCAACCTGGCCAATTATCTGGAAGCCGACGCTATCGCGCTGGTGCGCGACGCCTATGCCTACGCGGCCGAGGCCCATGAAGGCCAATGGCGCCGTACCGGGCACCCCTACATCACCCATCCGCTGGCCGTGGCCAATATCCTCGCGCACATGCGCATGGATCACGAAACGGTGATGGCGGCGCTGCTGCACGACGTCATCGAGGACACCGACGTCGGCAAAGCCAACCTCGGCGACCGTTACGGCGAATCCGTGGCTCAGATCGTCGACGGCGTGTCGAAGCTTTCCACCATCTTCCGCAGCCGCGCCGAGGCCCAGGCCGAGAACTTCCAGAAGATGGCCATGGCCATGGCCAAGGACATCCGCGTCATCGTGGTAAAGCTCGCCGACCGGCTGCACAACATGCGCACCATCGGCGTCATGTCTCACGAGCAGCGTAAACGCATCGCCCGGGAAACCCTGGATTTCTACGCCCCCATCGCCAATCGCCTGGGCATTCACCACATCAAGGTGGAATTCGAAGAGCTGGGTTTCCGCGCGCTGTATCCACTGCGCGCCGACCGTATCGAACGTGCCGTCAGAGCCGCGCGCGGCAACCGCAAGGAGCTCATGGAAGAGCTGCGCAAAACTATCGCCGAGGCGTTCAAGCAGGAAGACATCGACGCGGAGGTGTTCGGCCGCGAGAAGCACCTCTATTCCATCTACCGGAAGATGAAGACCCAGCACAAGTCGTTCGCCGAAATCATGGACGTGTTCGGTTTCCGGGTGGTCGTGGACCAGGTGGACGACTGCTATCGCGCGCTCGGCGTCGTGCACAACCTCTACAAGCCGGTGGCGGGGCGCTTCAAGGACTATGTGGCCATTCCCAAGGTGAACGGCTACCAGTCGCTGCATACCACCTTGTTCGGCATGCACGGCGTGCCCATCGAAGTGCAGATCCGCACCCGGCACATGGAGGCGGTAGCGGAAAACGGCATTGCCGGCCACTGGCTGTACAAGACCACCAGCGACGACTTCCACAGCAGCCAGCAGCGTGCCCGGCAGTGGGTGCGCGACCTGCTCGACCTGCAGCAGAAGGCGGGCAATCCGCTGGAGTTCATCGAAAGTCTGAAGATCGACCTGTTCCCCGACGAGGTCTATGTCTTTACCCCCAAAGGCCACATCATGGAGCTGCCCCGGGGGGCCTGTGCGGTGGATTTCGCCTATGCCGTGCACACGGACATCGGCAATCACTGTGTGGCCTGCCGCATCGACCGCAACCTGGCGCCGCTGTCCCAGCAGCTGCAGAGCGGCCAGAGCGTGGAGGTCATCACCGCCCCGGAGGCCCGGCCCAACCCGGACTGGCTCACTTTCGTCGTCTCCAGCAAAGCGCGCACCGGTATCCGCCAGGCGCTCAAGGTGCAGCAGGCGGCGGATTCCATCGCCTTCGGCCGGCGCCTGCTGAACCGCTCCCTGGCCAGCGCCGACAAGAGCATCAACGACCTGGATTTCCGCCGCCTGCGCCGGGTATTCAAGGAGTTCGGTGTGCGCCGGCTCGAGGAACTGCTGCAGGCCATCGGCAACGGCGAGCTCATGGCCTATGTGGTGGCCCAGCAGTTGCTGGCGGCCGGTGACCCGGACGCCACCGGCATCACCGTGGACAGCGGCGGGCCGGTGGCCATTCGCGGCGGCGAAGGGCTGGTCATCAATTACGGCCGCTGCTGCGGCCCTATCCCCGGCGATGCCATCGTCGGTCACATGACCCCGGGCAAAGGCTTCGTAGTGCACGTCGAAACCTGTCCCAACATGGTGGAGATCCGCCGGCGGCGGGGCGGACGCGACATCATCCCGGCCCATTGGGCCGCCGCTACCAAAGCGGAGTTCCTCACCTTCCTGCGCATCGACGTGCACCGCAAGAAAGGTATGATCGCCAGCATTGCCGCGGCGGTATCCGAAGCGGACGCCGGAGTCGACGCCATCAACGTGGAAGAGCGCAACGCCGAGGTCACCAGCGTCAGCCTCGACGTGTCGGTGCGCCACCGCAATCACCTGGCCCGGGTGATGCGCCGCCTGCGCGCCACCGGCGACATCGTCGCCATTCATCGAGTCGGTTCCTGATAACCGGGAGACAGCATGAGCGACCAGCCTTTCCAGCCCGTACACACCGAGCGCGCCCCCGCGGCCATCGGCCCCTATTCCCAGGCCGTGCGGGTGGGCCAGTTGGTTTTCCTGTCCGGCCAGATCCCCCTCGATCCGGAAACCATGGAGCTGGTGCCCGGCGACATTGCCGCACAGGCCCGCCAGGTCTTCGCGAATCTGACGGCGGTTGCGGAGGCCGGCGGCGGCTCCCTGGCCCATCTGGTGAAACTGACCGTCTACCTCACGGACCTCGGCAACTTCCAGGTGGTCAATGAAGTCATGGCCGAATGTTTCCAGGAGCCCTATCCGGCCCGCGCGGCCCTGGGCGTGGCGGCCCTGCCCCGCGGCGCCGGCGTAGAGGTGGATGCGGTAATGGCACTGCCCCCGGGCGCGTGACCGGCCCCGGCGCCAGCGCCCGCGCACCTGACGGCGAGACCCTGCGCGACCGCGGCGTCGAAACCCTGAAAGGCGTCGGGCCGAGCCTGCGAGCCAAGCTGGAACGGCTGGGCATCTTCACCCTGGGCGACCTGCTGGCGCACCTGCCCATACGCTACCAGGACCGCTCCCGGCTGGTCCCCCTGAACGAGCTGCGCAGCGACGGGGAGTGCCTGGTGGAAGGCGAGGTGGTGGACTCGAAGATCGGCTTCGGCCGGCGCCGCAGTTGGACCGTGACCCTGACCGACGGCCGCGGCTTCCTCACCTTGCGTTTCTTCCACTTTTCCAGGCGCCAGCAGGCCCTCGTGGCACCGGGCCTGCGCATCCGCGCCTTCGGAGACGTCCGCTTCGGACCGGCCGGACTGGAGATGGCCCACCCCGAATATCACGTCTTCGAGCACGATCCGCCAGCGCTGGCGCACGGTCTGACACCCGTCTACCGCACCACCCGGGGCTTGTCCCAGCAGCGCCTGCGCAGCCTGGTCAGCCAGGTCAGGGCCCTCGACTGGCCCGACGAGCCGGGCACGCCGTTCCGGGACCTGCTCTATCTGCACGAACCGCCCGCCGATGCATCGGCTGACGACATCGCCGCCTGCCAGGAGCGTCTGGCAGCGGATGAGCTCACCGCCTACTACCTGGTCATGCGCCACCGGCAGCGCGACCGGGCGCGCCAGACGACGCTGGCCCTGCCCCAGGCGCACCAGCTCGGCCGGACCTTGCTGCGCAATCTGGGCTTCGAGCTGACGGGCGCACAAAAACGCGTTGTGCGGGAAGTTCTGGAAGATCTCGCCGCACAATCACCCATGCTGCGCCTGGTCCAGGGTGACGTGGGCTCGGGCAAGACCGTGGTGGCGGCCTTCGCCGCGATCCGCGCCGCCGAGCACGGAGCCCAGACCGCGCTCATGGCGCCCACCGAGATTCTCGCCGAGCAGCACTATCTGAAATTCTCCGCCTGGCTCGAACCACTGGGCATCCCGGTGGTGCTGCTCACCGGCAGCCTGACCGCGGCCGCCCGCCGGGAGGCCGCCGAACGCCTGAGCAGCGGGTCGGCGCTGGTGGCCGTCGGCACCCACGCCCTGTTCCAGAGCGGCGTGGACTTCGCCCGACTGGCACTCACCATCATCGATGAACAGCATCGTTTTGGCGTCCATCAGCGCATGGCGTTGCGCAACAAAGGACGCACTCCCCATCAACTGGTCATGACCGCCACGCCCATCCCGCGCACGTTGACCATGGCCCTGTACGCCGATATGGCCGTCTCCGTCATCGACGAGTTGCCGCCGGGCCGGCAGCCCATCGAAACCCGGGTGGTGTCGGCGGCGCGCCGCGGGGAGGTGCTCGACACGGTCCGCCAGGTTCTGGCCCGGGGCGGTCAGGCCTATTGGGTATGCCCGCTCATCGAACCCTCCGAACAGCTCGATCTGGCAGCGGCGGAGCCCACGGCCGACGACCTGCACCGGGCGTTGCCCGGCAGCAACATCGGGCTCCTGCACGGCAGGTTACCCGGTTCCGAGAAGGCCCGGGTCATGGAGACCTTTGCCGCCGGCCGCCTGGGCCTTCTGGTAGCGACTACCGTCATCGAGGTGGGGGTCGACGTACCCAATGCCACCCTGATGGTCATCGAGAATCCGGAGCGCATGGGTCTCGCTCAGCTGCACCAGCTGCGGGGCCGCGTGGGCCGCGGCGACGCGCCGTCCCACTGCATCCTGCTCTACAAAGGGCCCTTGAGCGAAACCGCCCGGGCTCGCCTCAAAGCGATCCGGCAGAGTCAGGACGGCTTCTATCTGGCTGAGCAGGACCTGGCGCTGCGCGGTGCAGGTGAGCTGCTGGGAACCCGGCAAACCGGAGAACAGGGGTTCCGCATCGCCGACCTGTCCCGTCATGCCCACCTGATGACGGCCGTGGTCGCCCGCGGCGACCGGCTGCTGGCGGACGCCCCGGAGGAAGCCCGGGCGCTGCTGCATGCCTGGGCTCCGGCGGACACAGGTCACATTTCCGTGTAACAGGCGGCCATCCGGCCGCCCGGGCCCCGCCACAGACGCCGCGGCACTCTTATACTGCCAGTGATATCGGATTAATCGGGACGCACCCCTATGCCAGCATTCGAGCAGCTTTCACCCGGCACCGGCGCGCAGCGGTCGTTCAAGCCCTATCCCCATCCGCCGGCGGAGGAGCGCGTCCGCAGCGTCATCATGGGAGATGCCCGGGGCGAAGTGCAGGTGCTGGTACCCCAGCAGGCGTTGCTCGACATCGGCGCCCTGCAGACGGCCACCGGCCGCGAGCTGCGCGCTCGCCCCTATCAGGTGGAAGAGCCTACCGCCGCATTGCCGGGCGCCTACGGCTTGCCCGTGGTGGTCGAAGAGCGGCTGCTCCAGGAAAGTAAGTTAGCGCTTGCTACCACAGAGCCTGGCAGTTTTGTTCAGGCCAAGGGTTCTGACCTGCTGGATCCGGACCTGGCCATGATGACCGGGCGCTTTACCGAAGCCATCGGCGCCGAGCCTACCACCGGCGATCGCAGCGAAGATCTCCAGCAGATCGGCGTGACCCTGTCACGCTTCACGGCCCAGCGCATGCAGGAAAGGCTCGACCAGACTCTGCACATTCCACCGTTGCCGGAAGCGGCGCGGCGCATCATCGCCCTGCAGAGCGACGACAACTACGACCTGGCAGACCTGGTTCGCATCATCGAGACGGACCCGAGCATCGCCGCGCGCATCATGGGCTGGGCGAACTCGGGCTTCTACAACCCCAACCCGCCGGCAGGGACCATCGATGACGCCGTCATGCGGGTGCTGGGTTTCGACACCGTCCTGAGCATGGCGCTGGGCATGGCCCTGGGCCAGACCCTGCGCCTGCCGGACACCCACGTGCGCGGCCTGCCCACGTTCTGGCTGGAAGCCGTGCTCACCGCCGCGGCCATGGAGGCGCTGGCCCGACAGATGCCGGCCTCCCGGCGGCCGGGCAGCGGGCTGTGCTACCTGACCGGGCTGCTGGCCAACTTCGGCACGCTGGTCGTGGGCCATGTGTTTCCCCACCAGTACGTGACCATCTGCGCCCTGCAGGAGGCCAACCGCCACCTGCCCCATACCTACGTCGATCAGTTCGTGCTGCAGATGCCGCGGGAGCTGCTCACGGCCTCCCTGCTGGAGTGCTGGTCGCTGCCGGAAACGGTGACCGACGCCGTGCGCTTCCAGTATCTGGACGACTACGAAGGGCCCAATGCCACTTACGCCCACCTGTTGCGGCTGACCCGCAAGCTGCTCGGCAGCCAGGGCCTCACCGACCAGCCGCCGGAACTGCCCGCCGCAGCGGAGCTCGAAGCTCTCGATCTCAGCCAGGAGAATCTCGCGGCGGTGCTGCGTCTGCTCAACGAGTCGAGCAGCCAGCTCGACGACCTGGCCGGCAACCTGAGCCGTTGAACCTGCCGCCGGCGGGGTGCTCAATCCACCAGTTTGCCGGCCTCCGGGTCGTCAAACACGGCCAGATCCATGTCGTCCTCGGTGCGCGCCACAATGCTGGCTACCATGCCGTCGCCGGTAATGTTCACGGCGGTCCGCAGCATATCCAGCAGCCGGTCGACGCCGATGATCAGCATGATGCCTTCCACCGGCAGGCCCACCTGGGTAAGCACCATGGTCAGCATGATCAGTCCGACTCCGGGTACGCCGGCGGTACCGATGGAGGCCATGGTGGCCGTGAGAATCACCATCAGATAATCGCTCACGTCCAGACCGACCTGGTAGAACTGCGCAATGAACACCGTGGCCACCCCCTGCATGATGGCGGTGCCGTCCATATTGATGGTGGCGCCCAGGGGCACCGAAAACGACGCCACTTCGTTCTTCACCCCCAGCCGGTGTTCCACCGTGCGCAGAGTCACCGGAATGGTGGCGCCGCTGGAGGCCGTGCTGAATCCGACCAGCATGGGTTCGCGCATCTTGCGCAGGAAAACCAGCGGATTGAGCCGCGCCAGCAAGGTCAGCAACAGAGGATAAACCACCAGCATGTGGATCAGCAGCGCACCGATAACGGTGAGGAAATAGGCACCGAGTTTGTAGATCTCGTCGAACCCCTCGGTGGCGAACAACCGCGTCATCAGGCAGAACACGCCAATGGGCGCCAGCTTGATGAGCACCGTGATCAGGCGCATGAGCACTTCGTTGACGTCTTCGAAGAAGCCCATCAGCCGGGTGCCCGACTCGCCGGCATGACTCACGGCGATGCCGAACAGAATGGCGAACACGATGATCTGCAGCATGTTGCCTTCCGCCATGGCGGCCACCGGGTTGGTGGGGAAAATGCCGATCAAGGTGTCTTTGATGCTGGTGGGCTCGCCGGGATCGTATTCCACGTCCATGGGCGGCTCGCCGCCGCCCATCCCCGGGTCCACCAGCAGTGCCAGGCTCAACGCGATGGTGATGGCGATG
The DNA here is from genome assembly GCA_034522075.1 of Gammaproteobacteria bacterium. Classification (GTDB taxonomy): domain Bacteria; phylum Pseudomonadota; class Gammaproteobacteria; order Pseudomonadales; family Azotimanducaceae; genus UBA7803. Next base: position 284,755 of record JAXHLO010000006.1, on the reverse strand, counting down.
GCCGTGGTCGCCAGATACAGACCGATGGCCTTACCGCCGACGCGGCCCATGTTGCCGGTAGCGCCGAGACTGGCAGCGCCGCAGATGAGCGATACCAGAACCAGCGGCACCACCATGAGCTGCAGGCTGGCGATGAAGATGCGCCCGCCGGCGTCGATGAAGCCGTTGACGCCGATGGTGTAGAGCCAGTGGGAGTCGGGCAGGGCGAATTGTTGTATGACTACCCCGAGAACGATGCCCACGAACATGCCGACGAGGATTCGAATGGTCAGGTTCATGGGCTGCTCCCGGCTCAGCCGACTTCGATCATTTCGAAATCTTCTTTACTGACGCCGCACTCCGGGCATACGAAGTCTTCCGGAACGTCTTCCCAACGGGTACCGGGGGCGATGCCTTCCTCTTCATAACCTTCGGCTTCGTCATAGATCCAGCCGCACACGATGCACTGCCATTTCCGCATTCGTCGTCGTCCCGTGGGATGAATGAGCAGCGCGCTAAACTACTTGCCAGGCCGGTAAAAATCAACGCGGGTGCAACGCGAGTGCAGCAGCGGGTGCAACGCGGGTCCAGCAGCGGGTGCAACGCGAGCGGCCCAGCGGGTAAACTGCCTGCGGAGACGTTTCATGCATCCACGCCTTGCCACATACCTCGAACTCATGCGCCTCGACCGGCCGGTGGGCACCTTGCTGCTGCTGTGGCCGACCCTGGCAGCCCTGTGGCTCGCCGCCGACGGCGTGCCGCCCGTACACCTCATGGTGATCTTCGCGCTGGGGACCTTCATCATGCGCTCCGCCGGGTGCGTCATCAACGACTACGCCGACCGCGGCTGGGACCGGTACGTGAAACGCACCGAACAACGGCCGCTCACCAGCGGGCGCATTTCCACAGCCGAGGCCCTCGGCCTGTTCACGGCCTTGTCCGCAGCCGCCGCGCTGCTGCTGATCTTTCTGAATCCATTGACCCGGCTGCTGGCTTTAGCCGGTTTCGGCCTGGCGGTGATATACCCGTTCATGAAGCGCTGGACCTACCTGCCGCAGGTTGCCCTGGGCGCCGCATTCAGCTGGGCCCTGGTCATGGCCTACGCCAGCGTCCTGGGGCGGGTACCCGCCGAGGCCTGGCTGCTGTTCGTCGCCAGTCTGCTGTGGATCGTCGCCTACGACACCCAGTACGCCATGGTGGACCGGGACGACGACATTCAGGTGGGCATCAAGTCCACGGCAATTCTGTTCGGCAGCGCCGACCGTTTCATGGTGGGGCTGCTGCAGGCCAGTGCTCTGTTGGCTTTCCTGTTGCTGGGTTCACAACTCTCCCTGGGCACTTTCTATCACCTGGGCCTCGCCGCCGCGGCCGCGCTGTTCGCCTACCAGCACGTGCTGATGCGCGATCGCAGCCGTGATGGATGCTTTCGCGCCTTTCGCAACAATACCTGGGTGGGATTCGCCTTTTTCTCCGGGGTAGTGCTGGAAACGGCCGTCGCGCCGCTACTGGGGCTGGGGACGCCATCCTGAAGCTCATCGCAGCGATTGATGCCGTAACCGAGGTGGTGGGCCGGGCAACAGCCTGGCTGCTGCCCCTCATGGTGTTCGTCACGCTGGCCGTGGTGGTGCTGCGCTATGTCTTCGGGGAAGGATCCATCATCCTCCAGGAATCCGTGATGTACATGCACGCCCTGGTGTTCATGCTGGGTATTCCCTACGCCCTGAAGGCGGATGCTCACGTTCGCGTCGATCTGTTCTACTCGCGTCTGGGGCCCCGGGGCCGCGCGCTGGTGAACCTCACCGGCCACGTGCTGGCGCTGCTGCCGGTGGCCGTCGTCATGATTCTCTACAGCCGCAACTACGTAGCCAGTGCCTGGCGGGTGGGCGAAGGCTCTGCCGAGGTGGGCGGCATTCCGGGTGTCTTTCTGCTGAAGACCCTCATTCCCGTGTGTGCAATTCTGTTGATTCTGCAGGGCATCGCAGAGATCGGCCGCTGCCTGGCCGCCCTGCGCAACCGCGGTGGCTGAGTTCATCCCACTGCTCATGTTCGCGGCGGTCATCGTCGCCCTGCTGGCCGGTTATTCGGTCGCTCTCACCCTGGGCGGCGTAGCCATGTTGTTTGCCGCGGCCGGCGTGCTCACCGGTACCTTCGACGGCCGCGACCTGGGATTCCTGCCGGGGCGTCTGTTCGGCATCATCACCAACCAGACGCTGCTCGCTGTGCCTCTGTTTGTCTTCATGGGCGTCATGCTGGAGAAGACGCGCATCGCCGAACTGCTGCTCACCAGCATGTCCGGCCTCATGGGCCGGCTGCGCGGCGGTCTGGGTCTGGCGGTGGTGGCAGTGGGTATGCTCATGGCGGCCAGCACCGGCATCGTCGGCGCGACCGTGGTAACCATGGGGCTCATGTCCCTGCCCACCATGTTGCGTCAGGGTTACGATCCACGCCTGGCCACCGGCGTCATCTGTGCCACCGGTACCCTGGGGCAGATCATCCCGCCCTCCATCGCCCTGATCCTGCTGGGTGACGTGATTTCCACCGCCTACCAGCAGGCGCAGTTGAGCATGGGCGTATTCGCACCGAAATCCGTATCCGTGGGCGATCTGTTCGCCGCCGCCATCCTCCCTGGCCTGATCCTGGTGGGCCTGTACGCCCTCTATGTAGCCGCCGTGGCCTGGTTCGACCCACAGCGGACCCCGGCCATGGCCGCCGGCGGCCGGCAGCCGTTGCATCGGCTGCTGGCGGGCCTGCTGCCGCCGCTGGTGCTCATCGTCCTGGTGCTCGGATCGATTCTCGGCGGCTATGCCACCCCCACAGAAGCCGCCGGCGTCGGCGCCGCCGGTGCCGTTGCCCTGGCCGTCGCCTACCGGAGCCTCACCTGGGCCATCATGGACGATACCTGCCGCTCCACCCTGCGTACCACGGCCATGGTGTTCTTCATTCTCATCGGCGCTTCCCTGTTTTCTCTGGTCTTCCGCGGCTACGGCGGTGACGATCTGGTGCACGCGGCTTTCAACGACATGCCCGGCGGCATGTGGGGGGCGCTGGCCGTCACCCTGGTGATGATCTTTCTGCTGGGCTTCATCCTCGACTTCATCGAGATCATCTTCGTGGTCATCCCCATCGTCGGTCCGGTGCTGCTCGCCATGGGCGTGGACCCGGTGTGGCTCGGCGTGCTCATCGCCGTGAACCTGCAGACCTCATTCCTCACTCCGCCATTCGGCTTCGCATTGTTCTATCTGCGGGGTGTGGCGCCCGACGGCGTCACTACCTCCCACATCTACCGCGGTGTGGTGCCGTTCGTGGCGCTGCAACTGCTCGTCCTCGCGGCGGTGCTGGCCTGGCCGGCTCTGGCCACCTGGCTGCCCGGAGTGCTCTACTGATGCATCACACCACCATGCTGCGAAACCTGCGCATCTGGGACGGCGACACCGTGATCCCGGCAGATTGCCTGCGTCTAGGTGGCACCGCGATCGATGCGGTGGGCGAGGGCCTGAGCAGACGGGACGCGGACACCGTCATCGACTGTGCCGGCGCTACCGCCGTTCCCGGCCTGACCGATGCCCATGTGCATATGGAACTGGACCCGCAGCAATCCACGCCGCCGCCGCCGGATGCGCCCCGCGACCCGGAGCAGATGGCCGCCCGGGCCCGGGCCATGGTGGACGCCGGCATCACCACGGCCCGGGACCTCGGCGGCGGCTTGTGGCTGGAACTGGCGTTGCGTGACCGCTTTGCCGCCGGCCGGGTTCCCGGGCCGCGGCTGCTGTGTGCCGGCCAGCCGCTGACAACTCCGGGCGGGCATTGCCATTTCTGGGGCGGCGAGGCCGCCGACAGTGCGGCCGCGCAAGCGGTGATCGAACGCCAGGTGGCCCGCGGTGTAGATCTGATCAAGGTGATGGCCACTGGCGGCATATTCACCCGCGGCAGTGACCCCGCCGGCGCCCAGTTCGATCTGCCCACTCTGCGGGCAGTGGTTGCCGCTGCCGCCCGGCACGACCTTCCAGTAGCAGCCCACTGTCACGGCGTGCGCGGCATCGAGTATGCGGCCCGCGCCGGCGTGCGCACCATCGAGCACTGTTCCTGGATGGGTAAGGATGGCTGGGCCGGCAACTACGATGCCGCGGTTGCCCGTCTGCTGGTCGACCATGGCGTGTGGGTCTCACCCACGGTGAACCGCGGCTGGCAGCGCTACCTGGACAGTGCGGACCCCACCAAGCTGAACAACATCCGTGCTGCGTTTCAGGCCATGCAGCGCCTGGGCATTCCCTTCGTGGCGTCCACCGATGCCGGCATTCCCGGCGTTGCCCATCATGACCTGCCCGGCGCCCTGGCGGTCTATGCGCGCATCGCCGAATGTTCGCCGCAGGCCGCGCTGCGCAGCGCCACCAGCGACGCCGCCCGGGCCCTGGGACTGGGCGCGCTGACCGGCCGCCTCGCCCCCGGCTTTGCCGCCGACGTGTTGCTCGTCGACGGCAATCCGCTGGACGACCTCAGCGCGCTGACCCGGCCGGTAGCGGTCTGGGCCGCCGGCCGGGCCATACGTCTGCCGGACTAGTCCGAATCCCGTCCCCAGCGCGGCGGGCGTTTCTCGACAAAGGCTGCGACGCCTTCTGCGTAATCGGGCTGCCGCATCATGGTCCCGAGCAGAGCCTCGGAGTCGGCCACGGCGCCGGCCACATCCCGGTGCAGGTCGCGGTAGATCTGCCAGCGGGTCTGGCGCAGAGATTCCGGCGCCACGGTGGCCAGCAGATTGCGGGCGTAGGCATAGGTTTCCTGCAGCAGCACCGGGCCGTCGAAGACCTGGTTGACCAGGCCGATCTGCAGCGCCTCTTCAGCCAGGAACACCCGGCTCGACAGCAGCAGTTCGTTGGCGCGGGTCAACCCGACCATCCGCGGCAGCAGCCATGACAGGCCGTACTCCGCCGGTAGATTGAGCTTGCCGTGGGCGGTGGTGAACTTGGCCCCGGCAGCCGCAAACCGCAGGTCCGCGAAGCACGCCAGAGCCAGCCCCACGCCGGCGGCGGGACCGTTCACGGCGGCGATCACCGGCTTGGAGAGACCGAAGTGATAGGCGAAGCTGGCGTCGAACTCCGCCGCCGTGCCATAGCCCGGCCGTGCCAGCGGTTCCGGCGTACCGGGATCGTAACCGCCTTTGCGCGCGTGGCCGGCCAGCGCCTCGGTATCGCCGCCGGCGCAGAAGCCCCGGCCCTTGCCGGTGACGACGATGGCGCCGACACTGCGCTCGGCGTCCGCCTGTGCCAGACACCAGCGATACTCCGTGTGCATACGCCCGGTCCAGGCGTTCAACCGCTCGGGACGGTTCAGGGTGATGGTGGCAATACCGTCGGCGACCGCATATTCCGTAACCTTCAGATCCATGGCCGGCTCCTGGCGATCAGCGGGCGTCGTTGTACGCTTGCTCCGAGATGGCCTGATACTCGCGCACTTCGGCCATGAACGACATGTAGGAATCATGGATGCGTTGCGCCAGCGGATTGCCCTGCGCGGTTTCGGCCACCACTTCCCGGGAGGCAGCCTTGAGCTTTTCCAGCACGTCGTCGGGCAGGCGGCGCAACTGCACGTCGTGCTCCCGGCGCAAGGTGGCGAGCGCCCGGCCGTTCTGTGCGGTGAACTCCGAGAGCATGTCCTCGTTGATCATGCGCGCCGTGGTCTCCACCATCATGCGCAGATCCTCCGGCAGGCTCTCCCAGGCTTGGGCGTTGACGATCAGCTCGGTGGTGGGGCCCGGCTCCTGCCAGCCCGGGTAGTAGTAATACTCGGCGATATCCTGCAGACCCAGGGCCAGGTCGTTGAACGGGCTGACCCATTCCGCGGCGTCGATGACCCCCCTCTGCAGGGACGAGTAGACATCACTGCCCGGCATGGACACCGGCTCGCCGCCGAGGCGCTTCAGCACCTCGCCGCCGAGACCGGGAATGCGCATCTGCAGCCCCCGGATGTCGTCGATGGTGTTGATTTCCTTGTTGAACCAGCCGGCCATCTGCATGCCGGAGTTGCCCGCCGCCATGGGTACCAGGGAGAACGGCTCGTAGAGTTCGCGCCACAGGGCCATGCCGCCCCCGTGATGCAACCAGGCATTCATCTCCTGGGCGGTCATGCCGAACGGCACTGTGGAAAACATGGCCGCGACGGGAATCTTGCCGCGCCAGTAATAGGCGGCACCGTGGCCCATCTCGGCGGTCCCTGCGGAGACGGCGTCGAAGACCTCGAATGCCCCCACCAGCTCACCGGCGCCATAGACCCGGATGTCCAGCCGGCCGTTGCTCATGATCCGCAGCCGATCCGCCAGCCGTTCCGGCCCCATGCCGAGACCCGGCAGGTTTTTCGGCCAGGTGGTGATGAGTTTCCAGCGATAGACCTCATCAGCGTCCTGATATGTGCCTCCCGCTTGTGTACCGTCGCCGTCGCCGCAGCCGCTCAGCATCAGCGCGGCAAGCACCCACAATACGCTTCGCATTTTCCCTCCGTTTACACGCTTGTCAGACGCGGGCACCTAATCCAGCGGCTCCAGTCTGGCATATCCCATCATCAGCCACTTGGCTCCGGCTTCCTGGAAGTTGATCTGCACCCGGGCCCGGTCGCCGCTGCCCTCGCTCTGCACAACGACGCCTTCGCCGAATTTGGCATGCATGACCCGTTGCCCCATACGCAGACCCGGTACGTCCACTTCACTCAGGCTGCGGCTGCCGGCACTGCCGCGCGCCGCGACACCATAGGGGCGGTGCACCGCGCCGCCCATGCGCACTTCCTGAATGAGCTCCCGGGGCAACTCCTGCAGAAACCGCGACGGCCGGTTGTAGGTGTCCTGGCCATGCAGCCGCCGGGTTTCCGCATAGGTGAGATAGAGCACGCGCATGGCCCGGGTAATGCCGACGTAACAAAGGCGCCGTTCCTCTTCGATGCGTCCCGGTTCCTCCGCGGACATACGGTGCGGGAACAGACCCTCTTCCATGCCTGAGAGGAACACCACCGGAAACTCGAGCCCTTTGGCGGAGTGCAGTGTCATCATCTGAACTGCTGGCCCGGCCTGGGATTCCCGCTCGCCGGAATCCAGGGACACCTGATCGAGGAACTCCTGCAGCACGGGGACTTCGGCTCGATCACTGTCCTGCAAAGGAAAGACCAGCTCACCGGTGAATTGACGGCAGGCGCTCACCAGTTCCTCCAGATTCTCCTTGCGCGCCATACCGCGCTCGCCGCGCTCACGGCTGTGGAAATCCAGCAGCCCGGTGGCCTGGATACAGGCGTCGGCAAGTTCATGCAGCTTCTGGCCAGCCGTGGCTTCGTCCAGCTCGTCCACCAGGCGCAGAAACTCCGCCAGCTTGGCGGTGCTGCGCGCTGGCAACAGATTCTCGGCAACGGTGAGTTTGCTGGCCTGCCATAAAGACACGCTACGGTTGCGTGCCTGCTGCCTGACCGCTTCCAGCGTCTTGTCACCAATGCCCCGTGTGGGAGTATTCACCACCCGCTCGAAGGCCGGGTCCGAATGCCGGTCCTGCAGCAGACGCATGTAAGCCAGTGCGTTCTTGATTTCCACCCGTTCGAAGAAGCGCACGCCGCCATAGATGCGATACGGAATGTCCGAACGCAACATGGCTTCTTCCAGCACCCGGGACTGTGCGTTGGAGCGGTAAAGCACCGCCACGTCCTCCGGGCTGCCGCCGCCGTCGATCCATTCCTGAGTGCGCTCGGCTACGAAGCGTGCTTCGTCCAGATCGTTGTAGCCGGAGTACACCTGAATCGGGTCGCCCCTGGCCCCGTCGGTCCAGAGTTTCTTGCCCAGGCGATCGGCGTTGTGATCGATGAGACCGTTGGCCGCCTCGAGAATCGTGCCGGTGGAGCGATAGTTCTGCTCCAGACGCACCACGCCCACGTCGGCGAAATCATCCTGAAAACGGTGGATGTTCTCGATCCGCGCGCCGCGCCAGCCGTATATGGATTGATCGTCGTCGCCTACGGCCATGATCTTGCCGTTGCGGCCCGCCAGCACCCGCAGCCAGGCGTATTGAATGGCATTGGTGTCCTGAAACTCGTCCACCAGCAGATGGCCGAAGCGCCGCTGATAGTGCTCCAGCAGTTCCGCCCGGTTCAGCCACAGTTCATGACTGCGCAGCAGCAGCTCCGCGAAGTCCACCAGGCCGCCGTCCTGACACAGCTCTTCATAGGCTTCGTAGATGCGCTTGTGCGTAATCCGGAACAGATCGTCGCCGGCCGGCGTCTCCCGCGCCCGCCGGCCTTCGTCCTTCTGCCCGTTGATGAACCACACAGCCTGGCGCGGCGGCCACTTCTGCTCGTCGATATCCAGGGCCCGCATGACCCGCTTGACCAGGCGCAACTGGTCGTCCGCGTCGAGGATCTGGAAGTTCTGCGGCAGATCGGCTTCCTGCCAGTGCATGCGCAGCAACCGGTGAGCGATACCGTGGAAAGTCCCCACCCACAGGGTGCGCACGGAAATCTCCAGCAGCTCTTCGATGCGCGCACGCATTTCGGCGGCCGCCTTGTTCGTGAAAGTCACCGCCAGAATGCCGTGGGGCGACACCTGTTCGGCCTCGATGAGCCAGGCAATGCGGTGCACCAGCACCCGGGTCTTGCCGCTGCCGGCACCGGCGATCACCAGCGTGTTGCCCACGGGCGCGGTGACGGCCTCGCGCTGGCGCTCGTTCAGGTCTTCGAGAATGTGTGTGACGTCCACGTGAGCGGGTACCGGCGTGCTGGATTGCTGTAGGCGCGCAATTGTAACGGTAGCGGGCAGGCGATGGCAGCCGGCGGCCGCGCGCTAGGTCGCAGCGGTCAGGAACGTTCCTTGCGCTGATCGGGACGGCGCCAGCCTTGAATGTTGCGTTGCCGGCCACGGCCAACCGCAAGCTCGCCGGCATTGACCTTGCTGGTCACCGTAGACCCGGCAGCCACGTAAGCGCCGGTTTCGATCTCCAGCGGTGCCACCAGGGTCGTGTTGGTGCCGACGAACACGTTGTCGCCGATCACCGTAGGATGCTTGTCGATGCCGTCATAGTTGCAGGTCACCGCACCGGCACCGACGTTGCAGTCCTCACCAACCGTGGCGTCGCCCAGATACGCCAGATGATTGGCCTTGCTGCCCCGGCCCATCAGCGTCTTCTTGGTCTCGACGAAGTTGCCGATCTTGACGTCTTCAGCCAGCTCGGTGCCAGGGCGGAGGCGGGCAAACGGACCCAGTATGCAGCCGGCAGCCACCCGGGCACCTTCCACCACGGTGTGCGCCTCGACCCGCACGCCGTCGCCCAGCGAGCTGTCGCGCAGCACCACCCCGGGGCCCAGATACACGTCGTCGCCCAGCCTGACGTCGCCTTCCAGCACCACGTTGACGTCGATGAAGCAGTCGCGCCCGGCGCTGACCCGGCCGCGCACATCCACCCGTTCCGGGTCGGCCACGGAGACCCCCGCCGCCATCAAGGCCGCCACATGACGCCGCTGACAGCGCCGCTCCATGGCCGCGAGCTCGGCCCGGTCGTTGATACCGGCCACTTCCTCCGGGTCTGCCACGGTCAGCCCCTGCACCGGAATGCCCTGCTCCACGGCCAGGCCGACCACGTCGGTGAGGTAATATTCGCCCTGGGCGTTGTCCGGCGAGAGCTTTGCGAGCAGCGGCGCAAGGATGGACCGCTGGGCGGCCATGATGCCGGAGTTGATTTCGCGGATGTCCCGTTGCCCGGCATCGGCGTCACGGTACTCGACGATGCCGCAAATGCCCCCGTCGGCATCACGCAATATCCGGCCGAGCTGTGCCGGCTCTTCCAGTTCCGCCGTCACCAGCGCCACGGCCTCTCCGGCGGCGGCGTCCGCACACGCCTGCAGCGTGGCTGCGCCGATCAGCGGCACGTCGCCGTAGACCACCAGCACCAGGGAGTCGTCAGCGATGCCGGGCAACGCCTGGCTCACGGCATGACCGGTACCCAGACGTTCGGCCTGCATGACCCAGGTGACGTCGTCGGCCACGGCGGCACGCACCGACTCGGCGCCGTGGCCCACCACCACATGAACCCGCGACGGCTGCAGGGCGGCTACCGTATCCAGCACATGGCGCAGCAGTGGCCGTCCGGCCAGCGGATGCAGAACTTTGGGATGATTGGAGGCCATGCGCTTGCCCTGGCCGGCAGCCAGGACCACGACCTCGAGAGTTTTCGCCTGCTGCTTCATAATCGCCCGACCGCTGGAAAACCCGGATTATAACGACCCGGGCAGGGTTGCGGGACGCAGGGGCTAGCGCCGACGGCGGCGCTTCAACTCGTCCAGAGTGCGCTGCCGCGCCATGGCTTCGGCCAGCTGTGCCGCGGCCACCGAGAATTCCACCCCGGCCGTACGCTCGGCCAGCGCGTGCTCGGCCTCTTTCTGGGCCTGCGCGGCGGAGGCCTCGTCCAGGTCTTCGGCCCGCACCGCAGTGTCGGCGAGCACCGTCACCACACCGGGCTGGACCTCGAGAAAGCCGCCGGAGGCGAAGAAGACTTCTTCTTCGCCATTGTCGAACTTCAGCCGTACAGGACCCGGCCGAATGCCCGTGAGCAGCGGCGCATGACCCGGCATGATGCCCAGCTCGCCCATGGTGCCGGTGACACTCATGAGGGTCACCCGGCCCGAGAAGATTTCCTCCTCGGCGCTGACGATATCGCAATGCATGGTCATGGCCATTGTGTTGCCTCAGTCCTCGCCTTCCATCTTTCTGGCTTTCTCCACCGCGTCTTCGATGGTGCCCACCATATAGAAGGCGTCTTCCGGCAGGTTATCGTATTCACCATCGAGAATGGCCTTGAAGCTGCGCACCGTGTCGTCCCGGGACACGAACACACCGGGGTTGCCGGTAAAGGCTTCTGCCACGAAGAAGCACTGAGAGAAGAACTTCTGGATCTTCCGCGCGCGGTAGACGAGCTGCTTGTCTTCTTCCGAGAGTTCATCCATACCCAGAATGGCGATGATATCGCGCAGTTCCTGATAGCGCTGCAGCACCTGCTGCACGCCCCGGGCGACTTCGTAGTGCTCCTGCCCCACAACCATCGGGTCGAGCTGCCGGCTGGTGGAGTCCAGCGGGTCCACGGCCGGATAGATACCCAGGTCGGTGATGGCCCGCGACAGAGTCACCGTGGAATCCAGGTGGGCGAAGGTGGTGGCCGGCGATGGGTCGGTGAGGTCGTCGGCTGGCACGTAAACGGCCTGGACCGAGGTGATGGAGCCGGTTTTGGTGGTGGTGATGCGCTCCTGCAGCACGCCCATTTCCTCGGCCAGGGTGGGCTGATAACCCACGGCCGAAGGCATGCGCCCGAGCAGTGCCGACACCTCCGTGCCTGCCAGGGTGTAGCGATAGATGTTGTCGATGAACAGCAGTACGTCGCGGCCTTCGTCGCGGAACTTCTCGGCCAGGGTCAGCCCGGTGAGCGCCACCCGCAGACGGTTGCCCGGCGGTTCGTTCATCTGACCGAACACCAGGGAAATCTTGTCGAGTACGCCGGAATCCTGCATCTCGTGGTAGAAGTCGTTACCTTCCCGCGTGCGCTCCCCCACGCCGGCGAACACCGACAGGCCGGCATGCTCGGTGGCGATGTTGCGAATCAGCTCCAGCATGGTCACGGTCTTGCCGACGCCGGCGCCGCCGAACAGCCCCACCTTGCCGCCCTTGGCGAACGGGCAGATCAGGTCGATGACTTTGATACCGGTTTCCAGCACTTCGTTGCCGCCCCGCTGGTCCTCATAAGAGGGAGCCTCGCGGTGAATGGGCATGTGCTCCTTGGCGTTGACCTCACCCTTCTCGTCGATGGGTTCACCGAGCACGTTCATGATGCGGCCCAGGGTCTCTTCCCCCACGGGAATGCTGATGGCTTTGCCGGTGTTCTCCACGGCCAGGCCTCGTGACAGACCATCCGACGTTCCCATGGCGATGGTGCGGACCACGCCGTCGCCGAGCTGCTGCTGAACTTCCAGCGTCAGCCCGGTCTCGTTGACCGTCAGGGCGTCGTAGATCTTGGGCACGTCCTCTCGGGCATACTCCACGTCGATGACGGCGCCGATGATTTGCACAATTCGACCGCTGCTCATGATTCCTAGCCTCTCAGATGTTCTTTCCAACCTGTGGGAGCGGCCTCCGGGCCGCGATGTCTTTTTGTCGCGGCCGGGAGGCCGCTCCCACAAATTACCTCTATACCGCCGCGGCGCCGCCCACGATCTCGGCGATTTCCTGGGTAATCGCCGCCTGGCGCGCACTGTTGTAGATCAAGGTCAGCTCGTCGATGAGCTTATCCGCGTTCTCGGTTGCGTTCTTCATGGCGATCATCTTCGCCGCCTGTTCGCAGGCACCGTTCTCCACTACCGCCTGGTAGACCTGGGATTCGATGAAGCGCGTCACCAGATCTTCGATGAGTTCCTTGGCTTCCGGCTCGTAGATGTAATCCCAGCGGTGGGCGAACTCCGCCTCGTCAGCCGGATCGAGCGGCAGCAGCTGGCGGATCACCGGCTGCTGGGTCATGGTATTGACGAACTCATTGCTGACGATGAACAGCCGGTCGATGCGGCCCTCTTCGTAGGCATCGAGCATTATCTTGATGCCGCCGATGAGTTCGGCCAGGGTGGGCGCTTCGCCCACGCCACTGATGGCAGCCGTGACGTTGCCGCCCACAGCGCGGAAAAAAGCTGCCGCCTTATTGCCGATGAGACCCAGATCGGCTTCGATGCCCTTGCCGTGCCACTCGCCCATGTCGCGCAACAGCACCCGGAACAGGTTCACGTTGAGGCCCCCGCACAGCCCCTTGTCGGTGGACACGACGAGATAGCCGATACGCTTGACCTCGCGCTCCTTCATATAAGTGTGGCGATACTCAGGATTGGCAGTGGCCAGATGGCCGATAACCGCGCGAATTTTCTCGGCGTAGGGTTTGCCCTGGCGCATGCGCTCCTGGGTACGACGCATCTTGCTCGCCGCCACCATCTGCATGGCGCTGGTGATCTTCTGCGTGTTCGACACGCTGCCGATCTTCTTCTTGATGTCCTTGCCGACTGCCATAGTTTTCCCGCCGGGGCTTAGAAACTCACCGTTGCTTTGTAGGCCTCGATGGCCTGCTTCATCTCTGCCACAACATCATCGTTGTAGGCGCCGGTTTCATTGACGTTATCCATGAACTCGGCATGCTCCGACTTCATGTAGGCCAGCAGCCCCTGTTCGAACTCCAGGACTTTGTCCACGGGTACGTCGCGCAGGTAGCCCTCGGTGGCGGAAAACAGGCTCACCCCCATTTCCGCCACACTCATGGGCTTGAACTGATCCTGCTTCATCAGCTCTTCCACCCGCTGGCCGTGCTGGAGCTGGCGGCGGGTCGCCTCGTCGAGGTCTGAGGCGAACTGCGAGAATGCCGCCAGTTCCCGGTACTGGGCCAGGGCCAGCTTGATACCGCCCGAGATCTTCCTCATGAACGGCACCTGGGCCGAGCCGCCCACCCGGGACACCGACGTGCCGGGGCTCATGGCGGGCCGGATGCCGGCGTTGAAACGGTCGGCCTCCAGGAAGATCTGCCCATCGGTAATGGAGATTACGTTGGTAGGCACGAACGCAGAAATGTCCCCGGCCTGGGTTTCGATGATCGGCAGAGCGGTGAGCGAACCGGTCTTGCCCTTGACCTCGCCGTTGGTGACCTGCTCGACGTAGTCGGCGTTGACCCGGGAGGCCCGCTCGAGCAGACGCGAATGCAGGTAGAAAACGTCGCCCGGATACGCTTCCCGGCCCGGCGGGCGCTTGAGCAGCAGCGAGATCTGCCGATAGGCCCAGGCCTGCTTGGTCAGGTCGTCGTAGATGATCAGGGCATCTTCGCCGCGGTCGCGGAAAAATTCGCCCATGGAGCAGCCGGCGTAGGGTGCAATGAACTGCATGGGTGCGGGCATGGCGGCACCGGCCGCGACGACGATGGTGTTGTCCATGGCGCCGTGCTCTTCCAGCGTTCGCACGATATTGGCGATGGTGGACATCTTCTGGCCCACCGCCACGTAGATGCACTTAATGCCGCTGTCGCGCTGATTGATGATGGCGTCAACGGCGATGGCGGTCTTACCGATCTGCCGGTCGCCGATGATCAGCTCACGTTGGCCGCGGCCGATGGGCACCATGGAGTCGATGGATTTCAACCCGATCTGCACCGGCTGATCCACCGATTGCCGGGCGATCACCCCCGGGGCCACCTTCTCAATGGCAGCGGTGTCGGAAGCGTTCAGCGGCCCTTTACCATCGATGGGGTTACCCAGGGCGTCCACCACGCGGCCGAGCAATTCGCGGCCGACCGGCACCTCGAGGATCCGCCCGGTGCAGCGCGCCGTCATGCCTTCGGAGAGGCCTTCGTAATCGCCCAGGATTACCACGCCCACGGAGTCGCGCTCCAGGTTCAACGCCATGCCGTACAGGCCGCCGGGAAACTCGATCATCTCGCCGTACTGGGCGTCCGCCAGGCCGTGAATACGCACGATGCCATCCGACACGCCGACGATGGTGCCTTCGTTCTGAGCTTCCGCATGGACATCGAGGCTCTCGATGCGGCGCTTGATGATGTCGCTGATTTCGGAAGGATTCAGTTGCTGCATGTTGGATTCCTCAATTTCTCCATCGCGGCCGCGTCGTGGCGGCGAGCGCTTGCCTCATTGGCGGTGCGGCTGCTCGGTTGGGCGTCAATTGCGCTGCAACGCCTCAGTGAGTTTGTCGAGCCGGCCCCGCAGGGAAGCATCGATTACGGTGTCTCCAGCCCGGATCACCGCGCCGCCGATGACGTCACGGTCCACCCGGCCGGTTACGCTGACTTCCCGATCGAACTTGCGCTGCAGCGCGGCGCGCAGCTTTTCCGACTGCTCCGCCGAAAGCTCGTAGGCGGTTATCACTTCCACATCGAGCACGCGCTCTTCCTCGGCTCTGTGCTCCTCGAACTGCTCGCGGATCTGTTCGATGGCATCGAGCCGCTTGTTGTGAGCCAGCAGGCCCACCAGGTTGCGCGCCCGGTCGTTCAGTTCATCCCCGCAGACATCCGCCAGCCGGCTGCTCTTCTCTTCCGCGGACAGATCCGGCGAATCAAGCAACGTGCGAACCTTGGGATCGGCGCTTGCCACCGCCAGAAAAGCCAGCATCCGGGACCACTGCGGCAAGGTGTTGTCGCTCTTCGCCAGATCGAACACCGCTTTGGCGTAGGGCCGGGCGATAGTCGCGAGTTCTGCCATGCGCGTGCTCCTTACAGCTCGGCGGCGATTTTATCGAGCAGTTCACCATGCCGATCGGCGTCGACGCTGGCACCGAGCACACGCTCCGCCCCGGTGACCGCGAGGACGGCCACCTGCTTGCGCAGCGTTTCCTTGGCACGATTCACTTCCTGTTCGATCTCGGCGCGCTGGGCTTCCTTCAGGCGTTCGCCTTCTGCGCGGGCATCGTTCTTGGCGTTCTCGATCATCTGATTCGCCTGACCGCGAGCCTGGTCGAGGATCTTGGCCGCCTCTTCCTTGGCTTCGCGCAGGTTATCGGTGGCCCGTTCCCGGGCGAGCTGCAGATCCTTCTCCGCCCGCTCGGCGGCGGCAAGACCCTCACCGATGGCCTTCTGGCGCTCCTGCATGGCATTCATCAGTGGCGGCCAGATGAATTTCCAGCAGGTCCACACGAACACCAGGAACGTGATGCTCTGACCAATGAGCGTCAGGTTGAGTGTCATAAGCTCACCTCGAGTCGGTTATCCGTTGAACGCGAATCCACCGGCACGACGCCGGCGCCCGCCTTCAACCGCCCAGGGCGAAGATCAGGTACAGGCTGATACCCACGGCAATCATGGGCACCGCGTCCACCAGACCGAGGATGATGAAAAGCTGGGTCCGCAACATGGGAAGCAGTTCCGGCTGACGCGCCACGCCTTCCATGAATTTGCCGCCCAGAATACCCACGCCGATGGCGGCGCCGATGGCACCCAGTCCCATCATCAGTGCGGCTGCTAAGTAAACTAGCTCCATGATCACTCCAAGTTTCGAGTTGTTGTCGCCCTTCGGGATTCAAGACCCTGTCGGACACGTATGTATGTCAGCCGGCAGCGCCTGCCGGTGCTGACGTTTCGATGCCTGCGCCGGCTCCTCGAGCGGCGTCAGTGTTCCGACTCCACATCGTGGGCCTGCGCCAGATACACCACAGACAGCACCGCGAAGATACCGGCCTGCAGGGTAATGATGAGCACGTGGAATACCGCCCACGCCCATTGCAGCACGCCGCCGAAAATGCCCATCACCAGACCGCCCGTATACATGAGCGCTATGAGAATGAAGATCATTTCTCCGGCGTACAGATTGCCGAACAGCCGCAGCCCCAGCGAAATCGGTTTGGCGATCAGGGTGACGCCCTCGAGAATGAAATTGATCGGGGCGAAGTATTTCGGGAACGGGTGAAACATCAGCTCACCGAGGAAACCGCCCAGACCCTTGCGCATGATGCTGAAAAAGATGATGAGGATGAACACGGCCAGCGCCATGCCCAGGGTGATGTTCGGGTCGGTGGTGGGCACGATCTTCATGTATTCGATGCCCGCCGCGTAAGCCAGGCTCGGCACCCAGTCCACGGGCACCAGGTCCATGAGGTTCATCAGGAACACCCAGACGAACACGGTGAGCGCCATCGGTGCCACCATGGCATTCTTGTAGGTGAAGATACTGCGCACGTTGTCGTCGACGAAATCGACGATCATCTCCACGAAATTCTGCAGGGCGCCGGGAACACCCGCCGTGGCATGCTTGGCCGCCGCGCGGAAGACCAGAACGAAAACCAGACCCAGACCGATGGACCAGAGCATGGAATCCACATGGATCGCCATGAAACCCATGGACTCGACCTGCTCGTAATTCTGTGCAAAACCCCAGGAGCCGTCCGGCAGTTCGCCGTACACCAGGTTCGTCAGGTGATGCTTGATGTACTCGCCGGAACTTTCCGTACCACTCGCCATGCCGTTTCCAGTTCAGCTCCTTGACCCGGTTGTCACCTGCTGGTCAGCGTTCCCGGGTTCCGAACGCCAGTGGCCCTATCACATACATGGCCTGCATCATCACGAAGGCCAGAAAAAACCCCAGTGCCGGGGGCCGCAGCACTGCAAAAACCAGCGCCATCAATGTCACGGTAGCCAGGAACTTTGCCAGCCCATGGCCCAGCAACCTGCCCGGCGAGCGCTCTGCCAGGGAACGCCAGGCAAAATAGCCGCCGGGTGCAACACACACCGCCCCGGCCAGCAACGCTGCCCAGGCCTGCGTATTGTCGACCAGTGTCAGTCCCGCCGCGACTACCAGCGACGTCATGGACTGCAACACCACGATGAGCAACGGCAGGGGCGTCTCTGCACCGCCCGTCACGTCCGCTTCGCCCATTTCAGCAGGCCCCCAGAGGCGGCGCGTATTATATGGATGGGATTTCCCAGGTTCAATTGAAACCGTCGAGTCCGTATCAGCGCAGATGTTTGAGGATCCCTTCCAGCTCCTCGAGGGTGGAATAGCTGATGACCAGCTGACCCCGGCCATTGCTGCCGTGATTGATACTCACCGGCGCGCCGATGCGATCCGCCAGGTCCTGCTCCAGCCGCACCGTGTCGGCATCCCTGGCGCTCTCGCGCTGCCGCGCCGGCCGGCGTGCCGCGCCGCTGGGCTGCGCCTGGCGTTGCCGTACCAGAGCCTCCGTCTGCCGCACGGACAGGTGTTTGCCCGCCACTTCCCGGGCCACTCGCTCCTGTTCCATGGCATCAAGGCTCAGCAGGGCCCGGGCATGGCCCATTTCCAGGGTACCGTTCTGCAGCAGTTCCCGAACGGCGGGGGCCAGATTGAGCAGGCGCAACAGATTGGTCACGGCCACCCGCGACTTACCCACCGCATCGGCCACCTGCTGCTGGGTCAGGCCGAACTCGTCGCGCAGGCGCTGCAGCGCAAAGGCCTCTTCCAACGGGTTCAGGTCCTCCCGCTGGATATTCTCGATCAGCGCCATGGCGGACGCCTGCTCGTCACTGACCTGTTTGACGATGGCGGCGATATGGGTCAAACCGGCCATCTGGGCCGCCCGCCAGCGCCGCTCGCCGGCTATGAGTTCATAGCCGCCCTGCGGGCGCGGCCGTACCACGATGGGCTGCATCAGCCCCTGGGACTTGATGGACGCCGCCAGTTCCTTGAGGCTGTCTTCGGCGAATTCCCGGCGCGGCTGATAGCGGCCGCGCACCACCTCCTCGATGGCCAGCTCGCCCTGCTCGGCTGCCCCAGCCGGCGTGCTGCCCGCATCACCGGAGAGCAGAGCATCGAGCCCTCGACCCAGTCGCCTTTTACTCACGCTGCTTCACCATGCTTGCGCCGGAACTCCCCGGCCAGCGCCATGTAGGCCACGGCGCCACGGGAATGCCGGTCATAAAGAATAACGGGTAGGCCGTGGCTGGGCGCTTCCGCCAGGCGCACGTTGCGCGGGATGACCGTGCGGAACACCTTGTCCCCGAAATACTGGATAAGCTGTCTCGACACATCCCGCGTGAGACTGTTGCGGGGATCATACATCGTCCGCAACAGGCCCTCTATGGCGAGATCCGGGTTGCCGCGCGCGCGCACGCCGTCGATGGTTTCCAGCAGGGCGCTCAAGCCTTCCAATGCGTAGTACTCGCACTGCATGGGAATCAGCACGCCGTCGGCGGCGATCAGAGCGTTCAGGGTCAGGATGTTCAGCGCCGGCGGGCAGTCGATGATCACGTAGTCATAGCGCTCGCGGGCTTCGCTGATGCGGTCGCGCATGCGGAACTCACGGCGCTCCTGGCGCAACAGGTCGAGCTCCGCTGCCGTGAGATCGGCATTACCGGGCAACAGTTCGTAGCCCCCCTGACAGCGGCGCGCCACGGATTCCACCGGCCGGGTGCCGATGAGCCAGTCGTAGATGCTCAACTCCAGGTCACTCTTATCGACACCCGAGCCCATGGTGGCATTGCCCTGGGGGTCGAGATCCACCAGCAGCACACGGGAGCCGGACATGGCCAGCGATGCCGACAGGTTCACCGCCGTGGTGGTTTTGCCCACCCCGCCTTTCTGATTGGCTATGGCAACGATTCTGCTCAAAGGGACCTCCCGAGCCCCGGTTCACGCGGCCGCACGATGCTCACGCTGCGGCATGGGTCAGCACCACCAGCTCATGGGGGTGCTCCAGCCCGGCAATCTCCACCAGACGGCGTTCCAGCAGCCGTGCGTCGGCAGGCAAGGCGAGCGGTTGTGCCTGCTCCGCCGCCGGGTGCTGGCCGCGGTGCATGATCACCAGCCGCCCGCCCGGGCCCAGACGCGCTCGTGCCAGCGCCCAGCACGCATCGAGACCGGCCACGGCCCGGCAGATGACACTGTCGAACCGCGCCTCCTCGGGCAGGGCCTGCGCGTCGCCGCACCAGGTGGACACGTTGTTCAGCGCCAGGGACCGCACCGCCTGACGGACGAAGCGTATCTTGCGCTCGCTGCGATCCACCAGGGTGAAGTGCAGATCCGCCCGGGCAATGGCCAAGGGTACCCCGGGCAGCCCCGCTCCGGTACCCAGGTCCATGATTTCGGTACCGTCCAGCAGCGCTGCCCCGCTCAGACTGTCGAGCAGGTGGCGCGGCAGAAGACGGTCGACATCGCGGCGGGAAATCAGATTGAAGGCGCGGTTCCAGTGTTCCAGCAGTCGAGCGAATTCCAGCAGCCGGCCACACTGGTCATCATCGAGCTTTACCCCGAGGGCCTGCGCCCCGGTAGCCAGCGCACAGACTTCGCCCGCGGTATCAGGCACGAAGCGGCTGGGGCTGGTGTGCGGCGCCACGGCGCGCGTGCACCAGCAGCAGCGACAACGCGGCAGGCGTCATGCCGGGAATTCGCCCCGCTCTGGCCAGCGTGGTGGGGCGGACGTCCTCGAGCTTGTGCTGCAGCTCGCTGGACAGCCCGGGAATCTGTGCATAGTCCAGGTCTGCGGGGAGTTCCATGCTCTCATGGCGGCGCACCCGGGCAATCTCTTCGTCCTGACGGGCCATGTAGCCGGCATATTTGGTTTCGATTTCCACCTGCATTCGCACAACCGGATCATTGCTGCCCACGTCCACGGCAGCGGCAATGGCATCCAGGCTCACCGCCGGGCGTCTGAGAAACTCCGTCAAGGTCAGGTCGCGGCTGATCTTTTCGCCGGTCAGCCCTTCGAGGGCGACTGCCAGCATGTTGCCGGGGTGTACCCGGGTGGCGGTCAGCCGCTGCTCGAGCGCATCCACGCTGCGCCGCTTGTGCTGATAGGCCTGCCAGCGCGCTGTACCTACCACACCCAGATCACGGCCAATGGCGGTGAGGCGATGATCGGCATTGTCTTCGCGCAGCCGCAGCCGGTACTCGGCGCGGCTGGTGAACATCCGATAAGGTTCGTTGGTGCCGAGATTGATGAGGTCGTCGATCAGCACCCCCAGGTAGGCTTCATCCCGCCGCGGCCACCAGGCGCTGCGTCCGGCCACATTTCGCGCGGCGTTGATGCCTGCAAGCAGACCCTGGGCTGCGGCTTCTTCGTAACCGGTCGTGCCGTTGATCTGACCGGCGAAAAACAACCCCTGCAATGCCCGGGTCTCCAGTGAATATTGGAGATCCCGCGGATCGAAATAGTCGTATTCGATGGCATAGCCCGGCCGGGTCATATGGGCGGCCTCGAAGCCTTCGATACTGCGTACCAGGGCGAACTGCACGTCAAATGGCAGACTGGTGGAAATGCCGTTGGGATAGAGCTCGTAGTTATCCAGTCCTTCCGGCTCGACGAAGATCTGATGGCGCGCACGTTCGGCAAAGCGCACCACTTTGTCCTCGATGCTCGGACAATAGCGCGGTCCCGCGCCTTCAATGACCCCCGAATACATGGGCGAGCGATCGAGCCCGCCGCGGATGATCTCGTGGGTGGTCGCGTTGGTGTGTGTTATGTGACAGGGCACCTGGCGCGGATGCTGATCCGGCGACCCGAGCAGCGACAGGCACGGCAATGGGTCGTCTCCCGGCTGAGCTTCCAGGCGGGAAAAATCCACCGTCCGTCCATCGATGCGCGGCGGCGTGCCGGTCTTCAGCCGCCCGACCCGGAACGGCAGTGCCCGCAGGCGCTGCGCCAGGGCATTGGACGGCGCGTCGCCGGCCCGGCCGCCGGCGTGCTGGTCCAGGCCGATGTGAATTCGCCCGCCCAGGAACGTACCCGTGGTCAGAACCACCGCCCCGGCACGTATCACCAATCCCATCTGGGTGACCACGCCGCTGACCCGATCGCTTTCCACCAGCAGATCCACGACCGCCTGCTGGAACAACGACAGGTTGTCCTGGTTCTCCAGCAGGGAGCGCATGGCCTGCCGGTACAGGGCGCGGTCGGCCTGAGCCCGGGTCGCTCGCACCGCGGGTCCCTTACTGGCATTCAGCACGCGGAAATGAATGCCAGCCTGGTCCGCGGCCCGTGCCATGAGCCCGTCCATGGCATCGATTTCACGCACCAGGTGGCTCTTGCCGATGCCGCCGATGGCCGGATTGCACGACATGGCGCCGATGGTTTCCAGACTCTGGGTGAGCAGCAGCGTGCGCGCACCCTGCCGCGCGGCCGCAGCCGCGGCTTCACAGCCGGCATGGCCGGCCCCGATGACGATGACGTCGAAGTGTTCTGGATGCTCCATGATGATCCCGCGCCCGCCCGGGCACGTTTTCCGCCGGGGGCGGGCAGTATAAGTCCTCAATCCGCGGCGTCCAGCCGGCAGAGCGCAGTCCTGCAGCTACTTACCGATGCAGAAACTGGCAAAGATTTCGCCGAGCAGCTCATCGGCGCTCAGGGTTCCGACGATGCTTCCCAACGCCTCATGCACGGCACGCAGCTCCTCGGCCACCAGTTCCGCCGGCGCGCCGCCGTGGAGAAGCTCGGCCGCCCGCCCCGCAGCCGCGGCCCCGGATTGCAGCCCGTCGATATGGCGCCGACGCGCGGTGAAAGCCGTGCCCTCTCCCGCATAACCCACCCTGGCCTTGATCAGCGACACCAGGCTGTCCAGGCCCGCACCGCTGAGTGCCGACACCCGCACGCTGGCAACCGGATCCGCGGCCGCCTCGACGGCGCCGGCGTCAGCACCGCTGAGATCGATCTTGTTACACACCCGGATCAGACGGGCGGGTTCCGTCCCGGCATCCAGCAGTTCCGCCACGGCTGTGGAATCCCCGGCCCGTACCGGGGCCTGCCGATCGTCTTCGATCACCAGAACCAGATCCGCCCGCGCGGCCTGATCCCGCGCCCGGCGCACGCCTTCCAGCTCAACAGGATCCGTCGATTCGCGCAGCCCGGCGGTATCGACGATCTGTACAGGCATGCCGTCCAACGTCAGATCGGCGTGGATCAGATCCCGTGTGGTACCTGGAATATCCGCAACGATCGCCCGCTCCTGACCGGCCAGGCGGTTGAGCAGGCTGGATTTTCCCACATTGGGTTGTCCCACCAGGGCCACCGCTATGCCGTCGCGCAGCAGCACGCCCTGACGCGTCTCGCGCAGCAGCGCCGCGAACTGCTCGGCAATGGACGCCAGGCGCACGCTCACCTGACCCTCCGCGAGGAAGTCCGCGTCTTCCTCAGGGAAATCCATGGCAGCTTCAACAAAGACGCGCAGACGCACGACGTCTGCATCGATGGCGTTCACCCGGTGCGAGAACTCTCCCTCAAGCGAACGCATGGCCCCGCGTGCGGCAGCGGCGGACGCACTGGCAATCAGGTCGGCGACGGCTTCCGCCTGGGCAAGGTCCAGTTTGCCGTTCAGATAAGCTCGCTCGGTGAACTCACCCGGACGAGCCAGGCGCGCGCCGCAGGCCATTACCGTGTCGAGCAGTAACTGCAGCACCATGGGGCCGCCGTGCCCCTGCAGTTCCACCACGTCTTCGCCGGTGAAGGAATGCGGGCCCGGAAAGCTGATGGCTATGCCCGCATCCACGGTAGCCCCGGCTGCGTCACGGAATCGGCAGTGAGTAGCCCGGCGTGGGCTCAGCGTCCGGCCGGTGACCGCCTGGCCGATTGATCCGGCCGCCGGCCCCGAGATCCGCACCACGCCGATGCCGCCCATGCCGGCAGCGGTGGCCACCGCCGCAATCGTGTCGGAATCGACGGCGCCTTCAGGCCTTGGACGCGTGTTTGGCATCTGCCTGGCGCATCACGTACCACTGCTGAGCCATGGACAGCACGTTGTTCACCAGCCAGTACAACACCAGGCCGGCGGGGAAGAACAGGAACAGCACGGTGAACATGATGGGCATCATCTTCATCATCCGCTGCTGCATGGGGTCACCGACCGCCGGCGCCATGAGCTGCATGAGATACATGCTTCCGCCCATGAGCAACGGCAGAATGAAATACGGGTCCATGGTGGAGAGATCGTTGATCCACAGAAAGAAGGGCGCATGGCGCAGTTCCACGCTTTCGAACAACACCCAGTACAGGGCAATGAAAATCGGCATGGGCAACAACATGGGCAGGCAACCACCCAGGGGGTTCACCTTCTCCTTCTTGTACAGCGCCATCATTTCCTGCGACAGCTTCTGGCGGTCGTCGGAATAGCGTTCCTGCAGACGCTTCATCTGCGGCGCTACCCGGCGCATGTTGGCCATGGACCGGTACGCGGCCGCCGACAGGGGATACAGCACGAGTTTGACCATGACCGTCAGCAGGATGATGGCCACGCCCCAGTTATTCACCACGCCGTGAATCCAGTCGAGAATTTTGAACAGCGGCACTGCCAGCCACCAGAGGAAACCATAGTCCACAGTCAGGTTCAGATTCGGCGCGATCTCCTCGAGCCGGCTCTGGTCTTTCGGGCCGGCATAGAAGCGGCTGTGCCACTCACCCTGACTGCCGGCGGGTACGGCCTCGAGCGGACCGGTGTAGCCGAACAGATAGGTACCGTCGCGGCGCTTGCGGCCATAGTAGCGGTTGTTGTCCTCAGGCTCTGCGACCCAGGCACTCAGGAAGTAGTGCTGCAGGAAGGCGATCCAGCCGCCTTCCACTTGGGCGGTGAAGTCGTTTTCGTCCAGGTCATCGAAGGGAATTTTCTCGTAGCGGCTCTCCTGGGTGGTGAGCGCTCCACCGAGGTAGGGCTGCGGTCCGAGGGTGAAGGGCTTCTCGCCGAATCCCTCTTTGTCGTCCCGCTTGATCTGAGCGAACAGGCCGGCGCGAATTTCCCGGCCGGTATCGTTTTCCACCCGGTGGCGGACGTCGATGACGTACTTGTCGGGCCTGAACTCGAATGACTTGTTGACGGTGAGGCCGTTGCGCTCTGCCGTCATGGTCACCGTGAGCGGCTCGTTACCCGAGAGCCGGTAGCTGCTCGAAGCGCTCTGATAGACCGGCCGTGCATCGGCTGAATCCACCCCATCGGGACCGATCAGCCCGCTCTGCGCCACGTAAATGTGCCCATTACCCCGGTTGAGCAGCAGAAACGGCACCTCCTGATCCAGATCCATGTGATGCTGCGGCAACTGCACACGTACGATGTCCCCACCCACCCGGTCGATCCACACTTCCAGGGTATTGGTCGTAACCTTCACCAGGCGTTCTTCACTCACCGGCTCGGTCACGTCATCGGGCGGCGGCGCGGTGGGCTCTGCCAGCATGGAGGGGTCCGGGATATCCGATTCCTCCGGTACATCGGCGGACGAACGGGACGGCCCCTCCTGTATATCCGGCGCCGCGGCAGACGGCGTCTGATCCACCTCGGGCTCGGCGCTGATTTCAACCGCGGGCTGGTTCTGCAGATAGTCCTCGTTCCATGCCAGGATCAACAGATACGCCGTGGCGGCAAGGCCGATGAGCAACAGGATACGCTGCACCTCAGTGGGCAACATGGGGTCAGGACTCCTTCTTGGGTGCTTCGGCGGTTTCGGGAACCAGGTCGACGCCGCCGGGATGAAACGGCTGACAACGCAGCAGCCGACGCACGGCGAGGCCGCTGCCATGCACGACACCATGCCGCTCGATGGCTTCCAGCGCGTAGTGTGAGCAGCTGGGATAGAACCGGCACTGACGGCCCAGATAGGGACTCAGGGTGATCTGATACAAGCGGATGACGGCCCGCGCCAGGCGTTTCGGCAGATCCGCGGGCCTGCTGATCAGTGTGGAACTCACGCGTCGAACCTCACCCTGTGTCCGTCGGCAATTGCGCGAGCAGTGCGGCAAAGGAAGCCCGGTACGCTTCGTTGCTGGCATCACCCGTCACCTGAATAACAATGTCCATCGGGGGCAGGGCGGCACGCTGGCGGCGAAACATTTCCCGGAGCACCCGTTTGGCCCGATTGCGCTCGTGGGCTCTGGACATGGCACGTTTGCCTACCACCAGCCCCAGTCGAGCGCTGTGCATTCTATTCGCTACGGCACTGAGACGTAACGCCCCGTGTCGCCGGCGTATGGTTGCCCCCCGAAAGACTCGATTGAATTCTCGGGGCTGCGTCAGGCGAACCGTTCTGGGAAATCGCTCGTCGTGAGCCTTCAATGAGACGTAGAGTCGACGGGGCAGACGCCGCGGGCGTCAGGCAGACAGGCGCTTACGCCCTTTCGCCCGACGTGCGTTCAGGACCTTCCGCCCGCCACGGGTGGCCATGCGGGCACGAAACCCATGATTGCGCTTGCGCTTCAAGTTGCTGGGCTGGAATGTTCTTTTCATCGGATTCTCTGCTTACCTGATTGTGCAACGCGCCTTTGGTAGGGGCGGGTGCGCAGAAGGGGAGCGGATTTTAGGGAGGCCGGCACAGGGAGTCAAACATAAGATTAGTTCCTGTATGAGAGATCAGGAAGAAGTAGTTGTTGTTGCTTGTTGAGGGGCGCTGCCACTGTTGATATCCGCTCTGCAGCCCGGTGCCGCGGGCGTCGGACTCCGCTGAGAAACTGTGTAAAAGCCCTGTACTCGAACGCAAGCGATTGTGGTAGTGACGCGAGATAGTCTAACCGCATGCGCGCAGTTATCCACAGCTTCTTCAGGAAGTTGCTCACACGAGGCTGCTGCTAACCACGCGAGCCAAATATGAGGGCGCGAATCTAAGCGGTTGAATTTGCTGTCTATCCGCGCAACGCAGATTTTTTCTCTTTGATTGCGTAGCCAAGGCTTGAATGATCTGGCTAGAATTCCCGCAAATTCCAATGATATCTGCGCGCTGCCGGATCACCGGACAGCCTGACTTTTCTGGGGGAAATGAGTGGAACGTTCTGCATGGGATCGATGCCTTGACCGGCTCGAGGATGAACTGTCCTCACAGCAGTTCAACACGTGGATCAGACCATTGCAGGCCCGCCAGGACGGCGGCCGTCTCAACATTCTGGCGCCGAACCGTTATGTGAAAGACCAGGTGCAGGCGGCTTACCTGGTGAGAATCCACGAGTTGCTCGATCAGCTCGCGGATTCCGTGGAATGCCGGGAAGTTCATCTGGATATCGGCACCATCGAGCCGCCTGCGGAAGCGGGGCCTTTGCGTGCCGACGGCTCGAGCAGTGTCGCTGCAGCCGAGCCGGGGTCGGCAAACGGCAGCAAGCAGGCCCACCCGGGCCACAAGCTGAACGAAGAGTACACGTTCGAAACCTTCGTCGAGGGCAAGTCCAACGAGATGGCCAAGGCGGCCGCCATGCAGGTGGCGGCGAACGCAGGCAAGTCATACAACCCGTTGCTTCTGTATGGGGGTGTGGGTCTCGGCAAGACGCATCTGATGCAGGCGGTCGGAAATTTCATCCGCCGCAACGACGTCGCGGCGCGCATCGTCTACCTGCACTCTCAGCGATTCGTCCAGGACATGGTGAAAGCCCTGCAGCAGGGCACCATGGACGAGTTCATGCACTACTACCGCTCGGTGGATACGTTGCTCATCGATGACATTCAGTTCTTTGCCAACAAGTTGCGCTCCCAGGAAGAGTTCTTCCATGTCTTCAACGGGCTGCTCGAACGGGGCAGCCAGATGGTGTTGACCTGTGACCGTTACCCCCGGGAGATCGACGGGCTGGAGGAGCGGCTGAAATCACGCTTCGTTTTCGGCCTGACCCAGGAGGTGGAACCGCCGGAGCTGGAAACCCGGGTGGCCATCCTGATGAAGAAGGCGGAAGCCGAGCAGGTCGATCTTGATCCGGCGGTGGCGTTTTTCATCGGGGAGCGGATCCGTTCCAACGTGCGGGAACTGGAGGGAGCGTTGCGCCGGGTCATCGCCAATGCCCGATTTACCGGCAGCGCCATTACCATCGAGCAGGTCAAGCGCGCCCTGCGTGATCTCCTGGCCATACAGGACCGGCAGATCAGCATTGACAATATTCAGCGCCTGGTGGCCGAGTACTACAACATCAAGATTTCCGATATTCTCTCGAAACGGCGCAACCGGACTATTGCACGGCCGCGGCAGATGGCCATGTTCCTGGCCAAGGAGCTGACCAACCATTCCCTGCCCGAGATCGGCGATGCATTCGGCGGCCGCGACCACACGACGGTGCTGCATGCCTGCAAGCGGATTGCCGAGCTGAAGGAGAGCAGCGCAGATGTGGGTGAAGACTATCGCAATCTCAGCCGGTTGCTTTCCGGCTGAGCAAGCCAGGTGTTCGCGAATTCGTGAATAGGGTTATACACAGAAGGTCAGCATGAAGTTCACCACGTCGCGAGAAGCGCTGCTGCGGCCGCTGCAACTGGTTACCGGTGTGGTGGAGCGCCGTCAGACACTGCCGGTTCTGGCGAACCTGCTGGTCACGGCACAGGACGGCGCCCTGTCGGTGACCGGTACAGATCTCGAGGTGGAGCTGATCAGCGTAGAGCGCGGCGTGGACATCACCGAGGAAGGTGAGACCACCATTCCGGCGCGCAAGCTAGCTGACATATGGCGGTCCCTGCCTGAGGGTGCCGAGGTGTCCGTGCAGGTAGACGGCGACCGAGCGATCGTTCGGTCCGGGCGCAGCCGCTTTACCCTGGCCACCCTGCCGGCGGCCGACTTCCCCAAAGTTGATGGTGGCGCCGGCGACCTCGAAGTCGTGTTGCCGCAGAACGCGCTGCGGCAACTGCTCGACCAGGTCGCTTTCTCCATGGCTCAGCAGGATGTGCGCTATTTTCTTAACGGAATGCTACTGGAGGTGACCCGCGAATACACCCGGAGTGTCGCGACGGACGGTCACCGCCTGGCGATGTGCACATTGGATACGGGGTCTGAAGGGGTGGACCGGGTGCAGGCCATCGTGCCGCGCAAGGGCGTTCTCGAACTGGGCCGTCTGCTCGACGACAGCGACGAGGTGGTGACACTGCACGTCGGTGCCAATCACCTGCGGGTCGCGCTGGGGTCCTTCACGATGACTTCGAAGCTGGTCGACGGCAAATTTCCGGATTACGAGAAGGTGGTGCCGCGGCGCGCCGAAACCAGCATGATGGGCGACCGCGATGCCTTGAAGCAGGCCTTCAACCGGGCCTCCATCCTGTCCAATGAGAAGTATCGAGGCGTGCGTCTGATTCTCGAGCCCGAGCAGCTGACCATCCAGGCCAATAATCCCGAGCAGGAAGAAGCCGAGGAAGTGGTGGCCGTGGATTACGCGGGCGAACGGTTGGAGATCGGCTTCAACGTCAGCTATCTGCAGGACGTGCTGAATGTGCTGGAGACCGAGCAGGTGACCCTGAGTGTGGCGGACGCCAACAGCAGCGCGCTGGTCGAGGGGGTAGGGAACGAACAGGCGCTTTACGTCGTCATGCCCATGCGGCTGTGACGGAGGTCGCCGTGACGATCACGGCGGCGGTGAGGGCCCGCGGCACTCCGGCCGCTGGTTGAGTTGTGTGGTTCCAGCGCCTGGAAATCCAGGATCTGCGTAATCTGGCCTCAGTAGCCGTGGACCTGGGTCCGGGCCTGAATTATTTCTATGGCCCCAATGGGGCGGGCAAAACGGCGGTGCTTGAAGCGGTGCATCTGTTGGCTCGGGGCCGGTCGTTTCGCACGCAGCAGTTCGGGGATGTCATCCGGCGGGATCAGCAGGCGCTGCTTGTGCGGGCCGTGGTGAGGGACGAGCATCGAGGCGAGCAGCGCCTCGGGGTGTCGCGGGGCCGTACGGGGCGCACTGAGTTGCGTATCAATGGGGAGACTGAGCGGCGTTTGTCCCAGGCAGCAGAGTTGCTGCCTTTGCAGGTTATGGTTCCCGCGCTCAGTGACCTGGTATTTGGGGGCCCCAATCTGCGTCGTCAGTGGCTGGATTGGGGTTTGTTCCACGTGGAACATGGCTACCTTAAGGTGCTGCGGTCCTACCTGCATGCCCTGCGCCAGCGCAACGCCGCGTTGAAAGCCATGGCCGCGGGCCGGCTGCTCGAACGCGGGCTGGACGTGTGGACAGAGGAAGTCGCCAACCTCGCGGAAGCCGTCACCGAGGCGCGCGAAGCCTATCTGGATGCGTTGACCGACGACATCCGTTCCGTGATGTCCGACCTCGCCCCGTCTCTCGACGTTGCTGTCACTTATCAGCGCGGCTGGCCCGCCGGACAATCGATTCGGAAAGTATTGGGCGATTCCCTGCCAAGAGAGGTAAAATGGGGCGCAACCCAGAGTGGTCCGCACCGGGGCGATGTGCGCCTGCGGGTGGCAGGTCTGGATGCCGGTTCGACCTTGTCCCGGGGTCAGGGCAAGTCGCTGGCCTGCGGCATGATGCTGGCCCAGGCGCGGCAGCTCCGTAAGACAGCGAAACGCAGCAGTGTGTTTCTCATCGACGATATCGGCGCGGAGCTCGACGTAGCGCACAGCGACCGGTTCTTCGGCCTGCTGAAAGACCAGGGCTCTCAGGTTCTGGCAACCTCCAGTGAGGCGCCCGGATCGCTGGCCGGAGTGCCGGAAATGGACACCGTGATGTTCCACGTGGAACACGGTGAGGTCCGACCTACCAGGTAGACACGACAATCGCAGAGGAATTCAGATGGCCGACAGGGACTACGATTCCAAGAGTATCAAGGTGTTACGTGGCTTGGACGCGGTCCGCAAGCGACCGGGCATGTACATCGGCGATACGGAAGACGGGACCGGTCTTCACCATATGGTCCAGGAGCTGGTGGACAACTCCATCGATGAATCTCTGGCCGGTCATTGCACGCGCATCGACGTGACCATTCATGCCGAAGAAGCCATTACCGTCGCCGACGACGGGCGCGGTATCCCGGTGGACAGACACCCAGGCGGGACCTTCCGGCCGCCGAGGCTGCATCATGACCACCCTCCATCTCCGTGCGGCAAATTCCACCACAACAGCTGCAAGTCGCTGGCCTGGCATGGCGTGGGCGTCCCGGGAGCCTCGAACGGCCGCTGTCCGAGGAACTCCGGCTCACCATACGCCGCAACGGCCACGTCTATGAGCAGACCTACGCCCATGGCGTCCCGCAAGCTCCGCTCAAGCAGGTCGGAGACACCACCGAGCGCGGCACCGAGTGCTATTTCCGCCCTTCACAGGAAACCTTTGGCAACGTCCAGTTCCACTGACGACAGACCTCTCGCCGAAGCGGCTGCGGCACCTGGCTTTTCCCGAGCTCCGGCGTGACCATTTACCTTGTAAGCTGTGACGACAGCGCACCGGCAAGTCCGATTAGCTCCGTCGACCAAGGCGGTCGGCGCGCTTCGTCACACCTGAACCACAACAAGAATCCGTTGAACCGGGTATTCCATTTCATCAGCACCGAGCGCGAAGACGGCATCGGCGTAGAGGTCGCCATGCAATGGAACGACGGTTTCCAGGAACAGGTGTTCCCCTACACCAACAACATCCCGCAGCGCGATGGCGGCAGCCACATGGCCGGATTCCGCGCGGCCCTGACCCGCTGTCTGAACGGTTACATCGACCGCGAAGGGCTGCTCAAGAAGATCCAGGTGGCTACTTCTGGTGACGATGCCAGAGAAGGGCTGACGGCCGTGGTGTCGGTGAAGGTGCCGGATCCCAAGTTCTCTGCCCAGACCAAGGACAAACTGGTATCCAGTGAGGTTAAACCCGCCGTGGAGCAGGAACTGACCCGGGCGTTCACCGAATACCTCGACGAAAACCCTCAGGATGCCCGCGCCGTGGTCACCAAAATGATCGACGCGGCACGCGCCCGGGAGGCGGCGCGCAAAGCCCGGGATATGACCCGGCGCAAAGGCGCTCTGGACATTGCCGGGCTGCCGGGCAAACTGGCCGACTGTCAGGAGAAGGATCCGGCCCTGTCGGAGATCTACCTGGTCGAGGGTGATTCGGCCGGCGGCTCAGCCAAGCAGGGCCGGGATCGGCGTACTCAGGCGATCCTGCCCCTGAGAGGCAAGATACTTAACGTTGAGAAGGCGCGTTTTGACAAGATGCTTTCTTCTGTCGAGGTCGGCACCCTGGTTACGGCGCTCGGCTGCGGCATCGGGCGTACCGAATTCGACCCGGACAAGCTTCGCTACCACCGCATCATCATCATGACCGACGCGGACGTGGACGGCTCCCACATCCGCACATTGCTGCTCACGTTCTTTTTCCGGCAGATGCCCAGCTCGCACATCGAACGTGCACCCGACATCGCCCAACCGCCCCTGTACAAGGTCAAAAAGGGAAAACAGGAGCATTACGTCAAGGACGAGGTGGAACTCGAGGATTACATCCTGCAGCTCGCCCTGGATAACGCCAAATTGTTTGTCAACGCCGAGGCGCCGCCCATCGACCATACCTCTCTCGAGAGCCTGGCTCGCGAATACACCATGCTCATGCTGCGCCTGGACCGGCGCGCGCGCGTCTACCCGCGGGTGATCACCGAGCACCTGGTTGATCTCAGCAGCGTCGATGCCGCCAGACTGGCGGACGAATCCGCCATGGCCGCCTGGTGCGATGAACTGCAGACGGCCATCGGCCACGTCGATGGCGACCAGGTTTTGGTTACCCTGGAATTCGACCAGGAGCACCAGGTATACATTCCGGTTGTACAACTGCGGGTGCGAGGTATCACCGAGCAGGTCCGCCTGGCCTACACCTTCTTCATGAGTCCCGAGTACCGAGCCATCGCCGCGCTCGGCGAGCAGGTTTACGAGCTCCTCGAGTCCGGCGCCTACGTTCAGCGCGGCGAAAAGCGCCAGTCGGTGCGAACCTTCGGGGAAGCGCTGACCTGGCTGGTGTCGGAAGCCAAACGCGGACTGGAGTCCCAGCGCTACAAGGGCTTAGGCGAAATGAATCCGGCGCAGCTCTGGCAGACCACCATGGATCCGGCGGAGCGACGTATGCTGCAGGTCACGGTGGACGATGCCATCGCCGCCGATCAGATGTTCACCACTCTCATGGGTGATCAGGTGGAACCGCGTCGCGACTTCATCGAAAGCAACGCTCTGCAGGTGGTCAACCTGGACGTGTGATGCTGCCAGGCGCCGGCCGGGTTGCCGCGCCAGACACCGGCCGCGGCAGGCCGGCCATGAGCCGTTCGAATACCTCGGCCACTGCCGCCTGAATCTCCTTGCTGCTGCGGCCCGCTGTGTCGATGGGCTCGCTGAGAACGACCTGGATCTCTCCCGGCCGTTTGCTGAACCGGTGGGCCGGCCAGTAGGAGCCGGCATTGTGCGCCACCACCACGACCGGCACCCCGGTGGCAGCCGCCAATGCCGCACCGCCCGGCTGAAAGCGTCCGATTTCCTCAGCCGGCATGCGGGTCCCTTCGGGAAACAGCACCACCCAGATCCCGTCGTCGAGACGGGCTTTTCCCTCGCGAATCAATGTGCGCAGCGCCTGGCGGGGCTCTTTGCGATTGATGGCAATGGGGCGCAGGGTCCGAAATGCCCAGCCGAAGAAGGGAATGTGCAGCAATTCGCGCTTGATCAGGGTGGCCTGCGGGCGGAAAAGCCGCTGCAGGAACAGGGTCTCCCAGGTACTTTCGTGCCGGCACAGCACGATACACGGCTGTGCCGGCAGGCGCTCGAGCCCATCGATCCGATGGCGAATGCCGCAGGTGATGCGCAACCAGAGCAGACAGAACCACGTCCAGCAGCCGACGATGAACTCGAAGCGCATCCGGTAAGGGAACAGCCAGCCGAACAGCGTACCCACGCTACCCCAGATGATCGTGGCGCTGGCGTACCCGGCATAGAACGCGGCCGCGCGCAGCCTCAGCACGCCAGATGCTCCCCTGCCCAGCGGGCGAATGCGCCCAGATCGTCCCCCACCCACACTATTCCCATGACGGCGGCCTGCGCTTCTGCCGCAGTTCCATTGCCGGTGCGGACCAGCGCGGACCGGCAACCGGCGGCCGCGGCCGCTTCCAGGTCGCGCAATGAATCGCCCACGAACACCGTATCCGAGGCGGCAACGCCGAGCTCGGCCATGATCTCCAGCAGCATGCCCGGGCGGGGTTTGCGACAGTGGCAGCCATCGTCCGGATGATGGGGACAATAGCGTACGGCGTCGAGGGCCACGCCATGCTCGGCGAGCCCTGCCAGGAGCTTTTCGTGGATGCGTGCGAGCGCGGCTTCACTCATCAGCCCGCGCCCCACGCCGGACTGATTGCTGCACACGGCCACCTGGAATCCGCGGCGTTTCAGCTGCGCAATGGCAGCCAGCGCCCCGGGAAGAGCATGCCACTCGGCGGCATCCTTGATGAACGCTTCCGACTCGGCGTTGATCACGCCGTCGCGGTCTAGCAGGATCAGTCTGGCCATGACGGTCCGGGCGGGTAGAATCGCCAGCGGAATCTACGGTATCTGCAACCCATGGTCAAAACACGACGCTGCGACTGGTGCGGGGAAGACCCCCTGTACGTTGCCTATCACGACGAAGAGTGGGGCGTTCCGGTAGCGGATCCCCAGGCGTTGTTCGAAAGGCTGATGCTCGAAGGCATGCAGGCGGGGCTGTCCTGGTATACGGTCCTGAAGAAACGGGCCCACATGCACAATCGATTCTTCGCATTCAATCCCGCGGCACTGATTCGCCGGGGGCCGCGGGCTCTGCCCTCGTGGCTGGAAGATGCCGGATTGATCCGTCATCGGGGCAAACTCGAGGGGCTGCTGCACAATGCCCGCGCCTATCAGAAACTCGATGGCATGTTCGCCGATTTCGTCTGGTCGTTCGTCGGCCATACGCCCATCCAGAACCGCTGGCGCACGCTGGCCGAGGTGCCGAGCCAGACCGAGGAGTCCCGGGCCATGTCCCGGGCCATGAAGCGCGAGGGTTTCCGATTTGTCGGCCCCACCATCTGCTATGCGTTCATGCAGAGCGCCGGGCTGGTCAACGATCATCTGGTGAACTGTCACCGGCATCGCCACTGTCGTGACCTGGGCCGCGCGTGGCAGTACTGACCGCACGAGCATTCAGTGCCCTCATCCGGCTGCTCGGTCTGTTACCCCTGTCTGCACAGCGCCGCTTGGGCCGCTGGCTGGGCCGGGTATTCTGGTATGCGCGAACCCGCGAAGCCCGCATCACTCACGTCAACCTGAAGTGCTGTTTCCCGGACATGGAGCCGCGCGCCCGCCGCCGTCTGGCGCGACAAAGTCTTGAACACACTGCCATGTTGCTCACCGAGGCGGGCACCACGTTCCATTGGCCGGTGACGCGCTGGCGGGAGCTGGCCATGACCATGGAGGGTGTGGACCTCATCGACGCCGCGCGGGCGCGCAATCGCGGTGTGCTGATCCTGGTACCCCACTTCGGTAACTGGGAGTTCCTGGCACTCATGCTCGGCGAATACGCCGTTACTGCGTTGTACGCCCCGCCGCGCATCCGGTCGCTGGAGCCGGCCATTCGTGATGCCCGGGCGCGGGCCGGAGCCACTCTGCTGCCCATCGATGCCCGGGGCCTGCGCGCCTTCTATCAGGCGCTGGCCAGCGGCGGCGTTACCGCGCTGCTGCCCGATCAGGTACCGGACCCGCGCTCCGGCGTCTACGCGGATTTCTTCGGTACACCGGCGCTCACCATGACCTTCGCCCACCGGCTCATTCGCCGTACCGGTGCCGCAGTTCTCATGGGCACGGCCAGCCGTGTGCCGGGTGGGTTTCACCTGCGCTTCTTCGAGGTGGACGATGACATTGCCGCGGCCGACGCCCGGACCTCGGCCGCGGCGATGAACCGCGCCATCGAAGCACTGGTACGGACCGATCCGGCTCAGTATCAGTGGGCGTACAAACGCTTCAAGCGCCCGCCTGCCGGTATTGTAAATCCCTACAAACGCCGTCGCTGACAAACTCATGCACGGCGGCTGCAGTGCTCGGCCGTGAACCGGTCAGCGCCGCCAGAACGCCGGCGTCAACAGCACGAGCAGGGTGAAGATTTCCAGCCGGCCGAGCACCATGGCCATGATCAGCAGCCATTTCGGCGCCGCGCCCAGGGCGCCATAATGCTGCGCCACGTCACCGAGGCCAGGACCGAGATTGTTCAGACAGGCGGCCACGGCCGAAAAGGCCGTGGTGAAGTCCATCTCGGAGGCCAGCATCATCAGGGAAACCATGGTGAGGAAGACGATCACATAGACCGAGAAAAACCCCCACACGGCATCTACCACCCGGTCCGGAACACGCTGAATTCCCAGTTTGATGGTGAATACGCCGCTGGGGTGAATCAGCCGGCGGATCTCGCGTATGCCCTGCAGGTAGATCAGCAGAACTCGAACCACCTTGATTCCGCCGGCTGTGGAGCCGGCGCAACCGCCGGTAAAGGCTGCGAAGATCAGCAGGATCGGCGCAGCCGACGGCCAGAGGCTGAATTCCGCGGTAGTAAAGCCGGTGGTGGTGGCGATGGACACGGCCTGAAATACGCCGTCGCGCCACGGTGACGCCGACGCTGCGGGATGCTGCAGCAGAATGAGGCTGACGATGACGGCGACCGACGCAAGCATGGTCAGATACAGACGCACTTCCCGGTCCTGCCAGTACAGGCGCGGGTTGCGTCGATTCCACACCAGAAAGTGCAGCCCGAAGTTGATGCCCGCCAGAACCATGAAGACGATGGCGACGCCTTCCACGGCGGGACTGGCGAAGTAGCCGATGCTGGCGTCATGGGTGGAGAAGCCGCCGATAGCTACCGTCGAGAAGCTGTGACAGATGGCGTCGAACAGCGACATTCCGGCCGCCCAGTAAGCCAGCGCACAGCTTACGGTGATGGCCAGATAGAGAAACCACAGGGCCTTGGCGGTCTCGGTAATGCGCGGCGTGAGCTTGCTGTCCTTCACCGGGCCAGTGAACTCCGCCCGATAGAGCTGCATACCGCCGATCCCGAGCATGGGCAGGACGGCGACCGCCAGCACGATGATGCCCATGCCCCCAAGCCACTGCAGCAACTGGCGGTAGAACAGGATGGAACGGGGCAGATCGTCCAGCCCTGTGAGCACCGTGGCTCCCGTGGTTGTCAGGCCTGACAAAGATTCGAACGTGGCGTCAGTGAAGGAGACATCGACGCTTTCCGCCAGGTAGAGGGGAATGGCGCCGAACAGGCCCAGACCTAGGTAGAACAGCACGGTGATGAAGAAGCCATCGCCGCTGCGCAGTTCGCGCCGCTCGCGGCTGGCCAGAAACATGGCCAGCCCCGCCCCGAGAGTTACCGCAAAGGCGATGGCAAACGATTGCGTGGTGTCCTCGCCATAGATCCAGGCCACCAGAACCGGCAACAGCATCGCGGTGCTGAACAGGCTCAGCAGAATGCCGGTGACGCGCAGGATGACGAGCAGGTGCATGGATTAGAAGAAGGTGATTCCGACTTGAAACAGACGCTCCACTGCGGCTACCTGGCGTTTGTCCACCAGAAACAGAATGACGTGGTCGCCGGGTTCCACGACCACGTCGTCGTGGGCGATGAGAACCTTGTCGCCGCGGGCAATGGCGCCGATGCTGGCCCCGTTGGGCAGATCGATATCGCGCAGGGCGCGGCCCACCACGCGGGAGCTGCGGGCGTCGCCGTGGGCGATGGTCTCGATGGCTTCAGCCGCGCCGCGCCGCAGGCTGTGCACCCGCACCACATCGGCACGCCGCACATAGGTGAGCAGGGAACTGGTGGTGGCTTGTTGCGGCGAGATGGCGATGTCGATGTCGCCGCCCTGCACCAGATCCACGTAGGCGGGTTTACCGATAAGGGTGATGACCTGGCGGGCGCCCAGCCGTTTGGCCAGCAGTGACGACATGATGTTGACTTCGTCGTCGTTGGTCAGGGCACAGAACACGTCGCATTGCTCGACGTTTTCTTCCAGCAGCCGCTCACGGTCCGTGGCATCCATGTTCAGCACCACGCTCTGGTGCAGCGTGTCCGCCAGGCTCTCGCAACGGTCACGGCTGAACTCCAGCACCTTCACCGAAAAGAAGGGTTCGATGGCCCGGGCCAGGCGCAGCCCGATATTGCCGCCGCCGGCGATCATCACCCGGCGGAATGGCCGTTCCACCCGGCGCAACTCGGCCATGACCGCGTTGATGTGTTCCCGGGCGGCGATGAAGAACACCTCGTCGTCGGCTTCGATGACGGTGTTGCCTTTGGGGATGATGGCCCGATCGCGCCGGTAGATGGCCGCCACGCGCGTGTCCACATTGGGCATGTGCTGGCGCAGAAAGCGCAGCTCCTGTCCAACCAGCGGCCCGCCGTAATAGGCCTTCACCGCCACGAGCTGGATGCGCCCGTCGGCGAAGTCCAGAACCTGCAGAGCACCGGGATGTTCCAGCATCTGCCGGATATTGTCGGTGACCACCTCTTCGGGATTGATGAGCACGTCGATGGGCATGTGCTCGCCGGTAAAAAAACCTTCCCGGTCCAGATAGGACGCAGAACGCACGCGGGCAATCTTGGTGGGCGTACGGAACAGGGAGTAGCAGACCTGGCAGGCCACCATGTTGACCTCATCGCTCGAGGTCACGGCAATGAGCATATCCGCGTCGTCCGCGCCGGCCTGACGCAACACGTCGGGATGCGAGGCCCAGCCCCGGATCGTCTGGATGTCGAGCTTGTTGCGCAACTCGTCGAGCGCGTGGGCGTTGGCGTCCACCAGGGTGATGTCGATGCCTTCGCCGGCCAGATTCTCAGCCAGCGTACCGCCCACCTGTCCGGCGCCCAGGATCAGTATCTTCATTGGACGGCTGCCTTGGTCATGCGCGCATAGTAAAAGCCATCGGTATCCGGGTCGGTGGGCAGCAATTGCCAGCCGTGCTCCGTGGGCCGCCCGGAGCTCAGCCGCAATGCCGCAATGCGTGCGTCGGATTGTTCCTGGAGCACGGTGTCGATTACCTCGTCATTCTCCGCTGCCAGAATGGAGCATGTGCAGTAGAGCAGAGTACCGCCGGGCTCCAGCACGCGCCACAGGTTTGCCAGCAGCCGGCGCTGCAGGGCTGCCGCCTCGGCGAGGTCGCTTTCCCGCCGCAGCACTTTTATGTCGGGGTGGCGGCGCAGGGTTCCCGTTCCCGAACAGGGTGCATCCAGCAGTACGTGACGGAATGGCGTACCGTCCCACCAGTCCAGCGCCGCCGCATCCGCTTCCCTGGCAGTAAAGTTCCGGTGGCCCAGGCGGGCGGCCTCGTCGAGGACGTGTTCCAGGCGCCCGGCGCTGAGTTCCAGCGCCGTGTACGAGGCCGTGGGATAACGCTCGAGGAGATGAAACAGCTTGCCGCCGGGCGCCGTGCAGGCATCCAGGACCCGCTCACCGGGGCCGGGCTCGAGCAGCGCGGCGGCAAATTGCGCACCGGCATCCTGCACCGATACCAGCCCTTCCCGGTAGCCGGGCAGCGAGGCTACCTTGACCGGCGCTTCGAGGATCAGCGACTCGGCACCCAGGGCGGTCTCTGCCGGGCTGTCCTGAGCCGCCGCTCGCGGCGCCCTGGCTGCCATGCCGGCAGCGCTGAGTCTGGCCAGATACCCGGCCGGTGTGATGCGGGCCTGGTTGACCCGCAGCGCCATGGGAGCCCGGGCATTGTTGGCCGTCATGATGGACTGGGCATCCGGGTATTGCCGGCGCAGCCGCGTTTCGAGCCAGGCCGGATGATTGTACGAACGTTCGTCCGGGTCCGGCAGTGCGACGATGCGGCGCAATACGGCGTTCACCAGTCCGCGGGCCCAGGGCCGCTGCAGATCCCGGCTGGCGGTGACCGTCTCGAAGATGGCCGCATGGTCGGGAACCCGGAGATACTTGAGTTGGTAAGCACCCACTATCATTAAGGCCCATATTTCCCGGTCTTTCGATTTGATGGGCTGGTGCAGGGCTTCAGTCACCAGGCCGGCCAGGGAGAAGTAATGGCGCAGGCTGCCGAATACCAGCTCCCGGCACAGCGGCGACAGGTCGACGGCGGCCATGGCCTGGTCGGTGGTGCGGCCGCCGCCGATCACCTGGTGCAGTATCCTGGCCGCCTCGGCGCGTTCCCGGCTGGCCGCCGTCATGGTGTTGCCAGCACGATGCCCGGGGCGAAATGCTTGCCGTGGCCGCGCAGCAGTTCCGCCGCTGAGGCCGGTCGCCGGCCGGCCAGTTGCGCCTGCACAATGGTCAGCTTGCCCTGGCCGCAGGCGACCCGAATGCCGTCAGGCTGTGCCGCCACAATGGTACCGGCGGCCTCTGCAGCCGGACTGGCGTCGGCTTGCGCCGCGAGCACAATGAGCCGCTCGCTGCCGGCCAGGGTCAGCGCCGGCATGCGCCCCCGCAGAGCCCGGATCTGCCGCTCGATGACCACAGCCGGCTGGGTCCAGTCTATGGCTGCATCGGCCCGGGTGAGTTTGGCCGCGTAGGTGACGCCCTGCGTCGGCTGCGGCTGTGCGCGCAGATCCGGCAGCCGGTTCAGGCATTCCAGCAGTGCCTCGGCACCCAGATCGGCCAGGCGGGTTTCCAGTGCCGGTCCATCCAGGTCCGCTGAGATGGCCAGACGGCGCTGCAGATATACGGGTCCGGTATCCAGCCCCTGTTCCATGTGCATGATGCTGACCCCGGTTACCGTGTCCCCGGCCATGATGGCCCGTTCCACCGGCGCAGCCCCGCGCCAGCGAGGCAACAGCGAGGCGTGCACATTGATGCAGCCGACACGCGGCGCGCTGAGCACCGCGGACGGCAGGATCAGCCCGTAGGCAGCCACCACGAAGACATCCAGATCCAATGCTTCGAGGGCGGCCGCTTCCTCAGTGCCGCGCAAAGATTGGGGTT
Source organism: Gammaproteobacteria bacterium (assembly GCA_034522075.1). Lineage (GTDB taxonomy): Bacteria > Pseudomonadota > Gammaproteobacteria > Pseudomonadales > Azotimanducaceae > UBA7803. Next base: position 244,691 of record JAXHLO010000006.1, on the reverse strand, counting down.
GGCGCAGGGGCAGGCCATGCTGCTCGGCCAGCGCTTTCACGGGACCGGCGGTCAGCCGCCGCCGCCGTCCGGCTTGCCGGTCGGGCTGGGTATAGACCACGGCCGGTACCCGTCCGGCCGCCAGCAGAGCCTGGAGAATCCGCGCGGCGAATTCCGGTGTTCCGGCGAACCCCAGGCGCAGGCCGGGCTGCAAGGGGGTCTTTTCGTCCGGCTCCTGGGGGTAGGGCACGTTCGGCAAGCGGGTCAGGCCCGAACCCGTTGCTGTTTCTCCAGTTTCCTGCGGATCCGGTTGCGTTTCAGGTTGGACACATAATCGACGAACAGTTTGCCGTCCAGATGGTCGCATTCGTGCTGAATGCACACCGCCAGCAGACCCTCGACAGTCAGATCCACAGGGGTGCCGTTGCGATCGAGGGCGGTAACCCGGATCCGCTCTGCGCGCACCACCGGCTCGTAGAATCCGGGCACCGACAGGCAGCCTTCCTCGGTTTCAAGGCGCCCGCTGAGCAATTCGAGCTCGGGATTGATGAAAGCGTGCGGGTCATCGCGGTTTTCCGACACGTCGACGACGATGATTCGCCGGTGGACGTCGACCTGGCTGGCCGCCAGACCGATGCCGGGAGCGGCATACATGGTTTCCAGCATGTCGTCGATCAGCCGGCGCACGTCGTCGTCGACGCTCTGTACGGGTCTGGCGCGGGTGCGCAGACGCGGATCGGGATATTCGAGAATGTTGAGAATGCTCATAGATGGTGTGCTGCGAACCGCCCCGGGCGTGATGGCTCGCTGGTATTGCTCTGATTCAGACTGCTAAGATTGTGAAGATTATAACTTTTCCGTCCGGCAATGACCCGTATGGTACCTCACGGGCGCGAATGAACTTAAACCCACGCCACAGGCGAATGACGATGGTGCGACCCGTTCGCCGGCAATTCCGGCCAGGTGCATCTATTCTTGTACTGGCGATGCGTGTACAGGCGGCCTTTCAGGCGGCCTTTGTACAGGCACGCAGGGGAAACAGAGGATGAGCAACATGCGTACCGTCCGCCATGGCCTGCTGGCATTGCTGCTGGGTTTTGCCGTCAGCGGCACTGCCGCCACCGACGATCTGTCACAGTATCTGCGCGACGACCACCCGGACGTCTATACGGTCGTCAAAGGCGATACTCTGTGGGACATCAGCGGCCGATTTCTGGAGCGGCCCTGGTTGTGGCCGGAAGTCTGGCGCATCAACCCGCAGATCGAGAATCCCCATCTGATCTATCCGGGCGACCGCATTGCCCTGGTCTGGGTGGACGGTCAGCCGCAACTGCGGCTGGAACGGGGTGATCCCGGCCGCACCTATCGGGTCTCCCCTTCCGATACCGAGAAGCTGGGGCCGCAGATTCGCTCGACGCCGCTGGAGACCGCCATCCCGGCCATCCGCCTGGATGCCATCCAGGGCTTTCTGGTGCAGAACCGGGTCGTGGAGCCCGGTATGCTCGACGCCGCACCTTACGTCGTGCAGGGGGAGAGTGAGCGCATTGTCCTTGGTGCCGGCGACCGCCTCTACGTGCGCGGCAGCCTGCCGGACAGCGAGAGCTTCAACATCGTCCGCAAGGGTCCGCTCTACGTCGATCCGGACACCAACGAGGTGCTGGGCCGCGAAGCCACCTACATCGGCCTCGGTCAGGCGGTGGCTCAGGAAGCCGACATCGCTACGATGCTGGTCAACAGCACCCGGGAGGAAGTGCAGATCGGTGATCGCATCCTGCCCACCGAGGAACGCCGGCTGGAGTCCACGTTCTTCCCCAGCGGCCCGAGCGAAGAAATCGACGGCCAGATCATCTCGGTGTTCGGCGGCGTGACGCAGGTCGGTCAGTACGACGTGGTGGTGATCAACCGGGGCGAGCGGGAAGGGCTGGTGCCCGGCAATGTGCTGGCCATCTACAAGCGCGGGGCTCTGGCTCGCGACCGGGTGGCCAACGAGACCATTCGCCTGCCCAGTGAACGTGCGGGCCTGCTCATGGTATTCCGCACGTTCGACAAGCTGTCGTACGGCCTGGTGCTGGAAACCGAGCGGCCTCTCGCCGTGTTCGACCAGGCACGCAATCCCTGACCTGCAGCCTGCCCGGCGTCTGCCTTACGGCGCCCGGGGCTGTCTCCCTGCAGCCGCTGCCCGGCCCCTGCGCAATCATGGCGCTTTGGCCGGGGAGGGTCCATGGAGCCGCCCGCCGACAAGTACTATCTGGCGGCCCTGATCCACACCCTGGGCCGTTCCCGGGCAGCGGAACTGCTGGCCGCAGGTGCCTCTCCTCGTGAGGCCTGCGCCGCCATACCCCAGGCACAGGAGTCGCCGGAACGCCTCGCCGCCTTGTGCCGGGATCACGGCATCGCCCTGCTCACCCCGGTCGATGGCGACTACCCTGCTTTGTTGCGATACATTCCCGACCCGCCGCCGCTGCTGTACGCCTGGGGCCAATGCAGCGTGTTGCGCCGACCGGCGGTGGCTATTGTCGGTGCACGCCGCTGTTCGCGGGGCGGCGCCGAAGTGGCCGCCGCTCTGGCACACGCGCTCGCCGCCCACGGCGTGAGCGTGGTCAGCGGCCTGGCCCGCGGTATCGACTCTGCCGCCCATCGGGGTGCTTTGTCCGCCGGTGTCACCGTGGCCGTCATCGGCAGCGGCCTGCTGCGGCCCTATCCTGCCGGCAATCGCGCCCTGGTGCGGTCCATTGTCGACGCCGGCGGTCTGCTCCTCAGCGAGTACCCGCCCCTGGCGGGCGCGCGGCCCTACCATTTTCCCGAGCGCAACCGGCTGATCAGCGGGCTGGCCCTGGGCGTGGTCGTGGTGGAGGCCGGCGAGCGCAGCGGGTCACTGATCACCGCCCGCATGGCTCTGGAACAGGGGCGGGAAGTCTGCGCCGTGCCCGGAGCGGTGGCCAATCCCGCCAGCCGGGGCTGCCACCGGCTGCTCCGCGACGGGGCGGTGCTGGTGGAATGCGCCGACCACATTCTGGAAGCCGTTGGTCTGACGGAATTCGCCAACACGCGGCCGGCGCCGGCAGAGGCCGGTCAGTCCATGCCGGCCGACGCTGATCTGGTACGCCTGCTCGAGGCTGTGAGCGCCGAGGTATCCTCACTGGATGAACTGGTGGCGGCCACGGGTATGGACGGCCGCGCCGCGGCAGCCGCCCTGGTAGAGCTGGAGCTGTCTGGATTTGTCCGGCAGGTGCCGGGCGGGTATATTCGGCGCCCGCGTCTTTGACGCGGCCGCGTCCGTAGCGCGGTCCGCTACTGCCGGACCTGCGCACACGGGCATATCTTCCGACGCGAGCAGGAGCACGGTTTATGGCATTCGTCGCCATTCTCATGGGTTCGGAATCCGACTGGCCGGTCATGCAGGCCGCCGCCGAGACGCTGAACAATCTGAACATCGAACATGAGGTTCGCATCACTTCGGCACATCGCACGCCCCGCGCCACCGCCGACTATGTGGCCGATGCCGTTGCCCGCGACTGTGCGGTGTTCATCTGCGGCGCCGGCATGGCCGCGCACCTGGCCGGCGCTGTTGCCGCCCACACCGTGCGTCCGGTCATCGGCGTGCCCATCGACAGCGGTCCGCTGTCCGGATTCGACGCGTTGCTCTCCACGGCGCAGATGCCGGGCGGCATTCCGGTGGCCACGGTGGCGGTAGGTAAGGCGGGGGCCCGCAACGCCGGCTACCTGGCCGCGCAGATGCTGTCCCTGGCTGACCCGGCCATCGTCGGGCGCCTGGAAGCCGACCGCGATGCCAACCGCGACAAGGTCGCCGAGCAGAACAAGCGCCTGCAGTCCGAGCTCGGTGGGTGAACCATTGGCACCTGCACCTGGCGGTACGGGTGCTGCGGCGCGGCGGGGTGGTTCTGCATCCTACAGAGGGAGTCTGGGGGCTGGCCTGCGATCCATGGAATGCGGCGGCCGTAGAGGCGCTGCTGCACTTCAAGCAACGTCCGGCAAACAAAGGCCTCATCGTCGTCGGCGCGGCGGCGGGATGTTTCGAAGCCGAACTGTCGCAACTCGAGCCATCGGCGCAGGATCGGGTGCTGGCCAGCTGGCCGGGCCCGGTGACCTGGCTGCTGCCCAGCGAGCGGTTTCCCGAGTGGATTACCGGCGGGCGTGACACCGTGGCAGTGCGCGTGCCCGGGCACGCCGGCTGCCGGGACTTGTGCCGCGCCTTCGGCTCGCCGCTGGTTTCCACGTCGGCCAACCGCTCCGGGGCGCCGCCGGCGCGGAACCGCTTTCAGGCCCGCGCCTGGCTGCGCGACACCTGCCGTGACCGCGCGGCCGGCGGAGCGGACGCGGCGCTGCGCCACGAAGCCGATCTGTATCTGTTGCCCGGTGAGACGCTGGGCCGCCGCCGTCCCAGCGACCTGCGCACAATCCAGGGCGACGAAATCAGGCGCGAGCGCTGATGGATCGTTATGCCGTGGTGGGCAATCCGGTGGGGCACTCCCTGTCGCCGGGAATTCATGCCGCCTTTGCTGCGGCCACCGGCGAGCCGGTGAGCTACACCACCGTGCTGGCGCCCCTGGATGGTTTTGCCGCTTGCGTGGAAGTCTTCTTTGCCGAAGGCGGTGCCGGATTGAATGTCACCGTACCATTCAAAGGTGTTGCAGCCGACTGGGTCGACGAGTTGGACCCGGCGGCCGCGACCGCCCGCGCGGTCAATACCATCGCCCGCCGTGAGGATGCTTTCCGCGGTTTCAATACGGATGGTGCGGGCCTGCTGCGGGATCTTCAGGGCAACTGCGGAGTGACCCTGAGCGGAGCGCGGATCCTGCTGCTGGGCGCTGGCGGTGCCGCCCGCGGCGTGCTCGGACCGCTGCTGCAGGAAAGCCCGGCCAGCCTGGTCATTGCCAACCGCACGGCGGCGCGGGCCAGGCAACTGGCTGAGGCGTTCCGCGGCGAGGCGAACGCCGCGGCGCTGAGCACGGCGCCGCTGGCCGAGGTGGGCGAGGGTTTCGACCTGGTGATCAATGCCACGTCGGCGGGACTGCGCGATGCCGTCGTGCCGCTGTCTCCCCGGACCGCAGCCGGTGCCCTGTGTTATGACATGGTCTACGCCGTTCCGGCGGGTGGTACCGCTTTCTGCCGCTGGGCGGCTGCTCATGGAGCAGCCGGTACCATGGATGGTCTGGGTATGCTGGTGGAACAGGCGGCCCTGGCGTTCGAAATCTGGCGAGGCGTATTGCCCGACACCGCGCCGGTTCTCGAGCGGCTGCGCCGGCCGGTGTGATAGATTGGCGCCATGAGCCCATCGCTGCCGCCAGCCAGATTCATCGCCGGTGCCGTCTGCCCGGCATGCCGGGCCATGGACCGGATCGTCATGGAAGCCCACGAGGACGGCAGCCGCCGGCGTTGCGTGACCTGCGGTTACACAGACACCTTGAGTAACCGGGCCGGCGCCGAGCCGGCCACCCGCCTCACCCGCCGCCGCGGCAGCGACACGCCCGCGGCCGCCGTGCGCATTGTCGATCCTGCCCGTGACCAGGACGTGCCGCAGCGCTGAACCCGAGCCGGGTAACGTGTTGAAAAGCCTGTGCTTTGATCCAGATCAGTTGTCTTATGGGGGCGCACTGATATAATTGCCGGCGCAGTCTCGAGGCGGTGTCCGGCCGTGCAAATCTTACGGGTTCTGCAAGACTCTAAAGGGTTCAGACAAAAGGTATTTTGTTTTCGCATAGAGCCCTGTCGCCTGGGTAGGCTTCCGCGCGTCTTCTAGCAGCGGTGCTCCTCGACTGAGGTGCCTCGAAGAGAGGTACCCATCGGAAACAGCACACTCGACTGCGGAGAATCCAGCACGGTGTCTGCTCGGGTGATTTTTTTTGCGTGCGAAAACCATTGGTGAAGCAAGGTGCAGTAGTGAAGAACTTCTCGACTCTGGGGGCGCGATGGTGGGCGGCGGCGGTTGCCGTGCTCTTTGCCGGGCAGGGGCTGGCCGACGAGCTGAACATGACCCGCGGCGTCACCGACACCAGCCAGGGTATTTACGATCTGCACATGTTGATCTTCTGGATCTGTGTGGTCATCGGCGCGGGCGTGTTCGGTGTCATGTTCTGGTCCGTGATGTATCACCGCAAGTCGGCAGGCCACGAGCCCGCCCACTTTCATGAGAGCACCCGCCTGGAAATCGCCTGGACCCTGATCCCCGTGGTCATTCTCATCGCCATGGCGTGGCCGGCTACCACCACGCTCATCGACATGTACGACACCGGCGGTGAAGACATGACCGTGGAAGTGCGCGGCTATCAATGGCGCTGGCAGTACAAGTACCTGGACGACGACCTGAACAGCAGCTTCGGGTTTTTCAGCAACATGACCACGCCGCGTGACGAGATCGACAACCGCGCCGCCAAGGGGGAGTTTTACCTGCTGGAAGTGGACAACCCGCTGCGCATACCGGTGGATCGCAAGGTGCGTTTCCTGCTCACGGCGGAAGACGTGATTCACGCCTGGTGGGTACCCGACTTCGGCCTGAAGCGCGATGCGGTACCGGGTATGCTCAATGAATTGTGGACCGTGGTGAACGAGCCGGGCATTTACCGCGGTCAGTGCGCTGAGTTGTGCGGTAAGGATCACGGCTTCATGCCCATTGTCGTGGAAGCCATGCCCGAGGACGAGTACGACGCCTGGCATGCCCGGCAGATCGAAGCGGCAGAGGAGCGCAGCGAAGCCCTTTCCAAGACGTTCAGCCCTGATGAGCTCATGGCCGAAGGCGAGCGCGTTTACAACACCTTCTGTGCATCCTGTCACCAGCCCAACGGTCAGGGTGTGCCGCCCGTCTTCCCATCCCTGGTGGGGTCGCCCGTTGTCACCGGATCCAAGGAGGCCCACATTGACATGATTCTCAACGGGGTGCCGGGTACGGCTATGCAGGCCTTCGGCAATCAGCTCGATGCAGTCGAAATCGCCGCCGTCACCCACTATGAGCGGCACGCCTGGGGTAACGATGCCGGCGACGTGACTCAGCCGGCGGACGTGGTCGAGCGCAAGTCGGCCCAGTAGCAGGACTCGCGGCAGTACAAGGAACAGACAGGAAGCAGGCATGAGCGAAGTTGTAGTAGCCCACCATGACGACCACCACGACCACGGTCCTGACAAGGGCCTGATGCGCTGGGTGTTGACCACCAACCACAAAGACATCGGCACTCTGTACCTGTGGTTCAGTTTCCTCATGTTCCTCACCGGCGGGGTGCTCGCCCTGGTGGTCCGCGCGGAGCTGTTCCAGCCCGGCTTGCAGTTCGTCACCCCTGAGTTCTTCAACCAGATGACGACCATGCACGGTCTCATCATGGTCTTCGGTGCCATCATGCCGGCCTTCGTGGGCCTGGCCAACTGGCTCGTTCCGATGATGATCGGCGCGCCCGACATGGCGCTGCCGCGCATGAACAACTGGAGTTTCTGGATCCTGCCGTTCGCCTTCAGCATGATGCTCTCGACGCTGTTCATGGAAGGTGGCGGCCCGAACTTCGGCTGGACGTTCTATGCGCCGCTGTCGACGACCTATGCGCCGGACTCGGTAACATTCTTCATCTTCGCCGTGCACCTCATGGGTGTCTCGTCGATCATGGGCGCCATCAACGTCATTGCCACGATTCTCAACATGCGCGCGCCTGGCATGACGCTGATGAAGATGCCGCTGTTCGTCTGGACCTGGCTGATCACCGCCTATCTGCTGCTGGCCGTCATGCCGGTGCTGGCCGGTGTGGTCACCATGATGCTGTTCGACATTCACTTCGGCACCAGCTTCTTCAATGCTGCCGGCGGCGGCGACCCGGTACTGTTCCAGCACCTGTTCTGGTTCTTCGGGCATCCCGAGGTGTACATCATGATTCTGCCGGCGTTCGGCATCGTCTCGCAGATCATTCCCACGTTTGCGCGCAAGCCGCTGTTCGGCTACGACTCCATGGTCTACGCGGTAGCCAGCATCGCCTTCCTGTCGTTCATCGTCTGGGCCCACCACATGTTCACCGTGGGCATGCCGCTGGCCGGGCAGCTGTTCTTCATGTACGCCACCATGCTGATCGCCGTGCCCACCGGGGTGAAGGTGTTCAACTGGGTGGCCACCATGTGGCGCGGTGCCATGACCTTCGAGACGCCCATGCTGTTCGCCATCGCCTTCGTGGTGCTGTTCACCATCGGCGGCTTCACCGGGCTGATGCTGGCCATCGTGCCGCTGCCGACTATCAGTATCACGACACCTATTTCGTGGTGGCGCACTTCCATTACGTGCTGGTGCCGGGGGCCTTGTTCTCCATCATCGCTGCCGTCTACTACTGGCTGCCTAAATGGTGCGGGCGCATGTACGACGAGTCGCTGGGTAAGCTGCATTTCTGGCTGTCGTTCATCGGCGTGAACATCACGTTCTTCCCCCAGCACTTCCTGGGCCTGGCCGGCATGCCGCGCCGGATTCCCGACTACGCGCTGCAGTTCGCCGACTTCAACATGGATGTCCAGTGTCGGCGGCTTTCTGTTCGGTGCCTCGCAGCTGATCTTCCTGTTCGTGGTGATCAAGATGCATGCGGAGCGGCGAGCAGGCCACCGACCGGGTCTGGGAAGGCGCGCACGGTCTGGAGTGGACGCTGCCGTCGCCGGCCCCGTACCACAGTTTTTCCGAGCCGCCGAAGGTTTCGGAGGCCGAGGCGCACAGCTGAGGAGGTAGTCATGGCCGATGCACGTACAAACAGACCCAATCACGGCCGCACGGCATTGAAGCTGGTGTGTCGTCTGGTGGTCGGCATGTTCGGTTTCGGTTTTGCCCTGGTGCCCCTTTACGACGTCCTCTGCGACATCACGGGGCTCGGCGGCCGCACCGGCGGGCAATACACTTACGACCCCGCCGACATGCAGCGTGACGCCAGCCGGCTGGTGAAGGTCAACTTCATCACCAATACCAACGGCGGCATGCCTTGGAAATTCTGGTCGGAATCCGGCGGCGTGCGCATACACCCGGGCGACCTGAAACAGGTGAACTTCTACGTCACCAACACTACCGATCGGCGCATGGTGGGTCAGGCGGTGCCGTCGGTCGTCCCGCCCAAAGCCGCGGAATTCTTTCACAAGACTGAGTGTTTCTGCTTCAACTCTCAGGTCCTCGAACCCGGCGAGACCATGGAGATGCCCATGCGCTTCATCGTCGACCCGAATCTGCCGGACAACGTGCAATCCATATCGCTCAGCTACGCGCTGTTCGACATCTCGGATTTCGCCGCCGCGGACGTGCAAGAGGTTCCACAGACCTGAAGGGCGCCCCCCGGCGGGCACCCGACGCGATCATCGGAGAATAATCGGACATGGCTAACCCATCAGAGCAGTCGACCTACTACGTACCGCACAACAGCTGGTATCCCATTGGCATTGCCCTGGGCGCGCTGCTGTTCGTCGCGGGGCTGGGTATCTGGCTCAACGATCTCAAGTCCGGCGATGATCCCAGCCGGCTGCTGTTCTATGTGGGCTCGCTGATTCTGGCCATCGTGCTGTTCCGCTGGTTCGCTACAGTCGTCGACGAGAACCAGCGCGGGTTGAACAGTCCGCAGCTCAAGCGCTCGTACGTCTGGGGCATGAGCTGGTTCATCTTCTCCGAGGTCATGTTCTTTGCGGCGTTCTTCGGCGCCCTCTTCTACACTCGGGCCCTGGCCGTTGCCTGGCTCGGCGGCGAGGGCGAGAAGGGTCTGACCGGGCAGTATCTCTGGCCGGAGTTCGAGGCCACCTGGCCGGTGATCAACAACCCCGACCCTGCGCGATTCCCCGGCCCCGGCGAAAGCATGGCGGCGCCGAGCCTCACCAGCGTCGGTCAGTGGCTGGCTTATCTGCCGTTCTGGAATACGGTGATCCTGTTGTCATCGAGCGTCACCGTGCATTTCGCTCATACGGCCCTGAAAAACCACGATCGGCGCAAGCTGCTCACCTGGCTCGGCGCTACGGTGGTGCTCGGCATCGTCTTTCTGGGCCTGCAGGTGGAGGAGTATGTCCACGCCTACAACGAACTTGGCCTGACCATGGCCAGTGGCATCTATGGGTCTACGTTCTTCCTGCTGACCGGTTTTCACGGTTTTCACGTGACCTTGGGTACCGTCATTCTGTTGATCCAGCTGATTCGGGCGTACAAGGATCACTTTACCCACGATGATTGTTTCGGCTTCGAGGCGGCATCCTGGTACTGGCACTTCGTCGACGTGGTCTGGGTGATTCTCTTCCTGTTCGTCTACGTATTTTGAGACGCCTGTAAGGACGCGTGTAACAGACGCCTGTAAGGACGCGTGTAAGGATCCGGTCAGGGCGCCGGCTGCTCTGCCGGCGCTGCCGGCCGATCATGCCACGGCGCGTTGCTGCCCATTTCGAGCTGGCCGGTGTACAGACCGTAGAAGACGGTCAGCAGCAGGGCCGCCGCCAGAGTGATGCGGATGCCCAGCGCATACAGCGTACGCTTCGAGTCCTGCCGGTCGCTGTCTTTGAACAGGAAGACCAGCCCGCTGAACAGGCTGAGCACAACACCGATCAGCAGCACGAATATGATGATTTTCAGCACGAGGGTGACCAACGCGGATGAGGCGCTTACCTTAACCCAAGTGCGGCGATCAGGCGAAATCGCTGCCGCGGCGGACGTACGGTGACCCTGAGCTCGCGCTTTGCGCCTGGCTGGCCCATGACGGGCTTCGTCGTGGTCATGCTGCCGCTGGTGCTGGCTTTAGGAGTCTGGCAGCTGCAGCGGGCGGCGGAGATGCGCGGCTATCAGGAGCGTTATTTCGACCGCCTGGGGATGCTGCCCCAGGCGCCGCCCCGGACGCTGAGCGATGTGGATTTTCTGCGCCTGCGCCTGACCGGCGAGTATCTGCCTGGAGAACATTATCTGGTGGACAACAAACTACGCAACGGAGAGCCGGGCTACTGGGTGGTTTCCCGTTTTCGCTGTGCAGGCGGCCGGGTCTATCTGCTCAATCGCGGTTGGCTCGCAGCACCCGCGAGCCGCGGCGAGCTGCCGGCGGTCCCCACCCCCGAGGGTCCCGTGACCGTGGTGGGCGTGGTGTGGCCGGACACGGGGATGACGCTCCTGCTCGCGGCGGATCCCTGGCCGGAACGCTGGCCGAAACGTGTCCAGCGTCTGAATGTTTCGCGTATGGCGCAGGATGCCGGGGCGCAGCCGGCTGAAATCCGCCTGGAATCGGGCCAGCCCGGGGTGCTGGCTGCGGCTCCGGTAGATGCCGCGTTCCGGCCCGAGCGCCATCAGGGTTATGCGGTGCAGTGGTTCGGCCTGGCTGTGGTGTTGCTGGCGGGCTTTGTGCTGTTCGGTTTCTATCGTCATGGCCCTCGCTCATGAGGGCATTTCTGAACGTTCATCCGCGCCTGCAGCTCCTCATGATCGTGGGTATCTCCGCTGTATCTCTGGCAGGTGCCTGGTTGCTGTTCCAGGGGGCTCGGGACGGCGGCCTCTGGGCCACCACCAACCATGGCCGGTTCGTCCAACCGCCCGTCACGGTAGAAGAGCTGGGCATCGCAAGCGCAACCGATGAGCCGCTTGAAGCCGGCAAGTGGTGGCTGTGGGTGGTGCCGCAGGGCCCCTGTGACCAGACCTGCCGCAATGCGCTTTACCAGTTGCGCCAGCTCCACGTTCTGCTCAATCGGGATGCAGCGCGGGTACGCCGCGCTTTGCTCGGCGCACAACCAGCAGACGCCGCTGAGCTGACGGAAACCTATCCCCGGCTGCAGATGCTTTCCGGTAATCTGTCCAGCCTGGACCGGGGAATATATATCGTCGATCCCCTGGGCAATCTGGTCTTCTACTACACCTTTGACCAGGGCGCCGACGACATACTCGACGATCTCGAAAGACTGCTGAAGGTATCGCAAATTGGTTAAGCAACGTTTCACCCGGCTGACCCTGATTGCCGTGGCCCTGGTTGGCGTCGTGGTCGTCCTCGGCGCATTCACCCGCCTGGTGGATGCGGGTCTGGGCTGTCCGGACTGGCCGGGCTGCTACGGCTTCATCACCGTGCCTACCAGCGAAGCCGCGCGGCTGGCCGCCGAGGCGCGGTTCCCGGACGCCCCGGTGGAGGTCGACAAAGCCTGGTGGGAGATGATCCACCGCTACTTCGCCACTGCTCTCGGGTTGCTCATCACGGCCATGGCCGTGGTGGCACTGATCAACGCCCGCCGCCGCGATCCGGACCCGGCCGCCGAGCGCCTGCCGGTCGGGCTGCCCCTGGCATTGCTTGCCCTGGTCATCCTGCAGGGAGCATTCGGCGCGTGGACGGTTACCTTGAAGCTCTGGCCCCAGGTGGTCACCGCTCACCTGCTTGGCGGCTTTGCCACCCTGAGTCTGCTGTGGCTGCTGAGTCTGCGCCTGGGTGTGGCGCAGCATCTGACAGTACCGCACCGGCTGTTGCCCCACGGCCTGCTGGCCCTGACGGCAGTCGTGGTCCAGATCGCCCTGGGCGGCTGGGTGTCCGCCAACTATGCGGCCCTGGCATGCCATGATTTTCCCACCTGCCACGGCGACTGGTGGCCGCAGATGAATCTGGCGGATGGCTTCAATTTCGCTCAGACCGTAGGCCCCAACTACCTGGGCGGACAACTCGAAAGCGATGCCCGGGTGGCCATTCAATTCGTCCATCGACTGGGCGCCGTAGTGGTGCTGCTGGTGGTCGGCCTGCTGGCCTGGCGCCTGCAGCGGGCGCGCTCGCCATTGGCCGCGCCGGTCGCCGTGGTGCTGGCGCTGCAGCTCGGCCTCGGAATTCTCAACGTGGTGCTGGTCCTGCCGTTGTGGTCGGCCACGGCGCACAATGCCGGCGGCGCCCTGTTGCTGGCGGCGCTGGTTACAGTAAACTACCGCGCCTTCCGCGACGGACAGCCTCGGCGCCTGGAGAGTTCATGAGCGAGGCCGCAGTACAATCCCCCACCTGGCGCGACTATCTGGAACTGACCAAACCCGGCGTCGTGCTCCTGATGCTGCTCTGCGCGCTGGTGGGCATGTTCCTCGCCGTGCCCGGCATGGTACCCCTCGACGCCCTGGTCTTCGGTCTGACCGGCATCGCGCTGGTGGCCGGCTCGGCTGCCGTGGTCAATCATCTGGCCGATGCGCGCATCGATGCCCGCATGGCGCGTACCCGCCGCCGTCCGGTGGCGACCGGAAGGGTCGGTCTGCGGGCCGGCCTGACGTTCTCCGCCGTACTCGGCGTCAGCGGCATGAGCATCCTGTATTTTCTGGTCAATCCGCTCACCGCCTGGCTGAACCTGGCGTCCTGGGTAGGCTACGGGCTGGTTTACACCCTGTACCTGAAGCGGGCAACGCCGCAGAACATCGTCATCGGCGGGCTGTTCGGCGCCGCGCCGCCCTTGTTCGGCTGGACAGCGGTGACCAACAGCATCGACCCCGGCGCGCTGCTGCTGGTACTCATCATCTTCGCCTGGACGCCGCCGCATTTCTGGGCACTGGCCCTGGAACGCAAAGAGGAATATGCCTCGGTGGACGTACCCATGCTGCCGGTGACCCACGGCGATGCCTACACGCGGCTGCACATCCTGCTCTACACCCTCATCATGGTGGCCGTGAGCCTGCTGCCCTTCGCCATCGGCATGAGCGGCTTTCTCTATCTGGCCGGCGCCCTCGGCCTCGGCGCCGGGTTCGTCTACTGGGCCGTGGTGCTGCTGCGCAACTGCAACCCCCGGGCGCCCATGGAAACTTTCCGCTACTCCATTGTCTATCTGATGGCGTTGTTCGTGTTTCTGCTCGCTGATCATTACGTGCCGGCGATGGCGCCGCCGGCTATGGAGTTGTTGCCCCTGTGACCCCCGTGCGTACCACCGTCATCCTCTGCCTCGCATTCGTTACCATCGTCGTCGGCATGCTGGTCTACAGCGTTACCCGCACTCCGGTGCTCAGCGACGAGCAGCTTCGTGAACAGGGCGTTTTCATTCTGCCGACCCCGCGGGAACTCGGTGACTTCGAACTCACCAGCCACCGCGGTGAGCCGTTTACGGTCGCCGATCTGCGCGGCCGCTGGTCGTTCGTTTTCTTTGGTTTCACCAACTGTCCTGATATCTGTCCCATCGCCATGTCAGTGCTGGCCCAGGCGCGCCGCCGCCTGGCCGAGGAAAGTCCGGACAGTGTGAGCGATTTCCAGGGCGTGCTGGTGACCGTGGATCCCGAGCGCGACGACCGGGAAACCCTGGCGAGCTATGTCGAGTCGTTCTCGCCCACCTTCCTCGGAGCACGCGGTGACCGGGCGGCCACCGCCAACCTGGCCACTGCCGTGAACGTGGCCTTTGCCAAGGTTCCCGGCAACGGCGACGGCTATCAGGTGGATCACACCGGCAACATCGTCATCGTCAATCCCCGCGGCCACTACCACGGCTTCGTCAAACTGCCCCATCAAGCTGATACCATAGTGGCAACGTTCAGGACGCTGCAGGAACGCTGGCGCTGAGGTTGCAGCTATCACGGCACTGAATTACCCACAGGTCCGTCAGGTCAGCGAGGCACTTTGCGCACCGCTTGCCCTCGAGGACTACGGCGTGCAGCCGATGGATGACGCCAGTCCGCCGAAGTGGCACCTGGCGCATACCACCTGGTTCTTCGAGACGTTTCTGCTCAAGCCTTTCCCCGCCGGCTACCGGCCCTTCGACGAACGTTACGAATATCTCTTCAACTCCTACTACAACGGCGTGGGAGAACCTTATCCGCGTCCCCGCCGCGGCATGCTGTCCCGCCCCACAGTGGCCGAGGTCTACGACTACCGGCGCCATGTGGATGAAGCCATGGGCCCGCTGCTCGAGAGTGACGACCCGGAAGTCCGGGCCCGCCTGGAACTGGGCCTGCACCATGAGCAGCAGCATCAGGAACTGCTGGTCACCGACATCAAGTACACGCTGGGCAGCAATCCCCTCATGCCCGCCTACCGGGACGATCTGCGCGACAGCGGTGCGGAAGCACCGGCTGCGGGTGCCTCCGGGGCGCCGGGTTACGTCGCGTTCGCCGGCGGCATCGTCCAGATAGGCGCGCCGGATCCCGCCCTGGGAGATTTCTGTTTCGACAACGAGCGGCCCCGGCATCAGGCCATGCTGCGGCCATTCGCTCTGGCCGACCGCCTGGTCACCAACGGCGAGTTCCTCGCCTTCATCGAAGACGGCGGCTATACGAATCCGGATCTGTGGCTGAGTGACGGCTGGGCGGCATTGGCCGGCGTAACGTGCCGGGGGAGTACGGCAGCCATCCCGGCGCCGCCGCCCACGCCGGCCCCCTGTACTGGTTCCGGCGCGGCGCTGAGTGGTTCGAATACCGGCTCTCCGGCCCGGCCCCTCTGGCGCGGGAGTTGCCTGTCACCCATGTGAGCTTCTACGAAGCCGACGCGTTCGCGCGTTGGTCCGGCCAGCGCCTGCCCACCGAGCAGGAATGGGAACATGCCGCCGCCGGTCAGCCTCTGGCCGGGCATTTCGCCGACGGCGGAGCCCTGCATCCGCAGCCCGCCGCCGCACCCGGCATCATGGCCGCCACGGCGCCGCTGCGGCAGCTTTATGGTGACGTCTGGGAATGGACGGCCAGCCCCTACGTGCCCTACCCCGGCTATCAGCCTCTGCCGGGCACCCTGGGGGAATACAACGGCAAGTTCATGAGCAATCAGCTCGTGCTGCGCGGCGGCTCCTGCGCCACCCGCCCCGGTCACGTGCGCTCCAGCTATCGCAATTTCTTTTATCCTGGCGATCAGTGGCAGTTCACGGGCATCCGGCTTGCCCACGATATTTAGCAGAGAATGTTCAACAGAGGATGTCTGACGAAATGACTTCTGCAGGCAGCGGACGCGGCGAATTGCGTTACTTCGATCGCCAGCCGCGCACGGCGGACATGCGCGAAGAGATTCTCGAGGGCCTGTCCGAGCGGCCGCGCCGGCTGCCGCCCAAATACTTCTACGATGAAACCGGCTCACGTCTGTTCGAGCAGATCACCCGGTTGCCCGAGTATTACCTGACGCGAACCGAGATGGCGCTGTTCGATGCCCATCTCGACGACATCGCCGGGGCGCTGGGGGCTGACGTGTGTCTGGTGGAGTACGGCAGCGGCACCAGCGAGAAGATCCGCAAACTGCTTGAACGGCTGCGCCCGGCCGCCTACGTACCCGTGGACATCTCGGGAGAGCATCTGCTCGACCAGGCACGCGCCCTGCATCAGGATTATCCGTGGCTGAACGTCTATCCCACCTGTGCCGACTTCACCGCGCGCTTTGCCCTGCCCGAGCCGGTGGCGGCACTGCCGCGGGTCGGGTTTTTCCCGGGCTCGAGCATCGGCAACTTCGACCCCGCTGGCGCAGTAGCTCTTCTCGGCCACGTGCACGCCACCCTCGGTCCGGGCGGGCGTCTGCTGGTGGGTGTCGACCGCAAGGCCGGCGCCAGGAAGGATGCCGCCGTGCTGGAGGCCGCGTACAACGATAGTCAAGGCGTCACTGCCGCCTTCAACCTGAATGTGCTGCACCACATCAATGCGCGCCTTGACGCCGATTTCGACCCCGCGGCTTTCGCTCACGAAGCCCGCTACGATCCGGACCTGGGCTGCATTCAGATGTTCCTGCGCAGCCTGGCCGAGCAGACGGTGCAGATCGGTTCCGCGCAGCTGACATTCGCCGCGGGTGAAATTATCCACACGGAAAACTCCCACAAATACCAGCCAGCGGAGTTTCAGGCGCTGGCCCGGCGCGGCGGCTTCGAGGTGGATCAGTGGTGGACCGATGAGGCCGAATACTTCGCCCTGTATCTGTTGCGGGCGCGCTGACCGGTGGTCGTCCGGCGTTACTGCAGGCGCCGTTCGTCCAGATAGAAAAAGTGCGCGCTGTGATGGCGCACGATGCGTTCGAACTCCTCCGGATTGTTGGCCCGCACGGCTGCGCCGCGGCGTTTCTGCAGAGTCACCACCAGCCGCGACGTCCAGAATGCCAGCGCCCCATAGAGGGCGAACACCGGAAAGTGCCACAGCTCCGCGCGGCGCAACGGTCGAATGCCGTGATAGGCGCGCAACAATGCCAGCGTGCGTTCGGGGTCCAATGCGCCGGTGGTATCCGTGCACCAGTCATTGGCGGCCACCGCCAGATCGTAGATCAGGTGGCCGTGGGAGGCGTGGTGGAAGTCCAGCACCCCGGCCAGCCCCCATTCGTTGAACAGCACGTTGTCGCGGAACAGGTCGGCGTGGATGGGCCCCTGGGGCAGTGCCGCGACATCGTCGCGGGCCAGGGCGTCGGCCAGTTGCCGGCGTGTGTCACGCATGAGGGCTGCGGCGCCGAATCCCAGGTGACCGCGGCAGCTTTCCGCGCCCCGCTCCAGCCAGTGCAGATCGCGCGGATAGGCAGGCAATTCCACGCCGGCGGCAGCCGTGGCCAGATGAAAGCGTCCCAGGAAGCGGCCCAGTGCTTCCACCTGGCGCTGGGTAGGGTTGTAGACATGCCGGCCCGGCAGGCACATGCAGAGCATGGCGGGTTTGCCGTCCAGGTCGGTGAAAGGCAGGCCCTGGCGGTTGCGCAGCACCGCGGGGACGGGCAGCCCGGCGTCCACGCAGGCGTCGAGCAGTTCCACCAGGCCGCCGCCGGCATTGGCCGGCTGTTCCAGCACGGTGAGGACGTAGTGCTGCTCCACCCCGGCACGGGCCGTGGTGACGAAGTAGTTGCTGTTCTCGATGCCGGTAGCGGCCGGATGGTGGCGGATCAGCTCACCGATGTCATAGGCCGACACCAGGCTTTCCAGGCGCAGCAGGTCGAGCTGGGTAATGGCGTTCACGGGCGTGCCGTCGGGACGTGCAATCAGAATTCCAGGATTGTCCAGGAAGGCACCAGCATGTCGGCCCGCTCGAGGTCGCCGAAGCCCTTGGACGGGTCTACGGGCACCAGATGATAGGGTTTGCCGAACGCCGGTACGATCCGCACCATGCGCAGCTCGCCATTCTGCCGGAATTCGTAGATGGTGCGCTCCTCCTCGGCGATGATCACCACGTCGGGACCGCGCAACGACTCGTCCGTACTGGCGGCCTGCGCCGCTGTGGCAGCCCAGCCCATCACGGCGGCCGCTGCCAGCGCGGCGCACGCTTTCGAGGTTCTGTGGAACACGGGTACCATAGCCGTGAATGGTGACCCAAAGCGCAGCCCAAGGCAAAACCCCTGCGGCGCGGGTCATCGCAAACCGGCATACAGGAGACCCGATGACCAGCGACGATTCCCCCGGCCGCGCAGCGGGGTCAGAGCCTGACTGGGACGCCAGGCCGCTGGTTCTGGTGGACGGGTCGTCCTATCTGTTCCGCGCCTACCACGCCCTGCCGGACCTCCAGACCCGCAACGGTGTGCATACCGGTGCGGTGCGCGGCGTCATCAGCATGCTGCGCAAGCTCGCCAAGGATTACCCGGACAGCCCCATCGCCGTGGTGTTCGATGCCAAAGGCAAGACCTTCCGCAACGACCTCTATGCCGAGTACAAGGCCAATCGGCCGCCCATGCCTGACGACCTGCGCGAGCAGGTGGAACCCATCCACCAGATCATTCGTGCCATGGGGCTGCCCCTGCTCATCGTTGCCGACGTGGAGGCCGATGACGTGATCGGCACGCTGGCCGTTCAGGCTACCGAGGAAGCGCGGGAAACCGTGGTCTCCACCGGCGACAAGGACATGGCTCAGCTCGTCAGCGACCATGTCACGCTGGTGAACACCATGACCGACACGAAGCTCGACCGGGACGCCGTGTTCGACAAGTTCGGCGTGCCGCCGGAAGGCATCGTCGACTACCTGGCCCTGATCGGCGACACGGTGGACAACATTCCCGGTGTCCCCAAGGTGGGTCCGAAGACGGCGGCCAAGTGGCTGGCCGAATACGGCAGCCTGGACGGCATCATGGCTGCTGCAGACGAGATCAAAGGCAAAGCCGGGGAGAATCTGCGGAATTCCCTGGAGCAGTTGCCGCTGTCCCGGGAACTGACCCGCATTCGCTGCGACGTGGATCTCGAGGTGCACCTGCGCGATCTGCGGCCCGATCCCCCCGACGAGGCGGCGCTGCGTGAGCTGTTCGAACGCCTGGAGTTCAAGACCTGGCTGAAGGAACTCGAGGGCACGGACGGCGACGCTGCGGCGGGTGCCGGCTCTGAGAGTACACTCGACTGGGAGATCATCGACACCTGGGAAGCGCTGGAGGTGTGGCTGACCCGGATGCGCGACGCCGAACTCGTGGCCCTGGACACTGGAGACCACCAGCCTGGCGTACATGCATGCGGAGCTGGTGGGCTTTTCTTTCTGCGTAGAACCGGGGCACGCCGCCTATCTGCCGGTGGCTCATGATTATCCCGGCGCGCCGGCCCAGTTGCCGTTGGGCGAGGTGCTGGAACGTCTGAAACCTCTGCTCGAGGATGCCGACCGGCCCAAGGTCGGCCAGAACCTGAAGTACGATCTGAACGTCCTGGGTCGCTACGCTATCGAAGTCCGCGGCGTGCGCCACGACACCATGCTCGGAGTCCTACTGCCTGGACTCCACCGCCAGCCGCCACGACATGGACTCGCTGTCGCTGAAGTACCTGGGCCACGGCACCATCAAGTTCGAGGACGTCGCCGGCAAGGGCGCCAACCAGCTCACCTTCGACCAGGTGGCGGTGGAGCATCGCCGCCGCCTACGCCGCCGAGGACGCCGACATCACGCTGCGGCTGCACGAGGCCCTGTGGCCCCGGCTGCAGGCCGAGCCCCGCCTGAGCTCGGTTTACCAGGACATCGAGCTGCCGCTGGTACCGGTGCTGTCGCGCATCGAGCGCAACGGGACCCTGGTGGACGGCGCACTGCTGGAGCGCCACAGCAGCGAGCTGGCCGAGCGAATGCAGGCGTTGCAGGAGCAGGCCGGAGCGCGGCCGGGGAGGAATTCAACCTGGATTCCCCCAAGCAACTCCAGGCGGTGCTGTATGAAAAGCTGGCGTTGCCGGTACTGAAGAAAACGCCCAAGGGGCAGCCCTCCACCGCCGAGCAGGTGCTGCAGGATCTCGCCCACGACTATGAGCTGCCGCGGCTGATCCTGGACTACCGCGGGCTGGCCAAGCTCAAGTCCACCTACACCGACAAGCTGCCGGCGCAGATCAACCCGAAGACCGGGCGCGTGCACACCTCCTACCACCAGGCGGTCACCGCCACCGGCCGGCTGTCGTCGTCCGACCCCAACCTGCAGAACATTCCCATCCGCCACGCCGAGGGCCGGCGTATCCGCCAGGCCTTCGTGGCGCCGCCGGGGCGCTGCATCCTGGCCGCCGACTACTCGCAGATCGAGCTGCGCATCATGGCGCCATCTGTCCGGGGACGCCGGGCTGCTGCGCGGCATTCGAGGCAGGACCAGGACATCCACGCCGCCACGGCCGCCGAGGTGTTCGGCGGCACTCTGGAGGCCGTCGGCGGCGAGCAGCGCCGGGCGGCCAAGGCCATCAACTTCGGCCTCATCTACGGCATGTCGGCCTTCGGCCTGGGCCGGCAGCTTGGCATATCCCGCACCGAGGCCCAGGAATACATCGACCGCTATTTCGAACGCTACCCCGGGCGTGAAGGGCTACATGGACCGGACTCGGGCAGGAGGCCGCCGAGCAGGGCTATGTGGAAACGGTCTACGGCCGCCGCCTGTACCTGCCGGAGATCAACGCCAGGCAACCGCCGCGCCGCCAGGGCGCCGAGCGAGCCGCCATCAACGCGCCCATGCAGGGCACGGCGGCGGATGTGATCAAGCGCGCCATGCTCACCGTAGACCGCTGGCTCACGGAGTCGTCACTGGATGCGCTGCTGATCATGCAGGTCCACGACGAGCTGGTATTCGAGGTGGCGCAGGATCAGGCCGCGGCGCTGGAAGACGAGGTGCGGGCGCGCATGGTCGATGCAGCCGAGCTGCACGTACCCCTGGTGGTGGATGTCGGGACCGGCGCAAACTGGGACGAGGCACACTGACAAGGCCCTGGTAGGAGCGGCCGAACGAAGTTCGGCCAGGCGCTTGCAAAGCGAGCGCACGGCCTACAGGCCGCGATCTTGAGCAAGAGAAGATCGCGGCCTGGAGGCCGCTCCTACTTCACCCCCCCACCCTCACCCAGCCACTGCTCCAGAAACGCCAGCAGGCCATCCACGTTCTGCCCGCGCAGCGCCGAGAAGACGAGCACCTGGGTCTGGGGCATTTCCGCCACATGACGCCGTACCTGGGCCAGGGTTTTCTGCTGAGCCCCGTGTTTCAGCTTGTCGGCCTTGTTCAGCAGCACCAGCAGCGGCAGCTCCGAGGCAGCGGCCCAACCGATGAGCTCGGTATCGAAAGGTTGCAGCGGATGGCGGATGTCCATGACCAGCACCACGGCTGCCAGGGTTTCCCTTTCCGAAAGAAAGCGGTTCACGGCCCCCTGCCAGCGCTCCTGATCCGCCCGCCGGGCCTTGGCATAGCCGTAGCCGGGCAGGTCCACGAGACGGCCGCCGCACGGGCGCCCGCCGATGCGCAGAACGTCAAAGAAGTTGAGTAACTGAGTGCGCCCCGGGGTTTTGCTCACCTTGGCCGTGTGCCGGTTGCCGGTGATGCGGTTCAGGACGCTGGACTTGCCGGCATTGGAACGGCCGGCCAGGGCGATCTCGGGACGATCCGCCGGCGGTGCATCCCGCGGCTCGGGCGCACTGGTGACGAAGCTGGCTTCCAGGCGTTCGCCGGTGTCTCTGCTCGGGCGCTGGTGGTCTGTGTGCGGCACATCAGTAGTATATAATGAGCGGTTCACGGATAACGGAATCGAAGCACATGGGTTTGCCGGTTGCAGTGCTGATGTTCATGGCACTTATCATTTCCCCCGCCGCCTTCGCCGACGGGGACCCGGAAGCGGGCAAAGCGCAGGCTGCCCCCTGCGGCGCCTGCCACGGTCAGGACGGGGCCTCCCCCATCGACCCGACCTATGCCGTGCTCGCCGGGCAGAACGAGAAATACCTGCTGCGCCAGCTGCAACTCATTCAATCCAACGACCGCCCGGTGCCGCTCATGGCCGGCCAGTTGAACGGCAAATCGGACGAAGATCTGGCCGACCTGGCGGCCTATTATGCATCGCTGCCCGACAAGGTCGGCCAGGCGCAGGGCGACGACGAGACGCTGGCCATGGCGGAGCAGATCTATCGCGGCGGCATTCTCGACAAAGGCGTGGCGGCCTGTACCGCCTGCCACGCGCCGAGCGGGGACGGCAATGCCCCGGCCGGATTCCCGGCCATCGGCGGTCAGCCGAAGGCTTATACCGTGGCCCAGCTCACCGCCTACCGGGAAGGCGAGCGCACCACCGACCAGGAATACGGCGCCATGATGCGCAACATTGCTGCCCGCCTGACGGACAGGGAAATCGCCGCCCTGGCTGATTACATTCAGGGCCTGCACTGAGGCGAACGGCATCGCCGGCACGCCGGTGCACGTTTCCTCCGTATCGCGGTCCAACTGACTGTCACACAGAAGAGACGTGGGTCGACTACACTTGTTCTCGATACGCTGAGGTAACCATGCTTCGTACTGTCATAGCGAAAACCTTTCCGGCCGCCGCGGTGCTGTCCACCGCTTTGCTGCTGGCCGGGCCCTCGAGCGCGGCCGCGGCCGACTTCGAGGAAGGCGAGCATTACGAGCGTCTACCCATCCCGGTGGATACGCGTAACCCGGACCAGGTAGAGGTGGTCGAAGTTTTTTCCTATGGCTGCATTCACTGCAAGAATTTCCAGGGTCCCATCGATGCCTGGCTGGAAAGCGCACCGGAAGCCGTGGATTTCTACCGGATGCCGGCTACCTTCAACGAGTCGTGGCAGGCTCTGGCACAGCTTTTCTATACCGCTGAGGCGCTCGATGTCACGGAGCAGGTGCATGATCCGATCTTCCGGGCCATTCACGAAAACGGCGTTAATCTCACCGAGCCGGAGCGCATGGCCGAACTCTTCGAGCGTGTTGCCGGTATCGAGCCTGAACAGTTCAACTCGGTGTTCAACTCTTTCAGCGTGCGCAGCCGGGTTCAGCAGGCTCACGCCCGCGGTCTGACCTATCGTCTGTCGGGAACGCCGACGCTCATCGTCGACGGCAGATACCGGGTAGACGGCCGGATGGCGGGCGGCAATGCCGCCATGCTCGACGTGGTGGACTACCTCGTCGAGCAGAGCCGGCAGACCGAGACGGCGCCAGCGCCGTAGGCACAACATTGGATACCTCTTTTGGAAACGTCGAGAAAAATGCCGGCCAGTACTCAGATGACAGCTTCCGGGGCCGTTAAACTGTTCGCGCGATCCCTGGAGCAGTCCGCCATGCTGGCATGGGCCAGGCGCGGTGAGATGCGGGCCATACCCGTCGCTGCCACGCCAACCACACACGATTGTGATCAGTCCCTGCACGACGGCATCCGGCCGCTGCGGTTCCTGTCGTTCAATATTCAGGTGGGTATCGGCACGGCGAAATACCGGCACTACTTCACCAAGGGCTGGAAGCACGTGCTTCCCCATCAGGGCCGGCATCTCAACCTCGAGCGTATCGCCGAGGTCGTGCGCGGCTACGACTTCGTGGCTCTGCAGGAGATCGACAGCGGCAGTCTGCGCTCGAGCTACGTCAATCAGGTGCAGTTCATCGCCGACCGGGCAAGATTTCCCTACTGGTACACTCAGCTCAACCGCGATCTCGGCCCGCTGGCCCAGCATGGCAACGGCCTGCTGTCGCGGGTAGCGCCGCTGGAAATGCAGGATCACAAGCTGCCCGGAGCGATTCCCGGGCGCGGCGCCATCGCCGTGCGGCTGCCCTACGGCGACACCAGCGTGCTGGTGGTGATGTTGCACCTGTCTCTGGGTGAGCGCTCACGCCGCCTGCAGCTCGAATACGTACGCAATCTGATCGACGGTGAAGAGCACGTGGTGCTCATGGGCGACATGAACAGCCACCTGCCGCAACTGCTGTTCAATTCCCCGCTGGCCGACACGGGCCTGCGCCCGGTGGGTCAGGTGCAACCCACCTACCCGGCCTGGCGGCCGCTGCGGGCGCTGGACCACGTGCTGGTGTCGCCCCGCCTGGTCATGAGCGACTACGAAGTCCTCGATTGCCGCCTGTCCGACCACCGGCCCATAGCGGTCAGCCTGGAGATGGCCGACCGCCCCGTGGCGGTGATGTAGGAGCGCACTTTTTTGTGGGAGCGGCCTCCAGGCCGCGACACTGCCGGGCTGGGGAATCGCGGCCTGGAGGCCGCTCCCACACCTACTCCTCCTCCTGCGTCACGTCGGCCCTGATGCACGCCGTGCCCAGCACCTCCGGATAATTCTCCCGGTACTCGCTGTTGCACAGCGCGATGGAGCCCTTCGTCTGACTGATCACGTAGGCCTGAATGGCCCGCGAGTCTGCCTCGCTCAGCACGTGGTCGAAGCCCACCATGCCCTTCCCGGTGAAAGCGCCCTCCAGGACGATCGCATCCCAGGATTCGTGCACGGCGGCGTCCGAATAGCGCAGATCCGGCGTACCGCCGCCGCTGCTCACCGCTCCCGGGCCGTGGCACACGGCGCAGTAGGTGTGATAGGCCATCTCACCGGCGGCTACCTGCTCCGGCGTGGTCTCCATGTCCGGCGGTTCGGGCAGTTCCAGGAACGTCACGTCGGGTTCCGGCAGGTCGGCTTCGCCGCCGAGTTTGTAGGTGAGGATGCGGCCCTCGGTCATGACGTTGCCGCGATGGCGGGGCACCCCGGAGGCCATGGCGAAGGCGCCGCCCCAGCCGGCAACCACGGATATGTACTGTTCACCGTCCACGCTGTAGCTCACCGGCGCGGCGATGATGCCCACGTGGGAGGGGGTTTCCCACACCAGTTCGCCGGTGTCGGCCCGGTACGCGGCGAAGTGGCCGTCCGAGCGGCCCTGGAACACGAGATTTCCGGCCGTGGTCAGCAGTCCGCCGTTCCACGACGTGTCGTGCTGCACGCGCCACACCTCCTGCTGAGTCACGGGATCCCACGCGGACAGGTGGCCTTTGACGGCGCGCAGGTCCTCCACCATCTCGTCCGGGTCGCTGGTGGGAATGGTCTCGGCCAGGTCCACCCCGGTGTTCCACTCTCCGGGCTGGTAACGGAAGGCGTTGTCCTGAGCGAAATTGAAGGGAATGTCCAGGGCCGGGATGTAGACCAGGCCGGTATCCCGATTGAATGCCATGGGGTGCCAGTTGTGGCCGCCGTAAGGCGCCGGCCGGATCTGCTTGACGTCGTTGGCGTAGTGGGCGTCCGGGTTTTCCACCGGCTTGCCGGTTTCCGGATCGACATGGGTAGCCCAGGTCACGGGCACGTAGGCTTCCGCGGAAATGAACTCGCCGTTGGTGCGGTCGAGGACGTAAAAGAAGCCGTTCTTCGGCGCCTGCATGATGACCTTGCGCTCGGCGCCGTCGATGGTCAGATCCGCCAGGATCATGTGCTGGGTGGCGGTGTAGTCCCAGGTATCCCCGGGCGTGGTCTGATAGTGCCAGACCATGCTGCCGTCGTCGGGGTTCACCGCGACGATGGATGACAGATACAGATTGTCGCCGCCGCCTGGGGAGCGGATGTAGCGGTTCCACGGCGAGCCGTTGCCGACGCCGATATACAGCAGGTTGAGCTCCGGGTCGTAGGCCATGGAATCCCAGGCAGTGCCGCCGCCGCCGAGTTCCCACCACTTGCTGCCGCGCCAGGTGGCAGCCGCTTTCTCCAGATGCTCGCCCTCGAAGGGTTTGGACGGATCGCCCGGCACTGTATAGAAACGCCAGGCCTGCTCGCCCGTTTCCGTGTCGTAGGCCGTAACATAGCCGCGCACGCCATACTCCGCGCCGCCGTTGCCGATGATGACCTTGTCTTTGACCACGCGCGGGGCGCCGGTGATGGTGTAGGCACGCTCCCGGTCGGTGGTCTGCTCCCACCAGACAGGCTCGCCGGTGCCAGCATCCAGGGCCACCAGACGACCGTCCAGGGTGCCGACGTAGACCTTGCCTTCCCAGACCGCGACCCCCCGGTTCACCACATCGCAGCACGCGTACTTGCCCCATTCCCGCGGCACTTCCGGGTCGTACTCCCAGAGCAGCTCACCGGTCTTGGCGTCGTGGGCCCAGACCACCGACCACGACCCGGTGTTGAACATGACGCCGTCCACCACGATGGGTGTGGATTCCAGCCCGCGGGTGGTACCGGTGTCCCAGTACCAGGCCAGGCCCAGATCAGTCACGCTGTCTTCGTCGATAGCGGTGAGCGGGCTGTAGCGGTCTTCCTGATAATTGCGGCCATGGGCCAGCCAGTTGCCGGGTTCTTCGTCGGCATTGATGATGCGTTCGCCGTCGACGTCGGCAGTAGCCCGTCGAATGGCCTCGGCACTGCGGCTGGCCGTGGCGGCATCAGCCGCAGCGCTCGACTGCGAATCCTCTGCCGGCGGTTCCGCTGCCTCCTGCGAGCAGCCGAAGACTGCCAGCGGCAGACACAATGCCAGTACACCTGCACGCACCCTGCGTCGGATCATGTTCCTCTCCCCCATCATTTCTGAAACGTGATTCAATGTCGGGAGTCTACCAGAACACTCCGGGGATGGACCCGCCCGGGCCCTTGGCGTAGGTTGTGCCCAACCCGGAAATCGAACCACCGCGCATGTCCAGCTCAGCACCCGTACCCCCGGAATCCCGGCGCGACGACTGGCCCGAGGAGCAGCAGGAGTGGCTCGAGGCCATCGATGATGTCCTGCGCCACCGCGGCCCGGACGAAGTCCGCGATCTGCTCACCGCCCTGCAGGCCCACCTGTCGCAACGCGGCCTGGTATTCACCGAGGCCGCGCTCAACACGCCCTACAAGAACACCATCGATCTCAAGGATCAGCCGCCGTATCCGGGCGATATCGAGCTCGAGACCCGCATCGGCAACCTGATCCGCTGGAACGCGGCGGCCATGGTGCTGCAGGCCTACGACAGCGGCTCCGGGGTCGGCGGTCATATCGCCACCTACTTCTCCGCGGCCACCATGATGGAGGTGGGCTTCAATCACGTGTTCCGGGCCCGCAGCGACAGTTACGGCGGCGACCAGGTGCACTTTCAGGCGCACAGCTCGCCGGGCGTTTATGCCCGGGCCTTTCTGGAAGGCCGCTTGAGCGGGACCCAGCTGAGCAACTTCCGCCGCGAACTGGCAGAAGGCGGCGGCCTGCCGTCCTACCCCCACCCGCGGCGCATGCCGGACTTCTGGCAGATGCCGACGGCCAGCATGGGCCTGTCGACGCCCAGCGCCATCTATCAGGCACGCTTCGCCAAGTATCTGGAAAGCCGCGGATTGAAGCCGAAGAACGGCGGCAAGATCTGGACCTTCGTCGGCGACGGCGAAGCCGACGAGCCCGAGGTGCTCGGTACCGTGAACATCGCCAGCCGGGAGCGGCTGGACAACCTGGTGCTGGTCATCAACTGCAACCTGCAGCGCCTGGACGGGCCGGTGCGCGGCAACGGCAAGATCATCCAGGAGCTCGAGCGCTCCTTCCGCGGCGCCGACTGGCACGTCATCAAAGTGATCTGGGGCGGCGGCTGGGACCCCATCCTCGACCGGGACGAGCACGGCCTGCTGCAGCGGCGCATGGAAGAGGCCGTCGACGGCGACTATCAGCTCTACAGCGTTTCCTCCGGGGACGTGGTGCGTGAACACTGGGTGGAAAAAGCTCCGGAGTTGCGGCAGCTCATGGCCTCGCTGACCGACGAAGAGATCCGCTCCATCAAGCGCGGCGGCCAGGATCACAAGAAGATCTTCGCCGCCTTTCACCACGCCAGCCGCGTGCAGGACAAGCCGTGCGTCATCCTGCTGAAGACGGTGAAAGGCGACGGTCTCGGTCCGGGCGCCGAAGGCAGCAACACGGTGCATCAGAAGAAATACCTCAACCCGGACGAGCGCCGTGATCTGGCCAGGCGCCTGGGTATCGGGCTCGACGCCGAGGCCGTCACGCGGGCGGAGTTCTACCGGCCCCCGGAAGACAGCGAGGAAATCGCCTACCTGAAGCGCCGCCGTGAGGCGCTCGGCGGCTACCTGCCCGCCCGTGAGGTGCGCTGCCCGCCCCTCGAGGCGCCGGAGCGCGAGCTGTTCGCCGACATGTTGAAAGGTTCGAGCCGCGAGATTTCCACCACCATGGCCGTGGTGCGCATGCTCTCCAAGCTGCTGCGGCACAAGGGCCTGGGCCGTTACGTGGTGCCCATCGTGCCGGACGAGGCCCGCACATTCGGCATGGACGGCCTGTTTCCCCAGGCCGGCATCTACTCTCCCGCGGGGCAGCGCTACCAGCCCGTGGATGCCGGCTCCATCGCCCCCTATCGCGAGGCGGCGGACGGGCGCATTCTGCAGGAAGGCATCTGCGAGACCGGCGCCATGGCGTCGTTCATGGCGGCGGGTACGGCTTATGCCAACTACGGCCTGCCCATGATTCCCTTCTACATCTTCTACTCCATGTTCGGCTTCCAGCGGGTGGGCGACATGATCTGGGCCTGCGGCGACATGATGTGCAAGGGCTTCCTGCTCGGCGGCACGTCCGGCCGGACCACCTTGAACGGCGAGGGCCTGCAGCATCAGGACGGCCATTCCCATCTGCTGGCGTCCACCGTGCCCAATCTGAAAAGTTACGACCCGGCCTTTGCCTTCGAAATCGCTCTGATCGTCCAGGACGGCATCCGCCGCATGTATGCCGAGTTCGAAGACGTCTTCTACTACCTCACCGTCACCAACCAGAACTATCCGCAGCCGGCGATTCCGGACAGTGCGGAGGACGGTGTGGAAGGCGGTGTGCTGGCGGGCATGTACTGTTTCCAGCGAGAGGCGGAGGCCACCGTCAACCTGTTCGGCAGCGGCGCCATCATGACCGAGGTGCTGCATGCCGCCGAACTGCTGCGCGAGCTGGGCCGGCGCTGCAATGTCTGGAGTATCACCAGCTACAACGAGCTGGTCCGCCAGGGGCTGGCGGCGGAACGCCGGGCGCTGCTGGCAGCCGGCGGCAGCCATGCCGCCGATGCGGACGCCAGGCCGCTGGTGAGCCGGCTGCTGGCGGACGAGCGCGGCGTATTCGTAGCCGCCAGCGACTACATGAAGACCCTGCCACTCAGCATCAGCCGCTGGGTGCCGGGCCCCTACACCGTGCTCGGCACGGACGGTTTCGGCCTGTCGGAAGGGCGCCCGGAGCTGCGCGGCCATTTCGAGGTCTCAGCTGCCTGGATCGCCTACGCTGCCCTCGCCACCGAGGGTCGGCGCAGCAAGCGCTCCGCGGCGGCCGCCGCAAAGTTCGCCCGGGCTCACGGCCTCGATCTCGACAAGGCCGACCCGGCGGGTCACTGACCGCCGACTATACTGAAGGCAGGGACCGCGCCCGGCCGGCAGGAATGCGACCTGGTTAACGCTGCCGCCGGCGCCGGATGACCATACTTGTGCATTGGCCCGAAGCCCACGTGGATATGGATTTTCGCTTCACCCGCTTTGAAATCGCGACCGGCACCGGTGCGGTGTTCCTCACGTTGCTGTTCGTGTGCATCTTCATGGAAGCAGCCGACATCCAGGCCGAGGTGAGCACCGCGGCCGTCGCCGCCGTAGAGCGCGAAGATCTCTTCTGGGTCAGTGGAAGGGCGCGGCCAGCATCTGCTGCTCACCGGCGCCGCGCCCGATCACCCGGCCCGTGAGCAGGCGGGGGAGATTGCCGCCGGGGTGCCCGGTGTGGCCGGTGTGGACAATCGCATCGCCATCATCGGTGAAGCCGGCACCTGCCAGAAGCGTATCGACGAATATCTGAAAGATCGCCGGGTGACGTTCAAGACCGGCCGTGCTGAGCTGTCCGCGTCGAGCCTGCCGGTGCTGGCCATGGTGGCCGGCATCGCCCGCGGTTGCGGCGCCGCCTTTGAAGTGGCCAGTCACACCGACGATCGCGGCGATGCCGCCATGAACCGCAAGCTCAGCCAGCGCCGCGCCGAGGTGGCCGTGCGCTATCTGGTGCAGAGCGGCGTACCGCCGGAGCAGCTCGAGGCTGTGGGTTATGGCGAGACCCAGCCGGTCGCCGACAATACGAGCGAGGCGGGGCGGGCGGCCAACCGTCGCCTGGAGTTCCGCATCCTGGGAGCAGACGCGTGATCTATCTCATCGGCAAAATCTTCGTTTACCTGCTGCTGGCCCTGGGGGTCGGTGCCGCCGCCGGCTGGCTGTGGCGCAATCTGCAGGCCGTGGACCGTGAGTCGGCGCTGGAGCGTCAGCTCATGGAGCTGCGCGGCCGTCTGCCGCAGATGGAAACCGCCCTGCGCAAGCGCGACGAGCAGCTCGACGCGGCCCACGGCGAATTGCGCGCCCGGGAAGAAGCTTCAGCCGGCCTCGCCGAGCTGACAGCAGAGCGCGACCGCCTGGCGGCAGAACTGGAACGCCTGCGGGCACAACCCGCCGCAGCCGGTGACACAGCAACGGGGGAGATCCTCGACAGCGACCTCGGCGAAACGCCGGCGTCCGCAGAGGATGCCTCCGCCGCCACGAACGTGGCGGCGGCCGCGAATGTGGCGGCGGCCACGGAGCTGACGGAAGTCCGGGAAGCGCTGGAGCGGGCCAACAAGGCGCTGCAGGCCGAGCAGCGCCGGGTGGAGGAGCTGAGTCGGGAACGGGAGCTGCAGAATCGTGCTCTGCAGGCGCTGGAGCAGCAGCTCGAGATGGCCCGTGACGGCCACGACCGCGTGGTCAACGGCTGACCCGGCCTGACGCCGCCGCTCAGAAGAACCGGCGCAACAGGTTGACCAGCACCGACAGCACGATCGACACAATCACCATGGACGTGATGGGAAAATAGAACGAGCTGTTCGGCCTCTCGATACGGATGTCCCCGGGCAGCCGCCCGAACCAGCTTAACGCACCGGTCTGGGTCAGCAGGCCGATGACGATCAGCACGGCCCCCGCCACGATGATCCATTTTCCTGCGTCATGCATGTCGTACTCCTGTTGGCGCGCACTGCAGCAGAGTCAACGGCCCGCAGCAACTCCGGTAGTTCCCGGGCCTGCGTCGGCGTGGGCGTCGCTTACCGCCTTGCCGTCCAGACGCCGGATCAGCGGCCGCGCGGCACTGATCCACACCACCACCGCCAGGTAGATGCCGCTGCCGATCCACACCGCCGGCGCCGCGCCCAGACGCTCGGCCAGGGCACCCAGCAGCAGCCCGCCCAGGGGCATCAGACTGAAGCCCATGGTATGAATGCCCATGACCCGGCCGCGCAGCTCATCCGGTACGCTGAGCTGCAGCACGGTCATCGAGCTGATCATGAACACCGACGTGAACAGCGAACCGAGCATCACGGCCAGTAACGCCAGAGAGAACCACCCGGCCTCGGCCAGCGCCGCGAATACCATGGCCGTCAGGGCGGCCAGCGCGGCCCCGCCGAGCATGACCCGTCCCAGCCGCCGATGGCGGTTCACGCCGCCGATGAGCAGGGTGCCGATCACCGAGCCCACGCCGCCGGCCGACAGCAGATAGCCGAAGCCGGTC
Source organism: Gammaproteobacteria bacterium (assembly GCA_034522075.1). Lineage (GTDB taxonomy): Bacteria > Pseudomonadota > Gammaproteobacteria > Pseudomonadales > Azotimanducaceae > UBA7803. The sequence goes on along the minus strand of JAXHLO010000006.1, from coordinate 213,218 downwards.
TCACCGGAGTCCAGCAGATCGGCAAACACCGGCATGATCTGGTTGTACGACTGGGAAAAGAACATCCCCACGAAAGTGGCCGTGATCAGCCAGCGGAACAGCGGCGTATGCCGGATGAAGCGCACGCCTTCGCGAACCTGCGACCAGGCCGAACCGGCGGCTGCCGGGATGCGCGTCAGCGGGATGGTCGCGATCACGGTGAACATGGTCAGAAAACCCAGCGCTCCCAGGGCGAACACGGCCCAGGTATCAGCGGCGGCGATGATGATGCCGCCGGCGGCGGGTATGGCCATGCGGCTCGCCTGCCAGATGAAGGAGTTCAGGGCCACCGCGCTCATGAACGCGGCCCGGTCGATGAGCTGCGGATACAGGGATACCCGCACCGGCCAGTCGAGCCCGGTAATCATGGAGATCAGGGCCGCAATGCCGAGCACGTGCCACACCGCCACCTGACCGGACGCGTCCAGCCAGGCCAGGGCCAGAAGCAGCAGCGCCGTGGTGAGCGAGGTGCACATGAGAATATGGCGTTTGTCGAAGCGGTCGGCGATGACGCCGCCCGCCAGGGTCATGAGCATGTTGGGCAGTGATGCTGCGGCACCCAGCACGCCGAGTTGAAATGCCGATCCGGACAGCTCGAAGATCAGCCAGCCCTGACCCAGGGTAATGAGCTGCGTTGCTCCCACCGAGGCGAAAGAGGCCAGCCAGAAACGCCGGTACAGGGGAAAGCCCAGCGCCGGGTAACGAGCGATGATGAAATTCGCCATAGGGGCTCCACTGATCTTCGCAGAGTGTACTGATTGTCATCTTCTGTCAGTACACTGGGGGGTGTTGATTGACCGTACGGAGCCCGATTGCGTGAGTGAAGCTGGGTTCGAATCCAAGCAGTCGGCGCGGCAGTGGGCGTGGGATGCACTGGCCGAGCAGGGCCAGGCGCGCTTCCCTTTTCCACCTCAAGGGAGAATCCCCAATTTTGCCGGCGCCGAGGATGCCGCGCGCCGCCTGTTCGAAGAGCCGCCCTGGCGCGACGCCCGGGCCATCAAGGTGAACCCGGATTCACCGCAGCGTCCCGTGCGCGAGCTGGGCTTCGACGCTGTGCCGGTTGCCACCACCGTGCACGACCTGCAGGTGGTAGAGGATTTTCCGCGCGATGCCTTCGACCTGCCTCTGACGCTGATCTGCACCCCGACCCGGACCCTGCGGGTCGATGAGCCGCTGCCGGCGCCGGCGGGCCTCGACTGGAGCCGGCTGACGAATGCCGATCTCGCTGCCATGCCGATACTCGCCGAAGTGCAGCGCATGACCCGGCCGCGGCAGGCCCGATCATGATGGGCCTGCCCGCGCGTCTCATTCTGGTGTTGCTGGTCAGCGCACCAGCGGGCCTGATTGCCGCCACCGAAACGGTCGAAGTTCCCGAGCCGGTGGTGGTGGTACTGTCCTGGGACGGCGTGCGCCACGACTACCCGGAGCGCGCGGCACTGCCCGGTCTCGAACGCCTGGAGCGGGACGGTCTGCGGGCCGGGCGCCTGATACCCGTGCGGCCATCCAATACTTTTCCCGGCCACGTATCGCTGGCGACCGGTACCTATCCCGACCGCCACGGCATCATCGACAATCACTTCATCGACCGGCAGCGCGGTGTCTACCGCTATAGCAGTGACGCCGACTGGATCGAGGCCGAGCCGCTGTGGATCGCCGCGGAGCGCCAGGGCGTGCCGGCGGCCACCTATTTCTGGGTGGGGTCGGAGAGCGACTGGCGCGGCCAGGGCACCCGTTTCCGGATCGCGCCGTTCGATGGCGATCGGCCGGAGTCCGACAAAGTTGCGCAGATTCTCGAATGGCTGTCGTTACCGGCTGCAGAACGTCCCCGCTTGATCATGAGCTATTGGGCCGGTGCGGACAGTGTGGGCCACGATCACGGTCCGGACAGCGACGCGGTCATCAGCCAGCTGCGCTCTCAGGACCAGAGACTGCAGGACCTGCTGGCCGGGATGGACGAGCTCGGACTGTGGCCCTACACGACGTTGATCCTGGTCAGCGACCACGGCATGACGGATATGGCGCAATACCTGGATCTGCGCGGCGCCCTCGAGAATGACGGCATTGATGCCAGAGTCATCGGCAGCGCGGTGGCGCAGGTCTATCTGGCAGACCCGTCACGGACGGAAGCGGCCTTGCGCGCCGTCGAGACCCTGGCGCCGCTGCGTGCCTTTCGGCGCGCCGACGTGCCCGAAGCGTATCGAATGACTCATGCGCACAGAACGGGCGACATCGTCGTTTTCACCGAACCGCCCTATACCTTTTCCCGGCCGCCGGGTCTGGCCGGGCGCCTGCGGGGCTGGCTGCACGCCCTGGGGGCCAGCTTCGGCGGCCACGGCTATGATCCGCGCCACCCGCACATGAGCGGGGTGTTCTATGCCCTGGGGCGCGGCGTGCCGGATGATCTGAGTGTTGCGGAAATTCATCAGGTCGACCTGGCCCCCACGGTGGCGCGGCTGCTGGGTATTCAGCCGCCGCAAGCGTCGGAGGGCCGCCCGGTGCGGGGTATCGGCGAGATGCTGGTGGGCGACGATCCGGAGGGCGGTTAGCTTACGGTTGGCGTTTCGACCCCGGCGTCTGCATCGATGGCAGGCGCGGAACGCGCCTCGGTGCTGTCGAGGCGGTATTCGAGCAAGCCGTCATTGCGTTGCGTACGCAGCTGCAGCCATTGCCCGTCGCGCTCCCGGTACCACAGCGTGATGGTCGGCGCCTGATCCACCTCCAGGCGATAGCGGACGGTGCTTTCGCCGTTGAGCATCTCCGTGCCCTCCCGGGTCAGGGTGGTGGCTGCGGCGTCCCCGCTCTGGGCGTTGATCAGGCTGTCCCGGCGCAGCCGTTCCGGGTCCCAGTAGGCGAACGTGGCCGGACACTCGCTATCGATGCGGTCGGTCTGTCTTTGCGGCTCCCGGCGGGTCAGTTCCAGACCGCCTTCCCGGCGTTCGGCGGCTACCGTGAAAGGCTTACCGTTGTCGTCGGTAGCGGAGGCCAGGGCGACCAGGCAACCGTCGCGCCACAGTTCGTTGGCGTGGTGCCGATAACGGTAGGCGGTCACGAACAGCACCTTGAACTCGAATACGGCCCGGGATCTCACGAGGGTGGCCTGATCATCCCGGACGATCTCCCAGCGGTGCTCGCCGATGGGCCTGTCATTGTCAGAAAACGTCGAATTGATAAACCTCGGCCCGGGCATCGCTCCAGGCGGGGGCAGCGGCCAGCAGCAGCGCCGCTGCCGGTATTGCGGCAGCGCGGCGCAGGGTGCGGAACCCGGGCAATGATTCAATCGGCATCGGCAAAACGCCCCTTGACGGTGTTTATAAGTCCCCCGAGGACGGGCACATGGCCGTAGAAACCCTCGGCACTGTCCCAGAAGTCCTGGTGCAGAATGATACGCCCGTCCTCGTCGAAGCGCAGGTGGGTGACGCCCACGGTATTGGAATCGGCTTCACGGCCAAGCGCTTTGAAAGAGGCCTGCATCTGCCAGATCAGATACACGTCCGCGCCCCTGACCAGTTCGTCGAGCACGTGCACCTGTAAACTACCGGCAGCGTCACGCATGCGGCGCAGGTGGCGCAGTGCCACGGTCCGCTCGTCGGTGGTGACCAGGGTATCGCTGAAGTACAGCGGCTCGCCGTATATATCGCCCGGGTCGGCGCTGCCCTCGTGGGAGAAGAACGCCACGAAGCGCTCGGTCATGGCGGGGGTCACTTGCGTTGTGCCTGGCAGGCGCTCCAGTGCCGCCGTATAGCGGTCTGCATAGGCGCCGGCGCTTGTTTGACTGCACCCGGCCGCGGCTGCCACCAGGGCAGCGATCAGCAGCAGTGGGCGTAGAAGGGAAAAAGCTGTTTTCATCAACGGATGATGAACGGTGATCCGTGAAACAGCTGTGAACGGCTGCCATGGCGGCATTGACGCGGCATTCACGGCACGGTACGCAAAGTGCGAGGCTCTTGAAAAGTGAGTCCGCTATGTCTGGTGCAGGTAGTTGTACGCCTCCTGAATTCCCGGTTGCATCGATGCCGCCGTGCTGCCGGCCATGAAAGTTGCCGTGGTCGGGGCGGGCATCGCCGGAATAGCCGCAGCCCATGCGCTGCAGGAGCACGCTGACGTTACCGTGTTCGAGGCGGCCCGCCGCATCGGCGGACACACGGACACCCATGCCATTCTGGCTGGCGGGCGCACGTATCGGGTGGATTCCGGGTTCATCGTATTCAACGAGCACAACTATCCGCGCTTCAGCGCCTGGCTGGGGGAGTTGGGGGTCGGTGCCTGCGCCACGGACATGTCTTTCGCGGTCAGCAACCGCAACAGCGGTCTGGAATACGGTACGCGGAATATCAACGCTTTGCTCTGCCGGCGCCGCAATCTGCTTTCACCGGGATTCATCGGCATGCTGGCCGACCTGCGCCGCTTCTACCGTGAGGCCGGTGAGGTGACCGTCGACGATGGCCGGACTCTGGGGCAGTACCTTGATCAGGAAGGTTACGGCCGGGCGTTTGCCCAGGCGCATCTGGTACCCATGTGCGCGGCCTTGTGGTCACTGCCCACCGGCGACGCACTGACCTTGCCCATTGCCCACGTGGTCGCCTTCATGAATCAGCATCGATTGTTGCAGGTGAACGGCCGACCCCAGTGGCAGGTGGTGGAAGGCGGGTCCGGTAGCTATCTGAAGGCTTTTGCGGAGCGCTTCAAAGGCCGGCTGTGCACGGGCGACCCGGTATTGCGCATAGCCCGCCAGCCCAATGCTGCCACTGTGACGACGCTCTCCGGGGCTCACAATTTCGACGTTGTTGTGCTGGCGTGCCACAGCGACCAGGCCCTGGCGGTCCTGCAGGACCCGTCGCCGGCGGAACGGGACATCCTCGGCGCGATCCGGTATCAGCGCAATCTGGTGGTGGTGCACTCCGACCCGTCAGTGATGCCGCTGCGCCGTGCCGCGTGGTCCAGTTGGAATGCCGTGGTGGACGAAAGCCTGCCGGGACAATGTCAGGTCAGCTACTGGATGAACCTCCTGCAGTCCCTGGATCGCCAGCAACAGTTTTTCGTTACTCTGAACCCGGGCCGTGAACTGCAACGGGTATGGAGCAGGCGCGACTACGCGCACCCGGTATTCACCCGCCATGCGCGGTTCGCGCAGAAGCGCCGCGATGAGATCAACGGTGTGCGCAACACCTATTACTGCGGCGCATACTGGGGCTGGGGGTTCCATGAAGACGCTTTTGCCAGCGGCGTGGAAGTGGCCGAGGCTCTGCTGAGGAGGTCCGCCCGTGCTGCGTGATTTCGCTTGTGAAGGCTGGGTGCTGCATCGCCGTGCTCCGCCCGCCCCGCACACGTTCCGCTATCCCGTGTGGATGGTCTGTGTGGATGTGGATCACCTGGACGACAGGGCATCACGGTGGCTGTCCACGCGGCGGCGCCTGGCGCCCCTGTCCCTGCGGACCGCAGACTTTCCACGCACCGTCCCGGGCGCCGCTGCCGGCATCCGTCACGCCGTCAATCAACAGCTTCTGGCCGCGGGATCGGCCTGCGCCGATCAGGTCTTTCTGCTGACTCAACCGCGCTCCTGGGGCTGGCTGTTCAACCCGGTCAGTTTCTACTTCTGCTACCGGGGCGGAAATCTGACCAGCGTGGTGGCGGAAGTCACCAACACGCCCTGGAATGAGGTGCACGCCTATGTGCTGGATGCCGCTGCGGCGCAGGGTGGCGACATGGAATTCCAGATTCCCAAGCGCTTTCATGTCTCGCCCTTCATGCCCATGGACCTGGATTATCATTGGCGCATCCGGGCCGACGAAGGAGCCATCGAAGTAGCCATGCGCCTGCTGCGGGAAGGCCAGGAAATTTTCTTCGCCGGCCTCTACCTGCAGCCGCAGCCGCTCACGGCGCGCAGCCTGCGCCGCGGCGCCCTGGCTTACCCGCTGCAGAACGCCTGGACCCTGGCCCGCATTTACTGGCAGGCCTGGCGCGTGTGGCGCAAGGGCGCGGCATTCCATGCTCACCCGAACAGACTCGAGGAGGTTCAATCCACGTGAACAGATCAGCCGCCTGCGATCTTAGTGCCGGCCAGGCGCCCATCACCGGAATGTTCCCGCGGCTGGTGCATCGAGCCCTGGGCAGGCTCGAGCAGGGCACGCTTACCGTGTGTCACGGCAGCTCGGAATACCGTTACGGCCGGGGCTCACCGTCTGCCGTTGTGCGCGTCCGTCATGACAGGTTCTATCGGCGGGTGGTCCTCGGCGGCACCGTGGGTGCTGCAGAGTCCTACATGGACGGCGACTGGGATTGCGACGACCTGGTGGCCCTGGTGCGCATCCTGGCGGTCAGCGGCGAGCCGCTGACCCGGCTCAATGGTCCCGGCGCCTGGCTCGTCCGGGGCATCGACCGGTTGGCGCACGCGGTCCGCCGCAACAGCCTGCGCGGCAGCCGCCGTAACATAGAGGCCCACTACGATCTGTCCAACGCCTTTTTCGAGACCTTTCTCGACTCCCGCATGATGTATTCCTCCGCCGTATACGAGTCTCCTGACATGACGCTGGAGGAGGCGAGCCGCGCCAAGCTGGAACGCCTGTGCCGCAAGCTGGAACTCGGCCCCGACGACCATCTGCTGGAGATCGGCACCGGCTGGGGCGGTCTGGCTGTGTACGCAGCCGGCCGGTTCGGCTGCCGGGTCACCACGGCCACCATTTCCCCGGCGCAGTACGAGGCAGCCGTCGACCGGGTGCGCGAGGCCGGGCTGCAGGACCGCGTGGAAATCCTGCTCGCCGACTACCGGGATCTCGGCGGCTGTTACGACAAAGTCGTGTCGGTAGAAATGGTAGAAGCGGTTGGCCATCAGTATCTGGACACCTATTTCGAAGTCTTGAGCCGGCTGGCTCGGCCCGGCGGACTGATCGCCCTGCAGGCCATCACCATTGAAGACCGGTATTACAAAAGCGCTCTGCGCTCGGTGGACTTCATCAAAAAGCACATCTTTCCCGGCAGCTTTCTGCCCTGTGTCTCGGTGCTGATCGATACGGCTGCGCGCAATGGTGATGCGGTGCTGGTGAACCTGGAGGATATCGGCCTGGACTACGCCGTTACCCTGGCGGACTGGCGTGAGCGCGTGGAAGCCAGCGCGCAACAACTCGAGGTGATGGGCTTCGACGAGCGCTTTCAGCGTATGTGGCGCATGTATCTGTGCTATTGCGAGGCGGGTTTCCGCGAGCGCACCATCAGCGATGTGCAGCTCCTGTTCGCCAAGCCCGGCTACCGCCAGCAACCCTGGCGCGCACCGCTGTCTCTGCCCAGCGGCGAGCTGTTCCTGGTGCAGACTTCTACCGCGGCGGAGACGCCATGAATCGCTGGAATGTGGTCAACGCGGTGCTGTTCCAGGTCGCCTGGTTCGCCTGCGTGCTCGGCGGTGCCCGAGGCAACGCGCTGTGGGGCCTGGCGGCGGTGTCGTTGCTGCTCACCCATTCCGCCCTGCTCGGCAACATACGCCGTGATCTGCTGCTCGCCGGCGGTGCCGCGGCGGTGGGCTTCGTCGTCGATACCGTGTGGATCCGCTCCGGCGTTCTGAACTACGGCGGGGCTGCCGTGGCGCCGGTGTGGATCGTATTGCTGTGGGTGGCCGTGGGCCTCACCCTGAATCACTGCCTGTCCATGTTCAAAGCGCGACCGTGGCTCGGCGGGCTGCTGGCCGGGCTCGGCGCGCCGCTGAGTTATCTGGGCGGCGAACGCCTGGGCGCCGTCAGCATCGACGAACCGATGCAACTGCTGTGGATCTCGCCGGTATGGCTGCTGCTGTTTGCTGTGGCATTCACCCTGGCCCGGCACTCGGCTCTCTCTTACCCGCCGCTGCCCCGGTCGCCGCGGCGGGACACAGGCCTGTGAGCGTGCTCACCGATGCAGCCGAATCCGGTCTGGTACCGGACGCTGTGGTGCGCCTCGGTATCCGCCGGCTGGTAGCGCAGCGTCTGCGCGAGGAGTACGCCGGCGATCCGCATACCCGGGAGGAACGCGGTCAGCGGCTGCTGCACGAACTCGCCGGTAGCGAGGTGGCCCTGGAAACCGACGCTGCCAACGCCCAGCACTACGAGGTACCCGCCGACTTCTTCCGGCTGGTGCTGGGCCGGCACCTGAAATACAGCTGTGCCGACTGGGACAGCGGCGCCGCGGATCTGGATTCCGCGGAAACCGCCATGCTGGAGAGTTATGTCCGGCGGGCCGGTCTGGCCGACGGGCAGCAGGTGCTCGATCTGGGCTGCGGCTGGGGGTCGCTTACCTTGTGGGCCGCGGCTCGCTTTCCGGCCAGCCGCTTCACCGCCGTGTCCAATTCCTCGGGTCAACGCCGCCTCATCGAAGAACGGGCCCGCGAACTCGGCCTGGGCAACGTTTCGGTGATCACCGCCGACGTCAATACGCTGGAGCTCGACGGCGGATTCGACCGCATCCTGTCGGTGGAAATGTTCGAACACGTGCGCAACTACGCCGTGCTGCTCGAGCGCATAGCGGGATGGTTGAACGAAGACGGCAAATTGTTCGTGCACATCTTCTGCCACCGCAATCTGCTCTACCCCTTCGAGGATAAAAGCGCCGGCGACTGGATGGCCCGGCACTTCTTCACCGGCGGGCTCATGCCGGCTGCCGATACTCTGCTGTTCTTCCAGGAGCACCTGCGCATCGAGCGGCGCTGGACGCTGAGCGGGAGTAACTACGCTAAGACCGCGCGGGCCTGGCTGGCCAATCTGGATGCACGCCGCGATGCCGTGACTCCCGTGCTGGCCGGCACGTACGGTGAGCAGCAGGCGCGCCGCTGGCTGCAGCGCTGGCGCATGTTCTTCATGGCCTGCGAGGAGATGTTCGCCTATCGCCATGGCACCGAATGGCTGGTGTGTCATTATCTGTTCGCTAAGCCGAATTGAGTGACGCACTGAACTGGCACTCGGTAACGGGCGGTTCCGCCGCCGCAGGAGAGGAATTGAAACGCACAGGTCTGCGGGCGAAACTGGTCCGCGTATTCGCCATCCAGGTGGGCATCGTCAGCGTTGCCACCGTAGTCGGCGTCTACATTGCCAACACCATCATCGTCGATCTAATTCTGCGCCAGGGCCTGGAGACCGAAGCCGCCTATTACTGGAACCGTTTTGAAGAAGACGCCCAGGCGAGCCTCCCGGACACTTCCAACATGCGCAGCTACATGGCGCCGCCGGGTGTTACCGAAGGGCTGCCGGAACCCCTGCACGGTATCCCGCCGGACGAATCTGTACGCAGCGTGGCCGGAGGCACGCAGCTCGTTCATGTCTCGGAGCGCGCTGGCCGGGTGCTGTATCTGGTCTGGGACAAAGCACAGATCTACAACGTGGCATTGTTCTTCGGCATCGTGCCGCTGGCGGTGGTGCTGCTGGTCATCTACAGCCTGTCGTTTCTGGCCTATCGACTCTCGCAGCAGGCCATCTCGCCCATCGTCCAACTCGCCCGGCGGCTGGAGGATTTCGATTTCGAGCACGACACAGCCCTGCATGTGGATCTGAATCCGTTGCGCGAGGTAGCCGATGCGGAAGTCATGACCATGATCGACGCGGTGGAAACGTTCTCTCAGCGTCTGCGCGCCTTCGTCGAGCGTGAGCGGGTCTTCACCCGGGACGCCGGTCACGAACTGCGCACTCCCGTGGCCGTATTCCGGGGTTCGCTGGATCTACTGGAAAGCAAAGCCGATCGTCCGGAGTCCGAACGCAAGGTGCTGGCTCGGATGCGCCGCACGGTCCAGGACATGGAGGCGCTGCTCGAAACCCTGCTGCTGCTCGCCCGGGAAGGGGAAATGCGTCTGCCCGCCGACGACGTGGTCGTGAACGATGTGGTCGCGGAGCAGATGGATGAACTGATGCCCCTGGCGCGGCGCGCGGGCAACAGCCTGAGCGTTCATGAACGCGCCGAACTGCGCGTGCTCGCCCCGGCCAAGGTCGTGCAGATCGTCATCGGCAATCTCATGCGCAATGCCGTCAACTACACCCGCGAAGGTAGCGTGCAGGTGACGATCAGCGACAGCGGTGTGTCCGTGGCCGACACCGGTGTGGGCATGTCGGGCGAAGAACTCGAGCGCGCTTTCGATTCCTTCTACCGCGCTGACGAAAGCCGCAGCCTGACGCCCGGCCACGGCCTGGGCCTGGCCATCGTCAAGCGCCTGGTAAGGCAGTTCGGCTGGACCATTTCGGCACACAGCCGCCCCGGTGAAGGCACGACTGTAGAGGTGCGTTTCCGCTAGGGTATCGGCAGATATCCGCCTGCGACGCCTTTGCTGAAGACGGTTACGGCATTGTGCGGATGGAGGCTCTCGTGGTGTTCCACCCGCACCCAGAAATCGTCGAAGCGGTCGTCCTGGTTCAGCGCCGTCTGCAGCTTGCGTCCGGCGTCCTCGCAGAACATCAGATTGCTGCCGTTGAGGCGCGCGAATTCCTGCTCGTCGGCCCGTTTCACCGCCGTCTGCACCGGCGTGCCCAGTGCCGCTTCGAGATTGTCGATGAGGCCGTCGATGGGCAGGTTGGCCGTGTCCGGCGCCAGGCGGGTCTTCACTTTGGCGAAGCTGCGCTGGCTGTGCGGCGTGGCGGAGATGGCTTCCTCGGTACCGAGCCATTCGCGGATGTCGTCGAATGCCAGCGGCTGGCCGGCGCGGAAGGATCGCTCGAATTGCTGCTGAATGAGCTGCCGGGCCAGGGCAGCGGAGCAGGGACAGGTACTCGAATAGGTCACCTGCACACCCAGCTCGATGGTCACCTGGCCGTTCTCCAGCGTGCCCTTGAGGCTCGCCGGATAGACGTGCCAGCCGGCATGCTCGGACACCAACGCTGTCTGGCGGCGTTCGTAACCGAACGTGAACTCGACGAAAGCGCGGCTGCTGAGGTCTGCGTGGGAGCCCTGCAGTGCGTTTAACAAGTCTGTAACGCTGGCCGCCGACAGGGGCCGATGGCGTGCGTGCTCATCGAGCAGCAGATACAGCCGTGACATGTGAATGCCTTTGGCGCGAGGGTCCTCGAGATTGACGTAGACCTGCACATTGGCCGGCAGACGCTGATCCCTTCCGCCGCTGGAGATCACGATGCTCTGGTGGATATCGCTCATGCCCACCCAGTCCAGGGTGCCCTGAGGGCTGTGGTGCGGGCGCTCGGCAATGTCCGGCATGAAATTCGCTGCGGCGGGCACAGTGCTCATCAGATAGCTTCCATGATGCGATGTAGGAAGTTGGGCATCATCGCCACGCCGCGGTGAAAGGGACGTGAACGTACGGTCGGAATCGTCCTTGTGACGCGTTGGTTCTTCAGCCGACGTGCAGCGTCATCAGCACGTCGTCGATGCTGCTGCCCTGAATGCGGAATCGGTCGACCACCGTGCCGATCTCGGTGAACCCGAGCGACCGATACAGGCCCCGGGCCCGCTCATTGTGCGCGAACACCCTCAGGTCTACCCAGGCGATGCTGTCCGCCTGGCGGGCGAAGGCGATGGCATGGCTCATCAGCCGCCGGCCGAGACCGCGCCCGCGCCAGGGTTCTTCGATGCCGACGCCCACCTCGCAGCGGTGCAGGCCCGCGCGCAGCCGGTCGCCGCTGAGATCCGCGTGCCCGACGATACGCTTCGCTGCGGGGTCGATCGCCACGAACCAGCGCTGCCAGCCGGGCACGTCCAGGGCCGCTTCGAAGCGCGCCGGATCCAGGCCGATGGGCTCGCTGGGATCGTCCGGGGAAACCGGCATGAAATACTCACCATCGCGGCCGGATTCCGCCTGATGGCGGGCGAAGTGCTCGTTGAATGCCGGCAGATCACTGCGCTTCAACAACCTTATTTCGATGCTCTCGGCAGTCATACCGTCCACCGCCTTGCCGCCGTGTCAGCCAGCCCATGGTTGAGCCTGTCCTACTCGGGTTCCAGCATCTGGTCCAGGGCACGGTTAATGATGTCAGTATGCGTTTTCCCCATCGCCGCCAGGGAGGTCTGCCGGGACTCGCCATAGCCGACAAGCGTTGAATTCCGATCTCTCACTTCTATGCGCAGGTCGATGAGATACATGCGCATATCCCAGTACCACCGGTCGATGTAGTTGACCGTATAGGCGGCGTCGTCTGGTTTGTCGGCGGCTTCACCGGCCGTAGCGTCGATGCCTCGCTTGCGGAGTTCTTCAGCGATACCAGCGTTCAGATTTCGATCGTCGTTTACCTGACGTTCGACGTAGTAGCGACCGTCACGCAGTGATTGGTCGAGTACCTGTCCGTCGAGCCTGGTAACGCAGCCGGTGACGAAAAGCAGGATGCACGTGAGCGTGAGTGCTTTCATTCAAGTTCTCCCCCTCAAGCGCCAAGCAATGGAAGGTGCTTCACGCTATGGTATTTCAATGCCAATTGAATGCAGTGGCCTAGCGGCCCGTTTTCAACATGAGCGCACAAGGGGACTATGATCGCTCTTTTCCCCTCGAAATCGAACTCATCGGGGTAAATTTCCCGAAAGGTCTCGACCAGCCTGGTCTGGCAATGAAAATAAACCTTGATGACATCCGGGTCTTTGGGTTTCCAGTCTATCCGAATCGTGCTGCCGCCTTTTACCCGATAGCTGGCTTCGCCCCACTTCAGCGTCTCTTCAATCGGACCCAGGTCATTCTCTTCTGCGATGGAAAAAATGAGACGGCGAACATTTTCGAGCTGTCTTTGCGCCTGTGCAGGATAAGCAGCAAATTTGCTCTGGATTTCAGGCTCCACTGCGCCCCCAGTATACGAACTCATGGCTGCCATCAGCGCCTCAGCACCGCATCGGCTACAGATCGCTTGCAACGCTTCTGTGGAGATCTGCCTCGTTGTATGTCTGGAAAACTTTCCAGTCATAGTAGGCTAGAAGGGCTGCGGTGAGCTCACCAGAGAACATGAGAGTTCCATAGACATGTGAGGGCTGGGCCAGTAGCAGGGCCGCGCAGCAACCCGTTCAGACGCCCTCTCCGCCCAACCCTTCAGCCAGAACACGTTCAACAAATGGGCCCTTAGCTTCCGTGTAGGCTTCGCGGTCGAACTGGAATTGCTGAGCCAGCCTCAGCTTCAGGTCGGCGTATTCCTGCGCCAGCGTGGGATCCCTTCGAAGTCTATCTCGAAAGTACAATCTCTGTTGCCACAGCAGGCTGGCTTTAGGTATCAGATGCAGATGGTGAGTGCGATGTTGAGGAGAAGGCTTGCAGAACCAATGCATCACATCGGTTTTGTACGGAGCGTAAAGATAACCGGCTGAGGCAGCAGCCTCGATGGCCGGACGCGATGCATCCAGGCTGCAGACAGGAGCCATGATGTCGATGATGGGCTTAGCTGGCATCCCGGGTATTGCGGTACTCCCAACGTGCTCGATCTCCCCGGCGAGCCATGGCGCAAGGACCTGAGTTAACAGCTCTTTCTCGGACAGAAATTTTCCGGGCCAGCTTTCATCATAGGCGACGACCTCTACGGGCGCCTCGTGATTCTTTGTGCCGTCATTCGTGGAGTCTCGCATAGCAGCCGCCTACCGGTGGGGGGCCGTTGCCGCGACTGCGTCAGGTGTCACCCTCGATCTCCTCCCTGGTAAAGAGTGCGGATAGTTCAACATCCATCGGAATTCTGCCCATTTCAAGACCACACAATATTTCCCTGTCGCTTGGAACGGGCGCTGAGAGGTGTTCGGCAATGGCGCGAAGAATCTCTGGATCAGATTCGAACAGGTATTTGTCGAAGTAGGTATCCGAAGCCTCTCCTGAGCGCAGAATAAAGTGGCCGGTGAGTCTCGAACTATGTCGTATGGCTTTGCTAGTGAGGTTCGGTCCATTCCGCTGATACCCAACGTCCGAGAGCAGCGGCAGGCCTATAAGGACTGCTGATCCGGTTCGAAAACCGGAAGATACATGCCCACGATGAACAGGGGAAAGGCCACACTTCAAACCTCCTCCACAACGATGCTGTTCGCTTCAATTTTGCCAATAGCCTCCCCATCGACATCGAAATTGCATATGGAGACGGTTTTGTTCAAGTCCGTGTCGTAGGCGACGCATGTCACGGACAGTCGTTTCCCAAGCCAATCATCCTCAAGGGTGGCGCGCGGGCGCAGGACCGTAAGAGTCATCTCGTTCCCACGTACCATGGTTTGGCAGCCGTCTGGCATCCGTAGCCTGGCGGGACGCTCGCCAGGAACAGAGCCGTGTACCGCGTAACGGGATTCATGCGAGGGTTTCCTCAGCATTTCGTGGATCCGCTTCGCGACGTATTCTTGATCCTACACGAGTCATGTCGAACCTTCGGTTTTCGACCAGCACAGGGAATCGACGAGCGCACCGCGCTCTGTACGGCTGCAGCACCTCGGATAGGCGGCGTTTTGGACAGTCGGCTGCATTGCCATGGTCAGGCGTCATGGCTCTCCTCCAAAGGCATACGAAAAAATACTACGCGTTCCGTCTCTTCAAAACCAAGAGCCCTCTCGTCCAGAAAAATGAACTGAGCGAAGCAAGAGGGATCACTCAGAAACTTCTCCATTTCCGATCGATGCTCTGATTCTGAGCAATGAGGCCAGAGCTGTTTGCGGAGGTAAAGCCAGGCATCGGTATGAGACTCGGATATTGGTACGATCATGACGCCATACGCTTAAGCTCAGCGGCCGACAAAACCGGCGCAGCTTTTGCGAATGCAGAAGGTGTGATGGCTATGGCGGTCTGCCGCAGCAATTTGTCAGGGGCCATCCGGTTTGCGCAATTCGTACTCATATTCTTCCACCCAGCGACCCGCCTTCTTGAATCCCTGTGGATTTGTTCGAACTCTGTTCATGCCAATTGAGAGTTCCCCGCCAAGGATCTGAGCGAAATTCGGTCGGCGTCGGTCACCAGTCCGTATGCCGCGATCCTGGTGACCTGCGTCGACAGGTTAGATAGGCCGGCTTTCATGGCGCCGGTACTTGGCTGAAAGTCTGCATGACGACCTCACGATCCTCCGGTTCCGCTATCTGGTCGATGGCGGCGACAGCATCCTGATACGCCGCCCGATGAAGGTCCTTGTCCCCGGCCACCCAGGCCGCGTGCGCATAGATCGAATGCACGAACGCTATCTCCCAGTCTGGGGCGCCGTGAGTGAGGAAGTAGCCGCGCATCTCATCGGCGAATCTCAGTGAGGACTTGCCTCTACCGAGAAGCGCATGCACCTCCGCCAGCAACATCCTGGCTCGCATATGATTCAGTTCGGTTCCGCATGCATCCCAGTGCCAGGCCGAAGCGTGCGCGGCATCAAGCATTTCGTCATCTTGAGCAGTGCTCCGCTTTTCTACAGCGAGTGCCCACGCGCGATTGTTGGCTTCCATGGCGAAGTAGCGATGCCAATTGAGCGCGTCGGTATCTACAGGCAAATGTGGCATAACTCTCTCCCGGTCGCTTAACGTCGGGCATCAGCCTTGCCGCTTGTAATGATGTTCTGATCTCTGTCGACGTTAACGAGTTGGCTGATGTTTGTCTCCAGCGGGATTGACCCTAAGAAATTCAGTCTTAGTGGATAACCTCGACCGACCTCCCATTCGTTGTTTAGCACGCTGGGCTCGGTGGGTACAAAGCGGAGTATAGGCGAAGCCCGCGAACTGGAGAGAATCCGACCGGCTGATGTGTTCCCAAAGCTCGCTCTCTGTACACGCCAGCTGCGTAGAAATACGTGCAAACATCTGTTTCTATGCCATCGGTAGAGGGCTAACGCCGAAGGTCCGCTGCAACGACAGGTTGGGTGCCAGTCCGTTGCTATAACGTACCTTTGTTGCCTTAAGCATCGATGGGCCTGCCTAACGTGATGCAGGTATAGTTTCGCTCGATGGACCTCTTCGCTGCTGACATCCAGAATCTCCCTGAATCCGCGACGGAACCAGAAAATAACCGCCCGCGGGTTCTCGGCGTAAACGTTTAAGCCGATATCTGAGACGCCACCAATCTCTCGGAGCCTGGATAGGGTCGACTCGAACGTCTCGGTGCCATACCCCATCGATTGCGCCTCCGGTCGGAGAACGAGCATAGGCAGCCAGCACCGGCCCTGCGTGGGTGCATCGATCTCCAGTTGGAAGTATCCCAACATATCATCAGAGTGGTTCCAGATTCCTCGCAGGTAGAACAGTGGTTCCGAGGTGCGCGCCAGACCGGTCGCATCAGAGGAGATAAGGCGCGAATACTCATCCAAGGGCCATTCGCGAAAAGTCGGATCATTGATCTGGATATGGGAGTTTGAATCGAATACAGCCTTTGCAGATAGCGCCTGGTCAGCACCAAGCGCTGCGTAGCGTAGCCGATCAGAACTCCAGGATTGAGGCAACATAGGTGCTTAACGCCGGCGTCCGCTGCATCTGCTTTGTTAGGCGATGCTCCGTATCGCAGTCCATCGCTGAATGCAGGCACATGCGATCCTCCAAGTGGCTGTCGGCCATCATCCTACTTTCGTCAAAGTCAACGCAGTCCACGCGGGAAACTCCTCCTTGAAACCGACGCCGGTCGATCGCAGGTCATGCGAGGGATCCACACAGGCAAGGGCCATATGAACCTCGCCAGGCCATTTCTCTGAGCGGAAAAGGATTCTCGTTCCACATTGCGTACAGAATCCCCGTTCAGACTCAGCGCTAGATTGATACCACTGGAGTAGTTGCTCACCGGAGTCGACGTGAAAGTCGGGCGTTTTCACACCGACCCAGCAAACAGCTGAAGCGCCGTGGGCTAGCCTGCAGGATTTGCATACACAGTCTGCTACGAACCTTGGTGGGCCGAAGAAGGAGAAATGGATCGAACCACACATGCACGATCCGCGATACTTCCTGCTCACGTCAGTCTCCTGTCAATCCAGATCGAGGTGATTGCGGATGCAATTTGTGTGACGTTTTTAGTGTCACCTGCATCGCCTTTGTTGGACGGCATTTCCATTGTGGCGGTCCGCTGCAACGACAGGTTAGGCGTTACGGGTTCTTTGAAAGCGCCGAATCTCAGAAATGGCCGGACAAGCATCATTTTCGTCCTATCGCCTTCGGTTGGGATGATAATAGGTATGGTGGCCACTCATATGGCCCCGACAAAGATGCCTGCCCCAGCAACAAAGGCTACAGCAGATTCATCCTCTACGGGCCAAACAGTCACCTTCACCGCAGCTAGCGCTACCATGAGTGGGACTGCAATTGCGAAAGCCCTACCAAATCCGCCAGGAAAATCTGTGGACCTGTAGATAAGTGAAGACAACACGAATCCTGCGGGGGTAAAAAGGCTCTGAAGCACCGAGGAATTCGGCCTCCATGTCATCGTAAAAATGGTAACCACGCCTATCAATCCAGCAAGGAGAAACCAAGACATCGTTCGACCGTTTGTGGATCTCTGCATTGTTAGCTGCCGCCACCGCTCAAGAGACCGTAGTCTGCGACATCCTCGAGAACAGCCCATTTCTCTACGTGCTTTCTTCTGGTGGCCTCAAGCGTGAAGCCGATCTTCCGCAAGACCCGTCCAGAGGAAGGGTTACGAACCAGGTGCCGCGCATAGATTCTCACCAAGTTCAGTTCGGAGAACGCATATTCCACTACCAACCCACCCGCCTCGGTGCAAAAGCCATGTCCCCAGTATGGCACGCCGACCCAATAGCCAAGCTCGGCCTGATGCCCCGCTTCAACGCACATAAGGCTCATTGCGCCGACGAGGGAACAGTCTGACTTCAGTGTCATAGCAAACGTGACACCACGGCCCTTTGCGAAAGCATCCTGATGGCCTGCTATCCAGTTCTCCGCTACTCCGTCCTCGTATGGATGAGGAATCGTGAGGGTGGTGTCGGCTATCTCAAACGCTCCAGCAAGTCTTTGCACAGCTGAGGCATCAGACTGGCGGAATCCTCGAAGGATCAAGCGCTCAGATTCAAGAGTGGGCATGCTCATAGTAGCGTCCAGGCCGGTGATCGCCATGGTTAGGCGGCACCTTGGTGTGAACCCGTGGACACGGCCGTTAACCCGGAAGTCGTGTCACGACGTAATTCCTTCAAGCATCTTCTCGTACTCATTATCGATTGGCTCCCACAGCTCTACCGTTCGACCGTCAATATCAATGATATGAGCAAATGCGCCGTAGGGCTCCCGCTGCACATCACCGACGATGCTGACCCCTTCGGAGCGCAGTTCCGTGAGTAGTCGCTCAAGGTCCTCGACCCGATAGTTAATCATGAACTGCTGTTCTTGCTTCCCGAAATACCGAGTGTCATTGGAGAAGGGCGACCACTGACTGAAGCCAGGTTGCGAAGCATCGTCGAAGTGCCGCCATGCGAAGTTTGTGCCCGTGGCATCAGTCCTCAGTCCAAGATGTCGCTCATACCAATCGCGCGTTGCTTTCGGGTCTGACGACCGGAAAAAGATTCCCCCGATAGCCCTCACGCGTCCGCTCTGTGTAGCCATTGCTCCTCCTTGTTTCGCCGTGACGAGAACAAACCAAGGCTAGTAGTTGGATGCCGCTATGGAAAGACGGCAAAGCGTCTAGAACAGTCGGTCGTACATGTGCCGCCGAACGCCGGCGATCAGCAGCCGCCGCGAAGCGGCCGTCCGTCTGCATCGCCTTGTTGGGCTGCTCCGGCGCAAACGAAACGACTCCCAATCCAAAGAAGAGGCTGGCCTCCTGAGGATTCATGGATTCGAGCCGCCCTCCTCGATGATGAGCACCGCCACGTTGACACGACGCTGATTACGACAGCGCTTCGTCCAGAATCTGGAGGGCCAGCGGCCAGTTCTCCTTGTGCCCCTCGCGCGACTTCTCGGAGACGAAACCGGAGTGGGTCAATCTGACCTCGGTAGCCCTGCCTTTGGAGGCAAGCTCAATCCGAAGGACCGTCTCGGCTCCTTCCGTTCCCTCGGCGGTCCCGTTTCCCGTCATCCACGTCATTTCGATGAGCTGGTCCTCCTTGACATCGAGGAATCGGCCGTAGTGGGGATCCCTGCCCCAGTCCTCCCGATTGTAGAAGAAGAATGGGCGCCCTGGCTCGGGCACCAAGGCGAGCGTTCCGGCTTGGGCGAACCAGGTGTCGAAGCTCTTTGTCCAGGCGGCGAAGACTTCGTCTGGCCTGGCGTTGATCGTGTACTCGCAGGTCATTTGCAGTGGTCGAGCGGAGAGATCGGGACGGGGGATTGAGCTCACGGGAACCTCATGGCGAGACGTTGATCTTCCGAAGATAATACTACGTCGGCATGAAATGAAGCGTTGGCCTGACGCCCGCCATAAACGGCCGAGTGAAACGAGGTCCGGCGACCGAAGGAAGCGTGTTTAATAGCTTGGTTATGCATCGGGCTCAGACCAAACAGCATACTCATTTCCATTTGGATCAATGAAATGAAACCTCCGACCGCCTGGGAAATCGAATATATCCTGAACCACCTTGCCGCCTGACGATGTGACTTTCTTAACGGTCGCCTCAAGCTCTGAGCTATAAAGAACGATCAATACGCTACCATTTCCGGGTGAAGATACGTTGTCGGACTTGTAAAAGCCGCCATCTATTCCGGCATTCTCTATTGCTACATACTCCGGGCCATAGTCGACGAATGACCACCCAAAAGCCGAAGCAAAGAACGCCTTCGTTACTTCAAGATCCCTTGAGGGAATCTCGACATAGTTGATCTTTCCCGTTTCCTTCATGACGTCCTCCTGTATGCATAACGTCACATATCAGCGATCGACGAAACCGGCGCGCGGCTTGAAGGTGCAAACTAAGCGCCGTCTTTGTTGGTTCGCTGAATCGCACTTGTCAGGCGGCATCCCCTGTTGCCCCCAGTAGCCAGCTGGGAGAAGGGCACCGCGATACTCGCTCTGGGTGGACTACTCATGCTGCCACGGCATTTCAGGAAGGCGTTCTAGCCGCGAAACGTAGCGTGCGTGATCGTACTCCGACCTGGTTTTCGCCATATCGAAGATCTCGGTCGAGAGAACGGCAGCGATCAGGCGCTTGGCTTCCTGCTTCGAGTGCCCTGATCGAACGAGACGATCGTATGTGGCCTTCACCTCAGGCGGATCTCTTTCGCGTAGCTGATTCTCCACCACTCCAAGGATAGCTGCTTTCGCCAGACCTCGATCTCCATCATCGTTGTTGCTCATCTGAGTGCTCGAATCTGGTGGCCTTAAGTACCCGGTCGAAGGCCGAAGATTGATAGGCCGAGGGCAATGAATGAAGCAACTGCCACGCTCACGAGCATGATGCCAACGGCAGCTTCCGCTGCGGCAGGCCCGACGGCACCTGCTGATGCAATTGGGGTGGCTTTACCCGCCCCTGCAATGGCACCCACCAGGCAACCGAGCCAGTTGACGTAGCTGGAGTACAACCATGACCAGTACATGACCTGTAGTTGCCTGTGCGACAGGACAAATAGTGACCATACGGCACCAATGGCAATGAGCAAAGCGCCGCTGAGAATGCCAATCGTATGTGCAGACAGTCCCAACCTTGGGATTGGCATTGCTTGAACAAAAAGCCCCAATACCAATGCCAGTAAGATCAGCACAAAACCATGTCGGACGATGTTCTTGTTCATATCTATCTCTCCCCCTTACGAACAAAATATATGGCCAATCCAGCTGTGGCCAGTGCCCGTAGGAAAACCTGAACAGCATCTACGCCGATATGCCCAAGGCGAACATGGCCCGCCACAACGCCGACTATTCCAAAAATGTGTAGGAGTGCCTTTGTAGTTTGCTTTTAAGACGCCTAACGCCCGAGCTCAGCGGTCGACAGAACCGGCGGCAAAATTGCGGAAGCAATTTGGGTGACGGATTGGACGGTCCGCTGCATCGCCATTGTTAGGCGGCATCAACATCGAGCCTCTTGACCCTGCGTAGATCGATTTCCTTTCGCGCTTGCCATAGGTCGTAGTTGTGCTGCATTGCGAGCCAACTCTCCGGTGTGCGTCCTAGTGCCACCGAAAGACGCAATGCCATCTCTGGAGAGACAGCGCTCTGACCACGAACCAGCCGTGCCAGGGTCGACGGCGCGACATCCAGCCGTTCCGCCAGCTTGCGAAGGCTCACCCCATAGGGGGCTAGGTATACCTCGTTAATGAATTCTCCTGGATGAGGAGGATTGTGCATGGTCATTAGTGATAGTCCTCGTAGTCCAGATCATGGACGTGGCCGTCGCGAAAACTGAAGGTGAGTCGCCAGTTGCCACTCACGTCTATGGCCCAGCTACCGGAGCGTTTGCCCTTGAGCTGGTGCAAACGAAAGCCCGGAATCTCCATGTCCTCGATGGTCGTTGCGGTATCCAACGCTGCGAGTT
This sequence comes from Gammaproteobacteria bacterium, assembly GCA_034522075.1. GTDB lineage: Bacteria > Pseudomonadota > Gammaproteobacteria > Pseudomonadales > Azotimanducaceae > UBA7803. The sequence continues at coordinate 191,922 of JAXHLO010000006.1, read as the reverse complement.
GCATGCGCAGCCGTTTCCGATGGTCCGCCTTTATTCCGGAGGCGTTGCCGGTCTCTAGGAAGCGCCTCAGGCCCTTGTGGCGGACAGATTTGATCACATTGCGAAGCGTAGCATGTTGCGCGTCGCGCAACAATCTATGCGCTTTTGGTGAGGGTGGTCCGTTGCATCGCCATTGTTAGGCGGCGGACAGTTTCTTGACACGAATGTCACCTGCCGCCTGCTCCGCCACCCACAGATCGTAATGCATCTGCTGACTCAACCAGCTCTCCGCCGATGTGCCAAAGGCCTTCGAAAGCCGGATCGCCATCTCAGGGCTAATGCCAGCGCGACCGTTCAGAATCGCAGATAAGGTCTTGCGGCTGACCCCAAGAGCTTCGGCTGCGTCGGTGACGGTGAGGCCCAAGGGCTCGAGACAGAGTTCGCGCAACACCTCTCCGGGATGTGGGGGATTGTGCATACGCATTAGTGGTAATCCTCTAGATCGACGTCGTAAGCATCTGGGCCATTGAACTGGAACGTGATCCGCCAGTTGCCGGATACCCGTACGGACCAAGTGCTCTTTCTCTGCCCGGTGAGTTCGTGGAGATGCAGGCCGGGCAGATTCATATCCTGGGGTGTCCGTGAGGCGTTCAAGCGTGCCAGGATCAATCGAATGCGGTTTGCCTGTGAAGCCTGAATGCCACGAGTCGTCCCGCTCTCGAAGAAGCGCTTCAGCCCGCGGTGATTGAACCCGGCGATCACGCGCCCGAGCGTAACCTATAACGTTACGCGCCGCAATGATCTGCGATTGGATCTTGCTAACGGTTTGGACGGTCCGCTGCATCGCCATTATCAGTAGCGGCTCAATTGGAGGCGGGATACCTACTGCGGCGCCTGCAACGTGGGGATAGGTTGGGCATGCCACATTCGCGGTCAATGCTTTCAATAGGCGACGATGCCATGAGCTGAGAATCAACGACGAACATTGCACTTGGCGGATCGTATTTCGACTGGATGACGACGCGATAGTGATTCTGGACGTTTTCTCAAAGAAGACGCAGCAAACGCCCAAAGCCGTGATTGACGCGTGTAAATGCCGTCTGAAGGAATACGACAGTGAAGAAGGCTAAGCGAGAGCAGCTCGAGCGAACAGGCTGGAGACTAGGAAATGCCGGGGATTTCCTGGGGCTTTCGGCTGAGGAAACGGCGTATATCGAATTGAAGCTGGCGCTGGGTCAGCGGCTAAAAACCGCCCGTGAAAAGAAAGGCGTGACTCAGACGGATTTGGCTAAGCTCGCGCGATCAAGCCAATCTCGCGTCGCCAAGATGGAAGCTGGAGATCCTTCCGTAAGCATGGATCTGATCGTTAAGACGCTTCTGGCGATGGGCGTTTCAAGAAAGCAGATCGCTTCGACGATTGCGAAAACATCGGATTGCGCCGCCTAACGTTTGAGCTAAGCGGCGCGGCGTTAGCCGCGTCCGGTGGAGGCCGAAGACCGGAACGAACTTGAGCGACTTGTTAGGCGCTTTTTCAAACTTCACCATTGGCCGCAAGCCCACTACTGTGTACCCGCAGTATCACTGAATGTGTCTTTTGCGATTTCTTTGACTAGCTCAAATAGTTTCTGGAAATTAACTCCACTACCAGCTTCTAGTGCCGGAGCTGGAAGTGATTTCCAATCTGCCAGAGATCGGGAGTCACTGAACCTAGCTTCGGCAATACGAAGCTCAGTTTCTTTCCCGTCAAAATCGAATCGCAAGCGGCGATGTCTGGTGCCGACGACTGCGCTCCAACTGCCAAAGGACAGGTAGCTGTACGCAACCTCATAGACTGCTATCTCTTTCTGCTCTAGTTCCCTGACTAGAGAAGCAAGCGCCGAAAGAAAACCAGCGGAATATCCCCATTCATCATCAACTGTCATCGACTAATCCTCAGCGCCTAACGCCGGCGATCAGCGACCGGGCGAACCGGCGGGAAAATTGCGAAAGCAATTTTGGTGACGGTTTGCACGGTCCGCTGCATGCGCAATGTTAGGTGCTGGTTCGCTTCAACTCTTCTCGAAGAATCTTACGGAGTGTTTTGGCGTTGACGACCTCACCCTCAAGAAGATATTTGCGCAAGGATTCATTGATCAGAGTCTGATAGCCCTTGCCAGCAGCTTCGGCCTTGGATCGAAACGCATCAAGGACATCGTTATCGAGGTACATCGTCACCCTGGTCTTGCCTGTGCTATCCAGGACCGGACCACGTTTACCACCGGAAAAGTCATACTCCTTCTTCATATACTTTCAACTCGCTACGTGATGCTTTGCGGGCAGAGATCAAACGTACGTCGCCGTCTCGGATCGTGTACACCACCACCAGGACTCGGTCGAAGCCATCTCTACCGATCGTTATGAATCGTTGCTCCCCACGAGCTGCCGTGTCCTCAACGGTTGTGGCTGAAGGATCGAAGAAGACGGGTTCGATATCGGAAAATCGGATGCCATGTTTGCGCTCGTTCTCTCGGCCCTTGCGGGGATCCCATTGCATGCGCAAAGTATATGCATTGTATATGTATATGCAAGGACGCTGATAGGCACCTAACGCCGGCGATCAGCGGCCGGGCAAGCCGGCGGCAAAATTGCGGAAGCAATTTTGGTGACGGTTTGGACGGTCCGCTGCATCGCCATTGTTAGGCGTCACTGCGATTGAGCGATTGGCTTTAGCTCGAAGACTTTGGCGCGTTGGCTAGCAGCCTGAAGGTTCCCTGCTCTGAGCAGATCGCGCACCTCATCGAGCTTTTCTGCTTCCTGCACTGACAGGTACGGCGCCCACTGGTCCTCGGCGTCGATGAGTTCAACGTCGACCTCGGCGACGTATTTGCCCTCGTGAATGTACTTGGTGCGTTTCCTCATCTGCGGCGCTCCAGAAAGTCGTCTGACCAGCGGGCCGGATCGGGCCGATAGGCTGTGACCACAACGGCAGGACTCGAATGGCCACGCGGAATGCCCCAGACCACACGAATAGGCTCTCCCTTGGCATCCTGCTCTAGCACAAGAACGGAAGGTCCTTTGCCGAAAGAAGGATAGTCCTCCACCAGAACGCACTCCGCAAGCCCATCAACGACGTCTCTGACACGGATGCCGTCCTCAGCCATTTCGTCGTAGCCGTGCTCGGAGATTCGGACCTCATCAGCTGCGACAAGATTGCGGATTTGATCCAACGTCGAGATTGGCTTCGCTCCGTGACAGTGACAGGACGATATGACTGACGCTGAATGCCGGCGATCAGCGGCCGGGCGAACCGGCGGCAAAATTGCGAACGCAATTTTGATGACGGTTTGGACGGTCCGCTGCATCGCCATGGTTAGGCGGCACATGGGTGATTTGATCTTTCTTGCATGAGACACACATCAAGACTCCTACTCCTATCACGTCAATGAATCCCCATCTTCCTCCCCGTTTTTCAAGAAAGTCGGAATCCCCGACATTGCTTGAATCCAGTTATGGCGGTACGAGTCATAGATTGACACTGTTGGCGGAGGAAGCTCTGGGTCGGCAAAACAACCCACGGCAACTCCGATCATCTCACTATTTGCCGTCCAATAGACGTTCGAACCGCAAATTGGACAGAAGTGGAAGTGCGTTTCGATGCCAAGCTCGCCCTCACGCGTGTATGCACGCGTTTCGCCGTCGATTTGGACGTTGGGAAGTTGAAGACCATGCCGCGTAATATCAACGCGCTGCCGGTCCGGCGTTGGCAAGACTTACAGTGGCATTGCACGACCTCGATCGGGCTCGCCGTGACACGAGAGGGAAAGCGCATCGCAGTGGCAAGTCGCTATTCTGATCATTGCTGCGTCGCTAGTGGTTGGCAAGACCGAAAAAGTGAATCCGACGTGATCGGTTGATGATGCACCCGCCTGCCGCTGGACGCTGGGCGATCAGCGGCCGGCAAACGGCACAAAATTGCGAAAGCAATTTCGGCTGACGGGTTTGGACGGTCCGCTGCATCGCCATCGTTAGGCGCCATTGCCCACCCCGCACAGCTCGTTGAGGGTGCGTCCGCAAGAAACGATTGCGTTCTGTACATCAACGGCGCCCTGAAGAACCTCAGCACCCCAATGCTGAAACGTCCGGCCACCATATTCAAATGCACCAATCTTTATCCCCGACACGCTTCCTCTTCGAATGAAACGAAGAACCCGTGCTGGGTTAGTCCGCGCTTTGCAGCGTCGATGAATCGAAAGACGGTAGTTGAACCAGTCAGATTCTTGAAGACGTTGCCGAAGCCGTCCTTGAGCCTTGATTCAGGCGCTGATCCACAACCTGCTACGCTACAGGCATCAACCAATTGGCGGGACCAGTACGAGACCGTTGACCAGTTGCGCAGATGTTCCCACCGGTTGCGAACCGTATGCATGTAGCTGATGAGGTTGGCTTCGCTGGATAACTTCGCAGTAGTCGCGTCTTGTCGCTGCTCGGAAGCACCGTACGACCAACTTTCGGGCCTGGCCGTCTTCCTCGTCGATGAGATCGTTTAAGACGTCCTCTTGTGATCTCAGGTGATAGCGGAAACCGTCGGTGCCGCGGCCGATGGAATCGACGACCTCAATGAAGGTATCGGTGTCCGGATCGAATAAGTTGATGTGTTGCCTGAGGATGGCGAGGTTCAATATGAATGGCGCCGTACGGCTGGCGATTAGTGGCCCGGGCGAGGCGGGATTGCAGAAGCAATTTTGATGACGGTTTGGACGGTCCGATGCATTGCGATTGTTAGGCGGCCACTCGTTCTCCACATCCCATCCGGGGAACACGAGAGCAGCAGGATGACACTTCAGTGCCCGGCCGAGCTGTTTGGCGCGTTCTACACCGGGTTGATGCGGCTCGCGTTCCATTCCGGAACCCGGTCGACTGGGAATGCGAGAGACGTTGGACTGTCCGGCTGATACCTGGATTCACGACGTCGGGTCGTCTTCCCAAGAAACCGATGCCACTCCGCGCCTTGCGAATAGCCGCTCATTTCACTTCCTCCGATAGTCGTGAGCCGTGATGCTCACAACTTCGACACGCACTTCATTGCGTCCGATCCCAAGGACATCACCCCAACACCGCCCGTTCAACCTCTACGTAGTGGTGGCCTTTCCAAGTCTCCGCCTAACGCCTCGTCGTTGAAGCCGCGAATCATGCGAAGCCCCGCCGGACCGGAGACCGAGACGATATCCTTCCACTTCTCGTAGCGCTTTAGGATTTCGATAGGAAGCTTCTTCAGCTGGCGGACAGTACGCCGATGTTCGAAGATCTCCCACATAGGAGGATTGTATATACCAAATATGGTATGTCAATCTGTGGCTGGCTTTCCTAAAGACGTCGGAGCCGGCCGCCTAACGCCGGCGATCAGCGGCCGGGCGAACCGGCGGCAAAATTGCAGAAGCAATTTTGGTGACGGTTTGGACGGTCCGTTGCATCGCCATGGTTAGGCGTCACACCGAAACTTCCTTCACGGTAACATCCCATCCAGACTTCCTGCATTTCGTCATTGCGCGTTGCGTCACTCATTGGAATCGAACCAAACAGCAGAACCCTCCATTCGGGAGAGAGACTCCAAGGTATACTTCATTCGCTTGTCGATTACACCTTTTGGCTTCTCTGATGACTACCGCTTTGCGGATATAAGGCATTCGGTGCCTACAAGATAATGTATATCCGGCTCGTCGGATACGCCGGTTTGTCTCGGATTCCAATACCAAGCAGCATTCGCAGGCACCAACCCGGATGTTTCGAGCCACTCTCGGCCTTCGATAAGAAGATATTCATGCTGAATCTGGTTCAGGTTCTCGTATACGTCGCGTCGAATCTGGCGCATTGCAGCAAGCCCTTGGCGTGTCGATGCAACGTGATCGGGGAGGTGCCGCGATTGTACCGTTCCCGGAGGTCCTCCATGTCCCCGAGGACCTTCTTTGCATTCCGGAAGGGTAGGGCATGTGGTCCATCGCTACGCCTAACGCTGGCGATCAGCGGCCGGGCGAACCGGCGGCAAAATTGCGGAAGCAATTTGGGTGACGGTTTGGACGGTCCGCTGCATCGGCCTTGTTAGCTGGCACTGCGAAGCTCTTCTCGCACCACCCTGCGGAGTGTCTCCTCGAGCGGCTCCTGCTCGCGTTCGATGTGGTGGCGCAATGCTTGATTGATAAGGCTCTGGTAATTGCCGCCGCCAGCGTCCTCCACTTGGCGTTTGAACCACTCGATCACGTCCTCATCAAGGCGAATAGTGATCCGCGTCTTGCCGTGTGTAGGCACGACAGGACCTCGTTTACCTTTGCTGAAGTCGTACTCCTTTCTCACTGTGCGTCCTCGTAGAGCCTGCGCTCTCCATTGGTGGCCCGACGTGACGAGATGATCCGAATGCCTTCATTCCGGTAGGTGAATACGGTCACCAGCAATCGACCAAGATCGTCAGCGCCGATGGAAACGAAGCGATCCTCACCCTCAGAGTCGGGATCCTCGATGGTGAAAGCTGCTCCATCCTGAAGTGCAACGACGGCCTCGGGAAATCGAACGCCGTGTTTCTTGGCGTTTGATGCAGCCTTGGCTTTGTCCCACTCGAAGTGCATCGGCAGTGAGTATATGCACAAATGTGCACACTAGACAAGCAAGAAAGATGGTCAGAAATATGAAGGACGCTGCTTGCCAGCTAACGCCTAATGGACGGCACTCTGCCGTCTAATCCCGAATCCCGCGTTCCCGCTCGCCCTGAGCTCCGCGACTCGAATCAACACATTATCACTGTCGAGAATTTTGTCCATGCGGCGGAATGCGGATACCGCCTAATCGCCCAGACACGGAAGCTTTCCGCCTATCCCTCATAACGCGAATGACCGGCAAACTGCCGAGGTGATCGCGGCTACCGCTGGCCGCTCGCCGCCTCTACCCTGCCTCCATTTAGCTGCCTCGCCCATGGCAAGTCCACTCTTAGCCTCCCTGCGTCAGGCCATCCGTGTACGTCACTACAGCATCCGCACGGAGCGTGCTTACGTGGGATGGGTGAAGCGCTTCATCCGTTTTCATGGCTACCGTCATCCCGAAGAGCTCGGCTCCGCCGACATCAGTCACTTTCTCACCTGGCTGGCCACCGAGCGCGACGTTTCGGCATCGACCCAGTCCCAGGCGCTCAGTGCGCTGCTGTTCCTCTACGCCAACGTGCTCAACAGGCCGCTCAAAGACCTCGCCGATATGGAGCGGGCACGCAAGCCGAAGCAACTGCCGTCTGTCTTCACCGAGGAGGAAGTAGTCCGCGTACTCGCCGAGTTGGACGGCCATCACTGGCTCAGGGCCGCGCTGCTGTACGGATCCGGCCTGCGCCTGATGGAGTGCGTGCGGTTACGCGTTAAAGATGTGGATTTCGACTACCGCTGCATCATCGTGCGCGACGGTAAGGGCCGTAAGGATCGGGTGGTAACCCTCGCCGATGGGCTGATAAGCCACCTGCGTGAGCAGATCACCACCGTTCGGCGCCGCCACGAACGGGACCTGGCATCGGGCTATGGCTCCGTGTGGCTGCCCCAGGCGCTGTCGCGCAAATACCCGAATGGTGCCCGGGAGCTTGCCTGGCAGTTCGTCTTCCCCGCCGCGCGGCGCGCGGCGGATCCCCGAACCGGCGAAGTTCACCGCCACCACGTCGACGCCAGCGGTCTGCAGCGTGCCGTCCGCGCAGCCATTCGCCGCGCCGGCATTACCCGCCGCGCCAGTTGCCACACCTTCCGCCACTCGTTTGCTACGCATCTCCTGGCTGGCGGAGCGGATATCCGCACGGTTCAGGAGCAGCTCGGCCATCAGGACCTGCGCACGACTCAGATCTACACGCACCTGCTCGAACGCGGCGGCGCAGCCGTGATCAGCCCGTTGAACCGGCTGCTTCCAGATCTTCGGCCCGGGGTGCCGCCGAGCTCACGTGGTTAGCCGCCCTGCAGCGCCTTGAAGGAATCCAGGGCCCGCTGCCGCGCCATCTTGTGGTCTACGATCGGCGCCGGGTAGCCGTTCACCGGGTATTTCACCGGGTTCAGCACGGCCCGGGTCGGTGCTTCGGCAAGCTCCGGCACATAGCGGCGCACGAATGTACCCTCCGGGTCGAATCGCGTCGCCTGAGTGAACGGGTTGAAGATACGGAAATAGGGGGCGGCGTCTGTACCGGTAGAGGCGCTCCACTGCCAGCCGCCGTTATTGGCAGCGAAATCGCCGTCCACCAGTTGTTCCATGAAGTAGCGTTCGCCCAACCGCCAGTCCAGCAGCAGGTGCTTGCTCAGGAACATGGCCGAAACCATGCGCAATCGGTTGTGCATCCAGCCGGTCTCGTTGAGCTGGCGCATGGCCGCATCCACCAGAGGATATCCCGTGCGCCCGGCCTGCCATGCTTCGAGTTCGCCCGGCGCATGCCGCCACGGCAGTGCATCGAATTCCCGGCGGAATGCCTGGCCGCGGCTTACGTGGGGGAAATGCGCCGTCACGTGCCGGTAAAAGTCGCGCCAGATCAGCTCGCTGATCCAGTTGCTCAAGCCGGCATTGCCGCCGTGCAGGCGACCGTCGTTGGCCTGGAACGCCGCGTGCAGGCATGTTCGTGCCGAAATGCTGCCAACCGACAGGTATGGGGAAAGGCTGCTGGTCCCGTCGATGGCCGGAAAGTCACGGTCTTCCTGATAGGCCACCGCCCGGTTGTCGATGAAATCGTCCAGGCGCCGCTGTGCCTCACGGCGGCCGCCGGGCCATTGCTGCGCTACCCGGTCACGCTGCACACCGTCCGTCTGCTCGGGCAGCGCGGAATCCTCTATCGCCGGCCGCCGCTGACGTCGGGGGCGCGGCAGCGGGTCCAGCACAGAGCCATGGCACTGATCCAGCCAGCGCCGCTTGAACGGCGTGAATACCGTGTACGGCTCCCCCGCATTGGTCAGTACCGTGCCCGGCGGCTGCAGCGTCCCGCCGTGGTGCGATGTCACTGCCATACCGGCAACCTCGAAGGCACGCCTGACCCGCGAATCCCGTACCCGCTCGTTGAGCGGATACTCCTCGTTGAACGTCAGCGCATCGGCCTGCACGCTTTGCGCCACATTAACCAGGCGTCCCGCCACCCCGTCGAACCACGGCTCCGTCACCAGACGCAGGGGAATGCCCAGGCCGTGCAGATCTCCGGCCAGTGCATGCAGGCTGTCCAGCAGAAAGGCGAAGCGGTTGTCGCCGACGTCGTGGCTGCGCCACTGCCGGTTGCACAGGCAGAAAACGGCGATCACGTCACCGTGTGCGCAGGCGTCATAGAGAGCCGGATTGTCATCCACCCGCAGATCGTTGCGGAACCACATTAGCGTGCGCACGATTGTCAGGCTCCGGAGGGCGTGCTGTCGGCGTTTCGCGTGCGGATCCGGTAGCCCCGTCCTGCCAGGGTTTCGATCATGGGGTGATCGAATGGCTTGTCCACAGCGCGTCGCAGGTTATAAAGGTGGCTGCGCAGGGTGTCGCTGTCCGGCAGATCGTCGCCCCATAGTTCCCGTTCGATGGTCTCCCGCGGCACGACCTTGGGTGCCTCGCGCAGCAGAATCTTCAGAATGTCGAACAGGGTGCGCGACAGCTTGATGTCCGTGTCGCCGCGGCGAACCTCCATGGTATCCAGGTTCATGGACAGATCGCCCACTGAATAGGCCGACGATATACCCTTACCGCGGCGGATCAGTGCTTCGACGCGTGCCACCAGCTCCGGCAGGTCGAAGGGTTTGACCAGATAGTCGTCGGCGCCTACGTCGAAGCCGCTCAGCTTGTCGTCGAGCTGATCCCGGGCGGTGAGCATGATGATGGGAGTCGTGAGCTGGGCGTCCTTGCGCAGCCGCTTGCAGACGCTCAGACCGTCGAGTCCCGGCAGCATCACGTCCAGAATGATGGCGTCGAACTGCTGGGTCACCGCCAGGTGCATGGCCAGCAGGCCATCGGCGGCGAAATCCACGGCATAGTTCTGTGCTTCGAGGAAATCCCCGACGGTGCCGGCAAGCTCCTGATGGTCTTCAACCAGCAGGATGCTGCCTTTCTGTCCGCTGGCCATGATGCGAGTTTAAATCCGGTAGGCTTAATCGCCAACTATCGCTGCCGCCCCGTGAATGAACCGTGAAACCCGCAGAGTTTTCATCCTGTGCCTGTCCATCTGGTGCAGCAAACGCGGGACAATGGCCTCATGACTCACCGCGGTTTCATTCTGCAGGCCACCTACCGGATTCGCGCCGGCATGCCGGTGATCCACCTCTACGGCCGCCTGCAGGACGGCCGCAGCTTCCTGTTGCGTGATGCCCGTCGGCGCCCTTACTTCTACGTGGCGGCCGAGGCGGCGCCCCGAGTCAAAGCCATCGCCGGCTGGGATGCTGCGCCAACCGACCTGTGCGCGCTCAGCGGCGAGCCCGTGTGGCGGGTCGAGACGGTTCTGCCGGCTGACGCCGCTGCCGCCCGCGATGCGTTGCACCGGGCCGGCATCGATACCTTCGAGGCCGACGTGCGCTTCGCTACCCGTTACCTCATCGACCGGGGCGTCAAAGGTGCCTGTGTGATCCGCGGGCAGGGCAGCAGCGGCTCTGGCGTCGACCTGGTGTTCGACGACGCAGAGATCGCCCCTGACCATGATGCGGACGCCGTGCCCCTGATACCGCGCGTGTTGTCCTTCGATATCGAAACCGATCCGCGCGCCGACACCCTGTTGGCCATATCGCTCTATGGCCTGGGCAGTGACGAAGTGTTCATCGTCGATCCGGCCGGGCGCAGCATGCCGGACGGTGCCATCGGCCTGCCGGATGAAAGCCGGGTGCTCGATGCCTTCTGTCGGCGCGTGGCCGAACTCGACCCGGACGTGCTCACCGGCTGGAACGTGGTGGATTTCGACCTGACCTTTCTCGCCGCCGTGGCGGCCCGGTTGCGCCGGCCCCTGCGCCTCGGCCGCGACGACGGCGAGATGCGCCTGCGTAAGGCAGAGGGGTATTTCGGCAGCGGTGCGGCCAGCATTCCCGGCCGTCTGGTGCTCGACGGCATCGATCTGCTCCGTGGTGCGTTCGTCCGCCAGGACGACTACAGCCTGGAAGCGGTGGCCCGGGCCGTGCTCGACGAGGGCAAGGCACTGCACGGCGCCGTGGACGACCGGGTCGGGGAGATCCTCGCGAACTACCGCAACGACCTCCCGGCGTTCGCCCGTTATGCGCGCACCGACGCCCGCTTGCCGTTTCAGATCCTGCAGAAACTCGACCTGGTGACCCTGGCCTTTGCCCGCAGCCGGCTGACGGGCATGACGCCGGATCGGGTGGCCGCCAGCATTGCCTCCTTCGACTTTCTCTATCTGATGGAATTGCGCAAACGCGGACGCGTCGCCCCGTCGGTGCGTTCAAGTGACTCACGCGTCCATGTGGCCCAGGCCGGTGGGCACGTCTTCGAGCCGCGGGTGGGGTTGCACGACAACGTCTGGGTGTTCGACTTCCGCAGCCTCTACCCGAGTCTCATCCGCACCTTCAACATCGACCCGCTGGGCTTCGTGGCGGAATCCGCGAACGGGAACGGCGGCGGGAATCTCATCGTCCTCGAGAACGGTGCCGCCTTTCGCCGCGACCCGGCCATTCTGCCGGGCATGCTCGACGAGTTGTTTCCGCGCCGCGCGGCGGCGAAGCGCGCCGGCGACGAGGTGGCGTCCCAGGCCATCAAGATCCTCATGAATTCGTTCTACGGTGTTCTGGGCACGCCGGCCTGCCGCTTTCACAACGCTGCCATCGCCAATGCCATCACCAGTCAGGGCCGCCATCTGCTGCAGTGGTCGAAGACCTGGTTCGAGGCGCGCGGTTTTGAGGTGCTCTACGGCGATACGGACAGTCTGTTCGTGCACGCCAATACCGCCGACGCCGCCCACGCCGCAGAGCAGGCGAAGCAGCTTGCCAGGGCCGTCAATGCCGATCTCGACGCCTATGTCAGCGAACGCTGGCAAGTCAGGAGCGCGCTGGAACTCGAGTTCGAGAAGCTCTACGTGCGCCTCATCCTGCCGTCCGTGCGCAGCGGCACGAGCGGTGCGCGCAAGCGTTACGCCGGCTTGCGCTACGGTGCCGAAGAGGTGGAATTCGTCGGCATGGAAGTCGTGCGCCGCGACTGGACCGAACTCGCCAAGCAGGTTCAACGCGAGCTCTACCGGCGCCTGTTCGCTGACGAGCCGGTGGACGACTATCTGCGCGACGTGGTTGCGGCGTTGCGCCGCGGCGAGCTCGATGAGCGGCTGGTCTATCGCAAGGGGCTGCGTAAGAGTCTGCAGGAATACACCTCGAGCACGCCGCCTCATGTGGCCGCAGCGCGCAAGTCGCCATCGGCGCCCGGACGCATCGTCGCCTATGTCATGACGGTGGCGGGGCCGGAGCCGCTGGATGCCCGCAGCGCTGAGCTGGACCGGGAGCATTATCTCGAGCGCCAGATCCGTCCGGTGGCGGAGCCGATTCTGACGTCCCTGGGGCGTGACTTCGACCGGGTCATCGGCGACGACCGGCAGCTCGGCTTGTTCTGATACGCCCCCGCCGGGGCGCACGATCAGGCTGGCCGCAGCAGTCCCAGGCGGGTGACTTCGTCCAGGAACCACGGCGTGAACGCTTCCGGCGAGCGCGCCATCCAACGGCGCAACGCGTCCACGGGCAGGAAAGTCACCTCGGCCACTTCTTCACGGTCGGGCCGCACGGGGCCGTCGTAGCAGCCGCTGAAGGCCTGCTGGATCTCCCGGTCCGCCACGCCGAGCTCCGGGATCCGGTTGGTCGCGCGGTGCAGCGTGCCGATCGGCTGCAGCGCCACGCCGCTGACGCCGAGTTCCTCGGCCAGCCCGCGCTGAGCGCCGGCCAGATAGGTTTCCCCGGGTTTCAGGTGTTCGCCGACGCTGAAATCCCAGCGTCCCGGGTAGAGATCCTTGTCGGCAGCGCGCCGTTGAACGTACAACTCATGGTCAGACGTGAACAGAAAGACGTGGGCTGAGCGGTGCCACAGCCCGCGGGCGTGAACCTCGTTACGGGCGACCAGTCCGGTGGGGTTGTCGTCGTCGTCGAAGGTCTCGAAGTATTCGGGCATTGACCGGTCCGGCTATGGCGTCGCCGGCAGATGGGCGCCCGCACGTCAGCGCCGATAACAGCCGCCCACCTCGCGGTTGCTGCCGAACGGCCGCACCCCTGCCTCGTGATTGCTGCCGATAGCATACGAGGTGTGACCCAGGGTGCCCAGCTCCCAGAGCTTCTGCACCCAGCGCGGGGCGCCGCGGTCTTCCAGACTGCCGCTGACCCAGGCATGAATGACGGCCGTACCCACGCCCCACGCGAGTACCTCGCTGTCGCTGGGCTGTTCGCCGATCAGGCGTTTGGTCAGCCAGGCGTCTTCTTTGTAGCAGGGGTCGTTGGCAGCGTTGAGGGTCTGCGCCACATCCATGGCATGCAGCATCTGCCAGGTCATCTCCTCGCGGTCCATGGACTGGCAGCCGCCGAGCAGCAACACGCATCCTGCCACCGCGACTGCGGCACGAAGGTGCGAACCGAAGCCGGACAGCGACCGTATCTGCGGATAGCCCATGAATCGTCCTCGTCGTGAATAACGAGGTACTTTTTACGCGATTTCCCGCGCCTGCCTGTTCGTTGTTTGCAAACGGAGTTTGCGTTTTCGTCGGCTGGATGTGTTCAGCTTGCTGTGGCTGCGCCGATGAGAACGGGCCGAATATTTCACCGAGCTCGCCCCAGGGTATGGCGTTCGGGGGAAATTTCCGTAAAAATCAGGATGTTGACGCCGTGTCCGGGTGCTCTACATTGAGTTCGTCAGTTGGTTATAATCGCGCGGCGCGATTGGCCTGGGGAAGGGGGGCCGATGACATATCTCACGTCTTTGGGAGATACAAGGATTGGTTTGCACGGCAACGAATGCGTCTTTGAGCTTTAAGAGCTCCGGTTTCGGCAATCTCGTAGCGGCCCTCGAATATGCGGCTCAGGGTGAGACCGGCATCAATTTTTATGATGGCCGGGGGGAGCTGGAACACGTTCTGACCTATCGCGCCCTTCGCGATGAGGCTCCGTCCCTGGGCCGCAAGCTGCTGTCCACGGGCGCCCGCCGCGGCGATCGGGTGGCCATTGTGGCCGAGACCGATCCCATGTTTCACCGCGTGTTCTTTGCGGCGCAATACGCTGGTCTGCTCCCCGTGGCCCTGCCGGCCGGCGTGCAGCTCGGTGCCCACGACGCCTATGTGGCGCAGTTGCGCAGAATGCTCGAAGGTTCTGGCGCCGCCATTGCCGTGGCGCCCTCCAGCCATATCGCCTTTCTGCGTGAAGCGGCCGAGGGTCTGCCCGGGCTCACCAGCGGCACTCTCGATGCGTTCGAGGCATTGCCGGAAGCCGCCGGCGACATAGAACCCCTGGATGCCGACGAGCCCGCATACCTGCAATACACATCCGGCAGCACCCGCTTTCCGCGCGGCGTGGAGATCACCCAGACGTCCGTGCTGAACAATCTGCGCGAGATTGCCGAGCAGGGCCTGTGCCTCGACGCCGACGACCGCTTCGTCTCCTGGCTGCCTCTGTATCACGACATGGGGCTGGTGGGCTTCATGCTGCTGCCCATGGCCACTCAGTTGTCGGTGGATCTGCTCAGCCCGCGCACCTTCGCCATGCGCCCGCGCCTGTGGCTGAAGATCATCTCCGAAAACCGGGGTACGGTGTCATCGAGCCCGCCGTTCGGTTATGCACTGTGTGCCCGTCGGCTGCGGCCTTCCGATATGGAGCGCTACGATCTGTCCCACTGGCGGGCAGCCTGTGTGGGTGCTGAGCGCATCCAGCCCAGACCGCTCACCGAGTTTGCCCGGGCGCTGCGTTCCACCGGGTTCGATCCGGCCAGTTACGTGCCCTGTTACGGCATGGCCGAATGCGCCCTGGCGGTCAGCTTTGCCCCGCTGCGCGACGGTATCAGCGTCGATCGGGTGTACAAGCACAGCATGGCGGAAAGATTGCTCGCCGAGCCCGTCTGTGCCGACGGCGTCGATCCTCAGGACGTCCTCGAGTTCGTCGACTGCGGTGCCGTGCTGCCGAGTTATGAGTTCGCCATACGCGACAGTGACGGCAACGACCTGCCCGACCGGCATTGCGGGCGCGTGTGCCTGCGTGGCCCGAGTGTCATGCGCGGCTACTTCCGCGACCCGGAGGCCACCGGGGAAGTTCTCAGCGCCGACGGCTGGCTGGATACGGGCGATATCGGCTATCGCGTGGGCCAGCGGCTGTTCGTCACCGCGCGCAGCAAAGACGTGATCATCATCAACGGCCGCAACATCTGGCCGCAGGATCTCGAGCACCTGGCCGACGATCTGCCCGGCGTGCGTCCCGGCAATGTGTCCGCCTTCGCGGCCCCGTCGCCCATGGGTGACGATCTGGCCGTGCTGGTGGTGGAATGCCGCGAACGGGATCCGGATAAACGCCGGGCTCTGGTGACCGAGCTGGAAAGTGCCGTGCGCGCTCATTTCGGCATCCACTCCTACATCGACCTGGTAGCCCCGGGCACGTTGCCGCGAACCTCCTCGGGTAAGCTGGCCCGTTCCCGCACCAAGCAGGATTTTCTCGAGCGCGTCGAACTCGATCAGACTGCCTGGTATGCACAGGTGGCCAACGGCTGACGGGCCGTGGGCCCTTGAGCGACGCTTCCGCCCCGATTCTGCTCACCGGCGCCACCGGATTCATCGGCCGCCGCGTGTTGTCCTATCTGCTCGACGCCGGCCGCCGCGTGCACGTTCTGGTGCGTCCGGCGTCGGCCGGCCGGCCGGGCCTCGACCCCCGCTGCCGCGTCTACGTCGGCGAACTCACCGATGCGGATGTGCTCTGCAGCGCCCTGGCCGGGGTCGGCGGCATCATCTATTGCGCCGGCACCGTGCGCGGTCGGTGCCTGGACGACTTTCTGCCGGCCAATGTCCATGGTGTAGGCGCCGCGCTTGACGCCATGACGCGCACTGGTCCCATGGCTTCCGCCGGCGGCCGGGGACCGCGACTGCTGCTGCTGTCCTCCCTCGCGGCCAGCCGGCCGGAGCTGTCGGATTATGCGCGCAGTAAGCGCCGCGGCGAGGAACTGCTGGAACGAGCCGCCGTTCGTGACTGGACCATCCTGCGCCCGCCCGCCGTGTATGGGCCGGGTGATACGGAGATGCGCCCCCTGCTGAATCTGGTCCGCCGTGGGCTGGTGTTGCGCCCGGGGCCGCCCGATCAGCGGCTGGCGCTGCTTCATGTGGACGACCTGGTGCGGGCCGTGGCTGCCTGGCTGCAGGCGCCGGCGGAGGCCTGTAGCCAGCGGGCCTTCACCCTCGATGACGGCAGGCCGGGCGGCTACTCCTGGCAGGACATTGCCGCCGCTGTGTCGTCGCGGCGGGTGCGGGAGATCGCCGTACCCCCCGCCCTGCTGCGCGGGGCTGGGGCGTTGAACCTGTGGTGCGCGGGTATGCTCGGCTACGCTCCCATGCTCACGCCGGGCAAAGCACGCGAGCTTCAGCAGCCGCGCTGGCTGTGTGATAATGCACCGTTCAGCCATGCCACCGGCTGGCAGCCGGAGATCGGCTTGGAGCGCGGCGCCGCCACGCTGTTCGACTGACCGGCGCCGGGCGCAGCGATGGGAGATGTATCCGCCTTGAACGCCGACGTGGCCCACATCGAAAGTGAAATCACCCGGATCCTCGCCGGCTTTCTCAAGCATGCGCCGGAGCTCAACGGCGACACCGATCTGGTGGCCGATCTCGATCTCGAATCGGTGCAGGTCATGGAGTTCGTGGTCGAGGTGGAAGATCACTACGACATCGCCATAGATCTGGAAAGCCTGTCAAACGTGCATACGATCAGTGAGCTGGCAGCCGTGGTAGCGCGTCATCTCCGCTGAAGAACCCGGAATCGACATGGATCTGCTGGACAAATTCGAGGCGCTCGCCGCCCGCCAGGCGGAGCTTGGCGGCGACGGCACGGACCCCACTCGCGTGGAGATGGAGCGCTTGGTGTCGGCCACCGAGGCCATCATCGGCGGCCGCCCGACCATTCTCGCCGGCACCAACAACTATCTGGGCCTGACCTTCGATCCGGAATGCATCGCCGCCGGCCAGGCGGCCCTGGCCGAGTTCGGCACCGGCACCACCGGCTCGCGCATGGCCAACGGCAATTATCAGGGCCATGCTGCGCTCGAGCGTGAGCTGGCTGAATTCCATGACATGCCCTACGCCATGGTGTTCTCCACCGGCTATTCGGCCAATCTGGGCACGCTGGCGGCACTGCTCGAGCCCGGCGACTGTGTGCTGCTCGATGCCGATGCCCATGCCAGTCTGTACGACGGCTGCCGCATGAGCGGCGCCGACGTCTACCGCTTCAAGCACAACGATCCAGACAGTCTGGACAAGCGGCTGCGCCGGCTGGGCGAGCGCGCCGTCCGGGCGCTTGTGGTTACCGAGGGCTTGTTCAGCGTGCTGGGAGACAAAGCGCCCCTGGCCGAGATGGCCGCGGTCAAGGCCCGCTATGGCGCTTACCTGTTCGTCGACGAGGCCCATTCCCTGGGTATCTACGGGGAACACGGCCGGGGCGTGGCGGAAGAAGCCGGCGTGCTGCAGGAAGTGGATTTCGTCGTGGGCACCTTCTCCAAGAGCCTGGGCGCTACCGGCGGCTACTGTGTCAGCCCTCACGAAGCGCTGAACCGCTTTCGCTTTGCCAGCCGGCCCTACATTTTCACCGCTTCACCGTGCCCGTCGGTGGTGGCCACTACCCGGGTGGCTCTGCAGCACATCCGCCGGCGTCCGGAGCTCAAGGCCCGCGTCTGGCGCAACGCCCGGGCGCTGTACCAGGGGCTCGGCGATCTGGGTTTGCGTCTGGGGCCGCAGGTCAGCCCCGTCGTGGCGGTGCGCTTCGCTGCCAAGGATCAGGCGCTGGCCGGCTGGCGCCGCCTGCTGGAACTGGGCGTCTATACCAACCTCATGCTGCCGCCGGCATCGCCTGACGGCAGCAGTCTGCTGCGCTGCAGCGCCAGCGCCGCCCACACTGACGAGCAGATCGACGCCATCATCACCGCCTTCAGCCAGGCGGTTCCTGTCGCATTAACGGAAACCGCCTGAGCGGTACAGCCGCCACAGCAATCCCCAGGCAAAGATCAGCGGATACCGCCGCTGCCGCTCGGTGGGTTCGATGTACACGCCGGAATGACGGCGGATTTTCCACAGCAGATAATCCAGCGGGTCTTCGAACGTGCCTGCCGCTTTGACAAGGCGCAGCACGCTCAGAGCCTTGCCCTGGACGCGCCTGACCGCCCAGGCCAGACGCGAGCCGGCGGGTGCCGGGGTGATCAGGTCGGCGGCCCGCGCCGCGTAATGGCCGTCTGCTGCTCGCGAGACCGCCGCCGCGGGACATGCGGCATAGGCTTCCAGCAGATCGTCGAAATGGCCGGCGTTGTGCTCGTAGAGGGCGCCTGCGCCCGCCGGCGGCTCCGAGCGCAGCTCGCAGGTGTAGGTCAGGGCAAGACCGCGGCACCATAACTCTCTGCTGGAAAACGGCTCCGCCAGGGCCGGCACCGCGGCACCGACGAAGGCGTGCACGGCACGGCCCAGCGCGTTGACAATACGTTCGACGGTCTGTTCATCGTCGGCCATGGCCAGGCCTGCAGGTTGGGTGAAGCGTGACCAGAAATAGCTGTGAAAGCGGCCCATGGCCCGCTGGAACTGACTCAGAGTCATGATGGCGTATTTGGCCCGCACCGCCTCACCGCCGTCCTCGGCCGGCAGGGCGAGGTGATAGACATTGGGCGGCAGCAGACGGTTGCCGAGAGCCTGCCAGCGCGGCAGGCCGGCACCGTCGTGCAGCAGCACGTAGAAGTCCAGTAATGTGTCCCGTTTGCCGCGCAGGTACGACCCGTACAGCAGCACCGCGGCGAGGTCGGCGCCGAAGCGGCGGCGGAGCTCCGCCACCAGGCGCATTACCGCAGGGTCTTGCCGATGTGACAGTTCACCCAGCCGCCGCCGCAGCAGGTTGTACAGGGCATCGTCTTGAGCCATGTCAGCCGTCCGGCGGCCCGGCCCGGCTGTCGCGCACGCCGGCATTCCAGCGCGCCAGATTGCGCAGCGGGTCTTTGACGTAGGCGCTGGTGCGGATGGCGCCTACCACCAGCCGGTTGAGCAACCGGCCCGGCAGGTCCATGGGCCGGTCGAAGTCCAGAAACAGGACCACACGCACTTCGTCGGTGTCGTTGCGCACCTCGTGTTCGTAGGTATCGTCGAACACCAGACAGCGTCCTTCCTGCCAGCGGCAGATCACGTCGTCCACGCGCAGCCAGCAGTTTTCGGCGTCGGCGGGTACCTTGAGACCCAGGTGACAGCGGATCACGGCCCGGGTGGGGCCGCGGTGTGGCGGAATGTGATAACGCGGCGCCAGGATGGAGAACCAGGCGTTCTGCAGACCCGGCAAGCGGTCGAGCAATGCCGCCGTGGCCGGACAGGCGCGGCAGTTCTCATCCACCCGGTTGCCGTAGACGTGGAAGGCATAAGTTTTCCAGTTGTCGCCCTTGGAGATGCGCTGCTGGTCCGGCGAAAGCTGATGGAAGGCCGGAATGTCCTGGGGCCGTTCCAGCACGGCATCCAGCTCGCTGCGGATGGTCCGCCAGCCGGCCTCCAGCTCGCCTGTCCAGGGGAACTCGCCGTTGTCCAGGACCGGCGTGGTGGCCACGCGGGAATGGCGGGCCTGGAACTCGCCTACCTTGCGCAGCGTGTGCTTGCCCGCTCGCATGACAAGACCGCGAACGCCCTTGCGGCGCTGTCTGGCTCGGTTGCCGGTGTCGGTTTGCGGGTCGGGTGCCTGCTTCATAACGGCACGAATCTCACGGGGTCGGTTGCGCTGACGACTATCCTAGCATCGCTCGTGGGGAACAGTTCGCCATCCAGCGTATAGGCGCCGCTGAAGGTCATGGCCAGGCCGTCCAGGCGGGCGCTGTGGTAGCCGGCGGCGGGAATCATGTGTCGGTCGGGCCGGCCGCGCAGCAGACGCGGCATACGGCGCAGCAGATGCTCGGCACGTCGCTCCACCAGCGTGGCTTTGAGTGCTCCGCTGCCGCTGCCCCAATAGGGGCGCATGCCCAGGAAAAGCCGTTCCAGGCTGGTGGCGAACAGCAGACGGACCGTGACAGCGCCATCGGTGGCGTCGCCCGGGAGCAGCCCGGGGGCGTGCAATTGCACCTGCAGCGCTTCGGAAAACGGCGGTTGATTGCGGGCGATGCCCCACAGCGCCCGGGCCAGTGCCACGCCGGCGCCCATCTCCTGCGCGCCGCCGCGGTGGCGTACGTGGGTCTTGAAATAGTCGATGCCCTGGACGATCGTGCCCAGGCCGAAGAACAGACCGCAGCGCATGGGACGCTCGCCGGCTTCCACCCGCACCACCGGCCGCGCTGCGCAGGCACCTTCGTCGAACTGCGCTGCGGCCCGTTGCAGGCTGGCCACACAGTGGTGGAAGCGGCGGTGGCGGTTCACATCATAGGCGGTCATGTTGGTGCTGCCGCCGGGCAGGCAGGCAATGCGCGGCAGGCGTTCGACGGGACAGTGAGCCAGCAGCAGGCTGAGAGCATGCTGCACGCTGCCGTCGCCGCCATTGATCACCAGCAGATCTTCCGGGCGCCAGCCAGCGTGGCCCACCAGACCGTCCATCTCGTCGGGTGACTCGGTGACCCGGTGCTGCAGGGTGGCGGATTCCGGCAGCGCGTCGCGCAATGCCGGGTAGTGGCGCCGCGCCCGGGCGGTGGCGGCGTTGGTGATCAGCACAACGGTCATGACCCGTCCGGCCCCTGGCCGCGCAGCACGGCGTCAGCGAGGCGCCAGTCGGCCTCTGAATCCACGTCCACGGCGGCCCGGGCGCTGTCCACCGGCAACCAGTCGATGCGGCAGCCGGCGCGTTGCGACAGCACCGCGAAGGCATCGTCCGTGCTCAGGCGTCCGGCCAGATAGCGGGCCAGAGTCGCCGCGCCCAGGCGCCGGGCGATCTTCCACGGACGTTTACGGTCGGCTTCCACCTGCTGCCAGAACGCCAGTGCCTGCTGCGCCGCCGGGGTCAGCAGGGCAAACAGATTGCTGCCGCACAGCGCCTGGTCGGCGAAGCGCAATATCGTCCGGCGCGACTCAGGGAAAGCCTCCTGGACCAGCGGGTACGGCACCAGCCCCACCAGAAAATCCGCGCCGCTGTCCCGGGCCGCCCAGGCCCGCTCACAGAAGCCGTCGACGATGGCGGCGGTGAGCAGACCGTGGTCGCCGCTGGTGAGCAGCAGCGGGTAGTGCCCGGTATCCCGGGCCGCATGCAGCGCGCTGGCAGCCGGGCCCGGTTGCGGCGGCAGCCACTTCAGCCCCGGCCGCTCGAGCAGATCGCGCAGCGCTTCATTGGCGTCGACGATCTGCCGGGCAGGCCCGACCAGGGTCAGGCCGTCCACCCGGCGCGCGCTGCAGAGCGCATCCACGACCCGGGTGATGCAGGGCTGATCGGCCAGCGGTGCCAGAATACCGGCCGGCAACTCGAGCGCTCGGGCCAGCACGCTGCCGCCGGGGCGCTCGCCGGCCAGCACGATGGCCCGGAACTTCTCGCCCTCACTCACAGCAGCGGCTTCTGATACATCCGATAGCGCTTGCTCACCGTCCCGCCGATGTTCTCGATGATGCTGCGCATGCCCATGTTGTCGGCCAGAATCCACGACATTTCCACTTCGCGCATGCCCGTGCGCAGCGCCGCCGCACGGCCGGCGGCGATCACCAGAAAGGCCAGACCCGGCCCCAGCCGCGTATGGTGATGGGCCCGCCGAACGCCCATGAGCGGCACCCGGCCCGTGCGTGGAAAGCGGACCTTCAGGCGCCACAACAGCTTGGCCCAGCCCAGCGGCAGCAGCCGGCCGCGCAGATCGGCGATGGCTTCGTTGAGGTTGGGCAGCAGCACGAGGAAGGCGGCCGGTTCGCCGTCCAACTCAGCGATGCAGATGAAGTCGTCGGGGATGAGCAGCAGCATCTCGCGGCCCACCGCGTTGAACTCGGCCTGGGTGAACGGCACGAAGCCCCAGTTCTCCGACCAGGCATCGTTGAAGATGTCGCGCATGATCTCCAGGTCTTCGTCCACGTGCTTGCGCCGCAGCGGGCGCAGGTTGACCCGTCGCCCCACGCGCTCCATCAGCGCCGCCATGACCGGCGGCTCGGTGAAGTCCGGGTCCATGACGTAGGCCAGCAGGTCCTGTACGCCCTGGTAGCCCTGTGCCTCCACGGCGGCGCCGTAGTAGGGGCGCGAATGCGGCATCATGAAATAAGGCGGCGTATCGAAGCCGTCCACCAGAATGCCCAGCTCCTGATTGATACCCAGGTTGAACGGCCCGATGGACTGCGTTGCCGCCTGCCCGCGCAACCAGCTTTCCGCGGCACCGAACAGCGCGGTGAATACCGCCTGGTCATCCGGCGCCTCCAGCATGCCGAAGTAGCCGGCGCGCTCGCCGTAGCGCTGCTCGTAGAGGTCGTCGATCTGAGCCGTGATGCGGCCCACCGGTGCACCGTCGTGGTAGGCCACCCAGGCCTGCCACTGCGCATGGGCGAAGAACGGCTGCTTCGCCGCCAGGGCTTCGCGGCGCTCGAAGTTCAACGGCGCTACCCAGTGCGGGTCATCCCGATACAGAGCGTACGGCACCTGCAGAAAATCCTTCAGGCCGCCCCGGCCCTGCACGGGCACCACGTCCAGCCGTGCGCTGCTGCGCTGTTCACTGGCGGATTGATTCATAGGCCTATCGTTCCCCTGCGGTGGCTTCCAGGGCGGCAATCGGCTCAACCCGGCCGCCGTCCACCTGGTAGAGATGATCGCCGATGCGGCGCAGCGCTGATTGATGGGTCACCGCCAGGATGGTGAGCTTGCCCTTCAGGGCGTTCAATGTCTCGCAGATGGCTGCTTCACTGGCCGGATCCAGCGCGCTGGTGGCTTCATCCAGCACCAGCAGGCTGGGCCGATGAGCCAGGGCCCGCGCCATCATGATGCGCTGCCGCTGTCCGCCGGACAGGCGCGCGCCGCGCTCGCCCACCAGCGTGTGCAGGCCATCCGGCATGGCGGCCACGAAGTCAGCCGCACCGGCGGCCTGCAGGGCTGCCTGCGCCTCCGCCTCGGTCAGGCTGTCGTCGCCGAGCGCCACATTGGCATAGATGCTGTCGTGCAGCAGCAGATTGTCCTGCGGCACGTAGCCGATGCTGTTGCGCCAGGCCGCCAGGTCGATGTTGGTGAGCGGCACCCCGTCCACCAGCACGCGTCCGCGGGTGGGCTGGATCAAGCCGATGATGAGATCGGCGACGGTGGACTTGCCGCTGCCCGACTCGCCCACCAGGCAGGTGATCTGCCCCTTGGGAATGGTCAGATTGACCTGTTCGATCACCGGCTCGCCGTCGTAGTCGAACGCAACGTCCACCAGGCTGATGTCCTGGTGGAACTCGGCCGGACGCCGGCCGTCCACGGCTTCCGCCTGGCTGCGCGCGTCGTCGATGGTCTGCTGCAGCGCCCAGTAGGCCGTCTCGCAGGTGATCATGCGCTGATACTCCTTCTGCACTTTGCTGCCGCGTTTGAGCAGCCGCATGAGTACCAGGGTCAGAAACGTCACCGTGGCCAGTTCCATCTGAAAGACCACCAGCGCCAGATAGATGCCCACCACGATGACCAGCGTGTACAGAGGTTCCTGGGCGGCATCGAGCCCTGCATTGCCCAGTACCTCGCGGCGCAGGTCGTGTTTCAGATCATTGGACTGGCCCGCCACCAGCGCTTCCGCCGAACGCTCGCGGCCCATGGATTTCAGGGTCTTGATGGACAGCAGAATGTCCGTGAGCGAGCCGAGCAATGCCCGGTAGCCGCGGGTCTGACCGCTGCCGGCGAATCCCGAGATCTTCACGAATTGATGGGAGATGGCCCACACGCCGAGCCCCGCGGTGAGACACACCACGGTGGCCTGCCAGGAAACCAGCATGGCCAGCACGAAATACACCACGGTCTCGATGAATACCACCAGCAGGCGGATGGCGTAGATGTAGGCGGTTGAGGCGCGCCAGGCTTCCGTGGCCATGGAGTTGGCCAGGCGTCCCACCGACTGGCGTACATAGAACAGCCAGCTCGACGCGGTGACCGCGCGCAGCAGATCCAGGCGCAATTGCGTGGCTACTTCGGCAGCCAGATAGCCGATGCGCTGCTCGGCCAGGAATACCAGCAGGCTCTTGGTGCCGATGCCGATGACGATGAGCCCCAGCAGAATGCCCAGACCCGGGGTCAGGTTCAGGCTTTCGATGAAGCGGTAGATGAACAGGCTCAACTCGTCATCCGCCGGGGTAGCGCTCATGGCGCCGGCACCGGCGCCGTCGAAGGCCAGGTTTAGCATGGGCAGCATGGCCGACAGGCCGATGCCGTCGGCCAGGCCCGCCAGCAGCAGCAGGATCATCAGACCCAGGCTCTGCCACGGATGGGTGATCACGAATTCCCGGATCAGCTTCATGCGGTGGTTGTCTGCGGCTGCGGCATGGATACGATTAAGACTTGACGGTCCCGGCGGTTGCAGCGTGGCATTGTATGCGCTTGCCTCACCGCACATAACCACCGCGGCCGGTCCGCTGCAGCCACTAGCGCGGTGCGCCGTTCACCCGGCGGATCAGCACCACGGCAAAGCCCAGCACCCCGACAATAGGCAGGCTAACCGACAGAAACGGCGATTGGGTGGCGAGGAATATGGCGTTGGTGCCGATCTGCTGCACCAGATAGAGCACCAGGGCGATGGCCACCCCCACGGTCACCGCGCCGCCCATGCTGGCCCGCGGCCCCACACCGAGTACGAACGGCGCGGCGAACAGACTGAAGACGATGCCCGATACCGGCGCCAGCACCCGGCGCCAGAATTCCATGGCGAAGATGCCGGTAGGGCGCTGCTCGCCGGCCAGATAACGGGTGTGCTCGCGGATTTCCAGCAGGGTCAGACTTTCCAGCGGCAGCGCGTACAGGGCCGTGTCCTGGCGCCAGGGCGGTGACCAGGGCATCCGCTCCAGGCGCCGGGTGGTGACGGTGCCGCTGTCGTAGTGTTTTTCCACCACACCGCGCAGCTCCCAGGTCTGCGCCGTCAGGGGTTCGGCGCGTTCGGCGTGCAGATAGCGGTCCAGCCGGGTGTCGTCGCCGAAGTCATAGAGGTTGATGCCCGATGGCGTGCCGCCGCGGGCCAGCGAGTCAATGTTGACGAACAACCCCTCGTGCTCGATCCAGATGCCTTCACGGGTGAACAGCGCACCGTCCTGAGAGGTCTCGATCATCTGCAGCAGCCGGGCCTGCTGGGCCATGGGCCGGGCCGCCGCTTCCACGGCGGCAAGCAGCACGAACAGCCCGGCGGTGGCGAATCCGCACAGCACCGCCAGCCGCAGCGGTGTCAGGCCGGCCGCGCGCATGGCGATGAGCTCATGGCTGCGCACGAAGGTGCCGAGGCCGTAGACCACGCCGAGCAGGGCGATGAACGGCGACAGATCCAGCAGCCGGGATGGCAGCAGCAGGGCCGTGACCGCCAGCGCGTCGTAGACGCCGTAGGTGCCTTCGCCGATGTCGTCGGCTTTGTCCATGAAGTCGAACAGCCCGAACAGCGCCAGCAGAGCTCCGGCCACCAGCAGGTAGCCGCGCGCCAGGGCCAGCATCACGTAGCGGTAGATGCGCTTCACGCCGGCACCCGCAGGGTCAGACGCGGAATGCGCCGCAGCACGCCGTAGAAGATCAGCATCATGAACACGGCCGTGTACACCCCGGGAAACCGCGGGAGCAGGCCGTTTTCCACCGCCGAGGTGGTAACGCTGCTCAGATTGAAGACCAGGGCATAGACGACGATGGCGATGGTGAAGCGGGCATACGGCGACTGCTTGGGCCGCAGGCGGCCGAGTTCGATGGCCATCAGTGCCACCAGGAAGGCGATCATGGGCATGCACAACCGCCACTGAAACTCGGCCAGGTCTTTGGGATCCGTGGCTCCGGCCAGCTCCAGGGTGGAACGGGCCCGGCGTTTCGACAGGGCGTCGCTGGGCGGCCGCTGCACCCGGTAGACCAGCCGCTCGAAACGCGTGACCCGGTCGGGCATGCTGCGGCTGGGCGGCGCGGCGGATCCGGCGTTGATCTCGTAGGACGTGCCGTCGAGAAAGCTCAGCGTCTGCCGGCGGTCGTCATCGGTGGGATCGATCTGTCCATGCTGCGCCCGCAGCACCAGCGGCCGCCCCTCCGGCGCGGCGCGGGCGAATACTCCGGACAGGTTGGGCTCCTGGCGGTTGATGCGTTCCGCCTGGATCACGAAGTTGGCGTCCCAGCGATAGAAGCGCTGGGGCGCCATGTGCTGCGAGGTCAGATTGGCGGCCCGTTCGCTGATGTCGTAGCGCAGCACGTAGGAATAAGGCCGGCCGTAAATGGACAGCAGTGCCACGCACAGTGCCACGAGCACCGCCAGCAAGCGCAATGGCCGCGACAGCCGGTCCGGCGATACGCCGCTCGCGTACAGAGCATAGGGCTCGCCTTCGCGGTGCCAGGTGCAGCCCACCATGATCAGGGCGGCGAAGAAGGCCGAGGGCACCAGCACCTCCAGGGCCGCCAGGTCGTGGGCGATCACCAGGGCCAGAACGTCCCGGGCTGGTAGATTTCCCAGCGCCGCCGAGCGCAGCAGCTGCACGCTGGTGAAGGCGGTGAACAGCAGCACCAGCAGGCCCAGGCCGAGTACCGTTGGTACCAGCGTCTGGCGGATGATGTAGCGGTCCAGGGTAAGCATGGATCAACAGCGCGCGGCAGAACTCGGCGTGACTGGCAGGCCGCCGATTATAGACATTCGTGCCGTGCCTGTACGGGGCTTACCCGGACAGGCCGTGAAGCGGCCGCGGGGCTCTGTTATGGTCGCCGCTGTCGCTTTGTCCACAACTTGTCCGTGGAACCCATGACTTACCCGTTATACCGAGAGCCCTGCGGCTGGCAGGCCCTGCTCATCCAGCGCTGTCCGGAACCTGCCCTCACCGAAGAGATGGATTACGACGTGGCCGTGGTGGGTGCCGGCTATACGGGCCTGGCGGCGGCCCGGGCCTGGGCCGAGGCGCGGCCGGACGATCGGGTGGCGGTGCTCGACGCGAGTATCGTCGGTGAAGGCAGCCCCGGGCGTAACTCGGGCTTTCTGCTGGAGATCGCCCTGGCCGACGACGCCGATCCCGCCGCTGTCGAACGCCTCGGGCGCTGCAATGCGCTCATCCGGGAAACCATGGACGGCTTGCGCGCGCTGGTGGCCGAGCACGGCATCCGTTGTCAGCTCGAGCCTACCGGTACCTACCGCGGTGCGGCCACCGAGCGGGGCAGGCGTTATCTGGAACGCTACCGCGACTTTCTCGAGGCGGCCGGCCTCGACTACGAATCGCTGGACCGGGCAACGCTGGCGCAACGCCTGGGCACGGACTACTACGGTTTCGGCCTGTACTCGCCCGACTGCTCGCTGGTTCAGCCCGCGGCGCTGATTCGCGGTCTGGCCGATTGCCTGCCCCTCAGTGTGCGCCTCTACGAGGAAACGCCGGCGCTGTCCATGCACTGGGAGGAGAACGGCTGGCGTATCGAGTGTCCCAGAGGCAGCGTCAAAGCTCCCGTGGTGCTGCTGGCCAACAATGCGTTCGCCCGCGAACTCGCGGGCACCCGCTCGGGGCTGCGTTCGCGGCTGAGCGTCATGTATACCTATGCCGGTCTCACCGAGCCGCTGAACCCCGCTGCGCTCTCGGGTCTCGGCAGTGAGTCCGCCTGGGGCCTGCTGCCCGCCCATCGCCTGGGCACCACCCTGCGGCGCACGTGGGACGGGCGCCTCATGGTGCGCTCCTATTACGGCTACGAGCGCGAGGAACCCAGTGCCGCGGTGGCGCACCGGTTACAGGATTGTCTGCAGCGGCGCTATCCGCACATCGAACTCGATGCCCACCGCCCGTTCGCCCACGTCTGGGGCGGCGCCACCGGTTTCACCTACAATGGCGCGCCGGTATGGGGCGAAGTGGCGCCGGGGATCTGGGTGTCGGCGGGCTGCAACGGCGGCGGCGTGGTCAAAGGCACGTTGTTCGGCACCCTGCTGGCGCGCAAGGCGCTCGGCCAGCGCGTACCCGATGTGGGTGCCCTGTTCGGCGCCGCGAGCTGGATGCCGCCGGAACCCCTGCGCCAGCTGGGCTTTGCCGTGGTGTCGTCGCTGGAGCGCCGCGGCGCCGGCCTGGAAACCTGACAACGTCGATCATCGGCTGCGGCCGCACCAGGGGAGGGGACCTCAGGGGAGGGGGAAAATGGAAATGGAAGCGGCCGCCGAGCACTTTGGAGCCCTGTCACTGCTGCCGGCCAGCGTGGCCATCATCCTGGCCTTCATTACCCGCAACACCGTGTTCTCCCTGGCCGTGGCCTGTCTGGTAGGCGTGCTGGCCATGGGCCAGGGGCTGCTCGGTTTTCCCAACCTGCTGAAGAACGCCCTGGGCACCACCAGCTTCTCCTGGATACTGCTGCTGGAGCTGTTCATCGGGACCCTTATCGCCTTCTTTCAGCGCACGGGCGCCGTGCGCAACTTCGCCGCCTTCGTGGAACGCCGCCGCCTGTCCCGGGTCCGGGTACAGCTCACCGCCTGGGTCATGGGCATGTTCGTGTTCTTCAGCGACTATTTCAGCCCGCTGTTCGTCGGCGCCACCATGCGTGAGCTCACCGACCGTTATCTTGTGTCCCGGGAAAAACTCGCCTATATCGCCGATTCCACGTCGGCGCCGGTCAGCGTGCTGGTGCCTGTTACCGGCTGGGCCGTGTTCATCGCCGGATTGCTCATCGGCATGGGGCCGGTAACCGATGCGGAAGGCGCCATGCTGGCCTTCGCTTACTCCATACCCTACAACTTCTACGCCTGGCTGGCGGTGGCGCTGGTGGGCGCCATCTGCTTGAAGCTGGTGCCCGACTTCGGCCCCATGCGCGCTGCCGAGCGACGAGCTCTGGAGGAGGGCAAAGTGTTGCGCGACGGTGCCGAGCCCCTCATGGGCGAAGAGCTCACCGACATCGAGCCCTACAGCGGCGTGCGTACTCATCTGTTCTGGAACTTCATTCTGCCGGTGCTCATCGTCATCGGCATCGGTGTCGGTTCGTTTGTCGTGATCCGTTCGGCGCTGACCATGGAGGCCTTTCTCGGTGCCGCCGTGGTGGCGGGCGTCATCATGCGCGTCCAGGGAATTCCCTTCCCCGACATCATGCGCACTGCCACGGCGGGGATGAAAGGCGTCATGCCGGCCATCATCATCCTCGCCTTCGCCTATGCCCTGAACGAACTGTCCAAAGATCTGGGTACGGCCATCTACATTGTCGAGGTAACGGAATCCTGGCTCACCGCAGCGCTGCTGCCGGCGCTGACCTTCCTCATCGCCGGCAGCATCGCCTTCTCTACGGGTACGTCGTGGGGAACGTTTGCCATCATGATGCCCATTGCGGTGCCCCTGGCCTTCGGCTTCAGCGGCGGCGAGCTGGGCGTGGTGGTCTATGCCACGATTTCCGCGGTGGCCGGCGGCGGTGTGTTCGGCGATCACTGCTCGCCGCTGTCGGATACTTCCATCCTCGCTTCCACCGGAGCGGCCTCGGATCACATCGACCATGTGAAGACCCAGATCCCCTATGCGCTGCTGGCCGCCACGGCCGCCCTGGCGCTCTATCTGGGCGTAGGCATGGCGGCCGGCTGACGGTGGGAATGGCAACGTCAGATATCGTAAGCTTGACCGGTTTTCGATGGCGGAGTCCCGGATGATTCGATGGATCTGTGCGCTTGTCAGCGCGGCGGCCATGTGTCTGCCAGGTGGCGCGGGTGCGGCGCAGCCGGCCATCGACAGCCCCGACCTGGCCGCATTCGTGGATGGCTTTGTTACCGGGCGCATGGAGTCCGAGCAGGTTGTGGGCGTTACGGTGGCCGTGGTTCATGACGGCGAGATGATTTTCGCCCGCGGTTACGGCCACGACGACCTGGCTGCCGGCCGCCGGGTCGACGCCGGGCGCACCCTGTTCCGCCCCGGATCCATCTCCAAGACCTTCACCTGGACGGCGGTGATGCAGCTCGTCGAGCAGGGCCGGGTCGATCTGGATGCCGACATCCGCACCTATCTGCCCGATCTGGAGATCCCCGACACCTTTGCCGAGCCCATCACCCTGCGTCATCTCATGGCCCACACGCCGGGGTACGAGGAGTCGGCCATGGGGCATCTGTTCAGCAATGATCCAGCCGGCGTGCTGCCGCTGCGCGACTACCTCAGTCGCTACCGGCCGCAGCGCGTGCGCCCGCCGGGGGTACTGCCCGCCTACTCCAACTACGGCGTGGCCACGGCGGGGCTGATCGTCGCCAACGTCTCCGGCCTGCCCTGGGAAACCTACGTCGAGCAGCACCTGTTCGAACCCCTCGGTATGCACGACAGCACTTTCCGTGAGCCCTGGACCACCGATCACCTGGAACCCATGTCCCGGCGTCTGCGTGACAATGTGAGCCACGGCTATGTGCGCCGCAACGGCAAATACGCGACCGGCGAGTTCAGCTTCATCGGCCAGATCGGGCCGGCCGGGGCGCTGTCCGCCACCGCCACGGACATGGCGCGGTGGATGCTGACTCACCTCAACCACGGCAGTCTGGGCGAGGCGCGCATTCTCGAGGCCGAGACCGCGCAGCGTATGCAGCGTCAGCATCACACCATGGATGCGCAGATGCCGGGTATGGCCCACGGCTTCATCGAGAGCCGCATTCACGGTTACCGGGCCATCGGTCACGGCGGCGGCACTATCTATTTCCTGTCCGACATGCAGCTCGTCCCGGAACTCGGCCTGGGCGTGTTCATTTCCACCAATACCAGCGGCGGTGGCGGCGAACTCATTGGTGAATTCGTGGACACGCTGGTGGCCCGCTACTTTCCGCCCGGTCCGTTGACCGTCGAGGCAGCGGCCGGCGACGTGCAGGCGGGACGGCCGCTCGACGCCTACGCCGGTACCTATCTGTCCACGCGTCGCCCGTACACCACCGTGGAACGCCTGTTCATGCTCAACGGCGTCACCGTGACGGCCACCGCCGATGGCGAGTTGCTGGTGGCCTCACCGGGTGGCCAGTACCGGCTGCAGCCCCTGGGCGGCGATGACTTCCGCAGCCGTGAGTCGGGCCGGCGGGTCAAGTTCACCAGCGGCACCGACGGCGCCGTGCACGCCATGCTCTCCCCGGTGCCCGTCATGGTGTTCGAGAAAGTCGGCCCGCTGAACGATCCCAACGTGCTCTACGCGGTACTGGCCGGCGGCGGATTCGTGCTCGCCTGTGCCGTCGTGGGCGCCTGGCTGCGCCGCAAGCGCCCCCTGGAACAGACCCCGGCGGAAGCCTGGTCGGCCCGGCTGCTCATCATCACCGCCCTGGCATGGCTGGCGGTCTTTGCCCTGGGTGCCGTGGGCACGGCACCGCTGGCCACTGATTTCGCCAGCGTCTTCTTCGATTTTCCCTCGCCGGCGTTCGTCACGGCCCTGACATTGACGCTGCCGGCGGCGGTACTGACGGTGCTGTCCGCGCTGCTGCTCTACCCGGTGTGGAGCACGGCGAGCTGGCCGCTGTGGCGGCGTCTGCGGCACACGGGCGTGGCTCTGTCGGCGCTGGCGGTCCTGCTGGTGTTGCGTCACTTCAATGCCGTCGGCCTGAACTACCTGGGGGGCTGATTCGAGTGGGCGGCAACACGTCTGAACCCAGCCAGGGTCAACAGCCGGTGGGCGCGGCGGCGGGCACGGCACAGCCGCTGGCACTGGTGTGGGACTGGCCCCTGCGCATCTGGCACTGGCTGTTCGCGCTGTGCGTGGCCGGCTCGCTGACCACCGGCTGGCTGGGCGACATCGCCCTGATGGATTGGCACATGCGCCTTGGCTACTGCGCCCTGGGTCTGCTGCTGTTCCGCCTGGGCTGGGCGCTGTGGGGCGGGCGCTATGCCCGCCTGGCGACCTTCCGGCCGTGGCCGGGGCGTTTCATTGCGCACTTCCGCGGCCGCGCCGCGGCCGAGCCGCGCACCGCCCCGGGCGCCGCGCTGGCCCTGCTGCTGGTGACCCTGGTGGCCGCTCAGGCGCTGAGCGGCCTGTATACCACCGACGACATCTTTACCGACGGCCCCCTGGTCCGCGGGGCCAGCGACGCTACCGTGGATCTCATGTCGGCCGTGCATCATCGGGTTTCTGGGGCGTGCTGACACTCATCGGCGTCCACCTGCTGGCCCACGTGGTGTACGCCCTGCGCCGCGATCCGACGCCGCTGGCCATGTTTCATGGCCGCAAACGGGTGGCGGCGCAACCGGTGCACCACCTGTTCGTCCGCGCCCTCGTCACGGCCGCTGCGGCCGCGGCGGCCGTGCTGTGGGCGCTACCGTTGCCTTAGCGCCCGCGCTTACTTAGCGCGCGCTTACTCGTCGCGGTAGTCGTCGTGACAGCTTTTGCAGGCCTGTCCCAGAGCCTGAAAGGCGCTGCCCACGTCACCGCCGTTGTCCACGGCGACTTTCAGGTCTGCGGCGGCGGTTTCAAAATCGTCGAGCTTGGCAGCGAAGTCGTCCGGGTTCTGCCAGATCTCCGGCAGCGCATCGCCGCCTTGTGAGCCCTCGGGGAACAGCGTGTCGGCAATGGTGGAGAGTTCCGCCAGCGCATTCACGTGCATGCTGAAATGTGCCTGGTGCGGCACTTTGCCGCGGGCGATGTCCGCTGCGGACGACATGTGCCCGCCGATGGCGGACATGACGTTCTCGCGGTATTCCATTGCGCCTTCATCGGCGGCCGCCGGCAGCGCCGCCAGGGCGGCGGCCAGGCTCAGATACTTCAGGCCGCGTACAAGTCGGCCATGCAGGAACAGCTTGTTCATGTGATTTCCTTCTGCAGATTCGTTTCTTGGCAGATTCGCTCGAACCGTCTCTCCCCCGCAGCCGACCTTAGGGCATCCGTTCCGCGGCGGCAAACTGGCGCACTCAGAACTCAACGGACAACTCGCCGGCGCCGGCGGCGAAGATCAACGTGCGTACCTGACCGCCGCGCTCAACATTCAAGGTGTTGACGTGATCACTCCAGATGTCGCGCAGGGCATCGAAGCGCACCGTCAGCCCGCGCAGATCCGCCTGCGCCGGCGTGCGCTGATATACCCACAGGTAGTCGCCGTCGAGCTCGGCTCCTACCAGGGTCAGCGGCTCGAGGTCGGCACCCCGCCCGGCCAGGGTGAATTGCTCGTGCACGTAGACGGCGAACTTCAACCGATCCCGCGGTTCGGCGGTCAGGTCGGCGGGCCCGCCGGTCAGTAACTGCAGAGCATGCTCGGCATCGTGACTGTAGAAACGGTGCATCACTTCGATGTTGCCGCTGCGCGGATTGAACAGCACCGTGGAGATGGCTGCGCGCATCTGATGTGCACAGGCCGCGCCTGCCCACAGAGCCAGGGCTGCAGTACAGACCACGGTCTTGATCATGCGTGCGCCCATTCAGCCGCCGTCACGCATGGGCACGGCTAGGTCGCGTTGCTGTTCCGCGGGGGTCGTGGCATCCGGCGTTTCCACCTTGCGCCGGTTGCCGTCGAGTTCCGCCTTGATGTCCTGCATGAGATCCCGGTCAGGAATGTCGCCCGGCTCCTCCGGGGGCTCGAACACCTCGAGGCGCGACGGCAGAATCTTCCGCGGATAGTGATTGTTGTAGAGGTCCACGTCGGCGGTTTCCCAGTGCGGGTCCAGGGTGATGCGTTCGATCTCGCCTTCGCGCATCAACAGCCTGGTGACCTGCTGCGGCGAGCGGCGCCAGATCTCCGCCGGCAGGTAGAGCTCCTCGCTGCTGCCGTCGGCGTAGTCGAGCTGCAGGATGATGGGCATCACCAGTCCGCCCACGTTGCTGAATTCCAGCACGTAGTAGTTGCGGTCCTGTTCCACGGCCCGCTCCAGCACCTCCCGGCGCCAGTCCGGATTGCTGCTCATCGGATCGTGCAGTTCCTCGAGATAGGCCTGATAGTCGTTGCGGTCCTTGTTGCTTACCGTGAACGGGTCGTTTTCCACATAGAAATCCTGCAGATCCGGCATGCGCTCCAGGCGCGGGACCAGGCCTTGTGCCTCATTGGCCAGCTCGGTGCGAGACGGCGGCTCGGCTTCGTGCTGCTCACGCCGCCAGGGTTTCTCCACGTCGGGATTCTTCGAATCGACCTTCAGATGGGTCACCCGGTCGATGGCGATATCCACGTGGTCGGTGGTGTAGAACCAGCCGCGCCAGAACCAGTCCAGATCGACCCCTGAGGCGTCTTCCAGCGTCCGGAACAGATCCGCCGGCGTGGGGCGCTTGAACTTCCAGCGCCGGGCGTACTCGCGGAAGGCGAAGTCGAACAGCTCACGCCCCAGGATAGTCTCCCGCAGCACCACCAGCGCCGTGGCCGGTTTGGCGTAGGCGTTGTTGCCGAACTGCATGATGGATTCCGAGTTGGTCATGATCGGCACCTGGTTTTCGCTCTTCATGAAGTCGGTGATCCAGCGCGGTTCGCCCCGCCGCGACGGATAGTCCGTCTCCCACTCCTGCTCGGCGATGAACTGCAGAAACGAATTCACCCCTTCGTCCATCCATGTCCATTGCCGTTCGTCGGAGTTCACCGTCATGGGAAAGTAGATGTGGCCGATCTCGTGAATCACCACGCCGATCAGAAAACGCCGTTCGGCCCGTGAATAGGTGCGCGTGCCGTCGTCCTGCAGCTCGGTGCGCGGACCGTTGAACGTGATCATGGGATATTCCATGCCGCCCACCGGGCCGTTCACCGACTGTGCCACCGGGTACGGGTAGGGAAAGGAATAGCGGGAATAGACCTCCATGGTGTGGATCACCGCCTGGGTGGAGTAGCGCGACCACAGCGGCTCGCCTTCCTCGGGATAGAACGACATCGCCATGACCAGCTGGTTTTCGGCGCCCTCCTGGCGGTACCCCTGGGCGTCCCAGATGAATTTGCGCGACGACGCCCAGGCAAAGTCGCGGACGTTGCCGGCGGAAAAACGCCAGGTTTGCTGGTCGTCCGAGCCCTCGGCGGCGTTTGCCAACGCCTCCTCCCGGGTCACGATGAATACCGGCCGTTCGGCATCGCGGGCGTCGGTCAGACGCCGCCGCTGAGTGGCGCTGAGTACCTCGCCGGGGTTGGCCAGCACGCCGGTGGAGGACACCACGTGATCCGCAGGGACCGTGATATCCACCTGGTAATCGCCGAATTCCACGGTGAACTCACCGTCGCCGAGAAATTCCTTGTTGTGCCAGCCCTCGTAGTCGGTATAGGCCACCAGCCGCGGGTACCACTGGGCGATCAGGAAGATGTCGTTGCCGTCCTCGAACTGCTCGTAGCCGGCTCGGGCGTTTACCGCGTCTTCTTCCACGAGCTGATAGTTCCAGTCGACCTGGAAGCGAATTTTCTTACCGCTTTCCAGCGGCTCCGGCAGGTCGATGCGCATCAGCGTGCCGTTGATGACGTGGGGCAGGGGCCGGCCGCGTGCGTCGGCTACCCGGGTGATGCGGTGGCCGCCGTCGAATTTTTCCAGAAACTGCAGGCGCCGCAGCTCCGCGAAAGTAATGCGCTCGGGTTCCGCCAAGGTGCGGGTCCGGGCGTCCGCGGAATCCGCGCGGAACGCATTCTGTTCGAGCTGCAGCCACAGATAGCGCAGGGTGTCCGGGGAGTTGTTGTGATAGGTGATGGTTTCGCTGCCGCTGATGCGCCGCGCCTGTTCGTCCAGGGTTACGTCGATGTCGTAGTCCACCTGCTGCTGCCAGTAGTCGGCGCCGGGCGCGCCGGCAGCATTGCGGTAGACGTTGGCCGTCGGCAGAACCTCGTCGAGCTGACGGAACTTGTCGACGAAATCTCCCTTGCTTTGCGTGACTGCGCCCGCAGCCGCCGCAGCGGCGGCCAGAGCGTACACGCCCACGGTCCATAAGCAGGTTCGGCTGGCTGTGCCCATGAAGTCTCTCTCGGTTGGCTCACGGCTAAGATACATCAAAGTCGCTCTCGGTGACCGGGCGGGGCACGCGCGTCATCGAGGTGCGCACGTCGCACCGGCACCCCGCCCCGCAATCAGCGCCGCTCCACCCGCAGAATGCGGCCCTGTGCAGAATCCGTGACGATGTACAGGTGCTCGTCGGGCCCGACCCGGACGTTGCGGATGCGTTCACCCAGTTCGCCGAGCAGGGCCTGTTCGCCGACTATGCGGCCGTCCTCGAGATCGATGCGGCGCACTTCCATATCCACCAGCGCGCCCAGAAACAGGTCGCCGTGCCACTCGGGAAAGGCATTGCCGCGATACAGGGTCAACCCGGAAGGCGCGATGGAGGGCGTCCACTGTTTCAGCGGCTGCTCCATGTCCGGCAATTCGCTGAACGGCGACACATAGGCGCCGCTGTAGTCGATGCCGTGGGTGATGGCGGGCCAGCCGTAATTCCGTCCCGGGCGCAACACGTTCAGCTCGTCGCCGCCGCGGGGTCCGTGCTCGTGCTGATAGACCCGGCCGCTGACCGGGTCCACCACCAGGCCCTGAGCGTTGCGGTGGCCGTATGTCCACACCTCCGCTGCCGCGTCGTCGCGGCCGACGAACGGGTTGTCCGGCGGTATGCCGCCGTCGTCGGTCAGGCGCACGGTCTTGCCGAGCAGCGATTCGAGATTCTGCGCCTGTTCCCGGTAGTCGAAGCCATCGCCCACACTGACCAGCAGCGTCCCGTCACCGCGAAATGCCAGGGTGCCGGCGTAATGCTGCGGCGTGTCCTTCGCCGGGCGCGCGGTGAAGATCACTTCCAGGTCGTGCAGCCCGGACTCGCCCAGCACGGCGCGCGCCACCCGCGTGGCGTTTGCCCCGGGGCCGCCGTGCGCGTAGGAGAGATAGACCAGCTTGTTCCCGGCGAATCGCGGATGCAGGGCGATGTCGAGCAGACCGCCCTGGCCGGCGAAGTACACCGCGGGAACGCCGTCCAGCGGCGCGCTCACGGTGCCATCGGCCGCCACCCGGCGCAGCCGCCCCGGCCGTTCGCTCACCAGCATGGTCCCGTCCGGCAGGAACACCAGCCCCCAGGGATACTCCAGGCCTTCGGCCACGGTTGCGGCGCGGTACTCGCCGGCCGCGTTCCCGTCGGTGGCGGCGTTGCCGGCACCGGCGAGCAGCAGCGGGAGGGTCATCAGCAGCAGCGATCTGAGCATGGCAGTCTGGCTCCTCATTGACGCCGCGCGCCGGCGGCATTCGGCTAGTGTGGTGTATCGCGATTAATGTAGCTCTCTGAGGCTCTCTGCGGCTTCGGGGCAAGGCGCGTCGAGGAAGGCGTATCTGATGATACGTCGACGAGGCGCAACGCAGATCCCGGAGCCGCAGAGAGCCTCCTGCGGCGCTCCGGTGCGGTCCCTGGGCCTGCGTTGGCGGTGCTCGACGTGGGGCCTGCCACACCAGCGCACCGCCGCCTTGTCCAGGAACCGCACCGGAGCGCAGAGTGCTACATTAATCGCGATACACCACACTAGTGTACCCTGCCGGCGGCTGTGCTTCGCGTACCGGGCGTCGCGCGTTACACTGAGTCATCGACCTGGGGGCTGGGGCATATGGTTCGTGTGTTGATCGCTTATCTCGTAGGTGTGCTGGCGGCTTATGCCGCTGCCGCCGTCGCACAGACCCAGTCCATGCTGGCCAATCTGCAGGCCATGGGAGTCGACGTCACCCTGGGCGACCGCCTTGCCGCAACCGGCCATGACCTGATGGGCCTGGCCACGCTGTTCCTGCCCATGATCGCCGCCGGGTTCGCCATCGCTCTGCCG
The DNA here is from genome assembly GCA_034522075.1 of Gammaproteobacteria bacterium. Taxonomy (GTDB): domain Bacteria; phylum Pseudomonadota; class Gammaproteobacteria; order Pseudomonadales; family Azotimanducaceae; genus UBA7803. The sequence continues at coordinate 154,113 of JAXHLO010000006.1, read as the reverse complement.
GTGGCCGCCGGCATCATTCGCGTGCTGCCGCGCTGGCGCCCGGTGGGCTACGCGCTGGCAGGCGGCGTGGCGCTGCTGGCCATCCACCTGCTGCTCCAGCTGGCTTTCAACATCACTCCTATCTCGGCGGCGCGCACGGCGCTGGGTCTTACCGTGCAGGCGCTGTGCGGGGCCTTTGGCGGCTGGCTGTTTCTGCAGTGTCTGCCGGACAGGGAATGAATGATTCCGGCGGGGGCATGGCATGACTGATCAGACCGGCGCGGCACCACCCGGACGTCTCGCACGCTGGCTCGACGGCGTGGAACGAGTGGGCAATCGCCTGCCGGACCCGGCGCTGCTGTTCTTCCTGCTGCTGCTGGCGGTGTGGGTGCTGTCGGCCGTCATGGCCCAGTTCACCTATGACCACGTCGACCCGCGCAGCGGCGAGCCCATCAGCGTGGTCAACCTGGCCACGCCGGAATCCCTCACCACGTTTCTCAGCAGCATGGTGAACACCTTCGTCACCTTCCATCCGCTGGGGGTGGTGCTGCTGGCCATGCTCGGCATCGGCGTGGCCGACTACACCGGTTTCATTCGCGCTGCGCTGAGGGCGATGCTGGCTGTTACCAGCCGCAAGCTGCTCACGCCCATGCTGCTGCTCATCGGCATCATCAGCCACAGCGCCGTGGACGCCGGCTACGTGCTGGTGATTCCCCTGGGAGCGGTGATATTCCAGGCCGCCGGCCGGCACCCGCTCACCGGCATTGCCGTGGCGTTTGCCGGCGTGTCAGGCGGCTTCAGCGCCAACTTCGTGCCATCGGCCCTCGATCCCATGCTGCAGGGCATCAGCCAGGTGGGTGCCCGCCTCATCGATCCGGACATCATTCTCAACCCGCTCAACAACTGGTTCTTCACCTCGGCGTCCACCCTGCTCATCATCGGCCTCGGCTGGTATGTCACCGACCGGATCGTCGAGCCCCGTCTTGCCGGTGTCGATGTGGACGGCGATCTGGCCGAAGCACCGGCGCTGGAAGCGCTGTCGGACGCGGAGCGGCGCGGCCTGTGGATGGCCCTGGCCGGCATGCTGCTGGGCATCGTCGCGCTGGTGGCTACCTCCCTGCCGGCCGGCTCCGCCTGGCGCTCGCCGGATGGCGAACTCGCCGCATCGGCGGCACCCCTCATGCGCAGCATCGTGCCGTTGATCTTCCTGTTTTTTCTGATCCCGGGCGTGGTCTACGGCTATGTCGCCGGCACCGTGAAAACCCATCGCGACATCGTTGCCGGCATGAGTCAGGCCATGAGCGGTATGGGCTACTACATCGTCATGGCCTTCTTCGCGTCGTTGTTCATCGCCGAGTTCGGCCGCTCCAATCTTGGTGCGCTGTTCGCGCTGCAGGGTGCCGCCTGGCTCGAGGCTGCCGCGCTGCCGGGTCCGCTGACCATGATGGGTATCGTGCTCATCACCGGGGTGGTGAATCTGTTCGTCGGTTCGGCTTCCGCCAAGTGGGCGCTGCTCGCGCCGATCCTTGTGCCCATGCTCATGCAGCTGGGCATTTCACCGGATCTCACGCAGGCGGCCTATCGGGTGGGGGATTCCTCGACCAACATCATTACGCCGCTCATGCCTTATTTCCCGCTGGTGGTGGTGTTCTGCCAGCGCTACGTCACCAGCACCGGCATCGGCACCGTGGTGGCCATGATGCTGCCCTATGCGGTGAGCTTTCTGGTGATCTGGACGGCTTTTCTGCTGCTCTACTGGACGCTGGGAATCCCCCTGGGCCTGCAGGCCAGCTATACCTATCCCGGCTGACCGCTACCGGCGGATGCCGAAGGTGGCCTGCACCTCCCGGCGGATGGTCATTTCCCCCGGAGAAAAGCTGCCTTTGTCGGCGCTGCGCGCGCTCATGGCTTCCATCATCAGCGGCTGCACCTGATGGTGGCCTGCACGGGCGTCCTGCAGCATGCCCAGGTTGACGTTGAAGCGCTGCGCGATCTGGCGCGCCTCACGAACAGCGTCGTCGATGGCTTCATCCAGTGCCTGCTGTTCCAGCTTTACCCGGTTACTGGCGTCCAGGGCTACCCCGCGCACGCCGTTGGCACCCCGTTCCAGAGCCCCATTGATGAGTTCGCCGATGCGCTCCAGTTCCATCAGCGTGATCTCGATAGTGCGGCTGGCGATGACACCTTCCGGCTGCTCGTCGCCGTTGCGGCGCTGATAGCGCGGGTGAATGTTCACCGCGGCAGCGGTGACGTCCCGTCGCGGGATGTCGAGTTCGTCGGCGAGTTCGAGCACCGCGCCGGTTACCTGGTCGAGCTCGGCTTTCAGAGCCGCCGCATCGCGGCCTTCGCGGCGGACTTCCAGGGTCAGACGCGCCATGTCGGGAACGGCCACGATCTCACCGATGCCGGTGACGTGGATGCCTTGGGGCGCTTCTGCAGCGGCCCCCCCGCAGAACAGCGCGGCGAGCAGCAATGCGGTCAGGCGGCCGGGAAGGCTGTGAAAGATCGGCATGGCAGAGTCCCTGTGATGTTGACGACGCCACTATAATGCCTCGCCATGGCAAAGAAAGAGCTGCGACTGGCGGTGGTGATCTACGGGGGCGCGTCCCTCGCCGTGTATATGCATGGGGTCACCAAGGAACTGCTGAAGCTGGTCCGCGCTTCCAAGGTACTTCACGAAGCGGATGGCCAGCGTCCCGCTGACGGCGGCTACGGGGATGGCTCCGACGATCGGGCGTTCGACACCGAGGCCGTCTATTTCGACTTGCTCAGGGAGATCAACGGCCGGGATCACTTCCGCGTGGTCATCGACGTGATCGCCGGAGCTTCCGCCGGTGCCATCAACGGCGTCATGCTGGCCAAGGCGCTGGTGGACGATGCCCGGCTCGATGCCCAGACCGAGGGCTGGATGGCCGAGGCCGATGTGGAAAAGCTGGCGGCCAAGGAGACACGGCCCTGGCACAAGTGGTATCTGTACCCGTTCCTGCGCGCGTTGTCGTGGTGGCTGCCGCGGGACATCGGCGCCGATGCTGAGACCCGCGGTAAGCTCACCCGGCTGGTGCGCTCGGCCTGGTTCCGGCCGCCGTTCTCCGGCGAGCGCCTGTGCAACCACTTCTTCGACGCGCTCGAGGCCCTGGCGGCCACCCGGCGAGCCGGCAGCAGCCTGCTGCCGCCCGGACAACGGCTCGACGTCTACGCCAGCCTCACCGACCTGCTCGGGTATCCGCGAACCATTCGTCTGCACGATGGCCTGGTGGCACGGGAACAGGCTCATGCGGCCATCTGCCAGTTGTCTCACGTGGCGACGGACTCGGGCAGTGCAACGAGCGATTTCGCTGACGGCAATGAAGCGGCGCTGGTCTGGGCGGCTCGGGCGAGCTCCTCGTATGCCGGCGCCTTTCCGCCGTTCCATCACGGCGAGATGCAGCGAGTCCTGGCCGGGCGCGGGCTGAAATGGCCCGGCGAGCAGGACTTTCTGCGCAACAGCCTGCGCGTCGGCGACGGCAGCCCGGCCCACCATCACTTCGACCCCGCCGATCGTTATTTCGTGGATGGCGGCATCGTCAACAACAAGCCGTTCCGGTCGGCCCTGCAGGCCCTCAATCACCGCGCCGCCGATCGTCGGGTGAAACGCTGCATAACCTTCATCGAACCGGATCCGAACGTGGCGGTGGACCAGGCCGAAGGACCGAGCCTGGGCTATCTCAGCACCATCCGCGCGGCCCTGTCATCCATTCCGCGCAACCAGCCCATTCTCGACGACCTGGGCGAAGTGGTGGCCCAGGATGCCCGGGTGCAGGTCAATCGACGCATCATCGAAGCCAATCGCGCGGACATCGAACGCATGGTGGCGGAAATGCGGGCCGTTCACGCCCGTCAGCCCCTGACCGCCGATCTGGTCAGCTACCTGCGCGCCGCCATGCTCCATCAGGCCGAGGTCAGCATGGGGCTGGCTTACCATGTCTATATTCAGCGGCGCATCTGGCGGCTGGTGGATGCGCTGGTGCAATCCTGGTCGGAACTTGCCGACGAGCCGGCGGAGCCGAGACTGCGGCGGGCCATGGAGCAGTCTCTGGCAGGCTGGTGGCAGCACGCCGCTGATGAATCGGCGATCTCGGCGGAGCAATCGGCCGCCCGCCTGGAGAATCGTCAGGAGGCGTTTCTGCAGCGCTTCGACGTGACCTTCCGTATCCGCCGGCTGCAGTTTCTCATCCGCCGCCTCAATCAGCATGAAGGCGATCGGGCCCTGAGCGAGTCGGCGCGTGATGCCCTCGACGGCTTCAAGCAATGTGCTTATGAGTTCATGGAACGCTGCTACCGTCTGCGCCGCTCCGAGGACATCGACGAAGACCTGGTGGCGCGCCTCGTTGCAGCCTGCGGCCGGGTGCCGCTGGCCGATGACGAAGCCTTCTCACTGCTGGAGGGGTTGGCCGATTCCCTGAGCCTGCAGACCCTCGACCGGGAGCTGGACGAAGCCTTCTTCGAATTCCATCAGCGCCTGGACAACGAGACGTTGCGCGAAGGCGTGCTGGGCGATTACATGGGCTTCCCCGTCTACGACGTGCTGTTGCTGGCGCCGGGCTCCCTGGAAGGCGGCCCCGATCCGCTCACCCCCGTGCGGGTGGAACGCATCAGCCCGGAGGATGCGCCCAGCCTGGCCGCACGGTTCGGCGGGTTGCGCTGCCGCGAGTTCATGGGTTTTCTCGGCTTCTTCAACCGGGCCTATCGCGAGCACGACTATCTGTGGGGCCGGCTCAACGGTGCCGAACGGGTCGTCGACCTGCTGGTTGACGCCGCGGAAGGCTCCATCGCAGACGCCGATGCCTTAAAGCGCCGGCTGTTCCGGACCATCATCGACACGGAACGCTCCCGCCTCGACCGCTGCCAGGGTGAGCTCGACGATCTGGCGCAGCACCTGGACGAGTTGGAGGCTCAGTCGTCGTCGGCATAGCGGTCGAACCACGCGAGCACGTGCTTGACCTTGGCAATCAGGTGACTGGGCCGATTGGCGATGCCATGGGCCGCCTCGGGAATCCGCACCAGGGCACTGTCCACCTGGTTCAGTTTCAGCGCCTGATAGAACTGCTCCGACTCGCTCATGGGCGTGCGGAAATCCCGTTCGCCGGTCAGCAGCATGGTGGGCGTGGCCGCCTGATCCACGTAGTGCAGCGGTGAGCGGCGCAGATATTCTTCCGGCGCCTCCCACGGCGGCTCGGCGAACCAGTAGCGCACCATGAAGGTGTAGATGTCGCTGGTGAAGGCCATGGAGTACCAGTTGATCACGGGTTTCTGGGCCACGGCCGCGCGGAAACGGTCGGTGTGAGTGACGATCCAGGCGGTGAGGATGCCGCCGCCGCTGCCGCCGGTGACATAGAGCCGCTGCGGATCCGCCCACCCCGCCTCGATGGCGTGGTCGACGGCCGACATGAGATCGTCGAAGTCGCCGCCGGGATAGTCGTGGTGTATCAGGTTGGCGAATTCGTCACCATAGCTGGTGCTGCCCCGCGGGTTCACGTACACCACCACGTAGCCGGCAGCAGCGTAGAGCTGCATCTCGCTGGCGAAGTGCGGTCCGTAGGCGGCGAAGGGACCGCCGTGAATCTCCAGGATCAGCGGATAGCGTTTTTCGGGGTCGAAATCCGGCGGTCTGACGACCCAGGCTTCGATGCTGCGATCGTCCAGCCGCGAGGCGAACTCGAAGCGCTCGACCTCACCCAGGTCTTTGTGACCCAGGGCATCCTCGTTCAGTCGGGTGAGCAGCCGCGTGCCGTCCCCGGCGGCCACGGCGATGTCCGCCGGCCGTGACGGCTGCGAGTCGGTGAAGGCCACGGTGCCCGCCGCGCTGTGAAAGCTGCCGGCGGTGTAGGGCCGGCCCCGGGACAGCCCGCCCAGGCGCTCGGTCACGGTGCGGGCTTCACCCCGCAGCGGCAGATACGCGACCACGCCGCGGCCGCGGTCGTCATAGCTCACGTACAGTCCGCGACCCCGCGGATCCCACTGGGGATTGCCGACGCTGCGGTCCAGGTCGTCGCTGAGCTGGCGGATCTCGCCGCTGGCCAGTTCGAGCAGCGACAGGCGCCGGTTGTGATAGCCCATGTGGCGGTCGTTGAAGCCGGTGAAAGCCAGATAGCGGCCGTCCGGAGACAGTGCCGGTTCGCCCTCCGGCCCGTAGCGGTCGGTGAGCTGGGTGATCTCGCCGCTGCGCAGGTCCACCTGGTGCAGGGCGCTGTCCTGGGGCTCGAACTCCCAGTCGTCGCGCCGATTGGCCGATACATACAGGCTTTCGCCGTCCACGGCCCAGGCGAGGCCGCCGTCATGATGGTAGTCGCCGGACGTCACCTGGCGCGGTGTGCCGCCGTCCGCCGGCAGGACGAACACGTGGCGGAAGCCCTGGCGCAGATACCCGGCGGCATCGGCCCGGTAGTTGACCTGCTCGATGACGGTGGCTGCCGGTGCCCAGTCCGCCCCCTCCGGCGCTTTGGGCATCTCGACCATGGGTTTGGCCGGCTGCTCGACGAACATGGCGAAGGCCAGCTGCCGGCCGTCCGGCGACCAGGTGAGATTCTGCGGGTTTTCCGGCAATTGAGTCAGCCGGGCCGTGCGGTTGTCGGCCAGCCAGTGCATGTGCACTTCCACCCCTTCGTCGGTGGCGGCGAGGAAGGCGATGCGCTTGCCGTCCGGCGACCAGCGCGGCGTATGACCGGCCGCGTCAGCCAGCGGCCGGTGGGCGCCGCCGTCCGTGTCGACCAGCCAGATCCGGCTGCGCACCTGGTCTTTCATGATGTCGTAGCCGCGGCGCACGTAAGCCACCGTGCCGCCATCCGGGGCAACCTGCGGGTCGTCGGCCCATTCCAGGTCGAAAACGTCCAGGGGGCCGAAGTGGTCGGCTTCGTCGGCGCCTGCCGGCAGGCTCAGAGCCAGCAGCAGACAGGGGAACAAACGGCGCATGGGCACTCCTTGCCGGGCATGCCGAAGTGGCACAATGCGCTCATGATACGCACCTTCGTCTCCCATCTGGAATGCTCGCTGACCGGCGAGCGGCTGCCGGCCGGGCGGGTCCATGGCCTGTCCCCGGCGGGCCGGCCATTGCTGGTGCGCTACGATCTGCCGGCGCTGCGCGCGGCCGTGGACCGCGACCTCATGACCGCTCGCCCCGGCGGGTTCTGGCGCTACCGCGAACTGCTGCCGGTGACCGACAGCGCCAACGTGGTCAGCCTGGGCGAGGTGGTCACCCCCCTGATCCCCATACGTTCCACGCCCACCGCGACCGCGGGTGCCGGCGCTGAGGCACTGGTGAAGGACGAGGGCCGGCTGCCCACGGGCTCGTTCAAAGCCCGCGGCCTGGCGCTGGCGGTGGCCATGGCGCGGGAGCTGGGGCTCGACCATCTGGCCATGCCCACCAACGGCAACGCCGGTGCCGCTCTGGCCGCGTACGCCACTCGCGCGGGGTTGGTGTCTACCGTGTTCTGTCCCGCCGACACGCCGGAGATCAACATTCGCGAAACCGCCATGCAGGGCGCCCGGGTGCATCGCGTGGACGGGCTGATCAACGACTGCGGCGCGCGGGTGGCGGAAGGCCGCGAGGCCCATGGCTGGTTCGACCTGTCTACCCTCAAAGAGCCTTACCGTATCGAGGGCAAGAAGACCATGGGCATCGAGCTCGCCGAGCAGCTCGGTTGGACTCTGCCCGACGCCATCTTCTATCCCACCGGCGGGGGCACCGGCCTGATCGGCATGTGGAAGGCCTTCGACGAACTGGAAGCGCTCGGCTGGATCGGGTCCGCGCGCCCTCGCATGTTCGCGGTGCAGGCGGCCGGCTGTGCACCCATCGTGCGCGCTTTCGACGCCGGGGAGGAATTCGCCGAGCCCTGGCGGGACGCGCATACCGTGGCGGCCGGCATTCGCGTGCCCGCGGCAGTCGGCGACTTCCTCATCCTGCGGGCGGTGCGCGAGTCCGGCGGAGCGGCGCTGGCGGTTACCGATGCGCAGATTCTGGCGGCTCAGGCGGCGGTGGCCCGGCAGGAAGGTCTGTTGCTGTGTCCGGAAGGGGCCGCCACTGTGGCAGCCTGGGAGCAGGCGCTGCAGCAGGGGCTGCTGGGCAGCGAGGCCCGGGTGGTGCTGTTCAACTGCGCCACGGGCCTCAAATATCCGATGCCCGAGGTCTGAGGCGACGTGCCTCAGACCTCGGGCAGAATCCGCGCCATCCGATCGAACGCTTCCTCGAGTATCGCCACCGGTTGGGTCAGGCTGGCGCGCACGTAGCCGGCGGCACTGGGCCGAAGGCGGTCCCCGGCAGGGTGGATACCTGCGCTTCGGAGAACAGCCGTGCGGCGAATTCGCCGCCGCCGCGGCTCACCGCGCTGACGTCGATCATGATGAACATGCCGGCCCGGGGCCGGCAGTAGTCGAGCCCGTCGATGGCGTCCAGGCGGCTCATGGCATAGTCGCGCCGGCGCCGGTACTCGTCGCGCATGGCGGTCACGTCCGGTTCGTCGTGAGCGAGGGCGTAGGCGGCGCCGTCCTGGACGAACTGGCAGCAGCCGAAGAATGCCGCGCCGGCCAGGCGGGTGAGTGCTTCCACCATTTCCGGGGCGGCTGCCGCCCAGCCTACCCGCCAGCCGCTCATGGCGTGGGATTTCGACAGGCCGTCCACCACGATGACGTTGGTCAGCGTGTCAGCCGCGCGCAGCAGGGACTGATGCGGCGCATCGAAAGTCACCAGGGAATAGACCTCGTCGCACACCAGCCACAGATCCCGGGCGAGGCACTCCCGGGCCAGATAGCCCAGGGTCTCCCCGGGAATCAGGTTGCCGCAGGGATTGCCGGGGGTATTCACCAGCACGGCCCGGGTACGCGGCGTGACCGCCGCCAGCACCGCGTCGGCGTCCAGTTCGAAGTCCCGGCCGCGCAGCGGCACGTGGCGCACGACGATGCCGAGCGCATCCATGAGCGGCTGATAGGCGGCATACATGGGTTCTGGAATGATCACTTCGTCCCCCGGGTCCGCCAGGCAGGCGAATACTCCGTACAAGGCAGCGGTGGCGCCGGGAAACACCACGAACTGATCGGCGCTGAACGCACCGCCGCCCAGGCGCGTCTCCAGATCGGCGATGGCCTGGCGCAGCACGGTTTCGCCGGCCGCCGGTGAGTAGTGGGTGCGCCCGCGCTCGATCTGCGCCACCGTGTGCCGGGTGATGTAGTCCGGTGTGGCGAAATCCGGGTCGCCCACGGACAGCACGATGATGTCCTCGCCCCGGGCGTGACGCGCTACGGCCTCCTCGTGAACGTCCCACAGGGCGGCCGCCGGTGTCTGCAGCCGTGCCGTGATGTCACTTAAGTGCAGGCTCATGTGTACCAGCCACCGGTGGGTTCGCTGAGGAAATCTTCCTGGCGCGCCTCGATCACGGTCGGCGTGCGTGCCGCGGCCGCCGCCGTCAGCGCGGCAGCCAGCCCCGGCAGGTCGCTGACCCGCTGATAACCGCAGCCGTGGGCCGCTGCTGCGTGCCGGAAATCCGGAGGCTGGATCCGCGTGCTGGCGGCGTCCACGCCGACGCCGGTCATGCTGTTGGCGATTTCCTGATAGCCGTCGTTGCGCCACACGATCACCGGCACGCCGAGGCCCAACGCCGCGCCGGTGGACAACTCGGCAAGGGTGAACTGCGCGCCGCCGTCACCGATGAGGGCCATGACCGGCCGGTCTACGGCCAGGGCGGCGCCGAAGGCGGCGGGAATGGCGTAGCCCAGGGTGCCGAAGCCGCTCACCGAGTGGAAATAGCGCCTTGGGGCCGGGCATTCATACTGCCAGGCCGCGTAGTAGGTGGGCTGAGTGGAATCACCCACCAGCACGGCGTCCGGCAGCGCCTGGCGCACGGCGTCGAGAAACGCTGCCATCTGCGCATGGTAGTGGTGCTCGGCGGGGATTTGCGCGCGCAGCGCCGCGGCCCGGCTTCCCGAGGCGGGCTCGGCGGCGCCGCGGGGCGAACCCAGGTCGAGCAACAGGGCCTGCAGCCCGGCAGCCGCGTCGCCGGCCAGCGACAGTTCGGCCCGGGCATTGCGGCCGAGCTGGGCGGGATCGATATCCAGCCGGATCAGGCCGCTGCCCGCCTCGAACGGGCCGGACATGAGCAGGTCGAAGTCGGTCTCGGCCAGTTCCGTGCCCACTGCCAGGACTGCGTCCGCCGCTGCCAGAGCACGCCGTTGACTGGGCAGCGACGGACTGCCGCCCACGTGCTGGACATGCCCGGGCGGGCACAGGCCTTTGCCGTTGACCGTGTTGAGTACCGGGGCATCGAGGCGTTCGGCCAGGGCAAGCAGGGGTTCGGCAGCTGCCGTGGCCCCGCCGCCGGCCAGCAGCAGCGGTTGTCGGGCCCGTTCCAGCAATCGCGCCGCCGCCGCCACCGCGGCCGGATGGGGTGCCGGCGGCAGGGGCAGCGGCCGCGCAGCCGTGTCTGTGGTACCCGGCGCCCGCATCAGGTCCAGGGGAATCTCCAGATGTACGGGCCCCGGCCGGGTGCAGGCGAACGTGGTGAAGGCCTGGTGTATGACTTCCGGCAGATTGCCTGGGTCGAGCAGGGTATGACTCCACAGGCAGAAGGATGCGGCGGCGGCCCGCTGGTCCGGCAGTTCGTGCAGCGTACCGTGCCCCATGCCCAGCTCGCTGCGCGGCGCGACGGCGCTGATCACCAGCATGGGTACGCTGTCGGCGCGTGCCTGGGCAATGGCCGTCGCCGCGTTCAGCAGACCCGGACCGCTGATCAGCAGACACACGCCCGGCCGTCCCGAAGCCCGCGCGTAACCGTCGGCCATGAAGGCCGCACCCTGTTCGTGGCGGGTGGTGATGTGGCGGATGCCGCTGCCGGGCTGATGGCGGAAGAACTCCACCGTGTGATTGCCGGGTATGCCGAACACGCTGTCGACGCCGTAGGCGCGCAGCAGCGCCAGCAGGGTCCGGCTGCATTCCGCCGTGCTCACGGGTTGACCTGTTGGCGTTGCATGGCGCTCCTGTGCCTTGCTCTCTCAGCGGGTGGCGAAGCGGTCTACCAGTTCGATCATGAACGCACTGCCGCGCACCATGTTGTCCACCGAGATGCGTTCGTTGTTGCCGTGTATGCCGCGCCGGTCCGCCGGGGGAATCACGAACGCGCTGAACCCGTAGCTGGTGATGCCCAGGTCGCGGAAGAAGTGGCTGTCGGTAAAGCCCGTGGAGACGCTCGGTACCACCCGCGCAGCGTCGCCGCGCTCGTCGACCAGGGTTTCGATCAGCCTGTACAGCGGCGTGTCGGTGCGGCTCACCGCCGGGGTGAAGGCCATGAGCCGTTCGATGGTTACCTGCGGGTCGTTGATCACCGTGCGCAGTTCGTTGATGAATGCAGCGTGGTCCTGATCCGGCAGCAATCGGCAGTCGATCTCCAGCGAAGCTTCCGTGGGCACCACGTTGATCTTGTCGCTGCCCGACAGGCGGGTGATCGAGCAGGTGTTGCGCAGCAGCGCGTGGGCCCCGGGGTTGGTCAGCTGCAGATAGCGCATGAACTCGTCGTCGTGAACGGCTGCTTCGATGTCGGCGTAGTGTGGCGCCAGGTCCGGCGGCTGGAACGGCGCCATACCCTCGAACTGGTTCTTCACAGCCGGGATCACCCGCGGCGCGAAGCGCGTGTCGGCAATGCGTTGCCCGGCCCGCAGCGCCCGGGTGACAGCGGTGGCCGTCTGCGGCGTAGAGCCGTGACCCGGCTGCCCATGCGCGGTGATCCGCAGCCACAGCGGTACTTTCTGGGTCACCTCGACAGCAAAGACGACCTGCTCGCCCAGCAGTGATCCGCTGCCGCCTTCGTTGAGCAGATAGCCTGCGCCGTCGAAGATTTCCGGATGTTCCTCGATCAGCCAGCCGGCCCCGAAGGCGCCGCCGGCCTCCTCGTCGGCGGTGGCCACGAACAGCACGTCGCGGCTGAGGCGTTTGCCGGCGGCGTGCAGGGCCAGGAAAGCCTGCAGTTGGGCGATGCCGGTACCTTTCATGTCCAGAGCCCGCGCGCTCGAGCAGATGAGCCTCGCGGATCCCGCCGGCGAACGGGTCGACGTCCCAGTAACGGGGATCCGCGCTGACCACGTCGATGTGGTGCAGCAGTACCAGGGCCGGTTCATCGCCGCCCGGCAGGCGTGCCCACAGATTGCCCCGGCCGGGCGCCGACTCCGCTGTCTGGTACTCGATGCCGGCGGCGTCGAGGATGCCGGCCAGATAAGCGACGCCGTCGGACTCGTTGCCCGGCGGATTGGTGGTGTCGATGCGGATGTATTCGGCGAGACGCTGCGGCGCCTGTTCGGCGAATTCCGCCCCGCGCTGCTCGGCGCCGTAGACGGCGGTGCTGAGCAGCGCGCCCAGCACAGCGGCGTAGATCCTGATCATGGCTTCCTCCTGGGTGCGGGCAGTGTACCCCGCGCCGCCCAGGGCGTCAGGGTCCGCGTTGCCGCAGAGCCTCCATCTCTTCGAGCAGATCCAGCGCCAGGGCCACCCCCGGCAGATTGACCCCCAGGTCCTGCTGCAGCCGTATAGCCCGCTGAACCCGCACCACGGCGATGCCGTCGAAATGCCAGCTCTGGGCCGCCCGCGGCACGCGGGACGTGCGGCGCCGGGCGGGGGCCTGCGGCGCGATGATGCCTTCGTCCACCAGTTCCATCAGATATTCGGCGTGGACGCCGCAGATCCGGCACATGTCCCGCAGGGTCAGGCGCAGTTGTTCATCGAGCAGTTGCGGATCGATGCGCCGGCTCATGATGCAGCCCTCGGGTCGAAGTCCATGGTCTCGGCCATCTTCTCATAGACGGCACGCTGCTCGGCATTGCCGGCCTTCGGCAGCACCACCTGCAAGGTGACGATCTGATCGCCGCTGGGTTCGCCGGGCAGGCCGCGGCCTTTCAGGCGCAGGCGGCTGCCGGACTGGGAACCGGGCGGAATTTTCAGCTTCACGTCACCGCCGAGGGTGGGAACCTTGAGATCCGTGCCCAGAGCAGCCTCCCAGGGAGTCACCGGCAGTTCGTAGTGGATGTCGCGGCCCTCGGCGCGGAATTGCGGATGCGGTACCACGCGGAACTCCACGAACAGATCGCCCGGCTCGCCGCGTCCGACGCCCGGTCCGCCCTGGCCTTTCAGACGTACGCGCTTGCCGTCGGCCACCCCCGGGGGAATCTTGACCCGCAGGCGGCGCTGCTTGCCGCCGGGTTGAGGCACGGTGATCTCCACCGAGTCGCGGCGGAAGGCTTCCTCGAGAGTGATCCCCACCCGGGCATGCTCGTCGGCCCCCTTGAAGCCGCCGGCCCGGCGTCCCTGACTGCGGAAGTCGTGGTTGCCGAACAGGGTACTCGAGAAGAGCCGACTGGAGCCCGGCGTCATGCTAGAGGTAGAGCGCCCCCGCCGCCAAGGAGAACTGCTGTTCCCAGTCCGGCGGCGGACGGAAATTCTGGTGATCCTGCCAGTTGGCCCCCAGGGCATCATAGGCGGCGCGTTTCTCGGGGTCGGAGAGCACCTCGTAGGCTTCGCCCATCTCCTTGAACTTGTCTTCCGCGTCGGGCTCCGCATTGACGTCCGGGTGATACTTGCGCGCCAGGCGCCGGTAAGCCTTCTTGATGTCGTCGGCGCTGGCCTTGCGGTCGACGCCCAGCACGGCATAGTAGTCACGATATTCCATGGACGATTCCAGCTCTCCAGGTTGGCATTACGGCCCCCATATGCCCACTAAGTGGGGGCCGGGTCCGCTGCTTTCAACCCGCCGGGCAGCATGCCTGCGCTGGTCAGCATGCTTCACCCGGGAAATTTTTTTCCCTGCCTCCGCGCAGAATCTTGCGGGTGGACTATCCTCAGGCATAATGCGCCGCCCGCGTACCTCTGCCACCTGATCGAAGTTCGAATTCCATGACACAGACCCTGGGTCGGGTGAGTACCCTGCTGCTTGCAGTGGCCATTCTGCTGGTCGGCCACGGCCTGCAGCTCAGCCTGCTGCCCATGCGCGCGGAAGCGCTGGGCTGGACGACCAGCGCCATCGGTATCTCCGGGTCGGCGTACTTCCTCGGCTTTGTCGTGGGCTGCGTCTTCATTCCTCCTATCGTCGCTCAGGTGGCCCACATCCGCACGTTCATGGTCATGGCAACCCTGGCCGTGATCGTCCTGCTCGGCCTCGGCCTGTTCGATCATCTCGCGGCCTGGCTGGTGCTGCGCTTCACCACCGGCTTCGCTTTTGCCGGATTATATATGGTCATCGAAAGCTGGCTCAGCGAGGCGGCGCCGACAGATCGGCGCGGCAGCGTACTGGCCATCTACTCTATGATTTCTCTGCTCGCGATGATGGCAGGACAGAGTTTTCTCGGTCTGGCCGAGCCGGACGATCTCAAGCTGGTCATGGGCGCGGCTCTTATCATGGGGCTCGCCATCATTCCCATCGGCCTCACCCGCATGGCGGCGCCGCAGGAAATCCGCGCCGCGTCTTCATTCCTCGCCCGCGATCCTGGCACGGCTTCCCGGGTCGCGGTGCTTTGTGCATTCTTCGGCGGCCTGGTCACCGGCGCGTTCTGGTCGGTGGGGCCGCTGGTGGGCCGCGCCTTCGGCCTGGACGGCGGCGGCATTGGTTTCATGATGGCCGTCGCTATCACCGGCGGTGCACTGGCACAGCTCCCGGTAGGCAGACTGTCCGATCATACCGACCGGCGCCTGGTCATAGCCGGCATGTTCACCCTGGGTGTATCGGTCTGCGCGCTCGGCTTCGTAGTGGCTGGCAGGATGGCGCCGCCGCTTGTACGTGGTCATGTTTTTCATCGGTGCCACCACCATGCCCATCTATGCCATGTGCATCGTCACCGCGGCCGACAATTCCGATCTGCCGCTCATCCAGATTGCCAGCGGCATTCTGATCATGAGCAGTCTGGGCTCCATATTGGGTCCGATGATCGTGGCGCCGTTCATGGCCGCCATGGGCGGCGAAGGCTTCTTCGCCTACGGGCTGGGCGGCATGGTGCTGGGTGCCGTCTGGGCGTTCTATCGAATCTGGGTCATCGAACGGCCGTGGCAGCACGAGCACAAGTTCGCCATCATGCCGCGCACCTCGTTCGTGGCCACCGAGATGGCGGACACCGACTCTGCTGATCCGGGTGTGGATGACACCGCGGATCCGCCGGCCCCGCCCTACCAGCGCGGATAAATGACGATGTCGATGCGCCGGTTGCGGGCGCGTCCCTCCGGCGTCTCGTTGTTGGCCACCGGCTGCCCTTCGCCGTAGCCCAGGGCACGGGCATCGGCCGGCGATATCGGTGTGTTGTCCAGCAGATACCTGAGCACGGCATCCGCCCGCGCCTGGGACAACTCCTGGTTGGACGTGTCGGAGCCGAATGAGTCGGTGTGCCCCTCGATGACGATGTTGGCCTCGGGAAACTCGCTGAGGGCCTGTTCCACAATGGTCAGCATTTCCTGGTGCTGCTCGCCGAGGCGAGCGCTGCCGCTGGCAAAATTGAGCCCGATGAGCCGCAGTATCACGCTGTCGGACTGCCGCAGGACAATGGCTTGGTCTTCCTCGAACAGTGCCTCCACCCGCTCGAAACGCTCGCGCTGCCGCTCGCGCCGGGCGAGTGCCTCGTTCATACGTTCCAGGTTCTGGGACTGATCGCCCACCTCCAGCTTCAGCGAGGCAATCTGGGCGTCCCGGTCGGCATTGGCCTGCTCGAGAAAATCGATATCGGCCTGCAGCGTCGCAATGGCCTGGGACATCTTCTTTATCGCTTCTCCGTGACCGGCATCGAAATACACCGGCACGTCGAGCTGATCCGCCAGCTTGCCGATGGCGGCCTCCCAGTCGAGCAGGATCTCCTCCAGGCTGGTGTCGCCATCGTTCACCTGCTGCTGCAGGCGTGACACGTAGATGGCATGGTGGGCGTTGTGTTCGGCGGTTTGTGCCAGGTTGCGCGGTCGGTCCGTATCGTAGCGGTCCTCACGCAGCGACTGCTCGGCTTGCGCCAGCAGCTCCCGGGCCCGGTCGTAGGAGATCGGCGCGTAGCGGCCGGCACGGAGGTCGTCGGCGGTCTCGAGCAGCGAACGCGTGTCGCTCAGGTAGTTGGCCTCGATGGCGGCGAGCTCGGCTGCCCGGTAGAGTTCCCGGGCCTGTTCCGCGGCCCGGTCGGCCCGGCTCTCGCGGCCGCGTTCCAGGCGTTCGGCAGCCTCCGTCAGAGAGCGTTCGGCATCCTGCCAGCCATCCTCCGCGTAGCGTTCGCTTTCGGCACTCGACGCGTCCTCTCTGGCCTGCAGGGCGGTTTCGAAGCGCGCACGTGCCGCCTGTGCCGATTCGGCGGCGGCGCTGAACGCCTCTTCTGCACGGCTGAGATTACGTCGAATGGCGTCGATGCCGCCGGCGGACTCGAGAATGGATTCGGCGCGGCGATAGGCTTCGGCCCCGTCGGCGTAGCTGCGCGGCGCCAGCAGGCTGGCCTGGGCTTCGTTGGCGGCTTTGAGTGCGGCATCGGCGCCGCCGAACAGGGTGGCGCGCAGTTCCGCCTGATCCGCGGCGGCCGCCCGCGCGTCGCCGGCGATGAGCGGGCTGCCGGCGACGGCCAGCAGTATGAGCAGTGCGGTGATTTTCATGGTGACGTCCGTTACAGCCGGATTACCCGGGAGGTTCATTACCGAACGGCTCTTTTAACATGAATTCCGGCGGCCGTTTACCCCGCCGGCCGCCAGCGGCAGGCCGGCAGGTGCTGCGCGGGCGTCCCCTGGGCTATGATCCGCTTTCGTTTTCTGTACCTCGGGGAGGAGTCATGCGGGCAAGGTTGATGGTGAAACTGAGCGGGCTGGTCGCCATGCTGGCGGTGCTGGGCGGGGCGACGCGCGGCTGCCTCGGAGCGCGGTGCCCTACCAGGCCCAGCCCGGCTGGGGCGAATTGCCCGACGGCCGCGAGTGGGGGGCAACCAGCGCCGTCCCCGCCAGCGACGGCGAGCGCATGCTCGGTCGCCGAGCGCTCGCGGCGCCGCTGGGCGGCCGGCGTGGACCCGGTGCTGCTGTTCGACCTCGACGGCAACGTGGTGCGCAGCTTCGGCGCCGGCCTGATCGCCTGGCCTCACGGCATGTTCGTCGACGCTGACGACAATGTCTGGGTCACCGATGCAGTGGGCTATGCGCCGGTGCCGGACGGCTGGGGTCACGTGGTCTACAAGTTCAGCCCGCACGGCGAATTGCTCATGACCCTGGGCCGCAAAGGTGTGGCCGGCGACGGCAAGGACACCTTCCGCAAGCCCAACGACGTGGTGGTGGCAGCGAATGGCGACATTTTCGTCGCCGATGGTCACGGCTCCGGCCCCGACGAGCCGGCCAACAACCGCATCGTCAAGTTCTCGGCGGACGGCACTTACCTCATGGAGTTCGGTGTGGCCGGCAGCGGCACGGGCGAGATCAGCGAGCCGCACGCGCTGGCCATGGATTCCCAGGGGCGGCTGTTCGTCGGCGACCGCGGCAACAGCCGCGTGCTCATCTTCGACCAGAACGGCAAGCACCTGGATACCTGGACGCAGTTCGGCCGGCCCAGCGGCCTCTACATCGATGACGACGACGTTCTTTATGCTGCCGATTCGGAATCCAACGCGCGGCGCAACCCGGGCTGGAAGCGCGGCATCCGCATCGGCAGCGTCAGCGACGGTTTCGTAACCGCCTTCATTCCCGACCCGGAGCCCGATCAGGACAACTCCGGTACCAGCGGCGCCGAGGGTGTAGCGGTGGACGTTCACGGCAATGTCTATGGCGCTGAAGTGGGGCCCCGCCAGGTGGTCAAGTACATGCCGAGGCAGTGAGGCCGGCGATGCTGACGCGATTGCCCGGAGCCGTCACCGCGCTGCTGTTGGCCGCCTTGTCTTTGACGGGTGCCGCGGCGCGCGGGGCGCCGGCGGACGACTTCTGGCCGGGGTCGAGCTATGACCCGGCCATACCCGATCTCGAGGCCGTGGTCGGGCACGACTTCGGTGCCGACATCACCGCCCCCGCCGGCGTCGCGCTTTATCTGCACGCCCTGGCGGAGGCCGCGCCGGAACGAACTCACATGGTGGAATACGCGCGCAGCTGGCAGGGGCGGCCGCTGCACTATCTGGTTGTGGGCAAGGCGGACAATCTGGCGCGGCTGGCGGAGATCCGCGCCGGCATGCAGCGTCTGGCCGACCCGCGCGGCGCCGCCAGCGCCGAGCTCGACGCGCTGGTCGCCGGATTGCCGGCGGTGGTGTGGCTGGCTCACGGTGTCCACGGTGACGAAATCTCCTCGTCGGATGCCGCCCTGCTGACCGCTTACCATCTGCTTGCCGCCCGCGACGACGCCGTTCGCGCGCTGCTCGACGAGGTGCTGGTGGTGATCGACCCGCTGCAGAATCCCGATGGACGGGAACGCTTCGTGCAGCACTACACCAGCCTGCGCGGCCCGCTGCCGCAGCCCAGTCCCATTGCCGCCGAGCGCGCTCAGGCCTGGCCGGGCGGGCGCACCAATCACTACCTGTTCGACATGAACCGTGACTGGTTCGCGCTCACCCAGCCGGAAGTGCGCGGCCGCGTGCGGGCATTTCTCGACTACTACCCGCTGGTGTACGCCGATCTGCACGAGATGGGGACGGACTCCAGTTATTACTTCCCGCCGCCCACCCGGCCCTACAACCCCTACCTGGCCGACCATCAGCGGGACATGCTGGGCACCCTGGGCCGCGGTGCTGCGGCACTGTTCGACCGCTTCGGCTTCCGCTACTACACCCGCGAGATATTCGATGCTTATTACCCGGGCTATGGCGACACCTGGCCGGCGCTCCATGGCGCCGCCGGTATGACCTTCGAGGTGGCCAGTGCGCGCGGCCTGGTGGGTCAGCGTGAGGACGGCTCGCTGGTGGACTACCGCGACGGCGTGCAGCGTCACTTCGTCGCCAGCATGGCAACTCTGCGCACGGCCGCTGCCAACCGCCAGCGCCTGCTCGGTGAATTCCTCGAACTGCGCCGCGAAGCCGCCGACGATACCGTTTACGTGCTGTCGCCGGGTGACGATGCCGGCCGATTGCGCAAGCTCGTCCGTAACCTCATCGATCAGGGCATCGAGGTACGGCGTCCGCCAGAGGGCTCGCGGCTGTGCGGCTCCCGCGTTGCCGCGGGCAGTTATGCGGTTTCGGCGGACCAGCCCGCCGGGCGGCTTGCCGGTACCCTGTTGGCCGCGGACAGTCCGGCACCGGCCGAGTTCTGGGAAGAACAGGAGCGCCGCGCCGACAAACGCCTGCCGGTGGAAATCTACGACGTGGTGGCCTGGTCCCTGCCGCTGCTTTACGGCGTGCCTTCCGGGAGCTGTCGTGCATCGCTGTCGGCCTATCCCGTGGTGGAGACAGTCGCGGCCCCGCCGCCGCCGCCGTTGTCCGAGGCGGCCGTGGCTTATCTGGTGCCCTGGGGCAGCCAGGCGGCCGTGCGCTATCTCGCCGGTGCACTGCAGGCCGGCCTGGCGGTACGCACCGCCGGTGAGTCCTTTACCCGCGGCGATCGCCGTTATCCCAGGGGCAGCCTCGTCCTGCCGGTGGCCGGCAATGCTGCCGGTCTCGCTCTGCAGGCCGGCGCCCTGGCCCGGGAAACCGGCGCCGTTGTCCACAGCGTGGATTCGAGCTGGGTGGATGCCGGTGTGGATTTCGGCAGTGACCAGGTGCGGCCCGTCCCCGCGGTTCGTATTGCCCTGGCGTGGGATGAACCGACATCGCCGTACTCGGCGGGCGCCTGGCGTTATCTGGTGGAGCGCAAGCTGAACTATCCGCTGGCTCCGGTACGCGTCCGCGATCTGGGTTCAGCGTGGCTCGATCAGTTCGATGTGCTGATTCTGCCTGGCGGAGATGGTTATGCAGAAGCCCTGGACGAAGCAGCCAGCGCCAACCTGCAACGCTGGGTCGACCGCGGCGGTACCCTCATCGGGGTGGCCGGGGCCCTGGATTACCTGACCTCCGAAACGGCCGGTCTGCTGTCCACGGCGCGCGAGTTGCGGGCCACTGACGATGCAGCCGGCGCCGACACCGCTGACGACGCGGCTGACGCTGCCGCGGCCGCAGACAGCGAGGTTGCCGCGTCGCCGCCGTCCGGCCCGGTCCCCGGGACCCGGCTGGCCGGGAACGACGATCGGCGGGCTGCTCTCACGCCTCGACAGGAGGCGCCGCCGGATGTTCCCGGCGTGCTGGTGCATGCCCGGGTCGACCAGGACCACTGGCTGTCCGCCGGGCTGCCGGACGAGCTTGCCGTGATGTTCACCGGTGAACGCATCTTCGCTCCGCTGCGCCTCGACGCCGGGGTGAATGCCGTGTCGTTTGCCGCGGCGGACCGCCTGGTGGCGGCCGGACGCCTGTGGCAGACCGCGGGCGAGCAGCTGGCTCACAAACCGGCAGTGCTGGTGGAAACCCATGGCCGGGGTCAGGTCATCGGTTTCGTGGCCGACCCCGCGTTCCGCGGCATGCTGGATGGTCTGGATGTGCTCGTCGCCAATGCCCTGTTTCTCGGGCCGGCCCAGGTCGGGCCCGTGCCGCCGGCGCCGCCGCTGCAGCCGCGTTAAGGTTGCAGCCGCTCCACCTGCCAGCTGCCGTCCCGGCGCTGAAAACGGAAACGGTCGTGCAGCCGGCCTTCCCGCCCCTGCCAGAACTCGTAGCTGTGGGGCTGCAGGCGATACCCGCCCCATTGCGCCGGGCGCGGCACCTGTCCGTCGGGATAGCGCTGCCGCAGCTCCGTCACCCGCGCTTCCAGGGCTTCGCGGCTGGCGATGACGGCGGATTGTTCTGAAGCCGCCGCCGAGAAGCGGCTGTCCGGCGGACGCGAGGCGAAGTAGGCGTCCGCGTCCGCGGCATCGAGCCGGGTCACCGTGCCGGTGATGCGCACCTGACGGTCGAACTCCCGCCAGTGGAACAGGCACGAGGCCAGCGGGTTGTCGGCGAGTTCCCGGCCCTTGGCGCTGCGCTGGTCGGAATACCAGCAGAACCCGTCGGCGTCGAAATGCTTCAGCAGCACGATGCGCACCCCCGGCTGGCCGTCAGCGCCAGCGGTGGCCAGAGCCATGGCCGTGGCGTCTTTCAGCTCCGCGCGGACGGCGTCGCCGAACCATTCCTCGAACTGCTGCAGCGGATCGGCGGCCAGCGTGTCACGGCGCAGCGGCGGCGCCGTGTATTCGCGCCGTGTGTCGCGTTGGTCTTTCAATGATGCTCTCCGGGGTGGGCGTTCACGTCGCGAGCGTAAACTGTGCCGCACGGATGGTCCACGCGCAGTACACTGGCCGATAGATCAACCCGGAGGATCGATTGTGAAAATACTCGCCTGGATTGTCGGCCTGATCATGGTGCTGGCCGTGATCATATTCGGCGCGCAGATCATCGCCTCCGAGACCGGTGAGGTGGTGGTGCTGCATACCGACGATGACGGGCGGGACGCCACCACCCGGCTGTGGGTGGTGGAACACGACGGTCATCAATGGCTGCGGGCCGGAGCCGATTCCGGCTGGTACCTCCGCCTGCTCGCCGAGCCCCGGGTGCGTCTGGAACGTGACGGCGTGACGCGCACCTACACCGCCAGGCCAGACCCGGACACGGTCGGTGCCGTCAACGAACTCATGGCCCGCAAGTACGGGTGGCGCGACGCCGTGGTGGGGCTGCTCGCACCGGATCGGGATGAAGCCCAGGCCATCCGGCTGATCCCGGCCGACTGATCAGGTCAGCCAGACGAGTTCCGGCAGTCCGGTCTGGTCGATCCAGACCAGGGCGTTCTGGCCGAAGCGGCGGCCCAGGTTGCACGCGGCCTCCCGGTCGATGTTCACCAGCAGCAGGCTGTCCTCGGCGGGCCATGCGCCCTGAGGATCCAGCGCAACCCCTGGCAGCGCGGTGGCCCCCATGCCGCGGGCCTGTGCCTCGAGGGCTGCCTGGGCGTTGCAGTTGTGCATCTGGGACATGAGCCGGCTGCCGGGATTGTGTGCGGTGAGAAAGGCAGCACTGTCACTGGCGTACGAGCGCAGCAACTCCTGCAACGCCGGACTGTGCTCATCGACGCAGAAGTCCACCGGCACATCCGGCCGGTGCACACGGTACACCGTCTGCCGATACGCCGTGTCCAGGTCTCTGTCCGATGTCATGGTTGTAGACGTCCGTTCCGGCCAGCTTATGATGGCTCGCCATGAGAAGCATCGTAAGCCGTGTGGACGGCGTGCTGCGACCCCAGGGCCGGGTGTTCTACGGCTGGTATATCGTTGCTGCCGCTGCCGGTATTCAGTATCTCGCCAGCGTTCTGCTCATGCAGTCTTACGGTGCCTATGCGGTGCTGCTCGCCGACGACTTCGGCTGGAGCAAGACCGTGCTGGCCGGAGCCTTTGCTCTCACCCGGGTGGAGAGCGGCATCCTCGGACCGCTGCAGGGCTGGCTTGCCGACCGCTTCGGGCCGCGGCGCATCCTGAGCATCGGCACCGTGTTGTTCGGCCTGGGCTTCGTGCTGTTCAGCCAGGTGCAGACGCTGCTGGGATTCTATGCGAGTTTCATCGTCATGGCCCTGGGCTCGAGTCTGGGCGGCTTCGCGACGCTCATGGTGTCGCTGGTGAACTGGTTCGACCGTCACCGGGCCAAGGCCGTGGCCATTTCGCAGATGGGTTTTGCCCTGGGTGGCTTCTCGGTACCTGTGGTGGTCCTGTTGCTGCAGACCCTGGGCTGGCGCGACACGGCGCTGCTTTCCGGGGCCGTGGTCATTGTGGTGGGCCTGCCGCTGGTTCTGGTCGTGCGGCACCGGCCCTCCGAGGTCGGCGCCCTGCCCGACGGCGGGGTGCCGCCGCCGCCGGACCCTCACCCGGCGCGTGCCCACAGCCGCGATTTCACCGCCCGGGAGGCCATGCGCACGCGGGCGTTCTGGCTCATTTCCGCCGGTCACGGCCTGGCATTGCTCACGGTCTCCGCCGTCATGGTTCACCTGGCGCTGCACCTGACGGAAGGCCTGGGTTATTCGCTGGCGGCTGCCGGGGGTGTGGTGGCGCTGATGACCGTATTCCAGATGCTCGGTCAGCTTTCCGGCGGGTACCTGGGCGATCTGCTGAGCAAACGGCTGATCTGCTCGGTATGCATGCTGGCCCATGCGGCGGGACTGGCACTGGTGACCTTCGCCACGGCCTGGTGGATGGTGGTGGCGTTCGCCGTCCTCCATGGTCTGGCCTGGGGTGCCCGTGCGCCGCTGATGGTGGCCATGCGCGCTGACTATTTCGGGCCCACATCGTTCGGGACGATCATGGGCTTCTCGACCCTGGTGGCCATGCTGGGCATGTCGGGCGGCCCCCTCGTGGCCGGCTACCTGGCGGATCTGTCAGGCGATTACCAGAGCGGCCTGGGGCTGCTGGCCGCTCTGTCCGTGCTGGGGTCGTTGGTGTTCTTTGCCGCTACCGCGCCGCCGCGGCCGGGTACCGCCGCCGCCGGAGCAGCGCCATGATATGCTCGAATGACCGTGCCCGTAGATTTCAAGAATGGGGGTATATCTGACATGACTCTGTGTGGTCCGGCGGATGGGATATGGCGTTGTCTGGCGTTCACCGCGCTGCTGCTCGCTTACGGCTGCGGCGACGACGGTAGTGCGGAACGGGCTGGTGACAGAGACCCGGACGGCAGTGCCGCCAGGTCGGACAGGCGCGCGAACTTCAACTGGTCCGACTACATAGACGATCAGACCATTCCGGCGTTCGAAGCCGCAAGCGGAATCGAGGTCCGTTACGATGTGTATGACTCTAACGACGTGCTGGAAGGCAAGCTGCTCGCCGGGAATACCGGCTACGATATCGTGGTGCCCACTGGCAACTTCTTCGAGGTGCAGCGCAAGGCCGGTCTCTTCAGGCCGCTGAACAAGGACGCCCTGACGAACTACGGCAATCTCGACCCGGCGATACTTGCCAAGATCGAGCCCCTGACCGGCAATCGAGTATGCGGTGTGCCCTATGCCGGGCACCAATGGCCGGGCATTAATCTCGATGCGGTGGAAACCGGATCGAACTGGCCGCCATTCCTGGATCTTCCGTCCACCCGCAACATGCCGCCAGACTGGCCGACTGCGGCATCACCCTGCTCGACGCCGCCGACGAGGTCAACGAGATCGCCCTGAACTATCTGGGCTATCCGCCGAATTCCAGCGACCTCGAGCAGCTAGAGGAGGCCATGGAGCTGGTGGCCGGTATCCGTCCGTATGTTCGTTACTTCCACTCCTCCCAGTACATCGATGACTTTGCCAACGGTGAGGTCTGCCTGGTGCTCGGCTGGTCGGGAGATCTCTATCAGGCCATGGACGATGCCCTGGAAGGATTGAACCTGGATTACGTCATTCCACACGAAGGTACGATCGTCTGGTTCGATCTGCTTGCCATACCCGCGGATGCACCGCATCCGGACGCCGCACACGAACTCATCGATTACCTGTTGCGCGCCGATGTGGCCGCGCATCACCACGCCATTTCTTCGCGATGACCGGCATCTCTTTCGATCCGCTCAACCCTGCGATCCGCAACGATCCCGCCATCTATCCGCCGCCGGACGTCATGGAGCGCCTGTTCCCCAACCCGGTCAAAGCTCAGGATTACGTGCGCAAACGCAATCGACTCTGGACTCAGATCAAGACCGGCATGTGAGGGCAGCTATGAGCGGTAAACCGGTGATACTCATTCCGTGCGACGTCAAGCAGGTGGGCATTCACCCGTTCCATTGCGTCGGGGAAAAGTACATCAACGCCGTGGCCCATGGCGCCGATGCCTGGCCGTTGCTGATTCCTGCATTCGGCGAAGGCACCGATCTAGGTGCGCTGTCCGAGCATATGGACATCGACGCCCTGCTGGACCTGGCCGATGGGGTCTTCCTGCCGGGCAGCGTCAGCAACGTAGCGCCGCCGCGTTACGGTGCGGCTGACGATCCGGGCATACTGCACGATGTGCAGCGCGACGATCTGGCTCTGCCGCTGATCGAACTGAACCACGCCGGTATATGCCGCTGCTGGAGTTGGCCGTGCCGGAGGAAATGGAACGTCGCGCTGGGCGGCACGCTGCATCCGCGGCTTCAGGAGGTAGAGGGGCTGATGGATCATCGGGAGAATCCCGAGGCCGAACGCCCGGACCAGTACCTGCCTGCACATCCGGTGGCGCTGACACCGGGGGGCCGGCTCGAGGATCTTTTCGGCGTCCGGGAAATTCAGGTGAATTCCCTGCACGGTCAGGGTATCCGCGAGCTCGCCCCCGGCCTCATGGCCGAAGGACTGGCACCGGACGGTGTGGTGGAGGCAGTGAGTTGCCCCGACTACGAGGATTTCCGCCGGGCGAAGTGGCGTTCTGGAGGGCGGCCATGCAGCGAGGACGCCTGCTCCATGAGCTTGTTCCGCGCCTTCGGTGCTGCCGCCGCACAATGGCGGCAGCACCGAACCGCTACTTGATCAGGCGCAGCGTCAGCGGATAGCGGTAGGCCTCGCCGCCGTTGGCCTTGATGGCCGCGATGACGGTCAGCACCAGTGCGGCGATGCCGATCAGCATGGGCAACAGCAATGCACCGATCAATATCACCAGCAGTATCAGGCAGACGATCACGGCCAGGCTCACGGTGATCTGAAAATTCAGCGCCTCTTTGCCCTGGTCGTCGACGAACGGCATTCGCTGCTTCTCTACCTCGACCACGCCGATCACCGGGCCGATGTAGCTCGCCGACCGGCCTCGACGAAGGCCGACCAGCGCCGCCGAGATGCGCGAACATGGCCCACTGCCGCTCCTCGTTGCTGACTCCGCCGGAAGCGGGCGACGGTTCCGCGGTGGTTTCCGTCTGATTTTCCATGTCGCTCATGATCGATCCTTGGCGCTTCATCGGTAGTGCTCACTGTCCTTTGGCGGGGGCTGGCCTGTCAAGAGCGCGTCTGCGCTACCAGCGCAGCACCACGTATTGCTGAGCGTTGCCGGCACGTACCAGCAGTACCGCCCGGTTGTCGGGGCTCGCTTCGATGGCCTGATAGAAGGCCTCGGCGCTGTTCACCGGCTGCCGATTCACCTGGAGGATGAGCGCGCCGGGACGGATACCGGCGCGGGCGGCCGCCGACTGCCGTGCCACCTGGGTGACCACCACGCCCACACCCGGTTCGATGCCCAGACGTTCAGCGGTCCGCTCGTCGGGCGTCTGTACGGCCAGTCGAGTTCCGCGCCGTCCCGCTGCTGCCTTGGCAGCATGTCGGCAGCATCCAGTACACCATGGTGACATCAGCCGGGCGCTGCTCTGCTGTTCCTGAAGGACGGCGAACTGGGCCTCGCCGCCGGGTTGCGCCAAGCGCCACCCGGTTGCGAAGTCGCTGGTCCGCACCGGCTCGCCGACAGCCTGATGATGACGTCACCGACTTCGACGCCGGCCTGACCCTGCTGGCGTCTTCGTCCACCTGCGCCACCAGTACGCCTCGGTGGCGTCGATGTCCACCACTGGCCAGGTCCTGGCGAAGCGCGAACGACTACGCCGAGAAAGCCGCGGGTCACCTGGCCGCTGTCGATCAGTTGGTTGCCGATGTTGCGGGCCAGATCGATGGGGATGGCGAAGCCGATACCCATATAGCCGCCGCTGCGGCTGAATATTGCCGTGTTCATGCCAACGACTTCGCCATCCAGGTTGAGGACAGCGGGTCCCCGAGTTGCCGGGATCGCTGGCGGACATCGGCCCAGGACGACCAGTTGGTCACGCCCATGCTGGTGCGCCGGTAGCAACTCACCACCCTACGGCAAGCGTTGAAGTGAATACCGAAGAACGGCCGCCGATGGCGATGACCATTCGCCGACTCGAAGTCGCGAGAACTGGAAGCGCAGTGGCTGCACATCGTCGGCTTCGAATTCGATGACCGCCACGTCGGATTGCGGGTCGGTGCCCGTTACGGTGGCGTCGAACTGGTGTGTTGGCAAACCACATCGATACGCTCGGCATTCGGCGACCATGCATCGTTGGTCATGACGTAGGCCTTGCCGTCCCGGCGGGCGAAGACGAAGCCGGAACCCTGGCCGAACACGCGCCGTTCGCGTTCCGGTTGCTGGTCCGGAACACCGGGGAACTGGTCGCCGAAGAAGCGGCGCAGAAAGTCGTCTGGCCCGAACTGGCGACCGCCGCGCTCCCGGGTGCTTTCCACCTGCAGGAACACCACTGACGGTGATACCGAACGCGCCACGGAAGCGAAGGCTTTGCCCGTTTCCCGCAGGTTTTCGACCCCACTTGTGTCTGTCGCAGCCACGGCAAACGCCGGGACGCCGGCGAGCAGCAGAACGGTGATGACGGAGAGCAAACGGTTGTGCATGCAGAACTCCTGAGCTGTCTTTGCTCTGGTCGGTGTTGCGCTGTGCTGGTGTCATCTGCCCGGGCCCTGCCGGGACGCACGGTTGCTTGGGCAGGATCAGTGCGCGGAAGTTCCTTCCACATGGCCGCCCGGTCGAGCCGGCCGCTTCAGTCCGGCGCGGCGGCAGCACTGCGGGTGCGCCGGGCGCCGATCAGCAGCGCCGCCGATACCCCGACGAGCACGACCAGAATCAGTAGCGTAGCCAGCGCATTGACCTCCGGGGACAGGCCCAGGCGGACCTTGGAGAAGATCACCATGGGCAGGGTGGAGGCACCGGGCCCGGAGACGAAGCTGGCAATCACCAGATCGTCGATGGACAGGGTGAAGGCCAGCAGCCAGCCGGCAATCAGCGCCGGCGCCAGCAGCGGCACCGTTACCAGAAAGAAGATGCGCGCCGGCCGGGCGCCCAGGTCCATGGCTGCTTCTTCCAGCGCCGGGTCGAGCTGGCCCAGGCGGGACTGCACCACCACCGCCACATAGGCGGTGCAGAACGTGATGTGGGCAATACTGATGGTGGTTGCGCCGCGCCCGCTGGGCCAGCCGAAGGAGCTCTCCAGCGCCACGAACAGCATCAGCAGCGACAGCCCGGTGATGACTTCCGGTACGACCAGCGGGGCAGCGAGCATGCCGGAGGATAGCGCGGTGCGGAAACGGCCATGCTCACCACGCAGCCGCCCATTACCCAGACCTGACCACGCTGGCGCTGATGACGGCGATACGCACCGACAGCCACGCCGCGGACAGAATCTGCTCGTCGGCCAGCAGCGCCGCATACCAGCGGGTGGAAAAGCCCTGCCAGATCATCACCCGATCGCTTTCGTTGAAGGAATACACCACCAGGGTCACGATGGGCACATACAGGAACGCATAGCCGAACAGCACCAGCGATAGCAGGGTCAGCGGTCTACGCACAAGCTGCCTCACGCATTGGCTTCTCGCAGGTCTTTGCGGTTGTTCTGCAGCAAGGTGATGGGCAGCACCAGCAGCAACAGCATGACGATGGCCACCGCCGAGGCGATGGGCCAGTCCCGGTTGGCGAAAAACTCGTTCCACAGCACCCGGCCGATCATGATGGTGTCGGGTCCGCCGAGCAGCTCCGGAATCACGAACTCGCCCACCGCGGGGATGAACACCAGCATGGATCCGGCCACAATGCCCGGCAGCGACAGCGGCACGGTCACCTTGTAGAACGCCTGCCACGGCCGGCAGCCGAGGTCGAGGGCGGCTTCGACCGTCGAGTAGTCCAGGCGCGCCAGCGCCGCGTACAGCGGCAGGATCATGAACGGCAGATAGGTATAGACGATTCCTACGTACACGGCGCCCTCCGTGTAGAGCATGGCCATCGGTGTGTCGATGATGCCGAGCCACATGAGTGCGCCGTTGATCACGCCGCCGCCCTGCAGCAGCACCTTCCAGGCATAGACGCGGATCAGAAACGATGTCCAGAAGGGCAGAATGACCAGCATGAGCAGAATGAGCTGGCTGCGGCCCCGCGCCCGGGCGATGGCATAGGCGATGGGATAGCCGATGACGAGGCACAGCACGGTGGAGACGAAGGCGATGCGCAGAGACGCCAGATACGACAGCACATAGAGCTTGTCTTCCAGCAGAAACCGGTAGTTGCCCAGGGTGATGTGCAGCGACAGGCCGTCAGCCGTTTCAGTGACCAGCGGCGTATACGGCGGTTGCGCAATCACCGCCTCGGGAGATCTTGAACACGAACACGAACGGCAGCAGAAAAAACACCGCCAGCCACAGACACGGCACCGCGTACAGGAGCCAGCGCCGCGGGCTCAAGAAGCTTCGTCATTGTGGAGCATCACCACACCGTCCGCCACCACCACGCACACGGCTTCATCCCACGAGGTAGCCGCGCCGGCCGCCGAAATCCGGCATGGGCACGGTGACCGTCAGGGTGATGTCGCCGGCAGTGCGGACATGATAGATGGAATGCGAGCCCAGATAGGTGATCTCCTCGATCTGCCCGGCCACCGCGTTGACTGGCGCGCCGCCGTCATCCGCGGGCGGCGCTTCACGCTGCAGACGCATCTTCTCCGGGCGGATGGCCACCCAGGTGTGTTCCGCCGCTGCGGTGCGGCGATCCGACGGTTGCACCGTGATGTCCAGATTCAGCGCGCGCAGTTGGCCCGCTGTGTCACCGGGCGCGCACTCCAGCAGGTTTACCGAGCCGATGAAGCCGGCGACGAATCGATTGGCCGGTGTTTCGTAGATCTCCCGCGGGGTCCCGATCTGTTCGAAGCGCCCCTCGCGCATGACGGCGATGCGCGTCGACAGATTCATGGCTTCTTCCTGGTCGTGGGTGACCAGCACGAAGGTGATGCCCACCCGCTCCTGGATGCGTGAAAGCTCGAGCTGGGTTCGTTCACGCAGCTTTTTATCCAGTGCCGCCAGGGGCTCATCGAGCAGCAGCAGTTTGGGGCGCTTCACCAGGGCCCGAGCCAGGGCCACCGCGTGGCCGGCCGCCGACAGTTCGCTTGGCTGGCGTCTGGGCAATACCGGGCCATTTCCACCAGAGACAGAGTCTCGTCCACGCGCTCGGCGATCTCGGCTCTGGGAATGCGATCCTGCTTGAGGCCCGAAAGCCACATTGTTGCGGACGTTCATGTGCGGAAACAGCGCATAAGACTGGAACATCATGTTCACCGGCCGCTCGTAGGGCGGTACCCGCGACATGTCCTGACCGTCGATGAAGATGCGGCCGGCACTGGGCAGCTCCAGGCCGGCGAGCATGCGCAGCAGGGTCGTCTTGCCGCAGCCGGAGCCGCCGAGCAGGCTGAAGAACTCCCGTTCGTAGATGTCCAGGGAAACGTCGCCCACGGCGACGAAGTCGCCGAATCGTTTGGTTACCCCGTCTATGCGCAGAAACGGCTGGCCGTCGCCGCGTTTCCAGGGTTCGTCCAGGAATGGATCTGTACTGGTCTGTGGCAAAAAATGGCCCCTTTTGCCGCTATCATAGGCGAGCGTCCGGTGCACGGACAGACCCCAACGTCAGGCTCCACCACAGCAATGGCGCGATTGCGTCGGCGGGTCATGCGCCGCAGCAACTTATCTGCAGGATGTCGTTGATGAACAGCGACCTCGCGGCGCTGCAGCGCAGCGACCGTGACCACCATCTCCATCCCTTCACCGATTTCAAGGCGCTCGGTGAGAAGGGTACCCGCGTAATCGTCCGCGGCGAGGGTGTCTACATCTGGGATCATCTGGACAACAAGCTGCTCGACGGCATGTCGGGCTTGTGGAACGTCAACGTCGGCTATGGACGCCGTGAGCTGGTGGAGGCGGCCACCGCCCAGCTCACGGCGCTGCCCTTCTATAACAGCTTCTTTCAATGCACGACCGAGCCGACCATCCGTCTGGCGGAGCGTCTCGCCGGTCTGACCGGCAACCGCCTGTCCCACGTATTCTTCACCGGTTCCGGATCCGAGGCCAATGACACTCAGATCCGCCTGGTGCGCCGTTACTGGCAGCTCATGGAGCGCCCGGAAAAGAAGATCATCATCAGCCGCACCAACGCCTACCACGGCAGCACCATCGGTGCCGCGAGTCTTGGCGGCATGAAGCCCATGCACGAACAGGGCGGCCTGCCCATTGCCGACATCGAGCATGTGGACCAGCCCTATCACTTCGAAGACGGCGGCAACACCAGCCCGGATGCTTTCGGTCTGGAAGTGGCGCGCCGGCTCGAAGAACGCATCGTGGAACTCGGCCCGGAGCGGGTGGCGGCCTTCATCGGCGAGCCGGTGCAGGGCGCCGGCGGCGTCATCATTCCGCCGCAGACCTATTGGGGCGAGGTAGAGCGGGTCTGCCGGGAGCACGACATCCTCCTCATCGCCGACGAGGTGATTACCGGTTTCGGCCGTCTCGGTCACTGGTTCGGCCACGAGCGCATGGGTTTCCAACCCGATCTGGTGACCTTCGCCAAAGGCGTGACCTCCGGCTATATACCGCTGGGCGGTGTGCTGCTGGGTGAACGGGTAGCTTCGGTGCTCGGCGCCGGCGGCGGCGAGTTCGCCCACGGTTATACCTACTCCGGCCATCCGGTGGCCTGTGCCGTGGCGCTGGCCAACATCGACGTGATCGAACGCGACGGCCTGGCCGAGCGTGTGCGCAACGACATCGAGCCCTACTTCAGCCGCGGCTGGGCGGAACTGGGCAAGCGTCACGCCATCGTCGGCGAGGCCCGCATGTTCGGCCTCATGGGCGCGCTGGAGCTGGTCCGCGAGGGCCAGCAGCGTTTTGCCAGGAGCGAGCGCGCCGGCGAGTTGTGCCGCGATGCCTGCATCGAGCATGGCCTGGTCATGCGCGCCGTGGGCGACACCATGATCGTGGCGCCGCCGCTGATCATCAGTCACGCCGAGGTGGACGAGTTGCTCGACAAGGCAGACCAGGCACTCACCGCGGTGGCGCGCCGGTTGTCATGAGAGCCGGGTGACCGACGATGAGCCGCGATATGCGCGCCAGCGTGGGGTTCGAACAGTCGTGGTATTACGCCACCGCTAAAGGTCTTACCGACCATCCGCCGTTGAGCGAGCGCGTCCGCGCCGACGTCTGCGTGGTGGGCGCGGGCTATACGGGGCTGTCCGCGGCGTTGACCCTTGCCGAACGCGGTTATTCGGTGGTGCTGCTGGAAGGCTACCGGGTGGGGTCCGGGGCGAGCGGCCGCAACGGCGGCGTGCTGGGCATGGGTCAACGCAAAGATCAGGACGACCTGGAACGCTGGCTCGGCAGGGAGGCCGCTGCGCGCCTGTGGCAGATTGCTGTCGAGGCCAACGAGCTGGTCCGCGAGCGCATCAGCCGCTACGGCATCGACTGCGATCTCAAGAACGGAGTACTGCATGCCGCCCACCGGCGCCGCTACGTCGACGACTACTGGAACTACGTAGACGTTCTGGCCGAGCGCTACGGCTATGACCATTGCCGCAAAGTGGACGGCGCCGAGGCGGCGGCCATGCTCGGCATGGATACCTACTTCGGCGGCTACGTGGACAATGGCGCCGGGCACCTGCAGCCGCTCAACCTGGCCCTGGGCCTGGCGCGGGCCTGCCGCGAGCGGGGCGTGCAGATCTTCGAGCACTCCACGGTGTGCGACTATCAGCCCATACCCGGCAGCGGCGGATCGGCCGGCGGGCGGGTGGAGGTGACGACCCAGGCCGGTGCGGTGGACGCTGACTATCTGGTCCTGGCCTGCAACGGATACCTGGGCCGTCTGGCCCGCCGCATTGATGCCTATCAGATGCCCATCAACAACTTCATGCTGGCCACGGCGCCGCTCGGCGAGGCACGGGCCCGACGCATCAACCGCGACGACCTGGCGGTGGTGGATTCCCGCTTCGTGGTGAACTACTTTCACAACTCGCCCGATCACCGGCTGCTGTTCGGCGGTGGCGAGAATTACTCGCCGCGCTTTCCCCGCGATCTGAAAGCATTCGTGCGCCGCTGCATGCTCGAGGTCTATCCGCAGCTTGCCGATGCGGACATCGACTACGCCTGGGGCGGCACCCTCGCCATCACCCTGAAACGCATGCCCCATTTCGGCCGCAGCGGCCACGTATTCTGGGCTCAGGGTTACTCGGGCCACGGTGTGGCCATGGCCAACATGGGCGGCAAACTCATCGCCGATGCCATCGCCGGCAGCGCGGAACGCTTCGATCTGCTGGCCGGCATTCCCCACGTCCGGTTTCCCGGCGGCCGGCTGCTGCGCTGGCCGGCGCTGGTTGCGGGCATGCTCTATTACGCGATGCTGGATAAACTGTAACTGGAGGATTCATGAACCCATGGGCGCAACAGCCGGCGACGCAGCACGACGCAGTGAAGTGGCGTGGGCGAACGGTGGTGGCCGGATGGCTTGCGGCACTGGCCATGACGCTGGCCGCGGGTTGTTCCGAGCCGGCGCCGCCGGATGCTGATCCGGCCACTGGTGCGCAAGGCGCTGGTGCCCAAGGCGCTGGTGCGCAAGACGCCGACCTGATTCTCAGTAACGGCGCATTCTATACTCTGAATCCCGAGCAGCCCTGGGCCGAGTCCATGGCCATCGGCGACGGCCGCATCCTCGCCGTGGGGTCGAGCCGCGATATCGAGGCGGCCTTTCGCGGCGACGTGCGGGACCTCGACGGCGCCATGGTCCTGCCCGGCTTCCACGACGCCCATTCGCACCCCATTGCCGGCGGTATTCAAAGTCTGCAGTGCGATCTCACCGGGGCCGCCAGTGTCGAGGAGACGCTCGAGCGTATCGAAGCTTGTCATCGTGAGATGCCCCCTGGCGAGTCAGCCGGCGACGACTGGCTGGTGGGCGGCGGCTGGAATCTGGGGCTCTTCCCCGACGGCAATCCCCACAAACGGCTGCTGGACGACATCGCCGGCGACCGTCCGGTATATCTCGAAGGCGAGGATGGCCACAGCGGCTGGGTAAACTCGGCGGGGCTTGAGCGCGCTAACATAACCGCCGACACCGAGGACCCGCCCCAGGGTGTCATCGAACGCGACGCCGATGGCGAACCGACGGGCACCCTGCGCGAGACCGCCCAGGAGCTGGTGCGCGCCGAGCTTCCGGAAATTACCGAGGCGCAACGTGAGGCCGGGGCGCTGGCCGCCCTCGAGATGGCCAACAGCTTCGGCATCACTTCCATCGTGGCCGCTTCGGTGGACGGTCCTGCTTTGTCGACCTGGCGGCGCCTGGAAAGCGATGGACGGCTGACCGCCCGGATCGTCACCAGCATCCGCAGGGCCGGCTACGGCGCGC
Source organism: Gammaproteobacteria bacterium (assembly GCA_034522075.1). GTDB lineage: Bacteria > Pseudomonadota > Gammaproteobacteria > Pseudomonadales > Azotimanducaceae > UBA7803. The sequence goes on along the minus strand of JAXHLO010000006.1, from coordinate 120,034 downwards.
CGGCGAGCGCCGACCTGCTCAACCCGGGCAGCCGCGGCTCCGGCGCGCTGGTGCGCGCTGATGCGGCGAAGATCTTTCTCGACGGCGTACTGGAAGGGGAAACCGCCGCGCTGCTCGACCCGTACCTCGACCCCAGGGGCAGAGGCGCCGGCCGGACCGGCATCCTGAACGTGCCCTGGGAAGAGCTGCGGGCGCTGGTCACCGACCTGGACGCCCGCGGCATTCAGGTTCATATGCACGCCATCGGCGACCGTGCCGTGCGTCAGGGTCTGGATGCCGTGGAGGCGGCGCAGGCTGCCAATGGCCCGAGCGACAATCGCCACCACATCTGCCATCTGCAGCTCGTGCATCCGGACGACTACGAACGCTTCGGTGAACTCGGCGTGCTGGCCAATTTCCAGGCTCTGTGGGCCTTCCCGGATGCCTATATCACCGACATCAATATGCCCGCTGTCGGTGAGGCGCGGGTGCAGCGCATGTATCCCATCGCTTCCATCGCCGCCGCCGGCGGGACCATCGTCGGCGGCAGCGACTGGTCGGTGTCGTCCATGAACCCGCTGGATGCCATCGAGGTGGCAGTGACCCGGCAGGATCCGGACGGTCTGGTGGAGGGTGTGTTGAATCCGGCGGAAGCGGTGTCCCTCGAAACCATGCTGGCGGCCTACACCCGCAACGCCGCCTTCCTGATGCATCAGGAACACGACACCGGAACACTGCAGCCGGGCAAACTGGCCGATCTGGTCGTGCTCGACGCCAATCTGTTCGAGATCGAGCCGGCGGCCATCAACGACACCGCGGTCGTGGCGACCTACCTGGCCGGTGAGCGTGTCTATCCCTGAGCCGGCATCCGCCCCGGCCGTCGACGGGCGGGACCGCGCCGAACTGCGGGCCCGGCTGGAGCGGCGCCTCGGCCGCGTGCATGCCCGGGCGCGGCTGGGTATCGAGCAGGACCATGCAGCCCAGGTGTTTCACCGGGCGCGCAGCGTGTTCCATCCGGAGAACTGGTATTCCCTGCCGGCGCTGATCCGCACCGGTCTGCGGCTCACCGGGCTGCACGCGCGCGCCCGGCGGAATGCACGCAGCGTCCGCATCGTGCACAACCGATTGACGTTGTCCGGTCTGCCGCAGGCGTTTCACGGCTTCCGCATCCTGCACCTGTCGGACCTGCACATCGACGCCAGTCCCGAAGCAGCACACGCGCTGACGGCAGCAGTCCGGGAGGTAGAGTACGACCTGTGTGTGCTCACCGGCGATTATCGTTTCGCCACTACCGGGTCCATCGAGCCGACCCTGCGGGGCCTGGCCAATCTGCGCGCCAGCCTGGCCGGCGACGTCTACGCCGTACTGGGCAATCACGACAGCGTACTCATGGTTCCGCAACTGGAAGACATGGGCGTTGCCGTGCTGATGAACGAGCACGTACCCCTCGAGCGCAGCGGCCAGCGGCTGTGCCTGGCCGGCATCGACGACGCCCATTATTTCGGGGTGGAGAATTTCGAGAAGGCGCTCGGCGAGGTGTCGCCGGATGATTTCACGGTGCTGCTGTCCCACACGCCGGAGGTGTATCGCCAGGCCGCACACTGCGGGGTCGATCTGCTGCTGTGCGGGCATACCCACGGCGGTCAGATCTGTCTGCCGGGCGGGCTGCCGCTGTTCCTCGATGCACGCATCCCGCGGTCGTTGGGCCGCGGGTTGTGGCGCTACGGCGACATGACGGGTTATACCTCGCCGGGTTCCGGTACCTCCATTGCCGAGGTGCGCCTCAATTGCCCAGCGGAGATCACCCTGCATACCCTGTCCGCCTGAGCACGGGCTGACTATCGGGCAGGGCAGGCGATGCCGGGGCAGTTACACTACAATGCCGGTCCTGCATTTTCGGCGGCTGTCCGGGAGGAGACGTGAGCGCACCGCTTGGGGACATTACGGTTATCGAGGTAACCAACTACATGGCGGCACCCAGCACCGGCGCCATTCTCGCTGACATGGGAGCCAACGTCATCAAGGTGGAGCCGCTGGGCGGCGATCCCATGCGCGGCATCGGCCGGCCGGCGAAGATCGAGGGTCCGCTGAAAGGCTACGATTTCGGTTTCGACGTGGACAACCGGGGTAAGCGCTCCATTGCCGTGGCGCTGGATACTCCCGAAGGGGTGGCTGTGGTCCAGCGTCTGGCGGCCGACGCCCAGGTATTTCTGTGCAACCTGCTGCCTCAGCGGCAACAGCGCTTCGGGCTCGATGCCGACACCCTCATGAAAAACAACCCGGCTCTGGTGCATGCCACACTCACCGGCTACGGCAGCAACGGCCCGGAGGCCGCGCGCCCCGGTTACGACGTCACAGCATTCTTCGGCCGCTCCGGCCTGTACGACGCCATGCGCGAAGGCGACCATGGCGAGGTGCCCATGGCGCGACCGGCCCAGGGCGACCATACCGCCGGCCTGGCCCTGCTCGGTGCCATCCTCGCAGCCCTGCGCGTGGCTGAGCGCACCGGCCGGGGACAGGTCGTGGAAACGTCTCTGTACGAGTCCGCCATCTGGACCCAGGCCAGTGACTTCGGCGTCACCGCCGTGGACCAGGCGCCGGTGCGCCGCCGTTCCCGGCGCGAGCAGCTCACCCCGGCGGCCAATCGCTACCCCTGCGGCGACGGCAAGTGGGTGGTGTTGAACACCCTGCGCCCGGATGCCTTCGAGAAGCTCTGTCGGGCGCTCGGCCAGGAAGACTGGCTGGACGACCCGCGTTTTCAAACCGGCAAGGGCCGCTATCAGCACATGGCCGAACTGGTGGATGCCATCGACACCATCCTGGCGGCGCGCAGCCGCGACGAGTGGGGCGAGATCTTCGACCGTGAGGGTCTGGTCTGGGGTCCCGTGCTGACTCTGGACGAAGTGGCCCGGGACCCGCAGGCCGACGCTATCGGCATGTTTCCCAGCATCGAGCATCCCCGGGGCAGCTATCGCAGCGTGCGCGCGCCCATGCGCTTTCGTGACGTGGAGGTGAAGCCGCGCGGGCCGGCCCCGCAGGTCGGCGAGCACAGCCGCGAGGTGCTTGCCGCTGCCGGCTTCGACGCCGCCGAGATTCAGGCGCTCCTCGACGGCGGTGCACTGGGGGCCGGCTGATGGCCGGCAAGACCCGCCACACGCAACTGCGCGGTCACGCCGTGATGCGCGATCCGCTGCTCAACAAGGGCAGCGCCTTCAGCGCCGACGAACGCCGCCTGCTCGGGCTGACGGGTCTTCTGCCGGCGGGCTACAACAGCCAGGATCAGCAGGCGGTGCGCTTTTACGAGCGCCTGTCGGGTATCGCCGAGCCGCTGGCCCGTTACCGCGAGCTGGCCGGTCTGCAGGACCGCAACGAACACCTCTACTACCGGATTCTGCTCGACCATCTCGCCGAGCTCATGCCCATCGTCTATACGCCCACCGTGGGGCTGGCGACGCAGAAGTTCAGCGAGGTTTTCCAGCGCGGCCGCGGCGTGTGGATCACCCCCGCGGACCGGGGCCGCATTCGTGAAGTGCTGGAGGCGGCGGCCGACGGCCGCGATGTCCGGCTGGCCGTGGTCACCGACAACGAATCGATCCTCGGTATCGGCGATCAGGGCGCCGGCGGCATGGCCATCTCCATCGGCAAGCTGGCGCTCTACACCGCCGGCGCCGGCATCGATCCGGCCACCACGTTGCCGGTAAGTCTGGACGTGGGTACCGATAACAAAGCGCTGCTCGGTAACAACATGTATCTCGGCTGGGCCGGCGAACGTCTGCGCGGCGAGCCCTACCAGGCTCTGGTGGCGGAATTCGTGGAGGCGTTCGCCGAGGTGTTCCCACGGGCGCTGATTCAGTGGGAAGACCTGCGCAAAGACAATGCGCTGAGCGTGCTGGAGCGCTACCGGCATGACGTGCTGTCGTTCAACGACGACATTCAAGGCACCGGTGCCGTGGCGCTGGCGGGCATTTTCTCGGCGCTGCGGATCACCGGCACCCGTCTGGCCGAGCAGCGCATCGTCATACTGGGTGCCGGCGCGGCGGGTCTGGGCATTGCCCGGCAGATCAAGGCCGCACTGCGCCTCGACGGCCTGGCGGAGGCGGATCTGCACCGTTGTCTGGCCGTGCTGGACAGCCGCGGCCTGCTGGTGGACGACCGGGCACTGTCCGACGACTATAAGGCGGAGCTGGCCTGGCCCCAGGCCACGGCTGCAGCGTACGGCATCGGCGACGACCGGTCGCTGGCTGCGGTGGTCGGGGCTTATCGGCCCACGGTGCTCATCGGCACCTCGGGTCAGCCCGGCGCTTTCGACGAGCCCCTGGTACGCGCCATGGCGGACCAGGTGTCGACGCCGCTGATCATGCCCATGTCCAATCCCACCGCCAACAGCGAGGCCATCCCGGCGGATCTGATCCGCTGGACGGAGGGCCGGGCGCTGGTGGCCACCGGCAGTCCATTCGACGACGTGGAATATGCAGGCCGGACCGTGCGCGTGGGTCAGGGTAACAACGTCTTCGTCTTCCCGGCCCTGGGCCTCGGCAGTCTGGTAGCCGGGGCCACGGAAGTGTCCGACGAGATGATCACCCGGGCCGCGGGTGCGTTGGCCGAGCAGGTGACCGAGGAAGAGCTGCAAAGTGGGCTGCTCTATCCCGATGTCGGACGCCTGCGGTCCATCATTGCGCAGAGCGCCGGCGCGGTCTGCGAGGCGGCCTTCGCGCAAGGCCTGGCGCGCGCCCCGCGGCCCGCCGATTGCCGGGCCGCCGCCCGGGAGGCCATGTGGAGTCCCGACTACCCCACGTTCCGCTGAGCCGCTGCGGCGACGTTGTGCGGGACGGGCGGATCGCTCATGATGGGGGTCGTTTCGAGGTAATCCGACAGCCATGAAATATCCGGTCATCGCATTCTTAACGGCCGTGCTTCTGCTCGGCTGTACCACTTCGCCCATGGGGCGCAATCAGCTCATCCTGTTTCCGGCCGCGGAAATGTCACAGATGGGAGCGGCCGCCTTTCAGGAGATTCAGCAGGATACGCCGGTGTCCCGGGATGGCCGCATCAACGCCTACGTAAGCTGCGTCGCCGAGCATGTCATTCGCGCCCTGCCCGACGGTGACCCGGCCGCCTGGGAGATCAAGGTCTTCGAACAGGATGCCGCCAATGCCTTCGCTCTGCCGGGGAAGAAGATCGGCGTCTATACGGGTCTGCTCGACGTGGCGGAGAATCAGGGCCAGCTTGCTACGGTCATTGCCCACGAGGTTGCTCATGTGCTGGCCAACCATTCCAACGAACGGGTTTCCGCCAACTTCGTTACGCAGACGGGCATGCAGCTCGTGCAGGCCGCGGTGGGTGCCGACACACCCATGAAACAGCAGCTCTTCGGGCTGCTCGGCGTCGGTGCTCAGGTGGGGGTGATTCTGCCGTTCAGCCGCACCCAGGAGGCGGAAGCCGACCTGGTGGGGCTCGAGCTCATGGCCAAAGCCGGCTTCGATCCTCGTGAAAGTGTCAAACTGTGGCAGAACATGCAGGCCCAGGGCGGCGGCAGCCAGCCCGAGTTCATGTCGACGCACCCCTCCAGCCAGCGTCGCATTACCGAACTCAATGCGCGCATGAGCGAGCACATGCGCATTTCCTCTCAGGCCCGTTCCGCCGGCCGCGTGCCGGACTGCCGTCGCTAGCTACCTGCTGACTGCGCGGTTCGCCGCCCGGCGATGAACAGGGCGGGTAGCAGGGAGATGGCGAATACCGCGCCGATGAGGGCGAACATATCGCGATAAGCGAGCATGGTGCCCTGGGCACCCACGATCTGCAGAATGTAGCCGAAGGACGCCTCGAAGCCGCGATAGCCGATCAGGCCGAGATGCTGAAACTCCTGGATCACCAGGCGCATCAGTTCCCGGGTGGTGTGATTGTCCCAGCTCTGGGTGGCGTTCAGGGCATCGTAGTAGGCCACCGTGCGCTCGTGCATGGCCAGCGAGATCAGGTTGATGCCGAACGCGCCGCCGAGCTGGCGCATGAAGTTGATGGCGCCGGACCCCTGAGGGATGAGGGCGAGAGGCAGGGGGTTGATGGCCGCCGCATTGAGGCTGGGGAAAATCATGGCCAGACCCACTCGACCGACCACGTACCAGAGCAGCAGCTGCATGGCCGGGGTGAAGGCGTCGGCGTACATCATGGGATAGTTGCTGAGCGCAAACAGGACCAGGCCGATGAGGATCATGGCGCGGTGTGACGTCAGATCGGCCAGGCGGCCGGCCAGGGGAAACAGCACGGCCATCACCAGCCCGGCAGGTGCCATGAGCAACCCGGCTTCCGTGGCCACCAGCCGCGAGACTGCCTGCAGGAACAGCGGGAACACGTAGGTGGAGCCGTAAAGTCCCACTCCCACCGTGAAAGTGACGACGGCGGCAGCCACGAAGCGGCCGTTCAGGAACAGGCGCGGTTCCAGGATGGGTTCCGGAGTGTAGACCTCCCAGGCCACCCAGAGCACAAATCCGGCGCAGCCGATGGCCAGAGCCAGCAGGGCCGGGTCGTGGTACCAGCCGTGGCGCTGCCCTTCCGTGAGGCCCACCAGCAGCGCGGTGATGAACACGCTGCACAGCAGTGCGCCCATCCAGTCGAACGACGGCCGCGGCCCGCTCTCCTCCCGCGCCGGGAAGAACGACTTGGCCATGGGCAGGCTGACGGCCACGAACGGCACGGCGGCGATGAATACCCAGCGCCAGGACAGATGGTCCACCAGGTAACCGCCCATGGTGGGTCCCAGGGCAGGCGCCAGAATGGTGCCCACGCCCATCAGACCCATGGCCATGCCGCGCTGGCTGATGGGGAAGACCTGGGCTGTCACCACCATGCCGATGGGCGTAACCACCCCGGCGGCGGCGCCCTGCACGACCCGGGCGATGAGCATGATTTCCGTGGTATCCGCCGCGGCGCCGAGAAAAGACCCGGCAATGAACACCAGCATGGCAACGATGTAGGTAGCGGCAATGCCGAAGGCGCGGATACACCAGGCGGTGATCAGCATGGTCACCGTACCGGCGGCGAGAAAGGCGGTGGCCAGCCACTGGGCTTCGTCCGGCGTCATGCCCAACGCTCCCATGATGTCGGGGATGGCGATGTTGACGATGGTTGAAGTGAGCAGGGTGGCAAAAGATCCGATCATGCCGACGCCGGCCGCCCACCAGCGGAAGCTCGGCCCGATCTGGCGGAACTTCTCGATGAAGCCGGGCGAGGCTTCCAGACCTTCGGGTACGGGATGGTCAGTCATGAGCGGTGCGGAATCTTCACCTCCACCATCATGCCGGGTTTGAGGCGAGGATCGGGCTCGGCGAAATCGATGGTGACTTCGACTCGCTGGGTGATCTTGGTGAAGTTGCCGCTGGGGTTCGGATTGGGGAGCAGGGCGAATTCACTGGTGGCGGCCTGGCCGATAGTGCGGATCACTCCGCGCCGGGCCTGGTCCGGGTAAGCGTCCACGTTGATGGACACCTCGTCACCTTCGGACAGGTGACGCAGCTCCGTCTCCTTGACGTTGGCCTTGACCCAGACGCGCCCCGGGTCGTGCATGACCAGTACTCGCTGGCTGGCCGATACGTGCTCGCCCGGGTCGATGAACAGTTCGTCAACCACGCCGGCGATCGGGCTGGTTATGGTGTAGTAGTCGAGTTCGGTTGCGGCCTGTTCCACCTGCCGCAGGGCCTGTTCCCGGCGCTGCTGCAGTGCCGCCTGTTCGGCCCCCAATACCGTGATCCGGGCGCGCTCGGCCTCCGCCTCGGCCAGATCCGCCCGCGCTGTCGCTACCCCTGCTTCGCGCCGCCGTACAGTCTGCACGGCGCTGCGATAGGTGTTACGGATCTCTTCGAACTCCTGTTGCGAGAGGAGTTCGCGCTCGCGTAATGGCCCGGCCCGCTGCCAGTCCGCTTCGGCCACCTCCAGGTCGCCCTGCGCAGCCTCCAGCTCGGACCCGGCTGCCTCCAGGCGTGAGCGGGCGGCATCCAGCAGGCTGGCGGTGCTATGGTCGGTCACCTCGATGCGCGCTGCCATGGCGTCCAGGTCGGCATCCGCCACGGCCACCGCCGCCCGCAGCTCAGCCAGGCGAGCCCGGGGCCGGCGGTCGTCGATGCGCACCAGCACGTCGCCCCGTTTCACGGTCTGCGATCCGGCCACCGGTACATCGGCGACCCAGCCGGAAACCTGGCTCGACAGCAGCAGCATGTCCGAGGAGACCCGCGCGTCGAGAACATAGGTGTTGGTGAGGCGGTCGTAGAGCCACCACAGGCCCCACAGCGTCGCCGCCACGGTGACGGCCAGCACCACCAGGTTGCCGGCGGTGAGAATGCGGCGCTGCGCGCCGGACGGCGGTTCGGCATCTCCTGAGCTGTGTGTTGCGGCCAACGTTTTCTCCCCTGCTCGAAGGGACATGGTAGCAAATAGACTTCCCGCACATGGCTGCGCGCTGTGTCGTCCGACGTCCCGCGGTACACTATCGCGCACCATCGACCGGAGCCGAAATGATCCTCGCCACGGAAGCCCTGCAGCGCCTGCAGGCCGGCAACCGCCGCTTCGTCGCCGGTGAACGCCGGGATGACGCGCTCGGCCCCGCCCGCCGCAACGAGGTGGTGGGCGATCAGCGGCCCTTTGCCATCGTCCTGGGTTGTTCCGATTCCCGGGTGCCCGCCGAGATCGTCTTCGATCAGGGCCTCGGCGACCTGTTCGTTATCCGGGTGGCCGGCAACGTGGTGGCCCCTTCGCAGATCGGCAGCGTGGAGTTCGCGGCGGAATGGTTCGGCACGCGCCTGGTGGTGGTTCTCGGTCATTCCCGCTGCGGCGCGGTAGTTGCTACGCTGGAATCCCTGAGCCGCGGTGAGCGGCATCCGTCGCGCAACCTGCGCTCCATCGTCGATCGGGTTCGCCCGGCGGTGGAACCGTTGCTCGATTCGGCTGCCGCCGGCGATCAGGATTCTCTTGTGCAGCGGGCCGTGCGGGCCAATGTCAGGGCTTCCGCCAATCAGCTCAGGCACGGCTCGGAAGTGCTCGAAAACCTCATCGCTCAGGATGAGTTGCTGATCGTCGGCGCCGACTATTCGCTCGATACCGGCGAGGTGGAATTCTTCGAAGGTATGCCGGATGACTTCAGCCCCGGGTGAGCGCAGCCGAGGAGCCTGAACATCGCGTCCCATGATCCCACTGGTGAGGCGCCCTTCGTCGATGTGCTCGTAGCCGGGGCCGGTGTGGTGGGTATGGCCTGCGCCCGGGCTCTGCAGCGCTCAGGTTATCGCGTTTGCGTAGCCGATCCCGCACCGCCGGGCAGTGTCTGTTCCTCCGGTAATGCCGGCATCATCGCCGCGGATCACATTCTTCCTCTGGCCCGGCCCGAGGTGTTGGCCCGGGTGCCCGCCATGCTGGTGCAACGCCGCGGGCCGCTGTATCTGAAGGCGGGCCGCCTGCCCGGGTTGTTGCCGTGGCTGGCCCGCTTCGCGGCAGCCTGCCGGCCGGGTCAGGTGGAGCGGGGTACCCGGGCCATTGCGGCACTGACCGCGCGTTCGGTGGGCGCCTGGCAGGAGGAGCTCACCGCCAGCGGCGCGGCCCATCTGCTCCGGACCCGGGGCATGTACAGTGTCTACCGGTCAGACCTGGGCCTGGCGCGTGACGCGGCCGAGCGGGCGCAGGCGCGGGCGCTGGGAATTGCCTGGGAAATTATCGACGGTGCCGAGTTGCGCCGCCGCGAACCGGCACTCAGCGAACGCCTGCACGGTGCGGTCTATCACCCGGGAGTCGCTCATGTGCTCGACCCCTCAGGCGGTTGTCACGGCTCTGGCCGATGCCTTTACGGCTGCCGGCGGACGCATCCTCCCGGCGGCGGTGGCAGGCTTCGACTGCCAGCCCCATCAGGTGCTGGCCACCCTTACCCGGGGCCGCCTGCGGGCTCGCTACGTGGTCATTGCCGCGGGTCTCGGTTCCCGTGCGCTGTGCCGGGATCTGGGTTGCGAGCCGCCTCTGGCGGCGGAGATGGGCTACCACCTGACCTTTCCCGGTGAGCAGCAGCGCCTCGCTGCACCGCTGGCCGCTGCGGAAGACGGTTTCATGGTGACCCCCATGGCCGACCACCTGCGCCTGGCCGGAACCGTGGAACTGGCACGCCGGGAGCTGGCGCCCACCTGGCAGCGGGCTGCCATGCTGCGGCCGCTGGCCGACCGCCTGTTCCGCGAGCCGCTGCCTGCCGCCGTGGGGCGCTGGCGCGGTTCGCGGCCGACACTGCCGGATTACCTGCCCGCCATCGGCGGATTGCCGGGTCATCCGCGCATCATCGCGGCCTTTGGCCATCAGCACATGGGGCTGACCACGGCGGCGCTGACCGGCACGCTGGTCCGGGACCTGGTGAGCGGCGCTCCGCCGGCCCTCGACCTGTCACCGTATGCGCCGGGACGCTTTGGCCGCCGGTCCCCGGGCTGATCCGGTACTGGTGTCGCCCGTGGCAATGCTCGCATTGCCCGGCATGCCTCGGCACAATCCGTCCTCCACGAACATCACGGAGCCGTTGCCATGAAAGACGAGACGCTGGCCATACACGCCGGCTACGAGACCGACCCGACGACCAAAGCCGTGGCCACACCGATCTTTCAAACCGTGGCCTATGAGTTCGACAGTGCCCAGCACGGTGCGGACCTGTTCAACCTGGCGGTGCCGGGCAACATCTACAGCCGCATCATGAATCCCACCTGCGACGTGCTCGAACAACGGGTCGCCGCCCTCGAGCATGGCATCGGCGCACTGGCCGTATCAGCCGGCAGTGCAGCCATCAACTACGCCATCCTCAACCTGGCCGAGGCCGGCGACAACATCGTGACCGTACCGCAGCTCTACGGCGGCACCTTTACTCTGTTTGCTCACATGTTACCGAAACAGGGCATCGAGGTGCGCTTCGCCGACGGCGACTCGGCGGCGGATCTCGAGAAGCTCATCGATGCCCGCACCAAGGCCGTGTTCTTCGAAACCATCGGCAACCCGGCGGGCAACATCGTCGACGTGGCGGCGGTCGCGGCCATGGCCCGCAGCCATGGCGTGGTGTCCATCACCGACAACACCGTGGCCACGCCGGCCCTGCTCAAGCCGGTGGATCATGGCGTGGACATCGTCGTGCACTCGCTGACCAAATACATGGGCGGGCACGGCACCAGCCTGGGCGGCATCATCGTCGACTCCGGCAACTTCCCGTGGACCGAGCACGCCGAACGTTACCGGGCCATCAACGAACCGGAGCCGTCCTATCACGGTGTCGTCTACACCGAGGCCATGGGGCCCGCTGCCTATATCGCCCGCGCCCGCACGGTGCCGTTACGTAATACCGGTTCCGCCCTGTCGCCGTTCAACGCCTTTCTGCTGCTGCAGGGCATCGAAACCCTGTCCCTGCGCATGGAGCGGCACTGCGAGAACGCACTGGCCGTGGCGCAGCACCTGCAGAATCACCCCAAAGTCGATTGGGTGAGCTTCGCCGGCCTGCCCGGCGACCCGCACCATGAGCTGGCGCAGAAGTACATGAACGGCCGGGCCGCCAGCATCATGACCTTCGGTGTGAAAGGCGGCTTCGAGGCCGGGGTGAAGTTCTACGATGCGCTGAAGCTGTTCAAGCGGCTGGTCAACATCGGTGATGCCAAGTCTCTGGCCTGCCATCCGGCATCCACCACTCACCGCCAGCTCAGCGAGGACGAACAGCGCCGGGTGGGCGTAGCGCCCGAGGCCATTCGCCTCTCGGTGGGTATCGAGGCCATCGACGATATTCTCGAAGACCTGGATCAGGCGCTGACGGCGGCGTAACCTTGCCGGGTCGTGGAATCCGTCGGGAGCCGGGTTGAACAACGTCACTGCTGCATTGCTGGGTTCATTGGTCGCCGTGGGTCTGGCCCTGGGCGGCTACTTCGTGGGCAGCGGTTTCGTCGATGCCCGGGCACTTGAGCGAACGGTGGAGGTAAAAGGCCTGGCCGAGCGGGAGGTGCCGGCGGATACCGCCATCTGGCCGATTCAGTATGTGGTGGCCGGCAACGATCTGCAGCCGCTGCTCGTGGAACTCGAGCAACAGGGCGAGCAGGTGCGCGCCTTCCTCACCCTGCGCGGCTTCGCAGAAGAAGAGATCAGCGTCGGCGCGCCCAACATCACCGATCGCCAGGCGCAGGGTTACGGCGACCCGAACGCCCGGCTGCGTTATTCGGTATCCCAGGTGGTCACGGTGTTCACCACGAAGATCGACGCCGTGCGCGGCGCCGGCCGCGAACTGCTGGAACTGGGCAAGGCCGGCATCGTGCTCAATCAGGACAACTACGAGTTCCGTACTCAGTATCTGTTCAATGGCCTGAATGACATCAAGCCGGGCATGATCGAGCAGGCCACGCGCAAGGCCCGGGAAGTGGCGCAGAAGTTCGCCGAGGATTCCAACAGCCGGCTGGGCAAGATCCGCACCGCCCGGCAGGGCCAGTTCAGTATTGCCGACCGCGACAGCAACAACCCGCACATCAAGAACGTACGGGTCGTCTCCACCCTCGAGTATTACCTCGCCGATTGATCAGGACGCGCTGCGCCAGGTGCGCCGGAGCATCAGGCCTGCGCCTGATCGAAATCGTGACGGCCCAGCGGCAGCTCGCGAATGCGCGTGCCGGTGGCGGCGAATACGGCATTGGCGACTGCCGCCGCGATGGCGGGCGTGCCCGGTTCGCCGGCGCCGCCCCAGGGCCCGGCAGATTCGACGATGTAAGTTTCGATCAGCGGGCTTTCGTCCAGGCGTAATATGGGATAGTCGTGGAAGTTGCTCTGCACCACAGCGCCGTCCTGCAACTCGATCTCGCCGAATAGAGCCGCAGTCAGGCCATAGATGATGCCCGACTCCATCTGCGCGGTGAAACCGTCCGGTGAGACGGCGAATCCGGGGTCGGCCGCACAGACCACCCGGTCAACCCGGACGCGGCCGTTCCGTACGGTGACTTCCGCCACCTGGGCGACGATGGTGCCGAAGGACGCCTGCAGGGCGATGCCGCGGCCGCGGCCGGCGGCCAGGGGCTGCGTCCAGCCGGCCTTGTCCGCGGCCAGGTCCAGCACGGCCCGATGACGGGGTGCATCCGCGAGCAGGCTGCGGCGGTAATCGTAGGGATCCCGGCCGGCCGCGTGGGCGAGCTCGTCGATGAACGATTCGGTGAAGAAGCCGTGCTGGGAATGGTCCACGCTGCGCCACGGCCCGAACGGCACATGGGTCGGGCTGTCGGCGTAGTGGACGTACTGGTTGGCTATGGCATAGGGGATGTACGGCGCCTCGGCGGGTTCGTGCTTGTCGACGAACTGATTTTCCCACGCCACGGGACGACCCTCGGCATCCAGTGCGGCTTTGAATCGAGAGACCACGGCCGGCCGGTAGTGATCCTGCCGGATGTCTTCTTCACGCGACCAGATGAGCTGCACCGGCATTCCGGCAGCCCGGGCGAGCTGAGCCGCCTGAATGGCGTAATCCGGATTGGAGCGCCGGCCGAAGCCGCCGCCCATGTAGGCGTTGTGCACGGTAACCCGGTCGGCATCCAGCTCCAGCGCTTCTGCTACGGCGTGCTTGAAGCCCAGCGGATTCTGGGTCGACGTCCACAGTTCGCAGGCGCCGTCGGTGAACCGGGCCGTCGCCGTCATGGGTTCCATGCAGGCGTGGGCCAGGTAAGGCACCCGGTAGCTGGCGGTTACCACCCGCTCGGCACGCTCCAGCGCGCCGCGGGCGTCTCCCCGGGACAGGTCCGTCTGCTCGTCGCCGTTGGCGACCGCTGCGTCCAGGTCCCGCTCGAAGCCGGCGAACAGCGCCGCGCTGTCCAGAGTGTCGGCGGCGGTAGACGTCCAGCGCACGGCCACCTTGGCCAGCGCCTGCTCGGCCTGCCAGTAGCCGTCAGCCACCACTGCCACGGCGTTGTCCAGACCGATCACCCCATGCACACCCGGCATGGCGCGTGCCGCGCCGTCGTCCAGGCTGTCGATGCGCGCACCGAACACCGGGGCGCGGCGGATGGCCGCGTACTTCATGCCGTCCACGCGGGCGTCCATGCCGAACCGGGCCGCGCCGGTGACTTTTTCCGGAATGTCCAGCCGCGGCACGCTGTGGCCCATCAGGGTGAACGCCTCCGGGCGCTTCAGCGCGGGCGTCGGTGAGGGCTCGAGCGCACCGGCGGCGGCCGCGAATTCACCATACGGTGCCCGGCGCCCGGAGGCCGCGTGCACCACGAAGCCGTCCCGGCCGGCCAGTTCCGCGCGCGGCACCTGCCAGTGCCCGGCCGCCGCGGTGAGCAGCAGTTCCCGGGCGGCGGCGCCGGCAACGCGCATGCCGTGCACGCCCGTGGTCCGTACGCTCATGCTGCCGCCGGTGATCTGCAGATGCATCATGTCGCTGATCTGCAACATGGCGCCGTCCACGGTGGGTACCAGCACCCGGGGAATCTGCAGGCCGCCGACCAGAAAGCCCTTGGCCAGAGCGTAGTTGGCGTAGCCGTCTTCGGCCGGTGCTTCCAGAATCCGTACGTCGTCCCAGTGCGCATCCAGCTCGTCGGCAAGCATCTGCGCCAGTGCGGATTGGGCCCCCTGCCCCATCTCCGAGTGGGGCACGATGGCGGTGACCGAGTTGTCGCTGCCGAGTTTCACCCAGGCATCCAGCAGGTATTCACCTTCCTCCGTCACCAGGGGGGCCAGGTCCGGCGTCGGGTCGCCGCGGCGTATGACGACGCCGACGAGCAGAGCGCCGCCGGCCACCGTTCCGGCGGTGATGAAGGCTCGGCGGCTCCACTTGCCCTTGCGCGTCGTCCCCGGCTTATCCATGACGGCCGTCCGCGGCGCGGTGAATGGCCCGGCGGATGCGCGGATAGGTCCCGCAGCGGCACAGGTTGCCCCGCATGGCCTGGTCGATGGCATCGTCGTCCGGCGCCGGATTGTCGCGCAGCAGGGCAACGGCACTCATGATCTGGCCGGACTGGCAGTACCCGCATTGCGGCACCTGCTCGGCGATCCAGGCCTGCTGCACGGGATGCAGATCAGCGCCGTCGGCGAGGCCTTCGATGGTGGTGATGCGCGCGCCGTCCGCCGCCGATACCGGCGTTACGCAGGAGCGGATGGGTTTGTCGTTCAGATGCACGGTGCAGGCACCGCACTGGGCGATGCCGCAGCCGAACTTGGTCCCGGTCAGCCCGAGGTTTTCCCGGATGACCCAGAGCAGCGGAGTCGCTGGGTCCACGTCCACCTGTTGGCTGGCGTCATTGATGGTCAATGTGATCATGGCAGTGCTCTTCGGCTCCCGGTCGCCCGGCGTGGGGATCTCAGCTTATCAGCAAACCCGTGGCCCGGCGCGCTGCACCAGGTGGTCAGTCGAAGCTTGGTGCATGGGTACCCACCGGGACCGGCGGCGTGTCCCAGCCTGCCGGCATGGCCGACAGGTTTACCGCGGGACGCAGATAGTGCGCGGGACCCCAGGGTGTGTCCATGACGTCCTGCCAGGCGGTGATTTCCGAGTCCGCCAGCGGCCGGGCGCGCAGCGTACGGCGTCGGCCCAGTTGCCGGATCCACATGGCCGTGCGGGCCAGCGACACGCGCACCCAGTAGCTGCCGCCCACCCGGGCGCGGCGCTCGAGGGCTGCCAGTGCCCCGAAAGCGGCAAGATAGCCGGTGGTATAGTCCGTGACCGCGGCCGGCAGCAGAGTCGGCCGGCCCTGCTCGTCAGTGTCTTCACCTTGAGCCAGAGCCATACCCGTGACGGTTTGCGCCAGTTGTTCCCATCCCGGCCACTGCCGCCACGGACCTTCGTGGCCGTAACAGTTGATGGACACGTAGACGATGCCGGGCCGCAACTGAGCGACATCGGTGACACCGAAACCCAGCCGGTCCATGGCCCCGCTGCGATAACTCTGCGAGAACACGTCGCAGTCGCGCAGCAGCCGCCGCAGGGTCTGCGCAGCATCCGGCTGAGTCAGATCCAGGTGGGTAGAGCGTTTGCCGAAACCGGTGTCGGCGACGAACAGCGGTATGGTGGGGAGTTCAGAAGCGCCCACCCGCAACACGCTGGCGCCGTAGCTGGCCAGCGTGCGCGCGCATGTGGGCCCTGCCAGAACCCGGGTCAGGTCGAGCACGCGAATTCCGCTGAGAGCCCGGCCCTCAAAGGCCGGCAAGGGCTCCGGGGGCGAGTCGTCGAGCTGAATGATTTCCACCACCGGACGTGCGGCCAGCAGCACCCCCGGGCGGCTGGCGTCCCATTCCTCGGCGGAGCGGACCATGGCGCCGCACAGGCCGGCAGCGCCGATGGCCTGCTCCAGGGTCTCTGCGCTATAGCCGGCGACGGCATCGCCCACGGCCGAACGAAGTTCGGCTTGGCGCTCGCCAGACGAGCGCACGGCCGAACGGTCATCGGCGACGCCCAGCAGATTCAGCAGCCCCTGGGTGTTATGCGGAAAGCCGGGATGCAGGTACACCCAGCGGCCGTCCGCCGTGGGGAAGAAACCGGCTGCCGCGGTGCGTTGTTCCGGTGCCTGGCGCCCGGCGGGGGCACGCTCTGGATCCGTGAAGTGCAGGTGAGCGAACGACAGCAGCGAGGCCTCGGCGTGGCGGCTGTCCACGCGCACCGAGCTGCCCGGCAGGCCACGGGCAATGGCCATCTGGTTGGCCAGGGCCGCTCCGCCGGCCAGGGCGGCCGCGGCGGCTTCTGCGGCGCGGAAGCGAGTCGCCAGCGCCACCGGTTGGGCAATGAATGCGCTATCGCGTGCCAGTTCAACGCCGTCCGTGAGCGCTACGAGATGGGCCAGGGCCCTGTCAAAGGCCGGTCTGCTGGAATGAGTCATGGATCAGTCACGCGCTGGCGGGAACTCAGCGTTCCAGTTTCAGGGTGTGCGTCAGTTCGCCCTTTACATAGATGCGTACCAGCACATCCTCGGGCTCGACGGCCAGGTCCTGGCGCGACACCTCGAACGGAAACATGGAATCGGCCTCCCGGTGCAGGATCACCTCGTCCGAATGGCGATCGTGGATGTCCACGCGGACGGGCCCATCCATGATGAAGGCATTGACGATGAGGCTGCCGCCGGGCACCCGCTGAAGGTCCGGGTCGGGATCGAAGCTGCGATGCTCGTCGATTTCTGCTTTGTCGGATAGATCGGACAGTGCCTCCGCTTCCTGCGCACCGGCGCCAGCCGGCAGACAGAGCAGGCTGCTTATCAGAACAAGCCGGCGGGCTGCTGCAGTTCTGCACATTGCGTTCATGAAAGGCCACGGCATGCGTTTCGCTCATGTTGACAAGGCCTGCGCTGGATTACCACACGCGGGCGGAACCCGGGCGCGATTGACGCGCGGGTTCGGCAGGGTAGGATGGAGGCTTCGATCAGAGGAGTTGACCCATGCGTACAACGCTTTTTGCCGCTCTGGCGGTTCCGTTTTCGGCCCTGTTGCTGGCCGGTGCCGCGCAGGCTGCTGAGATGGACATATCCCACTGCAAGTTTCCCGAGCCGCCTGTGGTGCCCGAGGGTGCCGAGGCGACCGAAACCGAGATGGGTGAGGCCGGCGTTGCAGTGCGGGAGTTCGTCTCCGGGATACAGAGCTCCCTGGAGTGTCTGACGGCGGTGGAAACCTCCCTGGGCGAAGAAATCACTGAAGAGCAACAGGCCGAGTTGGTGGCCGTATATAACAACGGCGTTGATCAGATGCAGTCGGTGGCCGAGAACTACAATGCTCAGGTGCGGGCATTCAAGGACCGCTGATCCCGCTGACAGCGTGGCGGATCAGCCGCCTGCGCCGGCCGCTCGCCGGGCCTCTTCGGTTCCTTTGGACTCTTTGGGGCCCTCGGGCTCAGTTTTCTGCTTAGCGTCGCTTGGTGCGGTGTTATTCGTGGCGGTTGGCGAGTCCGCATCCGGCTTTGCATCGCCGGAGGTGGCAGCACGTGCTTTTGGTTCCGCTACGCGGATTTCCTCGGCAACCTCTTCCTTTTGAGCCTGGTCCTTTTGAGCTTTC
This sequence comes from Gammaproteobacteria bacterium, assembly GCA_034522075.1. Classification (GTDB taxonomy): domain Bacteria; phylum Pseudomonadota; class Gammaproteobacteria; order Pseudomonadales; family Azotimanducaceae; genus UBA7803. The sequence continues at coordinate 102,067 of JAXHLO010000006.1, read as the reverse complement.
GGCCCGTTGGCGCCCGCTGCCAGGGTGTCGAGCTCGTCGCGAATCTCCGCCGGAATCAGGTCCTGATGACCATTCGGCGCCTGCAGCAGCGGCCCGGTCACGTCGCCGCAGAGCACGCTGGAACTCTTCGCCAGTTGCTCGTGCAGATCGGTGTATGAGTCGTTCAAGGTCTGAAACTTGCGCGCGGTTTCGCTGAACTGGGCCACCACCTCGCTGCGGTAGTCGTCCAGTTCCTGGCGGGCCGTGGTGAGCTGCGCTTCGAGTTGACGCGCCCGGCCGGCAGAACCGCGCCGCGCCGCCATAAAGTATCCGCAGCCCAGGCCGACAGCCAGCCCCAGCACGCCCAGCCCGATGAGCCATTCTGCCCCGTACACGTTGAGCCACCTCCATAGCGCGAATTGTGTCAGCCAGTGTAACGCGGCCGCGGCAGAAACACGACGATGGCCGCCTTACCGGGCGGCCACTGATTGCCGGGGCCGCGGCGACTGGGTACTCTCTGCCGCGATTCTCAGGGTGGGGTAGCGCGGCCGGTGAGCACTGATGCCTGGATAACCGTGGCGGTCGTGATGGGCACGGTGGGCATGCTGGTGGGCACCCGCTTTGCCCCGGACGTCATACTGGTGGCGGCTCTGACCCTGCTGATGGTCAGCGGCGTGCTTACCCCGGGCGAGGCCCTGCTCGGCTTGAGCAATCCCGGGCTCGCCACGGTGGGCGTTCTCTATGTCGTCGCGGCCGGGCTCGTGGATACCGGCGGTATCCACCTGCTCGGCTCCCGTCTGCTGGGCCGACCGCGCACGCTGGCCTCGGCGCAGGTGCGCCTTATGCTGCCGGTTACCGGCCTGTCGGCGTTTCTCAACAACACCCCCGTCGTTGCCATGATGGTGCCCTTCGTCGAGGAATGGAGCCGCCGCTGCCGTCTGCCAGTATCCCGCCTCATGATTCCATTGAGCTATGCGGCCATTTTTGGCGGCCTGTGTACCGTGATCGGTACCAGCACCAATCTGATCGTCAACGGCATGTTCACTGACGCCGGCGATCACGGCGGCTTCGGCTTCTTCGAGATCGGTGCTCTGGGCCTGCCGCTGGCCGTGGTCGGCACGGGCTATATGCTGCTCACCAGCCGCTGGCTGCTGCCCGACCGCACCTCGCCGCTGCGCGAGCCCGACCAGGTGCGTGAGTACACCCTGGAGATGCTGGTGGCGGACAACAGCCCGCTCATCGGCCGGAATCTGGAGGAAGCGGGACTGCGTAACCTGCCCGGTGCTTTTCTCGCCGAGATCGAACGGGGCGGCACCGTGTTGCCTGCCGTGTCGCCCCACGTGCGGCTGCAGGCGGAGGACCGGTTGCTGTTCGTCGGGGTGGTGGACTCGGTGGTGGAACTGGTGCGGGTGCGCGGCCTGGTGCCGGCGCCGGATCAGCTCTTCAAGCTCGATGCGCCGCGCGCCGAGCGGCGCTTCTTCGAGGTGGTGGTGTCCCGGTCGAGCCCCATGGTGGGCCTGACCATCCGCGAAGGGGAGTTCCGCACCCGCTACGATGCGGTCGTCATTGCCGTAGCGCGCAACGGCAGCCGGGTGCGCGGCAAGGTGGGGGACATCGAGATCCGCACCGGGGACACCCTGCTGCTTGAGTCCCGTCCGTCGTTCATCAACCGGCAGCGCAACTCCCGGGATTTTCTGCTGGTCAGTGAGATCCGTGACGCGTCAATGCCGCGCTACGAGCGCGCCTGGACCGCCATTGCCATTCTGGTGGTCATGGTTGCCCTCGCCGCCTCCGGATTGCTCAGCATGCTGGAAGCCGCACTGCTGGCGGCCGGGGCCATGCTGGTGACCCGTTGCACCAGTGCCAGCGGTGCGCGTAACCGGGTGGACTGGTCGGTGCTGACCGTCATCGGCGCTTCTCTGGGACTCGGCGAAGCCATGAGCCGCAGCGGGGCGGCGGACAGTGTTGCCATGTGGTGGGTGGCCCTGGCCGGCGACAGTCCCTGGCTGGCTCTGCTGGCCGTTTACGCCGTCACCAGCGTGTTCACCGAACTGATAACCAATAATGCCGCCGCCGTGCTCCTGTTCCCCATCGCTGAGGCCACCGCCGTGAGCCTCGGCGTGAGCCTGTGGCCGTTCGTTGCCGTCATCATGATTGGCGCCTCCGCCAGCTTCGCTACCCCCATCGGTTATCAGACCAACCTCATGGTCTATGGCCCGGGCGGCTACCGGTTTTCCGACTATCTGCGCATCGGTGCACCGTTGAATGTGCTGCTGGGGGCCGGCGCCGTGCTGCTGGCGCCGTTGATCTGGCCGTTCTGAACAACCCCTGAAAGGCTGACCGAGGCGATGCTATGCTGTGCGTCCTGTCCGACCATAGAAGGATGAGTAGGCCATGATTGCGCGATTGCAAAGAACCGTTCTGCAACTGGTGGTGATCTGTCTGGCACTGGCCGCCCCGCTGGCGCCGACTCACGCGAGCATTGTCGGTACCGATGCGGCCATTGCCATGAGCGAACGCGCTGAGGCGGTAGCCCGGGTCAACGCGATGCTGATGCGCGAGGATGTTCGCGGTCAGCTCGAGGCGTTCGGCGTGGATCCCCATGAAGCCATGGACCGGGTGAATTCACTGACCAACGCGGAACTGGCGCAACTGCAGAGCCAGCTCGGCGAGTTGCCGGCCGGCGGTGACGTTCTCGGCGTGCTCGGCGTCGTGCTCGTGGTGCTGCTGGTTCTTGAACTGCTCGGTGTGACCAACGTTTTCACCGGAGTCTGAGACGCAGCGGCGGGCGCTGCCGGTGATGAGCCGGCAGCGCAATGTCCTGGGCGTCTGGCTGCTGCTCACAGCCGGCTGCGCATTGTTTCAGCCGCCGCCCGAGCCGCTCGGCAGCGCGCCGCTGGAGCTTACCGCCACGCCGTTCTTTCCGCAGCAGGACTACCTGTGCGGCCCCGCGGCCCTGGCTACGGTGCTGGGCGCCAGCGGCCGCGATATTCACCCGGATGACCTCATCGGGGCGCTTTACATACCGGAACGGCAGGGTTCGCTGCAGGTGGAACTCATGGCGGCGGCGCGCCGCCATGGACGCCTGGCCATAGAGCTGCCGGGCGGTCTGCCGGCCATCGTCGACCAGCTCGAAGCCGGGCGCCCGGTGCTGGTGCTGCAGAATCTGGCCATCGATCTCTGGCCGGTCTGGCATTACGCGGTGGTCATAGGCTATCGCCCGGAGTCCGATCAGTTTCTGCTCCGTTCCGGGCGCGAGCGCCGCAAGGTCATGGGCCGCAACCGCTTTGCGGCCACCTGGGAACGGGCCGGCCGCTGGGCGCTGCTGGTGCTGGACCCCGACGCAGCGCCGCTCGGTGTGCCGCCGCGCGCTTATCTTCAGGCGGCTGCCGATCTCGAGAACGTAGGCGCTTACCAACCGGCGCTGCGCGCCTTTCGGTCTGCCGCGTCTGCCTGGCCGGAAGAGGTCATGGCCGGGCTCGGCGTGGCCAATAATCTCTATTACCTGGGCCGGCACGAGGCAGCCATGGCTGCTTATCGGCGCCTGCTGGCGTCCCACCCCGGCCATGACGTCGCCGTGCACAACCTGGCCATGCTGCTGCTGGAAGCCGGCCGGCCTTGTGAGGCACAGGCCCTGATGCGCCGGGTCGACGCGGAAGGCCCGCTGCTGGACACGGCCCGGCGGGCCGTGGCCCGGGCCCCGATTGACGATTGCGGCGGCGCCGCAACCCGCCCCTGACAGGAGAGCTCACGCATGACCGCGAACCGCCGACTGCCGATTCTGCTGCTGGCCCTGCTCGCCATGACGCAGCCGGTGCATGGTTCGGATACCGTGGCAGCCACCGACGTGGATTTACTGATTGTCGATGGCCGGGTCCTCGACGGTCTGGGCAACGGGCCGCGGCGCGCCGACGTGGTGATCGGCGGCGGGCGGATCCTTTTCATCGGCCAGGTAGACCGTGCCGGCATCGATGCTGACAAGGTGATCGACGCGGACGGGCGGATAGTTGCCCCCGGCTTCATCGACCCGCACAGTCATGGCGATCCGCTGGCTACGCCGGCGTTCGAGAATTTTCTCGCCATGGGCGTCACGACCATCACGCTGGGCCAGGACGGCTCCAGCCCCGCGGTGGACGATCTGGGCGCCTGGCTGGAGGAGGTGGCGGCACAGGGTATCGGCCCCAATCTGGCCATGCTGGTGGGGCACGGCACCCTGCGCCGGCAGGCGGGCATCGGCCTCGACCCCGAACCCGGCGACGAGCAGCTGGCGGCGCTGCTGCAACGGCTCGACGCGGCGCTGACGATGACCTTCGGCATGAGCACGGGCCTCGAGTACAACCCCGGGCTCAATGCCGGCTTCGTGGAGCTCGACAGCCTGGCGCGGGTGGTCGGGTCCCGGGACCGGGTCATCATGAGTCACCTGCGCAGCGAAGATGACGCTGCCCTCGAGGCGGCCCTCGACGAGCTCATCGCTCAGGGTGCTCACGCCCGGGTGCATGTGGCCCATCTGAAGTCCGTCTACGGCAAGGGTACGGCGCGCGCGGCAGAGATCCTCGCCCATCTGGACGCGGCCCGGAATCGCGGCGTAGACATTACCGCTGACGTCTATCCGTACACCGCAAGCTACACGGGCATCGCCCTGCTGTTCCCGGAATGGGCGAAGACGCCGGAGCGATTCGAAACGGCTCGGCGTACCCGCTACCAGGAACTCGCCGACTATCTGCGTGAGCGCGTCCTCAGCCGCAATGGGCCGGAGGCCACCCTGCTGGGCACTGAGCCGTATACCGGTAAGACCCTGGCCGAGCTGGCTGCAGAACTCGACAAGCCGTTTGAGCAGGTGCTCATCGACGACATCGGACCGGACGGCGCCGCGGCCGCCTACTTCGTCATGGATGACGCGCTGCAGGCCAAGCTGCTGCTGGATGCGCACGTGGCCATCAGCTCCGACGGCAACCCGCGCGGCTTCCACCCCCGCGGGCACGGCACTTTCGCCAAGGTCATCGAGGAGTATGTGCAGGAGCGGCAGCTGCTGGAGCTGCCCGAAGCGGTGCGCAAGATGACGTCGCTGCCCGCCGCCGTGCTGGGCCTGGCCGATCGCGGCAGCCTCGAGGTGGGCAAAGCGGCGGACGTGGTGATCTTCGATCCGGCGCGGGTGCGGGCCACCGCCAGCTACACCGATCCGTTCCAGCTCGCCCGCGGGTTCGACGTGGTCATCGTCAACGGCCGGGTGGCCCGCCGTGGCGGTGAACTGGCCCCGCAGCTCAGTGGACGGGTGCTGCGCCCGCCGCCGTGACGTGCAACCGCGGCAGGCCTGAGCGTCAGTTCTTGTCGCCGCTGCCGGACGGGCTGGCGTAGCGGTCGTTGAGCTTCTGCACGAAGCCGTCCGCTTCCGCCAGCAGTGCGTCGAGTTGACGCCGTGTGCGGCCGCTCCAGCCGCGCGGCTGAGTCGAGGCAAGCGAGCGCCACCAGCCCTGCAGGTTGCTGGCGAAGGCATTGCTCACCGCTTCGCGGTCCTCTCCCAGCGATGCATCCCGGCGCAGGCCGTGCAGCACCCATCGTCCGGTGAGCCGCCGCAGCGTCTGATACAGATACACCAGCACCACCAGTCCAGCCACAGCCAGGACGGTCTGGGTGATGCGGTCCAGGCCCGCCACCGGGGTGAAGCTGAGCCCGTCCCAGTAGCCGCCGCTCAGGCTCCAGTAGGCGAAGGCCGCCGCCAGGGTGCCGAACACGCCCAGTGACAGCCAGAGCGTGCGCCGGCGCCAGGTGCGGCGAGCCTGTACCAGGCGGGGAATGAGATGATCCCGCAGGTGGCGCGCCGTTTTGTCCAGCACGCCCACGACGCGGTAGGCGCGTTCCACTTCCACCTGGCGGATGCGGTCCTCGATGTCTGCCAGGTCCTCGTCGCGCTTGCGCTCCAGACGGCCGCGGACCTGGTCGTCTTCCACCGGCAACGCCACGTGCCGGGCATAGATCCGATAGAAGCGTCCGGCCGTCAGGCCGTACTGTGCCAGGGCCCGCTGCCAGGCGGCGACCACCTCCTCCGGATTGTCTTCGCGCGCTGAATTGTCGATCTGGTTGAGAATGTAGAGAAACTTCGCGGCGTCCGGCCGGCTCACGGTTTCCGCCACCAGGTGCTGCAGGGTATCGCCCATGGCGCCCGGCTCCGGGTGGCGGGCGTCGAAGAACACCAGCACCAGATCGGACAGATCGATGATGTGATTGATGATGTGCAGGGTCGACGTGCGCTGCTGATCGGCATCGAACCCCGGCGAGTCGATGAAGATGCGCCCGCGCAGTGATTCCGCCCGGCAGGTCTTGAGCTGCAGATAGGAATCCACGCCGCGGCCTTCGCCTTCGGCCACCTGCTCGATGTCATGGCTGATCTGATAGAAGGGAAAGCGTGGGTCGGCGTCCAGAGCCAGCCCCGGCAGTACGGTGGGGGTCTCCTCGGTGCCGTAGCAGATGACGGTGAATTTATCGTCCACGGCCTGATTGCCCGTGCGCTGCAGCTCCTGGTTCGTGTATTGGTTGAGGAACGTGGATTTACCGGCCGAGAACGTCCCCAGCACGGCGATCACCGGCCACCAGGAGACCTTGGCGGCGTAGGAATCGTCGTCCTCCAGCAACCCGAGGCGCCGGGCGATGCGGTCGAGCTGCTGATAACTTCGAACCACGCCCGCCAGAACGGGATTTTCCTGCTTGAGGTGTGCTTCCAGGCGCTTGACCCGCTCCTGACTGGTGGTTTTCGCCATATCGTCTGCAACTCTGTGATTGGTTGATGAACGGTTTCAGTCGAATGCCTCGGTAAAGGTGGCAAAGCCGCGCCGCCGGCAGTCCTGCGCCACATTCCTTACCATGCCGGGATTACCGCAGGCAAATGCCGCGGTGTCATCGGGGGTCAGACCCAGGCGGCTGATCAGGCCCGCCAGATGGTCTTCGACGCGCCCGTGAGCGCCGCCCCAGCCGGCGTTTTCCGGACTTTCCGGACGGCTGACCGTGGCAACGTAGACCACCGTTTCCGGGTGCTGCCGGGCCAGTTCGGTGAGTTCCTCGGCGTAGCCGAGCTCGCCGGCATAGCTGGCTCCGTGCAGGATGATGAAGCGCCGTTGGCCGTCAGCGCCCTGCGCCAGATGATGGCGCACGAACGACACATAGGGGGCGATGCCCGTCACCGTACCCACCAGCAGCTGATTGCGATACCGCTCGTCCACCGCCAGGCGGCCTTTGGCCCGGCTGCCCAGAGCCATGGCGGTGCCCGCTGTCACGGTGCGTAGATGCTCTGACAGGCGTCCGCCCGGAAACAGCTCGACGAAGAATTCCAGGTATGCCTGATGGGGAGCCGAGACCAGCGAATAATCGCGCAGCACGCCGCGCAGACCCATTTTCACGTGCTGACCGGGCACATAGTCGAAGCCGGGCGGGCGGGAGATTTCCAGGCGTAGAAGATCGTCGGCCACGTCGACCCGCTTCAGCAGCGTTGGCGCGCCGGCGGCTGCAGGCATGGCCTGCGCCGATGCCGGTGAGTGCGCCGCTGCTGCAGGCACGTCGGCGACACGCGCCAGGCGCCGCCGCGCGGCCAGGCGCAGCACGCCGCGCAGCTCCAGATTGCGGGTAGCCGCGGCACGCGCGACCAGGGCATCGCTGCCGCGGAGTTGCCGGGCGGGCAGGCTGTGCCGGCGGCTGTCACCCTTGTCGCTGGATTGCTTCATGGCTGATTGTGAGTATGCAAGGGATGTACCCCATTGCCGGTACGCTGGGCGCTAGCGTGTAGATTTTACACGCCTGCGGCAACCGGCTCTCTGCTGCGTCGGCCCAGGGCCCGCGCCAGCGGGGCGCTTGACCCGGCACGCCTTTTGCTGAATGCGTTTTGCGGGTGACTGGTTTCCGCGCACTGATGCAGCAGTCCAGTCGCCGGCCGCCGCCATTATGGGGTATCGTCCGGTTAGTGCCGAGGCAGTTGAACGCGAGGAGGAGTTATCGCGACCTATGCCGACAATCAGCGCGTGTTCGTCGTCGACGGCAGCCGTACTCCGTTCCTGAAGGCGCGCACCGGGCCCGGTCCGTTCACGCCGGTAGATCTGGCGGTATGGGCCGGCCGGCCGCTGCTGCTGCGTCAACCCTTTCCCGCCGACGCGGTAGACGACGTGGTCCTCGGCTGTGTGAATCCGCACTATGACGAGGTGAACCCCGGCCGCGTGGCCGCCATGCGTCTCGGCTGCGGTAACGGGACCCCGGGATGGACGGTGCAACGCAACTGCGGTTCCGGTATGCAATCCGTAGACAGCGCCTGCCAGGCCATTGCGGCGGGCCGGGCCGACCTGGTCCTGGCCGGCGGCACCGAGGCATTGAGTCACACACCCGTCGTGCTGCCGCCTGACATGCTCGACTGGCTGGGCCGCTGGCGGGCCGCCTCGGCTGCCGGGCGGGCGCGGTTGCTGACGGAACTGCGGCCGGGCCATGCGTCGTTCGTCATCACTCTGCTGCGCGGCCTGACGGATCCGGTGTGCGGTTTGAACATGGGCCAGACGGCGGAAGTGCTGGCCCATCGCTTCGACATCCGCCGGGAGGACGCCGATGCCTACGCGCTGGCCAGCCATCAGCGTCTGGAAAAAGCTCGCGAAGCCGGCTGGTTGAACGAGGTCGAACCCATGTACGACGCCGACGGCGAATTCTATGACCGCGACGATGGCGTGCGCGCCGACAGCACCCCTGACGACCTGGCCAAACTCGATGCCGTATTCGAGAAGCCTTACGGCCAGGTCAGTGCCGGCAACAGCTCACAGGTTACCGATGGTGCCGCCTGGCTGCTGCTGGCATCGGAAGCGGCCTGTGAACGCTGGTCGCTGCAGCCGCTGGGCCGCATCGTCGACACGCAATGGGCGGCGTTGTCCCCTGACGTCATGGGGCTGGGGCCGGTATTCGCCGCCACGCGGCTGCTCGCGCGCAACGACGCTGGCCGCGACGATGTTGATCTGTGGGAGATCAACGAAGCATTCGCCGCCCAGGTTCTGGCCTGTCTGGCCGCCTGGGAAAGCGACGACTTCTGCCGCACCTACCTGGGCCTCGATGCGGCGTTCGGCACGCTGGACCGGGAGCGGCTGAATGTGGATGGCGGCGCCATCGCCGTGGGCCACCCGGTGGGTACCAGCGGCACACGTATCATCCTGCACCTGCTCAAGGCCCTGGTGCGCGAGAAAGGCCGCCGCGGTGTGGCCAGCGAATGCATCGGCGGCGGCATGGGCGGTGCCATGCTGGTGGAGGCCGTATGAAGCCCGCCATGGACAGAATTCTCGACTACACCCCTCTGGAAACCGGCCGTGATGCAACGGCCCTCGATCTGTCATTGCAGCATTGGCAGGCCCGGCTGGACGATGACCATGTGCTGTGGCTGATCATCGACCAGAAAGATGCCACAGCCAATACCGTTTGCGAGCCTGTCATCGAGGAACTGGCGGCTCTGCTCGGCGAGATCGAGCGCCGCCAGCCCAAGGCCGTGGTGGTGCGCTCCGGCAAGCCGGACAGTTTCATGGTCGGGGCGGACATCGAAGCGTTCCGCGAGCTGACCGAGGTGGATCAGGTTCTGGAAATGCTGGAGCGGGCCCACGACGTGGTGAACCGCCTGGCCGGTCTCGACTGTCCTACCGTGGCCATGCTGCACGGCCATTGCCTGGGCGGCGGCCTGGAACTCGCGCTGGCGTGTGATTACCGTCTGGCCCGCAGCGATACCAGCCTGGGTTTTCCGGAGGTTCAGCTCGGCCTGCATCCGGGCCTGGGCGGCACCGCCAGGCTGCCGCAGCTCATCCGGCCGGACCAGGCGCTGCAGATGATGCTCACCGGCAAGCCCATGCCGGCCGGCCGCGCCCGGGCGCTGGGTCTGGTTGACGCATTGGTGGAGGAACGCCACGTAGCGGCCGCCGTGGCGGCAGCGGCTGCCGGGCGTCTGACGTCCCGTGCCAGCGGCTCGGCGGCTGCCGCCATGCGGCTGGCGCCGGCACGCCGCTTCGTGGCCGGCCGGGCGCGCAAGGAAACCGGCAAACGCGTCAGTGAGGAACACTATCCGGCGCCCTTTCGCCTGTTGGACCTCTGGGAAGCCCATGGTCACGGCCGTGAGGCCATGCTCGAGCACGAACCCCGGTCTTTTGCCGAACTGCTCACCGGCGATACCGCCCGCAACCTGATCCGTGTGTACTTCCTGCGCGAAGGTCTGCGTGCCCAGGGCAAGCGCGAGGCGGCCGAAATCAATCACGTACACGTCATCGGTGCCGGCACCATGGGCGGTGATATCGCTGCCTGGTGTGCCCACCAGGGCTTGCTGGCTACCCTGGAAGACCGCGAGGCGAAGCTCATAGCCCCGGCCATGAAGCGCGCCGCCGCCCTGTTCGAGCACAAATACAGCGACGCCCGCGAGCGCCGGGCCGCGGCGGATCGGCTCATTCCGGACCCTGCCGGGGCCGGCCGGGCGCGGGCCGATCTGATCATCGAAGCGGTGCCCGAGAAGCTCGAGTTGAAACAGCGCATCTTCACCGAACTGGAGGCCGTGGCCCGCGAGGACGCGATCCTCGCCAGCAACACGTCCGGTATTCTGCTCGAGGACATCGGCAGTGCCCTCGACCGACCCGAGCGCCTGGCCGGCGTGCACTTCTTCAATCCGGTGGCGCGCATGCAGCTCGTGGAAGTGGTCGGCCACGACCGGCTCGATGAAACCGTGCGCCAGCGTCTGTGCGCCTTTGCCACCGCCATCGATCGCCTGCCGGTACGTGTGTCGAGTGCGCCGGGCTTTCTGGTCAACCGCATTCTCACGCCCTATCTGCTGGAGGCACTGCTGCTCGTGGATGAAGGTGTTGCTGCAGAACGGGTGGATGCCGCGGCTGAGGCCTTCGGAATGCCCATTGGGCCGGTGGAACTGGCTGATCAGATTGGTCTGGACATTGCCCTGGATGTGGCGGATGGCCTGCGCGACAAGCTCGACACGCCGATGCCGGATATCCCCGACTGGCTGCGCCGCAAGGTCGACGACGGCGATCTGGGGGTGAAGACCGGTAAGGGGCTGTATCAGTACAAGGACGGCAAGGCGGACAAGTCATCGGTAGACGAGGCTCCGGACCCGGAGCACATCGATCGGCTGGTATTGCCCATGGTCAACACGGCGGTGGAATGCCTGGGCGCCGGGGTGGTGGACGACCCCGACGCCCTGGATGGCGCGCTGATCTTCGGTACGGGTTTCGCGCCGTTCCGCGGCGGGCCGCTGCACTATGCGCGACAGCGGGGCGCTGACGAGGTGCGTCAGCGCCTGCGCGAACTGGCCGCGGCTCACGGTGACCGGTTCCGGCCCAGCGAAGCCTGGGAGCAGGTGTTCTCCGGTTCATGAACGGCGTGGCTGCATGAGCCGTCCGGATCGGTTCGACGCGGCCGAGGCCTGTGCAGACGCGCTGTTGCAACGCCTGGGCGGGCGCATCCGTATCGCCCTGCCGCTGGGCCTCGGCAAACCGGCGTTGCTGATCAATGCCCTGTATCGGCGCGCCCGCCAGCGGCCGCAGATCGAGCTCGACATCTATACGGCATTGACCCTGGAGACTCCCCGGCCGGGCTCTGACCTGGAAGCTCGCCTGCTGAAGCCCATGACGGCGCGTCTGTTCGACGGCGTGCCACAGCTCGACTACATCCGCGACCTGCGCAGCGGCGCGCTGCCCGACAATGTGCGCATCCGCGAGTTCTACTTCCGCCCCGGCGCTTTTCTCGGCAACGCTGCGGCGCAGCGCAGCTACGTCTCCAGTAATTACACCCACGCCGCCCGCGATCTGGCCCGCCTGGGCGTAGACGTGGTGGCGCAGATGGTGGCGCCGGCAGCCGGCGCCGCGGCCGGCAGCAGCTACAGCTTGAGCTGCAATGCGGATCTCACTGCCGACCTGCTGGACGCCGTGGCCGCGCGCGGTGCGCCCGCGCCGCTGCTGGTGGGTGAGGTCAACGGCGCATTACCCTATCTGTACGGCGACGCCGAGCTGGATGCTGCCAGTTTCGATGTGCTGCTCGAGTCAGCCGACGGCGATTACGATCTGTACCCGGTACCCAATCGGCCGGTGAGTCTGGCGGAGCAGATCATCGGCTTGCGGGTAGCCGCCCTGGTACGCGACGGCGGTACCCTGCAGATCGGTATCGGCAGCGTGGGCGATGGGGTGGCGGCTGCCCTGGCCATGCGCCGGCAGGACAACGCGACCTTCCGGGCCCTGCTGGAAGCGCTCGACACCGCCGCGCCGGCCACCGAGTTCGATGCTCTGCCGCAGGGTCTGTACGGCGCCAGCGAAATGTTCGTAGAGGGTTTTCTGCATCTGCGCCAACGCGGCGTCCTGCGCCGCACGGTGGACGACGGCGTCTACCTGCACGCCGGTTTCTTCCTCGGCTCGGCGTCGTTCTACCAGCGCCTGCGCGGGCTGTCCGATGCCGAGCGGCGCGGCATCCGCATGAGCCGTATCAGCTTCACCAATCACCTCTACGGCGATGAGCCGTTGAAACGCGATCAGCGCCGCGACGCCACCTTCGTCAATACCGCCATGATGATGACCCTGCTCGGCGCCGCCGTTTCCGACGGCCTGGCCGACGGCCGGGTGGTGAGCGGCGTGGGCGGACAGTACAACTTCGTGGCCATGGCCCATGAGCTCGATGGCGGCCGTTCGGTGCTGGTGCTGCCGGCCACCCGCACGGCCGGCGGCAAAGTGACCTCCAAGATCTGTCTTTGTGAACTGCGATGCCACGTCACCAGCCCCCGCCACCGTGCGCGAGCTGGCGGTCACCGAGTACGGCGTCGCCCACCGGCGTGGGGCCGGCGACGGAGACGTCGATCGTCGGCGCTGCTTCAACGCTGGCGATTCCAGCGCTTTCGAGGAAGAGCGTGGCGGCGCCAGGCGGCCGCAGGCCGGCAAGCTGTCCGCCCACCACCGCATCCGGCGCGCTTCGGCCGCAACCAGCCGGACCGTTGCCCGAGCCAGTGTGGACCACAGTGGGCTGCTGGCCAGCCTGCCTCGGCATCGGCCGCGCGATGTACTTCACCGCCGGGGAGGCCGAGCGGTCAGCAGCCTGGCGGCGCTGGGCGAGCAGCGAGGCCGGCTGCGCGCGCTGCTGCCCATGGCCCTGGCGGGCTGGCGGGCGGCCGGCCAGGGCCGGCTGCAGCCGGCCATGCGCCGCATGGGCCTGGCTCGACCGCGGGGCATCCGCGCGCGCATCAACCGGCGCCCTCGCCCGGCCGCCGCCCGGGATGCGCGAAGCGCTACGATCCCACGTCCGTTCGTTCGGCAGCCCGCGGGCGACCTTCACATGGCTCAGAACTCCACCGAAAGCTGCTCGCCGAACACCATGACGGCCCTCTGCCGGCGCCGGGCGAGCCGGCCGCGCTGGCCTTCGACCAGACGCTGACCCAGGATGCTACCGGTACTCTGGTGATGCTGGTCCTCGAGGCCATGGGCCTGGAGCGGGTGCATACCGAGGTGTCGGCCCAGTATGTCGACCACAACCTGATCCAGCAGGATCACAAGAACCCGGACGATCACCGCTTTCTGCTGAGCGCCGCCCGGCGCTTCGGATTGTGGTACAGCCGCCCCGGCAACGGGGTCAGCCATCCGGTGCATATGATGCGCTTCGGCCGCCCCGGCGCCAGCCTCATCGGCTCGGACAGCCATACACCGGCGGGCGGCAGCTCGGGATGTTCGCCGTGGGCGCGGGCGGCGCGGACGTCGCCCAGGCCATGGCCGGCGAGCGGGTGCCGTTGCCCATGCCGGAAGTCTGGGGCGTGGAACTCAGCGGCGAACTGCCCGACTGGGTCAGCGCCAAGGACGTGATCCTGGAGATGCTGCGCCGCCACGACGTGGAGGGCGGCGTGGGCCGGGTCATCGAATACTTCGGCCCCGGGGTGGCCGGCTTGACCGCCATGGACCGGCATGTCATCAGCAACATGGGCACGGAGCTCGGTGCCACCACCAGCGTGTTTCCGGCGGACGATGAGATCCGGCGTTTTCTGCGCAGCGAAGGCCGCGGCGATGACTTTGCCGCCTGGCACGCCGACGCCGGCTGCGACTACGACCACCACGAGCACATCGACCTGAGCGCCCTGGAACCCCTCATCGCCAAGCCGTCGAGCCCCGGTAACGTGGTGCCCGTGGCCGAGCTCGCCGGACAGGAAATCTATCAGGCCTACGTGGGCTCGTCGGCGAACCCCGGCTACCGGGATTTTGCCGTGGTGGCCGACATGGTTGCAGGACGTACCGCGGCGGAGGGCGTGTCCCTGGACATCAATCCCACGTCGCGCCAGGTCCTGCGCGCGCTCATCAGTGACGGCCGCCTCGATGCTCTGGTGGCGGCCGGCGCGCGTCTCCATCAGGCAGGCTGTAACGGCTGCATCGGCATGGGTCAGGCGCCGGCCAATGACGGCCGCAGCCTGCGCACCGTGCCGCGCAACTTCCCCGGCCGCTCGGGCACCCGCGAAGACAAGGTGTATCTGTGCAGTCCCGAGACTGCCGCCGCCTCGGCGTTGACGGGTGAGATCACCGATCCGCGCACGCTGGATATGGATTACCCGCGGATCGCTCCCCCCGAGCGCATCGAGCCGGATCGCGATCTGCTGGTGGCGCCGCTGCCCGCCGAAACCCTGCAGAGCCGTCCCGAGCTGGAGATGGGACCCAATATCGAACCCCTGCCGGAGCTCGAGCCGCTGCCGGATTCCCTGGAACTCGAAGTCCTGCTGAAGATGGGCGATGACATCTCCACCGACGAAATCATGCCCGCCGGGCTGCGCGTGCTGCCGCTGCGCAGCAACATCCCGGAGATTGCCCGTTTCTGCTTCGAGGTGATCGACGAGGACTATCCCGAGCGCGCTGACCAGGCGGGCGATCATATGGTGGTGGGCGGCCACAACTACGGACAGGGCTCGAGCCGCGAGCACGCCGCCCTGGCGCCGCGGCAACTGGGTCTGCGGGTGGTGGTGGCCCGTTCCTTCGCCCGCATTCACCGGCAGAATCTGGTCAACTTCGGCGTGCTGCCGCTCACCTTCACCGGTACCGACGACTATGAGGCCCTGGAATCCGGTGACGTGCTGGTGTTCCCCGACCTGGCGCAGGCCCTGGACGGGGAGCAGGCGGCGGCCCGGCGGCGCGGCGACGGCCGGGAACTGACGTTCGAACACGGGCTCTCTTCCCGGGAGTGCGGCATTGTGCGCGCCGGCGGCCTGATCAACTGGCTCAAGACCTGATCCGTGTAACTCTTACAATGCCTGGTCCGCGCCCGGTCCTGGGTGGCCGGCTGCACCGCCTGATCCGCCGGCTCCCGGGCTGGCCCGCATCTTGCAATTCACCTGGGTGCCAAGCTGACATAGGGAGGCCAACATGTCTGTTGCCAAGACGATCGAAATTTCTGCGGATTCACCCAAAGGCTTCGAAGAAGCGATCCAGGAAGGCGTGACGAAAGCGGGCGAATCTGTAGATCACATTCAGCGCGCCTGGGTGAAAGACCACATCGTGTTAGTGAACGAAGGAAAAGTAGAAGGCTATCGCGTGCACATGAACGTCACCTTCAAGGTGAACTGACAGCGCGCAGCTGTCGCCGTTTTCCTCGCCCGGCCTGCACCTCTACTCCCCCTCCCCGAGGTGGCCGGGCATTTTTTTCCGGATGAGGCTGGCAGCGTCGACACAGCGACGGGGTCCGGTGAGCATTGGGTATAATACCTATCGCATGAAATGTCGCAGGAAATCTCGCGTGAAACGCCCAACTGAAACTGGAGACCGCCCCGTGCCCACCGCGCAACCGGACGCCGGCGACAAGCTGGCACAGATCGAAACCACGACGCAGCTCGGCCCCATCACCCATCTGCCGGTGTGGGAGAACCTGCAGCCGGGCGCCGTGGAAGCGGGCCTGCATGCACTACTCGATGCCGCCGAGGCCGACTTCGACCGCCTGGAGACGGTTCACGAACCCACCTGGGACGGGCTGATGCTGCCGCTCGAGGCCCTGCAGGACCGGCTCGGCCGGGTCTTTGGTGCCGTGGTTCACCTCACCAGCGTGAAATATTCCGACGAGCTGCAGGGCGCCTACGATGCCGCGCGGCCCCGTTACGTGCAGCTTTCCAACCGCATGAGCCAGAGTGTGCCCGTGTATCAGGGCATGGTGGCGCTGTGCAGGCGCATCAGCGACGACGACGCTGGCCAACCGGCCCGCGGGCGCATACTCAGCGAAGCCATCCGCAGCATGGAGCGCTCCGGCGTGCATCTCGAAGGCGCTGCCCGCCAGCGCCATCAGGAGATTCAGCAACGTCTGTCGGAACTGAGCAACCGCTTTCAGACCAACCTGGTCAAGGAAGAGAAGACGGCGCGGGTGCGCGTCGATCAGCGTGAACGTCTCACCGGCATACCGGCGGCCGTGCTCGACCTGGCCGTCAGCACGGCGCAGGAGGACGGCATGGCGGATGCATCGGCGGATACCGGGCCCTGGCACTTCACCGTCAACGGCGTGAATTACCTGACGATCATGGAGCACGCCGACGACCGCGCTCTGCGCGAGACGTTCTATCGAGCCTTCCGTGCCCGCGGCACCACCGAGGGGTTCGACAACCGCCCCATCGTCGAGGAAATTCTGCGCCTGCGCCAGGAACAGTCGGCGCTGGTGGGTTTCGACTCCTATGCCGAGCGCAGCCTCGATGCCAAGATGGCGCCTTCGGTTGGCGCTGTGCTGGAGCTGCTCGACGAGCTGGAAGCTGCGGCGCGCCCGGTAGCGCAACGGGAGCTGGTAACCCTGAATGAGTTCGTTGCCGAGCGCGGCGGCCTCGATGGCGGGCTGCAGCCCTGGGATCTGGCCTATTACGCCGAGAAGCTGCGCGAAGACCGCTATCACTACGACAGTGAACGGCTGCGCGAATATTTTCAGTTGCCGCGGGTCATGGACGGCCTGTTCGATCTCGTCGCCACCCTCTACGGCGTGGAAATCCGCCGCGCGGAGACCGGTTCGGTGCCGGTTTGGGATGACGCGGTGGAGTTCTACCAGGTTCTGCGCGATGGCGCCGTCGTCGCCGGCTTCTATATGGATCCTTACGCCCGGCCCGGCGAAAAGCGCGGCGGCGCCTGGATGAACACAGTGGTGGATCGGACCCGCGTGCTCGCCGGTGCCGACGGTGGTTCTTCGGTTCCCGTTGCGCTGTTTGTCATGAATGCGCGCCCGCCCGGTCCCGGCAGGCCTGCCCTGCTGTCGCTGGACGAGGTGCGCACCCTGTTTCACGAGTTCGGCCACGCCACTCAGCACATGTTCACCCAGGTGACAGAGGGCGGGGCTTCCGGCATGAACCTGGTGGAGTGGGACGCCGTGGAGCTGGCCAGCCAGTTCAATGAATACTGGATGGACCACAAGCCCTTCCTGCAGCGGCTCACGGCCCATGTCGACAGCGGCGAGCCGCTCGATGACGAAACGGCTGAGCGCATCATCGCCAGCCGTCACTTCATGACCGGCAATGCCACCCTGCGGCAGTTGAATCTGTCTCGGGTGGACTTGGCGCTGCACCAGCACTACGGCGCAGGGGACGGTGCTGACGCGTCGACACCCTTCGACATGGAACGGGAAATCGCCGAAGCCACGCTGCTGACGCCGCGCCTGCCCGATGAAAGTCAGTTGCCGTCATTCGGCCACCTGTTTGCCGGCGGCTATGCAGCCGGCTACTACTCCTACAAGTGGGCCGAGGTGCTGGCGGCGGATGCGTTTGCGGCGTTCCGCGAAGCCGGTCTCGACGACGACGCGGCCCTGCAGGGGGTGGCGGAACGGTTTCGCGATACCGTGCTCGGTCTGGGCGGCAGCCTGCCGGCGGCGGAGGTCTACCGGCAGTTCCGCGGCCGCGATGCTACCTCGGATGCGCTGATCAGCGAGCTGGGTCTGGATTAGACCGCTGCGGGCGCGCCGTCAGCCGCGGCCGTGAGGCGCGTCGAAGTCGATGACCGGGCCCGCCGGTACCACGCCGCTGGGATTCACGCTGGGATGGCTTTCGTAGTAGTGGTGGCGGATGTGGTGAAAGTCCACGGTCGGGCGGATGTCCGGATGCTGAAACAGCTCGCGGGTGTAGGCCCACAGGTTCGGGTAGTCCACCAGGCGGCGGATGTTGCACTTGAAGTGGCCCACGTACACCGGATCGAAGCGCACCAGGGTGGTGAACAGGCGCACGTCGGCGATGGTCAGTCTGTCGCCGGCCAGATAGCGGCGCGTACCGAGTAGCTCTTCCAGCCAGTCGAGGGTGTCGAACAGTGGATAGACCGCCTCCTCGTAGGCGGCCTGGGTGGTGGCGAAGCCGCATTTGTACACGCCGTTGTTCAGACTGTGATAGACCTGCTCGTTGATGGCGTCGATCTCGCCGCGCAGTGCTTCGGGATAGTAGTCTCCGGACTTTGCGCCCACGCCGTCGAAGGCGCTGTTCAGCATGAGAATGATTTCGGCGGATTCGTTGTTGACGATGGTGCCGCGCTGCTTGTCCCAGAGCACCGGTACGGTGACCCGGCCGGTGAACTGCGGGTCGGCCTGAAGATAGATTTCGTAGAGACGCTGTGCTTCGAACAGCGGGTCGGCCACGACGCCGGGTCCTGGCTGAAAGGTCCAGCCCGTCTCCCCCATATACCAGTGCACCACCGACACGCCGATGTGCGCGTCGAGGCCTTTGCAGGCGCGCATGATGAGGGCCCGATGCGCCCAAGGACAGGCATAGCTGACATACAGGTGATAGCGGTCGGCGGCGGCCTTGAAGTCGCCTTCACCCGACGGGCCCGGGCTGCCGTCGGGGGTGATCCAGTTGCGGAAGGCTTGTTCCTGGCGTTGAAAACGCCCGCCGGTGGAGTCTGTGTCGTACCACCTGTCAACCCACTGACCGTCTACCAGTAACCCCATGCTGAACTCCCGGTTGCATTGACTATCGGGCCGCGCATAGCGGCGGCTTGTCTGTGCGGACCGAAACCGCCGGCATCGGTTCCATGCCGGGTGCCGAGTAAGGCTTCACGAATGCCTCTGTCTCCAGAAAGTATCCAGCTTTGTAAGCTGTTTCACAGTCCGTGACGGACTTCTCCTACACACTGGCGCGGAATTCATCAGGAGCCTCAAGGGACGGGGGAGAGGATCATGCTGGATTTTTCCACCAACGAGCTGTTCATGCTCACCGACAGCGTCGTGCTGTCCGCCGTCATCTGGGCGGCAATCGTCATGACCGTCATGTATCTGGGCCGGGCCCAGGCCCACCAGAGCATCACCACCCTGGCGCGCATGCTGCACAATGTTCTGCGCCTGGCGGCGTTCGGTCTGCGCCGTGCCGAGCAGCACCTGGAGACGCGCAACCGCGAGGTGCTGCTGGCCGCCGGCCGCGAGGCCAAGGAACGCATCGTCACCCGCGAGTTCGAGCGCATCAACGCCACCGTAGAGCGTGATCTGGCCCGTTATCCGGAGACCCAGCGGACGCTCAGCGAAACCATCCAGCGCATCGACGACGACCATCAGAGCACGGCGGAGGTGCCGCCGCAGGTGCCGGGCTGGAGCCGGGCGGTGAAGGCGGTGGCCGATGCCGCGGACAAATCCGATCCCAGCGTGCGCGACGTGCTGGAGGCCATTCATGAATCCCTGGAGCGGGCGCAAGCGCGCTCGCTGACCGCCTACCGGGAAGCCAGCCGTCAGCGGCACCGCCTGCTGTCGCGCATGATGCCGCGCTGGCGCAGCATCCAGAGCACTCTGCAGCGCATGGATGGCGCGGTGGCGTCCATTCTCGAGCGCTCCCGTTCCATCGACCGCCACATGGACGAATACCGGGACATCGTTGCCGGCACCGACCGTGCCGTGCAGAACCTGTCGACCTCGGCGCTGGTTCAGTTCGCCGTGGCGACGCTTGTCATTCTGGTGGCCATCGGCGGCGCCGTCATCAACTTCTCCCTCATCGCCCGGCCCATGGCCGAGATGGTGGGCGGGACGAGTTATATCGGCGCCTTCCAGACCGCCGACATCGCCGCTCTGGTGATCATTCTGGTGGAGATCACCATGGGGCTGTTTCTCATGGAGTCGCTGCGCATCACCCGGCTGTTTCCGGTGATCGCCGCGCTGCCCGACCGCACCCGCGTCTATATGTGCGTGTTCACCCTGACCATCCTGACCATACTCGCGAGCGTCGAAGCCGGCCTGGCTTACATGCGCGAGATCCTGCTGCAGGACGAGCTGGCCACCGCCGCGCTGCTGCGCGGTGAAGGCGCTGCCGCCATGACCTCCGAGGCGCTGTGGATCACCACCGCGGCACAGATGGGTATGGGCTTCATTCTGCCCTTTGCCCTGGTGTTCGTGGCCATACCTCTGGAGACCTTCGTCCAGACCCTGCGTCACGTGCTGGGCATGGTGGCGATTCTGGTACTGCGGCTGGCCAATCTGGTTCTGCGCATCGCCGGCCAGACGGTGCGGCAGACCGGCGTACTCCTCCAGCATCTGTATGACGTGGTGATATTCGCCCCGCTGTGGGCGGCCGCGCGGCTCGCCGAAGCCGGCCAGCGCCGGGCAACGCGCTCACCCCGGGAGGCTGTCCTATGAAACCGTTCGTTATCCTGTTTGTCGCGCTGAGCCTCGGCGCTTGTGGTGAACCACCGGCAAGCCGTGCCACCGGGGTCTACATGCTGCTGGACACCTCGGGTACCTATACCGAGGAGATCGATAAAGCCCAGCAGATCATCAATTTCACGCTGGCGCGTCTGCAGCCGGGAGATACTTTTGCCGTGGCCCGGGTGGATACGGCCAGTTTCAGCGAGAAGGACATCGTCGCCAAGGCCACGTTCGACGAGCGGCCGAGCACGGCCAACGGCCAGAAGCGCACCTTCCAGACCGAGATCAACGAGTTCGTCGGCAGTGTGCGCCCCTCGCCCTACACCGACATATCCGGCGGTCTGCTGCAGGCGCTGGAATTCCTGGAAGAGAAAGCGCCGGGGCGCCGCACGATCTTCATCTTCTCCGATCTCAAGGAAGACCTGGACGAAGGCTACGTGCGCGACTTCCCCCTGACCTTCACCGACGTGGACGTGGTGGCGCTGAACGTCACCAAGCTGCGCTCGGACAACCTGGATCCGCGGGAATACCTGGACCGCCTGGCGGCCTGGCAGCAGCGGGTCGAGCAGGGCGGCGGCCGCTGGCGGGTGATCAACGATCTCGACCACCTGGAGCGGCTGTTCCGGAGTTGAACCCGGGCGGTGCAAAGAGATAGTTGCCCGGCTCCGCGGGAGGTGTGAATATGCGCGACCCACGCGCCCGTAGCTCAGTTGGATAGAGCACCAGGCTTCGAACCTGGGTGTCGGGAGTTCGAGTCTCTCCGGGCGCGCCACCTATTCCCGGTCCTACCCGCGGCTCAGCGGATCAGGCGTCCTTCCGCCACTGCCTGCACCCGGCCGCCCACGGCCAGGGTGTCGCCTGCCTCCAGATAGATGCGCGACGGCCGCCCGATCTCGAAGCCCTGCTCGACGATAGCCGCGCCGCGCCGGCCCCGATCCCGCAGATAGCTGGCAAACGCTGCATTGGCCGAGCCGGTGGCCGGGTCTTCACGCATGCCGGTGCCGTCGAAGAAGGTCATGCGGGCGGCGTAGTCGGCGTCCGCTGAGTAGCCGCCGCGGCACACGGCAAAGGGGAAGCCGGGAATGCCCAGGTCCAGTTGCGCCGCACGCTCCACGCGGACCCGCCGCAGAGCGTCCAGGCCGGCCACGCCGATGATGGCGAACGTCGGCCCACACTGCACGATCTGCGGATCCAATTCCGGGTCGAGGTCGTCGGGCGTCAGTCCCAGCAGGGCTGCTGCCGCCGCCGCATCCAGCGCGTCCCCGGCCGTGGCCGGCGGCGGGGTCAGCCAGCCGATGCCGTCGGCGAAGCGCACGGGCACGTCGCCGGCCGCCAGTTGCAGAACGATACTGCCCTGGCCGCTGCACAGTACCCAGGCCGTACCGAGGGTGGGATGGCCGGCGAATGGCAACTCCTCGCCGGGGGTGAAGATGCGCACGGCCGCTCCGTCCGAGTTACGGCTGGTGACGAACGTGGTCTCCGAGAAGTTCATCTCCCGGGCGATGGCCTGCATGGTGGTGTCGTCCAATCCGGCCGCATCCTCCACCACGGCGAGCTGATTGCCCTGATAGCGCGTCTGGGCGAACACGTCGACGATGGACAACTTCATGGTGACCTCAGAACACCCGATTCAGGTCCGTGAAGACCGCACCGGTATGGCTGTCATAGAAGATCGTGGGCTTCGGACTGCCCGGTTGCACGCTCTGATGGTCGAGCGCTATGAACTGGCAGATTTCAGCATACGGCGTCGCCGGCAGGGTGACGGTGGCATCGGGGATGGAGGCATCCTGTCCGGCCACGAAGGCGATGCCGCTGCCGAGCTTAGGCTCGATATGGTTCACGCTCGTGCCGATGGCCTTGGTCGGGTCTGCCTCGATGACGCTGGGCGCGTTCTGCAGCAGCCCGCGCCAGATGTCTTCGCAATCCTGGTCACGGCCCACCACACCGCTATCCCGGCGCCCGGAAGCGGGAAAGCCGAAGCTGTTGGCGTCCAGGGTCTCATCGCCCCAGCCGACGACGTTGATATTGCCGCTGTCCTGCACCCGCCAGTTGCCGTGGAAGCTGGTGACGGCGCTTTGCAGCGCGCCGGCCAGGTGCTCCACCTTGGCGTTCACGGCTTCGTCGTCGATGTGAGAGAAACGTGCCAGACCGACAGCCGCCAGTATGCCCAGGATGATGATCGCTACCACAAGCTCGACGAGGGTGAAGCCGCCGTGCTGCGGCCCCAGGCGTGGTTCACTGTGCGCTTCCCGGCTCATACCCTGCAGTATAGAGTTACGGGCCGGCGCCGCCTGCGCCATGCTCCGTTCCTTGAAGACCAGCACGTTTTTTCGCCGCGCACACGGGCAGAGTAGGCCATCATGCAGATGAATCGGTTGACCAGAGACCGCGCATCCCTGATTGCCACGGTTTCGGGTGTGGTGATCCTGTCCGCCTATCTGCTGCTGGGCAGCGGCGGCACAGACGGCCCCGGCGGATCGCCCATGCAGGAGCTGCTCACCGTGGAGCCCTGGCATTGCGACGTGCTGGATCCCGAGGACAGCGAGATAGTGGCGCGCTCTGTGGGTACATTTCATGCCGGCGGCACGCTGGACGGTCACACTCGGGTGGAAGATCGGGACACCGGCGCGCTGCTGCTGGAATTCAGCTACCGGGGCCGGTGGCAGTTCGACGATCCCTGGCTGACCGAGGCCATCAACGACTACCGCTATACCCACGTCGACCATGCGGCGTTTTCCGCCGACGAGTTAGCCGCCATCGAAGCGGAGTTTGCCGAACCGGCGGTGTCGCGGGTGCATGCGCTCAGCGCCGGGCAACTGGTCTACGGCGCCGAACGCTCGCTCTATCAGTGCCATCGCCGCCCCGGGGGCGTCAACGCCTGAAGCCGCGCGCCGCCGCTCAACTCGACTGCAGAAACTCCACCCAGTTGCCGTCCGGGTCTTCCACGATGGCGATGGTCACGCCGCTGCGGATCTCCCTGGGTTCCACCCGGATCCGGTAGCCGCCGGCCCGGCAATCCTCGACCAGATCTGCGAGGTTGGTCACCGAAATGGTCCAGTAGCGGTAGCCGGTGGCACCGGCAATGCCGCCGCCGGCCGGCCGTTGCGGCGGCGCTTCGTCCGGCACCACGATCTTGATGAGACTGTCGCCGCACCAAAGGCGGTGCATGGTGCCGCCCATGGGAAAGGGTGTGTCGGCCTCGTGGCGGAAGCCCAGGATGTCTCGATAGAACTTCAACGCGGCCTGGCCATCGGTGGTGACGATGCCCAGGTCGATGGCCGGCTTGCTCAGCGCTGCGCCCACGTGGATCCCCTCCGTTGCGTGTGGTCAGCGCGAGCATACCGCGCCGCCCGGTACGGTGAAATGTCGCAGTCGATGTAGCGATGTAGTATTGATGCAGCCCATGAACGCCGCGCTGCTGCTGGCCGCCCAACTGCTGACGTTGCTGATCGTGGCCAACGGGGTACCCGTGCTGGTCACCCGGCTGCTCGGCCGGCGCGCCGACTGGCCGCTGGATGGCGGTCTGCAGGCCTGGGACGGCCGGTCGCTGCTGGGCCCCAGTAAGACCATCCGCGGCCTTGTCGCCAGCGTGCTGGCCACCGCCGCGGTTGCCGCCCTGCTGGGCCTGGGCTGGCCGGTGGGCCTGCTGTTCGGGACTGCCTCCATGATCGGCGACCTCTGTTCGAGTTTTCTCAAGCGGCGTCTGGGCATCGAATCGAGCGGTCAGGCCGTGGGCCTGGATCAGCTTCCCGAGGCGCTGTTTCCGCTGCTGGCCTGCTATGCCCTGCTGCCACTGAATGCGCTGCTGGTGGTGGTTGTGGTGACGCTGTTCGCCCTGGGTCAGCTGCTGCTGTCGCCGCTGATGTATCGCCTGGGCATCCGCCGCCGTCCTTACTGAAGCCGCAGCCTTGACCGGTGGTGGCGGTTGCATTAGCGTGTATATACACGTAAATCATGAATGGCCGCACCGTGAGCTCACAACTCGATCCAGTCCATTGCATCAGCAACAACCTGCACAAGACGGCGCGGGCGGTGAGCCGTGTGTATGCCGAAGAGATGCGTCCGGCCGGCCTGGCGCGTTCACAGTTCGCCGTGCTGGAACATCTCGCCCGGGGTGGTCCCGTGGCGGTCTCGGAGCTCGCCCGGCGTCTTTACATGGAACGCACCACCCTGACCCGCAATCTGCGGCCGCTGGAGCAGGCCGGTCTGGTGGCGCGCACGGCCCAACCGGGCGATGCCCGGGTCAAGCTGATCGCTATCACCGACAGCGGCCGCGGCAGGCTCGAAGAGGCACGCCAATGCTGGCGGCGGGCCCAGGCGCGGCTGCTCGAACGGTTCGGCGCCGACGCCTGGGCGGAGCTGGAAGCGACTCTGCGCGACCTGCGCCGGCTGACGAGGTAAGTGATGGCTTCCGGACAAAAGGGTGCATATACACCTTCTGTGGCCGCGCAGCCCTCGGCGCTGACCGTGCAGATGCTCGAGGCGCCGCCGTTGCCGCTGTTGTTGCGCATGGCCAGCCCCAATGCCATGGCATTTCTGGTGCAGGCCGCCGTCGGCATGGCCGAGGTGGCCTTCGTCGGACAGCTCGGCACCGTGCCCCTGGCAGCGCTGGCACTGATGTTTCCCGGGCTCATGCTCATGCAGATGCTGGCCAACGGCGCCATCGGCGGCGCGGTTTCGAGCGCGGTGGCGCGGGCCATGGGCGCGGCGGACCGGGTCCGGGCGGAGACGTTGATCTGGCATGCCGTGGTGATTGCCGTCTGTGCCGGAGCGGGCTTCTGTCTGCTGTATCTGGGAATCGGCCGGCAGCTGGTCGACGCGCTGGGGCCGGGCGAGGCGGTGGCGGCGGCGGCCGCAGAGTATGCGGTGATCGTCTTCGGCGCCTCGGCGGTCCTGTGGCTGGCCGCGCTGCTGAGCGCCGTGTTCCGCGGCATGGGCAACATGCGCACTTCCGGCTGGCCTGACGATCGCCGGGGCAGTGGTGCAGGTGCCGCTGGCGGGCACCCTGATCCTTGGCCGGTCCGGTCTGCCGAGCCTGGGTGTGCGCGGCGCAGCGCTGGCGGTGGTGGCGGTCGCCGCCGTCGACAGTGTCATTCTGCTCGCCCGCCTGGCCGGCGGCCGCGCCGACCTGCGGTTGGCCTCTGTCCCATCCGCGCGCGGGTTTCCGAACTTCCGGGTCGGCGCCCTGGCTCGCTGTCGCCGTTTTCGGTCCTACCATCGGCTGACCATGTCTGGTCGGCTTCGGCGGCCGCGCTGCCGGCTTCGGCATCGTCTCGCGTCTGGAATTTCGCCATTCCAGGTTCGGCCTGGGCGCTGCCATGACCGCCATGGTCGGCGTCGATGCGGTGCGGAACATCAGGCGGGCCGAGCACATCGGCTGGCTGGGCGGCGGTCTGGCGCTCTGCCACCGGCTGGTGGGCTGCTGCTGGGCTTTCCGGTTTGTGGCTCGATCTGTTCACCGATGATCCCGCCACCTGGGCCGCCGGCGCCGCCTATCTGCAGGTGGTTGGCCCGTTCTTCGCCTTCCAGGGCTGGGGTTGCCCTATTCGCTTCCCAGGCACCGTGCTGCGCTTTGTCATTGGCGTGGGCGGTGCTGCGCTCGGCGTGTATCTGTTCGATCAGGGGCTGGTATTCGTTTATGCCTGTCTGGCGGCCGGCATGCTGGTCTATGGCGGCCTCACCGCCGGTTCCATCTGGCTGGGCGCCTGGCGCCGGCGACTGGCAGCCGCCTTGACGGGGAATAGGTACGAACAGGAGAAAGTGAGTGAAGCCGAACTGCTGAATGGATTCCGCGGCCGGCCGAGGCGGCGCTGGATGAGCTCCTGGCACGTGCAACCGGCAGGCCTGCTGCGCGATACCTTTGTGGGTGCCGGCCGCGATTTTACGGGCCGTTCGGCGTCTACGGCGGCCATCTGCTGGGTCAGGCCCTGGCGGCGGCATTCGCCACGGTGGCGGATGACAAGCAGGCGCACTCACTGCATGCTTATTTCGTCAAGGCGGGTCAACCCACCGCGCCCATCGGCTATCAGGTGGAACGGTTGCGCGACGGCCGCTGTACGCCGCCCGCTCGGTGCGTGCGGTGCAGAATGACCGCACCCTGATGGTCATGACCGTGTCCTGCAAATCGGCTGAGCCCGGCGACGAACATCGACGCGTGCCGACGGCCGCGGGTTGAATTACGGCCGGATCTTCGACGCTCAGGGGCGGTTGCTGGCCAGCGTCGCTCAGGAGGCCATGCAGCGGCGCAACTGAGCAGCACGTGCGTGTATAGTTGCCCATCTGCCGAGTTGCCTGAGAGAGCCCGATGGCCGAGATCGAGGCCCGCGAGCTGGTCAAATGTTTCGGCGCCGTCCGTGCCGTGGACGGGGTCTCGTTCGCCGTGGAAGCCGGTGAGACCTACGGCCTGCTCGGCCCCAACGGTGCGGGCAAGACCACCACCATGCGCATGCTGGCCGGGCTGTCCCCCATCACTTCCGGTACCTTGCATCTCGCCGGGGTGGACGTGGCCCGCCATGCCCGCGCGGTGCGCACCTGCCTGGGCGTGGTCACGCAGAGTGACGGGCTCGATGACGAACTCACCGTGAGTCAGAACCTGGAGATATTCGGTTTTCTGGTCGGGCTGTCGCGCCGTGAGGCCTCGTCCCGGGCTCGCGAGGTGCTGGAATTCTTCGGCCTCACCGCCCGCGCTGCCGACGAGGTGGCCGAACTGTCCGGCGGCATGCGCCGCCGGCTGGCCATCGCC
Source organism: Gammaproteobacteria bacterium (assembly GCA_034522075.1). Lineage (GTDB taxonomy): Bacteria > Pseudomonadota > Gammaproteobacteria > Pseudomonadales > Azotimanducaceae > UBA7803. The sequence continues at coordinate 74,772 of JAXHLO010000006.1, read as the reverse complement.
CGGGCACTGGTGACCCGGCCGCGGGTGATCATTCTCGATGAGCCTTCCACCGGCCTCGACCCGGAAAGCCGGGTGCGGGTGTGGGAGGAACTGGCCACTCTGAAACAGTCCGGGGTGACTCTGCTCATGTCTACCCACTATATGGATGAGGCGGAAACGCTCTGCGACCGGTTGGCCATCATGTACGCCGGCCGCGTTCTGGACGAAGGCACGCCGCCGGAGCTGGTGAACCGGCACGCCGGCAGCATGGCCACCGACATCCGCCCTGACGGTGCCTCCCGGGCGCACATCCGTGCCGCCCTGACCTCGGCGGGGCAGCGCTTCCGCGAGGTGGGTGCGTTGTTCCGGGTCATCGGCCGCGACGGCCGGGCACCCGAGCTTCCAGCCATGGACGGTGTCCGGGTGGCGGAACGTGCGGCCAATCTGGAAGACGTGTTTCTGTCCCTGGCCGGGCGCGGGCTGGCGGAAGAATGAAAGCTGCGCCGGATTTCACCATGGCCCCGCCCCAGCTATTCCGCCTGCGTTCGGTCACCGCAGTGTGGTGGCGCCACATGCTGGCCCTGGGCCGGGTCTGGCGGGTGGCCGTCACCTGGTTCGCCGTCGAGCCGGTCATCGTTCTGCTGGCGGTAGCCCTCGGCATCGGCCGGCTGGTGGGCGAGGTGGCCGATTACGGCAGCTATCCGTTGTTCGTGACTCCCGGGATCATCATCGGAACGGCCATGTTCCATGCCATCTTCGAATGCTCCTGGAGTGCTTTTCAGCGCATTCAGCAGAGCGTCTACGAGACCATTCTCACCGCCCCGGTTACCGTGGCGGAAATCGTCGCGGCGGAAATCGCCTTCGCCGTCACCCGGGCGGTCATCTCCACGGTGGCCATCGGCACCGTGGCGGCGCTGTTCGGCTGGGTCCCGTGGCTGTCGCTGCCGGCCCTGCTATTGGTGTCCGTAGGGGTGGGAACGGTGTTCGGCGGCATCGGTCTGCTGTTCGCCGCCCTGTCGCCGACGGTGCATGCTCTGTCGCTGGTGTTCACCCTGGTGGCGACGCCGCTGTTCTTTTTCAGCGGCGCGTTCTTTCCCATCGAGGTACTGCCCGGCTGGCTGCAGCCGGTGGCCTGGGCGGCGCCGCTGACCCCCCTGGTGCACCTCGGCCGCGGCGTCGTCATGGGTGCGCTTGACGGGGGCCATGCCCTGGCCGGCCTCTACGTTCTGGCGCTGTCCGCCGCGCTCTATCCGCTGGCCGTGGTCCTGCTGCGCAGGCGCCTGCTGAAGTAAGGCCGCCTCCTGCGGAGGCGGTTCACAATCCCCGGTTGGACTCGCCGCCGGCGTGGATTCATAGTAGGCGGTCCTGTAGGGAGGGAAGTGCCCCATGAGTCAGCGCCTGAGCGATTCCGACGCCTCGTTTCTCTATATGGAATCGGCCAGCGGGCCCATGCACATTTCGTCGATCTATGTGCTGGAGGGGGAGCTGCCTTACGCAACGGTGTATGAGCATTTCGCCGAGCGCATCCATCTGCTGCCCAGCTACCGCCGCCGACTGGCCCAGGTACCGTTCAATCTGGCTCACCCCACCTGGGAAGACGACCCGGACTTCGACCTGGCCAACCACGTTGTCGAACATGCGCTGCCGAGCGGCACCAGCCTGGACGACGCCATGGACGCAGCCGTGGAGTTCAACGAATCCATGCTGCCGCGCGACCGGCCGCTGTGGCGCTTCGTGGTCATCAGCGGTGTGCCGGACAAGACGCTGATCCTGCAGCAGACCCATCACGCCATGATCGACGGGGTATCCGGCATCGAGATCACCACCATTCTCTATGACTTTGACCCCCGGGGCGGCAATCGGCCGCCGCCCGGTGAGGCCTGGAATCCGCCGCCGGTACCCGGGCCCATGGAGCGGATGGCCCAGGCCGTGCGCGACAATCTGGATAAAGCCAGGCCCAGCCAGGCACTGGAATTCCTGACCAACACCGCCCGGCAGCGCCGTCTGCTGGCCCGGGCTGCGCGGGTGATCGGGCAGTTCGTCACGCGCCCGGTGATCACCGCGCCCTTCAACGCGTCTCTGGTGGGTCCCAGGCGTCGGGTCCGTTACCTGAAGAAGCCGTTCGACGAGATCCGGGAAATCCGCCGGGCCCTGGGCGGTACCATCAATGATGTGGTGCTGGCCGTGGTGTCCGAAGCCGTGGCCCGTTATCTGGATCGTCACGGCGAACAGACCGAAAGCCAGTACCTGCGCATCATGTGTCCGGTCAGCGTCCGCACCGAAGATCAGGCCGGTGCCCTGGGCAATCAGGTGTCTGCCATCTTTCCAGTATTGCCGGCCTGGCCCATGAACGTGCGTCAGCGCCTCAACGCGGTCTGCACCGAGACGGAACGCATCAAACACGATGAGGAAGCTCAGGCCCTGGCTCTGATGACCCAGGCTGAGTCTCCCATGTGGCCGGTAGCCCTGGCGCCTGCGCAGCTCGTGGGCACGCCCTTCGACCCCACGGCCCTGGCGGCACGCGTGCCCATGCCCGCGCTGCCCAACCTGGGCTGGCGGCCGCCCAATATCGGTTTCAACTTCACCTGCACCAATGTGCCCGGCGTGCAGGTGCCCCAGTATCTGTGCGGCCATCGCGTCACCGACACCGTCGGCCTGCTGGTCCTGACCGGTAACGTGGGCTTCAGTGCCACCATCCTGAGTTACAACAAGGAACTGTTCTTCAGCTTCATCTGTGAACCGCGGCTGCTGCCGGACCTCGAGACCATCGCCGAGGGTGCCGAGGCGGCATTCGATGAACTGCTTGGCGAAGCGCGGCAACGCGTCGAGCTGCTGGCATCCTGACGAGCTGATTCAACCGGAGGAACCATGTCCACCGAGCTGCTGGCCGAAACCTACCCCAAGCAAGTCACCCTGCCGGACGGCCCGGAGGTGCAGTTGCGCCCCATGACCCGCGACGATCGCGATGCAGTGCTCGCCTTCGCCCGCAACCTGCCGGAAGAAGATCTGCTGTTCCTGCGGGTGAACCTCACCGAGCCGGCAGTGGTGGACGAATGGCTGCGCAACATCGAGGCGGGCTATTCCACCACCCTGGTGGCCAGCGACGATACCGGGCTGGCGGGCTATGCCGCCGTGCACCGTAATCCGGCGCCATGGACCCGCCGTGTCGGGGAGATCCGCGTCAATGTGAGCCCGGCCTACCGGGGTAAAGGTCTGGGCCGGGTGCTCACTGCCCACATCTTCGACGTGGCCCGCGGTCTGGGTCTCGCCAAGCTGGTGGCTAACATGACTTCCGATCAGCACGGCGCGCAGGCCGCCTTCCGGCGTCTGGGGTTCGTCCCTGAGGCCGTGCTGGCCGACTATGTCGAAGACCGTGCCGGGCGCCTGCGCGATCTGGTGATCATGACCTACGACATCGAGGGGCACAGCGACCGGCTGGCCGACGCACTCAAGGTCTGACGCCGGCGACCTACAGATCCCACAGCAGATAGATCGCCACGCTGGTCACAACCATGAGCAGCGTATTCAGCGGTGCGCCCACTTTCACGAAGTCGGTGAAGCGGTAGACGCCGGTGCCGTAGATCATGGTGTTGGTCTGATAGCCCACCGGCGAGAGAAAGCTGGTAGAGGCTGCAAACATGACCGCCAGCACCAGCGGAAAGGGTGCCAGCCCCAGCGTCTCACCCATGGCGATGGCCACTGGCACCAGGATCACCACCGAGGCGTTGTTGCTCACGACTTCGGTGAGCAGCGTGGTCACGGCATACAGCGCCATGAGCAGAGCGATGGGGTGCCAGCCTCCCGCCTGCATGGCGAGCAGCCCGGCGATCCAGTCGGCCCCGCCGGATTTGGTCATGGCGATGCCCAGCGGGATGACGCCGGCGAGCAGAAAGATGACATCCCAGGAGACCCCGGAGTAGAGGTCCTGCTCTTCCAGACAGCCGCCGGCTGCCATGGCGATGACGCCGGCAATGGCCGAGACGACGATGGGCAGCGGCGTCAGGGCCGCTGCCAGCACCACGCCGAGCACGATTCCCCCGGCCAGCCACATGCGCCCGCGGTCGAAGTCGTCCACGTGTTCTTCCAGCACCACCACATCGGGATGCCGGCGCAGTTTGGCCAGTGCCGTCGTGGATATCTGCAGCAGCGCCACCTCGCCGACGTGCAGTTTCTCGTCCGCCAGCCGGCGGCTGCTGACACTGTCGGTGTCCAGGCCGATCAGACGCGCCTGATAGCGCTGCCAGAAATTCACTATGGCGGCACTGCGGCCGGTGAAGATCTGCCGGTTGCGCAACAGCACGGGAACCAGGTGGCCGTCGTCGCGAACCTGTTTCGACTCGCCGAACTCTGACAGCACTTCCACCTGCTCGGATTTCAGCAGATCCATGATTTCCCGCAGGGAGACGCGAACGATGAGGACGTCGTCGGCGGCGATGGCCGTGTCGCGGGCCCGCTTGATGCGGGTCTGACCGCCGCGGACCAGTTTTATTACCTCCACGCCCGTGCTTTCGATGAAGCCGGCGTCGTCCAGGGTCGAGTCGATCAGGGCGCTGTCCGCGGGGACGCCGAGTTCGACGACGAATGACCGTTCGTCATCGGCCGCCAGCGCCGCGGCATCCTTGTTCGGCATCAGCCACCGGCCCACCGTCACGAAGTACACCAGACCCGTGCCGAGCACGATCAGTCCCAGGTGGGTGAATTCGAACAGGCCGATTTCACGGCCGAACTCCGGTGTGTCGCTGAGAATCGTCGACGCGAGAATGTTGGTAGAGGTGCCGATCAGGGTCAACGTGCCGCCGAGCATGCCGAAGAAGCTCACCGGCAGCAGCAGACGGGAAGCCACCATGCGGCTGCGCCGGGCCATGTCGATCACCAGCGGAATGGCGACAGCGACACGGCCGCCGTGTTGTTGATGAACCCCGATACCGGCCCCACCAGGGCCGCGATGATGAGGATCTGGCGGATTTCCGAGTTGCCCACCAGGGGGAAGATTTTCTGCCCGACCAGATGCACCAGCCCCGGCGCGCTGGATACCCGCCGAGAGGATGAACATGCACAGCACCGTGACGGTGGCCGGGCTGGACAGTCCCGACAGCCCTTCCGGCACGGTCGGGAAAGCGGCCTGCAGATCAATGCCGCGCTCCACCAGCCACGGTGAATGGAACAGGATGGGGATGGCCATCACGGTCACCAGAATCAGCAGGGCCGTGATGTCCAGCGGCAGCTTTTCACTGGCAAACAGGTACAGCGCCGCCGCGATGATGCAGAAGACTAGGGCAATTTCGATGGTCATCTGCCGCATCATCGCCCATGGACCTGTGTTCTGGCCACTACGTCAGGTCCGCCGCACCCGTCAGGGCGCTATTAGCGTCTGCAGATTCGAATTTCCACGGCGATCAGCGGAATTGAGGACTGGCGTTGTGCGCTCGAGTCGCGCTGCGCGCATGCCCGCGACCGAGTGCCAAGCCCGTCACGGGAATTCCTTACCGGATCCATACAATTTCTTACAAATCCAGCCGGCATCCCATTGGCGCCGGTGTGGCCAGTACCCAGCCCCAACGGAGCCGTTTCCCATGCCCGCATTGCGTATCCGCCGAAGTGGATTCGTCGTTGTCCTTTCTTTCCTGCTCGCCGCCTGCAGCGGCAGCTCATCGGAAAACACCGACGATTCCAGCGGCACCCCGGATGACCCCATCAGTCTGAGCGGCAGTGTCGGTGACGGCCCGGTGGTCGATGCACAAATGCGGGTCACCGATGCCCAGGGCGAGCTGCTGGAGCAGCACAGCAGTGATGCGTTCGCCAACTACGAGCTCAGCCTGCCGGCGGACGCCGCATTGCCGGTGCTGGTCACCGCCAGCGGCGGCACCGACCTGGTTACCGGCCGGGCACTGGATTTCACCCTGTTGGGTGCAGCCCTGGAAACAGGCGCGCGCACGGTCAACCTGTCGCCGCTGAGCACGGTAGCCGTGCGCGGCGCCCAGTGCGCTGCTGACGGGCTCACTGCGGAAAATCTCCAGCAGGCCTGGCAGCGTGTGCGCGAGGAACTCTCCATGGGGCTCGATCCGGCTCTGGTGACGGATCCCATGAGCGAGCCGGTTACCCGTGCCAACATTGAAGCCGTCGTGCTGGCCAACGAAGCGCTGGGTGAAGTCGTGCGTCGCACCGTGCAGGCCCTTTCCAACGCCGGCAGCCCGGCCGACGGTGACGCGGTCATCGAGCAGATCGCCTGTGATCTCGTGGGCCGCCAAGCCACCGGCAGCGGTGCCCCGGTTGACCCGCGCCTGGTCCTGACCTTCAAGAGCCAGGAACTCGCGGTCCGGTTGGAAACCCTGGCCGGTCGGCTCGAGGTGGACGGCTCTTCGGCGGTCAGCCGCATGAACGAATCCATCCGTACCATCATGCCCGAGTTTGCCGATCCGGCGGTGGAGCAGGTGCCGGTCACCGCGTCCGCACGGGATCAGGCTGTAGCGCTGATGATGGTGTTTCAGGCGGCAGCCGCCGAGGATGCCCTGGCCCGGCTCACACTGGCATTGGACGGAGTTGCCCCGGGGGAGGTGGCCGGCCTGGTGAACACGGCTCTGACGCCGGCACTGCAAGGTGACATCAATGCCTTCGCCGGGAATCTGGCCCTGGCCGACGAGACCACGCTGGCGGAGCTTGCCGACCGGCGTGTGCAGCTTGACACGGCCAGCCGACCGGTCATTTCCCTGGCGGCGGACCCTGCGCAGGTCGGCGACGGCGATACCACCACCCTGTCCTGGGCGAGCAGTAACGCCGATTGGTGCACGGCCTCGGGCGGCTGGGACGGCAGCGTTGCCCTCGAGGGTGCCATGCGCACCGGGTCGCTGTCGCAGACCACCGATTTTGCGCTGGCCTGCGTGGGACTGGGCGGCACCGCCCGGCGCGATCTGACGGTGACCGTGGAAGGGGCACCTGAGCCCGAACCTCAACCCGAACCCGAACCCGAACCCGAACCCGAACCCGAACCCGAACCTCAGCCCGAGCCCGAGCCCGAGCCTGAACCCCAGCCCGAGCCCGAGCCGGCTCCGGCCCCGACCTTGACCCTGTCGGTCAACGACAGTGTGGTACTGCGCGGCGGCGACACCACCTTGAACTGGTCTTCCAGCGATGCCGGCACCTGCAGCGCCAGTGGCGGCTGGAGCGGCGGCCGCGCCACCAGCGGCTCGGCGACCGTGGGTCCCATCGATGCGGCCACCACCTTCACGTTGAGCTGCAGCGGCGACGGCGGTTCCGTCAGCGACAGCGTCAGTGTCGATGTGGAGGATCCGCCCCCGGAGCCCACCGTTGATCTGCAGGCCGCCGCCAGCGTCATCGACAGCGGCGACTCGGCTCAACTGAGCTGGAATTCCTCGGACGCGGATACCTGCAGCGCCAGCGGCGGCTGGAGCGGCAGCCGGCCGGTGAGCGGCAACGAGAGCGTCGGCCCGCTCACCGAGCAGACCACGTTCTCGATAAACTGCAGTGGGGACGGCGGCAATGCCATGGCCATGATTTCCGTGTCCATCAATGGCCAGGTGGAACTGGAGTGGCAGGCGCCGACGGAGAACACCGACGGCAGCGAGCTGACGGATCTGGACGGCTACCGGATCCACTACGGCATGACCAGCCGCAGCTACACCGACACGCTGGACATTGCCGCCGGCGGCTCGAGCCATTCGTTGAGTCTGTCGTCCGGTTCTTACTACTTCGCCATGACGGCCATCGATGCTGAAGGCAACGAGAGCGCTTACTCCAACGAAGTGGTCAAAACGGTCAACTGATCCAGGCCTGTGCTGCACGCTGAACGGGTGGGTGACATAACCCCGCGGCGGGGTTAACTTGCCCACCCGTCCAGGAATGCGGCGCCATGAACATAGAGCTCGACCCCATCGAAGCCCGGGTGATCGGCAGCCTCATGGAGAAATCCATGATTACGCCGGAGCATTACCCGCTGTCGCTGAACGCGCTGGTCAATGCCTGCAATCAGAAGAGCAGCCGGGAGCCGGTGATGGATCTTGCCGAGCGCGAGGTGGTGGACGCGCTGGAGCGGTTGCAGAGCCGCTATCTGGTTCGCGAGAAATCCACCTTCGGCGCCCGCGTGGCCAAATACCATTACCGTCTGTTCAATGACGAGATCGGCGACTTTCGCTTCAGCGGGGCCGAGCGCGCGGTGGTGTGCCTGCTGTTGCTGCGCGGTCCGCAGACCCCCGGCGAACTCAGAAGCCGCGCCGGGCGCATGTACGCCTTTGCTCAGGTGGACGAGGTGGAGGATACGCTGGAGGCCCTGCGGCACTACGAGCAGGGGCCGTTCGTTGCGCCCCTGGCCCGGCAGCCGGGGCGCCGCGAGATCCGTTATACGCATCTGTTCGGCGCGGCAACGCCGGATGCTCCGGCTGCCGACCATGAAACGACCAGCCGGCGGGCGGCCGCTGCGCCTGCCCCCGGCGAGGATCTGGCCGAGCGGGTGACGCGCCTCGAGCAGCGGGTTGCCGATCTGGAACGGGTTCTGGCCGGCGTCGCCGGATCCGGCTCCTCCAGCGGCGACCCATGACGCCGGGGCTGGATACGGTTCTACTGGCGCTTTACGCCAGCTTCGCTGCCGGGCTCGGCACCAGCGTCGGCGCCCTGGCAATTTTCACCGCGCGCAAGTTGCACCCCCGAACCGAGAACATCCTGTTGAGTGCTGCGGCCGGCGTCATGCTGGCTGCGTCGTTCTTTGCCCTGCTGCAGCCCGCCATCGCCCTGGCTTCCGAACAGCTCCACGGCCCGGTGACGGGCATGCTGCTGGTGGTTGCCGGTCTGCTGGCCGGCGGCTACGGGTTGCACCTGCTGCATGACCGCATTCCCCACGAACACTTCCACACCGGCCGCGAAGGTCCGTCTGCCGCCCATCTGCAGCGGATCTGGCTGTTCGTCATCGCCATATCGCTGCATAACTTTCCGGAAGGTATGGCCGTGGGCGTGGGCTTCGCCCATGGCGACGTATCTGCCGGTCTGCCGCTGGCCGTAGGGATCGGCCTGCAGAATGTTCCCGAAGGCCTGGCCGTGGCGGTGTCCCTGGCCTCCGCCGGCTATTCGCGGCTGCAGGCATTCCTGGTGGCGAGCCTCACGGGTCTGGTGGAGCCGGTGGGCGGCCTGGCAGGTGGTTCTGCGGTCTGGCTCGCCGAGTTGCTGCTGGCTCCGGTCATGGCGATGGCGGCCGGTGCCATGATCTTCATCATCAGTGACGAGATCATCCCCGAGACGCATCGCTCCGGCCTGCAGCACGTGGCTACCTTGTCTCTCATGGGCGGATTCGCGGTGATGCTTCTGCTCGACGCGGCGCTCGGCTAGTCTTCCGGCCGTGTCCGACCCGCCGATTTCATTGTCTGCCGGAGCCACCATGGTGGCCAATCGCCTGCGCAAGAACCGCAGGCACCTGCGCAACTGGTGCCGGCGTCAGGCGGTGTCCTGTTTTCGCGTCTACGATGCCGATCTGCCGGAATATGCCGCGGCGGTGGATCTCTATGAGGAAGCCCGGGGCGCCGCGCGGCGCTTTGCCCACGTCCAGGAATATCAGGCGCCGGCCAGCATCCCGGGTGAGGTGGCCGAGCAGCGTCTCGGTGAACTGCTCGATGCCGTGCAGACGGTGTTCGAACTCGATGCGGGCCGGGTAGCCTTGAAGACCCGGGCGAAGGGCAAGGGCGGCAGCAAATACGGGCGCATGGCCAGCCGCGGCGAGGCCGTGGTGGTACGGGAAGGGCCGGTGCTGCTCGAGGTGAATCTGTTCGACTATCTGGATACGGGGCTGTTTCTCGACCATCGCCCGGTGCGGTTACGCCTGGGCCGCGAAGCAGCCGGCAGGAACATGCTGAATCTGTTCTGCTATACGGCGGCGGCCACCGTGCATGCCGCTGCCGGCGGCGCCGCGGGTTCCACCAGCGTGGATCTTTCCGCCACCTATCTGGCATGGGCTGAACGAAATCTGCGGTTGAACGGTCTGGACCCCCAGCGCCACGCGCTGGTGCAGGCCGATGTGATGACCTGGCTGCGCCGTGACCGCGGCCGCTACGATCTGATCTTCTGCGACCCGCCCACTTTCTCCAACTCCAAGCGCGCCGACGACTTCGACGTGCAGCGCGAGCACGTGCAGTTGTTGTCCCTGGCCATGCAGCGGCTGGCAGCGGGCGGGCTGCTGCTGTTCTCCAACAACTTCCGCCGCTTTCGCCTCGACGAGCCCGAGGTTGCCGGCTTCGCCCGGATCCGGGAAATCACCCGCGACACGCTGGATCCGGACTTTGCCCGCAACCCGCGCATACATCGCTGCTGGGAGCTGCGCCACCACCCCTGATACGCCCTGTTGGGCGAAAATGGTACGCTCTGCAGCCTTTGCGCCGGGGAGCTGTCATGAAGGGTGTTTTCTGCGAAAGACTGGGCGGGCCGGACGATCTGGTGGTCAAAGAAGTCGCGCCGCCGCCGGCGCCCGCCCCCGGCGAAATCAAGGTAGCCCTGGCCGCCCGCGGCGTGGCCTTTACGGACGTATTGATGATCGCCGGTGAATACCAGGTGAAACCGGACCTGCCTTTCGTGGTGGGCGGCGAGGGAGCCGGCACCGTGCTCGAAGTGGGTGACGGCGTGCGCAATTTCACCGTGGGTGACAGGGTGCTGTGTCCGGGCGGCTGCATCGAGCAGGTGGTGGTGGCCGCCGAGCGCGCCACCCGGCTGCCCGACTCGGTGGAGTTCGGCGCCGCGGCGGCCTTTCGTGCCAACTATGCCACCGCGCTCTATGGGCTGCAGCGCGGCCGCCTGCAGGGCGGCGATGTCCTGCTGGTGCATGGTGCGGCGGGCGGCGTGGGGCTGGCGGCCGTGGATGTGGGCAAGCTCATGGGAGCTACGGTGATCGCCACGGCCAGCACCGCCGAGAAGCGCGCGATCGCACAACAGATGGGTGCCGACCACGTCATCGATTACACCCAGGGCTTCCGTGAGCAGGTCAAGGAGCTCACCGGGGGCCGGGGCGCCGACGTGATCTATGATCCGGTGGGCGGCGATGTGTTCGACGAATCCATGCGCTGTGTTGCGCCTTTCGGCCGCATCCTCATCGTCGGCTTCACCAGCGGCCGCGCCGCTCTGGCCAAGACCAACCACCTGCTCATCAAGGACGCCGAGGTCATCGGCTACACCGTGGGTGCCCTGCAGCGCCACGATCCCGCCTGGGCGGCGCGCAACTCCGCCGTGCTGCTCGCCTGGCTGGCGTCCGGTCGAATCAACCCCTACATCTCCCACCGCTTGCCGCTGGAGCAGACCGCCGATGCGTTGAAGCTGATCCAGGATCGGCAGGTGATCGGCAAAGCCATCGTTACTTCGTGAGGCGCGGCAGACCGTCAACGCTGTGACCAGCGCTCCAGCAATGCGGCCTCAGCTTCCATGTTCAGGGCGGCACCCTGTTTGAGGCGTGCCACGGCAGCCGCCACGGCGGAAGCTGTGCTGCTGGCGGTCTGGTAGCCGGCGGATTCCTCAGACGGCAGAAACTCCGTAGTGCGCAGCAGCCAGCCGCTGTCTTCACGGCAGGCCAGCGCCAGGGTCCGGCCCTGTGAGCTGCGTGCGTGGACCTCCCGACAGAGGATTCCTCCTTGTGTCTCGAAGGTCTGGACCGCCACCACGTCCATGCCGTTCACCTGCACCACCGTGCCGCTGGGCTGAGTCTGCAGCACGGTGTGCAATGGCGTCGCGGGTGTTATCTGCGCGGTGAGCAGCCCAGCCGGCGCCATTGTGCTGTCCTGTCTTACCGGGCCCACCAGCAGCGCGGCCAGGAAACCCACCACCAGCGCGAGACTTGCCGCCAGAGCCAGAGGCAGCGCTTCGACCCCGGATACCCAGGAGCCTGCGCGCCGCGGCTGCAGAGTCCTTATGTTGTCCGGCGGCGACTGGTCCTGCTCGTCGAGCAGTGCCAGGATGCTGTCCGGCAGCGGCACACGGTCCAGGCCCCGTGCGGCGGCCTGGAACTGGCTGTCTGCCTGAGCGAGCGCAGCATAGCGTCTTGCCAGTGCCGGATCGGCGGCCATTCGGGCCTTGATTTCCCGGGCACGGGCGGCATTCAGCTCACCATCCAGCAGCGCCGAGAGTTCCTCATCCGTGGTAGCTGTGTCGTGTCTTTGGCTCATGGTGCGAGGCTCGTCGACAGTGGATTTGGGCCTTCGCCGCTGTCACAGCCAGGCCAGGTTGCTCTACCCTTGATGACGCTTCAGGGTGGTGAATTATTCCCGTCCCCAAGACTCTCCGCGAGCTGGCTGCGGGCCCGTGCCAGGCGGCTCATCACCGTGCCGACCGGCACATCCAGCAGCTCGGCTGCTTCCCGGTAGGAATACCCCTCCACGGCCACCAGCATCAGAATCACCCGGTGGTCCTCGCTCAGCGACTGCATGGCCTGCTCGAGCTCGCGGGCCTGCAGGACGCCCATGAGCTCCGGCTCGCCGTCGCTGCCCTGGGCTTCCACGTCCGCCGGCGCGGGGTCGTCGAGACCGCGTACCTTGCGGGCCCGGATCTCGTCCACCCAGAGATTCCGGCAGACGGTGAACAGCCAGCGGGCCAGCGCCTCCGCGTCCTCCTGCGGCGGATTGCGGGTCAGGGCCCGTTCCACGGTGTTCTGCAGCAAGTCGTCGGCATCCGGCAGGTTTCCTGTCAGGGAATAGGCGAACTTCCTCAGCCGTGGTAATACAGAGAACAGGGCGGCTTTGTCGATATTCGAGGCGCGGGTCACATGGCTCCTGCTTTTCAATCGGCTGTGCCGAGGCGCAATATAGACCTTTGCCGGCGCGACTCAACATTGTCGGGAGGTCAAGCCGTGCACCACTGGAATACAGGGATGAAAGCATACGCGATTCGCCGAACGCTGGCGGTGATTGTCGCCTGGTCGTTGGCTGCCCACGGACTGGCGTCCACGTTGGACCAGGTCGAGGATGCCGTCCAGACGGCAGTGGAAGACCAGGCGGTCGAACAGATCACCAGCAGTGCTGCCGCCCAGGTCGAGGAGCAAGCGGCCGAGCAGGCGGAAGATGCGGCGCTGACCCAGGTAGAGAGCGCCGTAACGTCCCGGGTGGCCGATGCCGCTGCGGACCAGGCGGCGGAAGCGGTGGCATCCGGCGTAACGGAGCGTGTTTCCGAGCAGGCGGCGGAGTCGGTGGTCTCCCAGGCGAGTGCGGCGGCTGAAGCACGTGTTCAACACGTCATCGGCGCAGACGCGGTGGGCCGCGTTGCCGAGCAGGCCGCGGGTAGAGTCGAGGATCGTGTACAGGGTGCCGTGGTCGCCGCAGCCGGCATTCAGCTTCCCCCGCAGGCAGCAGATGCGGCAGCGGCTGCCGTGGACAAAGCCGCATCAGCGATTGAAACCCGGGCGGATAAGGCGGCTGGTAATGCTGATGCCCCACTAGACCCTTTCATGGAGGCGCTGGATCCCCAGGGGCGCCCGATCGAGCGCGGTGTGCTGGTGTTGCTGGTGCCCCGTGCCGATCTGGCGGCCGTTCGTGAGCTGGGCATGAAGGTGCGCCGCGAAAGTCCTGTGCCGGGCCTGGATCGGGTGCTGGTGCGCCTGGAAGTGGCGTCCGGTCTGACCCTGGGTCAGGCGGCCGCGCTGGTTCGCCAGGCCTCCGCCGCCGCCACGGTAGATTACAACCACCTCTACGAGCTCAATTCGGCACCCCCCTCCGGGGGCAGCACGCCTGCGAAGGAGCGTGCGGCCGGGCGCCAGGGCCCGGCCATAGGTATCATCGACACAGCCGTCGCCAGCGATCATCCGGCGCTCTCCGGAGCCCGCATCGTGCAGCGGGATTTCATTGGCACTCAGCGTTCCATGCCCCTGGGTCATGGCACGGCTATCGCGTCGATTCTGGTGCAGGAAAGCGGCAGACTGGCCGGTATGGCGCCGGAGCTATACGCAGCCAATGTCTTCTTCGAGCGGGCCCCCGGCGTCGATAGTGCGACCACGGAGTCCATCGTCGCGGCGCTGGGGTGGCTGATCGAGCAGGATGTGGCCGTGGTGAACATGAGCCTCACCGGGCCGCCGAACGAGCTGCTGCAGGTGGCCGTAGAGAGCGCGGTCGGCGCCGGCGCGCAAGTGGTAGCCGCCGTCGGTAACAACGGCCCCGTCGGTGACCCCCTCTATCCGGCGGCTTACGACAATGTCATCGGCGTTACCGCCGTGGACGGTTCGGAGCAGGTCTTCGTGTATGCCAATCGCGGCCGCCAGGTCATGTTCGCCGCCCCCGGCGTCGGTGTGCAGGTTGCCGACAGCGGCGGCGGGTATGCGCAACAGGATGGAACATCACTGGCGGCTGCCCATGCCGCGGTGATCATCGCCACCTCCATGGCCCGCCTGGCCGACGCCGGCCAGGGGCCGCAGAACGTGGTGGACCGGCTGCAGCGGGATGCCCGTGATCTCGGTCCCAGCGGCATCGACGAAACCTACGGTTACGGCCTCATCGCCCCCCTGGACATCTGAGCCTGACACCGGGCTAGAATTTCGCGTCCAGGCGCACCGTGAACACGTGTTCGGAAAAGTCGATGACACTCAGGTTCGAGCGGTTGTCAGCGTATTCGTACTCCGCAGTGGCGGTGAGACGATCTCCCAGGGGCCATGCCGCACTGGCGTCGAACCGGTAGCGGTCGTCGTCGCGCTGTGCGCCGATGGACGGTGTGATTGCGTCATAGTCACGCGTCTCGTAGCGCAGCTGTGAACGCAACTGCAGATCGCGCCCCCCGAACGGCACCTTGTGGCTGAGCTGAGCGGAAAGCTGGTTGCCGTCGTAGTCGAAGCGGTCTGCCCGGGCGTTCTCCCGGCTGTGTTTGACACCGAGCACCACATAAGTCTTCAGGTCATTGAAGAACACGAAAACGTCCGCGGATACGGCATCGCTGTCGGCGTCCCGTGACGGATTGTCATCGAAGCGCTTGTCCGTATGGATATAGGCACCGCGTACATAGACGTTGTTGTCGAACAGCTTCGCCAGGTATGGCGAGGTCTGACGCATGTTGAGGAATCCGCTGCTGTCCAGCAGGGCATCGATGTAGTGATAGGACAGCCCCGCATCGAAAGCTTCGAAGTCGTAAACCGCGTCCAGGGAACCGCGGTGAATGGTCAGGTTGAAGTCTGTGAACTCATCGTACTCCGTGTGAGAAAGCGCGTAATCGGCTCGCACGGTGGCCTTGTCCGTCAGGTTGTAGCTCAAGCCTGCCCCGAGATCGAGCAGCGCCGCCTGGTCGCTTGCATCGGTGCTGGCATCGAGTTCCAGGACGGCCACATTGGTGTCGTGCTTGACGCCGAGTCCGGCGTTGAAGCTCAGGTCATAGGCGGCGTCAGGTTCTTCCGGCGGCGGTGTGGGCGAATCTTCCTGAACTGCTGTTGCGCCGCTCAGCGGCCACAACATTGCGGCGATCAGCAGCGGGCTGAATGAGTTCATGGTCGTCTCCGTGATCTGTCTGCGGGCTCTCTAGTGCGGTGGATTGCGGGGCGGAGCGGCCGGACCATCCGGCCGCTCCAATGGCTGTCATCCGCCGGTGGCGCCTCGCACGGCGTCCCGTACCTGGCCGCCGACTTCGGCAGTGACGGCTTCCCGTACTTCGTTCTGCGCTTCCGCGCGGGCTGTCTCCTCGACCGCTTCCTGAACTTCGGCGGACACTGAAGCGCCCACTTCGTTGGCGATCTCGGCTTGCACATTACCGCTGACTTCCTCGGTTACCTGCTCTTTGACCGTATCCGTGACGGCTTCGGCCACCGTGCTCCGCGCCGAGGCTGCAGTTTCTTCGGCGATGGCGCTGTCGGCGGATTCCCGGGCAGCGGCGGCCACGCTGCCGGCTACTTCCGCATCGACGCTGGTGTCGATGGCCGTGTCCATGGCGGCCTGGGAGGTCTCGGCGGCCGCGCGAATGGCGGTCTCTGCTACCACGGTTCCCTGAGCTTCTGTCCGCTTCGCGGCATCCGTGACGGCCTCCAGCGCCTGATTCAGACCGGCTTCGGCCTTCTCAGCGGCATCGTGAACCTTGTCCTGCGAGGCCGACCCCGCGTCGGTCACCGCTTGCCGTGCCTCCTCCGGATTCATGCTCACGGACGCGTCGGTGCGGGCCCTGGCTTTGGCCTGGCCGTCGGCTGATGCCTGACGGTTGTCCGCGCCGTTGCCCTCTGTCTGGTCGTCGTCGGAGGATTCCTT
Organism: Gammaproteobacteria bacterium; assembly: GCA_034522075.1. GTDB lineage: Bacteria > Pseudomonadota > Gammaproteobacteria > Pseudomonadales > Azotimanducaceae > UBA7803. Next base: position 58,612 of record JAXHLO010000006.1, on the reverse strand, counting down.
TGCCTGGGCGGCGCTGGAGACTTCCATGCCGAAGTCGGCGTTGGCCCGTGCCTCGGCACCGGTCAGACGGGTCTCATTCCGGATATCGCCCTGGGATTGAGCCTCGAGCGAGGTGGCGGAGCGCGACTCGTCACCCTGAACGGCCCCCGACAGGGACAGTGCAGCAATCGCGGCGGCGAGAATATTGACGTTGCCGGTCTTCATGGTGGTCACCTCAATTTTGTCTAGGTAGGTATCCAGACAACGTTGCAGGCGGCCGATTTGTTCCATGGGCTAGCGGCGATTTGGCTCCGCACGGTCATCCGGCGCGCCAGTGCCCGACGACCCCATGAAGATCTTCTCGCCGTTCTCCAGAGTGACGTTGCGGCCGTTGGCCCGATTGGACCGGTCTTTGGACTGATAACCGTCGACGACAATGGTGGTACCCGGTTCCAGGGAATATTTCGTCAGGCCGTTGCGCAGCAGCGTATTCGGCGTGCCGCCCTCCACCATCCACTGCTCCGTGCTGCCGTCCTCGGTCGTCACCTCCATGTGAATCCAGGTGTGGGGGTTCACCCACTCCACCTTGGTCACCGGGCCCTTCAGCACCAGCGGCCGGTTCGGATCGAACTCGGCGCCGAAGGCGTGGTGGGCCAGGGCAGCAACCGGGGCGAGGATCAGGGCTGCCGCGGCCAGGGCCGTGCTCATCGTCTTATTCATCACCGTACTGCTCTCCTGTCATGCACTTGTTGGGCTATTCCGATGCGGCCGGATCGGCAGCCTCGGCTTCCCGCGTTTCCTGCTCCAGCAGGCGTGCGCCGCGCAGCACGCCCCCCAGGGCGTAGTTACCTTCGTGGCACGCGTACTCGAACATGCGATCGTCGGTACGCGGCCAGGGGTACTCGCCGCTCCAGGGTTCGCTCCAGACGTTGGGATCCTCCACGGTGAAGCTGTAGATCACCTGGCCGGCGTCGTTGTAGCGAAAGCGCTCGACGACATGCAGGTCGCGGGTGGCGCCGGAAAGCCCGGTTTCGTCGCGGAAATTGGTGGTATCGATCACGAGTTCGTCGCCGTCCCACCAGCCGATGGAATCACCCAGCCAGAAGCGCTGATCTTCCGGCGCGTGCTCGGCGTTCATGCGGACGATGCGGGCGTCGTGATTCATCTCTACCAGGATGGTCACGATGTCCTCGGTCTGCACGATGCGCTTGGTGTTGTTGTAGAGCACCGGCAGCATGGGCGGGCCGGCCGTGGAGCCGAAGCCCAGCAGGCAGCGTTCTCCCAGGGGCCGCAGCTCCGGGTCGTCGTAGGGTCCCGGGCCGTCGGTTTCCAGCCACCAGGCCTCACCCGTGTTCTCGCGGTAGAAGCGCCGCCGCTCCATGAGCGCCTTGCGGCCGGTGGGCGTCATCTCGGGGAACCGCCCGTCGGCCGGGTCGATGATGATCGAGGTGCGGAACTCGCCGCCGATCTCGAAAGCGCCTTCACCCCGTTCCACCCAGAAAGCGTTGTAGCCGCCCACGTTGCCGGCGGCGCCGGTGGAGCCGTCGCCGCCCTGGGGCGGTGCCTGGCGGTTGGGATCACTGGGCTTGAGGTCTTCCTCGAGCAGCTTGCGTTCTTCTTCGGCGATACGGGCCGCTTCTTTCGGGTCCAGCACCAGGTTGTCGCCGAACATTTCCGGGCGCTGCAGCGGGGTCAGGGTGGCCACGTCATAGGTGCCGGAGAAGTCCGGCCGGCCCTGGGGTGTGCGTGGAATGTCGTCGGCCACGCTGCCGGTGCTGAGTGCTGCCGCGATGATGCCGAGCAGGGAAATCACCGATGTCTTCATGCTGCATACCTCCATGTTCAGGGCCTCGGCAGCGGTTTGCGCCGCCACTCGCCGTAGAGCAGTTCCTCGACGAATTCGACGCAGCGGAAGTCCAGCAGCCGGGCATCGGGCTCCATGCGCCGGTACAGCGGCATGCTCATCGTCCAGGCACGGGTGAAGGTCTGCGGATCTTCGATGGTGGCTTGGTAGTGCAGGTGGTTGGGCCCCATGGGTGTGTAGCGTTCAGTAACCTTCATCTGATCGCTGTGGTGGTTACCGGCCCGGTCGAACCAGGTCTGGTCGTTCAACCCGGTGACTTCCACCACCAGGGTGTCGCCCTCCCAGTGCCCGACGGATTGGCCCATCCAGGAATCCACCGGGGCAGGGCCTACGTCCTCCATATAGATTTCCCGCACCGCGTTGGCGTACTGATACATGATCATGATGCCTTCGTGGCTCTGGGTGATGCGGAACGGATGGGGCATATAGGTGGCCCGCGGTACACCGGGCAGATAGCACTTCACCTCCGGGTCGCGGTCCAGCCAGTTGGCGGCATTTTCCCGCTTCTTCTCCAGCGCTTCGGGTTTGTACGGCAGCCTGCCGCCTTCCACCACGCCCAGCCCCGGCGGTACGGCGCCCACGGCGCCGAGCTTCAGCAGGTCGACGGCGGGCAGCGGTCCGTGGGGCCCTTCCCGCAGCTGCATGGAATGGCGGGCGAGGTGACGTTCGATGTCGTAGTTGGCCGTGTTCAGGGCCTGCCAGATGCCGTTGAGGTCCGGGCGCTCCCCATCGGGGCCCCGCGGCGCTTCGTAGGCCGTGTCCCGGGCCGCCAGAGGCGGCGCCAGGAGCACCATCAACGCCAGACCAGCCGTGAACTTTCTGAATAGCGATGCCATATAGAGGGTTCCGTTCCCGTCGCTGATCATTGGGTCGTGCCGGACTGCTGCAGCGCCAGTTCCTCGTTGGCCGGCTGTGCCTCGTCCGCATAGCGCCAGCGGATGGCGCCGAACAGCATCTCGTCCCAGGATTGCTGGCCCCAGGGCACTTCCCGGTTGGGATCCGGGTTGGCCGGATTCTGCGCCGAGTTGTCCCAGGTGGTGGTATGCACGATGCGCGTGCCCGCCGGCAGCCGCCGGGGTTCTTCCAACTCGTAGGTGGTCTGCCAGTTGAAGTCGTAGTCGGGCACCGACAGCAGCACCTCTTCGGAACCGTCCGGATAGACGGCGCGGAACTCCGATGCCTTGCCGCGGTAGTGCGCGTGGGGCAGCAGGTTGTAGACCAGAATGTCGCGCTCCAGCACGGTCTCGGCAGAGTCGCTGTGGGCTTTGGTGTTGGCTGGAATGCGGATGCGCGGATTCATCAGCACCGTAGCCTGCAGCTCGTGCTGCGGCGGCTCGTCGTGAAAATACAGACCCAGGCGCGATGCGTCGGTAACCGCTTTGCCGAACGTGGTGTAGTGCATCTGCAGTTGAAAGATGGCCTCGGCCGGCAACCGCACGCCGGTACCTGCGGGGAACACGTCGGCGTCGGCACCCGGCACGTAGCCGCCGAGGCCGCCCAGATCCCGGAAACCATGACGGGCCTCGGGGTCGGCCAGGCCGAAGGTGGTGATGACGTGGTGCAGAGCCTGACGGGAGCCGGGCAGGATTTCCACGGCGCGCACCCACACGTCTTCGTCGAGCGGGTTCTTCACCCGCGGATAGAGGTAGTCCACCACGCCGCTGGCCGGCACCTCGTAGGCGGGGATATCCACCACCAGATCGGGTTCGCCCAGTGCCCATTCCGGCCACTCGCGATCGAGCTCCGCCAGCGGGTCGGGGCCGTCACCGCGGGGTGCGCCGGCTTCGATCCAGTGCACCAGGGTGCGCGTTTCTTCCGTGGTCAGCGACCGGTCGTTGCGGAATTCCCCGTAGTGCGGATCCGCATGCCATGGCGGCATGCGGCGGGTGCGAACCACCTCGCGGATCATGGGTGCGAAGCCGCGGACCATGTCGTAACTGTTCATGGACCAGGGACCGATGCCGCCGTCGCGGTGGCAGGCCACGCAGTTGTCCGCCAGCATGGGGGCAATGGTGTCACTGTAGGATATGCCGGCGCCGCCGTCGTCTGCGGCGTTTTCCGCATAAACGATGGCGCAGCCGTCCACCGGCGTGGCTGCGGTGTTCACCGCCTCGCCGTCGAGGACCGCGCGCAGGGCCTGCTGCATCTCGGCGCCTGGACGGCCGCGATAGGCCAGGGACCAATCCGCGGTGTCGATCACCAGCGTCTCGCCGGTGCGGGCCAGGGCCAGGGATTCGCCGATGATCTGTGCGGGGTCGAGCAGAACGGGCACGTCGGCGCCCGCCGTCTCGGCGGCCTGGGCCAGGCGGGCCCGGTCCTCGCCGGTGCCGGAATCGATGGCCAGGAAGGCCACCGGCTGATCTGCAAACGCCCGCCGGGCCTCGGCCAGCTGCGGTCAGGGCGCGGCCGCCGGCGGCGCACTCGATGCGCTGTGGGCCGTGACCACCACGGCGGCCTGGTCACTGAAATAATCAGAGTTCGTGGGCTTCGCCGCAGATCGTCCAGGAGGCTGAAGTTCTCCACCCGGTCGCCGGGTTCGAGGGCCAGTGCCGCTGTCGACAGAAGCGCTGTGGCGGCAATCGCCCATGTCCGGGCGCGGCCGCGAAGGATACGTGTGTTCATTGTGTCGTCTCTCCCTGGGAACCGCTCGGTGCTGTCGGCGTCGGCGAACGCCGGTCGTCTCTTCGGGTCCCGCGCACCGAGCAGATGAGTGGATCACGCACCCAGACGTTGGCCGGAGTGACGATGATCGAGATCGCCCAGCGCAGGCCTTCGGCGATGCCCAGGGGGCGCGGCCAGCACGTCGGAGATGATACCGGTGACCAGCAGGCCAGACCCGGGCCGGATACAGGTTGAGCACGAAGAACAGGATGCTCGAGGCAAATGCCCGCACCCGCGGCTGAACCATGCCGTGCACCATGGCCAGCATGGGTCCCAGATACATGGCCCCCAGCACCACCGGCAGCGTGTACACCAGCAGCGCCACGATGGGGTCCGCTGTACGAGGTAGACCGAACAGCCTGCAGCGGCACCGAGGCGACGATGGCACCGGCGGGTATCCAGATGTACCAGCGAGCATCCTTGACGCCGTAGCGGTCGGTCAGCCAGCCCCCCAGAAACGCACCGCCGGCGCCGCAGATGGCGGCGATGGGCCCCAGCCAGGTGGAGGTGCTCTCCAGAACTGCCCATGTCCGTCGGCGCCCGGCCGGAGAGGGCGCGCATGCGAGGTTGCCGGCACCGTAGCCGACGAAGGCGTGCAGACCGGCGGCCACGGATAGATGGCGGAAGGAGCGCCGGTTCCACAACTCCAGGAATACCACCTTCAAGGTTTCCGGGGCGATCGGTGGTGCGCTTTCCACGCTGCCCGGGATGCGCTCCGACAGGCCCCGGGGCGGCTCTCGCAGCGTCGCCTTGACCAGCAGCGCAATCATGATTCCCGGCAGCCCCACGGCCAGAAAAGCGACGCGCCAGCCCAGCACCTGGTCGAGCCAGCCCCCGGCCAGATAGCCGATGAAGACACCCACATAGATCCCCATGTTGTAGACCGACAGCGCCGTGGAACGCTGATGGGGCGGATACAGGTCGGAAATGATGGAATGGGCCGGCGGGCTGCAGCCGGCTTCGCCCACGCCGACTCCGATGCGTGCCGGCCGGAAGCTGCCGAACGCCTGGGCCGACGATCCGCGCGCGCGGCAGTCATGGCGCTCCACACGGCGATGGAGATTGCGATGATCGTGCTGCGGTTGCCGCGGTCGGCCGCCGCGCGCTGGGATGCCCGGCGTTGCGGTCGACGAAGATCGCCGAAGGCGAATCCGGACCGCACCACCGGAGACCCGTCCATCAGGCCCGGGCTCCACGCCGAATGGTTACCTCCAGGATCTGCACGACGATCTGGCGATCGACGAAGTTGAGCACGTTGACGGCCGTGAGCAGGCCCAGTGCGTACGTCCGATAGCTGGAGCTGAACGCCGGTGCCAGCGGTTCCGGCGTGGTTTGCGGATCTGCCATGTGCCCTCCTCCCCGCCTGTGATCGTACCATCATTGTCGTGCCGGTCTGCTCCGTTGGTGCCTGTCACCGAGCCGCGCTCCGGCGGGCGCCTCCTCCAGCGTCGAGGTTCCCCTTCATGGGCGCACCTTTGTAAGAATGCTTACCTGAAGAGGGATCGCCAGACAGGCACGAAGAGAACCGGACGGGGAACGGTACTTCGAACCGGCCAATGCCCGGATCGTGCCATGGCGTAAGAGGAGGCCATGCATGCGGTAGCCCGCAAAGGTCCATTTCTGGGCCTGTTGCTTTTACTGCTGGCACCGTTCAGCCAGAGCTGGGCGGTTACGGCGGGAGTGGGTGAGACTGCACCGCAATTCTCGCTTCCGTCGCTTCGAGCCGAGACTCCTTCCATAACTCTTGCCGATCATCGGGGCAAGGTTCTCTATCTGGATTTCTGGTCGGCATGGTGCGCGCCGTGCCGGCGGGCCATGCCTGATCTCGACGCCGTGCGTCAGGATTTTTCCCGCAGCGATTTCGAAGTGATCGGCATAAATGTCGACGGCGAGGCCGACGACGGCCGCCGCGTGCTCGACGAATTGGGCATCGGCTATCCCGTGGCCGAAGACGTCGACCTGCGTGCGGCGGCGCGTTACGGGGTAGAAGCGCTGCCCGTGTCGTTCATCATTGATCGTAACGGCGTGGTCCGCCGCGTGCTGAGGGGCAAAGCGGCCGAGTCTGTCGACGAGCAGCGGGAACTGCTGCGACGGCTCATCGAGGAGCAGGGTGTTCGGTAGTGTGCACGAAGACCTGGTAGGAGCACGTCGCCTGCCGGCAGCCTTCACGGGGCACCGGCAGGCGATATAGAAACTCTGGTAGGGGACGATAATGCTGATAGCCATTGCGGTGGTGGTTCTGGTTCTGGGCACGGTGCTGTTCCATTTCATGAGCCCCTGGTATCTGACCGAGCTGGCCTCCAACTGGAGTGCCATCGACGACACCATCACCATCACCTTCTGGGTTACCGGTTTCGTGTTCGTGGCGGTGAACCTGTTCATGGCGTACTGCGTCATCCGTTACCGCTACAACAAAGACCGGCGCTCCGAGTACGAGCCGGAGAACAACAAGCTCGAGTGGTGGCTCACTGGCCTGACCAAGCGTGGGCGTCGCCGCCATGCTTGCACCGGGGTTGTTCGTCTGGAACGACTTCGTCAACGTCCCGGAAGATGCCCAGGAAGTCGAGGCTATCGGCCAGCAATGGCACTGGACCTACCGCTTCCCCGGCGAGGATGGCGAGTTCGGCACGGTGGACGCCCGGCTGTTGAGCGACGACAACCCCTTCGGCATGGACCCGGACGATCCACGTGGCCGTGATGATGTGCTGGTCGACAGCAACATCGTACGCCTTCCCGTGGACAAACCTGTCAAGCTGCTGCTGCGTTCCAAGGATGTGCTGCACAACTTTACGGTTGCCCAGTTCCGGGTGAAGATGGATCTGGTGCCGGGTCTGGTGTCCTACCTGTGGTTTACGCCCACGCGTACCGGCGAATTCGAGGTGTTGTGCGAAGAATTGTGCGGCATAGGCCACCACACCATGCGAGGCAAGGTCGAGGTGACTGAGGTTGACGAATTCGACAGCTGGCTGGCCGAGCAGGCCACCTATGAGGAGCTGGTGAACACACCGGACGGCGACCCCGAAGCCGGGCAGCAGCTATACGCCGTCTGCAGTTCCTGCCACGGCGCGCAGGGCCAGGGCAACAAGAATATGAATGCACCAAAGCTGGCGGGGCAGGAAGCCTGGTACATGCGCCGCCAGTTGGAATACTACCGGGACGGTATACGCGGCGCCCACGAAGACGATACTTACGGGCAGCAGATGGCTGCCATGGTGTCGACCCTGCAATCTGACAAGGCCATGCGCGACGTCATTGCCTACATCGAGACGTTCCCGGACGAGCCGGTAGCGTCGACCATAAGCGGCAATGAGCAGCGTGGCCGCCAGATCTATCAGGTCTGCGGTGCCTGTCACGGCTGGGACGGCCAGGGTATTCAGGCCGTCAAGGCGCCGCGTCAGGCAGGCATGCAGGACTGGTATCTGGTCCGCCAACTCGAGAATTTCAAGCAGGGCATCCGCGGTTCCCACCCGGATGACATGTACGGCCACCAGATGATGCAGATGGCTAGCATTCTCTCGGACGAACAGGCGGTCAAGGACGTGGTGGCGTACATCAACACGCTGCCGCAGAACGGCAATTCACAGCTCGCGATGAAGCGCAGCGAGGAGCAATAGGCCATGGCTCAGACTACTCACGACCAGTATCCCCTGATCGGGCCTCGCGAGTTGGAGGAGATGGAGCTCTACCATCCCAAGACCTGGCTTGGTAAGTACGTCTTCAGTCAGGATGCCAAGGTCATCGCCATTCAGTACTCGCTCACCGCGATCGCCATCGGTGTCGTAGCCCTGGTGCTGTCGGTAATCATGCGTCTGCAGCTGGGCTTTCCCAATACGTTCTCGTTCATCGACCCGTCCAACTATCTGCAGGCTGTGACCATGCACGGCATGATCATGGTGGTTTACCTGCTCACGGCCCTGTTCCTCGGCGGTTTCGGCAATTACCTGATTCCGCTGATGGTCGGTGCCCGGGACATGGTGTTCCCGTACGTCAACATGTTGAGTTACTGGATTTATCTGCTTGCCGTGCTCATCCTGGTGGCCAGCTTTTTCGTCCCCGGCGGCGCCACCGGCGCCGGTTGGACGCTGTATCCGCCGCAGGCCGTCAGTCCCGGTACACCGGGCATCGACGGCGGCATCATCCTGATGCTGCTGTCGCTGTGTGTGTTCATCGTCGGCTTCACCATGGGCGGTCTGAATTACGTCGTCACCGTCCTGCAGGCGCGTACCCGGGGCATGACGCTGATGCGGATGCCGCTCACCGTATGGGGCATCTTCATGGCGACGGTATTGGCCTTGCTGGCCTTTCCCGCGCTGCTGGTGAGCTGCATCATGATGCTGCTCGACAGGACGCTGGGCACCAGCTTCTTCATGCCGGCGATGCAGTCCCTGGGCGACTCGACCAGCTATAACGGCGGCAGCCCGATTCTCTGGCAGCATCTGTTCTGGTTCTTCGGCCATCCGGAGGTCTACATCGTTGCCCTGCCGGCCTTCGGCATCGTCTCCGATCTGGTAGCCACCCATGCCCGCAAGAACATCTTCGGCTATCGCATGATGGTATGGGCCATTCTCGCCATCGGCGGGTTGTCCTTCGTCGTCTGGGCCCACCACATGTACGTGAGCGGCATGAACCCCTACTTCGGTTTCTTCTTCGCCACCACGACCCTGATCATCGCCGTGCCGACGGCCCTCAAGGTCTATAACTGGGTGCTGACCCTGTGGCGGGGCAATATCCGCCTCAACGTGCCCATGCTGTTCGCCATCGGCTTCATCTTCACGTTCATCAACGGCGGGCTGACGGGGCTGTTCCTGGGCAACGTGACGGTCGACGTGCCGCTGTCGGACACCTACTTCGTGGTCGGCCACTTCCACATGGTGATGGCAGTCTCGCCGATCCTGGTGATATTCGGCGCCATCTATCACTGGTATCCCAAGATCACCGGGCGCATGTTCAACACGGCGCTGGCCAAATGGCATTTCTGGATCACGTTCCTTGGGACCTATGCCATCTACTACCCCATGCATTACCTGGGCTTTGCCGGTGTGCCGCGTCGCTACTACGCCTACGGCGATACCGCCTTCATGTCCGACAGTGTCCAGGACGTCAACGTGGCCATTACCATCGCGGCCATTGTCGTTGCGCTTGGGCAGCTTCTGTTCTTCTACAACATGGCGCGCAGCTATTTCAAAGGTGAAGAAGCCGGCCCGAATCCGTGGGGTGCGACGACACTGGAATGGCAGACCGAGCACACACCGCCGCGCCACGGCAACTTCGGCGAGGAGCTGCCCATCGTCTACCGCTGGGCCTACGACTATGGTGTCCCCGGTGCCCGCGACGACTTCATTCCCCAGAACGTGCCTCCGGATGACGCGCATATCTCCCATGATTCGGACCGGCATCCGGAAATAGATCCCGGCCATGATCCGGCCGGGAAGGAGCACGACTGACCATGACCATTGCTGTCGTCATCTTCGGTCTGTTCATGGCCAGTCTGGTGGGCTGGCTCGTCAAACAATCCATCGGTGCTCAGCCCTGGATAGCCACCGAGGCAGGTCCGGCGCTGACGCCGGATGAGCACACGCGTAATACCCTGCGCATGGCGCTGGTGGTCATCATCGCCGTTGTGGCGTCGCTGTTCGGGCTGTTTCTCAGTGCTTATCTGATGCGCATGGAGTACGCCGACTGGCGGCCCATGCCGCTGCCGTCGCTGCTGTGGCTGAATACCGCCGTGCTGATCGCCTGCAGCATCGCCATGCAGGCGGCCTACTTTGCCGTGCGCAGCGGCCGTAGTCAGGCGCTCAAAATCGCGCTGCTCGGCGGCGCGGTACTGAGTCTGGCCTTCGTTGCCGGGCAGTATGTGGTCTGGCAGCAGCTCAATGCCGCCGGCTACTACTTCGGGCCCAATCCGGCCAGCGCGTTCTTCTTTCTCCTGACGGGGCTGCACGTGCTGCATCTGCTGGGTGGTCTTGCGGCCTGGGGCCGCACCGGCCTGCGGGTATGGGGTGGTGCAGACCCTGCCGCCGTACGGCTGAGCGTGGAACTCTGTACCGTTTACTGGCACTTCCTGCTGGCAGTCTGGATCGTGCTGTTCGCCATGCTGTCATCGGCATAGCGCTGCAAAGATAGATAGCTGCAAAGATAGATAACAGAAGGAGGCCCAACATGGCCGAAGTGCTGCCGGGTACACCCGGTGAGACGCCGGGAGTGAGGGGGTTGGTATCGGACTGGGCGTCCGACCAGATGGCGTTCAAGAACGTCCCCTGGGGCAAGGCCATGATGTGGATCTTCCTGCTCTCGGACACGTTCATTTTCTCGTGCTTCCTCGTCTCTTATATGACGGTACGCATGTCCACCCTGGAGCCCTGGCCGCCGGTGAGTGACGTGTTCGCGCTGCATATGTTCGGTGCTGATATTCCACTGATTCTCATCGCCATCATGACGTTCATTCTCATCACGTCCAGCGGCACCATGGCCATGGCCGTGAAGTTCGGCTACGAGAAAAACAAGAACGTCACCTTCTGGCTGCTCATCGTCACCGCGATACTCGGTGCCAGTTTCGTTGGCATGCAGGCCTTTGAGTGGACCAAGCTGATCTCTGAGGGCGTACGTCCCTGGGGTAACCCATGGGGCGCACCGCAGTTCGGCGCCGCCTTTTTCATGATCACCGGTTTTCACGGCACCCACGTGACGTTCGGCGTCATCTTCCTGCTGATCATTGCCTGGAAAGTGAAGCGCGGCGATCTCGATCACGAACGGCCGGGTTTTCTCACCGGGCGTAAAGGCCGCTACGAAATCGTCGAGACCCTGGGCCTGTACTGGCACTTCGTGGATCTGGTCTGGGTTTTCATCTTTGCGTTTTTCTATCTCTGGTAGGGGAGAAAGTTCATGTCCAGCGATACCACTCATGCCCAGGGCCAGCAGCATCCCATCTCCATATACCTGTGGATCTGGGGCTGGCTGTTCGTGCTCAGCGCCTTTTCGTACACGGTCGACCTGCTCGAACTGCAGGGACTGTTGCGCTGGAGTCTGATCCTGCTGTTCATGTTCCTCAAAGCCGGCCTGATCGTGGCCGTGTTCATGCACATGATGTGGGAGCGCATGGCCATCATCCTCGCCATTCTGGCGCCTCCAGGCGCCATCCTGGTGCTTATCGCGCTGATGGCGCTCGAGGGTGATTACACCTTCGTCACCCGGCTGCTGTACTTCCACAATCCGGCGGCGCTGGCGGAGTAACTGTCTTACAGCGGCGAAATTCCTGACCGGAGGAAGGGTGCGTCGCGGGGCGGCGCTGCGACACACGCCTGCACGGCAGCGCTCGACCGCTCCGCGGTCCCCTCACTACGCAAACTTGCCCCCTGAAGACAGGGGTCAATTTGCTCCGCTCGGTCTCGCTTGAATTGCCGTGCAGCCCTGTGTCGCAGCGCCGCCTCCCGGCCTCGCCATCTTCCACCGTCATCTATCTCGCCGCTCGAGCCCTGAATCTGACCGTCAATTGCTGAGCTATTCCGCCGGGGTAGCCGCACACGCCCCGCAGAGCGCCACTACAGGCCGCCGAGCGCCTGGCTGGGTGGGAACGTCTGAAGTTGGCGTGGACGTAGGAGGGCGGGGCCGAGCGCGAAACGCCGGGCTTTGAAGCGAAGCCGAACGCAGAGATTGACCCCTGTCTTCGGCGAGGCAACTCCTGTGAGATGGGGACGCCGCGGAGCCGCCTGAGTCGCTCCCCGAGCGCTCCAGCACTTCGGCTACCTGCCCAGCTACGCCAACGACAAATCCTCAAACTGTGCCAACCAGCCAGCCGCTACCGCGCGAGAGTCTCGACGGAGCAACGACCCTCATGCAGCCGCTGCAGTTCCCGCTCCAACCGGCGTGAGCATCCGCAGGTCCCCGCCATCACGCGTCATGTTCGGATGGTTCTACCGCGATACGTTCGAGGATGTCTTCCTGGTCGTCGGTAAGATCGACGAAGAACACGTGTTGGCCCGCGTCCAGCTCTTCCTTGAAGCGCTTGAAGTTGGTGTTGAACGTCTGAATGCCGATGAAGCCGCCTTCCCAGGTGAAGAACCCCAGCAGAATGACGGCGAGGAAGATGAACGGAATCCAGCCGGCAGGAGAGGTGTACCATTCGGCCAGGTACGTGGTTGCCAGCACCAGAGCAGCGGCGACCACGCCGACCGCCAGCCCGTACTCGCCGGAATGGATGACGTCCTTTTTCATGAGTGACTGCACGTCGTGCAGGTGACCGTGGGTCTCCGCCCCCGCATCGTCGAGGGTGAGCACATGGATCTGGGGCGTTGCGATGCCCTCTTTCTCCAGTTCTTCCTCGAACGACTCCAGGTCGTCAAGATCGTCGCTGACGAAAAAATGCCGTTTCATCTTCATCACTGCCTCTCCCTTGTCTGCGCGGCTTGGCCGCCCGCTCCCATACCACGTTCGAATTCCATGTGCTCCTGCTCCGCGCCGCCGCTCGCCTGCCCGGCTGCCGGCCGCCGGATCAGTGATACGATGACCAGGGCGAGGAACAGCAATCCCAGGTACACGATGGAGAATCGGAACGTAGCTATTTCCGCGCCCGGGCGTTGCCGCAGCACGGCTGCTGCCCAGTAGATGAAGCGGCCGTCGCAGCAACGATGGCGGCATGCCGGATCAGCGGTCAGCTCGATGCCGATGAGGTATGGCGGGATACGCTGACCTGCCGCCGGGGACCAGCGTCCTGGCCGAAGATCTGCCGCCATGTCCGGCCTTGCCGTGGGTGACCGGCAGCATGGGAACGCCGGCGTTGCTGTATTCGTCGAGCCGGTCCAGCGCCAGCGCCCAGAAGTGCGGCGGTGTCCAGACGAAGATGATGGCCACCAGCAGCAGCGGTTCCACAGCAATGGTGCCGGTGACTGCCGTCCAGCCGAACAGCGGGGGTGCTGCGCCGAACAGGCCGCCGATGACGATGTTCTGCGGCGTCAGATGCTTGAGGTAGAGCGTGTAGATGATGCCGTAACCCGCCCAGGACACCAGATTGAGCCAGGCCGTTGCGGGATTCACGCCGAAAGTGAGTACCGACATGCCGGTAATGGCCAGGACCGCGGAAAACAGCATGGCCCGCGGCGCGGGAATCCGCCCCTGCACCATGGGGCGGCGATCGGTACGCGACATGCGCGCGTCGATATGCGCATCGGCAACGTGATTGATCACGGCCGCCGAGCCTGCCACCAGGGCGATGCCCAGCATGGTGAGCACCAGCAGCGTCAGCCCGGGCAGACCCTCGGCGGCAGGTATGGCGAGAAACATGCCTACAGCCGCCGTAATCAGCATGAGCAGTACGACGCGCGGCTTGCACATCTCCACGTAGTCTCGCCATGTGGGCGAGACCACCCCAGCGTGGCCCTGATACATAACGCTCTGGTCCTAAAACAGGCTGAATTCGGCACGATCCCCTATGTCGGACCGATACCTGCTTCAATGGAACACAGGCTTCATTCTGCGCCCGGCGGTTACCGGGTACGACGAACCGCGGCGCCAACCTTTCAGTAATAAAGATGCGAGCCCAAGTAATAGAATGGAATTAGTCGAGGCGGGCACTCGATAACCGGGTCAGTGGGGATGGCGGCCCCGCTCTGGGGAACGGGCTCGTTCTACGGCACGTTCTACTGCTCGGCCCCGTGCCCTGGCACGCGGCCCCGTGCCTCTGGCCGCGCGGCCCCCTGCCTCCAGGCGCCCGGCGGGCGCTCTGTCGCGGTGCATCTGCCTTGAACGCCCGGGATCCGGGCCGCGGGCGGATTTCCGCAGCACGGCCGCGCGGCTCGCTGCCGGCCCGCCACTGCCGGGTGCCCCGTGGCTGCTCCTGCCGCTGCGGCGGAGGCTGCTGCCGGCGTTGCCGGTCCGCGGCATCCGGCTGGCGCTCCCGCGGCCGTTGCGCGCGTTCATCGTCACGCCCCTCCTGGTGTCGGGGCCTGTCGTGCTGACGGTAGCCATGGGTACGCCAGCGGTTGCCGGGGTGGTGGCGCCAAGCCGGGTGTTCCCGATAGCCGAAGCTGTTGCGCGGGCGCCAGTAACGGTGCTGCTGGTAGGCGTAACTGCGGCCATAGTAGGGATGGCTGCGGTGCTGATGCAGGTGGTAGTGCACGTTGCCCGTCTGCCAGCCGATGCTGAACACGCTGGTGACGCCCCAGAAGTGGCGGCTGGCGGCAAGGAACTGATCGCGCGGCGATCCGGTCGAAGCGTCGGCCGATGCGGCCGGGGATCGTAGCGGTACGCTGGCGTGTCGACGTAGGTCTGTACCTCGGCCGGATCGTGGTCAGGGAACGTCGAGCACCTGCGGGTCGGCAGGCCGGATACGGACGGTGCCGTTTTCGACGCTCACGCGCTGGTACTCATCGGAGGCGAGATTGCCGGTTCGGTGCGCTTCCTGGCGGAATCGTTTCACCGCGGCAAGCAGCGCCGGTTCCTGGTGCAGGACTGCCTGGCCGAGTTCCCAGGTCCAGTCCAGATCACCGTTGAGCTGATCGAGCACGTCCGGATAGTTGAGCAGCGCCACCACGGATTCGTCCCAGTCTTCCTCAGCAGTGCGTTCGGGGTGGTCTTCCAGGTCTTCCAGCAGGCGGGCCGCCTGAACCACCTGCAGCGGGTAGGTGGCGGCCGGCAGCACCAGGGCGAGGAGATCATCGGGATAGAGCGCCACCGGCCCGACGAGTGCATCCAGCTCGGCCGCCGACAAGGACCGGGCTTCCTCCGGCTGCGCACCGTGGGCCGGGGTCAGGGCGAGCAGGCAGCCCAGGGCCAGAGACCAGCTCAGGTTCGTCAGCATTGCGGGCAGCCTGGGACGCATGGTCCACCTCGTTCGGGCGATGCGCGGGATGACGACTGGGATCATGTGTAGGTCTGCCAGACCTGAACACTCGGCTTCAGCCCGGGATAAGCATCAGCGCGACGGCGTCGACTCCGCCGGCTACTCCCGTAACTTAAGCGGCCTTCGGGGGAGCGAGGTTGATTCATGTCGTTGGTTGCCTGGTCGTGGCTGTTTCTGTTCGTCTATATCGGTCTGATGGTGGGCATCGGGCTGTTCGCCCAGCGGCGCATCAAGCACGCCGACGATTTCGCCACCGCCCGGGGCTCCTACGGCGCCGTGTTCCTGGCCCTCGCCTTTGCGGCATCCACCGCCAGCGGTGCCACCTTCCTCGGCACGCCCGCGCTGGGTTACGAGTGGGGCATGGCGGCGCAGTGGGGTAACTTCCTCTACCCCATCGGTCTGTATTTCGGCGTGCTCATCTGCATGCGCCTGATCGCCACCTCCGGTAACCGCTTCGGCAACCGGTCCATTCCCGAGTACCTGGGCGATCGTTATCAGTCGGAAGGCGTACGCGTGCTGGTGACCCTCATGTCCCTGGTACTGTTGTTCTATCTGGCCGGGCAACTGGTTTCCGGTCTGGTCATGTTCGAGGTCATGCTGGGTCTGCCCAAGGAATGGGCATTGCTCATCACCACCCTGGTGCTGCTCTTCTATGTGGTGCTCGGCGGGGCTCATGCGGACATCCTTACCGACGGAGTGCAGGGTTTCATGATGCTGGCCCTGGCGGTGGTGGTCATCGTGCTGGTGGTGTTCGGCGTCGGCGTCGATGGCGGTTTCTCCGGGGTCGTGTCGAACCTGGCCGAGCAGGACGAGAATCTGGTGAAGCCGCTGAATCCGGCCACCCCGTTGTATCACTCCTGGTGGTCGCTGGTGGCCATCGTCCTTGCCCATATGCCGCTGGGCATGCTGCCGCACCTGGGCAACAAACTGTGGGCGCTCAAGGCCACGGGCAAGCAGATGAATTTCGTCAAGCTGGCGTTCGCCTTCGGCCTGACTCTCGGCATGCTCGGTCTGGCCGGGCTGCTGTCCCGGGCCCTGCTCGGTGATGCGCTGTATGAGCCCGGCGCCAACCCGAACAGTGCCCTGCCCATGCTCTTCATCGAGCTGTTCCCGACCTGGCTGGCCGCGCTGATCGGCATCGGCGTGCTGTCAGCCGTTATGAGCACCGCCGACGGGCTGGTGGTGTCGTCCTCGCAGATCGTCGCCAACGATCTCTACCGGCGCAGCATCGCCCCGCGCCTGCACGGCAACCTCAGTGCCGAAGAACTCGACCATCGGGTGCTGTGGTTGAGCCGGGTTTCCACCGTGGCCGTGCTCGTGCTGGCCATGGGCATGGCCTGGGCGCTGCTGGATGTGAACATCGCGCTCATCGTCTGGATCGGCAGCGGCGGCATGATGGCGGCCTTTGCCGGGCCTCTGGTGGTGGGGGCGCTGTGGCGCGGCGTCACCGCCAAGGGCGCCTATGCCGGCCTGCTCACCGGGTTCGGCACGTTCGTGGTACTGCATACCGGCCTGCTCGACCCGGCCTGGTTCGCCCCGGGCGCTGTGCAGCGCGCGGTCATCTGGCTGGCCGGCGAATCGCCCAACCCCTACTCCTGCGCGGCCATGGGCGAGATCGTCTCGGTCCTGGTCACGGTGGGAGTATCCAAGCTCACGCAGCCCCTGCCGCAGGCCCACGTGGACGAGATGTTCGGTGAGCGTCCCGCCGCGCCTGCGGAAGCGGCGGCGGGGCGATAGCGGTCAGGAGGAACTCGCAGACCAGCGCCCGCGTGGGTCGTCCTGATCAGCGTCGGTACGGCGTCGCCAAAACCGGCCTTGCAGGCCCGTTCTTCGAACGGGATGTACCAGAAGCTGGCGGCCAGGAAGAAAACTCCGGCGGTCAACGCTGGCGGCAGTGCTCCCCAGGCCCACGGCAGCGCCAGCCAGTAACACCAGAAAACCAAGGTACATGGGGTTGCGGCTGATGCGGAATACGCCTTCGGTGACCAGCACGTCAGGGTCGCGGAAGGTGTGAATATTGGTCCCGGCCCGGGTGAACAGCGCGTTGGCCCGGATCAGCAGCCAGATTCCCAGTCCTGCGGGAATCAAGCCCAGTAACGTATACGGGGCCGTCAGCCATGCGCCCTCCGGCCACAGGAGGTGGCCGGTGACGCCGGCGAGCAGGCAGACGACGAACAGCAACGGCGGTAACAGGTGTCGCATGGTGGTGGTCTCCGTTGGCTCAGTATCAGTAGACGGGCACAGGGATGTCGCCCCAGAGGCTGGGGCCGGCAGGCTGCGGCGCCGAGACGGATGCTGCCTGCAGATCGATGTCCACGACCTGCAGCGGCCGCACCCTGACGGCGGCCGCCAGTAGATCCCTGCCGGCCGGCGCCGCACCGTGAACAACCGGTTCCGCGATCAGTGCCCGTATCCGGCTGCGGTCGTAGCCGCCGGTGTTGCCGTGGGTGGTGGGATAGGCAAGCTCCGCGCCGGCATCTTTTGTCGTGCCTGTCTGCGGCTGTAAACCCAGCTCCGGCACACTCCAGGCGGCCGGCACCAGATAAACCAGGCGGGCCGTGTCGCCCAATCGGTCCGCCAGGAGCCCGGCGACCCGCTCGCGATCAGCGGCCGCCGCCGGAGCGACGAACAGCAGGGCATGGGGACCCAGGCGCTCCACCTGCAGGCTCGCCAGGGTGTGCCGGCGCACCTGCCAGCCGGCTGCCACGGTCAGGGCTACCAGCAAGGCGCACAGCATCGCCCCGCCGGCTGCCCGTTGCCACCCCGGGGTGGCAGGCCGGGTAGGAACCGGCCTGCCAGCGCTTCCAGGCGGCAGCGGTAGAAAGCGTCCGGTGCGGTTCATGTAGTCCGGTAGATCGTCTCCGAAACGCTGCAGACAGAAGCGTTCTTCGGCGCGTGCCAGTGCACTGTAAAGGCACAGCATGACCACGAACGCGACCAGCACCAGGAACCGCGACCAGAACAACGTGGTCCCCAGCCCGACGATGGCCAGCGCCACGTATTGGGGATGCCGGATGTGCCGGTACAGCCCCCCGGCAACGGCTCCCCGGCCGCCGAAGCGGGCCCCGTAAATCTGCACGAAACCGGCCAGGAAAGCGGCGAGTCCCAGCAGGATCAGCGGCCAGCTCGCGACGATGGCCGCATTCACCGCCGCACTGTCGCTGTAGCTGAAGTGGGGCAGAATGTGCTGGACCAGCCAGGCCGTCGACGGCAGTTGTGCCAGAGCGTTCAATGGTGCCCCGTAGACCGCGTAGTAGTACGCGGCGATGGGTGAGACCATGAACAGGATCTCCAGCACGATCAGACTGTAGAGCAGCCATGCGGCTCGGCTGGCCGCGGGCGCCGCTGGTTCCGGCGTGCTGGTCATGGATCTCTCCTGGCTGGGCAATGCCGCACACCTTGTGATTCGTCTGCAAGCCCGGCAAGCGGTTCTTCGCCAATGCGGGAGTTTTTTCGTGAGTGGGTCAGGGGCGTTCGCCAGTGGTGACGTCACAGCGTTAACGGGACGGGCCCCGCGCCGTAAAATGGACACCTCTGGGAGTACAGGAAAACCGTGGAACTGGCCCGCTCGTATTGGACACTGACCCTGACGCCGCGTCTGGGTTTAGGCGAACTCTCGCGCCTGCTGTTGCTGGTGTACGCGCTGGTGTTCGCCAGTGTGGTGGTGCTGCATCTCTCTCTCCCCGGTCCCTGGAACCTGGCTCACGTACTGCTGCACGGCACGCAGATCGCCGTCACCTATGTGCTCTGGTTCGCCGTGCTCGGCGGTCTGCTGGCCGTGGCCGATACGCGCGGCTGGGTACGTCATGTGCGGGTCTGGCATGTCTGGGCGGTTTCGGCGGCCAGTTACCTGCTCGGATTCTTCCTGGTGGTATTCGATGACCCGCTGACTCTGGCCCTGCACGAAGATGTCCACTCGCCGGGTCAGATCTCTCACTTCCTGCGTCTGAGTCCGGTGTGGCTCGCCGTGACCTGGGTGTTCACCCAGACATATCTGGGCCGCAACCGGCGCGTCGAGATCGAGCGCCTGACCAGGCTCAACGAGCGCCTTGCCGCTGCACGCCCGGAGGCCGCCGCAGAGCAGCCGCGCGTGCGCCTGGAGGCCGGACGGACCGGCATCGATCTACCGGCGGATGCCGTGACTCATGTGTCCGTCGATGACCACTATTGTTACGTGCACTACCGGCAAGCGGGTCAGTGGCGCAAAACGGCCGTGGGCATGCCGCTGAAGGAGCTCATGGCGCAGTTGCCGGAGCCATTCGTACAGATACATCGTTCGCACGCGGTGAACGTCCACGCCGTATCGCGCCTGCAGCGCAGCGGCCGCGCTTTATGGATCTGGGTAGGTGACGATGGCGTCCGCCTGCCATTGAGCCGCTATCGCTCGGCGCAGGTATTGCCGCGCCTGACTCTGGAGTCGCAACAGCGTCAGCCCAGCGCCTGACGCAGCTTCTCTGCCAGATCGGCGAGCCGGTAGGGTTTGTTGAGCAGCAACACGCCGGGGTCCAGCCGCCCCTGATGAACGATCGCATTCTCCGTATACCCGGATGTGAACAGCACCGGCAGGTCCGGGTGTTCCTGCCGGGCAGCATCGGCGAGTTGCCGGCCGTCCATGCCGCCGGGCATGACCACATCGGTGAACAGCAGGTCGATGTCCGGGTTCGCCTGCATTAGCTCCAGGGCCTGTCGGCCATCGGCGGCGGTGAGCACCTGATATCCCAGTGCGGCGACCTGCTGGGCGACGAACTGGCGCACCAGTTCGTCGTCCTCCACCACCAGAATCTTCTCGTCGTGGCCGCGGGGTGCGTGCCGCTGTGGGGCGCTCTCGGCCGGCCGGCCCTCCTCCCGGGTACGCGGCACATACAGCTTCACCGTCGTGCCCTGGCCGGGCTCGGAATAGAGTTTCACGTGCCCCCGAGACTGTTTGGCGAAGCCGAAAACCATGCTGAGCCCCAGGCCGCTGCCCTGCCCGGAGGCCTTGGTGGTGAAGAACGGCTCGAATACCCGATCCGCCAGCTCCGGCGGCACGCCGTGGCCGGTGTCGGTCACCGCGATCATCACGTATTGACCCGGGGTGGTCTCCAGGTGCTGGCGGGTGTAGTCCTCGTCCAGGTGAACGTTGGCGGTTTCCACCGTGAGCCGGCCGCCCTCCGGCATGGCGTCGCGGGCATTCAGACACAGGTTCAGGATCGCGGACTCGAGCTGGGTCGGGTCGACCATGGCCTTCCACACGCCGCCGCGGCGGACCAGTTCGATCTCGATCTTCTCGCCCAGGGAGCGGCGCAGCAGCGGGTCCATGCTGCCGATCAGGCCGTTGATGTCGGTGGCGCGCGGTTCCAGCGGCTGCTTGCGGGCATAGGCCAGCAGCTGGCTGGTCAGCTCGGCGCCGCGCTCGGCGGCCTGCCGGGTGGTGCGGGCCAGTTGCTCGAGATGCTCGTCGCCTTTGCTGGCATGAATCGCCAGATCGGCGTTGCCGAGAATCACCGTGAGCAGATTGTTGAAGTCGTGGGCGATGCCGCCGGTGAGCTGCCCCACGGCCTCCAGGCGCTGAGCCTGATGCAGCATGGATTCGAGCCCTTTGCGCTCCGAGATGTCCTGAATGGCGCCGTGCACCTGGACGATACGGCCGTTCTCGTCACGCTGCGCTTTGCCGATGACCCGTACCCAGATGCGTCGGCCGCGTGCGGTGATGAGCTGAAATTCTTCGTCGTAGGAGGTGCCCTCGTGCAGACACGCCTCGAAACACTGGCGTACCCGGTCACGGTGTTCGGGTGCGAAGAACTCGATGCCGGTTTCCAGGTCCGGTGTGAAATCGGCGGGCACTTCGTGCAGGCGAGCCACTTCCTCGGACCACTTCAGCGTGTTGCTGGCCGGGTCCAGGGCCCAGCCGCCCAGGGCGGCGGCTTCGCTGGCCAGCTGACGCAACAGGTTGTGCTCTTCAGTGGCCCGGGTTGCCCGGTCGCGCTGCAGCACGTTGCCGATCAGGTTGGCCAGGGATTGTACGAACGCTACTTCGGCGTCGCCGAAATCGCGGCGCCGGGTGGTGTGAATACCCAGCACGCCCCAGGGCTCGTCACCGTCGCGGATGATGGTGCTGATACCGCTGACCACGCCATGATCCAGGAGCAGGGCCGGCCCGCTGAAGTTCGGCTCGGTGCGCAGATCTTTTACCACCACGGGTTCACCGGCCAGCAGCGTGTAGCCCGCCTGCGACGCGCTGTCTGCCGCCACCGTGGCGCGGCCCACCAGGCCTGGCTGCCAGCCTATGCCGGCCACCAGTTCGAGTGCGTCCCGGTCGGGCAGCAGTTGCAGGACCTTGGTGTACTCCACCTCCAGGGTCCGTGCGGCAGCGCCCATGGCCTCGCCCATGAATGTCTGCGCGTCGGTGTGGTTCAGTGCCTCCAGGCCCAGCCGGGCGATGGTTTCCTGCTGGCGGTTGCGCCGTTCCAGCTCCAGTTCCACCGCTTTGCGGTCGGTGATGTCCTGTACCGTGCCGATCTGAGACACCGGCTTGCCGGAGGCGTCGCAGCGCACCTCAGCGCGTTCGAGGACGTAGCGGATCTCGCCGTCCGGGCGGATGATGCGGTGCTCCATCTGCAATGGCTGCTGGGTCCGCCTGGTGTGCGCCTGTGCCTCACGCAGAGCGGCCCGGTCGTCGACGTGAACGTAGTCCAGGAAGGCATCGAGCGTCCGGCCGAAGGCGCCGGGTTCCACGCCGAAAATGTCGAACACCTCTCCCGACCACTGCAGCTCCCTGGTCTGCAGGTCAGCCTCCCAGCTTCCCACCCGGGCCACATTCTGTGCCGCCACGAGCTGGTCGCGGCTGGTGCGCAGGGCTTCCTCCGTCTCTGCCTGGCGTTGCGCCTCGCGGCCGAAGGCGGCGAAGAAACGGTAGGCCAGCAGGTACAGCAGGCCGGAAGTGACTGTGACGAAGCCCAACCCTTTGATGATCTCGTAGAGGAGATAGGCGTCGCGGTCTGGTTCGAATTCGAACAGCAGATAGCCCGAGACGATGATGTAAAGCCCGGCCACGCCGAAATATACCGCCGCGAGCTTGAACGCACGGGCGGAGGATTTATCCGGCATGGGTATTGAACACAGGGGCAATCAACGGCACGAGGCTCGTCCGCGAAATGTTGGCCTGACTGTCATGTGCAACGAACTCCCCTCGTGGAGCCCGGCTTCCAGCTCCCCGGAGAGCGTATCATCCCGGAGCGTTCGTGCAAGCGCCGTGCGAAGGCGCGTGCCGGCCGTGTATATTTGCGGTGATCAACTACGACTATGGGCATTGGAGGCGGCATGAACCACCAGAACGAAACCTTCCGCGACGAGCGTATAGACCTGCACGGCAAGGCTTTTCACAACTGTACATTCGAGAACTGCGAGCTGGTCTTCGACGGCGACCGGCCGCCCACGTTCCAGGACAATCGTTTCATCGACACCGTATTCGTGTTCACCGAGGCGGCGACGCGCACGCTGTATCTGCTGTCGAACATCTATCATGCCGGCGCAGGCGGTAAAGAAGTGATAGAGGAGACGTTTGCCGACATTCGAGCGAAGCGGCTGCACGGCCATGAGATCCGCACCACCGTGCCGCATACCATGGACCACAGTCTCGGTTAATTGCGATACACCACACCAGCGCCGGCCGCGTTCAGCTTGAGTTAAGGCGGCCCCCCTACCCTTGAGCTCGGGACACCCAGAGCACAAGGAAGGGACCATGGCCGCCAAGCCTGCTTTCCCCCGGTTCACTATCCGGGCCCATTCGACCCTGATCACGGGCCTGCTGGCCGGCACTCTGACCGTTACGTCGGCATTGGCCGACACCTCCTATGAACCTGATGCCGCCCGCAGCGGCGGCTACTACACCTATGCCGATGTGATATCCGTTCGCCCCCTGTACGGCGTGCACCGCGTTTCCGAGCCGGTACGCCGCTGCGAAACGGTGAGCCGCCGTCCCGCCCATCCGGCGAGCCGCTACCGCGGCCGCCACTCTGATCACTATGCCCGCCAGCAGGGCGACGGCAGCGCTGCGGCCGGCCTGCTGGGCGGCCTGGTGGGCGGGCTCATCGGCCACCAGTTCGGTGACGGCAACGGCAGAAAGGCGCTGACCGTGGCCGGTGCGCTGCTCGGCGCCTCCATTGCCAGCGATCGAGCCCGCGGCCGCCACCATGATGCCCGGGGTTACGCCCGGGAAAACATGACGGTACGGCGCTGCACTGAGGTAATGCAGAGCCGGCAGGAGCGCCAGGTGCATGGCTACGACGTCCGTTACCGCTATCAGGGCCGCACCTTCAACAAGCGCGTCGACGAACATCCGGGTGAGGTGGTGCGGATTCATGTGGATGTCGAGCCAATGCCGTAGTGCCCGGCCGCATGCCCGCTCATTCAGAGTTCGTTCATCGGCGCGGCGCTACCGTCAGAGAAAACAGGAGATACACCATGCGTAATGAAGGTCTAATCCCGCCGCTTGCCGCCCTGCTGACGGCCATGCTCGTGGCGCTGGGCAGCACGGCCGCCGCGGCTGACTCCGGGCCCGTAGTCCGGCTGTTCCCTACCACGGTTCTGGAAGACATTCGCGAAACCGGCCAGGTCGCGGAAGACATGGAGAACAGCCTGCAGCAGGTGATCCATCAGCTCGACCTGCAGCAACAGCTTTATACCGAGAGCCTCTGTCAGGGGGCGGATGGCGATCAGGGCTGCGAACGTATCGCCAAGCAGCTCGGTGCCACCTATCTGGAAATGCTCGATGTCATGAGTGACCGGCTGCCCGAGATGGAACAGGCCGTGACCAGCACCCGCGACAGCCTGGAAAAACGCCTGCGTGAAGAACTCGGCCAGCGCACCACCCCGACCACCCTGCAGAACACCCTGCTCGGTGAGTCGGCATCCGGCGCCGCTGCCGGTGCGGCGGAACGGCCGGCCCTGCGCGGGCGTTCGGGTGTGAGGCTGTCTGACCGCTTCAAGCAATACTACGAGCTGGTGGCTACCCACAGCGAAGGTGCGGGTCAGTCTCTGGCCGTGG
Source organism: Gammaproteobacteria bacterium (assembly GCA_034522075.1). Classification (GTDB taxonomy): domain Bacteria; phylum Pseudomonadota; class Gammaproteobacteria; order Pseudomonadales; family Azotimanducaceae; genus UBA7803. Next base: position 34,249 of record JAXHLO010000006.1, on the reverse strand, counting down.
TGGCCGCCGACATCTATCTCGACATGGAAGAGGCGTCGCACCTCATTGCCGCAACCCAGCAGGAAATCGCCCGGGCTTCGCTCATGGAGCAGCTCAATCAGTCGTTCGGTCTCATCACGCCGGAGATGGCTCAGGTCGTGGGCGGGGTGAAAGAGATTCTGTTCGGCGAGTCGGCGCGTGAAGGTCCCATCGCCGCACCGCCGTATGAGATCGGCGACGCCGAATACACCAGCCCGCTGGCCATGTGATCAGCCACCACATAACGACCGGGAGAATTCTCATGCGTAAAATCTTCATGTTCTGCATCGCAGCCGCTGCTCTGGCCGGCTGCGCCAATCAGCAGACCGCCGATTACTGCTCGGCGCGGCTCGGCGGCAATCTGCAGGCCGCCATGAGCGAGGCCACCGACCGTCTGGCCAACGGCTGTGAGTATCAGTTCGACGGCTACTTCCGCGAGCTCATGGCAACTGCCGAAGCCAACCCCGACCGTGCCAATGGCCGGTACTTCAGCGACTTTCTGCTCAACGCCAACGACATGAACGTCATCAGCCGCCGGCAGGCCGAGTCGCTGTACAACCGCTATTTCGGTGTCAAGTTCGTGTCGCTGCAGGGCGACTACAACACCTGCTCGCAGACCTGCCCGCAGCGTGCCCGCGTGCTCTCCGACATGCAGGCGGAACTGCACGATAAGGAACTCGGGTTGTTGCGTGCCAGCGCCGACCAGCAGAGCTTCTATCGGGCCGACAACCTGCTCAAGGAGACCGAGCTGGTGCTGGAAGCCACCTGTAATGCCTGCGAGGCGGGCGGGCGTTGATGAACCCGCGGGCGGGATTTCTGCCGGGTGCCGCGCTCGGCGCGCTGGTGGCCTTCCTGGCTATGCTGCTCGTCGACCCGGCAGTGCGCCCGGGGCCCGGCAGCGACGAGCTGGCCGCCTGGGTCGGGCGCAATCTGGGTCACTCGAGCTGGCTGTTCGCGCTGGTGCTGGTGCTGTTCGTCGTACACCTGCAGCGTCTGCGCGGCCTGCTCGAGCGGCCGGGCGGCCAGCGTCCCATCGTAGAGCTCGACCAGCTCACCGATGTATGGATTCACCTGTTCATCGGCATTGGCGTGATCTGGACTGCGGTAGGCATGCGCGGTGCGTTGCAACTCGCCCTGGCCGATCCCGACCATGCCCTGACGGACAGTGCCGGCTCGGTTCTCAAGAAGATGGTGGACGGCGGCATTCTGCTGGCACTGAGCACCACCATTGTCGGCGCGCTGGGGGGTTACCTGCTGCGCCTGGGCAAGACCCTTTATGTCGGCGCCGCTCTTCATGAATTCTACGAATCCCGTCAGCAGAGCGACATGCGCGAACTGCTCAGCACGGTCCAGCGCCTGGAGCGTTCGCTGACGGCCGCACCACCCGAGCGTTCCGATGCGCCCGGCTGACTCCTACAGCGCTGTGGGTGAGAGCCTGCAGGCGGACGTGATGCGCTTCATGGCCATCATTGCCTTCTGTCTAATTGCCATTCTGGCCCTGGTGCGCGGAGTGGAGCCCCCGGCCGATAGCAAGTCTGCGGCGGTTGCATCCCCGCAGCCGCAGCCGCAGCCGGCGTCTGCCGCAGAAGCCGCGCCGGCGGCGGCAGAAAAACCTCCGGTAGAGCCTGCTGACCCACAACCCGTCGAACCATCGCCGCAGCAACAGGCCGCCGCACGCCCGGTGCCCGCCGAGCCGGCAGAGCCGGAGCCCGTTCCGACGCCCCCATCGCAGACCGAGAAGGAAGGTCTGAGCCTGCGCTTTGCATCCGATCGCGACTTCCTGCGCCTGGTGAGCCGCGGCGACATCCGCGTGTTCGCGTTCAACGAGGCTGAAGTCCTGTCGCTGGACGGCGATTTCCGCTTTCAACCGGCGACGTCGCCGGGCCGTGTTCACGAGCTGCTGGCGGAAACCATTCCGGAACTGGTGGTCGGCGCCTTGCGCCGTCATGCCGCACCCGAGGCCTATAACTGGGGTATTGCCATGCCCGACCGCCTGGCCCGGCAGATCCGCGGCTATGTGGACGGCGGCGCCACGGGCGAGCTGGTCATCAACCGCTTCGGTGAGGTGCGTCACCATGAAGTTTGAGGTGGTCCGAACGGCACTCTTTCTCGGGCTGGCCGGCGTGTCCGCCGCTGCCGGTGCCGTATTGGACGGGGACCTGGGGCGCTGGCTGGATGACACGGCCGCACCGCAACTGGGCGAAACCCTCAGCCGGCACCCGCGTTTTCAGGGCGAGACCATCCGCCTGGCGGCCGTGACCCCGGGAAGTGCGCCCGGCCGCAGTAATGCTCTGGCCCGGGCAGTGGAAGATCGGCTGCGCCAGCGTCTGCTGGCAGTGGAAGGTGTGCGCCTGGCCGCGGACGGACCGCGGCGCAATTGCGAGGCGCCACAAACCATCGGCTACTTGCTGCGTCTCGAGGTCTCCGGGCAGGGCCGGCACAACGGCCGTGTGCACATCGCTGTGGTGGATGTAGCGGAATCGGTGTGGGTGAGCGGCATCAGCCACCAGTGGCAGGGCCGCCTCAGCGCTGCAGAGCGGGCAGCGCTGGAGGCGCCGGTGAACCAGGCCAGCCCCGGCAGTGCCGGCAGCCCCATTCCGCTGCGATCCGCTGACCATGTGGCCAGTGCCGTCAAAGCCGACCTGGCCTGCCTGCTGCCGCGCGATATCAACGGTGCCGTGTACATCGAAACCCCCGAGGACGCCGCGCTCGCACGCGTGAGTCTGGCGTTGCAGGCCGAGCTCATGTACGAGTCGTTTGCTGCATTGACGCCGGCCCGTGACGATGCCGGCTGGCTGCTGACCCTGAATACCGACAGCGCGGACGCCGACGTGCGGGAGTTGAGCCTGACCCTGTCGGAAGCCGGCGGCGGCAATCGGCAGAAGGTGGCTTCCGTGTTCGTGTCGGGCCCACTGGAGGCGCCCAGTGAGGAGACAACCGCCGCAGCGGCACCGCAGCGGCGCCTGGAACCCGGTGCACTGCCCCCCATGGCAGCGGGCACGCCGCCTGCAGCCGCCGACCTGCTCTCGGCCCTGCACATGACACCGGCACGACCTGAAGGGATCTGCGACCACCGCCGCGCCCGCGTGAACAGCTGCGTGGAGGTCTCCTTCGAGCTTATCCGGCCGGCATATCTGTTCGTGCTGTCGACCCGGGAACATACGCTGGCCGACGTCTCCTGTGACGCTGCCCGTGCCCGGGCGGAGGCCGGTCAGCGCCGTTACCGGATGCGCGTGGCGCCGGGCGATTTCGCGGTGGACCCGCGGGCCGCCGGCCCGGATGCCGGCTTCTATGTGCTGGCAGCCCGCGACCGGGCCGTGGCGGGTGAACTGCAGCAGGCTCTCGCCGGAGCCCCGGGTCAGTGCGGACGGCCACGCGGCGGATCCACGGCACATGCCCAATGGTTGAGCGGATTGCGCCGGGTGCTGGACGTCCACGGCGGGCAGATCGACTGGCGCGCGTTGCACCTTGTTCACGACACGGACGGCATCGTAGCCCTGTGAGGAGAAAATCATGAGGTTTCTCGTTGGATTGATCAGTGGTGCGGCATTGATGCTGCTGCTGGCCCAGATCCTGGCGGTACCGGATGGCCGATGGCGCGAGCGGACAATGGCCTTGCTCGATAGTGCCGTCACAGCCGGACGGCAGGCGTTGTCCGACGCACCGGCCGACGCTGTTGAGCCGACAGTGGCGGACGCGACTGACGAGGCGAATCCGTCTGCAGACGAGGAGCCGCAGGAGGATCTGGCGGGCGTCGAAGAGCCCGCCAGCCAACCCATCCCGCGCCCGCCGGATCCTTTTCCGCTGGTGTCCGAGGAGGACACGCAAAGCATTGTCGAACAGGTATTCGAGTCGCCGCGCCGCCAGCCGCAGGCGGTTACCGAGACCCGCTCCCAGGTGGTCTGGGTGCCGTTCCACAGTGAGATGTCCGCCAATGGTTTTGCCCAGCGGCTCTCCGCTGCGCTGGATCACCGCTTCGACGTCGAGCGCCGCGGGCCGGGCCGCTACGAGGTGGTCTTCGACTACCGCGACGAGCCTGAGCGCGACGCGGTTCTCAGTGAGGCCGCGCAGGTGACGGGGTTGCCGCTGTGATGCATCCCATATTCATGGCCGCGCTGGTGGCCGTCAGTCTGTTTGCTACCCTGCGGGCCGGGGCAGTCAGCTATCCCTATCAGTCGTGCTTCGAGATCGCTTCGCGCATGCACGACGTACCGCTGGACGTTCTGCTGGCGGTGGCCGCCACGGAAAGCGCCTGGAATCCGGACGCGCGGTCCCATGCCGATGCCCACGGCATCATGCAGATTCAATGGCCGGGCACGGCACGTCATCTCGGGGTGACCCGGGTGTCGGAGCTCTACAATCCCTGCCTGAACATCGAGCTTGGCGCCCGCTATCTGCGTGAACTCCTCGACCGCAATGACGGTGATCTGAGCCGGGCGCTGGCGTCCTACAACTACGGCCCCACCCGTATTGCCGCCGAGCCGACCCTGCCCGCGGGCGCTGTTCGCTATGTGGAACTCGTGAGCGGTCAGCGGGCGCGGATCCGCGACGGCGCGGCGGGCTCCACCGGCCGGGCCGCGGCAGCCGCGGATGGCGTCATGCGTTTTGCGCATGCCGCCCGCGCCCGCCGCTATGCCGCGACTCTGAATGACCGTGTGGATTCGGCCGTGTTCAGCTGGCGCGATGGTGTGGACGGTTACGAGGTGATCATGCAGGTGGCCGACGGCGGTTTGAGCTTCGCCGATGTGACATTGCTGGAAACCCTGGGCTGGCCCGGTCTGGGAGAGTCGCCGTGATCCTGCCGCATGATCTCAAGCGCGGCGTCCTGCTGCTGGCGGTCTGGTCGATGGCTGCGGTGCCCCTGCAGATACGGGCCGGCGAAATGCAGGTGCAGGGCCGCATCATCGACGTGGTGCCTGTCGGCCAGACCCACGGCAGTTCATCTGGTGCGCTTGCTTGTCAGCCGCAACGCCCGGATTCCCGAGCTGGTCTGGCGGCGCTACTGGCTTGGGACCTGCGGACGCAATGTTCTGGCCGCCCCGCGGCGCGGCCAGCAAGCGAAGACGGTGTATCCGGCTATCGCGTCTACTATCGCTGGGACGGACGCACCTACCAGCACGTGGTGCGCCAGCCCCCCGCAGGCGACACCATCAGTCTGCGGGTCCGCGTGGATTGAGCGGGTGCCTGCCCCGGCCCCCAAGCCGGGCGATGGCCAGGGCCGCAGCGAAGGGGATCAGACGTTCCACCGCATCTCCCGGTGCGTCCGCCGTGAAGCTCGCCAATATGGTCAACCCGCCGCCGCAGGCCATGGCGGCCAGTCGATAGCCTCCCGCCACCGGGCCGGACCAGAGCATCACCAGCAGCAGCGGGCCGAAGGCGTTGCCGAGGACCTGCCAGGCGAACAGAACCCGGGCGAAAATGCTCTCCGGAACGAACACGGCCAGCAGCACCGCCGCCGCCCCCAGGGCCAGCACGACCAGGCGGTCCGTCAGCACCCCTCGGCTACCGTCCGGGCGACCGGTCCGGTGCAGGTCATGGCTTACCGAGCCGCTGGCGACCAGAAGCTGGCTGTCCGCCGTGGACATGATGGCGGCCAGCACTCCGCCGGTGACGATGCCGCCGACCAGCGCCGGCAGCAGCAGCAGAGACAACTCCAGGAGCACGGCTTCCGGGTCATCGGCGGCAGGAATGAGCAGCCGCCCGGACCAGCCCAGCAGCACCATGCCGGTGTAGATCACACCGGCCCACAGCAGGGCAATGAGCCGGGCGCGGCCGATGTCGCCGGGCGAGCGCAGAGCCATGAAGCGGTTGACTACGTGGGGCTGGCCCGGATAGCCGAGACCGATGCCGAAGATCCCGGCCACGAACAGTGCGCCCAGCCACGCATTCGGCTGATCGACGAGCCGTGCCGCCCCGGCATCCGGCAATGCTGCCAGGCCGGCGTACAACTCGCCCGGACCGCCCACGGCGGCCAGCGCTACCGCCGGCAGCACCGCGGCCACCAGCAGCATCATGAGGCCCTGCACGGCGTCGGTTACGCTGGCCGCCCAGAATCCGCCGAGCAGCACGTAGCCGATGACCACCAGAGCGCCAGCGCTGATGGCGACGCCTTCGCTGACCGGCAGTGCGGCTGCGATCGCCGTACCCGCCCCCTGAAACTGAGCGGCCACGTATAAGCTGAAGCAGAAGATGATGAGCAGCGCACCGAGGCGCCGAATGCGCCGTTCCATGGACGCCGTGCAGCCACTGGCCAGGAACTCCACCAAGGTCAGAGCGCCGTTGCCGCGGCTGTCACGCTGCAGCCGCGGCGCCACCAGAAACCAGTTGATGGCGAATCCGCAGATCACGGCGGGAATCAGCCACACCGCGGACAGGCCCCACAGGTAAGCAGCGCCGCTCACACCCAGCAACGTCCATACCGATGAAGAACTGGCCGAAGCGCTCAGCGACGCCACCACCGGCCCCAGCGCGCGCCCGGCCAGGTGAAAGTCGTTGCTGTCACTCACCCGCCGCTGGGCCCATATGCCGATGGCCAGCAGCGCCAGCAGATAGGCGGCCAGAGTGGCGGCGATCATGATCCGGCTCCCGTTGCCCCGGCCGCCATGATAGGGCAGTCAGGTGATCTGCGGGCAAAGACGCCGGGGATATGTTTACAATCCCGGCCGTTGGCTGCGGCCGCAACGCTCCGGAAAGTCGAGATGGCCGTTACGGACCTCGACCTGTTTCAATCCCATCCTGATCCCATGTGGGTCTGCGATGATGACACGCTGACGATCCGGGCAGCCAATGCGGCTGCCTTCGCCGCCTATGGTTACTCGGCGAGTGTGTTTGCCGGCATGTCTGTGCATGACCTGGAGGTCCCGGCGGGCGATGGGGGCGAGCTGGATGGCGCCCGGCAATTGCCGATGGTGGATACGCTGCACCGGCGCAGCGACGGCAGCGTCATCCCGGTCGCCCTGCACGTGCGCCGGTTCCCTGGCACAGACCCGGCGGGCTCGCTGTATGAGGCCCGGGACATGAGCCGCCTGGTGGCCTGCTGCCGGGACACTTCCTCGGATGCTCCCCAGCGCGAGCAGCTCATGCTGCTGGAGACCGCAGTGGCACGCTTGAACGACACCATCATGATCACCGGTGCCGACCCGCTCGACCCGCCCGGTCCGCCCATCATCTTCGTCAACGACGCGTTCGAGAAGCAGACCGGCTACAGTGCTGAATTCGCTCTGGGTAAGAGCCCGCGTCTTCTGCAGGGGCCCCGCACCGACCGCGCCGCCCTGGATCGCATCCGCACGGCGCTGGCAGAAGGCCGGCCGGAACGCGTGTCACTGGTGAACTATCGCAGTGACGGCACGGAGTTCCATGTGGAATTCGACGTGGCGCCCATCCTCGGCGCCGACGGACGGCCGACCCACTTCGTGTCGGTGCAGCGTGATATCACCGAGCGCGTTCATGCAGAGCAGGCGCTGACCGCCGCGCGCGACCGGCTGCGGGAAAGCGAGCAGACCTTCCGCCTGGTGGCTCAGACGACCGCTGACGTCGTATGGGACTGGGACCTGCAGGCGAACACCCTGTGGCGCAGCAGCGGCGCGGAAGGCGTGTTTGGCGAATCACCCAACGATCCAGCCGAGTACCTGTCCGTCTGGCAGGAGCGCATACATTCTGACGACCGCGAGCGGGTCATCGACGGGCTGTATGCGGCCATTGCGGACGCGGATGAATGGCGGGACGAGTACCGTTTCCAGCGTGCCGATGGCGGCTGGGCACACATCAGGAACCGGGGTTCGGTGATCCGCGACGAGTCCGGCACGGCGCTGCGCATGGTGGGCAGCATGATCGATGAAACCGTCCAGCGCGATCTGGAGGAGAAGCTGCAGCGGTCCCAGCGTCTGGATGCGGTGGGACAGCTTACCGGCGGCGTGGCCCACGACTTCAATAACCTGCTCACAGTAGTGCTCGGCAATGCCGACCTGCTGACGGATCAACTCGCCGATCACCCGCAACTGCAGGCTCTCGCCGACATGACCCGCTCGGCGGCTGAGCGCGGCGCCGATCTGACGCGACGCCTGCTGGCCTTCGCCCGGCGCCAGGCCCTGGATCCCGCGGCCACTGACGTCAACGAACTGCTGAGCGGAATGTACGACCTGCTGCACCGGACCCTGGGCGAACACATCCATATCGAGCTCCACCCGGCCAGCAACCTGTGGCAGGCCATGGTGGATGCTCCGCAGCTCGAGAGCGCCGTGCTCAATCTGTGTCTCAACGCTCGCGATGCCATGCCGGCCGGTGGCCGTCTGACGCTCGAGACCGACAACATTGGGTTGGCCGACGACGATCACATCCATGCCGGCGAGATCGTTGCCGGCGACTATGTGACCATCGCTGTCTCGGACAACGGCAGCGGCATGCCGCCGGAGGTCATGGCGCACGTCTTCGAACCGTTCTTCACTACCAAGGACACGGGTGAAGGCAGTGGTCTGGGGCTGAGTATGGTGTACGGTTTCGTCAAGCAGTCGGCGGGCCATGTGCGCATCGATTCACAACCCGGCCAGGGTTCCACCATCACCCTGTATCTGCCTCGGGCACAGGCTGCGGGGGAGCAGGCGGCGCGGCGGAGGGAGTCGGCATCGGTGGTGGGCGGCAGCGAACGCATTCTGCTGGTTGAAGACGACGACATCGTGCGCACGTTCGCCCGGCGGCAGCTCGAAGAACTCGGCTATGCGGTAGTCAGCGTGGCCAACGGCCGCCAGGCGCTCGCCGAGTTGGAAAGCGGCACGCCGTTTGATCTGCTGTTTACCGACGTGGTCATGCCGGGGGGCATGAATGGCCGCGAACTGGCCGAGCAGGCGCTGCGTCTGCGGCCGGGCCTGGCGGTGCTGTATACCTCCGGCTATGCCGAGGACGCGCTGCTGCGGCATGGCGCCGTCGCCCGGGGTCCTGACGGCGATGTCGCGGCACTCATGCTCAGCAAGCCCTATCGTCGGGTCGAGCTCTCCGCCAAGGTCCGTCAGGCTCTGGGCCGCCGGTAGGCGGACCTTGACCGGCTGGTGTTCCGCGTGAGCGTCAATTTTCGCCGCATGGGAAATGCGCCTGCAGATTGGCCAGGGTTCCGCCCACGGTAGCCGCCAGCCGCCGGTGGACGAAAAACGCCGGCGCCCGGCCCGGATTGACGGTCAGGCTGAGACCGACCTCTATGCGGCCGCCGTCGGTTTGCAGTGTCCACAAGCCTTCCGCGCCTTCCATGCGCACCGCCCCGGCCTGAGGCGGCAGCGCTTGCGGTACCCCCTCGAGGGCGATGCGCAGGACATTATCCTCGCCCGGCTGCCGGGTCAGCCGATAGACCATGTCCCGTGACTTCAGCGGCCACGGCGCGCTGTTGCGCAGATAATAGAGTTCATCGCCGCTTTCGGGGTCCTTCAGGTCGCGAGCCTCTTCCGTGTACGGCAGCCACTCGTGAAAGCGTGACGCATCGCCGACGAACGCCTGCAGCTCCTCAAGGTCGGCACACACGGTGACGGTACCGCGGTAGGCTCTGAAGCCCGATTCCCGCGGCTGCGATTCCAGGTCTATGCCGTCGACCGTGCGATCCGCTGTCCAGCCTTCCGACGCCGCCCCCGACAGGCCGGGCCAGAGAACCACGGCCGCCAGGCAGACCCAGCGTGCCGGCGAACGGGCAGATCCTGTGTGGGTTCGCATACGCAGCCGCTCTGATCTTCGGTCACGGCAAGTATGCAGCCGGACACCGTATTCCCATACCCCCGGGGCTGCCTCCTGACCGGGCAAGGTGCACCGCCGACGCGGTACACTTGCCGCAAAGGGGATGGGATAGACAGGGTTGGACGTTCTTCAGCTGCTCATCAGCGGTATCTCCCAGGGGTGTGTCTACGGGCTCATCGCGCTCGGGTTCGTGCTCATCTACAAAGCCACTGAGATGGTGAATTTCGCCCAGGGCGAGATGATGATGCTCGGCGCCTTCGTCGCCATAACCTTCATCAACGTTCTCGGCTGGCCGTTCCTGCCCGGTGTGCTGGCGGCGCTGGCCGTCATGGCGGTCGTGGGCATGGTGCTGGAACGCCTGCTGTTGCGCCCTATGATCGGCGAGCCGCATTTCGCGGTGCTGATGCTGACCATCGGCCTGGGATTCATTCTGCGCGCGGTGGCCGGTGCGATCTGGGGCGGTAGTCCCCGTGCTCTGGATTCCCCCTACGCCGGTAAGGTCTGGCAGTTCGGTGAGCTGGTGGTGGGGGCGGAAAGCGTCTTCATCGTCGCCGGCACCGCCCTGCTGTGTCTGGGCCTGTATCTGTTCTTCCGCTTCTCGCGGCTGGGCATTGCCATGCAGGCCGCATCCCAGAACCAGCTTGCCGCTTATTACGTGGGCATCCCGGTGAAGCGCATTTACGCACTGGTGTGGGCGCTGTCCGCCGTCATCGCCACCTGTGCCGGCGTGCTGACCGCGCCGGTATCGCTGGTGGATCCTCTCATGGGCCTGATCGGTATCAAGGCCTTTGCCGCCGCCATCGTCGGCGGGTTCGGCAGCCTGCCCGGTGCCATCATCGGCGGTCTGGTAGTGGGTCTGGCGGAGCAGTTCGCTGGTCTGTACCTGCCGCCGGGCTTTGCCGACATGAGCGCTTACGTGATCCTGCTGGTGATGCTGGTCGTGCGTCCCCAGGGCCTGTTCGCCAGCATGCAGCACAAGAAGGTCTGACCCATGCGTTTCATTCGCAAGACCCGCTATGCCCAGGACATTGCCCTGTTCCGGCACAATGGCCAGCGCTTCTGGTATGCGCTGCTGGGGGTGCTGGTCGTGGCTGCACCTCTGGCCCTGGACGATTTCTATCTGGGCGAAATGGCCCAGGTCTACATTTATGCCATTGCCGGTATCGGCCTGATGATACTGGTGGGATACACCGGTCTGGTCAGTCTGGGGCACGCCGCATTTCTCGCCATCGGCGCCTATGCCCAGGCCTGGCTGCTGACGCGGGGCTGGCCGTTTCCTCTGGCGTTGGGTGGTGCGGCGTTGCTCACTGCGGCGACAGGCGCGGCGGTCGCGCTGCCGGTGATGCGCATGACCGGCATCTATCTGGCGGTGGCGACCCTGGCGTTTGCCGTGATCGTCGAGCAGGTGATCGTTCACTGGGCTTCGGTAACCGGGGGGTTCAGCGGCATGCTGGTACCCGGTGCGGATTTTGCCGGCATGGATCTGGCGTCGCCGCGGGCCTTTTACTGGCTGTGTCTCGGCGTGCTCGCCGCCGCGCTGCTGCTTGCCGCCAACCTGCTGCGCAGCCCGTCCGGGCGCGCCCTGGTAGCGGTGCGCGACTCCGAGGTGTCCGCCGCCAGCATGGGCATTCATCTGATTCGTACCAAAACGCTGGCCTTCGGTCTGTCTGCCGGCTTTACCGGACTCGGCGGCGCGCTGTTCGCCCACAAGATCGGTTATCTGGCACCGGATGCATTCACTCTGCAGCTTTCCATCATGCTGCTGCTCATGGTCGTCGTGGGCGGGCTCGGCTCTCTGCATGGCGTGGTGTTCGGAGCTGTGTTCATTGGCCTGTTGCCGCAGGGGCTGGCGCTGCTGCGTGATACCGTGCCGCCGGCGGTGGCACAGATTCCAGGTCTCGAGCCCGGCGTGTTCGGCGCCATCCTGGTACTGGTGCTGATCTACGAGCCACAGGGCATGTACGGCCGCTGGTGCAAGATCCGCGCGTATTTCTCGGAGTTTCCCCTCTACCGGCGCGCCACCTACAAGCGGCAGAAGCGCTATCTGCGCACGGAGCGGCTGCAATGAGTCTGTTCCAGGCCGAACACATCGCGGTGAGTTTCGGCGGCGTGAAAGCCGTTCAGGATGTGTCCTTCACGGTACATTCCGGCGAGGTGTTCAGCATCGTCGGTCCCAATGGCGCCGGTAAGACCACCATCTTCAATCTCATCAGCCGTATTCACGACGTAGACGCCGGCCGTCTGCTGTTCGATGGCGACGACATTACCCGCCTGCCGCGTCACGGTGTGGCGGAGCGCGGCATCGCCCGCACCTTCCAGAACACTGAATTGTTCGACGGTGAAACGGTGCTCAACAATCTGCTCATCGGCTGCCACGTGCACCGGCGTACCGGTCTGCTTGCGGAACTGGCCTTTCTGCCCTCGGTGCGTCGTCAGGAACTCGGTTTCCGGCGCACCGCAGAGGAAGTCATCGATCTGTTGAAGCTGCAGCACTACCGGGATCATCTCATCGCCGGCCTGCCCTACGGGGTCCGCAAGCTGGTCGAAGTGGCCCGGGCGCTGTGCATGCGGCCCCGCCTGCTGCTGCTCGATGAACCGTCGTCGGGGTTGAATCCCGAGGAGACCGAGGATCTCGGCTTCTGGCTGGACGACATCAACGCCGAACTCGGCATCACGGTGATCATGGTGGAGCATGACATGGGTCTGGTATCCCGGGCCTCCCATCGGGTCATGGCCCTGGCCGACGGCGCCTTGCTCACCATCGGTACGCCGGCTGAAGTGCAGCGTCATCCCGATGTGCTGCGTGCGTATCTGGGAGACTGAGCCAATGGCGTTGCTGGAAGTGCAGAATCTCGAGACCTACTACGGGCCGGTAATGGCCATTCGCGGCGTCAGCCTGCAGGTGGAAGAAGGCAGCGTGGTGACTCTGCTCGGCGGCAACGGCGCCGGCAAGACCACGGTACTCAAAACCATCAGCGGTGCGATGGATCCGCAGAAGGGGTCGGTGACGTTTCGCGGCGAATCCATCGCCGGCCGCGAGCCGGATCAGGTGGCGCGCCTGGGCATCGCTCACGTCCCGGAGGGACGGGAGGTCTTTCCATTTCTCAGTGTCGAGGACAATCTGCGCATGGGAGCCTTCTCCCGGCGCGATGCGCAGGTGGCCGACGATCTGGCCATGGTCTACGGCTACTTTCCCGTGCTCCAGGATCTCGCACGCAAGCAGGCGGAGTATCTGTCCGGCGGCCAGCAGCAGATGCTGGCCATCGGCCGTGCGCTGATGCTGCGGCCCAGCCTGATGTTGCTGGATGAGCCGTCGCTGGGTCTGTCGCCGCGGCTGGTGGCGGAGATCGGCGGGATCGTTCAGCGTCTCAATCGAGAGCGCGGGGTGACCATGCTGCTGGTGGAGCAGAACGCCCGCATGGCTCTGTCTATTGCCGACTACGGCTATGTCATGGAGAACGGCCGCATCGTCATGGAAGACACCTGTGAACGGCTGCGCGACGCGCCGGACATTCAGGCGTTCTACCTGGGCATGAAGGAGCAGGGCGTGCGCGGGGCACGGCGCTGGAAACAGAGGAAGACATGGCGGTGAGCGGGGAGGTCGTCGACGGCTGCAGCACGGTATCGGCGCTGTTCGATAAGCGCGTGCGGGACCTGGCCGACAAGGTGGCCATCCGCGAGAAGGACTTCGGCATCTGGAACGAATACACCTGGGCCGATTGGGGCGAGCAGGCGCGGCTGGTGGGTCTGGGCCTGGAGGCGCTGGGCCTCGAGCGCGGCGATGTCTGCTCCATCGCCGCGGAAGTCTGCCGCGAATGGCTGTTCGCGGATCTCGGCATCATCGGCATGGGTGCGGTGACCAACGGCGTCTATCCCACCGATGCGCCGTCCCAGGTGGAATATCTCATCAACGACAGCGGCACGCGCTTCTATTTCGCCGAGGACGAGGAGCAGCTCGACAAGGTGCTGGAAGTCCGCGAGCGCACGCCGGGTCTGGTAAAGATCATCATCTTCGACATGGAAGGGCTGCGCGATTTTCACGATCCCCAGTGCATGAGTTTCGACGCCCTGCTGGAGCTCGGCCTTCAACATGCGGCAGCCAGTCCCGGCCGCTGGGAGCAGGGCCTGGCCGCCGCCGAAGCCGATGATCTGATGATCCTCACTTACACCTCGGGGACCACCGGGCCGCCCAAGGGGGCGATGATTTCCCAGCGCAACATGCTCTACATGATGCGCAATCTGCAGGCCGTTTACGGCATAGAGGCAGACGACGAGCAACTCGCCTTCCTGCCGCTGGCCCATGTGGCCGGACGCATGTTCTATACCTTTGCGGTGATCGAGTCGGGATCGGTGGTGAACCTGGTGGAGAGTCCCGCAACCGCCTTTCAGGACCAGCAGGAAATCGCACCCACCATTCATTTCGCCGTACCGCGGGTGTGGGAAAAGCAGTACTCCACCGTGACCATCAAGCTGAAGGAAGGCACGCGGCTGGGGCGTCTGGCTTATGATCTGGCCATCGGCGTGGGCCGGCGGCTGGCCGTCTACCGCAAAACCGGTGCCGCGGCACCGCTCGGGCTGCGTGCCGCCTGGCTGCTGCTGGACCCGCTGGTTCTGAAGAACGTCCGGGTGCTGCTCGGCATCGACCGCTGCCGCTGGCTGTCCACGGCTGCCGCACCCATCGCACCGGACCTCATCGACTGGTACTGGGCCCTGGGCCGGCCCATGTACGAAGTTTACGGCCAGACCGAATGCGCCGGCATCGCCACCGCCAACCGGCCCGGCGATCTGAAGGTGGGCAGTATCGGCAAGGCCACGCCGGGCACCGAGGTGGTGCTCTCGGATGCCGGCGAAATCCTCATCCGCGGCCCCGGCGTGATCGACGGTTACTGGAACAAGCCGGAGAAAACCACGGAAACCATCCGCCAGGGCTGGCTGCACACCGGCGATGTGGGGCGCCTGGACGAAGATGGTTTCCTCTACATCATCGACCGCATGAAAGACATCATCATCACCGCCGGCGGCAAGAACGTCACCCCAAGCGAGATCGAGAACCAGCTCAAGTTCTCGCCCTACATCAGCGATGCCGTGGTGGTGGGTGACCGGCGGCCGTATCTCACCTGCCTGGTGATGATCGACCAGGAAAACGTCACCAAATACGCTCAGGATCATGATGTGCCGTTCACCAACTACACGAGCCTGTGTCATGCCCAGGCCGTCCAGGACCTGATAGGCTCGGAGATCGAGCGGGTCAACGAGCGCTTTGCCCGGGTGGAGACCATCAAACGCTTCGCGCTCATCGACCAGCTTCTCGATGCCGAGGACGAAGAGTTGACGCCCACCATGAAGCTGAAGCGCAAGGTCGTAAACGAGAAGTACGCGGATCTCATCGAAAGCCTGTATTGAGAGAGGAGGCATGATGCACAATTCACTCACCGGTCTCGCCGCACTGTCTGCCGCGTGTCTGCTGCTGCTCGGTTGCGGCCAGGGCGATCCGTCCGCCGGCGACGGCGATTCGGTGTCTGACGTCCGCGGCGTCACCGACGACGAGATCGTCATCGGCAGCCATACCGACCTGGTGGGCCCTACCGCCATCTGGGGCGTCGGCTCCATGAACGGTGTACGCATGCGCTTCGACGAGGCCAACGCCGCCGGCGGTGTGCATGGCCGGACGATCCGCTTCGTGGTGGAAGACGCTCAGTATCAGGTGCCGCGGGCCATTCAGGCGGCTAACAAGCTCATCAACCGCGACCGGATCTTCATCATGCTCCTGGGCATGGGCACGCCCATGAACAACGCCGTGATGACCCAGCAGTTCGAAGCCGGCGTACCCAATATCTTTCCCCTGACCGGCGCGCGTTCCATGGTGGAGCCGCTGCACCCCATGAAGTTCACCCAGCGCGGTATCTATTACGATGAGATCCGCGCCGCCGTGCGCTACTTCGTTGAAGAACGCGACAAAGAACGCGTCTGCGTGGTTTACCAGGACACGGAGTACGGCGAAGAAAGTCTCGAGGCCGCTGAAGATCAGCTCGAAGCCATGAGCATGCCGCTGGTCGAGACCACGGCGCACCATCCCACCCAGACCGAGTTCACCGCGGCGATTCTGCGTTTGCGCCGTGCCGATTGCGATCTGGTACTCATGGGCACCGTGCACCGCGATACCATTCTCGTCCTCGATGCCGCCCGCAAGATGGGCTGGAACGACGCCGACTGGGTAGGCAACAACGCCACCTATGCCCAGGCCATTGCCGATTCCGAATCCGCCGAGGGTTACTACGCGTTCGTCCACATGGCCCGCCTCTACGCGGACGACGACATGTCGCCTGAGGTGCGGGAGTGGTGGGATACCTACGTGTCCCGCTTCGACGCCGAGCCGGATCTGGCCGCCATGGAAGGCTATCGTGCCGCCGACGTGGTGGTGCTCGCTCTGGAACGGGCCGGCCGGGAGCTCACCACGGAGAAATTTCTGCAGGCGCTGGAGAGCATCGACGACTACACCGACATCTTCGGCTATCGCCTGTCGTTTGGCCCGGAGCGCCACAGCGGTGCCCAGGAATCAGTACTCTCCCAGGTTCGCGACGGCCGCTGGGTGAAGCTGGAACAGTCCATCAGCTACTGACGACGGGGACGTTGTATGGGGCGCAGAATCCTGCTCATCACCACCGACCAGATGCGCTTCGACGCGCTGGGCTGCAACGGCGGCCAGGTAGCGCGCACGCCGGTGCTCGATGGCCTGGCTGCCGCGGGCATCAACTATGAGCGTGCGCACAACCAGAATGTGGTCTGCATGCCGGCCCGCGCCACCATCATCAGCGGTCAACACGTGGCCACACACGGGGTCTGGATGAACGGCGTCAGCGCGCCGCCGGAAACGCCCACCATGGCGCACTGGATGAACCGGCACGGTTACCGCACGGCGCTCATCGGCAAAGCCCATTTCGAGCCCTGGCTGGGCAGCGCCGACGACTTCTATGAAAACCGCATGGCGCGGCAGGGTGAGTTCGGGCCCCATCGCGGTTTCGAGCACATGGAACTGGCCAACCACTTCGTCACCGGGCACGCCCACTACGACGTATGGCTCGAGCAGCAGCATCCCGAGGCGCTGGGGAGCTTCTATCCCATGGTGACGCCGGAGGGCCAGCAGAATACCGCCGGCGCCGGCGACACGGGTGCCATTCAGGTGTGGCCCGCCGATGTGGCCCGGGAGGTCTATCACACCGACTGGGTGGCTGATCGCACCATGGCCTGGCTCGATACCCTCAGGGCCGAGGAAGACTGGTTCGTCTGGATGAGCTTCCCGGACCCGCATCATCCCTGGGATCCGCCGGCCTCAGAGAAGCATCGGGTGGACTGGCGTGAGGTGCCGTTGCCCAAGCTGTATCCCGGCAGCGCGGAGAAAGCCGCCGCCATGCTCGCCGACAAACCGAAGCACTGGCGCGGTTACTTCGACGGCAGCCTGTGGACCAACCTGGAGTCGCCCCGCGGCTTTCGGCCCTGCGATCTGACTCCCGACCAGATCCGTGAGATCAATGCCTATAACCACATCGAGAACGAACTCATCGACGAAGCCTGCGGCCGTGTTCTCGACTACCTGGGACGCCGCGGCTGGGCTGACGACACCGACATCATCTTCACCGCCGACCATGGCGAGTTGCAGGGCGACTATGGCCTGTTGTTCAAGGGCCCCTACCACGTTGACGCGCTCATGCGTGTGCCGCTGATCTGGCGCCCGGCACCGAGTGCTGCGGCGGCGCCCGCACGGGTGAGCGCGCCGGTGGGTCACGTGGATCTGGCCCGCACGTTCTGCCGCATCGCCGGCATTGACGATCCGGACTGGGTGGAAGGCCAGCCGCTGCCGCTGTCAGCCGCCGAAGCCGATGCCCAGCGGCGCCAGCGGGTGCTCACCGAGTGGTCCAGCGAACACGGTCCGGTGAGTCTGGCGCTGGATTCCATCTATCGCGACGGCTATCTGTGCACGGCCTACAAGCCCGGCTCCCTGTACGACGGCAGCGAGGGTGAGCTCTACGATCTGAACGACGATCCCGGCGCTCTGATCAATCTCTGGGACGACCCGGCGCGGCAGGCCCTGAAGTCGGAGCTCCTCGACGACCTGCGTCGAACCTGCCGCCGCCGCGGCAGCCGCGCCTGGAGCGCCGGGCGCCGGTCTGACCTGGCTCACTGATCCGATTCCAGCAGCAGCCGGATCTGCCGATTGGGGTCATCCTGCACCCGCGGCGGCACGTCGAACACCATGGCCGGGCGGCGATTGGTGTCGTAGCGCGGCCACTCAGGCACGGCGTCATTGTTCGGGTCGCCGCTTCGGGCGAAGGCGATCCACGCGCTGGACATCTGGTCTTCCAGGCTGCGCGCTTCGTCACTGTCACCCGTCAGCGCCACCGCCTTGTCTACGTTGTTGAACATGAACGGAATGTCCAGGGTGTGGGGCGACTTGAATATGCCGTTGCCCACAGGAGTTTCCCAGGTCAGGTAGTACATGAATACCGGCGCACCGTCCTGAGCCGCCTTGCGCTCTGCCAGAACCACCGAGCCGCGGAACATGCGGGAATCGCCGAGAATGGCGTTGTACAGATAGGTGGGCGAGTAGTCGGGATACAGGTTGCGGTAGGCGTCCAGCAACGCGCCCGCCTTGTCTCCCACCACCTGCTCCACCCGGCCCGGCAGATCTGCTTCGGTCAGGGTGCCGAACCAGGGTGCCGTGGTGTTGAAAATGGTCATCTCGTCCTTGTTCCAGCCGATCAGCAGCGGAATGTCCCTGGCCTGGCCTGGTGCATCCGGCGCGAAGGGATGACGCGGCAGGACGCCGCCGTCCACCACCGGCGCCAGGCGCAGCCCGCCGAAGGCGCCGCCGGCCTTCTCCTGGGCTGCGGCCGTGGCTGCAAGCAGCTCATCGGCGGTGGCGGACTGCAGGCGTTTGCGCGCCGCCGCCGCGTCGTCCGAGGCCACGCCCAGCTCAGCCAGGATCTTCCGGGCGTTGTCGGTGGCCGTAGCGGCGGGGACACCCGTGAGCCCCGGGCCGCTCTGGATGATGGCTTTGTGGAACAGCCCGTCGGCGGCCGGCATGGCCATGAGGTGCGACACCTTCGAACCGCCGCCGGATTCGCCCATGATGGTCACGTTGGCAGGGTCGCCGCCGAAAGCGGCCGCGTTGTCGCGCACCCATGCCAGCGCCTGAACCAGGTCGAGCATACCGGCGTTGCCGGAGTGGGCGTAGTCTTCCCCCAGCAGTTCGGCCAGGTACAGGTAGCCAAAGACATTCAGCCGGTGATTCACGGTGATCACCACCACGTCGCCCTTGCGCGCCAGATTGGCACCGTCGTAGACGGGCCAGGCGCCGGAGCCATAGGCATAGCCGCCGCCGTGCAGCCAGACCATCACCGGGCGTTTGCCGTCGTCGGCGGCCGGCGTCCACACGTTCAGATAGAGGCTGTCTTCGTTGTCCACCTTCATGTCGGAACGCATGGTGAACACCGTGGCCAGCTGCATGGACAGCGTTTCGCCGGTGTGCGGACGGTCATAGAGTTGCATGGCCGGGGCGCCGAAGTCCGCGGCCACCAGTACGTCGTCCCAGGGCTCGGGCGGCTGCGGCGGCAGGAAGCGCCGCTGCGCCAGCGGCGGGGCGCCGTAGGGAATGCCCTTGAAGGCTGCGATGCCGTCGTCGACGAGCCCCTGAACGCGGCCGGCGGTGGTTTCCACCACGCGGCTGGGCTCCGGCGCCCCGGCGGCGCTTGCCTGAACGGTACAGATCAAGGCGAAGAGGGCGACGGCGCTGCGGGAAACGGCGAGTAGAGGCTGCATGGCGACTCCTGGCGGAACTCAGTGCCGTCAATTGTTGCGTGTGCGGACGTTCCGGGCAATCGCAGGGGCCAGACCGGTCTGCCCGGCTTCTCTGCCCGGCTTCGCCGTGGGGGGCCGAAGGTGTAGCCTGCCCTCATCGCAGCAAGTGGAAACTTCCCATGAGCGATTCAGCCGTGATGATCATGACCACCGTGGACAGCGAGTCGCAGGCCGACACAGTGTGCAGAGCGCTGATCGAGCAGAACCTGGCGGCGTGCATTCAGGAATTGCCGGTTTCCAGCCGCTACCGCTGGCAGGGTGAAATCCAGCGTGACCGGGAGATTCTGCTGCTGGTGAAGACCGCGGCCGATGTGGCGGGTGCCGCCATGCAGGCCATCGAACGGCTTCACGACTACGAAGTCCCGGAGATTCTCGCGGTGCCGGTGACCGCCGGATTGCCGGCTTACCTGCAATGGCTGGTGACCGAGACGCGTACGGGCGGCGACGGGTTGACCGATAGTTCTACGCCCCCCGGAAAATCTTGACACCGTAAAGAGCAGCTCTGAATATCCCGGTCTCCACTCGCCGTCGCTCGAGGAGACTGCCGTGATCGAACGTTACTTCACCGACAACTACGCTCCAGTCACCCGGGAGATCACCGAAACCGAGCTGAGCGTGGTGGGTGAGATCCCTCCCGAGCTCAATGGCCGCTACCTGCGCAACGGTCCCAACCCCATCGGCGATGTGGACCTGGCAGCCCATCACTGGTTCGTTGGCGAAGGTATGGTGCACGGCGTCCGCCTGACGGAAGGCGCTGCCGCCTGGTATCGCAACCGCTGGGTACGCAGCGCCGACGTGGCCGAGGCGCTGGGCGAGAGTGTCGGCACGCGCACGCTGGGGAGCGCCAACAACACCCATGTCATAGGCCACGCCGGGCGAACGTGGGCCCTGGTCGAAGCCGGCGCGCCGCCGGTGGAATTGACCTGCGAGCTGGATACCGTTGGTGCCAACCCGTTCTTCGGTACCCTGACGTCCGGCGCCTTCACCGCCCACCCGAAGGTCGACCCTGACTCCGGCGAGCTGCACGCCATCACCTACAACTGGCCGGAGTTCGGCGATCACGTGAAGTACGTGCGCGTGGGGCGGGACGGGCGCGTCAAACGTCAGGTCGACATCCCGCTGCCGGGCATGGTCATGCTGCACGACAGCGGCCTGACGGAAAATTATGTGCTCATCTATGACCTGCCGGTGACCGTCAGCGGCGACTTGCTGGAACGCGGTATGCGTTTCCCCTTTGCCTGGAATCCCGACTACGCGCCGCGGCTCGGCCTGCTGCCGCGCAGCGGCGGTGCGGCCGATATCATCTGGTGCGACGTCTCGCCCTGCTACGTGTTTCATCCCATGAACGCCTACGAGGACGCCCACGGCAACGTGGTCGTGGACGTCTGCCGTTACGAGCGCATGTTCGACCTGGATGCCCAGGATCCCTTCGGCGACGGGGTTGCCCGGCTCGACCGCTGGATCGTCAATCCGGCGACCCGCCGGGTGAGCGAAACCTGCATCGACGAACGCGGCGTGGAGTTTCCCCGCTGTCATCCGGGCCGCAACGGCAAGGCGTATCGCTACGGTTACTCCGTGGCCGTCGAAGGCACCGGCTTCCCCGCCATCAACAAGCACGACCTGGACACCGGCTGGTGTGTCCGCCATGAGCTGGGGCCGGGCCGCCATGCGGCGGAGCCCTTTTTCGTGCCGCGCGAGCATGCCAGCGCCGAGGACGACGGCTATCTCATGGCCTACGTCTATGACGCGCAGCGTGGGGCCAGCGAGCTGTTGATTCTCGATGGCACGGATGTGGGCGGCAAGCCGCTGGCCCGGGTGCTGCTGCCGGCGCGCGTGCCCTACGGATTTCATGGCGCCTGGCTGCCGGACGGCTTCGATGGGCCGAGTGCCTGAGCGATCCCTTCGAGCGCTCAGCGGCCGCCGGGTATGACGTCGGCATAGCGCGGGAAGCCAGGCGCCGACTCGAAGTGCTCTAGGCGCTCGGAGAAAACGGCGGCGCCGGCCAGGCGGTCCAGTTCCTCGAGCAGTGAATACAGCCCGTCCCGGTCGCGCCGGCAGCAGGTGAGGTAGTCGCGCAACACCGACTGCAGGCTCGAGCCCCGCTCGGCCAGGGCCTGGTCCACCTGCATGAAGTAGGCGGCGCCGCCCCAGTACATCACCGGATATTTACCTTCCGCGCGCAGCCGCGGGGCCGCGGCGACGAATGGCTGGTGCGTATGCTCATAGCCCCGTTCGGCGCGCTCCAGTTTGCGCCGGTAACGGCGCCGCGCCTCGTCCGCCGACAGCACGCCCATGGACTGCATCACCGCATACTGCAGGTAGCTGGCGAAGCCTTCCGCGAACCAGGCATGGCGGGGCCCCAGGTAAGGCAGAATCAGGTGGCTGAGTTCGTGGGGCGCCGTCCAGTCGCGGCGGAAGTCCTCCAGTGGAAAACGCGGGTCAACATGAAAGTGCACACCCTGCGTACTGCTGCGCTGGGTGTGGGCCCATGGTACCGGCTCGCGGGCGCCGTCGCGGCGGTGGAAATACACCCGCACGGGCATAGGTAAGGGGCCGGTCAAACGGACCGCGGCGGCGTGGGTCTCTTGTATCCAGGCGGTGAGCTTGACCTGCTCTGCGGCAGCGAAGTCGTCCAGCCAGACGAAGCGCAGTGCAGAGGAAGCGGCGTCGGCGGCTGCGGTCGCCGGCAGCACGGATACCAGCAGCACAGCCAGCAGTGAAAGGATCGGGCGCATACCGGTTGGACCCCGGCGCGCCCGAAGGTTTCCTGCAGGCGGACCATGGTCCGCCCCGGTGTGCTACAGCCGCGCCCGCAGCCCCAGATAACCGGCCGCCCCGGGCGACCGATAACCGAAGACTTCGGTGTAGTCCTCGTCCAGCAGGTTTTCGCCGCGGACGAAAAACTGCAGCGTGTCGTTGACGTCGAAGCTCGCGGCCGCGTTGACCAGGGTGTAATCATCCAGGGTCACCCGGTCGCGGGGGGTAGCATTGATGAACTCGGAATCTTCCTGCTCACCGTTGAAGATAGCGCCCAGGTTGAGATTGCCGCGCCCGCCGAGAAAGCGGTAATTGACGTTGACGCTGGCACTATTGTCCGGGCGCCGGACTTCGCCGCGGCCGTCCGGGTCGGTGGCGTCCAGGTAGGTGTAGCTGCCCTGCAGCGACCATTGCTCGTCGATCTGCGCCTGCAGAGTCATCTCGACGCCCTGGCGTCTGCTGTCGCCGGTCTGATTGGCCGCCGTCGACGTGAAGGTATCGAAATCGAACACGGTGATGATCTCGTCGTCCAGGCTTGCCCGGAAATAGGTCACATCCACCAGAGCGCGGCCGGCGAACAGCGACTGCTCGATGCCGAAGTCGTAGCCGTCGGATTCCTCCGGGGTCAGATCCGGATTGCCGACGAAGCTGTTGGGGTCGAAGCCGAACAGTTCGGTGAACGTGGGATTGGTGATGCCCTGGCCGTAGCTTGCATGCAGCCGGGTCGCCGTCG
This sequence comes from Gammaproteobacteria bacterium, assembly GCA_034522075.1. Taxonomy (GTDB): domain Bacteria; phylum Pseudomonadota; class Gammaproteobacteria; order Pseudomonadales; family Azotimanducaceae; genus UBA7803. The sequence continues at coordinate 11,175 of JAXHLO010000006.1, read as the reverse complement.
ACTCGAGCAGATATGAGCCGGTCACGCGCACCGTGGTGGCGTCGTCGAAACGGTCGTTGTCATCGTGGCGCACGCTCATGGACAGTGAAGCGATGTCGTAGGCCGTCAGCGCGTACTCGGCCACGTAGCTGGTCTGGTCGTCCTGACGCCGGTAGTTGGCGCCGGGGGAAAAAGCCGAGATGTTCTCGAACTCGAGCAGCTCCCGTTGCACGCCGCCGGTCAGCGTATGGCGCAGCGAATCACTGCCCAGCTTCAGCGTGCTCTGGTATTCCAGCTTGCGCCGTTCGCCGCGGGTACCAAAGCTGCGCACGTCGGCGGAGAAGCTGTCCGACTCCGTGTCGGTATAGCCGTAGGCGGCGCGGTGCAGCCAGTCGCCGTCCAGCAGCGCGGCGTTGAACTCGACCAGTCCGTAACGCTGTGACGACTCGGTGTTGTTGTCGGCATCGACGATGAGACCCTGGGTGGGCGTAGGCGGAAAATCGAAGTCCTGTCGATCGGTCTCCACGTCGTTGTCGGCGCTGCGCAGCACCAGCCGGGCGTCGAGCTGCGGGGTAATCTGCACGCCGAGCACGCCGTGCAGGGTCGTGTTTTCATAGCCGTCTTTCTCCGGCTCGATGGCCGAGGCGCTGATGCCGTCGGTGTCGAAATGCACGGCTGACAATCGGCCCGACACGCGCTCGCCGGCGCCGGCAAGCGAGGCGCCCAGCCGCTGCGTGCCGAACGAGCCGCCTTCCGCCTCGCCGTGCACCTCCAGTCCCTGGCTTGGCTCGGCACTGCGGATGCTGATGACGCCGCCGATGGCCTCGCTGCCGTACAGAGCGCTCTGCGGCCCGCGCAGCACTTCGACGCGCCCCACGTCGTAGGTCAGCAGATCGGCGAAGTTGAATTCGCCGGACAGCCCCGGATCGTTGGCTTCGATGCCGTCGATGAGCACCAGAGTATGGTTGCCCTCGGCGCCGCGAATGCGCACCTGGGTCAGATTGCCTACCTGGCCGCTGCGGTTCACGGCCAGGCCGGGTACTTCGCGCAGCAGTTCGGAGCCCAGCGCCACCCGGCGCCGTTGGATATCGGCGGCATTCAGAACGCTCACCGCGCTGCCCACCTCGCGGGCGGGCCGGGGCTGATGGCTGCCGACCACCACCATCTCTTCCCAGGCGCGCTGGGTGAGCCGCTCGGGCGGCGCTTCGGCGAATGACAAGGGAGCGGACAGGGTAAGGCACAGAAGCAGGATCAGAGAGACCCTTGCGTTGCATGGTGTCATGAGATTTTCCGGTGTGCCGTCTTGCCTCGGACGGGATTCCACGATGATGCCAGGTCGGTCTCCGGACTGATGGCTTGTCCCGGTGGGTCCGGACACGATGCCTGCCGCCTTCCCGAGGTTGGCCGCGCTTCGCGCAGCCGACACTCAGTGGCCTGTGGCAGGCATCACTCAATCACCGTTGCGAGGTCAGTATCGGAATTACACCGATTTCCCGAGCACCCGGCACCTGCGACGCGTCATTGCGCCGCGGCGCGGATTATACACCTTTGAGATAGTCCGGCAGCCTGGCTTCGAACTCGGGAAAGTAGCGGGAGATCACGGTGACGTCGAAGCTGCCCATGATGGCGCTTCTGGGCTCGCGGTCGAGGAGGAAACGGAAGGCGGCCTCGATACAGGCTTCCGGCGTGCAGGTGCCGGCCAGGCGGTCAGCCGTCTGGCGGTCCATGGTGACCTGATGCCGGCTGCTGCCGCTGCCGTCGGATACGGCAACGTCGAAGCCGAGCGGATCGCCGTCCTGAGTACGGGTCACTTCGATCATGGCTTTAGGATATAGGCGGGACGCCCGCTTGGGCAAACGGCCGCCGAAGCAGGTAAGCTCCGTGGCTGCAGTGTTTGAAGAGGGGAGCTCAGTGAGCGAGGTACTGCCGCGTAAGACCATCTTTGCCCATGGATCGCTGGGCCTGCCGCTGGCCGTCATCGGCTATCCGTTGTCCATCTGGATTCCCGCCCATTACTCCGGCGGCCTGGGCATCAGCCTGGCGGCGGTGGGGACCATTCTCATGCTGGCGCGCCTCACTGATGTGATTACCGATCCGATCATGGGGGAGATCTCCGATCGCTGGACCACGCCGTTCGGGCGCCGCAAGCCGTGGGTCGTGCTCGGCGCGGCGGTAATGATGCTCGGCGTCTACCACCTGTTCATGCCCGACCCCGGTGTGGGCGTGGTCTATTTCCTCGTCTGGCTGGCCGTGTTCTTCATCGGCGCCACCATGATTGCGTTGCCCCACCGGGCCTGGGGCGCGGAGCTGTCGCCCGACTACCATCAGCGCAGCCGGGTCACCGCGTCGCGGGAGGTCTACATTCTGGTGGGGCTGATGGTGGCTGCTGCCGTGCCCATGATCATCGAGCTGCGCGCCGACGGTGCGGCCGTCGGTGAAGTGTTCTCGGCCCTGTGGCGCGACGCGGTCGGGTCGTTCACCGGCGACTTCGGCGACAAGGTGGTGGTGGACCGCGCCACTCTCACCGGGCCCGTGCTGGCCGGGCTGGCCTGGACCATCATCTTCGTCCTGCCCCTGTGTGCGCTCGTGGTGGTGGGGCTGGTCAAGGAGCCGCCGGAGCAGGCCACCACCGAGAAACGCCCGTCGTTCCGCGAAGGCCTGAAGCTGGTCATGAAGAACGGCCCCATGCTGCGGGTGCTGCTCATCGCGGTGCTGGTGTTCTTCGGCGAGTCGTTCCGCAACGCGGTATCCCTGTTCTTCATTCGCGACATCGTCGGCGTGCCCACCATCGGCGCCGCCTACTTTCTGTATTTCATCGCCGGTCTGGGCGCCATTCCGTTCTGGCTGTGGCTGGGCCGCAAGATCGGCAAACACCGCGCCTTCATGTGTACCCTGATTACCGTGGCGGCTGTAAGCGCCGCCAACCTGCTGCTCAGCACTGGCGATTACCTGGCGTTCTTCCTGCTGTTCATCATCGTCAAGGGTTTCTGCTTCGGCGGGCTGCAGTTCCTGCCGCTGGCCATGCTCGCCGACGTGGTGGACGTGGATTCGGCTCGCTCCGGGCGCAGCCGGGCGGGCAGTTACTTCGCCTTTCTCGGTTTCTCCGAGAAGATCGCCATCGCCTTCGGCACAGGTATATCGCTGAACATCGTTGGCCTGATGGGTTTCGATCCGTCCGGTGGGGTGGCGGCGAGTACCGACGCGGGTGTGCTGTCGCTGCGGCTGGTCTATTGTCTGGGTCCGGTGGTGTTCTACGGCCTGGCGCTGCGTCTGATCTGGTCGTACCCGCTGACGCCGGCGCGGCATGCGCGGCTGCGGGCCAGTCTGGATCGCCGAGCTGTGCGCCTCGCGGCCGTGCGGGAGCGCCGGGGCGACAGTCTGCAGCCGTGACCGTAGACTGTCGCCATGGTTGAAGCGGAATCTGCCCCAGTACCGGACCAGCACGGCGCCAATCTGTACGACAGTGATCCGGAGTTTCAACGCCTGTTGTCGGTGTACCTGCCTGCGGATCTGCTGGCTCACCTGGGCCCGCGGCTGCAACGCCTGGGCGAACTGGCCGGCGGGCGGCTCGACGACCTGGCCGGTCTGGCGGACCATAATCCACCCACCCTGGCGCCGCGCACACGTACCGGGCTGGATCTGCAGCGCATCATCAAGCACCCCGCCTACCAGGAGATGGAAAGCCTGGCCTTCGGCGAGTTCGCGCTGGCGGCCATCTCGCATCGTGACGACGTGCTGGGCTGGCGCGGCCCATTGCCGCCGGCGGTCAAATATGCGCTGACGTTCCTGTTCGTGCAGGCCGAGTTTGGCCTGTGCTGTCCGGTGTCCATGACTGACTCGCTCACGCGGACCCTGAAGAAGTTCGGCGCCGCCGGTCTGGTGGAACGCTTTCTGCCGCGGCTCACCAGTCTCGATCCGGACGAGCTTTATCAGGGTGCCATGTTCATGACCGAGCAAGGCGCGGGCTCGGACGTGGCTGCTACCGCCACCCGGGCTGTGCCGGATCCGGAAGACCCGGACGCCTGGCGTCTGTATGGCGACAAATGGTTCTGCTCCAACGCCGATGCCGCCCTGGCCATGGTGCTGGCGCGTCCCGATGATGCGCCGGCCGGAATGAAGGGCGTTTCCCTGTTCCTGCTGCCGCGCCATCTGGAAGACGGCAGCCTCAATCGTTACCGCATCGTGCGCCTGAAGGACAAACTTGGCACCCGCTCCATGGCCAGCGGCGAGATCACCCTGGAAGGGGCGCGGGCTTACCTCGTCGGTGAGCCGGGCCGCGGCTTCGTGCAGATGGCTGATATGGTCAATAACTCGCGGCTGTCCAACGGCGTGCGGGCCGCCGGCCTCATGCGCCGGGCCGCCAGCGAGGCGCTGTTCGTGGCGCACAGCCGGACGGCCTTCGGCCGGCGTCTGGTGGAGATGCCGCTGATGCGCCGCCAGCTCATGAAGATCGTGCTGCCCGGTGAGCAGGCGCGAAGCATGATGTTTCAGACTGCCGACGCCCTGGCCCGGGCCGATGCCGGCGACAATCGGGCTTACAGTCTGGCCCGCATCCTGACCCCGCTCATCAAATTCCGCGCCTGCCGGGATGCACGCAAGGTCACCGGCGATGCCATGGAAGTACGCGGCGGCTGCGGTTATATCGAGGAGTGGCCGGACCCCCGGCTGCTGCGCGACGCTCACCTTGGCTCCATCTGGGAAGGCACCAGCAACATCGTCGCCCTGGACGTGTGCCGCGCCATCCGCCGCGAGCAGTCCCTCGATGCTTTGCGCGAGCACTGGGACGCCCTGCTCGAGGACACGGCGTTGGACGACGAACTGCGGACCATGCTCGATACCGCCATGCCCCGCGCTGCAGCATTGGCGCAGACGGCCGCCGACGGGGACGAGGCGCTGACCCGGCGGGCGGCATCGGCCCTCTATCATGTGACGTCTGCCGTTGCCATGGCGTGGGAAGCCGGGCGCCTGGGCACCGCTCGGCGGGCGCAGCTGGCGCGGCTGGTGCTGCGCCATCGGGTGCTGGCGAGCGATCCGCTGGCCGCCGACGAAGACTCGGAGGGCGCCGCCGTCGAGGCGGTGCTGGCGGGCCGATGACCGAGGCAGCCGACTATCCTGCGGTGAGCAACCGGCCGGGCTGGGTGTTCTTTGTGTCCCTGGCGCTGCTGCTGGCCTTCGTGGTCGCCGGCATCGTCTGGCCGCTGGCCCTGGCCGCGGGGGCCGATACCGCTCTGACGTTCACCCGTGAGCATTTCGGCTGGTTCTACCTGTTCGCCACCACGGGGTTTCTGGTGTTCTGCGTCGGCGTCGCTTTCAGCGACTACGGGAGCATCCGTCTCGGCGCCGACGGCGAGGCCCCGGAGTTTGCCTACCCGGCGTGGCTGGGCATGATTTTCTCGGCGGGTATGGGCGTGGGCCTGGTTTTCTGGGGCGTGGCCGAGCCCATGACCCACTACGTGGAACCGCCCCTCGGCCTGGCCGAGCCGCGCAGCCCGGAGGCGGCGCAGGTGGCCATGCGTTATTCGCTGTTTCACTGGGGCTTCCATCAGTGGGCCAACTTCGCCGTGGTGGGCCTGGCCATTGCCTATGTGCGTTTCCGGCAGCAACGGCCGGGTCTGATCAGCGAAACCTTCCGCGCCAACCTGGGTGACCGGGTGGACGGCGGCATCGGCCACGCCATCAATATCCTGGCCGTGGTGTCCACGGTGTTCGGCGTGGCGACCACGCTCGGGCTGGGCATCATCCAGATCAACAGCGGCCTGGGGTCGGTGGCCGGCGTCGGCTTCGGCACCGACCAGCAGCTGGCCATCCTCGGCGGTGTTGCGGTGGTTTTCCTGCTCTGCGCCCTGGCCCCGCTGGAAAGCGGCGTGCGTTACGTCAGTGATGCCAACATGCTGCTTGCCGCGGCCTGTTGTTGCTGTTCGTGTTCTTCGCCGGGCCCACGGATTTCATTACCGCCGCGATGACCAACGCCATCGGTGACTACTTCGGCAACGTCATCGGCATGAGCCTGGTGATGACGCCCTACACCGGCGAAGACTGGGTTGAGCGCTGGACCATCTTCTACTGGGCCTGGGGGCTTTCCTGGGCGCCCTTCGTGGGCAGCTTCATCGCCCGCATCTCGCGCGGGCGCACCATCCGGGAATTCGTGTTGGGCGTGATCGGCATGCCGGTGCTGTCTGAGTACCGTTCTGGTTCGCCACCTTCGGCGGCTCCGCGCTGTACTTCGAGCTGTTTCGAGGACGCCGGCATCGGCGACGCGGTGCGCCAGGAGATCAGCTGCCGGCGCTGTTCGCCATGCTGGCGTATCTTGCCGGGTCGGGATGTGCTCGGTGCGTCTGGTGCTGGTGCTGATCGTGCTTTTCGTGATCACGTCCGCGAACTCGGCGACTTTTGTGCTCGGAATGTTCACCAGTAAAGGCGTTCTGACGCCGAGCCGGCTGTTGCGCGTGATATGGGGCGTGCTGCAGGTGCTGGTTGCCGGCGTCCTGTTGCTTGGTGGCGGCCTGGCCGCGCTGCAGACGAGTTCCATCCTGGCCGGCTTTCCCGTTCATGTTGCTCATGGTTTTCATGGCGGCGGCCCTGCTGAAATCTCTGCGCGACGAGCGGCGCCAGTGGGAACTGCGGGATGCGCTGCTGCATGCGGAACTCGAGAGCCTGCTGGAGGCGCATCGCCAGTCAGCGGCCGATCCTGGTTCCGGGGCCGAACAAGACAAATAGCCTGTCTAATTCTGATCCGCCAGCTTGACTTCCGGCGCAGGCGGCCCCATCTTTGTTGCTCTGCAACATAAGCTGCTCCCATGAGTGAAACTATCGACACCGTCTCGACCCCTGTGACCCGCGATCGCCGCTACGCCATAGCGGAAGCGCCCCGCGCGCTGGCGGAGCTGGCCTCGTTGCTGCCGGCTGCGCCCTATCTGACCCTGGCCCCCCGCGGCGACGGCCATCCGGTGCTTGTGCTGCCCGGCTTCGGCGGCGGCGACGGCTCCACCACGGTGATCCGGCGCTATCTGGCCGGGCAGGGTCTGATCACCCACACCTGGGACCTCGGCCGCAACCTGGGTTCGGCCATGCCCGACCTGCAGCAGCGCCTCAGTGAGCGGTTGGAGGCTGTCTGGCGGGCAGGGGGCCAGCGCCCGGTCAGTCTGGTGGGCTGGAGCCTCGGCGGCGTGTACGCCCGCTTGCTCACGCAGATTCACCCCGAGCGGGTACGCCAGGTGATTACTCTGGGCAGCCCCATCGGCGGCACGCCGCGGCCGTCCCGGGCGCAACGGGTGATGAGCCGGGTGGGCGCCACCGGCATCGATCGTGACGAAGCCATGCGTCTGCGCCGTCTGGCCAGTGACCCGTTGCCGGACGTGCCCTCAGCGCCGTTGACCTCGGGCATGGACGGCATCTGCTCGTGGATATCGCGCGCCAGCAGCCGGGGCCGCTGGCCGAAAACATCGAGGTATACGGCAGCCACATTGGTCTCGGCTTCAATGCCAGTGCTCTCTTTCTGCTGGCCGAGCGTCTGGCTCAGCCGCAGGCACGCTGGACGCCGTTCGAACGCCGCGGCTGGAAATACTGGGTGTACGGGCCGGGAACGGAACCGGCATCATAGGTCCTATGCGATTTGCAGTGACCGCGGCGCTGTTATGGGCCGCCTGCCACGCCCAGGCGGCCGGGCCGGAAGACCAGCACCGACGCCACCACGCACCGAAGTTCAACAGCATCCAGGCACCGGCGGGTTGAGCCATCGCTGGTTGAAGCCGACGCTGGCCTGGAGTTGACCTGGGTGGTGCAACTCGGCGCGGCAACGGCGCCTTCACCATCTGGATCACCTGCCGCGCGCCATCCGCTGAAGAACGGCTGCGGAATCTTCTACGGTCATGAACGCTACAGCGTGCCGGTGCGCTAGGGCGCGCTATTCTTTACCCGCAAGGACGGGTTGCAGAACCAGGCCGTGCTCTACGTGCAGGAGGCCCTGGACGCTGAGCCGCGGGTGCTCATCGATCCGAACCAGTGGTCGGATGACGGCACAGTGGCCCTGGCCGAGGTCTATCCCAGCCCGGACGGGCGCTACCTGGCTTACACCGTGCAGGACGGCGGCTTCGGACTGGCGCACGTGCGCGCATTCCCTGATCGTGGACCACCGGACGAGCTGCTCGCCTGAGCGAGCTGGAGTGGCTGAAGTTCACCAATCGGTCGCCTGGGGGACTGCCGGACGGCAGCGGTTTCTACTACGGCCGCTACCCGGCCGCCGGACGGCGGGCGCACAGTTCCGCACTCGCTGAACCTGCAACCAGGCGGCGCGTGTTCGACCACCGCCTCGGCACGCCGCCAGGACGACGATTCCGCGAGGTCTACGCCCGGCCCGATCACCCCGACTGGGGCTTCCGCCCGCAGGTCTCCCATGACGGCCGCCACCTGGTCATCGAGGTGTGGCTGGGCACGGACGAACGCAATCAGGTGGTCTATCAGGACCTCGCCGACGCCGGCCGCGGAAGTCCGGAGACCCTGGTCGAGCGCTTCGACGCACGGCTACACCTTCGTCGGCAGCGTCGGCCCTGGCGAGTTGTTCTCCCGCACCAATGCCAGGATGCGCCCAGAGTGCCGGCTGGCGGCCTGGTCGGCCCGCTGCGACCGTGCCCGCTGGCCGCTGGCGCGCGAGGTCGGCCCTGAGCACGAGCCACGTCCTGCACCGGCGCCAGCCTACGTCGGCGGGCACCTCATCGCCCACTACCTGGAAGACGCCCGCAGTCCGCGGTGCGCCGTGCACGACGAGACCGGCGGCCGGCAGGTGCGCGCGCCTCGACCTGCCCGGCGTCGGCATCGGCGGGCTCGGGCTCCGGCCGGCGAGCCCGGCGAGCAGCCGAGACCTTCTTCAGCCTCTCCAGAACTTCAACAACGCCCGGCGACGCTCTGCCGTTACGACGTGGCCACGCGGTCAGCACAGCCCGGTCCGGCGCCAACCCGACGTGGATCTTCGACCCGGCCGACGTGCGCCGTGCGCCAGGCGCTCCACGCTCTTGCCCCGACGGCACCCGCGCTGCCCACGTTCCTCGACCCACCGCCGGGGTCGTCGCAGCCGCGATGGCGCCTAACGCCGACGCTGCTCTACGGCTACGGCGGCTTCAACATCTCCCTGACCCTGCGTCTTTCGGTACCCGAACCTGGCCTGGATGGAGGCCGGCGGCGTCTACGCCCAGGCCAATCTGCGCGGCGGCGGCGAGTACGGCGCAAATGGCACAAGGCCGGCACCGTGCCGCGACAAGCAGAACGTGTTCGATGACTTCATCGCCGCGGCCGAGTACCTGATCGAGCACGGATACACACCTGCCGAGTGCATCTGGGCATCTACGGCGCGCTCAAACGGCGGTCTGCTGGTCGGCGCCGTGACCAACCAGCGCCCGGACCTGTTTCGCTGCCGCGCTGCCGGCGGTGGGCGTGATGGACATGCTGCGCTTCAACCATTTCACCGCCGGGCGCTTCTGGGTCGACGACTACGGCTCGTCCGAGCAATCCGGACGAATTCCGGGCGCTGCATGCCTGCACTCGCCGTATCACAACATCGCAACGCCGGCGCGCCAGTACCGCGCGGTGCTGGCGACCACGGCCGATACCGACGATCGTGTGGTGTCCCGGCCACATCGTTCAAGTACGCGCCGCGGCTCGCAGCAGGCCGATACCGGCGATGCGCCCAACGCTGATCCGCGTCGAGACCCGCGCCGGCCACGGCGCCGGCACGCCGGTGCACGATGCTGATCGATTTGTACGCCGACCGCTGGGCGTTTCTGGCGGAGCACCTGCAGCTCAGGCTGCCCGCCGATTTCAGCAAGGAGGATTCAATGAGCGAACGCGATGCCTACATAGAAAAGCTCAAGGCCCGCCTGGACGAGTGGAATGCGGAAATTGCCCGCATGGAAGCCAAGGCGCGGGAAGCTCAGGCCGAGGCCAAGGTTGAATACGAGAAAGCTGTGAAGGACATGGCCGAGCAGCGCGAGCGGGCCCGCGAGCAGCTCAAGGAACTGCAGTCGGCCAGCGATGCAGCCTGGCAGGAGATCCGCAGAGGCGCTGAAACGGCCATGGACGAGATGCGCCAGGCCTGGGACAAGGCCATGAAGCAGTTCAAGTAGCCTCCGCCACAAAGGCTTCCACCGCCGGCCAGATCTGCGCATCGTGCATCGGCATGTTATGGCCGCCGTCGAAGGTCACGACCCGCGGCGGCGGTTCCAGCCTCTCGATCAGCGCCCGCGATTCGTCGGCGGGAATGATCAGATCCGTGGGTGAATAGAACACCAGCACCTGGTCCGGCAGGGTATCGAGCGCCGCAGTCGTATCGATGCGGTGGCGCAGCAGCCACCTGGCGGGCATGCCCGGCGCGTAGCGCTGGGCCAGCCGGGTGAGGCTGCGGTAGGGGCTCAGCAGAATCACGCCGTCCGCCCGGGCGTGACGGGTGGTCTGCGCCGCGATACCGCTGCCCAGACTGCGCCCGAACAGAATCAGCGGCCGGTCCGCGCCCAGGCGCTGCGGCATCTCTTCCACCAGCGCCCGGGCATCATCGAGCAGCGCGGCCGCCGTGGGCCGGCCGCCGCTGCGGCCGTAGCCGCGGTAGTTCATCAACACGGTGCTGGCCTCGAGCGGTGCGAACGTGTCCACGAGCCGGGACACTTCTTCGGCGTTGCCGCCGAAGTAGATGATCAGCGGCCCGCTGGAATCGGCGTTGACGATCCAGCCGTGCAGGGTGACGTCCGGGCGTTCCAGCGTCACCGGGCGTGCGTTTTCACTGGACGGATCGGGGCCCGGCGGCTGCGGGTAGAAGAGAGCTGCGCCTGCAGCAGATACAGGGCGATGCTGGCGATCACGTAGCCGGCGGCGAGCAGCGCGGCGAGTTTGAGCAGCAGATTCACAGGACGGGTACGTTATCATGGCTGTCGCGAAACGGGCATGGACGTCCTCAGGAGATGTCATGAGTTTCACCGGTATACGCCACTGCCGCCGGGTACTGCCGCTGGCGGCCCTGTGTCTGGCAACGCTGTGTCTGCCGCACACCGCTGCCGCCGCGGCATTCATTACCGTGGAAGACGAATGCCGTGTGGATCGCCGATCGAGGGCGCCATCGAGCCTGGTGATCGTCAGCGGCTGGCAGAACAGCTCGGGCGGCTGGTCGGCGGCGACCTGCCCGCGGTGCAGGACGCCGACAAACTCTGGACCGTC
>JAXHLO010000005.1:0-53692 GCA_034522075.1 Gammaproteobacteria bacterium | reverse complement strand
CCCACGTTTGCCAAACCCGCGCCCGATGCGCTGCGCCGGCAGATCGTGGCAGAGGCTGATGTGGTGGTGGAAGCCCTGGCTGACTGAGGCTCGTGTACCACGTGCAGTTTGCATGACACGGTATATTTCGAGTTGAACGGCAAACCGGCGGTGACCATCGCGTCCAGCGAATTCGAAGACGCGGCCCGCACCCAGGCAGCGGCGCTGGGCATGGAAGATGCGCGCCGGGTGTTCGTGGCGCATCCTATCCAGGACGCCACCGACGCGGAAATGCAGGCCAAGGCGGAGGCTGTGGTAGATGCCGTGCTGGCGGCGCTGACTGACGCGGAAGATTGAGGAAGACGGCAGTGGAGGAAGAGCGGACCAAAGTCACCGGCGGCTGCGCCTGTGGAGCCATTCGCTTCGGTTTCTATGAGCCCGTGTCGTTCCGTGTAGCCTGCCATTGCCGCACATGCCAGTACACGTCCGGCGGCGGGCCGGCCTATGCGGTAGGCGTTCCCCGGGATCAATTCCGCGTGACCCGGGGGCATCCCACGGAATTTGCTGTGCTCTCGGAGGGCGGCAGTCTGGTGACCCGGGCCTTCTGCGGCACCTGCGGCACCCACCTCTACGCGGAAAGCGAGCAGACCCCGGACGTGTGTTCCGTCAAGGTCGGGGCACTCGATGAGCCGGCTACATTCAAGCCAAAGCTGCAGATCTGGACCAGTGAGGCCCAGCCCTGGCACAAAAAGTATGCGTTCGCCCTGCGCTTCCGGAAGGACCCGCCCGCGCTCAGGCGTCGGTGACCCGCCGCCCGGCGCCGGCCCGCTTGTCCTCGGGAATGTGCCGTTCCGGCAGCCCCAGATCCGCTTCGCGCCTCACCTCTGTGCGTCGATCGGAGAAATGCCGATATACACACCGGCAGTCATTGACGCAGGTGCAGGCCTGCAGCGGGAGAATCGGTGCCTCCTCGCTCAGAAACCGCTCCTCGGACATCCGGCGCGCAGCTTCGCAGGCTTCGTCGCCGGGTTCGATGGCGATACCGTGGAACAGATGGCTGAGCGTACTGACGCGGGTGCGTCTGCGCCCCGTTCTGCGCTTGAACACGGTCCTTCCCCCTTTATTCGCTCTACTTCAGGGCCAGGTTTACCACAGTCGCTGTGAAGCTCTATCGTGTCGGAGCAACCGCCGGGTTGTCGCCAGGACCGGCGGGAGGTGATGGCGTTGGCGGATTCGAAAGTCTGCGTGCGCAGATGTACCAGGCGGGCGTTGAGATTGCGGAATTTCAGCGGGTCGCTACGCTCGAAACGCCGGCCGATCACCAGGTCGGAGAACGTCTCCACCCCGCCGTAGCAGCCCAGGATGAAGGTGGCGCCCGACAGACGATTCTCGCGCACCTGGTGGAGCCCGCGGCGCAGATAGGGAATCCAGAACGAGTCTTCCGACTCTTCGAGCAGGCCGATGAGCTGGGCGATGTTTTCACCCAGCTCGCTGAATTCCCGGTCAAGATCCGACACCGTTACTGATCTCCTGAGCGCGCGCGTACACGCTATCACGGCACGATGCTGCCGTGGTACCAGACGGGCGATGACCAGGCGCGCTCCTGGATGGTTGCCGGCAGGTCGTCGCGGGGTGCGGTTCCGTGTCTGACGGCGTCCCAGGTGGACCAGCGGCAGGTGGGGTTCTCGAGAACCCGCAGGTAATAGAAGGCTTCCTGGTCCGGCTGGAAGTCCGGATCCTGCCAGGTGGCGGCCAGTTGCGCAGCGCCGGCATCGGCGCTGATGGCGCAGGTGTCGACGTCGACCCCGGCACCGTTGTCGGGGCAGCGGTGGGTGTCCGGGTCGACGGCCAGTCCGTCGGCGGCGCGCCACGTCGTAGATGCGCTCCCGGGGCTCGCCGTCGGCGATCCAGCCTTTGACGATCTGCAGCCGTTGCAGGGGCGCGCCGCGCGGGTCCTGCAGCGCCGTGGCCACGAAACGCGGTGTGCCGTCGCCGGGCAGCAGGTCGCCGCCCATGGGCACCGCGTGGTCATAGGCCCGGGCCAGCCATTGCGGGTCGTCGTGTGCGTCGGCAGGCAGGCCGAAGCCGGCGAACAGCCGCACCACCAGGCGCGGGCCGCTGGTGGCGAACGTCTCCTTGCGGCGCAGCGCGTCGTAGAGCGAGGTGCGGTCGTTGTTCTGCGCCCAGATGCCGGTCAGGCCGGAGGCAGCCCAGGTGTCGAAGTAGGTCTCTTCATCCAGCGACGCCGCGCCGGTGTGGGTGTCGCTGGCGCCCACCACGCCGAACTGATAAGGATTGAAACCATCTGCGCTTTCCATGGCGATGCCGTTCAGCAACGCCTCCCGGACATAGCTGCCGGAGGGTGCGCTCGGCCGCCAGCTGGCAATGCGGTAGGGCATGATCTCGAAGCCGGCCCACTCGTCGTTGGGCGACAGCAGGGGATGGGTCTCCGACGTGCCTTTGACCTGGGTGATCTCCACCAGCGGTTCGTTGCGCAGGCGGCGCTCGGCGTAGGCGGCGTCCAGTGGATCGCCGGCCCAGTCGGCGAGGGCGAACTCCTTCTCGCCGTTGGAGCCGTTGGAATTATGTGGAATGGCCAGCGACTCGATGCCCCGGTCGCGCAGATTGTCCATCCAGCGCCACAGGTCTTCCGGATTCATGGAATCCAGGCGGCTGAACGGCACCGCCGGGACCGCGCTTCCGCGGAAGATCACGTTACGGTGCAGATTCTGCTGATCCGGGGCGGCCGTGTATTCGTAGGCGATGAACGTGGTGAAACGGCCGGGTTCATTGTGGCGCTCGGCGGCGGCCTGAATGTCCTGCCAGGCGGAGCGTACCGCGTCGTGATCCAGGCAGCTCGTTGCCCGCTGGCCTTCTGCAGATGCGGGCGCATGCCGAGGAAGGCGTTCATGGGCGTTCCTCGGCCGTGGCGGCGGCTCGGCGGATGGCTTGCGCCACGGGGTGGTCGGCACGCTCGCCGCTGCCGGCCGCCCAGGCGGGCAGATTGCCGAGGAACATGGCGTGATCGGTGACGGCGTAGAAATCCAGGGGCCGGTCGAGCTGCACGTCGAAGCCCGCCGGGTGGCGGATGGCTTCGCCGCGGGCATAGCGGTAGGCATCGTCCGGGGTGGCCCGCGTGCCGAAAATGAAGGCGTCGAAGGAATAGAACGTGTGCACGTGCAGGTCGCCGAAATAGGCAGTACGGCCTTGGGTCGGGGCCGGCTCTGCGGGTGCAGCAGCATCCGCTGCGGCGTCTGCGGCAGAAGCGGCCTCTGTGGAACCCGGCGGTTCGCTGCAGCCGCCCGGCAGAAGCGTCAGCCAGGCAGCGAACAGCATCCGCACGGTGTTCACTCGGCAAGCTCCGGCCGCTCGCGGAAGTGTTCCAGTGCCTGGGGGTTGGCCAGCGCCGACGTGTTGGCCACGTCGCGGCCGTGTACGACGTCGCGCACCGCCAGCTCGACGATCTTGCCGGACAGGGTGCGCGGAATGTCCGCCACTTCGACGATGCGTGCCGGCACGTGACGCGGGCTGGCCTGTTCCCGGACGGTGTCGCGGATGCGCTGGCGCAACGCGTCGTCCAGGCCGTGGCCCTCGCGCCAGCGCGCACGAACAGCACCACGACGCGTACGTCGTTCTGCCAGTCCTGGCCGATCGACCATGCGACTCCGGCACCTCGTGGAAGCTGCTCGACCTGGCGCGTAGATCTCTGCCGTGCCGATGCGCACGCCGCCCGGGTTCAGCACCGCGTCGCTGCGGCCGTGGATGATGTAGCCGTCGTGCTCGGTGATCTCGGCGAAGTCGCCATGGGCCCAGACGCCGGGAAAGCGGGCGAAATAGGCACCGTGCAGACGGCTGCCGTCCGGATCGTTCCAGAAGCCCGTGGGGCAGGAGGGGAACGGCCGCGTGCACACCAGCTCGCCCTTGGCGCCGCGCAGCGGATTGCCCTGGTCGTCCCACACGTCAACGGCCATGCCGAGGCCCGCGCACTGAATCTCGCCTTCGTAGACCGGCAGGGTGGGCGCCCCCAGCACGAAGCAGGAAATCAGGTCTGTGCCGCCGGAGATGGATGCCAGGTGCACGTCGGGCTTGACCTGCTCATAGACGAAGCGGAAACCGTCGGCGGTGAGAGGCGAGCCGGTTGACAGCAGCATGCGCATGGCGGACAGGTCGTGGCGCTGCGCGGGCCGCACCCCGGCCTTCTCCAGGGCCGACAGGTACTTGGCACTCACCCCGAACACACTGATCCGCTCGCGCTGCGCCATATCCATCAGGGCGGCCTTGGGGCGGAACGGCGAGCCGTCGTAGAGCACCAGGGCGGCGCCGCTGGCCAGGCCGCTGACCAGCCAGTTCCACATCATCCAGCCGCAGGTGGTGAAGTAGAACAGCACGTCGTCGCGCTGCAGATCGGTGTGCAGCCGGTGCTCCTTCAGGTGCTGGAGCAGCGTGCCGCCGGCGCCGTGGACGATGCACTTGGGCTTGCCCGTCGTGCCCGATGAATACATGACGTACAGCGGATCGTCGAAGGCGCGCTGGGCGAAGGTGAGAGGCGCCGGGTCTGCCGCCGTGATCGTGTCGAAGCGTTCACCGTCGTCGGGTACGGCATCGATCAGCGACACCCAGATGACCTGCTCGATGGACGGCACGGCGCCGGCGACTTCGCGCATCTTTCCGGTGGTGTCCAGGCGCCGGCCGTTGTAGTAGTAGCCGTCCACGGCGAACAGCACTCTGGGCTCGATCTGACCGAACCGGTCCAGCGCGCCGGTGACGCCGAAATCCGGCGAGCACGATGACCACACCGCGCCGAGACTGGCGGTGGCGAGCATGGCGATGATGGTCTCGGGTACGTTGGGCAGCCAGCCGGCCACCCGGTCGCCGGGCTGCACGCCAAGCTCGCGCAGCCGGGCGGCCACGGCGGCGGTCTGTCGATTGAGCTCGCGGTAGCTGAGCTCCCGGCGCGCGCCGGTCTCGAGCACCGAGATCAGGGCGGGACGGTCGTCGTCGAAGCGCAGCAGGTTTTCGGCGAAGTTGAGCCGGGCGCCGGGAAACCATTGCGCGCCGGGGAACGCCTGGAGGTTGCGCACCGGCGCATCGGCCCGGCGGGAAGCGATGACGCCGGTGAACTCCCACACCGCCTGCCAGAAGGCGCCGGGTTCTTCCACCGACCAGCGATGCAGGTCGGCGTAGCGGCCGAGGTCGCGGCCGGCGGTCTGGCTGACCTGCCCGGCGAAGCGGGCGAGCTGGCTGTGCTTCGCCGCCTCCGGGTCGGGCTGCCACAGTGGCGTCGCAGAATCACTCATCAGCGCACCAGTCGAAAGCAGTCGCGCAATTCCCTGGTGAACAGTTCCGGCTGCTCGAAGGCGGCGAAGTGACCGCCCCGGTCGAGCTCGTTCCAGTAGATGATGTTTTTGTAGCGGTTCCCGGCCCAGCGCCGGGAACACAGAAAGATTTCTTTGGGAAAGATGCTGCAGCCGGTGGGCGTTTCCACCTGGCCGGCGCTGAACGAGCCGAAACTCTCCCAGTACAGGCGCGCCGACGACGCGCCGCTGGCGGTGAGCCAGTAGAGCATGACGTTATCGAGCATCTCATCACGGCTGAGGGCGTTCTCCGGGTGGCCGTCACAGTCGGTCCAGGCCCAGAATTTTTCCAGGATCCAGGCTGCCTGGCCAATGGGCGAATCCACCAGCGCATAACCCAGCGTCTGGGGCCGCGTACTCTGCTGTTTCGAATAGCCCGAGTCCCAGTCCTGATAGTGCTGCATACCGGCCAGGCCTTTCTTCTCCAGCTCGGTCAGTGAATCGTCTATGGGGTCCGGGCGGGCGGCCACCATGTTCACGTGAATGGCGCGCACGTGGTCGGTGTCGCGAATGCCCAGCGCCGTGGTGACTGCCGAACCCCAGTCGCCGCCCTGAGCCACGTAGCTGTCGTAACCCAGCCGCGCCATGAGTTCGGCCCAGGCATCGGCAATTTTCTCCACGCCCCAGCCCGGCGTTGCCGGCTTGCCGGAGAAACCGTAGCCGGGCAGGGCCGGGCACACCACGTGAAAGGCGTCCGCCGGGTCACCGCCGTGGCTGGCCGGGTCGGTCAACGGGCCGATGACCTTGAGAAATTCCACGATGGAACCGGGCCAGCCGTGGGTCATCACCAGAGGCAATGCGTCCGCCTGCGGCGAGCGGACGTGGAGGAAGTGGATGTCTACGCCGTCGATGGTCGTGGTGAACTGATCGAAGGCATTGATGGCGGCTTCCGCGCGGCGCCAGTCGTAGCCGTTCTGCCAGTAGTCGTGAATCTCGCGCATGTAGGCCAGCGGCACCCCCTGGGACCAGTCTTCGGGGGTTTCCGGTTCCGGCAGGCGGGTTCGGGCCAGCCGTGCGCGCAGGTCCTCCAGGTCGGCGTCGGGGACGTCGATGCGAAACGGACGGATCTCGCTCATGGGCACATTCTCCTACAGGCTCCTATAAGGAAGCACAGACGTGGCCGCCGTCCACCACCAGCACCGAGCCGGTCATGTAGCTCGACGCATCGGAGGCGAGCAGCAGCAGCGGCCCGTCCAGGTCTTGAAACTCGCCGAAGCGGCGCATCGGTATGCCTTTTTTGAATTCCGGCGCCTGGTCGCTCTCGAGCAGCAGACGGCTCACATCGGTGAGGATGTAGCCGGGCGCCAGGGCGTTGACCCGGATGCGGTATTTGGCGGCTTCCAGCGCCATGACCTCGGTCATGCGCGACAGCGCGCCTTTCGAGACGGCATAGGGGAACTGGCCTTTGATGGTACGGCGATCGGTGATGGAGGAAATGTTGACGATGTTGCCGCCGGCCTGGCCATTGGCGGCGACCCGTTCGGTGTAATACCTGGCCATGAGCCAGGCGCCCTTCACATTGGTGTCCATGACGAAGTCCCAGTCGTCTTCGTCGATCATCATGTAGGTTTTGGCGCCCGCTTCTACCCCGGCATTGTTGATCAGTACATCGATGGGCCCGAACTGTTCTTCGGCAGCGGCGAGAAAGCCGCGGATGCTGTCGGCGCTGCGCACGTCGAGGTCGACTCCCGCAGCCTCGCCGCCGGCGGCGCGGATTTCCTCGACCCGGGCGGCCACTTTGTCGGTGCGCCGCGCGCCGAGGACGACCCGGGCACCGGCACCAGCCAGCACGCCGGCGAAATGGCTGCCGAAGCCCGACGACGCGCCGGTGATCACCACATGCTTGCCGGGCATTCGGAAGGTGTCCATGGGCTGTGCCTCCTTTTTTCGGGAATCGTAACATGGGTGCGGTTTTGCGGCGGGCCGCGATTGGGGGGGTTATCGGGTTACAATTGCAGCTGAAGGGAAGATCGCACTCTGGAGAGTGCTCCTACAGGTTATGCCACGCCCGGCCATGTCTGGGCAGACCAGACCACAGCGGAGGCCCATCATGAGAATTTTCGAAGAGCTGGAGTCCGAGGTTCGAGGCTATGTGCGCGCGTTCCCGAAGATATTCGACGTCGCCCAGGGCTCGCTGCTGTTCGACGAGCAGGAGAACCGCTACATCGACTTCTTCGCCGGCGCCGGCACCATGAATTACGGTCACAACAATCCGGAAATGACCCGGGCGGTGATCGAATATCTCGAGCGGGGCGGTATCGTTCACGGTCTCGACAAAGCCACAGTGGCGAAGCGCGCGTTCCTGCAGAAACTCAAAGACACGATTCTGGCGCCGCGCAATCTGCCGTATAAGGTGCAGTTCACCGGCCCCACCGGCACCAACGCAGTGGAAACGGCGCTGAAGCTGGCGCGCATGGTGAAGCGGCGGTCCAACGTCATCGCGTTCACCAACGGCTATCACGGCCTGACCATGGGAGCCCTGGCGGTTACCGGCAACTACTTCTACCGGGACGAATCCTACGGCGCCCGCAACAATGTGGCGTTCATGCCCTACGACGGCTATTTCGGCCCGGATGTGAACACCATCGACTATCTGCGCCGGTTCCTGGAAGACGGCAGCAGCGGCGTGGACATTCCCGCCGCCGTCATCCTCGAGACGGTCCAGGGCGAGGGCGGCATTCACGTGGCCAGCGTCGAGTGGCTGCAACAGCTCGAATCCCTGTGCCGCGAGTTCGACATCCTGCTCATCGTCGACGACATTCAGGTGGGCAATGGCCGCACCGGCACGTTCTTCAGCTTCGAACGCGCCGGCATCACGCCGGACATGGTGACGGTATCCAAATCCATCGGCGGCGGGCTGCCTCTGGCCATGCTGTTCATGCGCCAGGAACTCGATCAGTGGCAGCCGGGGGAACATACCGGCACCTTCCGCGGCAACAACCTGGCGTTCGTGGCGTCGGAAAAGGCGCTGGCCTACTGGGACAATGAAGACCTGTCCCGCGCCGTGGCCTACAAGGGTGAGATCATGGAAGCTGAGCTCAACCGCCTGGCCGAGAAGCATGCCGAACTGGAAGCGAGCGTGCGCGGCATCGGCATGGTCTGGGGGCTGGAACTGCCACAGCCGGGTGTGGCCGGCGATACATCCAAGGAGGCGTTCGAGCGCGGCCTGATCATCGAGACCGCGGGCGCCGACGACGAGGTGCTGAAATTCCTGCCGCCGCTGGTCATCGAAGAGGATCTGTTGCGTGAAGGCTTCGACGTCGTCGATCAGGCGCTGGGTGCGGTGCTGGAAACGCGGCGCAAGACCATGGGCGGCAGCTGAGCAGCCGCGCTGGCAAATGGCGGCTGCCGGGCAGCCGCTACGCTTCGTCCTTGACCCGCAGGATCACCTCGCCGAGCGGCATGTAGATGATCTCGGTGCGCCCGGCATGGCGCCGGCTGACCCGGCACAGACCCGTAGCCTGATCCACCTCCAGCACGAAGTGCAGGGCAGCCTCATGGGTGAACACCCGGCCGAGGACGATCCCGCGCCAGCTATCCACGTATTCGCGCATGCTGAGATTGTCCACGTCGACCATGGCGGTTCCTGAAAGCATTGGTTCATCCTGAATTGCGGGCAGTATCCACGGGGCGACGGGCCATTTGCCTGCAACTGGGTCACAGAATTTCCGGATGTGATGAGGGGTACGGGAGTCGCGATGGAACTGTCGATCACCTACATCCATCGAATGGACAGGTGGCCTAGACTTGCGATACGACCGTGAGGTGAGGGTGGAGAAAGGAGCTGAAAGTGAACGACGTCAGCGAGATCATGGTCAACGTGCTCGGCGTGCGCGAGGACGATGATCAGTCGAGGTTGCGCGATACGCGTTTAGCTACTAGTCTTCGTCCGCTAACCACGCCTGCCGTTTCGCGGTAGGTTAGAAGGCCCCTCTGGGGCCCTTAGTCTTTCTGGGAGGGGAGAACTTGGCCCGGATCGGCGTTTACGTCGACGGATTCAACCTCTATTACGGAGAGTTGGAACAGAGCCCCTATCGGTGGCTAGATCTCGTTCAGCTAGTTGACAATATCCTCTCCGAGAGAGACCGCGTCGTACTTCACAAGTATTTTACCGCCATGGTCGATGGCGACGATGCTGACCCGCAGAAGCTCTATTTGAAGGCACTACGTGCCCATCAGCCATCAATTGAACTTATCACTGGCCAGTTTCAGACCCGGCAGTCTTGGCTAAAGCCGATTAGTGGCGGCAAACGTGTAGGTGTGTGGAAGCGCGAAGAGAAGGGGACTGACGTAAATCTCGCTGTCCATATGCTGAACGATGCCTGGCGGAACGAATATGATGGCGCCGCCGTGGTATCGAATGACAGTGACCTTCTTGCCGCCATTAAACTCGTGAAGGAACTGGGAAAATTGGTTATGCTGATCCCGCCCTGGGCAAGCATCGCAGGAAGGCAGGCAATAGCAAGATGGTCCGATACGTTTCTTCGGAGCTAAAGGCCGAGGCAGACGTAATCAAGACCATTTACGCAAAACATCTGGCGAACGCTCAGTTGCCGGAAAGGATTCCGTCGGATCCATCATTGAACCGACCAAGCAACTGGTGAGGCCGGAGCATGAATTTTGATGGTGGGAAAGCTGGCTTGGCCTACTGATTCGCAAGATGGTCGGAGTGAGAGGATTTGAACCTCCGGCCCCCACGTCCCGAACGTGGTGCTCTACCAAGCTGAGCTACACTCCGACAGCCTTTGACGGCAACTGCCCGCGCCTTCGGTGACGGCGCGGGGCGCGTATTGTAGAAGCGCCCGGCCGCGGCGACAACTGCCGCGGGGTGCGAAACCTCAGACCAGCATCCGCTCCCGTTTGTACAGTGCCACCGCCACCCACGCCGTGAGCGCGGCCAGCGTGCCGGTGGCGGCCATGGATACGGCCACATGTGCCCACTCCAGCGCTTCGCCCTTGATGAGATCGGAAATCAGAGTCGCCTGGCTGAAGCTCGGTATCAGCATGAGCGCCGTAGTGGCTTCCACGTTGAGCATCTGGGTGACGATCAGCGGCAGGGTGGGAATGAGAATGACCACGGTCAGATAGGTCTGGGCTTCCTTGTAGCTTTTGGCGAATGACGCCACCACCGTCAGCAGGCTGGCGCCGAGGAAGACCAGCGGCAGCGACACGAAGAACATCTGCACGCAGGCGTTCAGATCGATGGCCAGCGACATGCCCACCTTATGCAGCGGCACGAACGGCAAAGACAGCGACAGCCCGATCAGAAACAGGGCCGTGGAGATGGCGCTGAACACGCTGGCGGCAGCCACTTTGCCGAGGACGAGCTGGGCCCGGGAGATGGGTTGCGACAGCAGGGGTTCCAGCGAGCCGTGCTCGCGCTCGCCGGCAGTGGCGTCGATGGCCAGGTAGAACCCGCCCATGAAGACCACCAGCACCAGCAGATAGGGCAGCACGGTAAGCAGGGTCATGGCCCGGGCCGCCGGCGAGGCGGTATCCACCTCGCTCACGGCAATGGGCGAGAGCAACGCCGGGTCCATGCCGCGCAGCTGTACCCGCAATATGCCCAGCTTGCGCGAATACTGGCCGATCATCTGCTGAGCCCGGGAATAGTTGCGCCGCGCCGTGCCCATGCGCGAACTGTCGTGAATGAGTGCTACGGCGGCGCGCTCACCGGCTTCCAGGCGGCGCGGATAGTCGGCGTCGATCACCAGCACCAGATCTTCGCGGCCGTCCCGCACCGCCTGGCGGGGATCGTCGAGGGTTACCTCTGTCAGTTCCACATTGAAGCGGCCGAGGTGCTCCATGAGGCGCGGTGCGTGCTCGCTGCCCACCACTGCCAGACGGAACGACTCGCGGGATTCGCCCAGGGTGGTGTTGAGCACGAAGGCCATCATGGCGGCGAACAGGGCCGGCCCCAGCAGCGCCAGGGAAAAAGACGCCAGGATCGTGCGGATGTCGCGGAAGTTGTCGCGACATTCCTTGGCGAGGACGACCGAGAAACCGCTCACGCCGGCTGCTCTCCCACCACGTCGACGAAGGCGTCTTCCAGATCGTCCTGGCCGGTGCGGGTGCGCAGTTCATCGAGGCTGCCGGCGAAGCGGACCTGGCCGCCGCCGACGATGATCAGGTCGTCACACAGGGTGGCGACTTCCTGCATGACGTGACTGGAGAACACCACGCAGCGCCCCTGCCGTTTCAACGCGATGATGATCTCGCGCAGTGCCCGGGTGGCCATGACGTCCAGACCGTTGGTGGGTTCGTCCAGAAGGACGTTCTTCGGGTCGTGGACCAGGGCGCGGGCCAGGGCCACCTTGATGCGCTGGCCCTGGGAGAAGCCCGCAACGCGGCGGTTGGCAAATTCGCCCATGTCGAGCTGTTCGACCAGTTCGTCCACCCTTGCGCGCAGGGCAGCGCGCCCGAGGCCGTGCAGCGCACCGAAATAGGCGATGTTCTCCCGGGCGCTCAGGCGCGCATAGAGTCCGGCGCCGTGGGGCAGCACGCCAATACTTCGGCGTACGGCGGCCGGGTCGGCGGACACCTCGGCACCGTCCACCCAGGCGTGGCCCCGGTCCGCTTGCAACACCGTGGCCAGGATGCGCAGGGTGGTGGATTTGCCCGCCCCGTTGGGGCCGAGCAGGGCCGTGATGCGGCCGTCCGGCGCGTGCAGATCCACGCCGCGGATTGCTTCTACCCGACCGAAGGATTTTCCCAGCCCTTCGCCGCGGATCACGGCGGCGGCCCCAGCAGATCGACGAAGAAGGCGTCGCCGGCGAGCCGCTCCAGACAGTCACCGTCGAGGTTGCCGGCATCGGCGTGGTCGATGAATTCCCGGGCAAGATGCGGCACACAGCCGCGGGCGATGACCCCGTGACCTTGCCCCGGGGCGACGAAATGACGGCCGTTGGGGTAGAGGCGGGCGGCAAGCTCAGCGTAGTCCGGCGGCGTAATGGGGTCGAACTCACCGGACAGCAGCAGCACCGGATGATCCGCTGCCTGCTCCCGGCGCAGCGCCTCGTGCAGGGTGCCGCGGGGCCACAACTCGCAGATCGCCTGCAGCGCGCGGACCTGATCGGCGCCCAGGTAGGTGTCCTCCATGGCCGGCAGGCGGGGCGAAAGATCGCCGAAGAACGGCACGTCTTCGGTGCAGACCACGCTGTTGTGCATGCCGTAGCTGATGGCTTCGCCGAGCTGTTCTTCCAGGCGCAGGGCCTGGGACGCCAGCGGCACATAGTTCCGGCGCTCGGCCGCTTCGTCGATGATCAGAGGAATCACCGCGGCGGTCTCCGGGGCATAGCTCAGCAGGCGCAGGGTCATGGCCAGGTGTGCGTAGTGTACCGACATGGCCTGCTCGCGCCCGCTGACGGGATGCGGCAAGGTCATGGCCACGGGCTCGGCCCGCAGGCGTTCACCCAGCTCACTCAACCGCGCCTGCAGATCGGGGAATGCGTCGCGGCAATAGTCCGTGTCGGCACAGCGGCTGATGATGGCATCCAGGACCGCCTGTGCGTTGCCGGCGATGTCGGGTCCCAATGCCAGCCCCGGCGGAATGACGCCGTCGATGATCAGTGTGCGCACGGCATCGGGGTAACGCTGCAGGTAGTGCTGGGCTACCCGGGTGCCGTAGGACACCCCGTACAGATTCCAGGCCTGGTAGCCCAGTGCCTGACGCACCGCCTCGAGATCGGCCACGGCCACGCTGGTGGTATAGAAGCGCGGGTCGCCGTCCAGTGCGCTCAGGCATTGACGGGTGGCCCGCCGCACGGCCTCGAGGTCGAACTCATAGGTGGCTTCTTCCAGGTCGGGACAGTTGAGCGCCTTGGAACGCCCGGTGCCGCGCTGGTCGACCATGACGATGTCGCGTTCCCGGCGCAGCGCTGCAAACGCCGACTGCAGATCCACATACAGCGCCACCGACGAGCCGCCGGGCCCGCCGTTGATCAAGGTGATGGCATCGGCGGCGGGCTCCGGGCTGAGTGCCGGCACCCGGGCGATGAACAGCTCGATCTGCGTGCCGTCGGGATCCCCCGGGTCTTCTGCCACCGTCAGGCGGGCGCACTCGGCAGCGGCCTCGCCCTGCCCGTTGCTGCCGCGGATCTGGCAGGGTTCGAAGTCGAGGGTCCCGGCGGGCGAGGCGGCCAGGCCGGCGCCTGCGGCCATGATGAAGAGAAGTCCGGCAGCGGACGCAGCGTGTCGGCGTAGCAGCGGCATTCAGCCCAGACGTGCCGCGGAGTAGTTGGCCAGAGTTTCCAGAGCGTCCCGATAGGGGCTCCCGGGGAGTGCTTCGAGGCTCGCCAGGGCGGAGGCGGTCTGGCGCTGGGCGGCGTCCTGCACATACGTCAGGGCGCCGCAGCGGCGGACGATGTCCAGCACGTCGTCGAGCCGCTGTGCCGAGCGGGCCGCCAGGGCTTCCCGCAGCACGGCAGTTTCTGCGGGCGCGGTGTGCTCGAGCGCGTGAATCAGCGGCAGGGTCAGCTTGCCCTCGGCCAGATCGTCGCCGGCATTCTTGCCCATGACGCCGGCGTCGCCGGCATAGTCCAGATAGTCGTCGACGAGCTGATAAGCCAGGCCGAAGTGGCCGCCGAAATGCTTCAGCGCCAGGATTTCGTGGGCTTCGTCACTGCCCAGCACCGCGGCGGTGTGGGCCGCCGCCTGGAACAGCAGGGCGGTCTTGCAGCGGATGACTTCCAGATACTGAGCTTCGGTCATCGCCAGGTTGCCCACGTTGGCGAGCTGCATGACCTCGCCTTCGGCGATGGTGTTGGTGGCGTCTGAGAGAATAGCCATGATGTCCAGATCCTCCAGCTCGACCATGAGCTGGAAGGCACGGGAATACAGGAAATCCCCGACCAGCACGCTGGGTGCATTGCCCCAGGTGGAATTGGCGGTGGCACGCCCGCGGCGCATGTCCGAGCGGTCGACCACGTCGTCGTGCAGCAGGGTGGCCGTGTGCAGGAACTCGATGATAGCCGCCAGGCGCACGTGCTTGCCGCCGTCATAGCCGCGCGCTCCGGCGCCCAGCAGCACCAGCAGCGGCCGCAGGCGTTTGCCGCCGCTGTCAACGATGTAGCGGCCGATCTCCTCGACCAGGCTGACGTCCGAAGTGAGCTGCCGCGGGATCAGCTCGTTCACGGCCTGAAAGTCCGCCGCGACCAGCGCGTAGACGCCGGCCAGGCCGCCGTGGCCGCCGGCTTCCCGGGCGGCAGCTTTGCTGATGGCGTTGGCGGCGATGGCGGATTGTCCAGGCATGCTCGGGTTCCAGGTCAGCCGGGGCATGTTAGCCCCTTATGGCGCAGCATAGGCAGACATTCTGACAGCTAACTCGTTGTAATCGAAAATTTTTGGCCGTAAAATGCCGCGCCTGCGCGCGCCGGTCCCTTCCGGTTTTCAGTGTTATAACGACTGCGTCGGTCCAGGAGTACGGAATATGTTTGCGGTTTTCGCCAGCGGTGGCAAGCAACACCGAGTCACGGAGGGCGAGATCGTGCGCCTGGAACTGCTCGACGCACAACCCGGCGACGAGGTGGTTTTCGACAAAGTTCTGCTGCTGGCCGACGGTGATAACGTGTCGGTCGGTGCGCCCTATGTGGACGGTTGTGCGGTGCAGGGCGAAGTGCTGAGCATCGATCGCGCCCGCAAGATCCGCATCATCAAGTTCAAGCGCCGCAAGGATTACATGCGTACCCAGGGCCATCGCCAGTGGTACACGGAAGTCAAGATCACGGGTATCAAGGCCTAAGGAGCACTCGCCATGGCACACAAAAAAGCAGGCGGCAGCACTCGCAACGGTCGCGACTCACAGTCGAAGCGGCTGGGTTTGAAGAAGTTCGGCGGCCAGGTGGTCCAGGCCGGCAACATTCTGGTGCGTCAGCGCGGCACGCGCTTTCACGCCGGTCCGAACGTAGGATGCGGCCGCGATCATACCCTGTTCGCCACCGCCGACGGTCAGGTCAAATTCGTCACCCGGGGCCCGAAGAGCCGTAAGTATGTGACGGTGGAACCGGTCACAGCCTGAACCCAGCACTAAGGCCCCGCGCCCTGCGGGGTTTTTCCAATGCAATTCATCGATGAAGCCAGCATTCGCGTGGAAGCCGGCAAAGGCGGTAACGGCTGCCTGTCGTTCCGTCGCGAGAAGTACGTAGCCCGGGGCGGCCCGGACGGCGGCGACGGCGGCGATGGCGGCGATGTGGTGCTGGTGGCGGACGAAGCGCTGAATACCCTGGTGGATTTCCGCTTTCAGCCGCTCTACCGGGCCGAGGTCGGGGAAGCCGGCGCCGGGCGCAACAAAACCGGCGCCCGCGGCGAGACCCGCCGGGTGCGCGCGCCGGTGGGTACCACGGTCATCGACGAAGACACTCTGGAAGTGCTGGGCGATCTCACCGAGCCCGGCCAGGAACTGCTGGTGGCCCGCGGCGGCCGCCGCGGGCTGGGCAATACCCACTTCAAATCCAGCACCAACCGGGCGCCGCGCCGGACCACCCCGGGCAGTCCGGGTGAGGTGCGCCAGCTGCGCCTGCAGCTCAAGCTCATTGCCGACGTGGGGCTGCTGGGCATGCCCAATGCGGGCAAGTCCACGTTGATCAGCAAGGTGTCGGCGGCGCGGCCGAAGATCGCCGACTATCCCTTCACCACCCTGACTCCCAATCTGGGGGTGGTGAAACTCGACGGCGATGCCAGCCTGGTCATGGCGGACATTCCCGGGCTCATCGAAGGCGCCGCCGCGGGCGCGGGCCTGGGTGTTCAGTTCCTGCGGCATCTGGCGCGCACGCGTATTCTGCTGCACATGGTGGATTGCCTGCCGGTGGACGGCTCACAGCCGCTCGACAATGTGGCGCTCATCGAACACGAGCTGGCTGCCTACAGTCCGGCGCTGGCCCGGCGCCCGGTCTGGGTGGTGCTGACCAAGATAGACCTGCTCGATGCCGAGGCGCGCCGGCAGTTGCTGGACACGCTCGCGCAGCGGTTTCCTCAGCGTCCGCTGTACGCCATATCTGCGGTGACCGGTGAGGGGGTCGAAACGCTGGTCCGTGCGCTGCTCGACGCCGTGCGCGAACACCGCCGGCGCCTGGCTGACGACGCCGCCGCAGCGGCTGCCGAGCGTGAGCTCGAGGCCGCCATCGGCGAGGATGTGCTAAAACGTGCGCTGGAACGCCGCCCCGGCCGCCAGGCTCGGGACGACGATGCCGACGATGAGGACGATGACGGCATGGAAGTCGAGTACGTGCGCGAGTAGCCGATGAACACCCGCGAGCAGCAGATTCGTGAGCAGCTTGGCAGCGCCCGGCGGGTAGTCGTCAAGGTGGGGAGTTCACTGCTCACGGAACCCGGCAGCGGCCTGGCCCGCCAGCGCATCGCGACCTGGTGCAAAGACATCCACGAGTTGCTGAGCGGGGCACGGCAGATTCTGCTGGTCTCTTCCGGTGCCGTGGCCGAAGGTGTGGCCCGGCTGGGGCTCACGGCCCGCCCCACCACCGTGCATGGTCTGCAGGCGGCCGCGGCCGTGGGCCAGATGGGCCTGGTGCAGGCCTACGAGCAGGCCTTCACCGTGCATGGCCGCCACACCGCCATGGTATTGCTCACTCATGACGACCTGGCGGACCGGCAGCGCTATCTCAATGCCCGTGCCACCCTGAACTCCCTGCTGGAGCTGGGAGTGATTCCCGTGATCAACGAGAACGACACGGTGGCCACCGACGAGATCCGCTTCGGCGACAACGATACTCTGGCGGCGCTGGTGGCCAATCTGCTGCAGGCGGAAGCGCTGATCATCCTGACCGATACCGATGGTCTGTACGAACAGGACCCGCGCAGCAACGCCGAGGCCGCCCTGGTGAGCTGCGCGGATGCCTCGGATGAGCGCCTGGATGCCATGGTGGGCGGGGCCGCGGGGGAACTCGGCCGCGGCGGCATGCTCACCAAGTTGCGGGCGGCCCGGATTGCTGCGCGCTCCGGCGCCCACACGGTGATTGCCGGCGGCCGGCACCCGGGCGTGCTGGCCGGTATCTTGCGCGGCGAGCCCATCGGCACCCTGCTGACGGCCTCGGTATTACCGCTCGATGCGCGCAAACGCTGGATTGCCGGGCATCTGCGCGCCAAAGGTGAACTGGTTATGGACCCTGGCGCCGTGCAAGCGGTGTGTCACCGCGGCGTCAGCCTGTTACCGGTAGGCGTGACCGCCGTACGCGGGCGCTTCGTCCGCGGTGACGTGGTGCATTGTGTGGATGCCGCCGGCCGCGTGGTGGGGCAGGGGCTGGTGAACTATTCCAGTGACGAGGCGGAACGGCTCATCGGCGCGGCCAGCACGGACATCGGCGCGCGTCTCGGCTATGCGCTGGAGCCCGAGCTGGTGCATCGGGACAACCTGGTGGTGCTGGACGGCGCTGTCAGGCCTGCAGCGACTTGATGGCCGAGTTGAGGCGGGATTTGTGCCGGGCGGCCTTGTTCTTGTGCATGATGCCGCGATCGGCCATGCGATCGATGACCGGGGTGGCCGTGTCGAGGGCCGCCCGCGCGGTATCGGCGTCGCCGCTGGCGATGGCCGCTTGCACACGCTTGATGTACGTGCGCACCATGGAACGCTGGCTGGCATTGTGAACGCGGCGCTTTTCGGCCTGCCGGGCGCGTTTCCGGGCTTGTGCGGTATTCGCCAAAATGTTCTCCGAGGGTGGTCGTCTGAAAGGCGCGGTAATATGCCGTTGAGGTATGGGTATGTCAACCGCCGCTGAGCCGTCCCCCGGCGGCGGCGGTCAGGGCGGGGCGCAAAACGTCTCTGCTCAGGGCTCGGTGGTAGCGGGCATGACCCTGCTGTCGCGCATCTCGGGTTTCGCCCGGGACATGGTCCTGTCCCACTTCTTCGGCGCCGGCGCTGCCGCCGACGCCTTCTTCGTGGCCTTCCGCATCCCCAATTTCTTCCGCCGCCTGTTCGCCGAAGGCGCCTTCAACCAGGCCTTCATTCCGGTGCTGTCGCGCTACCAGCGCGAGCAGGCCGACACGTTCCGGGTGTTCGTCGCGGCTGTCGCGGGCAATCTGGCGGTGGCGGTGTGGTCGGTGGTGCTGCTCGGGGTGGTGTTCGCCCCCGCCCTGGTGGCCCTGTTCGCCCCGGGGTTCTGGAACGCGCCGGCCCAGTTCGAGATGGCGACCGGCATGCTGCGGGTGACGTTTCCGTATCTGGGCTTCATTGCCCTGACGGCCTTCGCCGCCGCTCTGCAGAACAGTCACGGGCGTTTCGCGGTGCCGGCATTCACCCCGGTGCTGCTGAACCTGTGCCTGATTGCCGCGATGCTGTTCTTCGCCAACCACTTCGAGGAGCCGATTTACGCCCTGGCCTGGGGCGTGTTCATCGCCGGGCTGGTACAACTGGCGTTTCAGATACCTGCGGTCAACCGTCTGGGGCTGCTCATGGTGCCGCGGCCGAGCCTGGCCCATCCCGGGGTGCGGCAGGTGGGGCGGCTGCTGTTGCCGGCCATGTTTGCCGCCTCGGTGAGTCAGATCAACACGCTCATCGACACCATTCTGGCCTCGACCCTGATGACCGGCAGTATCTCCTGGCTCTATTACGCCGACCGGCTGCTGGAACTGCCCATCGGTCTGGTTGCCGTCGCCCTGGGAACCGTGCTGCTGCCCAATCTGTCGCGGTTGGCCAGCACTGACGACCAGCGCGGTTTCTCGGCCACTCTGGAATGGGGTCTGCGCATGGGCGCCATCCTCGGCATTCCGGCTGCCTGCGCATTGTATCTGCTGGCCCTGCCGCTGGTGGCGAGTCTGTTCCTGCACGGTGCCATGACGCCGCTGGATGCCCGCATGGCGTCGCTGGCCCTGGAAATGTTTGCCGTGGGTCTGCTGCCGCTGGTGCTGGTCAAAATCACCGCGCCGGCCTACTTCGCCCGGGAAGATACGGCCACGCCGCTGAGGTTCGCCGTGGTCGCCGTGACCACCAACGCCGCGCTCAATCTGGCCCTGTTCTCCTGGTTCGGTCATGTGGGGCTGGCATTCGCCACCGCGGCGGCGGCCTGGGTGCATGCGGCACTGCTGTGGCGCGGCCTGACCGGTTCCGGCGTGGACCCGGCGCGGCGCTATGCAGCCAGCCGCGGTTTGTGGCTCACCCTGGCGCGGGCCGCTGCCGCGGCGCTGGTCATGTCTGCGGCCCTGTGGCTGGTGCTGCCGGACCCCGGCTGGTGGCTGGCCGCCGGGGTCTGGACGCGCGCCGGCTGGCTGGCCATGGCGGTGCCCGGCGGCGCGCTGGTCTACCTGCTGGTGCTGCTGGCTGCCGGCGAACGGCCGCGCGGGCTGTTGCTGCGGGTATGAGTCGAATGGCATCGCTCCGGGGCGCCGGGCATCCGTATAATGCCGCCATGGAAGTCATCGTCGGCACCCACAACATCCGGCCCCGGCACGAAGGCTGCGTGCTCACCATCGGCAGTTTCGACGGTGTGCACCGCGGGCACAAAATGCTCCTGAGCCACCTGGTGGAGAAAAGCCGCGAGTTTGATGTGCCGAGCATGCTGGTCACCTTCGAGCCCACCCCGCGGGAGTATTTCCGCGGCGATGTGGTGCCGGCCCGGCTCACCCGCTTTCGCGAGAAGATCACCCTGCTGGAGCGCACAGATCTCGACCGGGTGCTGTGTCTGCCGTTCAACGAGCGTACGGCCCGGACCCCGGCGCAATGGGTGGTGGACGAGCTGCTGGTCAAACGTCTGGGAGTACGGCATCTGGTGGTTGGCGACGACTTTCACTTCGGCCACCGGGCCGAGGGCGATTACGCCATGCTGGCGGACGCCGGGCGCCGTCACGGCTTCGGCGTCGGCCAGATGGACACCCTGGCGCTGGGCGAGGAACGCATCAGCAGCACGCGGGTACGCGAGGCACTGTGGCAGGGCGATTTCGCACTGGCGGAGTCGCTGCTCGGCCACCCGTATTTCATGATGGGCCGGGTAGTCTATGGCCGTCAGCTCGGCCGTCAGCTCGGCGTGCCCACCGCCAACATCCGTCTGCAGCGTTACCGCACGCCGCTGGAAGGGGTGTTCGCGGTGACCGTGAGCGGCCTCGACCGGACTTACGAGGGCGTGGCCAATGTCGGCGTCCGTCCCACGGTGGACGGCAAGGAACCCCTGCTGGAGGTGCACATTTTCGACTTCAAGGAAGACATCTACGGCTCGCTGCTCACCGTGGAGTTCAAACGCAAGATCCGCGAGGAGCGCACGTTTGACGGTCTCGACGCGCTGAAAGCGCAGATCAACCGCGACATCGCCGAAACCCGGGAGTGGTTCACCCATGCTTAAGTGGCTGTCTCTGGCGGCGGCGGTGGTGGCGCTGGATCAAGTGCTCAAGGTCTGGGTTACCCGGGCCATGGAACTCGGTGAGCAGATCTACGTGTTCCCGTTTCTGTCCTGGGTGCGCTGGCACAATGAAGGGGCCGCCTTCTCCATTCTGAGCGATCAGGCGGGCTGGCAGCGCTGGTTCTTCGTCGTGCTGGCCGTCGGGTTCCTGGCGTTCATTCTCTATGAGCTGCGCCGTCTGCCGGCCGATCAGCGCATCATGGGCTGGGTCTACGGGCTCATTGCCGGCGGCGCGGTGGGCAATCTCATCGACCGGGTGCTGCACGGCTACGTGGTGGATTTCGTGCTGGTGCATTGGCAGCCGTACTACTTCCCGGCCTTCAATGTGGCCGACGCGGCGCTCACCGTGGGCGCGGTATTGTGGATCGGCGTGATGATCGCCGAATACCGGCGCGACCGGCAGCGGCAGGCGGCGCCATGAGCGCCGCGGCCGCACGTCCCATCGACGAGCGTTCCCGGGTGACGTTGCATTTCGCCGTGCTGCTCGACAGCGGCGAAGAGGTCGACACCACCCGGCGCGGCAAGCCGGCCACCTTCGAGATGGGCGACGGCAGCCTGCTGCCCGGCTTCGAGGCGGCCCTGCTCGGCATGCGTCCCGGCGATGACGCGCAGATCGAGCTCGAACCCGAGCAGGCCTTCGGCGAGCACCGCCGCGAGAACGTGCAGCTTCTCGACCGGGCCCGGTTTCGCGACGTGGAACTCGAACCCGGGGTGGTGATTTCCTTCGATGCCCCGGACGGCGCCCTGCCCGGGGTGGTCCGGCGGGTGTTCGAACGCACGGTGGAGGTGGATTTCAATCATCCTCTGGCCGGCCGGCGCATCGTCTTCGACGTGTCCATCATCAAGGTGCTGCCGGCCGGGCCGCCGCTCAAGGCCGCCGACAGCTCGTCGGGCCATTGATACCGTTCGTCGCCGCCGGGCTGCGCAGCAGCGCCCGCTGCCCCTAACCTGAGGTAATCGAAAGAGGATCGTGGCTATGCGCAAGTCCGGCTTTACGCTCGTGGAACTGATGATCGCGGTGGCCATTCTGGCCATCATCGCCGCCGTTGCCCTGCCGTTGTACAACCAGTACAGCCAGCGCACCTACCGCTCCGAGGCTCAATCGGATCTGCTCAACTGCTCGCAGGGGATGGAACGCTACGCGGCGCAGAACTTCACCTATGAAGGCGCCGTGCTGGCCGATATCTGCGACCCTCGCGCGGCCGAGCAGAACCGCTACAACTTCGCCCTCGAAGATGTGACCGCCGACACCTTCACCCTGGTCGCGTCGCCCGTAGGCGGGGGAGTCATGGATGGCGACGGCGACCTCACGGTGAATCAGGCCGGCGACCGCACCTGGGACGGTAACCCCGGCTGGGAAGAGTGATTCGCCCCCCGGGCGGGGTGAACAGACCGCTCATCCGGTGAAATCACCCCGCTCGTCGGCTGCCGATTCCCCTGCGAGTGCCGATTCTTATAGTTAACCCTGCAATGAAACCGGTCTGCCATCGGGCCCTTCAGGACCCTGAGCAGCCGCAACGGACGAGCGTGACCATGCCGAATCGGACGAGCAAATGCGGATTCACCATCGTCGAATTGATGGTGACCCTGGCCGTGGCGGCGATTCTGATGGGGATCGCTATTCCGGCGTTCAACGACTTCATCGCTCAGCGGACCATGGCGTCGCGGGTCAACGACTTCGTCATTGCGGTGAGCTACGCCCGCAGTGAGGCGGCCCGGCGCGGCGGCATCGTCAGCATCGTCGCCGAAGACGCCAGCGATGGCGGCAACGAATGGGGCCCAGGGTACTGCGTAATACCAGGCGCTCCCGCCAACTGCGACGATGACGACGAGGTGCTGCGGCGATTCGAAGGCATGGATGACGCTACGCTGAATGCGCAGGGTGCCGGCTTCGACGGCGAGGACACCTTGTCGTTTAACGCCCGCGGCATGCTCACGCCCCAGCCGCCGGGGCCCGGCACCATCGAATTGTGCAGCACCGACGAAGATGTCGATCCGGGGCGCCTGGTCCGTATCGGCGTCATTGGCCGGGCAGACGCCGAGGAATTGGAATGTCACGGAGGATGAGCATGACTGCCACTGCATCCACTGGGCCGCATCGTCTGCGTTCGAGCCGGGGCTTCTCCCTGATCGAGCTGCTCGCGGCCGTGCTGGTCATGGGTATCGGCGTGCTCGGGGTCACTGCCTTGCAGATGGTGAGCCTGCAGAACAACCGTGCGGCGCTGGTGCGTGCCGAAGCCGTGCAACTCGCTTACGACGTGATGGACCGCATTCGGCGCCAACCCCGCCGGCGCACCCCCCGGGCGGATTACGCGGTGGACATTGGCGATGGTCCGCCGAATCCCCTGGCGGCTATCCGCCGAGGCCAGTTCCTGTTCCGCAGCGCAGATGGTCGACCTGGACCTGGCCGTCTGGAAGTGCCAGCTCGGCAGCTATCGCGACGAAGACACCTGCCAGGACATGTTCGACGATGGCCTGCTGCCGGCCAATGCGGCGGGCGATGCACAGCAGGCGGGTATTCCCAACGGCGACGGCAGCATCGCCGTGAACGGCGATGGCATGATCCAGGTCACCGTGCAATGGCGCGACATGGACGGCGTCGATCAATCCATCGTCATCGACAGTCAGGGATGAGGAGGCCGCTCATGCGACGTTCAACTTCCGCTCGCCAACACGGCTTTTCCCTGGTGGAGCTGATGCTCGCTCTGGCATTGGGGCTCGTGGTGGTGACGGGCATCGTGCAATTGTTCGTCGGTAACTCGCGCACGTACGAGACGCTCACCGCCCAGGCCCGTCTGCAGGAGAACGGGCGCTTCGCCCTGGAGTTTCTCACCCAGGCGGCACGCTCCGCCGGTTACTTCGGCTGCTCGCTCGACCGCAGCGGTTTCGTCAATGGTCTGGGCGGCGAGTTTTTCGACATGCCGGACCAGGAGCTGAACATTCGCCAGTACGTTCAAGCCGATGCCGGACGCATCCGCTTTCTCAGCATGCAGCGCCCGGGCTGGCGCCTGGCCGAGGTTCTGCAGCCGGACGGCGATCCGGTTCTGACTACGCCTGATGGCGATCCCGGTCTCGCGGCCGGCGACGAAGTCGTGCTGGCAAGCTGCGAGCAGGGCGCGTTGTTTCGGGTAGCCAATACCAACTTCGGGGGCGGCGAGACCGAGATCATTCACCGACCCGGCGTACCCGGCAGTTGCAGCAGTTCATCCTACACAGCTGCCGGCAACGCTGAATGTGTCGTCGGTATGGATGTTCTGGAGTACGAGCCCTACACGCTTTCCAAGCTCAATCGCGCCTACGGTTCCGAGACCGTGCTCGGCCTTCTGGATAGCGTGGAGTTCTACGTCGCCGACGGTGTCCTCATGCAGGAGCGCAATGGCGTCGCCAACGAACTGGTCTCCGGTGTGGACCAGCTCCAGGTTCTCTTCGGCCTGGATACCGTTGACGACGACGAACGGCGCGCCGACCGCTACGTCGAGTTCGGCGATCTGGGGCCGTTCCTGCCCACGTCGGCGACGGACCGCAATCCCATCGTCGCGCTGCGGCTGTCGGTAACCGTCAGCGAGGAGGTGGCCGCCGTCGACGAGCTGCAGCGCACCTTCAGCAAGACCGTACTGCTCAGAAACTCGAATCCGGAGGCATGATCGTGCGAACTAAACGCCTGCTTCCCGCCAGCCTCAATCGCCAGCAGGGCGTGGCCTTGTTCATCAGCCTGGTGCTGCTGTTGATTCTGACCATCATCGGCATCTCGGCGGTACAGACCACGACGCTGGAAACCCGTATGGCGCGCAACGAGCACGACACCATGCTGGCCTTCCAGGCAGCGGAATCGGCGCTGCGCGATGGCGAGGAGTTCCTCGAAGGCATCGTCAATACCGGCGGTTTTACCGACGGCGGCGCCGGCGGGCTGTGGACCATTGCAGACTTCGGCGAGCAGAACCGCTGGGTCGCTGATGCCGTCTGGGAAGGCGGCGGCAGCATCGAGGCGGATACCGAAGTGGGTGACGTGGTTGCCGAGCAGCCGCGCTATCTGATCGAGCACATTGCCTCGGTGATTCGCGAAGAAAATGCTTATCAGCTCGACGACCCATATGCGGGCGGCGGCGCTGATCGAATTGAAATGTTTCGCATCACGGCGCGCGGTGTGGGCGGCAGCCCCAACGCACGAGTGATGCTGCAAACCACCTATGGACGGATTCTCGATTGACCGGCTGCGTGACGCGGCGGTTTCAGGAGGGCGTGATGATGTATTCGCAACCGGTACTTGGAGAGTTCCCGCGAGGGCTGCGGCGGCTGCTGGGCGTTCTGTTTCGGCGCTGGCCCCAGTGAGCTGTGGGCTGTGGAAGCAGAAGACGATGGCCCATACGTTACAGACGAAGACACGGCTCTGACAGTTTCAGCGTCAGCGGGTCTGCTGGACAATGATGACGATGAGGGTGACCCGCCGTCGATGGCATCCTGGTCGTTCCGCCTTCGAAGGCAGCGTCACTTTGGCGCCGGACGGAAGCTTCGATTACACGCCTAATGCCAATTTCAATGGGACCGATACTTTTCGGTATGAGGCTACAGACGACGAGGGTGACGACGATACTGCAGAAGTCACGATCACAGTGATAGCGCAAAACGACGATCCAGTTGTCGTGGGTTCCGGTCTCGATGATGTCACGATGGTTGAAGACGATCCGGCGTTGGACATCGATGTCACCACTGCCTTTGATGATGTGGACATCGATACCAACGGAGATACGCTCGACTATTCAGTGAGCCATAGCGGCTACCCGGTGTTACGGTCGTCTTGAGGACCGAGAACGGTGCTGTGACTTTGACGCTGGATCCAGATCCAGAACGGCTCAGCAACCGTCACCGTGGGTAGCCGACGGATTCCGAAGGCCAGTCGGTAAGCGATGACTTTCTGGTGACGGTCGAGCCGGACAATGACGATCCATTTGTCGTAGGTCGGTTACGATGACCTCACGATGACTGAGGACGATCCGGCGTTGGACATTGATGTCACCACTGCCTTCGATGACGTGGACATCGACACCAACGGAGATACGCTCGACTATTCAGTGAGCCATAGCGGCGACCCGGTGTTCATCTCCGTCGTTGAGGACGGGAACGGTACTGTGACTTTGACGCTGGATCCGGATCAGAACGGCTCAGCAACCGTCACCGGCTGGTAGCGACGGATTCTAGAAGGACACGTCGGTAAGCGATGACTTTCTGGTGACGGTCGAGCCGGATAATGACGATCATCGGTCGTAGGTTCGGCACTTGCTGATGTCACCACACCCGGCAAACAGTCCAGGCCATCACTATTGACCTGTCCGGCATCTTCGACGACGTGGATATTGCTACCAACGGCGACGAGCTCGAGTTGTCGGAAGAGGGTGTCAGCAATCTGACCTTGTTCCAGAATGTGGACGTCAGCGACGAAACGCTGACCCTCGAGTTCGCCATGGACGCAGACCGGCGACATCGAATGTGACCGGTACGGGCCTACTGACTTGGCGGGTGCGACCGTTGAGGATACGTTTCTGGTTACAGTGACCACCGGCGTACCAGTTGCTCGCGGACGATCACCGAAACCATGGAGGAGGACACTGGTCCGATCGAGATCGACGTGCTTGGGCAACGACTACCCGGCCAACACGCCTGTTTCCAATCAGTGTGGCAGCAGACGGCAATACGGACAGCGATCCGACCACGGTTCTCGACCCTTCGGGTGACTCGGTTACCGCACCTAACGGCACCATAGTGGTAGTGGCCGCCAACCAGGTCCAGTACAACCCCAAAGAGGATTTCTACGGGCGGAGACTTCTTCACCTACACGCTCACAGATGACGAGCAGGACGAGACGAGCACCGCCACCGTCACGGTAACGTCTACGCCGGTCAACGATCCGCCGGTGGGCACCTCGCTGTTGACCTACGAGGTCATGGAGAACGGCGAGCTGGATGTCGATGTACCCAATGGTCTGCTCGCCAGTGCTTATGACGTTGATGGGGCGCTCCTCGGCCCGGACGGCGAGCCAGTGGGCGCAGAGCTGTCCGTGGAGATCGAGGATGGTGTGGACGACGGAACATTGTCGCTGAACACGTTGACCGGGGCATTCGAGTAGAGCGCCGCTTGCGGTCGATTTCACCGGCACCACGTCGTTTACTTACCGCATCAGCGACGGAGAGGACCTCAGTCAGGGTGATGCCTATGAAGGGCGTATCGCCGTATTCCCTGCGCCGGAGACGCCGGAGCCGCCTCCCCCGGGTGAGGTCGCTGCCAACTTCAATCTGGCCCAGGTGCCGCTGGAGCAATCCACAAGCGTTGCACCCAACGTTCTCATCATGATGGATGATTCCGGCAGCATGGACTGGAATACCAGCGTGCGCGGCGCTGACGATCAGGGTGGATTTGTCATCAACAACAGCAGCACTGCGCCGTGGTGGAATCGTGACGCCACCAGTTATTACTATCTCTGGGATCTACCGAATAACCTGTTCAACTGGTGGACGGGCAATGGGCGGATTCTGCCTACCGAGGAGGCATTGGAAGACGACAACGACACCGACAACAACACCTACGGTGTCTGGCGCGCGCGGAGCTCCAAGCATAATTTCCTCTACTACAACCCCGAGGTACATTACACGCCGTGGGTCGGCCAGGATTTCAATAACAACGAGTTCACGGATGCGGATCCGGATGACATCCGGCTCTACCCGCGGAACCCGACTTTCACGTTCGATATGCTCGACGACCACAGCTACGAGTCCGACCGTGTGCCTCGGACTGGCGGCGGTACTGAGCGCATCGACGTTGACGACACGTACATTCCGCGCTACTTCGCGACCGAGGCGGAGCCGCCGCTCGAGTGGGACGATGAGCGCACGGAAATCATCATTCACCCGGACCACGTCCCGGCGGGCGGGTACCCCGGCGGCCCGGCTCGTAACGACTGCGCCGCGGACGACGACGATCCCATGACCTGCACCTATGATCAGGAGATCCAGAACTTCGCCAACTTCTTCCAGTATTACCGGACCCGGGAGTACGCGGCGAAGAATTCCATGGGCAAAGTTATCGCCGATGTGCAGGACATCCGCGTGGGCTACGAGACCATCAACAATTCGCGTTCGGAACCCGTGCGCGACATGAATGATCTGCACACTGAGGGCAACAAAAAGTCCCTCATGGACGACCTGTATCGCACCAATTCCAGCGGCGGTACGCCACTGCGACGGGCCCTGGACCGGGCTGGCGATATTTTCTCCGGGACGCACGGCAGCGACCCGATCCTGCCGGACCCGGAAGGCCTGTGTCAGCAGAACTTCACGCTGCTGTTCTCTGACGGCTACTGGAACGGCGGCGATCCCCCGCAGGGCAATACGGACGACAACACCGACCAATCCGTTCGACGGCGGGCGTTACTCGGATACGCGTTCTCCCGGACACTGGCGGACGTGGCCATGTATTTCTACAAGACACGACATCCGCGGCGGCATGGAGGACCTGGTGCCGGCGTCGCAGCGCGATCGTCTTCGGCCAGCCGGATGGCACCTTCGAGGATGGCGGCGGCGCCCGCATGCATCAGCACATGAAGACGTTCACTGTGGCATTTGGTGTGGTGGGCAATGTAGATCCTTCCACGATTCCCGATGACCCCACGCAGTCGTTCACCTGGCCGTACCCCGAGGGGTCTTCGCAAGGCAAGATCGACGACATGCTGCACGCTGCAGTCAATGGGCGCGGTGAATTTCTCTCGGCGGTGAATCCGCAGGAGCTGCAGACGGCCCTGGAGTCGGCGTTCCAGGAGTTCACCCAGGCGGCATCGTCGACGTCGTCGGCTGCGTTCAACTCGACCTCGCTGCAGGAAGGAACGCTGCTCTACCGCGGTTTCTACGATCTGCGCGACTTCACGGGCGAGCTCACGGCTACCGAGGTCGACACGGACGGCAATATCGCTACGGAACCTACCTGGCGTGCCTCCGAGCAGCTGAATCCGGCCAGCAAGCTGCCAAACAACCGGGTGCTGGTCTCCTATGATCCCGACCTCGGTGAAGGCATACCTTTCCGGCATGCCAGCCTCACGCCGGCGCAGCAGCTCATGATGGGTGAGGACGAGGTCAACTACATCCGCGGTCAGCGCGATGCCGAGCAGCCGTCAGGGCCGCTGCGGCGCCGGGCTACCCAGGGTGCGTTGCTGGGTGACATCGTCAACTCGAGCCCTGTGTTCGTGGGCGAGCCACGGTCCCTGAACCGTGACCAGGCGCCGTATCCCACCGACGATCTCTACTCGGAGTTCGCCGAGAACCGTGCTGATCGCACCCCCATCGTCTATGTGGGTGCCAACGATGGCATCCTGCACGGTTCGCGTGGCCTGACTCCGGCGAGGAGCTGTTCGGCTACGTCCCGAACAAAATCATGGATACCTCCCAGGACTTCCACAATGACCTCGAGGAGTTCACCGAGCCGTTCTATCAGCACAAGTTCTACGTCGATCTGACGCCGCGGCTCAACGACGTCGACAGGCGGCCGTTTTCAGGCGCGAGTATCTCAGAGACTGGAACACGGTCCTGGTGGGCGGCCCTGGGCGCCGGCGGCAAAGGCTTCTTCCCGCCCTGAACGTCACCGACCCCGGCATCGATACCGGCGAGGAGTTCGGCCAGCGATGCGGTGCTCTGGGAGTTCACGGAGGAGGACGACACCTATCCGGTGGATGGCGCGGGTCAGCCGCTCGGCGGGTCTGAGGGCGCTATCACCGACCCTGAGGGCGATCCCGGTAGAAAGACCTGGGCTACAGCCTCAGCCTGCCCACGGTGGCGGCCATGAGCAACGTGCCCATCGGCCGCGCCCCGGAGACCCGGGAGTGGGTGGCCGATCTTCGGCAACGGGCCGAACTCCACCGCCGGGCATCGCCAAGCTCTTCGTGCTGTTCATGGAGCGCGGGCTTCGACGGCTGGGGCCCCGGCGACTTCGTCAAGCTGGATACCGGCTTCGGTGTGCCCACCTCCGGCGACCTGCAGGGTTTCCCCAACGGCCGCGGCAGCCCCACCGGCCGTGGATACCGACCTGAACGGCACCGTGGACCGGGTATATGCCGGCGACCGACTGGGCAACATGTTCCGCTTCGACCTGAGCGATGCGGATCCGGACGACTGGACGGCGACCCGGCTGTTTACGGCGAGTTATGACGACGGCGGTAACGCAAACCCGCCAGCCGATTCTCAATCAGCCGCTGGTGGTGAAGCAGTCCCACGGAGCAGGGCTTCCTGGTGATCTTCGGCACCGGCAGCTACATGACTCGGGACGATGCCGACAGCGAGGACATTCAGTCTATCTACGCGATCTGGGACCGCGTGGCCGAGGACAACCCCGGCCACGGCGTCTGCCCAACTCCAAAGAGGACCGTCTGGTGGAACAGACCATCACCAACGAGGTGGATAGATCTGCGGTCAGACCCGGCGCAGACCCGGCGCGCGGGAACGCAGTCATGCGGTCAACTACGAGCCGGAAGGTGCCGGGCCGGGCCCGGCACGTTCGGCCGGTACATCGACCTGGATATGCCGCGGGCGACCATCGACCATCAAGCGGGCAGCTCCAACACCGGACGTAGTTCTCGGGACGGGCGTCCGACGCCGGCTTCCGCGGCGAGAAGGCCATCCGCCGCTTCCTGTTCCGCGACGCCGCGGCCGTCACCACCACCGTGCTGCCCGAGCCTCGATCAGTTCTCCTGCTTTGGTACCCGACCCGGCTCCGTGCTGCTGCTTCGAACGCGGTTACTGGCGGCGATGTGGGGCGGCCGGTGATCGACTTCAACACCGACGGCGTCATCGACGAAGGCGATCTGGTGGATGTGGGCGGCGACGAATTCGCCGGCGGCCTGCTGTTCAACCAGTCGGATCTCGACGGGGCTCTGGTGGATCTGTCCACCCTGGGCGGCCAGGGCGATACCGACTTCCTGTTCGTCAGCGGCGGTAACACGACCCGGTCTTATCGTATCGAAGACATCAATGACAACCGCACCGGACGCCTGTCCTGGCGCGAGCTGGATGTGACCAATTGAGGAGAGCTGTGGTGATGAAACGTATCGCGATGGGGCTGCTGGCATCCTGGCTGCTGTTGTCAGGAGCGGCCAGCGCCCAGGATGCCGGGCAATACCCGCTGGCGGAAAAGGCCGGCGTGATCCAGGAGCTCGATTTCGCCGGCAACTCCATGGTGATCGACGGCATGCAGTACGACGTTGCCGTGGATGTCGACGTGGAAATCGGCGGCAGCTATGGGGCGTTCACCATGCTGCAGCCGGATATGCGGGTGCGCTACGAATTCCTGATCATTTCCCCGGAATCCCGGCGCATCACGCTGATTCAGGAGCTGCCCGACAACGTCCAGCTCGATGGTGTGTAAGCGGCCGTGAACGTGCGCCGCATCACACCGGGTAGCCGCCCGAGCGCCGATCCTGCTGAGCGCTGTCTTGGGGTTCGCACACGGAACGCCCTGCGGGAAATCGAGGTTACCGATCTCTCGGTGGGCATGTAGCGGCTGGCCGAGCTGGACCGGCCCTGGCTGGAGACGCCGTTCAAGCTGCAGGGGTTCTACGTCCGCACGACGGAGGATGCCCAGCGCATCGCCGAGTACTGCCGTTCCGTCTGGGTAGACCCGCGCCGATACGATTCACGTCTGGTGCAACCACAGCGCCGTAACGGCGCATCCAACGAATCCCCGCCAGAACACCAGGCGCCGAAACCGGCAGCGCCCGCCGCCGGCAGCGAGTTGCTGGGCCGGGAAACCTACGAAGATCACACGCCGGTAGAGGAAGAATTCCCGGTAGCCCGGCAGGCGCTGAATAGCAGCGCCGAGGCATTCGAGGGCTTCTGGGAGGCATTGACCCTGCGCCGCCGGGTTCATGTCGCCAACCTGCGCGCCGCCGTGGACCCGCTGGTGGACAGCATCCTGCGCAACAAGGATGCTCTCGTAACCCTGATGCGGGTTCAGCACCTCGACCGCAACACTCATGAGCACTGCATGGCGCTGGCCGTGTGGGGCAGCCTGCTGGGCCGGCAGCTCGGCTTGCCGCCGGATGCCATCAAGGCCCTGGCGCTGGGTTGTTCCCTGGTGGACGTGGGCAAGATTCGTCTGCCGAAGCAGATGCTCTATAAGCCCGGGCCGTTGACCCCGGGCGAATTTCAGATCGTTAAGTCCCACGTGGACTACGCCCTGCAGATGCTCGAGCAGATGGATCATCCGCCCGAAGAGGTGGTAAACATCGTCCGCTGGCATCACGAGCGTATGGACGGCACCGGCTATCCTGATGGGCTGGAAGGCCACGACATCCCCATGTTCGCGCGCATCGCCGGCATCGTCGATTCCTATGACGCCATGATCAGCCCCCGTACCTATGCGCCGGTGTGTTCGTCCTATGAGGCACTGATCGAGCTGCAGGATCAGTGCCCGGCGCAGTTT
Organism: Gammaproteobacteria bacterium; assembly: GCA_034522075.1. Classification (GTDB taxonomy): domain Bacteria; phylum Pseudomonadota; class Gammaproteobacteria; order Pseudomonadales; family Azotimanducaceae; genus UBA7803. The sequence goes on along the minus strand of JAXHLO010000005.1, from coordinate 21,570 downwards.
CAGACCGAATTGGTGGAACAGTTCGCGCAGGCTATCGGCTTGTTCCCGAACGGCGCTCTGGTGGAGCTCTCTACCGGGGAAGTTGGGGTGGTGTGCGGCCAGAACGCCGGCCGGCGCCTGCGTCCCAAGGTGATGATCATCCTCGGCACCGACAAGCGGCCGCGGGCGGAGCTGCACATCATCGACCTGAAAAGTCTCGGGGAAAACCAGATTCGCATCGCCCGCGAGCTGGCGAAGAACGAATACGGTATCGACGCGCGGGAGTATTTCCTGTGACCCGCCGGGGACCGGTTCTGGTGGTGAACAACGACGGGCCGCCGGCGCCGGGTTTTCTGGCCGTGTGTGTGGCTTCTCTGGAGAGTGTGGGGCGCACCACCGGTGAGCTCGGCAGCGCGGCCGCCGGGGCCGCTTCCAGCGAATACACGGAACGCCTGTCGAGCCTGCTGCGCCCGGAAGATCAGCTCATACAGATTCACGAAGGCAAGCACTGTCTGCTCATTCGCGGGTTGAAAGACCGCAATCATGCGGCGCTCGCCGGCCAGAAGCTCGAGCGTCTGTTCGCCGAACCGTTTGCCTACGGCGACGTACCGGTGGCTCTGCAGGTGCGCGCCGGCATCGCCTGCGGCCCCAGTGAGGATTCCGATGCGGAGGCGCTGTTCCGCGCCGCCGAGACGGCGCGGGAACTGGCCTGCAGCGAAGAAAGGGTCTTCGAGCTGGCGGACGAATCGGTGGTGGCCCGCATGCGCCGGCGCTGGCAGCTCAACGACGAGGTCGACGAGGCGCTGGCCCAGCACCAGTTGAAGCTCTACTACCAGCCCAAGGTATCGGCGGTCGATCACAGCCTGTGCGGTGCCGAAGGGCTGATCCGCTGGGAGCATGCCGACGGCGTGCTGAATCCCGGCCAGTTCCTGCCGCAGCTCGCCCGGGACAAGATGCTCGCGCTGACCCGGCATGTGGTACGGCAGTGCATCCGCGACCTGGCCGCCAACCCCTGGTTGCCGCCGTTGTCCATCAACATGGACCCGGAAGCCACCGAGGAACCGGCACTGGTGCAGCTCATTCACGACGAGCTGACCCTGTGGAACGTCGACCCGCAACGCCTGGTGGTTGAGATCACCGAGAACGGCATCGTGCGCAATCTAGGCCGGCTGCTGGAAGACTTTGCCGAACTGCGCGCCCGCGGTGTGCGCATTGCCATGGACGATTTCGGCACGGGCAACTCGTCGCTGGCGCAATTCCGCGACCTGCGGGTGGACGAACTGAAAATCGACCGCAGTTTCATCTTTGACCTGGAACAGCGGGCCGCCAACCGCTATCTCACCAGCTTGATCATCGATCTGGGCCATTACTTCGGCATGAGCGTGGTGGCCGAGGGTATCGAGTCCGGGGAAGTGGCCGAGTTGCTGCGCGACGCCGGCTGCGACGTTCTGCAGGGCTTTTACTTCAGTCCGCCACTGCCGCTGGATCAGTTCTCCCGCTGGGCGGCCGAACGCCAGGGCCCTGAACCCTGCGCCTGAGCCGCTACGGCGGGCAGACCACCGGGTCTCCGCTGGCGTTCTCCACGATGCCGTCGCCGTCCGTGTCCCGGGCCATGCGCACGCGCCCCTGAGCGTTGATGATGGCCATGCGTGCCTGGCCGGCATCCTGATCGGGCGGGCAATACAGGAAACTGCCATTCTGCCAGCGCGTATAGCCGCGCGGATGAAACTGCAGATAGCTGCGGTTGCGGAACGACCGCCAGTAGATGCGCTCGCCGTCCCGCAGCGCCGGCAGGGCGGTCATGAGCCTTTCGCCCGTGTCGAGGACGCCGTTGCCATTGTCGTCGGCGAATATGAGCATGCCGTGGTGCCACTGATTGCGCCCGAGGCAGGCGCCGGCGCGGCCGGGGCAGGCGGTCACCACACGGCGCTGCATGATGGCCTGAGCCCGCGCCGTGGCCAGAGCGCCGAGTAGCTGATTGACCGCTGCGGTGCCGCGTTCCCGCGCCAGAAATGCCTGCAGCGAAGGCACGGCGAATGCCATGAGCACCGCGGCGACCGCCACGGCGGCCAGCAGCTCGGTCAGGGTGAAGCCACGGCACGTCATGGTGCCATTGGGCCCGTGGACCGGGCCCGGCGGCAGCGGCCGCTGGCTCGATCAGAGGGCAGACACCGGCTGCGGCCAGCGTAGGCGGGTGTTGTGCGCCGCCCTGGTGCCGCTCAATCCAGGTCGAGCTTTTTCAACCGGTAGCGCAGGGCGCGGAAGGTGATGCCGAGTTGCTTGGCGGCTGCGGTCTTGTTCCAGCGGGTGGCTTCGAGGGCCTCGGTGATCAGGCGGCGCTCTATTTTTTCCAGGAACGATTCCAGGGATTCATCCGGCGGCAGGCGCACCTCGCCGGCGGCGGCCGGCTCCGGGGCAGACGGCGCCGCCATGGCCGGCGCGGGTGCGGCTGTCTCGTCATGGCCCGCCGATGTCTCGGCGCCATTACCGGCGCCGCTGTTGCCGATCTGCAGGTCACTGGCGTGAATGCGGCCCCCTTCGCACAGGGTGAAGGCCCGTTCCAGGACATTCTCGAGCTCGCGGACATTGCCGGGGAAGTGGTAGGTCTGCAGAGCCTGCATGGCCTCGTCGGTGATGACCGGCATGCTGTCGCCGTAATCCGTCGCCAGGCGCTTGAGAATCTGCTCGGCCAGCTCCGGGATGTCACCGGGCCGCTCGCGCAGGCTGGGAATGGGCAGCTCGATGACGTTCAGACGGTAGAACAGGTCCTGGCGGAACTGGCCGGCGGCTACCGCCTGGGCTAAGTCCTTGTGGGTGGCGCAGAGAATGCGCACGTCGGTGGGTTGCTCCTGGGCGCCGCCCACGGCGCGTACGGCTTTTTCCTGGATGGCACGCAGCAGTTTCACCTGCATGGACAGGGGCAGGTCGGCCACCTCGTCGAGAAACAGGGTGCCGCCTTCGGCCATCTGGAACAGACCTTCCTTGTCGGCCACGGCGCCGGTGAAGCTGCCTTTCATGTGGCCGAAGAACTCGCTTTCCATCAGCTCGCCGGGAATGGCGCCGCAGTTCACGGCGACGAACTCGGCGCCGCTGCGCGGGCCCTGCTCGTGAATCAACCGGGCCGCCACTTCCTTACCGGACCCGGACTCGCCGCTCAGGTAGATGGGCGCCTGGCTGCGCGACAGCTTGGCGATCTGGCCGCGCAGGCGGTCCATGGCGGCGGAGCTGCCGATGAGGCGGGTGCGCGTGGCCGGCGGCTGCTCGCTCACCGTGGCGAGCTTCAGGGCCGATTCCACCAGTGCGCGAAGCTGCTCCAGGTCCACGGGTTTCTGCAGAAAGTCGAAGGCGCCGGCCTTCAGGGCATTGATGGCCACATCCATGCTGCCGTAGGCGGTGATCACCGCCACGGGCAGCTGCGGGCGCTGCTCGCTGATGTGCTTGACCAGCTCGACGCCGTTGCCGTCAGGCAGGTGCAGGTCGGTGAGACACAGGTCGAAGTCGCCGTCGTTGAGCAGCCCGCGGGCGCCGGCCAGGTCGGCGGCGGCGGCGGTGTCGATGCCCATGCGGCCCAGGGTGATCTCCAGCAGCTCGCGGATGTCCGGCTCGTCGTCCACCACCAGGGCCCGCCGCGGGGCGTTCTGATCTGCTTTCCTGTCAGACATAGGCTTGGCTCCTGTCAGGCGATGATCCGGTCCGGATGGGTGAAGCTGACCCGGAAACAGGCACCGGCATGCTCATGCCGATAGTAGGTCAGGCGCGCCTGGTTCGCCTCGCACAGCTCCCGCGACAGGTACAGCCCGAGACCGGTCCCGGTGCGCGCCGTGGTGTAAAACGGTTCGAACAGCTTTTCCAGTGCCTCCTCCGGTACGCCGGTACCCTCGTCGATGACGTTGAGGTAGGGCCGTTCCGTGCGCGAATCGATGCCGCCCTCGAGACGCACCCAGGGCCGTCCCGAGCGTTCACTGCTGTGACGTATGGCATTGCTGACCAGATTGGTCAACACCTGATCGAGTTGGCTTTTATCCATGCGGATTTCCGTATCCGCCGGGTCCACGTGAACCTCGATCTGCGCGTCGCTTTGCGCTTCCCGGTAGGTGCAGGCGAACGCTTCCAGGTGCTGGCGCAGGTTCAGCCGCACCGGCGTCGGCAGCCGGCGGCGCGAGGTTTCCAGAACATTCTCCACCACGCCGTTCATGCGTTTGCAGTGATCGCCGATGATTTCCGTGAGCCGGTGATCGCCCGGTTCCAGAGACTGCGATTCGCGCAGCAGTTGCGCCGCGTGGCTCACGGCGCCCAGGGGATTGCGGATCTCGTGGGCGATGCTGGCGGAAAGCCGGCCCAGGGCGGCCAGTTTGAGCTGCTGCGCCTGCTGCTGAATTTCCGCCGTGTCCTCGAGAAAGATGGTGACGTCGGCGCCGGGGTCGTCGCTGCGCACCGGTGCGAAGTTGGCGCGGATCTCCGGGGTGTCGGGGCCCACCTGGAAGGGCGGGGCCCGACGACTGGTGTCCTGGCGCCAGTCGTTCAGATAGCCTTCCAGCACCGCGGGCAGCAGCGGCAGATCGTCGTCCACAGGCACGCCGAGAAGCCCGCGGGCGGCCTGGTTGGCCAGGCGCACGCGATTGGCGGCGTCCACCACCACGATGCCGGTGCGCATGCGCGCGATCACCTGGCGATTGACCCGCTCGAGGTCGGCGAGCTCCGCCGCCTGGGTGAGGGCGCGGATGTCGTTGTCGCGTACCCGCTGGGACAGGTACTGCAGGGCAATGGCCGCAGCGAAACACATGGCCCCGAGCACGCCGGCCTGAAAATAGTCATCGTGCAGTTGCGGGGCGGCCAGGGAGACGTGGAATTCCTGATAAAGGATGGCAATGGCGGCCAGTGAGGCCAGTGCCAGGGCCCGTCGCCCGGTCACCAGAATGGCCCCGGTGGCCACGGAAACGAGCATCAGCAAGCCGATACCGCTGCCCACGCCGCCGCTGAAATACATGAGCGCAGCCAGCGCCACGATGTCGTAGACCGCCAGTACCGAGGCGAATTCCTGGGCATGAAAGTGTCGCCGCGGGATGACCTGCAGGACGATGACACTGAGCACGTTGATCGCGGAATAGCCCAGGGTCAGGCGCAGGAAGCCGGTCGGGTCGAGCACCCCCAACCCGCTGCCCATGAAGTCCTGCAGGAATACCGTGGCGAGCCCGAGTCCGATCAGCAGCCGGTAATAGCTGTAGATCTTCAGCAGGCTCAAGTTGAGCGCGTAACGGCGGCGCTCTATCTCGTCGATGATTTCCGTGCGATGGGCCAGCATAGCCTTATCGACTATAGACCCGATTGGCCGTTATCGGGTGTTGGTTTCTAGGCGTATGGGCGGCGGCACGTCGGGCCGGTCGAGCAGGCCCATGGTCATGATGTTGGTCCACGAGCGGTCGCGGTTGAGGATCTGCTCGGCCAGCACCAGGTTGCCGTCCTCGTCGAAAGCATCGTAGCCGGGGAAATTGGTCGTCAGCACCTGCAACGCATCATTGGCCGCATCCTCCAGCCCCAGTTTGTAGTTGGCTTCCACCAGCAGTGCCAGGGCCCTCGGTACGGCATCGGCACGGGAGTAATTTTCGATGACGAAGCGGGCGCGGTTGGCTGCCGCTACGTGGGCGCCCCGCTCCATGTAGAAATTCGCTACGTGGAGCTCGTGAGCGGCCAGCAGATCGCGCAGATACAGCATGCGTTTGCGGGCATCCGGCGCATAGGGACTGTCCGGAAACCGCGACAGCAGCTCGGCGAAGTCGGCGTAGGCGTCGCGGGCCGATGTCATGTCCCGCTTGGCCAGGTCCATGCTGAACAGCCGGTCCATGATGCCGCGGTTCTTGTTGTAGGCCGCCAGCCCCTTCAGGTAGTAGGCGTAATCCACGTTGGGGTTCTGCGGATGCAGGCGAATGAAGCGGTCGGCAGCGTTGCGCGCGGCCTCGTGGTCGAAGCCCATGTAGTGGGCATAGATCAGTTCGAGCTGCGCCTGTTCGGCATAGCGGCCGAAGGGGAAGCGGGCTTCCAGGCGGCCGAGGTGCTCGATGGCCTGCTGATAGTTGCCCGCCCGCAGGCTGCGCTGCACATTGCGGTAGAGCAACTGCTCGGTGGCGTTGAGATCGGCGTCCTCGTCGCGCTCGTCATCGTCACCGCCCCAGAAGGGTATCAGCGAGCAGCCGCCGAGCAGGCTGAGGCAGAGAATCCAGGGCAGCAGCAGGGCCCGTTTCTGCCGTGGTTGCAAATTGTGGGTCATCAGGCGCGGAACTCCGATTGATCCCGGGCGTGTTCCCCGGGAAACTGGCCACTTTAACGATCTGCCAGACCCTTGCAACCGGATCCCTGCATGCCGCGTATCAGCCGACACAGCACCGTGCCCGCGGAACTCGCCGGCATGCGCCTCGATCAGGCCGCGGCCGTGCTGTTCGGCGAATATTCCCGGTCCATGCTCAGTCATTGGATCGTGCAGGGCGAATTGCGTATGGATGGTGCCGCCGTGAAGCCCAAGGCGAAGGTGCTGGGCGGTGAGCGGCTGAGTCTGGAGGCACAGCTCGAGCCCCGGGAAGACTGGGCCGCAGCGGACGCGGTGGCCTTCGAGGTGGTGTACGAGGACGAAGCCTTGCTGGTGGTGAACAAGCCTGCCGGCCTGGTGGTCCATCCCGGTGCCGGCAATCCGCGCGGCACGCTGGTGAATGGATTGCTGGGTCTGTATCCGCAACTGGCCCATCTGGCGCGGGCGGGCATTGTGCATCGGCTGGACAAAGACACCAGCGGACTGCTGCTGGTGGCGCGTACCCTGGAAGCCCAGCATCGGCTGGGCAAGATGCTGGCGCGGCGTGCGGTGTCCCGCCGCTACCTGGCGGTGGTCGAGGGATTGCTGGCGAGCGGCCAGGACATCGACCGGCCGCTGGGGCGTGATCCGCTGAAACGGACCCGTCAGGCAGTGCGGGGAGACGGGCGCCCGGCTTTGACCCGGGTACGCGTATTGCAGCGCTTCCGTGCCCATACCCAGGTGGAGGCCACGCTGGAGACCGGCCGCACCCACCAGATCCGCGTGCATCTCGCCGCCATCGGGCATCCGCTGGTGGGGGATTCGCGCTATGGCGCCCGGGGCCGTCTGCCGCGTCAGGCGGCGGCCGGGACGGTGGCGGTGCTGCAGGCTTTCCGCCGCCAGGCGCTGCATGCCTGGAAGCTGACCCTGGAGCATCCCCTCAGCGGCGAAATGCTGCGTCTGCGTGCCGATCCGCCGGCAGATCTAGGTGAATTGCTGACCACGTTGCAGGAGGATCTGGATGCCCATGGACCATGACCGGGTAACACCGCCGGCCGGCGGCTGGCCGGAGGGCTGCCGGGCACTCACGACCACCCGGAACGGTCCGGCTGATCCCGAGGCCGTCGCCGCCCTGGGGCCGGGCCCCATGCAGTGGCTGCATCAGGTTCACGGCAATCACTGCATCGAAGCCAGTGCGGCCACGCTCGGGGAGCGGCCCCAGGCCGATGCGGCCTGGACCTGCCAGCGGCGCCTGAGTATCAGTGTGGTGACCGCCGATTGCGTGCCGGTGGTGCTGTGCGACCGCGACGCCAGCGTCGTCGGGGTCGCCCATGGCGGCTGGCGCGGGCTGGTAGGCGGGGTATTGCCGGCCCTGGTTAACGCATTGCCGGTACCCGCCGGCTCACTGGTGGCGTGGCTGGGCCCCGCCATCGGGCCGCAGGCCTATGAAGTCGGCGACGACGTGGCCGGGGCGGTGGCGGCGTTGCCGGATGGGCGGCTGCTGGCGCGGGACTGTCTGGCCGAGGGCCGGCGGCCGGGCAAATATCAGCTCGACCTGTTCACGTTGAGTGAGCGCCTGCTCGAGCGCGCCGGTGTCGCGCAGATCTGCAGCGACCGGCTGTGCACCTATTCGGATGGGCGCTTCTATTCGTATCGGCGGGAAGGGTCGACCGGGCGGCTCGTGACCATGGCCTGGCTGGTCTAGGCGCTACGCCAGGTGGCTAGCGGCTGGCGGTATCCGTGCAATTGGCGGCCACGGCGCGCTGGGCCTCGTCGATCCGGCTCTGCCGTTCTTCCTCGGGCAGCACACGCTCCTGGCCGTCTTCGCCCTGGACGCGAATGCGGCCGCGCGACGTCAGCCGTTCCAGCACCTCGCGGGCCTGCTCGCAATTGGCTTCGCGAATGCGCGCCACTTCCTGCTGGCGCTGCTGTTCGGCGTTGCGCAGATCGCGCAGCATTTCCTGCTGGCTCTCGGTAAGCTGCGCATCTTCGTCGCCCAGACCTTCCGCCAGGTCCGCGTCGCTGCCTGCAGCCGAGCCCTGATTCGCCGGTGTCCGGCTGACCACGCGCTGGCCCGTGTCGGTGCTCACCAGTTCCGCATCGACGCCCTCAGGCTTGAGCTGGCTGTAGTTGACGACGCCGTCGTTGTCCACCCAGCGGTAAATGCCTGCGCTGGCCCCCATCAGCAGGGGCAGCAGGATCGTGGCGAAAGCGAGTTTGCAGACCAGGCGCATGTGGCGGTTTTCTCCTGAAGGTGCCCGTTGCACCAACGTTAGCAGCATGGCAGATCCTACGGGTCTGCGCCGGGCATTTTCGTTAGCTGAGTCGCAGTTTCGTTGACACAGGGCGGGGGAACCTAAAGAATACGCGGCTCCCCTGGTCGCGCCAGTGTAAACCGTTAGCAAAATCAATCGGTTAGGCTAACGAGTCAAGGTGTCGTAACAATACGCCCGGGAAGCGCAGCGAGCAAGAGACAAGTACGCAAGACGACGACCTACGAGAACAGCAACAAACCCAAGCAAGACCATCATGGCTGAGTCACTTTCCGGCGGCGATATGTTGATCCGCGCCCTGCAGGATGCGGGCGTGGAATATGTGTTCGGATATCCGGGCGGCGCCGCGCTGCACATCTACGATGCCATCTTCAGGCAGCAGAAGGTGGAACACATTCTGGTGCGTCATGAGCAGGCCGCGGCCCACATGGCCGACGGCTATGCGCGGGCCACGGGCAAGCCCGGCGTGGTACTGGTGACCTCCGGTCCCGGGGCCACCAATGCCATCACGGGCATCGCCACGGCCTTCATGGATTCCGTGCCCATGGTCATCATTTCCGGGCAGGTGGCGCGCGAGCTGATCGGCACCGATGCATTCCAGGAAACCGACATGGTCGGCGTTTCCCGACCGATCGTGAAGCACAGCTTCATGGTCAAGAACTGTGCGGAGATACCCGAGGTGGTGCGCAAGGCGTTTCATATCGCCACCACCGGCCGCCCGGGGCCCGTCGTCATCGATGTGCCCAAAGACACCACCGACCCGTCGGTGACCGCGCCTTACGTCTACCCGGAGACGGTGGCCATGCGCTCCTACAACCCCGCGGTGAAGGGCAACGGCCGGCAGATCCGCAAGGCCGTCAACGTCATGCTGAATGCCCGCCGGCCGGTGATCTACGCCGGCGGCGGCGTCATTCTCGGTGATGCTTCCGCGCAATTGACCCGCATAGCCCGGCAGCTCGAATTTCCGGTGACCAATACGCTGATGGGCCTCGGCTGCTATCCCGGCAACGACGAGCAGTTTCTGGGCATGCTGGGCATGCACGGCACGTTCGAAGCCAACATGGCCATGCATCATGCCGACGTCATCATTGCGGTGGGCGCGCGCTTCGACGACCGGGTCACCAACGATCCGGGTAAGTTCTGCCCCGATGCCACCATCATCCACATCGACGTGGATCCGGCATCCATTGCCAAGATCGTGCCCGTCGACATTCCCGTGGTCGGCCAGGTGGGCAGTGTACTCGACGACATGGAAGCCATTCTGCGCAGCGAGCAGGGCCGTGCACCCGACCTGCCGGATCGACAGGCACTCGCCGAGTGGTGGGAGCAGCTGCGCGGCTGGCGGGGGGAGCACGGTCTGAACCACGACCTGCAGCCGCAACCGGGGCAGCCCATTCTTCCCCAGCTTGCGGTGCAGATGCTCTATCGGGTCACCGAAGGGCGCGCGTTCGTCTCCAGCGATGTGGGTCAGCATCAGATGTTCGCCGCCCAGTACTACAAATTTCACGAGCCGCGGCGCTGGATCAACTCCGGCGGCCTCGGCACCATGGGCTTCGGTCTGCCGGCGGCCATGGGCGTGCAGTTCGGGCATCCCGACGCCGTGGTGGCCTGTGTCACCGGCGAGGGCAGCTTCATGATGAACATGCAGGAACTGTCCACCTGCCTGCAGTACGGCCTGCCCATCAAGATCATCAACCTGAACAATCAGGCGCTGGGCATGGTGAAGCAATGGCAGGACATGCAGTACGGCGGCCGCCATTCACAGAGCACCTACAGCGATTCCCTGCCGGACTTCAAGACACTGGTGGAGGCGTTCGGCCACGTGGGCTTCAAGGTCGACCGCGCCGAAGACCTGGAAGGGGTCATGCGTGAGGCCTTCAGCGAGCCGCTGAAACGCCGCACGGTGTTCGTGGATATCTGGGTCGACCCCAGCGAGCACGTCTACCCCATGGCCATCAAGGGCGGCGCCATGCGCGACATGTATCTCAGCAAAGCTGTCACCAGCCTCGGGGATTACTGATGCGCCACATCATAGCCGTGCTGCTGGAGAACGAGGCCGGTGCGCTTTCCCGAGTGGTGGGGCTGTTCGCCCAGCGCAACTACAACATCGAAAGTCTCACCGTGGCGCCGACGGAAGACGAGACCTTGTCACGGCTGACGCTGGTGACCGTGGGTGACGACAGCAAGATCGAGCAGATCATCAAGCACCTGTATAAGGTGATCGAGGTGGTCAAAGTGGTGGATCTGTCCGGCAGCGATCACGTGGAACGCGAGCTCATGCTGGCGAAGGTGCGTGCCGAGGGCCCGGCGCGGGCCGAGGTGAAACGCTGTGTGGACATATTCCGCGGGCAGATCATCGACGTCACGGGCAACTCTTACACGGTGCAGCTTTCCGGCCCGAGCGACAAGCTCGATGCCTTCATCCGTGCCATCGGCAAGACCACCATACTGGAAGTCGTACGCTCCGGGGTGTCCGGCATCAGCCGCGGCGAGAAGGTTCTGAGCGCATAATTTATTTTTTGTAGGAGCGGTCTCCAGACCGCGACATCGGCAGGTCTGGGGCGCGATGTGGAGATCGCTCCCGCTGCTGTATATCGCGATCTGGAGATCGCTCCAACCGAGAGGGAAATACACATGCAGGTTTACTACGACAAAGACGCCGACCTATCCATCATCCAGAAGATGCGGGTGCTGATCATCGGCTATGGTTCCCAGGGCCATGCTCATGCCAACAACCTGCGGGATTCCGGGGTGGAGAACGTGGTGGTCGGTCTACGCCCGGGCTCGGGTTCATGGCGCAAGGCGGAGAACGCCGGCTTTCAGGTCAGCGAAGTGGCGGCGGCGGCGAAGGATGCAGATCTCATCATGGTGTTGACGCCCGATGAGCACCAGCAGGCGCTGTACCGCGATGAAATTCTGCCGAACGTGAAGGAAGGCGCGACCCTGGCGTTCGCGCACGGGTTCAACATTCACTTCGAACTCATCGAGCCCCGCGCCGATCTGGACGTCATCATGATCGCGCCCAAAGGGCCGGGCCATACAGTGCGGTCCACCTATACCGAAGGCGGCGGGGTGCCGTCGCTCATCGCCATCTTTCAGGACGCGTCGGGCCAGGCGAAAAATACCGCGCTGTCCTACGCGGCGGCCAATGGTGCGGGCCGTGCCGGCATCATCGAGACCACGTTCCGTGAGGAGACCGAGACCGATCTGTTCGGCGAGCAGGCCGTGCTCTGCGGCGGGGCTGCCTCACTGGTCCAGGCCGGATTCGAAACGTTGGTGGAAGCCGGCTATGCCCCGGAAATGGCTTACTTCGAGTGCCTGCACGAACTCAAGCTCATCGTCGATCTGTTCTACGAGGGCGGCGTGGCCAACATGTGGTATTCCGTGTCGAACACCGCCGAATACGGCGGGCTGACACGCGGGCCGCGCCTGGTCACGGACGAAACCAAGCAGGAGATGAAGCGCATTCTCGAAGAGATTCAAAGCGGCCGCTTCGCCCGGGAATTCGTCACCGAGTATCAGGCCGGGGCACCCTCCATCAAGGCCATGCGGCGTATCAGTCAGGGCCACCAGATCGAACAGGTGGGTGAAAAGCTGCGTGGTATGATGCCGTGGATTCAGGAAAAGCGGCTCGTGGACCGCGACAAGAACTGATTCCCACACCGGGTGACATGAGCGAACACGAACACGACACCGAAGCGGAGGATGTAGAAAACGGCGACGGCCGCCGCCGCCGGGGTATCTACCTGGTACCCAATCTGATCACCACCGGCGCGCTGTTCGCCGGCTTCTACGCCATCGTGGCGGGCATGAACGGTAATTTCATTCCGGCCGCCCTGGCCATCTTCGTGGCCATGGCTCTCGACACCGCCGACGGCCGGGTGGCGCGCATGACCCGTACGGAAAGCCGCTTCGGTGCCGAATACGACAGTCTGTCCGACATGGTGGCATTCGGCGTGGCGCCGGCGCTGGTGGCATTTTCCTGGAGCCTGCAGCCGCTGGGCAAGATCGGCTGGGTCGCTACGTTCGTCTATATGGCCTGCGCCGCGCTGCGCCTGGCGCGCTTCAACACCAAGGGTGATCTGAAGACTTTCACCGGCCTGGCCAGCCCGTCGGCCGCCGCGGTCATCGCCTGCACCGTGTGGATCTGGAGCGATTCGCTGAACGGCACGGAGCCGTCGCTGCTGGCGGCCGGACTCATGGCGGCCCTTACTGCCGGCATGGGGCTGTTGATGGTGTCCAATTTCGAGTATTACTCTCCCAAAGTGCTGAGCACTCGGGGCCGCGTACCGTTCATCTTCCTGGTCGTGGCCGTGCTGGTGTTCGCCGTGTTGCTGGCGGACCCGCCCCGGGTGCTGCTGGTGCTGTTCGCCGGCTACGCCTTGTCGGGGCCGTGGACGTTCGTCTGGCGCTGGTGGCGCCAGCGGCGCGCCGCGAAACGCACCGCACCGGCCTCGGCACCTACGGACGAATAGCACTACAGGAGGTTTCGTCATGGCAGACGCGCAAGATCTTGCCAGTCAGAAGTGTGAGCCGTGCAGCGGCGATTCGCCCCCGGTGCCGGAAACCGAATGGCCGACTCTGCTCGAAGGCCTGGCCGGGTGGGAGGTGCGCAAAGAGAACGATGTGCCCATGCTCACTCGCGTGTATCGCCGGAAGAATTTCCTGCAGGCTCTCGATCTGGCGAATCAGGTGGGGGAACTGGCTGAAGCCGAGAACCATCATCCGCGCCTGATCGTCGAGTATGGCCGCTTGACGGTGTCATGGTGGACCCACGCCATCGGCGGGTTGCACCGCAACGATTTCATCATGGCGGCGCGGACGGACGGGCTGGCGTAAGACCGTTGTAGGAGGGCTCTCCAGAGCCCGATCCTCCCGCAAAATCGCAACCTGTCGCGCTCTGGAGAGCGCTCCCACAGAGTCCCACAGCTACCGCGCCATCCGTGCCGCGCTGGCGGCGGCGAGTTCAGCCAGGGCGCTGACGCTGTCGTCCCAGCCGATGCAGGCATCCGTGATGCTCTGGCCATAGGTCATGCCGGCGAGGGGACCGATCTTCTGGTTACCTTCCACCAGATTGCTTTCCAGCATCACGCCGAACAGACGCGGCTCGCCGTCGGCCAGTTGCCGGCAGATGTCGGTGCACACGGCAAGCTGCTTTTTGTGGTCTTTTTCACTGTTGGCATGGCTCATGTCCACCATCAGCCGGTTGGGCAGTCCGGCCTGCTCGAGCAGCTCGCTGGCGCTGCGCACAGACGCATTGTCGTAGTTGGTGCGGCCGCCGCCGCCGCGCAGAATCAGGTGGCAGTCGTCGTTGCCGGCGGTGGAAAAGATGGCCGAGTGACCGCCCTTCGTCACGGACAGAAAGATATGCGGATGGCTCGCTGAGCTGATGGCATCCACGGCCACCTGCACGGAGCCGTCGGTGGAGTTTTTGAAGCCGACCGGACAGGACAGGCCGGAGGCCAGTTCCCGGTGTACCTGACTCTCCGTGGTGCGGGCGCCGATGGCCCCCCAGCTCACCAGATCGGCCACATACTGCGGCGAGATGGGGTCCAGGTACTCCGTTCCGGCACCCAGACCCAGGTCGGCGATGTCGCGCAGCAGGCCCCGTGCCAGTCTCAAGCCGGCATTGATGTCGAAGGTATCGTCCAGATGCGGGTCGTTGATGAGCCCTTTCCAGCCTATGCGGGTCCGCGGTTTCTCGAAATACACGCGCATGATGATGCAGAGGTGGTCGCGATGGCTCCGCGCCAGTTCGGCCAGGCGGCCGGCGTAGTCCATGGCGGCTTTGGGATCGTGGATGGAGCAGGGACCGATCACCACCATCAGCCGCGGGTCCCGGCCGTGCAGAATGTCGCTGATCTCCTTGCGGGCCGTAAACGTGGTGCGGGAGGCATTGGCGGTGATGGGCAGCTCGCTGATGAGCGCTTCCGGGGCGATCACCTCTTCCATGCCGGTGATGCGGATGTCGTCCGTGAGATACTTCATGAATCTGGCTATTTGGGCTCTGGAGGGGCGGTTATACTTGTACAATCAGTGTTTTGGAAGCGCGAGCGCACATGCGGGAGTCCACGCGCCGGCAGATTCTGGCCGACCTGGGCATCGTCCAGTGGCGGTTGCGCGCGGCGCCGGGCGAAATTCCACGGCCAGCGCCCGCGGCTGAGAAAGAGTCCGCGGCTGAGAAAGAGTCCGCGGCTGAGCAAGCGCCCGCGGCTGAACAAGAGTCCGCGGCTGAACGAGCTCCCGAGACAGCGACCGCGGCGGAACCCCAGGCAGAGTCCCCTGAGGTCGGCGAACCCGAAGCTCAATCGCCCTGGTCGGCGCTATCCCTGGCCGTGGGCGGCGTGGTGCTGATCGTCGACGGCGAATGCTCCCAGCGTGATCTGCGTCTGGCCAGGGATATCCTGGCTGCGGCTTGCGGCGACTGGGCCGGCAAGCCGTCGAGCCGCCGCTTCGACTGGCCCCCGGGCGGTGCGGCGCGGGCCGCTGCCGGCGGTGCGGCAGCAGCCCGGCGCGCCCTGGCAGCCTTCGTCGACAAGGATCTCACCGATCATCAGGGGCGCCTGCTGGTGTGTACCGAGTCCCTGGCAGATCTCGTCCCTCAGTCATCGGGGTCATGGCGCCGTCTGGTGATACCGGAACTGGACACCCTGGGCCGCGATGCCGAAGCCAAGCGGGCCCTGTGGGAGGCCCTCGCAGGTACGCCACGATGATCACGTTCCGGCCCATGCTCGCCATGGATCTGGATCAGGTCCTGGAGAACGAGACCCGTTCCTATCAGTTTCCCTGGACCCGGGGTAACTTCAGCGACTGTCTGGGGGCCCGTCATGAATGCCGCGTGCTGCTGCTCGACGAGTTGGTGGCCGGGCATGGCATTCTGGCCTTCGGGGCAGGTGAGGCGCACCTGCTCAATGTCTGCGTGCGGCGCGATCAGCAGGGCCAGGGCCATGGCCGGGCGCTGGTGGTGCACATGCTGGATCGGGCCCGGGCGCGCGGCGCCGACATGGTATTTCTGGAGGTGCGCCCGTCCAACGTGGTGGCGGTGACCCTGTACCGTTCGCTGGGTTTCAACGAGATCGGCGTGCGCCGCGGTTATTATCCGGCCCAGTCGGGCCACGAAGACGCTCAGGTCATGGCTCTGGATCTGGCTGCCGAATCCACGGCAATACGGGTATGATCCCGCGCCCTTAGATTTACTTCGTTTTTTGAGTTCCTGTATGCAGCATTCACGACGCGTGTCGAACCGGCGGACGTTCGCCATCATCTCTCACCCGGATGCGGGTAAGACGACGATTACCGAAAAGCTGCTGCTGTTCGGCAACGCCATCCAGCTCGCCGGGACGGTGAAATCCCGCAAGTCGGACCGTCATGCGGTGTCCGACTGGATGGGTATGGAGCAGGAGCGCGGCATCTCGGTGACCACCTCGGTCATGCAGTTTCCCTATGCCGGCGCCGTGGTCAACCTGCTGGACACGCCAGGTCACGAGGATTTCTCCGAAGATACCTATCGTACCCTGACCGCCGTGGATTCGGCCCTCATGGTCATCGATGGGGCGAAAGGCGTGGAGCCGCGGACCATCAAGCTCATGGAGGTCTGCCGGCTGCGCGATACGCCCATCCTCACCTTCATCAACAAGTTCGATCGGGAGGTGCGGGATCCGGTGGAGGTCATGGACGAGATCGAGGATATCCTGCAGATTCACTGTGCGCCCATGACCTGGCCCATCGGCATGGGCCGGCGTTTCAAGGGGGTCTATGATCTGTATGGCGACCGGATCATCCGCTATCAGTCCGGCCATGGTCATCACATTCACGATTATCAGGTCATCGAGGGCCTGGACAGCGCTGCAGCGCGGGATCTGCTCGACGACGAATATGATGACTTCGTCGGCGAGATCGAGCTCGTGCGGGGCGCCAGCCACCGCTTTGATCACGACGACTTTCTCTCTGCCACGTTGACGCCCGTGTATTTCGGCACGGCGCTGGCCAACTTCGGCGTCCGTGAAATGCTCGACGGCTTCGTCAATCATGCTCCGCCCCCGCAACCGCGGGAAGCCGACACGCGCGTCGTGGAGCCCACGGACGAGAAGTTCTCGGGTTTCGTGTTCAAGATCCAGGCGAACATGGATCCCCGTCACCGTGACCGGATCGCCTTTCTGCGGGTCTGTTCCGGGCGCTACACTCAGGGCATGCGCATCCGCCACTGCAGACTGGGCAAGGACGTGCGGATCGCCGACGCAGTGACCTTCATGGCCGGTGACCGCGTGCGCACCGAGGAAGCGCTGCCCGGCGACGTGATCGGTATGCACAACCACGGCACCATTCAGATCGGCGATACCTTCACCGAAGGCGAGCCGCTCAAGTTCAAGGGCATCCCAAATTTCGCCCCGGAATTGTTCCGCCGCGTGCGGGTCAAAGATCCGTTGAAGACCAAACAGCTCGAGAAGGGCCTCGATCAGCTCTCCGAAGAGGGGGCCAGTCAGGTGTTCAAGCCACTGTCACGCAACGAACTGGTGGTAGGAGCCGTCGGGTCATTGCAGTTCGACCTGGTAGCCTATCGGCTGCGGGACGAGTACCGGGCCGACTGCGTTTACGAAGATGCCAATGTTTATACGGCGCGCTGGGTGTACTGTGACGACCTGAAGAAGCTCGAGGAGTTCAAGAAAAAGCTTCGAGACCATCTGGCCATCGACGGCGGCGGTTATCTGACGTATCTGGCCCCGAGCCGCGCCAATCTGCAGCTCGCCCAGGATCGCTGGCCCGAGGTGGAATTCCGCAAAACGCGTGAGCACTGAGTTCGCGCCAGCGCGAGCATTGAACTATGAGCGCAATACTGGTCATTGACGACGACGCGTCCGTCCGTGAAGTTGTCAAAGAAATGCTGGAACTCGAGGGTCATGAGGTGACCATCGCCGAGAACGGCAGCGAAGCTGTTCCGCTGCTCGCCGCGCGCCGCTTCGATCTCGTCGTCACCGATCTGATCATGCCGGAAAAGGAAGGCATCGAGACCATTGCGGAAATCCGCCGTACGGACAGCAGGACGCCGATCATCGCCATCTCCGGCGGCGGCCGGCTGGGACCGGGAGACTATCTGGAAACGGCCCGCTACATCGGTGCCGATGCCACCCTGGCCAAGCCTTTTACCCGCCAGGAACTGCTCACCGCCGTCGAGTCGCTGCTGTCACGCTGAACGAGAGCCCCGATATGGACCAGCCGCTGCTGGAAGCTTTCCAACGAAGCGCGGACACGGGTGTGGACGAAGTTCACATGGCCACTCTGGTGGCCCGCCTGCTCGACCCGCAGGTCGATCTGCGTGCGCTGACCGATGGCCTTGCTGGTCTGGCGGACCAGTGCCCGCATGGCCGGGCGCCCTGGGAATCTCTGGCGGGGCTGGGGTTTGCCGGCAACGCGGCGGACTATCAATCGCTCGACAACAGCAACCTTGCACGGGTTCTGGCCACCCGGCGGGGCATTCCCATCACGCTGGCCGTGGTGCTCATGCATGTGGCCCGGGCGGGCGGCCGCCGTGCCGTGGGGGTGAATTTTCCCGGACACTTTCTCGCCGAAGTCGACGGCGTACTGGTGGATCCGTTTGTCATGGAGCCGAGAGATCGCGGCGAACTGATCGAGCGGCTGCCGCAAAAGGCTCGTGGTCTGAGCGAGGAGGCGTTGTTCGCCCCGGCGTCGCCGCTGGCGGTGGGGCTGCGCATGCTCAACAACATCAAGCTGGCTTTCGCGCACAGCGCCGCCTGGGATCGAACGCTGGACGTGGTGGATGCCCAGCTCGCCCTGACGCCCGGGGTGCCGGCGCTGCATCTGGAGCGCGGCGAGTTGTGGTGGCGCCTGGGGGTTGCCGCCACCGCGCGTACTGCTTTCCAGCGCGCGCTGGAACTGGCCGAATCCGCCGATGGCGATGACGCGGAACATACCGCCGACGCCGCCCGGGCCAGGCTGCAGGCCCTGCGCGGCGCCGACGACATCATTCACTGACCGTCAGCTTTTCGCCTCGGTCATGTCGCCGAAAGGATTTTCCAGATCCAGGCGCACGCTCTGCCCAAAGCCGGGGATGCGGATCTCCGTGGTGCTGATCTCGAGATCCGTACCGCTCAACACCCCTTCGCCGAACTGATATATGGGTGCGACCTCACCGCGGTCCATGGCTGCGTCGTAGTCGGCGGCCGCCTGCTCGGTGGCCTCGGCACGCCGGGCATGAGCACGCATGGCATCTTTACCCCAGCGCTGTTCCAGCATCTGCCGCGTCCGGGCCGGTGACAGCACCACGCCGGTGGCGTTGTTGCCGCCGAAGCCTTTGGAGTTGATCAGCGCCGCCTGCATCTGGTCGGGCTCCATCTGCACGTGCTGGAGCGGCAGGTGCAGATTGGAATCGTGCACGTCCTCGGCGATGTGACTGATCGTGGTAATGCCCGGCAGCCAGCCGTGCTCCCACAGACCGAGCACGGCCGAGAGCTGGTCGCCGCCGGCCGGTGCCATGGAGTGGCCGACGTAGGCCTTCACCGCACCTACGGGCAGGCGTTCGATGCCGTTGATCCGGGCCAGTTCGTTGAGAATGTGTGACTCGGTGACCCGGTTCTGCGGTGTGCCGGTGCCGTGGGCCTGCACGTAGGTACCGTGCCGCAGACCTGCCTCGCCGAGGATGGCGCGGGTCAGACCCATGGCTTTGGCCATGGTCAGGTAGTTGCCGATGCCGGGTCCGGGGATGGATTTCTTGTAGCCGTCGGCATTGACGAACACGTTCGGCACCGAGCCGAGAATGCGCGCGCCGAGTTCCACGGCCAGCTCGTCGTCCATGAGCACGGCGTAGACGGCACCTTCCGCCACGGTGAAACCGCAATTGTCGGAGAACGGCCGGCAGGCGCGCCGGTGATCCGGCTGATCGCTGCGGCCGTCCAGGGCCATGAGCGCGTCGTCCTCGGCCAGGGCGCCCATGGTGCGGTAGCCCTCGATGACTTCCGGCACGACGGGCGCTTCGGCATTGCCCACCAGCACCACCCGCTTGCGCCCGGCCTGAATATCCGCCACGCCCTGGCGTACCGCATACAGAAAGGTGGCGCAGGCGCCGATGATGCCGGCGGTACCGCCCACCGAACCCATGACGTAGGCGTTGACGAAATCGCCGGGCATTTCGTTCAGCCCCAGCGCCACGTTCTTCGAGGTGGGGCGCTTGCCCAGCAGGGTGTTCTGCAGCAATCCGCCGTAGCCTTCGGCATCGAGCTGACCCATGGCGCTGCCGGAATAGACGGCGAATTCGTCGGGCGCCACGACCTGCTTGAGATGGTCCAGGTCGATGCCCATGGAGCGCAGCGCGTCGGACGCGCCGAACACGGTGAGCTGCAGCCCGCGCGGATGATTGCGCGACTGATACAACGCCCCGGGGTCGAAGCCGCTGGGAACCTGACCGGCGCAGGACACCCGTGAGCGCCGCTGATCGGGGAACAGCACGCCGGCGCCGCCGGTGACGCTGACCCGGCACATGCCGTCCGCGGCGTCGCTGACCTGCCAGTTGTCGGGCACATGGTCAGGCAGATGCCGACGGGCGATGGTGAACGCCAGCGCATCACCGCCGTCGGCCTGCAGCAGCGCACTCTTGTGGCAGAGCACGCGATCCACGTCGAAGGCTTCAATCCTGCGGACCAGTGTGTGGGCATCGATGTAGGCCCGCGTATCGTCCTGCCCCGGGTCGCCTTGCAGGTTCATCAGCCTGGCCAGGCTCTGGTAGGTGCGGCTGCGGTCGGCTTCGCTGAGCGCATCGATCACCAGCCGCCGGTAGGCGTGGTGAAAGGAAACCCGGCCTGCGGGATTGATGCCGCCGAAACCGGCAATGACGGGAAGTCGTGTGCGCGTGGTCATGGGCTCAGTCCCGTTCCAGCGCCACGGCGGTGGCCTCGCCGCCGCCGATGCACAGGGCAGCGATGCCGCGCTTCAGCTTGCGGGCCGCCATGGCGTGGGCCAGGGTGACCAGCAGGCGGCTGCCGGTGGAGCCGATGGGGTGTCCCTGGGCGCAGGCGCCGCCGTAGACGTTGACCCGCTCCGCATCGAGCTTGAGTTCCTGGATGGCCAGCATGGTGACCATGGCGAAGGCTTCGTTGATCTCGAACAGGTCCACGTCGTCTGCCTGCCAGCCGAGTTCGCCGAGCAGTTTGCCGATGACGCCCACCGGCGCCAGGGTGAATTCACTGGGGTGCTGGGAGTGGGTGGCGTGGCCGACGATGCGTGCCAGCGGCGCGGCCCCGTTCAGGGCTTGTTCGTCGGCGATGACCAGCGCCGAAGCGCCATCGGAAATGGAGCTGGAATTGGCTGCGGTAAATCGTGCCGTCGGCCTTGAAGGCAGGCTTGAGCGATGCACGCGCTCGACTGGGCACGGCCCGGCGGCTCGCTCTTCGCTCACCGCGGCGCCTGTTGACCTCCATGGCGTATCTCGGCGGCCAGCGCACCGGAGGCCATGGCCTGGCGTGCACGTTCCACGCACCGGATGGCGTAGGCATCCTGGGCTTCCGGCGAAGTGCGCCTGATAGGCGTCTGCCGCGTCCTGCGCGAAGGTGCCCATGGAGGAACCCGTCGCGGCATCCTCGAGACCGTCGAGGAACATGGCGTCCTGGAAGCTGCTGATGTCCCACGCGCAGGCCGGCGCGCGCCTTGGCCACCAGGTAGGGCGCGTTGCTCTATGCTCTCCATGCCGCCGGAAACCACCAGCCGGGCACTGCCCTGCCCGGACCAGGTCGCAGGCCAGCATGGTGGCCTTCATGCCGGAGCCGCAGACCTTGTTCACCGTGGGCGGCGCCGCAGCTGTCCGGCAGGCCGGCCCGGCGCATGGCCTGGCGGGCGCGCGCGCCTGCTCGAGGCCGGCGCTGATGACGTTGCCGAGGAACGCCCTCGCTGACCTGTCCGGCCTCCATCCTGCCGTCGGTCAGGGCCGCCTGCACGGCGTGGGCGCCGAACTCGGCGCGCCGCACGCCGACAGGGCGCCCTGAAACAACACGAACGAAACCGAAGTACATCCAAAAACCATTACGATTGCTT
>JAXHLO010000004.1:0-48817 GCA_034522075.1 Gammaproteobacteria bacterium | reverse complement strand
TAGTTGCAACCGTTGGCGCCAGCCACGGTCAGGGCGATGGCCTCGCGCTCTTTGGGATCGAAGCTGGTTTCGGAAAGAATGTCCGAGAGCGTCAGATAGGCCTTCAATACCGCGGGCGAGTTGCCCAGCACGCGAATGATATTGGTACGGCGCCCACGCTTTTTTTTGCGGTCTTGAACAGCTCGGCGGTTTCGCCGCTGGCTGATCGAGGGTCGATGGCAGGTACGCGGGACATAAGGTCCTCCTCTGGTTGCTGGACGTCGCATGCCAGCGAGCCCGCTCAATCGAGGTGGTTGTCGATGAGCGAGTTCAAGGCGCTCTTGGTCGCGGCGCCGACCAGCGATCCCGCCACGGTGCCGTCCTTGAACAGCAGCAGGGTAGGAATGCCGCGGCATGCCGAACCGTTGCGCGAGCTCTCGGGTTTCGGTCCACGTCGACCTTTCTGACGTCGATGCTGCCGTCGTAATCGCGCGCCAGGGCTTCCACCAGCGGGGTTACGGCCTTGCAGGGCGCGCACCAGTCGGCATAGAAATCCACCAGCACCGGTTTGTTCGCACCCAGAACCTCCTGTTCGAGGCGTTCGACCGCCGAACCTGGCCGGTCATGGCTGTCGATCTCCGTCGGCGACTGTCGATGCGCATGTAGCCGCATGAGTCAAGATGAACACGCCGAAGTACTCGAAATATTCGAGATCGTCTATTCATGGCTGACGAGGAAGACGCACTAACCCTGATTCTCCAGCGCCTGCGGCTTCTGGCCGGCGTCTATGCCGAGCCGTCCCTGTGCGGCGGGCTGTGGGCCGTGGACTCCTCGGCGCCCACACCGGCACCTTTCACGTGGTCTCGGCCTCTGGGGGATTGCTGGCGCACGTGGAAGGCATGGCCCGCGTCGGCTGCATCCGGGGGATTTCTGGGCTGTTTCTGGTGCAATGCCCGGCACTCGCTCACCCCGAGGATACCGCTGGATGTGGCGGCCAACCAGCTCGGAACCGGCAGGAGGGGCTGCCCATCACCCACATGCTGTGCGGTTACTTCGAATTCCAGAGCGCGGTGTGGCCGCTGCTCGACAGCCTGCCGGATGCCTTCATCGATCTGACCCGATCGGCGGTGAACGACACGCGTGCCCTGCTCGAACTGCTGATCGGTGAGCCCAAAGCCGGCGGCCGGGCCGCAGTGCGGTGATCGACCAGCTCGTGCAGGTGTTGTTCGTTCATGCCCTGCGCCAGCACATCAATCCGGTGCCAGCGTTGGCCTCATGGCGGCCCTTGCGGACCCGCGCCTCGGCCGGGTCTTGGTCGTTCACCGTGCGCCGGAGCAGCAACTGGTCGGTGGAGACGCCGGCCGCCCAGGCCAGCATGAGCCGGGCAGCGTTCTCAGCGGCGTTCCGTGAACTCGTCGGCGACACGCCCATGCACTACGTCACCCGCTGGCGGATGCAGATGGCGGTGGATCTGTTGACCAGCACCAGTGATTCCATGGCACGCATCGCGGAGGCGGTGGGGTACCAATCCGAAGCGGCATTTCGCCACGCCTTCCGCAACGCCATCGGGGAGCCGCCCGGGCGCCTGCGCCGGACGGCGCGGCAGGGTGTACCGGCAGAGGCGGTGAGCACTGACTGATCCCAGCGGCGTCCGGACGACGTGCGCTGTTGCCGGGCCGTTTCGGAGATTTCCTCATGGCACAGCAACACCCCCGAGGTTCCGCACACATGCTGACGTGGATGACACGATTGATGGCGCTGGCGGCCATAGCTGCAGCCGGCTGCGCATCGGCCCCGCAGGAGCGGGAGACAGAGTCCGCCCGGGGCAGAAGGCCTCGCGCGCGCGACATCCTCGCCGAGCCTCTCGACGAGGACGCCTACAGCACGCCGCGCCGCTGCATCTCGATCGCCGTACCGTGACTTCGAGCCTCTGGGTGACCGGCATGTGCTGTTCAAAGGCCGGGCGGCAAGCTGTGGTTGAACGAACTGCGCGGGCGCTGTCCGGGTCTTGAACGCAGCCGCAGACTGGTGTTCCGCACCCACAGCTTCCAGATCTGCGACATGGATCAGTTTCAGGTTACCGACTGGTTCCTCTGGGAACGCTACCAGCGCCTGCCGTGCACTGGCCCTAGGGGATATCCTGCACGCTGGGCAGATTCTGGCCGGTATCCCAGGTGCAGGTGGAAGCCATCAAGGCGGCGTTGCGATGACGGATGAGCGGTTTCGTGCTGGACATATACCCCAATTGAGGTAGGGACCTTCGAGCCCACCAGTGCGGTGAAGCGCAAGTCCCGACGATCCTGAGGATCGTCAGTGGAAACGCCGCAGGAGGAGGTAGCGCTGGTGGTCAGCAACGCTTCTGGTACGGGCGATGGTCGACGACGGGCCATTGCCCCCCGTCGTGAGGACCGTCTAGAGACCTTTGCGCGGGATGCGTTGCACGACCACTTTTCCGGTTCCGTGGTCAGGGCTTCGCCGGATCAACCGTCAGCCCTGGGCGAAATCAGCCCGCTGCTGGACATCGCGAGTGATCTGCTGGCGCCTGATGGCGCATTCCTCACGGTCCTCTCCACCGTGTTCGACGTTGATCTGCAGGCGAGCCGCAGGAATCTTCTGCTGATACAAGCGTTGTGGTCCAGCACCGCGTTCATGCGCGACAAAGCCTATCGGAGAGCCAGTCTGCAACAACTCTGCGCTACGGAACTCGAATCTCCCGGGTTCCCGCTCGTTTTATCCGCCGACCACATTCTGGAGCGCTCGAGAGCAGAACGCCCGATTTCGTCTCAACAGAATGCGCGACAGGAATCTGGAGCTGTGCGTGCTGTTCGGCGCCATTGGCCTGGCGCAGATCTGCGACGACCGCCTGCTGTATCCGATACCCCTGCTGGTGCAACCGTGGAGACCAGAGTCCGGGCTGCTGCTGCCGCGCAAGCTGCCGACTAAATCGTTCTCGCAGAGGCTGCGCGTCGAACGCGTGGCCGACCGCCGCCTGCTGCTGTTCGATGAACAGTGTCTCGACGATATGGACGATGAGGGATGACTGCGGAATCTGATCAATCGCTTAGTGACAGGAAAAACGCCATGAGCTCGGATCTTCCTCGAACGCCGGCCTTCTGCATCATCGATCTGGTATGAGTCCGTGCCGTTTCGTAGGCGATTGCCAGCTGGTCGGATATGGACCGCAATCCAGGTCCTGTACAGAGCAGTTCACCGATTTCCAACTCGCGTGCCGTGAAGCCGTAGATGTTCCGAACAGGATTTGCTTCTGAAGCTCTGGCTGCCTTAGTGAATCTCTCACCGTGACTACCACACGAATGGCCGAAATCGTTCCCGCTTGATCGTAAGGCTGCTTCCGGTGATTCGGTGTGACGGAGAATACGACCAGGAACGGGTGGTTGCTGCGCGAAATCAGCACGCTCTCCGCCAATCCCCGGCATCCTGTCCGCAGCTCAGAATGGCAGCAATCGCTCTGTGCAGGCGAATCGAATCAGACCGGTCCTCAGCGAAAAGCCTGTGGTTCCGTATGGACAGCCCGCCGCTTCGGAGAATGCTGCCTGCGGCATCATTGGCGTATTGCACGCTACCGTCGTCATCCAGCAGGATGATGCCGCTGCCATAGTAGCCAAGCTCGCTACCGCATCTTCCAGCAGGTGCAGGTTCTAAGATCGTTGCACGCTTGGCGATGTGGGAATCAGCATCTCAGAAAATCTGACCTCCTCCTGAAAGGGTGCCGCAGATTGCGTCGGTGGAAACCCGTGTTACCCATCCTGCCGTCCTCTCGAAGGAACACGCCGCCCACGGACATCCAGGCGCATGTGTCCTGCGCGAACTCCTGAAAGAACCGCCATCCAGATACTCGCCAATCTCGCTCGTGCTCAAGTCGGACATGGCCTTTGCCCGGCCGACGGCGAACATCACTTCAGCCGGGCCCGCTGCCAGTCTTTGGCACCATAGTTCGCTCAGCATAGGCGCCGGCGCTGGCGCGGCAGCTACAATTGCGAACGAACCATGGTCGGCCACGCCGTCTTAGCGTCATGTCGCCGCCATCTGCGCAAAATGCTCGGCAGGTTCAATTCCAGCCACGCCTGCCACTGGCTTGGGTCATCCAGCGTGTTGTAGAGCAGATTGAGGACGTTGATGCGCCTTCGGCTTCAACCATTGGCCGAATCCTTCCCCTCACGGCACCCACTATAAATCAATGCCGACGGGGTGTTGTCGATGTTTTGGCCACCTGAGAGGGCGAATTGCCTTCATGTGCAGGGGCCGCCCTCTCTTTGCGGTACGATGCGTTCGCAGGCGTGGACACCCATATCGATCCGCGCTGGTTCACCATTGGTGGGGAGAGTACGAACCATGATCGCACGTCGTAACCTGTTGAAAGGCTCCGCCGGGCTTCCCCTGGAGGATCGCTGGTATCTGGCGTCGCTTACGTCGGCCCGCGCCTACACAGCTTTTGGCTTTGCCGCGGACCGGGTGCCCATGAATGCCGCCAACCTGTGCCCCATGCCCAGCGCCATCTCTGCCGCCGTGGAACGCTACAGCCGTGAGCTCGACCGTGACATGAGCGCGCCGAATCGCCGACGCATCGAGGCCATGAAGGAGACGGCGCGCAGCGGAATCGCCGGTCAGCTTGGCACCGCAGGCGATGAGATCGCGATTGTGCGCAATACCTCCGAAGCCAACAGCATTGTCGTTCAGGGTCTGGCGCTGCGCAGCGGCGACGAGGTGTTGTTGTGGGATCAGAACCATCCCTCCAACGCCCTGGCATGGGAGGTCCGGGCGGCCCGGGAAGGGTTCAAGGTGCGTTACTTTGCTGTGCCGCTTGCGGCGCAGTCCATCGGCGAAGTGGTGGATGGCGTCAGCGCAGCGCTGGGCCCGCGCACCCGCATGGTCTCATTCACCCACATCTCCAACATCACCGGGTTCCGCCTGCCGGCCGCGGAAATCTGCGCGGAATTGCGCCGCCGCCGTCCGGATCTGTTCATACACATCGACGGCGCCCAGACCTGGGGCGTGCGCGATGTGAATCTGGCGGAGTGGGATTGCGATTCGTTCAGCGGCAGCGCCCACAAGTGGTACATGGGCCCGCGCGAAACCGGCATGTTGTATGTGCGCCGGGAAAGTCAGGAGGCTGTGGCGCCTGTCGTGGTCAGCATTCCCTGGGGCAACGACGTGGAGCCCTCGGTGGCCGGGGCGCGCCGCTACGAA
Organism: Gammaproteobacteria bacterium; assembly: GCA_034522075.1. Lineage (GTDB taxonomy): Bacteria > Pseudomonadota > Gammaproteobacteria > Pseudomonadales > Azotimanducaceae > UBA7803. Next base: position 43,630 of record JAXHLO010000004.1, on the reverse strand, counting down.
GCCCTGGGGCAGCGGGACGATGCCTCCATTGCCGCGCTGGCGGAAACCGTGGCCTGGCACGGAGCACTGACCCCGGCGTTCGTTGCGCACCGGGCGACGGCGGTGGCCGACCGGCTGCGCGCCGCACTGCACGATATCGACGTGCCGTTGGTATCCCCGGGCCATGCGGATTTCCGCAGCAATGTCATCATTCTGGCCGCATCCGCAAACAACCGGGGTGCACTGGCAGAGCGTGTCTTCGAAGATTCGGGGGTGATTCCCGCGCCTACCGGCGGTCTGCGGTTGTCACCGCATATCTACAATACGGCCGAGCACGTGGAGCGGGTTGTCGGTGCTGTTGGCAGGGTGCGGGACAAGCTCGGGTAGGCGTCAAGGCGTGGCATGCCGCCAGTCGCGGCCCGCCGCCCACAGCACGTGCCAGGCAGAGCTGAGGAACAGCGCGGCAATTGCCACACCCACGACCAGGTCCGGCCACAGTGAACCGGACCAGACCACCAGGCCGGCGGCGGCGATGACGCTGGTGTTGGCAATCAGGTCGTTGCGCGAGCACAGCCAGCTCGAACGCATGTTCAAGTCGTCGCTGCGGTGGCGGTAGATCAGCGCGAAGCACAGCGCATTGGCCGCCAGTGCCAGGACCCCGATGGTGCCCATGATGTGCGCCTCGGGAACGATGCCGAGCCACGCGTTGCGCACGGCCTGGACGATGACGGCACAGCCGATGAGCAGCATGGCCGTGCCTTTGGCCAGGTTCGCACCGGCCCTGGCGCGGTCGCTGCGGTGCAGGGTATAGAGCGTGAGGGCGTAGACCGAGGCATCGCCGAACATGTCCAGGGAATCGCCCAGCAGGGCCGTGGAACTGGCCAGCACACCGGCCGTGAACTCCACCACGAACATCACGAGATTGATGCCCAGCGCAATCTGCAGCACCCGGCCCTGCTGGGCCCGCAGCACGGCGAGTTCGCTGGATTTATCCTGACAACACTGATCCATGGCCGGACGCTACCTTCAGATCTGCGCCTGGCGCAAGCGCAGGGCGTTGCCGATGACCGACACCGAACTCAGGCTCATGGCCGCCGCGGCGAACATGGGGCTCAGCAGCAGCCCGAACCACGGATAGAGAATGCCGGCCGCAACCGGTACGCCGAGGCTGTTGTAGACGAAGGCCAGGAACAGGTTCTGGCGGATGTTGCGCATGGTGGCCCGGCTCAGCGACCGGGCCTGGGCGACGCCGCGCAGATCGCCGCGCATGAGCGTAATGCCGGCGCTTTCCATGGCCACATCGGTGCCGGTACCCATGGCGATGCCTACGTCGGCCTGAGCCAGAGCCGGCGCATCGTTGATGCCGTCGCCGGCCATGGCCACTACCGCGCCGGATTCCTGCAGGTCCCGGACGATGCGGTGTTTGTCCTCCGGAGAGACGTCGGCGTGCACCTCGTCTATGCCGATCTCCCTGGCCACGGCTCTTGCAGTGGACTCGCTGTCACCCGTGAGCATGACCACTTTGACGCCGGATTCATGCAGGCTGTCGATGGCTTGCGGCGTCGTCTCCTTGATGGGGTCGGCGACGGCAATGAACCCGGCCAGGGTGCCGTCGATGGCCACGAACATCACGGTCTGACCTTTCTCGCGCAATGATTCGGCGCGCCTGGCGATTTCCTCATCCATGGAACCCGCCCGTTCCATGAGCTTGCGGTTGCCCACGGCCACCTGACGATCGCCCACCCGGCCCTGTACGCCCTGGCCGGTGACGGACTCAAAATCGCGGCATTCCTCGGGGCCCTCGTCCAGCTCCTGCGCGCCTTCGACGATGGCAGCCGCCAGGGGATGCTCACTCACGGCTTCAACGGAAGCCGCCAGACGCAGTACCGTGCCTTCCTCGAACCCGTCCGCGGCCTCTACGCCCACCAGCTTCGGCTTGCCCTCGGTGAGCGTGCCGGTTTTGTCGACCACGATGACGTCCACTTTCTCCATGGTCTCCAGCGCCTCCGCATCGCGGATCAGCACGCCGAGCTGGGCCCCTTTGCCCGTGCCCACCATGATGGACATGGGGGTGGCCAGCCCCAGCGCGCAGGGGCAGGCGATGATCAGCACGGCCACGGCATTGACGATGGCCAGGGTCATGGCCGGCTGCGGGCCGAACAGACTCCAGACGATGAATGTGACGATGGCGATCGCGACTACGGCCGGTACAAACCAGGCCGCCACCAGGTCGGCCAGGCGCTGGATGGGTGCGCGGCTGCGCTGGGCCTCGGCCACCATGCGTACGATCTGCGACAACATGGTGTCGTCGCCGACCCGGTCAGCCGTCAATGACGAGCGAACCCGCTGCCGTTCACTGTGCCTCGCACTGATCGCCTGTCGCCAGCCGTGCTTTTCCACCGGCACGGGCTCACCGGTGATCATCGATTCGTCGACGCTGCTGCGGCCGTCTTCCACGGTGCCGTCCACCGGGATTTTCTCGCCGGGCCGTACCCGCAGGCGGTCGCCTTCGCCGAGGTCGTCGATGGGTACTTCCTGTTCGTTGCCGTCGGCGTCGATGCGCCGCGCGGTGGCCGGCGCCAGTTCCAGAAGCCCGCGGATGGCGCCGGAGGTCTTGCTGCGTGCCTTCAGTTCCAGCACCTGGCCGAGCAGTACCAGAGTGGTAATCACGGCGGCGGCCTCGAAATACACGCCGACTTCGCCGGACATGCCGCGGAAGGCGTCGGGGAACAACCCCGGTGCCGCCGTGGCCACCACGGAGAACAGATATGCCACGGACACCCCCAGGCCGATGAGGGTGAACATGTTGAGGTTCATGGTGCGCACGGACTGTACGCCGCGGACCAGAAACGGCCAGCCGCCCCACAGCACCACGGGCGTGGCCAGGGCGAACTGCAGCCATGGCCCCCAGCCGGCGGGTAGTGCGCCGTGCAGTCCCAGCCCGGGCACCATCTCGCCCATGGTGTAGACCACCAGCGGCAGGGTGAGCACGGCGCTGACCCAGAAGCGCCGCGACATATCGTCGAGTTCCGTGGTGTCTTCTTCGCCCACCACCACGGATTCCGGCTCCAGCGCCATGCCGCACAGGGGACAGGACGAGGCCCGCACGTCGCGGACTTCGGGGTGCATGGGGCAGGTGTAGACGGTTCCGCTGTAACCGTCGGGGACCTTGTCATACTTGCCGCCGGGGGGTGCCTCGGCGGCGCCATCGGAGCCGCAGCAGTGGTTGTGATCGTGTGTCGAGTGCTTTACCATTTGCATACCCTATACCCCTATAGAGTATATGTATAGGGTGTATGTCCAGCAACCGAAGCGAACAGGAACAACCGTCATGGCGTCAGTGGACCAGGCAGCCACATTGAAGCGGCTGAATCGTATCGAAGGCCAGGTGCGCGGCCTGGCCAGAATGATCGAGGAAGACCGCTACTGCATCGACGTGCTGCAGCAGGTGAAGGCCGTCAAGGCCGCGCTGGCCAAGGTGGAGACCGGGATCCTCAAAGCCCATGCCGATACCTGTGTGGAGGACGCCATCGCCAGCGGCGACCCCGACGCCCAGCGGCGTAAATTCGCCGAGCTGGTGGGGCTGTTCGAGGGTGTCGCGCGCGCTGATGCGCTGATTGGTTCGTTGCCATCAGTCATCGTGCAGGTGCCAGCCGCGCCACAGGGCAAAGATGGCGGGGAACACGATGAGCACGAGCAGCAGCGCCGAGCCGACGCCGCCGAGCATGGGGGCGGCGATGCGCTTCATCACGTCGGCACCGCTGCCGCTGCTGGACATTACCGGCAGCAGCCCCAGCACCAGCGTCAGCCCGGTCATCAGCATGGGACGAATGCGCTGGCCGGCGCCGGCGGCAATAGCGGCGGCCAGATCCGTACGGTTGTTCAGGCGGCCCTTATCGCGGAATTCCCGCCAGCTCAGATCCAGATAGAGCATCATCAGCAGACCCAGTTCCACGGCCAGGCCGGCCACGGCGATCATGCCCACGGCCACGGCCACGCTCAGGTTGTAGCCGAGCAGGGCGAGCAGCCAGATGCTGCCGATGAGTGAGAAGGGCAGCGCGGTCATCACTACCAGGGTCTCGGTGAGCGACTGGCGGTGCAGATACAGCATGACGAAGATGGCCCCCAGCGCCAGCGGCACCAGAACGCTCAAGCGGTCCCTGGCGCGTTCGTAGTAGGTGAACTGCCCGGCCCAGTCCAGCCGGTAGCCGGCCGGCACATCCACCCGCTCTGCCACCACCTGGCGCGCCTGGTTCACATAGTCGGCAATACCGATGGCGTCGTTTACGTCGACGAACACGAAGCTGACAAGCTGGCCGTCCTCATTGCGCAGCATGGGAGCTCCGGTGCGGAAGTGCAGGTCGGCCACCTGGCTGATGGGAATCTGCGCGCCGCCGGCCGTGGTGATCAGGGTGCGCTGCAGCGCTTCCAGATTATCGCGGTAATCGCGCGCATAGCGCAGCAGAATGCCGTAGCGTTCGCGGCCCTCGACGGTCTCGCCCACCTGCATGCCGCCCATGGCGGTCTCGATGACCCGCTGTACGTCGCCCACGTTCAGCCCGTAACGCCCGGCAACCTGCCGATCGACGTCGAAGTCGAGGAAATAGCCGCCGGTGGCGCGCTCGGCGAACGCGCTGCGGGTGTGCGGGGCGGTGCGCTCATCCGTCTAGCAGCGCCTGCTCAATGTCGACGCCGGTGGCTTCGATGGTGGCCAGGTCCGGCCCGAAGACCTTGATGCCCAGCGACGAGCGGATGCCGGTGGCGAGCATTTCCGTGCGGGTCTGAATGGGCATCCACCAGACGTTTGGCATGCCGGGGAAGCGCAGGGCAGCATCCATTTCGCCGATGAGCTTGTCCCAGGTCATGCCGTCGCGCCACTCGCTCTCGGGTTTCAACATGATGTTGGTTTCCACCATGGACAGCGGTGCCGGGTCGGTGGCGCTGGTGCTGCGGCCTACCTTGCCGAACACGCGCTCCACCTCCGGGAACTGCATGATCTCCCGGTCCATGGTCTGCATGGCCCGGGTGGCCTCGGCGATGGACATGCCGGGCGGCGCCGTGGGCATGTAGAGAATGCTGCCTTCGTTCAGCGGCGGCATGAACTCGTTGCCGAGGCTGCGGTACACCGGCACGGCGCTGATCAGTGCCAGTACCGCAGCCACTACCACCGGCCAGCGCCAGCGCACGGCGAGTTGCACCACCGGTGCGTAGCCGTCTGTCAGCGCACTGGTTCAGCCAGCTGCTGGTCGGCCGCGGATGCGTGCCGCGGATCAGCAGCACCGCCAGGGCGGGAATCAGCGTCACCGACAGCAGCGCGGCAAAGAACATGGCATAGGTCTTGGTGAATGCCAGGGGCGTGAACAGGCGGCCTTCGGTACCCTGCAGGGCGAACACAGGCAGAAACGACACGGTGATGATGAGCAGCGAGAAGAAGATGCTCGGCCCCACCTCCTGCATGGCCTCGATGATCATCCGGCGCGAGCGTCTCGACTGCATCGTGCGCGTCTGATCGCCATTCGTCAGCCGCTTGTGGACGTTGTCGATGATGACGATGGCCGCATCCACCATGGCGCCGATGGCGACAGCGATGCCGCCGAGCGACATGATGTTGGCGGTGAGTCCCTGGTAATACATGGGAATGAACGACAGCAGGATGGCCGTCGGCAGAGTGATCACCGCCACCAGCGCGGAGCGCACGTGCAGCAGGAAGAGACCGATCACCAGCGAGACGATCAGCATCTCCTCGCAGCAGGGTATTGCGTCAGGGTGTCGATGGCGGCGCTCGATCGAGGCTGGAGCGATCGTAGACGGGCACGATGTCGACGCCGTCCGGCAGAGTGGTGCGCAGTTCGCTGATGCGGGCTTTGACCCGGTTGATGACGTCCAGAGCGTTCTCGCCGTAGCGCATGACCACGATGCCGCCTACGGTGACCCCGTCGCCGTTCAGATCCGCCTGACCGCGCTGCAGGGCCGGGCCGAGGCCCACATGAGCGACGTCGGCCACCCGGATCGGCACGCCGTCCTCGCCCATGCCGACCACCACCTGTTCCAGGTCGGCTGTGGACTTCACGTAGCCGCGCCCGCGGATGAAGTGTTCGTGGCCGGCGATCTCCAGCACCCGCCCCCCGGCGTCGCTGTTCGATTCCCGCAGGGCATCGGCTACGGCCTCGAGCGGAATGCCCAACGAGGCCAGTCTGTTGGGGTCGACGTTGACCTGATATTCCTTGACGAACCCGCCCACGGAGGCGACCTCGGCCACGCCGGGCACCGATTCCAGGGCGAAGCGCAGGTTGAAATCCTGCAGACTGCGCAGATCCGCCAGATCGTTGTCACCGCTTTCGTCCACCAGGGCGTACTGATAGACCCAGCCCACCCCGGTGGCGTCCGGCCCGAGGGTAGGACGCACGTCCCGGGGCAGATCGGCGGCGGCGCTGTTCAGGTATTCCAGCACCCGCGAGCGCGCCCAGTACATGTCGGTGCCGTCTTCGAAGATGGCGTAGACGAACGACAGGCCCATGAAGCTCTGGCCGCGCACGAAGCGCACTTCCGGTGCCGCCAGCAGGGTGGTGGTGAGCGGATAGGTGATCTGGTCTTCCACCAGGTCCGGGCTGCGCCCGGGCCATTCGGTAAAGACGATGACCTGCACGTCGGACAGATCCGGTATGGCATCCAGCGGCGCGTCGAGCAGGGAGCGGTATCCCCAGACGGCGGCCGCGACAACCAGCATCAGCGTCAGCAGCCAGTTGCGTGCCGAGAAGGCGATGAGGTTTTCCAGAGGGCCGCGGCCTTCGTTGTTCACCATTGCAGCAGCCCCGTCTTCAGGCGGGTTTCCGCCGCGAGCAGGAAATTGCCTGAGGTGACCACCCGGTCACCGAGCGACAGGCCCTCCAGGACTTCCAGATACCCCTCAGCTCGGCGCCCGGTACGAATGCGCACCGGTTTAAGTCGGCCATTGCCCAGATCGACGAACACCACGCGGGTGTTGCCGGCGACGATCACGGCCTCTTCAGGCACCGCCAGGCGATGGCCGATCTCGGCATGCAGGTCGACGTCGGCGTACATGCCGGGCTTCAAGGTTCCATCGGCATTATCCAGCGACAGGCGGATGCGGCCGGTGCGGCTGGCGTCGCGCAACTGCGGATAGACGAACTCCACATCAGCCTCATAGGCGCGGCCCGGCAGATACGGCAGGGTCACTGTGGCGGTCATGCCCGGTGCCACCAGTTCCAGGTCGGCATCGTAGACGTCGGCCTCGATCCATACCTGGGACAGGTCGGCGATCTCGAGGAGCTTGCGGCCCCGGGGTGCCGCGGCGCCGGCGCTGATGTTGCGCTCAAGCACCGTTCCCGAGCGGGGCGCATGTATGGGCACGTAATCGCTTGGTGTGCCGCGCCGTTCCAGGGCGTCGATTGCGCTCTCCGGCATGTCCCACAGGCGCAGGCGCTCCCGGGCCGCCCGCAGCAGCGGATCGTCCCGGCCGGCCTGGCCGCGGCGTTCCAGTACGTCCAGGTATTCCTGCTGGGCGGCCAGCAGTTCCGGGCCGTAGACGGTGAACAACACCTGGCCGCGTTCGACCGGGGCGCCGACGAAGTCGGCGGCCAGTTCGCCGATGTAACCGTCGAACTTCAGCGCCACTTCCGAGCGCCGTCGTTCGTTCACGGCGATGCGGCCCACCGCGCGGATGCGCCGGGTCAGGTCGCGATGGGTCGCCTCTGCGGTCTCCAGGCCCATGAGCTGGCGGCGCCGGTTGTCGATGTTGATGGCACCGTCACTGTCCTCGTCGGCTGATCCGGCCGACCCGCCGACGGGACGGCCGCCGGCGGCAATGTCGAGGCCTTCCCGGCCGGTGGCCAGATCGAACTGCAGGCGCCGGCTGGCGCCGTCCGGCGTCTCCACGGTGATCGTCAGGGGCCACTCGCCGCGCATGCTCAAGGACAACGTTCCCTGAAAACGCCCGGGCGCCGTGCGCTGCAGATCGGCCGCGGCGCGCATGGCCGGCATGGCACCCATGGCGGGCATTTCGGCGATTGCCGATACGGCGGCATCTTCGAGCGGGGTGCCGTCGGGGCGGGCAATCTCGATCACGAGCGTGTTGTCGCCCACCTGGGGGGTGGGCGGCTCCGTCGCGACGCCGAGGCGCAGGTCGCCGGCCCGAAACTGTGCCAGCTCATCGGACCCGGCGGTCCTGCTCTCCGCAGGGTCATCGGCTGCCGGCCAGTACAGCAGGGCGCCGCCGCCGAGTAGTGCCGCCATTGCCAGGATCGTCAGCCAGTGCCAGGTTTTCATCGGTGTTCTCCCTGCGCATTGCCGACCCAGCGTTCCAGCTCGGCCATGCGCCGGGCGTAGCCGGCCCGGGTGCGGGCCAGGGCGAGCTCGTTGTCGAGCTTGCGCTGTTCGGCGTCGATGACGTCACGGAAGTCGCCGACCCCGCTGCGGTAGTCGTTGAGGGCGGTGTCCAGATATTCGCCTGCCAGCGGTACCAGCTCTGCCTCGTAGCGGGCTGCGGAGGCCCGGGCCTCTTCCACCGCGGCACGGGCGCCGGCCAGGTTAGCGAGCAGCTGGGTGCGCTCGTCCGCCAGGGCCCACTCGGATTGCTTGGCTTCAGCGCGGGCACCGGCGAGGGCAGCGCGCCGCTTGCCGCGGTCGAGAGGCACGTTGATGGTCACCCCCAGGGTGGGCCGTTTGTCGGGGTCGTCCATCAGGCCGGCATAACCCACCCCCACCTGAAAGTTCGGGTAAAAGGCCTTCTGCGCCAGGTTGACCTCGCTGCGTTTTGCCGCGGCCTGGGATTGCAGCCGCGCCAGCGCCGGGTGCTGCGCCAGTGCCCGGTGTTCCAGGGTTTCCAGCGGGGGCGGCGGCGGCAGGTGGGTCAGCGGCGCTGCTTCGGGCAGGTCTGCGCCGGGAGGACGGTTGAGCAGGGCATTCAGTCCTGCCAGCAGCCGGGTGCGTTCCTGGCGCAGACGCAACGCCTCGTTGTCGAGCCCGGCGCGTTCCAGTTCGGCCTGCAGCACGTCCTGACGGGGTCCGCGGCCGGCGGCATAGCGGTTTTCAGCGGCACCAATGAGTTCGTCGAGCAGGTTCCGGCTCGCCGCATTGATTGCCAGCGCCTCAGCCAGATAGCGCCAGTCCGCCAGGGCGGTGCGGGCGCGGAAAATCACCAGCAGGCGCAGGGCACGGGCGTCGGCACCGGCGGCCTCGGCCTGATGCCGGGCGGCCGCGGCACGCTCGCGCAGGGTGCCCGGCCAGGGGATGGGCTGGCTGAACTCGGCCTGCTGGCTGAAGCTGCCGCTGCCGATGGTGCGCGGGGATACCGCGTAACGCAGCATCGGGTCGTCCAGGGAACCGGCGGGCTCGATGCGATGGCGGGCCGCTTCGGCGGCCGCCTGCAGGGCGGCCAGACCCGGATTGGCGGCTACCACCCGCTCGATGAGTGCGGACTCGGTCAGCTCTCCGGGGAACCCATCGATGCCGGTTGGCGGCGGCGCGGCGCTGCTGCTGAGCGGTGCTGCCGCGAACAGCAGAGCGCCGGCCAGCGCCGATGCAGGTAGCTTGGAACTGTGGAACACGGTGAAACTCCTGGCGGTTGCTTCGAGAACACGTCACGGCTGCGGCACGGCCGCCGTGACAGGCAACGACCAGGAGGTTTCAGATACGCACGCGCTCGGTGAGGAGATACAACCGCGAGCCGTCGGGGCTGTGCGATGACGCGGCCCAGGTCACGGGTAATGCGGCGGCGGACGCCGCCGGGACCGGCGGCGCGGGCCATTGTGTGATCAGGTCGGGCGGATCGGGACTCGGCCCGTGGTGCGGAGGGTTTGGCAACATCGGACCGGTCGTCCGGGGCAAAGCTCAGTTCGACGATCTCGTCGCAGCAGTCGTCGCCGCTGTGCCTGGGTGCAGGGGCCGGCTCGGCATCGTCGCAGTCGCGGGCCGGTTGCGGTTCGTGGCAGCAGCAGGTGTCCTGCTGTGCCAGGCCCAGCATCTCGCAGAGCATGACCGTCTGGGCCTGCAGCGGCCCGGCGGCGAGCAGTGCCAGCAGCAGCCAGCGCATGGATGATGGACGCAGCTTCATAGGCATAGATATAGCAGTCGGGCGCGCTCCTGTCACGACGTAGGTCACGGCTATCCACTATCATGGGGGCCGAACGGGGAGGTGAATGACATGAAATTCGGGATTTTCTACGAGCACCAGCTACCGCGGCCCTGGACAGACGGGGCGGAGCAGAAACTGTTCAACGAGGCGCTGGCGCAGGTGGAGCTGGCTGATCGTCTGGGCATCGACTATGCCTGGGAAGTCGAGCACCACTTCCTCGAGGAATACTCGCACTCGTCGGCGCCGGAGGTTTTCCTTGCAGCCTGTGCGGCCCGTACCCGGAACATCCGCCTGGGCCAGGGGATCCGTCAGGTGATTCCGCAGTACAACCACCCGGCCCGCACGGCGGAAGTGGTGGCCACCCTGGACCTGGTGTCCAACGGCCGGGTGGACTTCGGCTCCGGCGAGTCGTCGGCCATTCTGGAGCTCGGCGGCTTCGACATTCCCGTGGACGAGAAACGGAACATGTGGCGGGAATCCCTCGAGCAGATCGCCAACATGCTGGTCATGGACCCCTATCCGGGTTTCGACGGCAGGTACTTCTCCATGCCCTGCCGCAACGTCGTTCCCAAACCCGTGCAGCGGCCGCATCCGCCGCTGTGGGTGGCCTGTTCGCGGCGGGAAACCATCCGCCTGGCGGCCGAACTCGGCATCGGCGCGCTGACGTTCGCGTTCGTCGATCCGGCAGAGGCCCGCGAGTGGGTGGACGAATACTACGGCATCATCAAAAGCGAGCGCTGCGTGCCCATCGGTCACGCGGTGAACGCCAACATCTGCATGGTGTCGAGTTTCGGCTGCCATGCGTCGCGGGACGAAGCCATCGCCCGCAGCCTCCAGGGCTTCGAGTTCTTCGGTTATGCGCTCGGCAGTCTGTACGGCTTCGGCGAGCACAAGCCCGGCCGTACCGATCTGTGGCAGGAATTCCAGCAGACCTGGCAGCAGCGCAAAGCCGAGGTGGAGTCCGGCGCGTCCGTATCACTGGGCGGTGCCCGGGGCGGCATCGGCACTCCGGACGATCTGCGGGAGCATCTGCGCAAGTTCGAGGACAGCGGCGTCGATCAGGTCACCTTCATCCAGCAGGCGGGTTTGAACCGCCATGAACACATCTGTGAAGCGCTGGAGCTGTTCGGTGCCGAGGTGATGGGTGAGTTCAAGGAACGCGAAGCCGAGCGTGAGCGCCGCAAACAGGAGGCGCTGGCGCCTTATGTGGAAGCGGCCCTGGCGCGCAAACCGAAGATGCCTGAGCTGGCCGACCACGAGATTCCCACATTCCCGGCGCTCGGCCGCAGGATCTCCGAAGAGGATGCCGGCGGCCAATCCATCTATGAGCGGCCCGGCAGCGGCGGCTGACCGGCGCGGCACCCGCTCCGGCCGCGCGCCGGCTCAGTCATCGCCGTCGTCATCCCCGTCTACCTCCCCGGCGAGGAATCCCGCATCTACGGATTGGCCGTCGATGTCGGTTCCGTCGGGGCGGATGCTGCAATCACCCAGGTCGCCGGCCTCGAACTCGCCCAGGGCACCGGGCAGAATCTTCTCGATTGTGGGGTCGTCGCCCACGTCGGCGATCACCAGACCGGGGCGGCCGTCGATGGTGTAGCGGCGCGAAGCGCCCGGCGCCTCCGAGTCGGCTACCCGCGCTTCCAGTTTGCAGCCGTCATCCTCATCGTCGCGTTCCAGTGTGACCGCCACCAGTCGGCCGGCGCCGTCGAAGTAACCGTCCACCTCGACGAAGTCTCCCACCTGCAGATCGTTCAGGTTGAGGCGCCCGTTCGGTGACGTGTCACTATCGTCCTTCAGCACGGTCTGCGGCCGTACCAGCACCGTGACGCCGATACGGGTGTCGAAGGTCGATGTTCCATCGGTTTGAGTTCCGGAGAGGGCGGTGGCCACGGTGTCTGCCAGTTCGACTTCCGCTTCCTGTTCGAAGTCGATCTCTTCTGCCTGCAGGATGCGGACGCCGTCGCTACCGTCGCGCAACTCGCCTTCCACCTTGACCCGCTGGTCGATGCGCAGATCGGCCGCGGTGCCGTCGGAGAACTCGGTATCGCTGTCGAAGCCGACGAGCTGGCCGGCGACGCGGAATACGTTGTCGCTGTCGGGTTCGGCAGTGATCAATCCATCGATCTCGCCCTCGACGGCCTCGTCGTCCGAGATGGGCTGCAGATCGTCCAGAGGCCGGCGGATTTCGCTGACGTTGCTGACGTCGGCGCCGTCGAGCTGCCCGGTCACCCGTACGGTAGCGCCCTCGGATAATCGGTTCGAGCCGGCGGCGTCGAACAGGCTGTCGTCAGCCACCGCCGCGGCGTCGAACGTCACGGTCAGAACGTCGCCGGAGGCGTCGACGATATCGAAGTTGCCGGCGCTGCTGGCGTGTACCACGCCGCTGATGATTTCCGGCGGATTGGCGGCATCCTGCTGGCCGACTCGAGCGATACGCGAGGCGCGGATGACGCTGGCGCCGGTGGCGGCATCGCGCTCGATGAGGAAACCGCTGACCTCGATCCGGTCGGTGCCGATGCTGAGTTCCTCTGCGGATACCACGGTAGCGACGCCGGCCGTGGCGCGGCCGAAGGGATCGTCCAGCACGCTGGCGGACGGCAGTTCCACGGTACGTCCGGCGACGCCCAGGCGGGCGGGCTGGCCGTCGGCGGGTGGTGACCAGGCCGCCGTCACCGGACCGCGCAGGTCCGGCAGATAGGTGATGCGCAGCGCCTGCCGCGGGTCGTCTTCGTCGTCCCGCTGCCAGTTCACCTGCACGAGCATGCCGGGCGCCAGATCGGTCTCGGCAAAGTCTGCGCCGGGGCCGACGAACTCGGTATCGATGTCGTCATCGTCGCTGCTGGTCAGGTAGGAGGTGCCATTGACCACCACGCTGCCGAACGAATTGACGGCGCCGCCGGTGACACCGGACCCGGAGGTACCGCCGGTGACGCCGGACCCTGAGGTGCCGCCCACCGCCACGGATGCGCTGCCGCCGCCGCCCCCGCAGGCGGGGGTGAGCAGCACCAGGCAAAGACTCACAGCCAGAGTTCGAACGAATCGCAGGCGGTACATCAGTCGATATCTCCCTGGTCCGGCGGTATGCCGCTCAGATCTTCTTCGAAATAGAACATACCAACACCGGCGAGACGCCGGCCGCTGCCGTCCGCCTGCGGGTTGAGGCCCCGGTCGCTGCGGGCCAGGGTCTGGTCGAACTCTTCCAGCAAGGTCTGACAGCGTTCAGCGGCAAAGATGCGGAACTGTTCGGCATGTTCCGCCGGCAGGTCGTCATAGAGCACTTTGCGCTGATAGCGGGCGGCGGGGCCGGAGTGATCGAGATTGTGGGCGATGGTGTCGATCAGGTAGCTGACGTCGGTGCCCAGAATGTCCAGCTTGGCGGCATCGTCCCGGGCCGGCACGTAGGAACGCGCCAGCAGGCGGGCGCGGCCGTCGGGGAGCCGCTCAACGGTACCGACCCGGATCAGTTCGTCGAATACGGCACCGGGCGGGACGTCGCCGCTGTAGCGTTTTACCAGCGCCGGGAAACCGCCGGCTGCATCGTCCATGCTCAAGGCGCGGGGTTCGCCCCGGCCATCCTGAAAGTCCGGATCGCGCACCCAGCCGGCGATGACGGCAGCGGCTCGGTTCTGACCCATGACGCTGCCCTGGTCGGCCTCGCCGTCGTTCTTGTGCAGCCTGGCCACTTCCTTACGGCTCAAGCCGGTGATGGTGGCGGCCCGTGAAATGGTGCGTTTGCCGCTCTCCAGCGTGAAATCGTTCATGGCCACATCCACGTAAGCACGCCGTACTTCTTCTTCGAAACTGACACAGTCCACGCCGTTACGCAGCAGCACACGAACCAGCGGGCGCAGCACACGGCGTATGGCGCGCCGCAGCGTGGTGCTCAGATTCTGCTCCGCTGGTGTGCTCACAATGACGCGGATGTTCGCCCATCGCCCGGCGCATTGCCATGGACCCTGTCCTCGGACAGGGGGCATGGATACCCTGCGCCGGGCAACGGCTCAATCACACCGCCGGTACCAGACGCGGGGCTGGCGGTGTGGCGGGCGGGTCGGTGTCTTCAGGCTCGGAAGACGAGACCGGAACCGGTGCGTTGTCGAACAACACCAGAGGCTGCTCGCAGGCGGCAGCATCGCCTGCCCGGATGCTCACCCGCGGCAGGTCCGACGAGGAACCATCGGTGCGTGCCGCGGCGGCCAGCACTTCGAAGCTGACCACCCCCAGGTTGTTGCCCTGCAGGTTGCCCTGCAGCGGGTCGTAGTTGACGCTGATGTCGCTGTCGTAGACCACGGCGCACACGGTCCGGCCGGTCAGCATGGCCAGGCCGGTGGCGCGCAGCGGCGTGACGTCGGGAATCTCGTCCAGCAACACCTCCCGGTCGTCGCCGTCGGGCGGCCCGCCCAGGCCGGGACCGGCCTGGAGATAGTTGCGGGTACCGTTGCCGGTGGGGCCGGCATCCTGCCAGATCGCCGGAATTGTCTTCAGGGCGAACCAGCCTTCGTCGCCCACCTGGCCGGTGAACAGGTCGATCTCGCTGCCCACGTTGTCCTGGAACCAGGCCAGCGGCTGACGCAGGCCGACGGCCGCGAGCTGGTCGTTGACGTCTTCGGCCGTGAAGTCGTTGGGCGGATTGCCGTTGTCGATGCTGTCTGCGTCGATGATCAGGAAGACCACGCCGTCGCCGCTGGCGCCGTCGTCGTTGCCGCCGTCACCGCCGCCCACGGGGGGGACGAACGGCGGCGGTCCGCCGCCGCCGAGTTCCACTTCCTCGGCCAGCATGAGACCGTTCTGGCAGGCATTGACGTCATCGTCGTCGCTTTCCGCCTTGACGATGGTGCCCGTTTCCAGGCGGTCGAAGAAGTCGTCGCGGTCGAGGTCGTCGTCATCGTCTTCGAACTGCACGTCGCGGCCGGCGGCCACGTCGATGGTGACGCCGAGAATGACGAACGATTGCCGGTCATCGGCGATGGATTCCACCGGCCCGCGCAGTTCGCACGCCTGTTCGTCGTCGTCTTCATCTTCGCGTTCGATGCGCGTCCAGGTAACGCTGCCGTCATCGTTCAGTGAGCCGCGTGCTTCGATGTAGTCGTTGGTGCGCAGGCGGTTGAGGAACTGTTCCGGGGTCAGACGATCGTCGTCATTGTCGTCGTCCTCCAGGCGGCTGACGCCTTCGGGGCGGATGTCCAGACCCAGGCGGGTCGTGAAGGTGCCGCCGGCGGCGTCCACGCTCATCACCCGGTCTTCCGTGGCGATACGCTGATCGTCCCGCAGCCGGCTCAGATCGACCACCAGCAGTCCGGCGCCGTTGAAGAAGCCTTTGATCTGCACACGGCTGCCCACCAGGCCAGTCAGCGGTTGAGCATTCGCTACTTCTATGGTCTGACCGCCGATGCGGATGACATTGGGGTTGGCTTCCGTGTCCACGGAAACGAGGATACCCTCGATCTCGAAACGGTCGCGGCGGGCGTCGTCATCGTCATCGTCTTCGCGTTCCACTTCCCGGGCTTCGTAGCCTGCGGCGATGCGGACGCCTTCCACTTCTACGAATACGCCCTCGAGTTCCGGGCCGAAGACCAGACCGTCGGCGAATTCGGTTGCGCCGCTCACCAGGAATTCGGTGCCGTTGACCACGAAGGTGCCGGCGTCGCTGTCTACGGCGGTGACGAAGCCCTTGATTTCGATTTCGTCATCGTCGTCGTTGCCGGATACGCGATCTACTCGGCTGGCCAGATAACCGTCGTCGCTGGCGAAACCGCTGACGGCCACGACCAGCCGGCCGTTTTCCACAGTAAGGTCGCGGACATCGATGTCGCCGTTGCCGTCCTGATCACCGATGCGCGAAGAGAAAACCGTGTTGGCATCGACGACCACCCGGGTGTTGGCCACGAAGAAGGTCCCCAGGCTGGGATCGTCGTCATCGATCATCAGCCGGGTCACCGGACCCTTCAGGTCGCGGCGGTGGCGAATGCTTTCGGCAACCCGCTCGCCGTCGCGTTCGGTGGCGCGAATCTTCACCTTCATGCCCAGGGCCAGGGCGCCGTCGTCGCCGACGCGCTCATCGTCATTGGCGACGACGCGAGTATCGTCGTCGAGCGCGTAGCGGGTGTCGTTGACATAGACGCTGCCGAAACCCGTGATGACCCCCTGGGAGCTCACGGTGGTGCTGTCGGATCCGGGAGCCGGATCGGGGCTGGTCGGGTCGCTGGCACTGCCGCCGCCGCCGCCGCAGGCGGCCAGGCTGCCGGTCAGCAGCGCGGCGAGGCAGGTGCGGGCTGACCTGTTGCGAATGGATAACTGCATGTCGTGTCCTCCTGACAGTCGATACCGATGCCGCGCCGGCTGCAGGCCGGCTGAACGGCGGGATTCTTGTGCGCCCTCAGGGCGTCAATGGGAATAAAATCCCAATGGGGTGGGAAAATATTCCCATTCACCCTGGCTGTCAACGGCTCCCGCCGCTTGTCGGACACGGTTATTCAGCCAATTTGCGCCTCTGACCCTGCTCCAGGGCGTCGCCGAGGAGTGCCACAAAGCCATTACATGACCCTGGCACCGCGGATTGCCCCTGGCCGGGCAAGGGAGTAAAAAGAAGGTGTGATCCGGTTCACACTTCTGAGATCCGGTCACGCGGGGGTTCGGGATGTCCCCCTGCTGCATAAAGAGAGTGCACAAGGGCCGCCGGCGGCACGCACAGCCGCCTGAATAATGAGCCCGCAAGGCCAGGGACGGAGGGCCGCCATAGGAAGTCCGCATGAGGGAGACGTCCATGACCGGGCAGGACGACAACGCCACCGTCGCGTACAGCCGGGCCAACGACAACGCCGCCCGGGTCATTGCTTATCTCGGCCCTTACTTATTCTGGGGCACCGTCGGCATGATCGGGTCGGGCATCCTGCTGCTCGCCTGACGCCGGCGTCAGGAGCCGCAGGGCAAATGCCTCGCGCATGAGCCACTTGAGCGCCTGATCGTAGTCGGCGAACAGCTCGGCGTGGCTGATCGCGCAGGTGAGCAGAAAGATGTCGGCGCAGTGGCGGGATTCCAGGTGCTCGTCGATGACGACGGCCACATTGGCCGCGATCTGCGTCCGGTAGCGGCTGTGCACGAAATCCCACAGACCGGCGAATTCCGTTTCTGCGCTGATTTCCGCCGGCGCGCGCGGGCGCAACCCGCGGAAGTCGAGAAGCTGCGGCAGTTCCGGGTCGAAGGCGTTGTCGTCCAGCAGCGAATCGCCCAGCTCGACGATTTCCGTGACGGCAACGTTGCCGTCACCGCGCACGGTAATGAGGCCTTCATCCGCATTGATGTGATAGCCGAGGGGCATAACGGGTCCAGGTGCTGATGCACTCACCATAGGCACGAGTCGGCGGTTGCGCTGTGCGATGGGTCTCAGCCTGCATGCCGGCAGCCGTTCGTTGCGCCGGCGGCGCCTTCCTGCGTAATCTTCCGGTCGTACCCATCCACCCCAGGGCATTCATGCGGTTCATCATCTATGGTGCCGGCGGCATTGGCGGGACGATCGGCGCACGCCTGCATCAGCGGGGCTACGAGGTTGTGCTCATCGCCCGCGGTGACCACGGCCGGGAAACCCGCAGCCGCGGGCTGAAACTTCTCGCCCCGGACGGCGAATTCCTGCTGCCGATCGCCACTGTGGAACATCCCGCTGAGATCGATTTCCGCAACGACGACGTGGTGCTGCTGGCCATGAAGTCCCAGCACACGCTGGGCGCGCTGGAGGATCTGCTGGCGCAATCGCCGGGGGACGTGGCCATCGTCTGCGCCCAGAACGGCGTGGCCAACGAAACCATGGCGCTGCGCCGTTTTCAGCGGGTCTACGCCATGCTCGTGCATCTGCCGGCCATGCATCTCGAGCCCGGTGTGGTGGTCACCCACGCCAGCGGGCGCGGCGGTGTACTCGATACCGGCTGCTATCCCGGTGGCGTGGACGATACCTGCCGTGCCGTTACCGCTGCCCTGTGCGATGCCGGATTCAGTGCCGAGCCCGACCCGGCCGTCATGCGCCTGAAGTACGCCAAGCTGCTCATGAATCTGAACAACGCCCTGCAGGCCGCTACCGAAATGGGCCCCGGCGCGCGTGACATCTCGCGCCGCCTCAAACATGAGGCCCTGGACTGCTTTGCCGCCGCCGGCATCGACTGTGCCGGCGTCGACGAGGTGCAGCGGCGCCACGAGGGGGTCTACGAGTTGGGCGAAGTGCCTGGCTACCCCCGGGGCGGCGGTTCCTCGTGGCAGAGCCTGGTGCGCGGCACCGGCAATATCGAAACCGACTATCTGAATGGCGAGATCGTCCTGCTCGGGCGCCTGCATGGCGTGGCCACGCCGGCCAACGCGGCCTGTCAGGCCCTGGCCTGGCGTATGGTCAACGATGGGCTCGCCGTGGGCAGCTTCTCGGTGGATGACGTCATGGCCGAAATCCGCCGTATCGGGAATTACTCGTCGTAGCGGGTCAGATCGCCCAGATCGAGGAAGGGGGACGCATCGAGTTCGTCGGCACCCATCATGGCCGCCACCCGCTGCAGGGCCGACAGGATGTGTGACTGCTCCCAGGACTCGAGCTGCTCGAAACGGATACTGAAGGCCTCCTGCAGCGGGTCGGTGCGCTTTCCAGGGCTTCGCGGCCTGCATCGGTGAGCAGCGCATGCACGACGCGTTTGTCCTTTTCGCTGCGTTGGCGGGCCAGGTAACCGCGCCGTTCCAGGCGGTCGATGATCGTCGTCACCGTGGCCTGACTGAGGCTCACTTCGCTGGACAGGCGGGAAATGGCAACGGCGCCGAGTTGATTGATGGCCTGCATCACCAGGAGCTGCGGTGCCGTCAGGCCGACGCTCTTGGTGAGCTGACGCGAGTGAATGTCCGTGGCCCTTATGATCTTGCGGATCGCGATCAGGACGTCTTCTTTGGCTGCCATTGAACCTTCACTGTCGTCGTTGCGCCGGGGCGCGGGCGGGCGCATCTTATGGACTGATACGGACATGAGCGATTGATATATTTAATTAGATCTCTAAAATATACAACCCTAATAGCAGCAAGCAATCATGACTCACGCAAATTCCGCCTCAGGCAGCGACCAGGACGTTCTCTTGAGAGTCCCCAACGCGGACGACGGTCCGGCCCTGCACGATCTCATCGCCGCGTGCCCGCCCCTCGATCAGAATTCCCGTTACTGCAATCTTCTGCAGGTGAGCCACTTCGCCGAGACTGCGGTGGTGGCGGAGCTCGACGGCGCTGTGGTCGGTGCCATCACCGGCTATCTGAAGCCGCAGGACCCCACCACACTGTTCATCTGGCAGGTGGCCGTGCATGAACGCGCCCGGGGGCGCCGGCTGGCAACCCGCATGATGGAGGAGATTGCCGACCGAGAGGTGTGCCGGCAGGTGCGGTTTCTGGAAACCACCATCGAGCCGGACAACGCCGCGTCCTGGAAGGCCTTCGAGAAATTCGCCGAGGCCCGCAACGCGCCGAGCGATCAGTCATTGCTGTTTTCCCGCGAGCGGCATTTCGCCGGCACCCACGGCGACGAGGTGCTGTTGCGCATCGGGCCGTTCGGCGGGGCCTGAGCGGGCAGCTTCCATTTGCATCCAATTTCAGCAGCGAGACCCAAGCCATGAATATTTTCGACAAACTGGAATCTTCCGTTCAAAGCTATGCCCGGTCCATTCCGGCGGTATTCGCGCGGGCCAGGGGCTCGTATGTCTATGACGAGTCCGGCAAGGCTTATCTGGATTTTCTCAGTGGGGCCGGCTCGCTGAACTACGGTCATAACCACCCGTATCTGAAACAGAAGCTGCTCGACTACATTGCCGACGACGGCATCACCCATTCACTCGACCTGCATACCGAAGCCAAGGCCCGGTTCCTCGAAACCTTGAACCGCTGCATTCTGGAGCCGAGAGGATTGTCGTATAAGGTCCAGTTTCCCGGCCCCACCGGGACCAACGCCGTCGAGGCGGCGCTGAAGATCGCCCGCAAGGTTACGGGCCGCGAGACGGTGGTGAGCTTTACCAACGGCTTTCACGGCGTCTCTCTGGGTGCGCTGGCCGTGTCCGGCAACGAGCACCACCGCGGCGCCGCAGGGGTCTCCCTGCAGGGCACCTTCCGCGTGCCTTACGCCGGTTACCTCGGCGACGGGATGGACACTCTGGACTACCTGGAAAAGCTCCTCGACGATGCCAGCAGCGGGCTGGAACTGCCTGCAGCCGTGATCCTCGAGGCCGTGCAGGGTGAAGGCGGCCTGAATGTGGCCAGCGATCGCTGGCTGCAACGCCTGGAAGCACTGTGCCGCGAGCGCGATATTCTGCTCATCGTCGATGATATTCAGGCCGGCTGCGGCCGCACCGGTACGTTCTTCAGTTTCGAGCCGTCGGGCATCAAGCCGGACATCGTCACATTGTCGAAGTCGCTGTCGGGCATGGGGCTGCCTCTGGCCGTGACTCTGATCCGTCCGGACATCGACGACTGGGAGCCGGGTGAGCACAACGGTACTTTCCGCGGCAATAACCACGCCTTCGTCACCGCCGCTGCGGCGCTGGAGCACTTCTGGGAAGACGACAGCTTCCAGCAGGACGTACAGGCGAAAAGCGAACTGGTCCGTGAGCGTCTGTCCCGGTTGGCTCGCAGCTTCAAGCTCGAGCACCGGGGGCGGGGCCTCATGCAGGGTCTGGTCATGCCCAGCGGCGATGTCGCCGGCGAGGTGACGGCCAGAGCTCTGGAACAGGGGCTCATCATCGAGACCGCCGGGCCGGAGGACGAGGTGGTGAAGCTGTTCTGCGCGCTCACCATAGATCGCGAAGATCTGGTCAAGGGCCTCGATATCATCGAGTCCGCCGTGGCCGGAATCATGGGTAAACACTTGAAGCAGGTATCTTAATATGTTCATCAGAAGACTCAGCGAAGTACGGGATACGTCCCGTCACATCAAGAGCAAAACCTGGGACAGCGTCCGCATGTTGCTGGCCAACGACAACATGGGTTTCTCGTTCCACATCACGACCCTGT
This sequence comes from Gammaproteobacteria bacterium, assembly GCA_034522075.1. Classification (GTDB taxonomy): domain Bacteria; phylum Pseudomonadota; class Gammaproteobacteria; order Pseudomonadales; family Azotimanducaceae; genus UBA7803. The sequence continues at coordinate 22,548 of JAXHLO010000004.1, read as the reverse complement.
ACACAGGCACGGAAACCCATATGTGGTACAAGAATCACCTGGAATCCGTGTACTGCATTTCCGGGCGCGCGGAGATCGAAGACAAGGCCACCGGTGAGAAGCACGTGATCGAACCGGGCACCATGTATGCCCTGAACGAGCACGACAAGCACGTCCTGCGGGTGCAGGAAGATTTCGTCTGTGCCTGCGTGTTCAACCCGCCGCTCAAAGGCACCGAGGTGCATGACAAGGAAGGCGCCTACGGTCTCGATGCAGAGGAAGTCACCGACTGAGTCGTACGGTTATGGCTAACGAGCACAACAACCAGGACAACAGCGAATCACGCGGGCAGCATACGGTCGAGAAGATCGGCGGTACCTCCATGTCCCGGGTCAACGAGCTGATGAGCTCTGTGCTCATCGGCAACCTCAAGGGCAGCGAGCTCTATCAGCGGGTGTTCGTGGTGTCGGCCTACGCCGGCGTCACGGACATGCTGCTCGAGCACAAGCGTTCCGGCGACGCGGGTGTCTACGCCCTGTTCAATGAGGGCGAAGACGACGGCCTGTGGCAGGAGGCGTTGGCCAAGACCCTCGAGCACATGTGCGATCTGAACTCGACGATCTTCGACCATGAGGATGATTGCCGGGAGAGCGATGATTTCATCCGCCAGCGGGTGGAGGAAGTGCGCAAGAGTCTGGAAGACCTGCAGAGCCTGTGTTCGTCCGGGCATTTCCATCTCGATGCGCATCTCGGCACCGTGCGGGAGATGCTGGCAGCGCTCGGCGAGGTACACAGCGCCCACAACACGGCCCTGCTGATGCAGCGTCATGGCGTGGCAGCGCGTTTCGTCGACCTGTCCGGCTGGGGAGAAATGGAGAGCCTGCCGCTGGATGAATACCTGGGCCAGAAGATCAATGAATACGATCTGAGCCGTGAGTTGCCCATCTGTACCGGCTACGCCAAGTGTGCAGAGGGCCTCATGAAGACCTACGACCGCGGCTACAGCGAGATCACCTTCAGCCGCCTGGCGTCGGTGAGCGGGGCCCGCGAGGCGATCATCCATAAGGAATATCACCTGTGCAGCGCCGACCCGAAGATCGTCGGCGTGGACAAAGCGGTAGCCATCGGGCGCACCAACTACGATGTGGCCGATCAGCTCTCCGTGCTCGGCATGGAGGCCATTCATCCGGGAGCTGCGCAAACCCTGCGGCGGGCGGCGATCCCGCTGCGCGTGCGGCACAGCTTCGAACCCCACCATGCCGGCACGCTCATCGAAGCGGATTACCAGTCCGAGCAGCCGCGGGTGGAGATCATCGCCGGCCGGCGCGGTGTTTACGCCGTGGAATTCTTCAGTCACGACATCGTCGACCGGGCCGGGCACGCGTTCGGTATTCAGAAGATTCTCGACCGCTACAAGCTGCGCACGGTGACCCGGGAGAGTAACGCCAACTCCATTACCTATTACCTGGCCACCACCCTGAAGAACGCCAAGCGCATCGAGCGCGATCTCGAGGAAACGTTTCCCAACGCCACCATTACGGTGCGGCGGGTGGCTATCGTTGCCGCCGTGGGCAGTAACCTCGATGTTTCGGGCCTGCTGTCGAAGTGCGTGTTGGCTCTCGCCGAGGGCGGTATCAACGTGCTGGCCGTGCATCAGTCCATGCGCGCCGTGGACATCAAGTTCGTCGTGGATGAAAACGATCTCAAGGCCGCCACCGTCGCGCTGCATGAGCGCGCCGTGGAAGGTATGAATGGTCACACCGCGGCGGCCGCCAGCCAGGTGGCCTGAAGCACCCGGGCCGCTATTCGACGAAGCTGTCCAGCGTGGCGTGGATCTCCTGACGCGCCGCTGCCGTATCGAAGCGGTCGCCGCTGAAACGCTCGGCGAGGGCGAACATGGCCTGGAACAGAGGTTCACCGTCCACGGCTGAGCGCACCGTGAAACTGTCGCGCTGCTCGAAACGTTCCTGCCAGGCCGCGCGGACCAGCGCCCAGAACTCGCCCGTGCGCTGCCAGTAAGCATCACCGGCTGAAAAATCGTAGCCGACGATGTGCTCGTAGCGGTTCAGCCCGGCCTCACGGGCCAGGTATGGCATTGCGTCGGCCGGCTCGCCCTGATCGTTCAGGACGACTTTCAGATTGTCTTCCTCGTGGACCCAGCCCCGCGGGGTGATGGTGACCCGGTTGGTTCCCACCAGCGCGTCATAGTCGTCGCGCACACTGAATTCCCGGCGCGGCAGCGGCCGCCAGGTTTCCGCGCTGGTCCACGTGGCGTGATTGCCGCGATGCTGCCAGCGGCCCACGGCCTGGTAGCGGGGCGAATCGTCCACCTGGAACACCGCCTGAGACCAGGTACCGCGCACGGCAGCGGCGTCGAGCGTCCGCCGCTGCCAGCGGTTGTGGCCGCTGTAGACGTGTATGTCGTTGTCCTCGTAGCGCCAGTCCTGACGCCAGTGCTTCACCACCATCGGCTCCGACTCGCTGCCGTCGTCGTGCTGAAAGGTCATCACCAGAATGTGCTGCAGACTGATGAAGTGCGGCTCGTCGGCCACCACATAGACGTATTCGGTGGCCCAGGACTGATAGGGCCGGCGCGGCTCATAGTCCGGCGTGAAGCCCACGGTCTCGAGAAAATCGAAGCTGGTCCGGTAGGCGCCGGCCATGGCCAGGATGGCTCGCCGGTCGCGTTCGAGCTTGTCGAGCCCGGGCGCCATGAGCCGGCGGTAGGCGTCGCTGGGTGCGTCCGCCAGGGTGACGTCGCTGCCGCGGGTGGTGCCGCCGCGGGGCCGCATGGCGTCGTCTTCGCTGAACATCCAGGAGAACGTGTATTGCCGGCGCGGTTCAGCGGTGCTGTCTGATTCCTCGCTGGCGGCGCCAGTCGCCAAACCGGCCAGGAGCATGAGCGCCAGGGCTGCAATGATGCGGTGGGCCATACCCGGCCGCTGTAAGCGGGAGAGTGAGATCATAGAGGCGACGATCATAGCCGATGACCGCGGGCGTGGTCAGCAGTTGCGCCGCACGTCATCCTCCAGGGCGCGTTCGCGGCGATCGAGGCTGCGGGCCTGGCTGAGGCTGTAACCCTTGCGGCGTTGCTGCTCAAGGGCGCTCAGGGCTTGCCGGGCCGCGCGGCAGTGCTCCCGGCGTTCCTCGCGCCGGTCGGCTGCCTGGCGCAGCGCTTTCTGCCGCTGCCGGGAGCGGCGTTCCCGGCGCGCGTCGCGGCGCTGTTCGAGGTGCTCGAGCAGTTCCTGCTCGGCATCGCTGATGGGCGGGATTTCTACGGTATGCAGCGGTTCGAGGTGCACCACCGATGCGGGCCTGTCGGTGCTGCAGGGAAACTGGCTGAACCGCGGGGCGCCGTCGTCGCCCGGACAACGAAAGACGGCGGCGCCGACGGCGTTCGGCAGGCCTGCAAGCACTGCCAGGGCGAATGACACGAGCAGCTTCGGGTATGGTGCGTTCATGGCCGCCAGGATGGCGCACGGCGTTTGCTGCTGTCAGCCGCGCGCCGCCCCGGCGGCTGTAGGAGAAGGCTGGGGCGACTATTGCTCCGCCAGCCAGTCGTCGTCTGAGCCTTCGTTGATGCCCTCGAACATGAACGTCGACAGATAGCGCTCCCCGGTATCCGGCAGCATGACGCAGAAGACGCTGCCGGCCGGAGCACCTTCCGCTTCCTCCAGCGCTGCTGCGAGCGTGGCACCGGCGGATACGCCGACGAAGATACCCTCGTTGCGCCCCAGGGCCAGCGCCGTTTCCTTGGCCTTATCCTGATTCACCGGCACGAGCTTGTCGCCCACGCTGCGGTCGAGCACGGCGGGAACGAAATCCGGGGTCCAGCCCTGGATCATGTGCGGGTTCCAGTCTTTGCCGGCCAGCAGCGAGGCCTGTTCCGGTTCCGCCACGATGATCTTCAGATCCGGCCGTGCCGCCTTCAGCACGCGGCCGGCGCCGGTGAGGGTGCCGCCGGTGCCCCAGCCGGTGACCCAGAAGTCCAGCCGGCGGGCGGCGAAGTCCCGGAGAATTTCCGGTCCGGTGGTGGAGGCGTGGTATGCGGGGTTGGCCGGATTCTCGAACTGCCGGGCCAGAAACCAGCCGTGCTGCTCGGCGAGTTCCGCGGCTCGTTTGACCATGCCCGTACCGCGTTCGGCCGCCGGGGTGAGGATGACCTTGGCGCCCAGGGCCCGCATGATCTTGCGCCGCTCCATGGAGAAGGTTTCCACCATGGTGGCGACGAACGGGTGGCCGGTCGCCGCACACACCATGGCCAGGGCAATGCCGGTGTTGCCCGAGGTGGCCTCGACCACGGGCTGGCCGGGCTTGAGCGCGCCGGAGTCTTCGGCGTCTTTGATGATGGCGTAGGCCAGCCGGTCCTTGACCGAAGCCAGCGGGTTGAAGGATTCGATCTTCACGTACAGCTCGACGTGGTCCGGACCGGTGCGGTTGAGCCGCACGATGGGGGTATCGCCGATGGTCTGCAGAATGTTGTCGTAGATCATGATTGACTCCACAAGGGTACCGCCGGGGCGGCACAGTTTCTTTTTTCCGAAATCAGCCGAGGTGCCTGCGCAGGGCCGCGGCGGCTTCGTCCAGCGCCGGCCGTGCCGCCGCCACAGCGTCCTGCATGCCGAAAAAGCCGTGAATGAGCCCGTCGTAACGGGTGAGTTCCACATCGGTGCCGGCTTCGCGCAGGGCGGCCGCATAAGCCTCGCCCTCATCGCGCAGCGGATCGAACTCGGCCGTCTGCACCAGTGCAGCGGGCAGGCCGCCGAGGTCGGCGGCCGCGAGCGGCGCGGCATAGGCTTCTTTACGCTGCTCCGGGTCCGGTACGTACTGGTCCCAGAACCATTGCATACCGCGGCGGCTGAGCAGGTAGCCCTCACCGTTGTCGCGATACGAGGCTGTGTCGAAATTCGCCGCCGTGACCGGATAGATGAGCAGTTGGAAGCACAGCGCCGGCCCGCCCCGGTCACGGGCCATGAGGGTGACCGCGGCGGCCAGGTTGGCGCCGGCGCTGTCGCCGCCCACGGCGATGCGCGCCGGGTCGATGTTCAGGTCCCGGGCGTGCTCCGCCACCCAGGCGGCGGCGGCGAAGCAATCCTCCACAGCGCCCGGATAGGTGGTCTCGGGCGCGCGCCGGTAGTCCACGGCGATGACCGTAGCCCCGGAGCGCTGGCACAGGCGCCGACAGGTTTCGTCATGGCTGTCGAGATCACCGATGACCCAGCCGCCGCCGTGAAAATACACCAGGGCGCCGCTGAGCGCCGGCGCTTCCGGTGTATAGATGCGCAACTCCAGCTCTTCGTCCGGGCCGGGGATGCGGCGGTTCTCCACGTTGGCCACCGGCGTGGGCACCTCCGGCGGCGGAGTGAGCTGCAGGTTGCGCGCCTCCTCCGGGGTGAGGTCGGCGATGTCCTGCATACCCAGGCTTTCCAGCATATCGAGGACGTTCTTGGTATCGGTATCCAGGGCCACGTGGCGTCTCCGTGCGCGTTGACTTGTCGAAGCGGGCGCTAACCATAACGCAGGCTCCCGGCCGGCGGAAGCAGCGTGGGGCCCTGCTCGTCGGTCAGCGGCTGTCCCGCGGCACCCGGCCGAGCAGATAGAATTCCTCGTTGGGCCGCATGCCGGTCAGATGGGCCATGCGGTTCGACAGGGCGAACAGCGCGGTGATGGCGCCGATGTCCCAGATGTCCTCTGCATCGAAGCCGGCCTTGCGCAGCGCCGCGAAGTCATCATCGTTCACGTTCTGGGGCTGTGCGGCCAGCTTGACGGCGAAGTCGAGCATGCTGCGATGCCGGGGTTCGATAGCGGCGCTCGGATAGTGGCTGGCGATCTGATCGGCCAGATATGGGTTGCGGGCGTGAATGCGCAGAATGGCGCCGTGGGCGACCACGCAGTAGGTACAGTCGTTGGCGGCGCTGGTGGCCACCACGATCATCTCCCGCTCCGCTTTGCTGAGCCCGCTGTCCCGCTCCATCAGAGCGTCGTGGTAGGCGAAGAAGGCGCGGAACTCGTCCGGGCGGTGGGCCAGGGTCACGAACACGTTGGGCACGAATCCGGACTTGTCCTGCACCGCCTCGATGCGGCTGCGGATGTCGTCCGGCAGGGTGTCCAGCTCTGGAACCGGGAAACGGCTGGCGGGTTTCATGAGACTTCCTCCGTGGCGGATAGCCGGCGCAGTATCCCTGTCAGTCCAGGCGCCCCGGCGGCAGGTGTGAGCCCCAGTAGAGGCTGTTGTACTTGCGCAGTATGCGCAGCACTTCGTCCTGCGGAATGGCCTTCAAGGTGCCGCGGCTGCTCGATACGGTGGTAGCAGTGAACAGCGCGTTGTAGACGGCTTCTTCCGTCGCCTCTGCGGTGGCGGCGAACAGGGGCGACATGGCGGCATTGACCAGCGACGGGGTGGAGACCGGCTTTTCCGCCAGCCGCGGCCGGCGCACGTCGGCATGATTCGAGAAGGCGATGACGTAGTCGCCGGAGCCGTTGTGGGCAAACGAGCCGGTGCGCGCCAGGCCCATGATGGCGCGCCGGGCCAGGCGCTGCAGACTGTGGGAGTCGAGCGGCGCGTCGGTGGCCAGCACGATCATGATGGAACCGTCCTCCACATCATCGGCGGGGTCGGCAGGGCGGATGGCGGCAGCGTTGCGCAGGTCCAGCGCATGCTGATAGGGAAACTGTCCGAGTTCGCGGCCAACGGGCGCGCTGTTGATGGTCAGGTTGCCGCCGAAGTTGGTCTGGACCAGCACGCCCACCGTCCACCCGCCCAGACTCGGCGGCAGGCGCCGCGAACTGGTGCCGATGCCGCCCTTCCAGCCGAACGCCTGAGTGCCGGTGCCGGCACCGATCGTGCCTTCCAGCACCGGCCCGTCGGTGGCGCCGTTGAGTGCCTCGAAGACGTGGTTGAGACCCACCGGGTCGGCCCACATGTTGCTGACGCGCGCATCGTTGGTCTCGCCCACCACGGGATTCAGGGTGTGCTCGCCGATCCCCGGCTGGTCGTACATCCACGCGACCAGGCCCTGGGCGGCGCGCCACACGCACAGCGTGCAGGTGAGCAGAATGGGGGTTTCGATCTCGCCGAATTCCCGCACCTGTGTTTCCCCGGTGAGTTTGCCGTAGCCGTTGCCCACGTGAATCCACGCCGGCACCGGGTTGGTGTAGAGATTGCCGTCGGCGGGAATGACCGCCGTGACCCCGGTGCGGATGTCGTCACCCTGAATGACGGTGGAATGGCCGACCCGTACGCCGGCTACGTCGGTGATGGCATTGTGCTCACCGGTGGGAAAGATGCCTACGGCGATGCCCAGATCCCGGGCCCGCTCCCGGGCGTCTCCGGTGTGAGGCAGCAGAGCGCCCAGTAAGAGGGTGAAAATCACCAGCAAGTGGGGAAGACGTACGTGCATGAGCCAGCCTCGTATTCAGTCGTCGCCAAGGATGGCATTACACCGGGTTTTCTTCCATGAGCAACAGCCTGCGGGGACTGCCTGTGACCACTCTTCAGCCGCCCTCTTCCCCTGCGCCGAAGACCAGGCGTGCCGGGGCGACGATCAACGGGTCCGGGGGCCCGGCGGCGGCCGGGTTCTTATCCGCGTAGTCGAAGCGGTCGAGTACCAGGCGCATGGTATTGAGGCGCGCGCGCAGCTTGTCTTCAGCTTTGACGATGATCCACGGAGCCTCAGCGCTGTCGGTGAGCTGGAAGGTGGTTTCCTTGGCGCTGGTGTAGGCGTCCCAGCGGCGCTGCGCTTCCCGGTCTACGGGGCTGAGCTTCCATTGTTTCAGCGGGTTGTGTTCGCGCTCGTGAAAGCGCCGGGCCTGTTCCTCCCGGCTCACTGAGAGATAGACCTTGAGCAGGTCGATGCCGCTGGCCACCAGCATTTTCTCGAAGATGGGTGCCTGCCGGGTGAATTCCCAGTATTCCTCCTCCGTGCAGAAACCCATGACCCGCTCGACGCCGGCGCGGTTGTACCAGGAGCGGTCGAAGAAGACCATTTCCCCCGACGACGGCAGATGGTCGGTGTAACGCTGAAAGTACCACTGGCCGCGTTCCACATCAGTAGGCTTTTCCAGGGCAACGACCCGGGCGCCGCGGGGGTTGAGATTCTCCATCAGGCGCTTGATGGTGCTGCCTTTGCCCGCCGCATCACGCCCCTCGAACACCAGCACCACCTTGCGGCCGCTGTCCTTGATCCAGTTCTGCAGTTTGACGAGCTCGACCTGCAGCAGCTGCTTTTCCCGGTAGTAGTCCTTGATGCCGAAGCGCTCGCCGTACGGGAATAGACCGCTGGCGAAGTAGTGACGGATCGTTGTCTCGTCTGCTGCGTCCGGGTCCGCCAGCGGCGCGGCGTTGAAGATCGGCTCGTGACTCTCCTCGGGCTCCAGCGCGTCGAGCAGGTAGTCGTACCAGTCGGTGCTGCCGCTCAATGTCGCTCCTCGAACGTTGCTTTGGAAAGATGCCAGTGTAGCCCGACGCAACGGCATTTTTACCACCTGCAGCGGCGTCTGTGCCTGCATCTGGCGCGTTTGACCAGGCGGCGCTGAGAAGGACCCCGGAGCCGGTCGAGGGGAGAGGGGAGGGGTACCGGCCCCGGGGTGTCAGAAGCTCTGACACTGCCGATTATGCCCAGCGGACGTGAATGCAGCGTGAACGTCTGAACATTCAGGCAGCGTGCCGCCCCTGGCATCTTGCAAAGCGTGCGGCGCTTCACGACCATGGCGTCTTCCGCCAGCCGTTGCCGAGAGGTCCGCGTGTTCCGATGGTTTGCTGTTTCCCTGGCCGCGCTTGCCGTGGCCTGCCCGTCCGTACCTTTGCAGGCCGCCAGCGCTCCCGATGCCGGGCCGGGCAGAGCCGTCGGTCGTATCGCGGAACTCAGACGGCACTCCCGCCGCTCGGCGCAGGCCGTGCTTGCCGAAGAAGGCGGCAGCGCCGTGGATGCGGCAGTGGCCACGGCCTTTGCCCTGGCGGTCACTCACCCCACGGCGGGCAATATCGGCGGCGGCGGTTTTCTGGTTCATCGGCCGAACGCGGGCCAACCCGTCGCCTATGACTTTCGCGAGACCGCACCCACCGGCGCACATCCCGAGATGTGGCTCGAGGATGGTGAGTACAGCTTTCAGCGCCACCACATGAGTCATCAGGCCGTGGGGGTTCCCGGTACCGTCGCCGGTCTGCACCTGGCCTGGCAGGATGAGGGCCGGCTGCCCTGGAAGCGGTTGGTGGAACCGGCCATCGCGCTGGCCCGGGAAGGCATCACCGTCAGCCACAGTCTGGCAGCCTCCCTCAGGCGCGCGCTGCCGCGCATGCGCAAATATCCGGCGTCGGTGGCCCAGTTCAGCAACGACGGTGTGCCTTACGAGGCCGGCGATCTGCTCGTGCAGCAGGATCTGGCCGATTCCCTGCAGCGCATTGCCGACCACGGCCCGGCGGGTTTTTACCAGGGCACAACGGCGGAATTGATCGTTGCCGAAATGCGCCGCGGCGGCGGGCTCATCACCTTGGACGATCTGGCCGGCTACGAGCCCGTGCGGCGCGAGCCGGTGCGCGGCAGCTACCGCGGTTACGACATCATCGCCATGCCGCCGCCGAGCTCCGGCGGCGTGGTCATGATCGAGATGCTGAACATTCTGGAAGGCTACGATCTGGCGCGCCTGGGCTTCGGCACGCGGGCCACTCTGCACAGGATGGCCGAGGCCATGCGCCGGGCCTATGCGGACCGGGCGCGCCATCTGGGTGACCCGGATTTCAATCCCGACCTGCCGGTGGCACGCCTGACATCCAAGGCCTATGCCCGGGAGCTGCGGGCCGGCATCGACCTGGAACGGGCTTCGGTATCCCGGCCGGATTCCTTCGAATGGCCCGTGGAAAGTCCGGAAACCACCCACTTCTCGGTGGTGGACAAAGACCGCAATGCCGTATCTCTCACCTATACCCTGGAATGGGGATACGGCTCCGCCATCGTGGTGCCGGGCGGCGGGTTTCTGCTCAACAACGAGATGGGCGATTTCAATGCCGCGCCCGGCCTGACCGACGCAGAGGGCCTCATCGGCACGCCGGCCAATCTGGCGCAACCGGGCAAACGCATGCTCTCCAGCATGTCGCCCACCATCGTCAGCCGTGACGGGAAGCTGTTCATGGTGACGGGAACGCCGGGCGGGCGGACCATCATCAACACCGTGATGCAGACCATCCTCAATGTAGTCGACCATGGCATGAACGCCCAGACGGCCGTGGATGCGGGACGGATTCATCACCAGTGGCTGCCGGACCGGCTCTACTACGAGCAGCATGCCTTTTCCCTCGACTCCCTGAACGGGCTGCGCTCCATGGGGCATGCGCTGGAAGAGCGCGACCGGCAGGGCGCTGCTGCCGTCATCGTCGTCGCCGACGATGGAGCGCTGGAAGGCGGGGTCGATCGACGGGTACTGGACGGAGGCGCCGCCGGGTACTGATCATGAACATTCTGCTGGTGGTCGACGATCGCAAAGACTGGCCCCTGGAAATCCCCGGGGTCACGGTGGTGCCGGCGCGCGCCTACCTCACCGACCAGCGGTATTTCGATAACCGGGCCGCCAAGGTCTTCAATCTGTGCCGCTCGCACAAATATCAGAGCGCCGGTTACTATGTGTCACTGCTGGCAGCGGCACGGGGACACCATCCCATTCCCAGCCTGGCTACCATCCAGGATCTGCGCTCCGCACCGGTGGCGCGCCTGCTCTCGGAGGATCTCGAGAACACCATCGAGAAGACGCTCAAGCATCAGCCGGGCCCGCAGTTGACCATGGACGTGCTGTTCGGCCGCTCGCCTGATCCGGCCTTCGACACTCTGGCCTGGCATCTCTACAGCCTGTTCGAGGCGCCGCTGCTGCGGGTCAGTTTCGCGCACCGGGGCGGCGAGTGGCAGTTGCGTCATACCCGCGCCCTGGGCGCCAGCGACCTGTCCGCGGCCCAGCACGAATTCGTCCTGCAGGCCGCCTCGGAATATTTCTCGGTGAAGCGCCGGCGGACTCGCAGGAAACCCCAGTCGCGCTACGATCTGGCCATTCTGCAGGATCCCGAGGAGGCCATGCCGCCTTCCAACAAGCGCGCCCTGGCCCGTTTCGAGGCGGCGGCCGAGGCGCTGGACATGGGAGTTGAACGCATCACCCGGGAGGATGCCGGCCGCCTGGCCGAGTTCGATGCCCTGTTCATCCGCGAGACCACGTCGGTGAACCATCACACTTTCCGCATGGCGCGCCGCGCCCAGGCGGAGGGCCTGGTGGTCATAGACGATCCGGATTCCATTCTCAAGTGCACCAACAAGGTGTATCTGGCGGAGCTGCTCGCGCGCCACAAAGTCCCCAGCCCGAAGACCATGATCGTTCACGCCGGCAATGTGGACGACATTGTTGCCACCCTCGGTATGCCGGTGGTGCTGAAGTTGCCCGACTCGAGTTTCTCCGCCGGGGTCACCAAGGTGGACGACGCCGCGCAGGTGCGCGAGCGGGTGCGCGAGGCGCTGGCCGGCTCGGAACTCATCGTCGCCCAGGAGTTCGTGCCCACCGATTACGACTGGCGGGTCGGCATCATCGACCGCCGGCCCATCTATGTCAGCAAGTACTACATGGCGCGCCGCCACTGGCAGATCGTGCGCCGTGACGCCGACGGCGCCACCGTGGAAGGCACCGCCGACACGCTGGCGGTGGAAGATGCACCGGCAGACGTGGTGCAGATCGCCCTCAAGGCGGCCAACCTGATCGGCTCAGGCCTGTACGGGGTAGATCTCAAACAGGTGGGCAAGCAGGTTTACGTCATCGAGGTCAACGACAACCCCAGCATCGATGCGGGCTACGAAGATACGGTGCGCAAGGGCGACCTTTACCGTGACATCATGGGCGTCGTGCTGGCGCGGATCGAGGCGGCCAAGCGCAGCCCGGCTCAGCCCTGACGGCGCCGGTTGGTCACCATCTGCTCGTGCAGGCGGCTGATACAGCGGCTCGCCGTATGCTTGCACAGCCCCGGGACGAACGCGTGAATCAGGCAGGCCGCGGCGGCCACGGCCAGCAGCGCAGCGAAGCGGCTGGCCATGAGCCAGTGTTCCAAATAGCTCTCACCCACAGATTGCGGATGCAGATAGAAATCGCGCAGGATCTGGGACATGAGTTTCACCGAATGATTGAGCTTATGGGGTTAGAATATGCGATAGACGGTGGAATTGTTTCCCAATATGACCTGTTATTTCCGGTCAGATTGGGATAATTTCCCCCTCATGGAACTCGACCGCATCGACCGTCACATCCTCGCCCTGCTGCAGGGCGACGCCACCCGCTCCATACAGCATGTGGGCGATCAGGTGGGGCTCAGCCACAACGCCTGCTGGCGGCGCATCAAGCGTCTGGAGGAGGCCGGCATCATCCGCAAACGGGTTGCTTTGGTAGACCCGAAAGAGCTGGGTTACGGGGTCACCGTGTTCGTCACCGTGCGCACCAGTCACCACACCGAACAATGGCTGCAGAAGTTTGCCCGCGGCGTCGCCGCCCTGCCGGAGGTCATGGAGTTCTACCGCATCAGCGGCGACGTGGACTATCTGCTGAAGGTGCTGGTGGCCGACATCGCCGAATACGACCGCTTCTACAAGAAGCTCATCGCCATAGCGCCGTTGTACGACGTCTCGTCGAATTTCGCCATGGAGCAGGTGAAGTACACCACCGAAATCCCGGTATGACCGCGCTCCTGTAGGAGCGGTCTCCAGACCGCGATCAGCCCAGCCCGCCAACCCACCGGCACAAAACCCGGATACCCTCCACAGTAGGCTGGCAATAGCGCTCCAGGAAAGCCTCGTCTGCCACATAGCTGCCGCCGGCACCCGGCACGTTTGCCAGTGCCAGCGCACCATCGAAATCCACCAGCGCCAGGCGCAGCGATAGATCACTCGCCGGCATGCCGAAGTCCGACCCCGGCAGGCTGGCGACCCCGGTGTCCTCCAGCAGCCGCTCGCACAGGCTGCGGGCATTGTCGATGCCCGCCCGCTGCAGGGCATCGCGGTGCGGAGCGAAATCGGCGAACAGATAGAAGCCGCCGCGGGGCTGGCAGACGTCGGCGCCGGCGCTGCGCAGGGCCTGCCAGCCGAATTCCAGCAGGCCCTTCAGCACCGCCCGGGAACGCGCCAGATAGTCGTCGATGTCAGCGCCGCCCTGGAACGCGCGGACGGCCGCGTACTGAATGGGTGCGCTGACGGACGTAAAGGTCTCACTGGCCACGGCCGCCATGGTGTCCGCCAGACCGGCCAGAGTGGCGGGAAAGGCGAAGGCGCCCAGCCGCCAGCCGCCGGCGCCGCACCATTTCGACAGCCCGCCGCTGACGATGGTGCCTTCCGGGTAGTGGTGGGCAATGGAGCGGTGCACGCCGCTGAAGGTGAGCTCGCCGTAGATTTCGTCGGCCACCAGCAGGATTGGGTAGCGCCGTGCCACGTCGGCAATTTCCTCGAGCTGCCCGGCGTCGTAGCTGGTGCCGGTGGGGTTGCCGGGATAGTTCAGGATGAGCAAGCGTGCGCGTTCCGGATCCTCACGGCAGATCGCTTCCAGGCGCTGCGCAGTGACACCCCGCCCGGATCCCGGGTCGGTCTGCAGCCATGTGAGCCGGCGGCCGAGAATGCGCGCCTGGGGCGCATAGGAAACCCAGCTCGGTGCCGGAATGATCAGCTCTCCGTCGTACACCAGTTGCGTCAGGAACAGCAGCTCTTTGCTTCCGGGGCCGATGAGTACGTGCTCGGCATTGAAGTCGAGACCCTGACGGCGCTGCAGATAATCGGCCACCGCCTGGCGCAGGGCCGGCAGGCCTCTGGCGGGCAGGTAGTCCTTTTCGTGGGCGTGAGCCCGCAGCGCCTCGACCACCGCCTCCGGCACCGGGAACGGCGATTGTCCGAGCCCCAGGCGGGTGATATTGCGCCCGGCCGCCTGCAGGGCGCGTGAGCGTTCATTGATGGCGATGGTGGCCGATGCCTGCAGACCGCGCACGTTGGCATTCACATGCACGTGCGGCGGCGTCGTCACAGGCCGCCCACCAGTGAGCCGATCCAGGCGGTCAGAGTCATGGCCAGGGCGCCCCAGAAGGTAACCCGCAGTGCGCCGCGGGTAGTGCGCGCCCCGCCCACATAGGCGGCCAGCCCGCCCAGGGCGGCGAGGCACACCAGCGACGCGCCGGCGACCAGGGCCGGGATCTGTGCCACTGGCGACAACCATGCCGTGATCAGCGGTAATGCCGCACCCAGCGAAAACATGGCGGCGGAGGCGCCGGCCGCGAGTAGCGGCTGGGCTGTCGATACGGAAGAAATACCGAGCTCGTCCCGGGCATGGGCATCCAGGGCATCGTGGTCCATGAGCGCCTGCGCGACCTGGTCGGCGAGCCCGGCATCCAGGCCCCGCTCACGGTAGATGCCTGCCAGTTCGGCTTGTTCGTACTGCGGATGATCGCGCTGCTCGCGGGCCTCCCGGTGCAGATCTGCCCGTTCGATGTCGGCCTGGGAACTGACCGAGACATACTCGCCGGCGGCCATGGACATGGCGCCGGCCACCAGCCCGGCAACCCCCGCCACCATGATGCCGGCGTGGCCGGTGCCGGCTGAAGCCACGCCTACCAGCAGGCTCGCGGTGGAAACGATACCGTCGTTGGCGCCGAGCACGGCGGCCCGCAGCCAGCCGGCGCGGTGGGTGTGATGCTTTTCCGGATGGTGGCGAACCATGGCGGCCTCGACGACTCAGTCGCTGCGGATGGAGCGGATGATGTAGCCGCCGGATTTCTCGTCGAGCTCGAGTTCCATGTCGCCGCGGGACTGGGCTTCTTCGAGCAGTTCGCTGAACGAGCTGAAGCCGTAGAAGGTCTCGTTGAAACCGGGCCGGCGGCGTTTCAGGGTCTGCTTGACCATGGAGCCCCACAGGTTGCCTTCACCGCGCTCTTCGTACAGCGCGTCCGCCGTTTCCAGCACCATATCGATGCCCTCCTGAGCGAGCTCTTCTGCGGTTTTCGCATCGTCCGACTTGGCATCATCGGCCTTGGCGGCTGCTTTCTCGGTTTTCGCCGGTGTCTTGGCCTTGGCCTTGCCGCCCCGGGAGCGTTTGCGTGCCGGCTTTTTCTGGCGCACCAGATCATCGTAGAAGATGAACTCGTCGCAGTTGCTCATCAACAGATCCGACGTGGAGTTCTTCACCCCCACACCGATGACCGTTTTGGCGTTCTCCCGCAGCTTGCTCACCAGCGGCGAGAAATCGGAATCGCCGGAGATGATGACGAAGGTATCCAGGTGTTCCTTGGTGTAACAGAGGTCCAGGGCATCCACGACCATGCGGATGTCCGCCGAGTTCTTGCCGGACTGGCGCAGGTGGGGGATCTCGATCATCTCGAACGCCGCCTCGTGCATGGCCGGCTTGAATTCCTTGTAGCGGTCCCAGTCGCAATAGGCCTTCTTGACGACGATAGAGCCTTTGATCAGCAGACGTTCCAGCACCGGGCGGATGTCGAAGCGGTCGTATTTGGCGTCGCGCACGCCGAGAGCGATGTTCTCGAAGTCGCAGAACAGTGCCAGATTGCCTTCATTGTTCACGCATGTCTCCAGTTGGTGTGTGCGCAGTTTCCCATCGGGAAACTGCCAAGCCGCCGCTGTCAGGCGGCGGCCAGACTCGCAAAGGTCTTGCCTTCCCTGGCCAGCCGCTCCAGCAGTGGTGCCGGCTTCCAGAAATCACCGTACTCTTCCTGGAACTTGAGAATGTCCTGGTAGATGTTGTCCAGGCCCTGCTTGTCCGCCCAGAACATGGGGCCGCCCACCACCTCCGGAAAGCCGTAGCCATTGATGTAGACGATGTCGATGTCGCACGGGCGGATGGCAATGCCGTCCTCAAGGATGCGGGCGCCCTCGTTTATCAGCCCGTACAGACAGCGCTTGAGGACTTCCTCGTCACTGATCTCGCGGCGCTCGATGCCGAGCTCGGCGGACGTTTCCTCGACGATCTTCACCACCTCCGGATCGGGCTGCCCGGCGCGGCTGCCCTCGGGATAGATGTAGAAGCCGCGGTTGGTCTTCTGGCCGAAGCGCTCCATGTCGCACAGCTTGTCCGCGACCCGGGCGGTGATGGGGACGTCCTCGGGCTTCATACCGGACAGCTTGCGCGCCCGCCAGCCCAGATCGAGGCCCACCAGATCGTTCATCTGGAACGGGCCCATGGGCATACCGAACTCCTGCATGACCTTGTCGACCTGCTAGCGGCGCGGCCCCCTCGCAGACATGACTTCGCCGGCCTGTGACGATATAGCCGTGCAGCATGCGGTTGCCGATGAAGCCCGTGGCAGTTGCCGGACAGCACGGCCACCTTGCCCAGAGTCTTGCCGAGCTTCATGGCCGTGGCGATGGTCGATTTGCTGCTCTTCGCGCCGCGCACCACCTCGAGCAGGCGCATGACGTTGGCCGGGCTGAAGAAATGCAGGCCGATGACGTCTTCGGGCCGTGACGTGACGTCGGCCATGGCGTCGAGATCGAGCCCTGACGTGTTGCTGGCGATCACCGCGCCGGGCTTCATGACCTCTTCGAACTTCTGGAAGACTTCCTTCTTCACGTCCAGATTTTCGTAGACTGCTTCGATGACCACGTCGGCGTCACCGAGATCGCTGTAGCTGGTGGTGCCGGTGATCAGCCCCATGCGCTTGTCCAGGTCCTGCTCTTTCATGCGCCCGCGCTGCACCTGAATCTCGTAGTTGCGTGCGGATCGCGCCGAGGCCGCTTTTCGAGCGCCTCGTCGTTCATCTCCAGGACGGTCACCGGAATGCCGGCATTGGCGAAGCACATGGTGATGCCGCCGCCCATGGTGCCGCAGCCGACCACCCCGGCCGACTTGATGTCCTTCACCGGCGTGTCTTTCGGTACGTCGGGAATCTTCGCCACCTCGCGCTCGCTGAAGAACACGTGAATCAGTGCTTCGCGCTGGGTCGAGTTACCAGGCACTTGCGGAAGTATTTCCTGCTCGCTTCCGAAGCCGGCGTCGAAGTCGCCAAGGTTCACGGCGGCTTCGACGCACTGGATGATCATTTCCGGGGCAAAGCGGCCGCGCATGCGGCGCGCGGCGTTCTTGCGCGCCTCGGCGAAGATCTCCGGGTTGTCGCGGTCCGCCTCGATCCTGCCGCTCTCGTCGCGGATCTTGCGCAGTTTGCCGCCCTCGGCCACCACCTTGCGGGCGAATTCGATGGCCCCGGTAACGATGTCGCCGTCGATCACCTCGTCGACGATGCCGAGTTCCCGGGCCGCGGGCGCCGGGATGGGATCGCCGGAAAGAATGAACTGCAGCGCTTTTTCCGCACCGATCAGCCGCGGCAGGCGCTGGGTGCCGCCGGCGCCGGGCAGCAGGCCGAGCTTCACCTCCGGCAGTCCTACGGGTGCCGCTGGTGCGGCAACCCGGTAATCACAGCACAGGGCCACTTCCAGCCCGCCGCCGAAGGCCGTGCCGTTGAGGGCCGCTACCAGGGGTTTGCTGCTGCCTTCCATGAGCGACAGCACCTCGTGCAGCCCCGGGCCTTCGCTGGCGGCGGCGCCGAACTCGGAGATGTCCGCCCCGGCGATGAAGGCCCGGCCGGCCCCGGTGAGCACCACCGCCTTGACGTCGTCGTCCCCCAGAGCCTGGCTGACGCCGTCGTGCAGGCCCTGGCGCACACCGCTGGACAGAGGATTCACCGGCGGGTTGTCCACCGTCATGAGTGCCACGTCGCCCTGTTTTTCGTAGTGAACGGTTCCTTTCATGGTCTGATCCTCTGCCCCGATAATAAGCGAGCGCGCACTATAGCGAATCTGGCCGGGCAGGGCATGCCGCTGTACCGTGTGCCGCGATGGCGTATGCTCGGCACACGAAGCAAATCGTCAATGGCAGGGGAAGAGTTATGTTGGGTTTTCTGGAACGTTACGAGGCTCAGACTTACGCGCTGCTGCGCATCGTCACCGGGTTGCTGTTCCTTTGGCACGGCTCGCAGAAGCTGTTCGGCTTTCCGGCGGCGGCCCGGGAAGGCACACCGGAATGGATCACCTACGGTGCTGGTTCCATCGAACTCGTGGGCGGGGTGCTCGTCATGATCGGCCTGTTCACGCGGCCGGCGGCCTTGATCTGCAGCGGCACCATGGCAGTGGCCTACTGGCTGGTGCATGGCATGCGAGACCTGTTCCCGTTGAACAACGGCGGTGAGCTGGCCGCTCTGTACTGCTTCGTGTTCCTGTTCATCGCCTGCCGCGGTGCCGGAATCTGGGGCGTGGACCGCAACTGAGCCGCATGACTGACGAACCCAGAATCGGCCTGGCCCTGGGCGGCGGCGCAGCCCGCGGCTGGGCGCACATCGGCGTCATCGAAGCGCTGGCCGAGCAAGGGGTCAGGCCCCAGGTAGTCACCGGCGCCTCCATCGGCGCCCTGGTGGGTGCCGCGCTGGCCAGCGGCAAGCTGACGGAGCTGAAAGACTGGGTGCTCGGGCTGCACCGTCTGGATGTGCTGCGTCTGCTGGATGCCAGCCTCAGCGGCGGGGTGATCGAAGGTAACCGGGTGATGCACGCCATCGAGGACATCATCAGTGACCGGGATATCGAGGACCTGGAGTTGCCGTTCGGCGCCGCGGCCGCCGACCTGCACCGCGGCCGTACGGTGTGGTTGCGGGAAGGTTCCACCATAGCCGCTGTACGTGCTTCCTGTGCCATGCCGGGACTGTTCCGTCCCACGCGCTACCGTGATGCCTGGCTGGTGGACGGCGGCCTGGTTGATCCCGTACCGGTGACCTTGTGCCGCATGCTGGGCGCCGAGGTGGTGATCGCGGTGAATCTCAGCGCCTACCGGCATCGCCTGTCGCCGCGCCCGGCGCAGTCCAGGAGCGACAGCATAGCGGAAACCGCCTCCCGGGCGGCGGAGGAGCGTTCCTACCTCGATCAGCTGCAGCAGTTCGTGGTGGGGCTGTTCGAAAAGAACGACGAAGACGACGAGCGCGAGCCCGCACTGCTCGATGTGGTCAGCAGCTCCATCAATATCATGCAGGAGCGGGTGACCCGCAGCCGTCTGGCTGGCGATCCGCCGGAGCTGGAAATTACCCCCGACGTCCAGGAGATCGGCCTCATGGACTTTCACAGGGCCGGGCTGGCGGTGGAGCGCGGCAGGCGTGCCGTGGAGCAGCGCGCGGACGAATTGCGCTTCCTGGTGCCGGACGACGCCTGAACCCCCGCGTGCCGCTCAGGGCGGCCCGGGCAGTTTGTTTACGGCCACCTGCATGTCGTAGGGAAGCAGCAGCGGACCATACTGGTTGTAGATGGCTACATCGGCGGCATCGCGGCCGTGGGCTATGGTGACATACGGTCCCGGGAGTGTGGTGCTCGGATCGAAGCGGTACCAGCGGTGGCCCACGTACGCTTCGACCCAGGCGTGCACGTCCATGGGCTCCAGTGCCAGCACGTAACCGACCACCAGGCGCGCGGGAATGCACAGTGCGCGGCACAGGCTGATGGTGACCTGTGCCAGATCCCGGCACACGCCTTCGCCGCGGTCGATGACTTCCCGGGCGGATACCGGATAGCTGCTGCTGCCGGCCGTGTAACGGATCCGGCCGCGTACCCATTCCGTGATGGCGGCTACCTGCGGGTAACCGGGCTGGGTATTGCCGACGATGCTGTGGGCCAGGTCCCCCAGCCGGTCCGCTTCGCAGTAGCGGCTCGGCAGCAGGGAGCCAAGCACCGGGTCCGGCAGGTTGGGGATCTCGATGAACGGGGCGTAGCGATCCGCCGGAGATTCCGGCCCCACCATCACCCGGGCCGATGTCTGCACCTGGAAATCTCCCACCGGGGCGACCAGGCGCTGACACAGGTTGCCGAAGCCGTCGGTGAATTCCACCACGGGTATGGCGGGAGACAGGCGGTAGTCTTCACTGGCAACCCACTGAGCGGCACCGCTGCGCGGCCGCAGCATCAGCACCATGGGTGTCGGTATTCCCACGTTGAACGACAGCGAGCAACTGGCCTGCAGCCAGGTGCCGGTGCTGAATGGATTCATTGCCACGCCATGGGCTCCGCGCTCGGGTTGTCTCATGCTAACACCTCCCCGCTGCCCGATGATGGCGCGGCCGCTGGCGCCGCTTGCACCGTCATGGCGCACAGGGCGGCGCCGAGCACCCAGGGTGCGCGTCCGCTGGCCCGCCACACACCTGGCGCGCGAATTGCAGTATCCCGGGTCGTATTCAAACGGTTAGATCAGAGTAGCAGTCGATGGCCGTGCAGTTCCGGGGCTTGAGGGCATTCTGCCTGGCAGCTCAACATCTCAGTTTCAAGCAGGCAGCTGATGAGCTTTGTCTCACTGCTTCGGCGGTGAGTCATCAGATTCGTGACCTGGAGTCCCACCTGGGCGTGCGGCTGTTCGAGCGGCGCACCCGGGCCATCGTCCTCACCGACGACGGCAGTGCGTTGTATCGCGAGGTGCATCCGCACCTGCGGGCAATCGAGCAGGCCGCAGGACGGTTGCGTGACCGACCCAACCGGGCGCCATTGCTGGTGAGGATGCCGGAATTTTTCGCCAGCGAGCTGTTCATGCCGCGGGTGGGAGCATTCTCGGAGGCGAATCGGCACATCGATCTGCGCATCGAGACGACGGGTCCGGGCGAGTCCATGAGTGAACGGGCGGATGTGAGCATCGTGCTCACCGACAATCCGCCGCCTCATCCGCGCACGGAGCAGCTCTTTCCGATTCGCTATGTGCCCGCCTGCAGCCCCGAGCTGCATGCCCGCTACTCCCGTCAGGGTCACGACGCCCTGGAGCAGGCAACTCTGCTCCTGCATCAGGGCCGCCCGGAGGCGTGGCATCAGTGGGCGGATCTGGCCGGCGTGCGATCACCGCCGCCGCGCCAGATCATCCGTCTGGACAGTATGTTCGCGCTCGCCCGGGCAGCTGAACGCGGCGTCGGTATTGCCCTGATTCCCATGCCCCTGAGTCAGTCCTGGTTTCAGTCCGGTACGTTGCTGCGCTTGTTCAGGCAGGATCTGCAGTCGACGGACAGCTACTACGTGATCAGCCGTTCCGATAGCGATCATCCCGATGCCGCCAATGTTCTGTGGCACTGGATCGTCGAGGAATTTGCGGAACGCGATCAGGAATCCGCTGCCGCCTGATCATTCTTCATCTGTCGGCGGAACGATGATCGTTTGTCGGCATGTCATGAAATCTCTAACGTTCGCAGTGTCTTCACAACAGGAGTAATCATGAAGATTTCACACGCACGATTCGCGGCAGCACTGGCAGGAGCGGCCTTTTCAGCAACGGCGTCCGCCGGGTACCACGTAACCGCGTTCGGTAATACGCCGGGCTTCGATCAGATCATGGCCGAAGAGTACAACAGCGCCAATACGCTGCTGGCTGCGCCGAGCTACACTGCGAGCCAGTATGCCCGCCTGGCCAATCTGTGCATTGCCCAGCTCAAGAGCGAGGACGTGGATGCCGCGCTCGGCAGCTGCAATCGGGCGCTCTCTAAGGCCCCCGCAGAGCTGCGGTCGTCGCTGGTCTCTCTCAATCACAAACGGGCGGAAGTGATGACCCACCTGTACTCCAACCGGGGTGTGGTGCGGGCCATCAAGGGCGATACCTACGGTGCCCGCAGTGACTTCGAACGCGCCGTGGCGCTGGATGCCGACAACGACAACGCCCGCCGCAATCTGGAGTACGTGGCGAACAGCGAACTCGCCCAGCGTTCCGAGTAAACGGCTTGCAGCCGCGGCACTGATGCCGTGCGGCTCGTAAAGCGTTGGGCTTCTGCTCAACCACGGCGAGGACCTTTGCATGCCGAACTGACCAGCGGCGGTCTGGTGGAGGCGGACGGCTGGTGCCGGTGGCTGGCCGTGGTCTCATGTTCAGCGACGTGCTCAACGGCGGCGTGTTCTGTCTGGATATGGATGGCACGGTGTCCACGGTATTCGAACATCGCCGCGGGATCGGCGGCATGGCACTGCACGAGTCCGGTGGTCTGGTGGTGAGCGGCCGCAACGTTTCCTGCAAGCCTTTCGACGGCTCTGCAACCGTCACGTTGCTCGATCGCGACCCGGATGCGGGCAACGTGGGCTACAACGACATCACCACGGATGCCGCGGGGCGCATCTATGCCGGATCCCTCGGGTCGAGCCCGGTGTTTGCCGACGACCGCGAACCGGCGGCCGGTGATCTCCGGCTCATCGACCTGGACGGCAGCACCCGGATCGTCGGCCGGGAAATCTGGCTGACCAATGGCCTCGGCTTTGCGCCGGACGGAACCGTGCTGTATCACGCCGATTCGGCGGTGGGTACAGTCTGGTGCTACAGCGTGCGGGAAGACGGCGACCTGGGCCCGAAGGAGGTCTTCGCGCAACTCGCCCATGGTGTGCCCGATGGGCTGGCTGTCGCGACGGACGGCAGCATCTGGGTGGCTCTGGCCGGCGGGGGTCACGGAGTGGCCGTGCTGGACACCGACGGCAGGCAGGTGGACTTCGTGGAGATTCCCGAGCCCATGTGCACCTCGGTGTGTTTCGGCGGCGACGATCTGCGGGATCTCTACGTGGTGTCTGGCTCCGAGGGCTCGGG
>JAXHLO010000003.1:0-114940 GCA_034522075.1 Gammaproteobacteria bacterium | reverse complement strand
CCATCCTATTGACGCACAGGTTGGAATGCGCTCCGTATGACAGGCCTACCGACGCCGATGCGCGGCTGATTTCCTCCATGGCCACGCAATGGGCCAGATAGCCGAGCTCAGAACCGCCGTAGGCCTCCTCCACCGTGATGCCGAGCAGGCCCAGGTCGCCGAGTTTCGGCCACAGGTCGCGCGGGAACAGGTTGCCGCGGTCATCTCATCTGCTGCCGCGGGTGCAATCTCGGCACGGGCGAACCCCGCCACGCTGTCGCGCAGCATGTCGATGGTCTCGCCGAGGCCGAAGTCGAACTGAAACATTGGGGTAGCCTCCTGACGGTCATGCGTGCGCCGCGGCAGGGCGCAGGCGGCATCTCCCCCCATTCTAACGTTCCCTGCCGCGTTTCGTAGCACCGGGTATCATGGCCGCATGGAAGTCACCGGAACCGTCATCGCACTGGTCAGCCTGCTGATCGTCATCAGCGTGCTGTCGAGCAGTATCAGTCCGCGATTGGGCATTCCGGTGCTGCTGCTGTATCTGTTCGTCGGCATGCTGGCCGGCGAAGACGGTCTGCTGGGCATTCAGTACAGCGACGTCACCTCGGCGCACCTCATCGGCTCCGCCTCTCTGGCCGTCATCCTTTTCGACGGCGGCCTGCGCACCAACCGCCGCGCTTTCCGCGTCGCACTCAGCCCGGCACTGGGACTGGCCACGGTTGGGGTGATCATCACCGCCGCCATCACCGCCGCGGTGGCGATGCAGGTGCTCGGCATCGGCTGGATCGAGGCCATGCTGTTGGGCGCCATCGTCGGTTCCACCGACGCGGCGGCGGTGTTCTCGCTGCTGCACGGACGCGGCATGGCGCTCAAGGAACGGGTGGCATCCACGCTGGAGATCGAATCCGGCGCCAACGATCCCATGGCCGTGTTTCTGACCATCGTGATGGTGGAAGCGCTGGTGTCCGGGGTGACGCCGGGCTGGCTGGCCCTGCCCTACTTTCTCTGGCAGATGGCCGCCGGCGCCGCCGTGGGGGTGCTGTCCGGCATGGCACTGGCGGCCATGGTGACCCGCATAACCCTGAATGCCGGTCTCTACCCCCTGCTGGTCCTGTTCGGCGCTCTGTTCAGTTTCGGGCTGGCATCCATGTTCGAAGCCAGCGGTTTCCTCGCCGTGTACCTGGCGGGGCTGACCATGAGCAGCCGGGTGTCGCGCGGGCTCTACAACATTCAGCGCTTCCTCGACGGCGCAGCGTGGCTGAGCCAGATCACCATGTTCCTCATGCTCGGCATGCTGGTCACCCCCATGGATCTGCTGCCGCACGCCGGCAGTGCGCTGCTCATCGGCCTGGCCCTCATCTTCATTGCCCGCCCCGCTGCGGTCATGGTCTGCCTGCTGCCGTTCCGTTTCGCCTGGCGGGAGCAGGTCTTCGTGGCCTGGGTAGGCCTGCGCGGCGCAGTGCCGATCATTCTCGCGCTGTTTCCCTGGATGGCGGGGCTGGAAAACTGGCAGACCTACTTCAATCTGGCTTTCTTCGTGGTGCTGGTGAGCCTGCTGCTGCAGGGTTGGACCATTGCGCCGCTGGCGCGGCTGCTGAAACTCGAAGTGCCGTCCCGCAGCGGGCGCATGCAGCGTATCGAGCTCGGCATGCCCGGCCAGGAAGAATACGAACTGGTGGGCTACAGCATCGAAGCGGACAGCCCCCTCATCGATCGCTCGCCGCTGGATCTGCAATGGCCCGGAGACGCACGGCCCATGGTGGCCATCCGCCAGGGCAAAGTATTGCAGCTCGACCAGGTCGATGCGCTCACCATGGGAGACCAGATCTATCTGCTGGCCAGGCCGACGGAACTCGAGAAGCTCGACCGCCGCATCGTCGGCGAACGCGAACCCGAGCGCCTCGGTGAACGCCAGTTCTTCGGTGAGTTCGTCATTGCACCCTCGGCCACGGTGGGTGAGCTGAGCACCATGTACGGATTCTCCGCCGACGATGCCGTTGCCGGGTTGACCATCAGTGAGTACATCAGCAGGCGTTATCCGCACCCGGTGGTGGGCGACCGGGTGGAACTCGACCCGGTGCAGTTCGTGGTGCGGGAAACCGACGGCGACACCATCACCAAAGTCGGTCTGAAACTCAGCGCCGGCTGAGTGTCAGGCCTCCAGCGTGATGAGCTCGACGCCGTCGTCCACCCGATCGCCTTCGGCACAGGACACCGCCGCCACCGTACCGGCGCGCGGCGCGGTCACACTGTGTTCCATCTTCATGGCTTCGATGACAAGCAGTACCTGACCGGCCGACACCGAATCGCCGGGCTGCACCGATACGGCAATGACCTGGCCCGGCATGGGAGCGACGATCTGTTCCGCTCCCCCCGCCGACTCGGCGAGCGCCGCGACGTCCAGATGCGGCAGACGGAAGCGTTCGGTATCCCCCTGGCGCATGACGTAGACAGCGTCGTCGCTGACCACCACCGCGGCGCGGACCACCTGCCCGTCGAGGCGGAAACTCACCCGCCCGGCATCCAGGACCGGATCTTCCAGCGCCAACGCCAGATCGTCGATTTCCACGGCCCCTGCAAGCACTCGGATATGGCCCGGTTGCTCGTCGCGTTCCAGATCGACGGCAAACCCCGACGGCCGGTTCAGGCGGAAACCGTCCGCCGCACCCCAGGCGCCCCGGTCCCTGGCCGAGCGTTGCAGCGCCAGCGCCGCGCAGACCCAACCGGCCATGTCCCGCTCGGGCAGCAGTTCCTCACCGGCCTCCTCCACCAGGTGGGTGGAATAGTCGCCGCGGCGGAAGGTTGCATCGGCCAGCAGGCGGCGCAGGAAGGCCACGTTGTGCTCGACCCCGGCGATGCGCGTGTCGGCCAGGGCCCGATCCAGGCGGGTCAATGCCTCATCGCGGTCATGGCCGTGGGCAATGACCTTGGCCAGCATGGGGTCGTAGTGCACGCCGATGCGGTCATCGCCGCTCGACCACGCCGGTGCCGATCCCGCACGCCGTCGCCGAGGCTCGGCGGCCAGTCGATGTGATTGATGCGCCCGGTGGCCGGCAGGAAACCCTGCGCCGGGTTTTCGGCGTAGATGCGTGCCTCCATGCGCGTGGCCGTCGGCATGCCATGGCTCATCCTGTGCCATGCGGCAGCGGTTTCACCCGGCGGCGATGCGCAGCTGCCACTCCACCAGGTCGAGCCCGGTGATCGCCTCGGTGACCGGGTGCTCCACCTGCAGGCGCGTGTTCATCTCCATGAAGTAGAAGCCGCCGTGCCGCCGGTTCGCACGATGAACTCGACCGTGCCGGCGCCGCGGTAATCGATGGCGTCGCGCCGCGCGCACCGCGGCCTCGCCCATGGCGCTGGCGGGTCGCTCGGTCGACGCCCGGGCGCGGGGGCCTCCTCGATGATCTTCTGGTGGCGGCGCTGGATGGAGCAGTCGCGCTCGAACAGGTGCACGCAGTTGCCATGGCGATCGCCGGAACACCTGCATCTCCACGTGCCGGGCGATTGTCGAGATAACGTCTCCAGCAGCACCTGGTCGTCGCCGAACGCCGAGGCGGACTCGCGCCTGCGCGCCGTCCAGGGCCGTCTCGAATGCCTTCGGCCGCGCGCACCACGCCGCATGCCTTTGCCGCCGCCGCCGGCGGAGGCCTTGATGAGCAGCGGAAAACCGATGCTCTGTCGCTGACCTGCTCAGGTGCTCCGCGGCCTGATCGGCGCCGTGGTAGCCGGGCACCAACGGGATCGCCGGCTTCTCCATCAGCCGCTTGGCGTCGATCTTCGAGCCCATCGCCTCGATGGCTCGCGGCGACGGGCCGATGAAGACCAGTCCGTCCTCGTCACAGGCGCGCGCCAGGTCGGCGTTCTCCGAGAGAAAGCCGTAGCCGGGATGAACGGCCTCGGCAGCCGGTGTGCTCGGGCCGCGTCGATGATGCGCTCGACGCTCAGGTAGCTGTCGCGCGCCGGTGCGGGACCGATGCGCACGGCCGTGATCCACGCTGCGCACATGCAGGGCGTCGCGCGTCGGCATCGGAATACACCGCCACCGTCGCCGACGCCGAGTCGCTCGGCAGGTGCGCATGATGCGGCAGGCGATCTCGCCGCGGTTGGCTATCAATAGGCGCTTGAACATGGCCTGGCCCTACATCCGGAAGACACCGAAACGGGTGTCCTCGATGGGTGCATTCAAGGCCGTCGACAGCCCCAGGGCGAGCACCTTGCGCGTGTCCCGGGGGTCGATGATGCCGTCGTCCCACAGCCGGGCGCTGGCGTAGTAGGGATGGCCCTGGTGCTCGTACTGCTGCGCGACTGGTCCTGTGAACGTCTGCTGCTCGTCCTTCCGTGGCCAGTTCTTCGCCGCGGGCTTCCAGGTTGTCGCGCTTGACCTGGGCCAGCACGTTGGCGGCCTGCTCGCCGCCCATCACGGAGATCCGCGCATTGGGCCACATCCACAGCAAGCGCGGGTTGTAGGCGCGCCCGCACATGCCGTAGTTGCCGGCGCCGAAGCTGCCGCCGACGATCACGGTGAGCTTCGGCACTCGCGCCGTGGAAACCGCAGTCACCAGCTTGGCGCCGTCGCGGGCGATGCCGCCGGCCTCGTACTTCCTGCCCACCATGAAGCCGGTGATGTTCTGCAGAAACACCAGCGGGATCTTGCGCTGGCAGCACAGCTCGACGAAGTGCGCGCCCTTGAGCGCGGACTCCGAGAACAGGATGCCGTTGTTGGCGATGATGCCCACCGGGTAGCCGTGGATGCGGGCGAAGCCGCACACCAGGGTGGTGCCGTAGAGCTGCTTGAACTCGTCGAACTCGGAGCCGTCCACCAGGCGGGCGATCACCTCGCGGATGTCGTAGGGCTTGCGGGTATCGTCGGGCACGACGCCGTAGAGCTCGCTCCGGATCGAGGCGCGGCGGCGCGCGGCTCGCGCAGCATCCGCAGTCGTGCTGCTTGCGGTGTTCAGGTCGGCCGAGCGCATGCGCCGGGCCATGCGCCAGGGCGTGGCGCGTCGTTCGTTGGCGCAGATGGTCGGCCACCCCGGACGTGCGCGGCTGTGGACGTCGCGCGCCGCCCAGCTCCTCGGCGGTCACCTCTTCGCCGGTGGCCGCCTTCACCAGCGGCGGGCCGCCCAGGAAGATGGTGCCCTGTTCGCGCACGATGATGGCCTCGTCCGCCATGGCCGGCACGTAGGCGCCGCCGGCGGTGCAGGAGCCCATGACCACGGCGATCTGCGGAATGCCTTTCGCGGACATATTCGACTGGTTGAAGAAAATCCGCCCGAAGTGGTCGCGGTCCGGGAACACCTCGTCCTGCTTGGGCAGGAAGGCGCCGCCGGAGTCCACGAGATACACGCAGGGCAGGCGATTCTCTCAGAGCGATCTCCTGGGCGCGCAGGTGCTTTTCACCGTGAGCGGATAGTAGGTGCCGCCTTTTACCGTTGCGTCGTTGACGACGATCATGCACTCGATACCACACACCCGGCCGATACCGGTGATGATGCCGGCGGCCGGAATGCGCTCGTCATACAACTCGTATCCGGCCAGTTGCCCCACTTCCAGAAACGGCGCCCCCGGATCCAGCAGCCCGGCCAGGCGGTCGCGGGGCAGCAGCTTGCCGCGCGCCGTGTGGCGGTCGCGGGCCCGCTCATCGCCGCCCGCGACGATTTCTTCCACCTGACCCCTGAGTGCTGCAGCGAGAGATTCGTGATGGGCCCTGTTGCGCGCAAAGTCGGCGCCCGCCGTATCGATTCTGCTTTTCAGTACCGCCATGCATCCTTCCCGAACACCCTTACCCGGGGAGTCAATCGCCCCCAGGCATGGCACAATCCCGCTGCCGGAACCATACACCATTCCCCGGCAAACTGAGGAGCATGAATCACCATGGCGAGAGCTAGCAACGACGGGCGCAGGGGCGCCGGCAGCGCGGAAACGGGTCTCAAGCAACTACTCAAACGCCGCGGCAGCCGCTATGCCACCGTCGCCTTCGTCGACCTGCAGGGGCAGTTGCGTGGCAAAACCGTCTCGGTGAGCAAGCTGGAAAGCGCCCTGGACGAAGGCATCCCGTTCTCCGCCGACAACTTCATGCTGGATTTCGGCGACATCAAACTGATTCCCGAAGGCTATCTGACGCTGGATCAGGATTTCGCCGACGAGCGCTGCGACGTGGACTGGGCGTGGCCGCGCCTGCTGCCGTTCGAGGAAACCGAGAGTGATCTGCTGTTCTTCGTGGAGTACAGCGACGGTACCAAGGGCGGGCAGTGGGACCCGCGCCGGCTGTTCCGCCGCACTCTGGCACGGGCCGAGGCCGCCGGCATCATCCCCACGTTCGCTTTCGAGTACGAGTTCCGGCTGTTCAAGGAGACGGCGGACTCTCTGCGCGCCAAAGGGTTCCAGCGGCCCAAGCTCCTCAACGAAGTCTCGACCTACGGCGGGGTGATGCATCAGAGCCTGTGGGCGCAGTTGTTCAAAGAAATGCGCAACATGTGCGAAACCATGGAGATCCCCATCTCGAGCATGCACTGGGAGCAGGCCGCAAGCATGGGCGAGGTGGCCTTGAGTCACCGTCCCGGCTTCGCCGCCGTAGACGATGCGGCGCTGTTCAAGACCCACGTGAAATCCCTGGCTGCGCGCCACGACATGCTGCTGTCGTTCATGGCCCGGCCCATCGCCGACGACGACGGCCAGAGCGGCCACGTGCACTTTTCACTGAAGAACACCCGGGGCAGGCAGCTTTTTCACAGCAGCCGCGGTGAGAGCACCATGAGTGACACGCAGCGCCACGCGGTGGGCGGGCTGCAGACCCTGCTGCCGGAGCTGCTGCTGATGATGGCGCCCAACGTCAACTCCTTCAAACGTCTGGCCCCCGGCGCCTTCGCCCCCATCGCCGCGACCTGGGGCGTGGAGAACCGCACCTGCGCCATTCGCGTGATCGCCGGCAAACCCAGCGCCCAGCGCATCGAACTGCGGGTGCCGGGGTCGGATTCCAACCCCTACCTGGTGGCAACCTGCCTGCTGGCGGCTGCCATGTGGGGCATCGAAAACAAAGTGGAACCCGCCACACCCATGAGTGGCTCGAGCTACGAGCGGGTAGACAGCATTCCCGAGGCCCAGCACTTCCCGGGCACCTTCCGCCAGGCCATCGAGCGGTTCAGCACCTCGAGCATCGCCGCCGAGCTGTTCGGCGAGGACTTCGTGGCCATGTACGCCGGAACCCGGCTCGCTCAGGCGGAGCAGTTCGCCCACATGGTCACCGACAAAGAACTCGAACGCTTCCTCGAGATGGCCTGAATACTCAGGCCAGCCAGGCCCGGGTCTCGTCCAGCGCTTTCTCCAGCTTGCTGAACACCTCGTCCACCTGCTTATCGGTGATGATCAGCGGCGGACACAGCGCCAGGCTGTCACCGAGTGCCCGGACGATGAGCCCATTGGCCTCGCAGCGGCCCATGGCATAGGCGCCTACGCCCTGGGCGGTGTCGAAGGCGCGCTTCGTCGCCTTGTCGGCCACCAGTTCCACCGCACCGATGAGGCCGACACCGCGGGTGTTGCCCACCAGAGGATGATCCGCCAGCCTATGCAGACGTTGCTGGAACGCCTCACCGACCCTGGCCGCATGATTGAACAGATCCCGTTCTTCCATGATTTCGAGCGCGCGCAGCGACACGGCAGCGCACACCGGGTGGCCGGAGTAGGTGAAGCCGTGGCCGAAGTTGCCCACCTGACCGCTGGGCTCGATCATGGGCTCGTACATGTATTCGGGAATGAGCACGGCGCTCATGGGCAGATAAGCCGAGGACACGGCTTTGGCCAGACTCATGGTATCCGGCGCCAGGCCCATGGTCTGGGCCCCGAAGCGCTCTGCCGGTGCGGCCGAAGCCACAGATGACCTCGTCGTCGATGAACAGGATGTCGTGCTTCTTCAGCAACGCCTGAACTTTGTCGAAGTAGCCGGCCGGCGGCACGATGACGCCGCCGGCGCCCATCACCGGCTCGGCAATGAAGGCGGCGATGGTCTCCGCACCTTCGGCCTCGATGAGCGACTCCAGATTGCCGACGATCCGGTCGACGAACTCCGCCTCGGACTCGCCGTCGTTGGCCTCCCGGTAATAGAACGGGCAATCGGTGTGCAGAATCCCCGGAATGGGCAGATCGAAGTGGGCATGAAAGGCCGGCAGGCCGGTCAGCGAACCCGCGGCCACGGTCACCCCGTGATAGCCGCGGCGGCGGCTGATGATCTTCTTTTTCTCCGGCCGGCCGATGACGTTGTTGTAGTACCACATCAACTTGATCTGGGTATCGTTGGCGTCGCTGCCGGAGACGCCGAAGAACACCCGGCCGGCGTCAAACGGCACCATGGACTTGAGCTTTTCCGCCAGCAGGATGCTCTGCTCGTTGGATTTCGAGCCGAACAACTGAGAATACGACAGCTTGCGCATGTGCTCGGCGGCCACCTGGACCAGCTCTTCTTCGCCGTAGCCCAGCGCCGTGCACCACAGCCCCGCCATGCCTTCGATGTACTGCTTACCCTGGCTGTCCCACATGTACACGCCCTGTGCGTGGTCGTGGATCTTCGGCCCCACCTGATGATGGGTCTTCAGATTGGTCGTGGGATGCAGCAGATGCTCGAGGTCTTTGGCCTCGAGCGAGCCGGCGGGAAACTCATTGTGCAGCGGGTCGGCCATGACGGTTCCTCGAATGCGCGCTAGGGATGGTGTATGCCGCGACGCTAACGGAGCACCACGGGGAGAGCAAGCGGCAGCCGCGGCCAGCCGCGTTCAGGAGTCGGAAAGAGCCGCTGCTCCGGCCTCGGGGAGAGGGAGGAAAGGATGCGTGCAAAATGCGCACGCGCCGGAGCAGCGGAGGAAACCGATCACGCCGCCAGCCGCAGAGGCACCAGCTCGAAGCCCAGTGCTTCGGCCACCATGGCATGACGAATCTTGCCTTCATGGACATTCAGACCGCCGGCGAAATGCTCGTCGTCCTGCAGAGCCTTCTGCCAGCCTTTGTTGGCGAGCTGCAGAACATAGGGCAACGTCACGTTGTTCAGTGCCAGCGCAGAACTGCGCGCCACGGCACCCGGCATGTTGGTCACGCAGTAATGCACCACCCCGTCTTCCACATAAGTGGGGTCGTCGTGGGTGGTGGGACGGCTGGTCTCGAAACAGCCGCCCTGGTCGATGGAGATGTCCACCATGGCGGCCCCGTTGACCATGTTACGGACCATCTCGCGGGTCACCAGCTTGGGTGCTGCGGCACCGGGAATGAGCACCGCGCCGATGACCAGGTCGGCGCCGAGCACCTGCTGGCGCAATGCCTCGCCGGTGGCCATCAGCGTCTTCGCGCGGCTGCGGAAGTGCTCGGACAGCCAGCGCAAGCGGGCCACGGATTTGTCCAGAATAGTCACGTCGGCCTGCAGCCCCACTGCCATCTCGGCGGCATTGGTGCCGGCGACGCCGCCGCCGATGATGACCACGTTGGCGGGAGCCACGCCGGGCACACCGCCGAGCAGCACGCCGCGGCCGCCGCTGGCAATCTGCAGGGCGGAAGCGCCCACCTGGATGGACATGCGACCGGCTACCTCGCTCATGGGGGTGAGCAACGGCAGCCCGCCATGCCGGTCGGTGACCGTCTCGTAGGCGATGGCGGTCGCCCCGGATTTCATCAGCGCTTCGGCCTGGGCCTTGTCGGCCGCCAGATGCAGATAGGTGAACAGCACCTGGCCCTCATGCAGACGCTCGCACTCGTCCTGCTGCGGCTCCTTGACCTTCACCACCAGATCGGCTGAGAACGCCTCGTCAACGCTGCCGATCACGGCCCCCACGCCCTCGTAATCGGCATCGTAGAAACCGATACCGGCGCCGGCATCGCGCTCCACCACGACCTCGTGGCCGTCGCGGACCAGTTCTGCCACTGACGCCGGGGTCAAGCCCACCCGGTACTCGTGAATCTTGACCTCGCGGGGAACGCCGATACGCATCTCACTACCTCGACAGGATGTATTCGATAAACCACTAGTCCATGTATCCTAGCGAAATTGCTGCGCTGGAGATTTGCATTATTCAGGCGCCGAATGTTCAATGGCGCAACTGAATGCGGTTACAGACATATATGACGCAAGATTATGTTGACTTGGACCGGGTCGACCGCGCAATCCTCCACGAGCTGCAACTGGACGCCAAGTTGTCCAATCAGGCGCTGGCAGCGCTGGTGAATCTCTCCGAATCCGCCTGCCTGCGGCGGGTCCGGCGTCTCGAGGAGCGGGGCATGCTGCGCGGCTACGTGGGCCTGGTGGATCAGTCCATGGCCGGCTATCCGGACAACGTATTCGTGCAGATCACCCTGGTGAGTCAGCAGCAGGACGCCCTGGCCGACTTCGAGGCGGCCATCCGGCAGATTCCCGAGGTCATGGAGTGCTACCTGATGTCAGGCGCCGCCGACTACGTGGTGCGGGTCATCGTCGAGGACGCCCGGGACTACGAGCGCGTGCACAGCCAGCACCTGACGCGCCTGCCGGGAGTCGCCCGGGTGAATTCGAATTTCTCGCTGCGCACCGTGATCAAGAAGACCGAGATCCCCATCCGTCACATCAGATGAGATCGGCCGGCGCCAGCTCGAACTCGTCGATGACCTGGTCGGCATAGTCGATGCGTCCGGTGATCTGCCGCGGATCACCGTGAACCAGGCGCAGACAGGCTTCGGCCATGTGCTCGACAGGGGTCACCCGATCCTTGTTGTCCTCGTTGATGAGCTTGTGATGCATGACGCCCGGGGTGGCCACCAGCCCCGGCGAGATGACATTCACGCCGACGTTGGATTCGTACACCTCCTGGGCGAGCCCGGTGGTGAAGCGCTCCAGGGCCGCTTTGCACATACCGTACACGGTGCCGCCACGGCCCGGGGTACCGCGCTGCGGATGAATAGCTGCGTGGGATGATATGTTGAGAATCCAGCCACTGCCGCGCTCGCACATTTCCGGCAGAACCAGTTGCGCCAGCTCGAACGGAGCCCAGACCTGCACGTCCATCATCAGCCGGAAGCGCTTTTCCGGAAAGTCCGCCACCGGAATGAAATAGGTCACCGCGGCATTGTTGACAAGTATGTCCACGCTACCGAATGCTTCCCGGGCGGTGTCAATCAGCCGGTGCCGGTCGTCGCGGCTGGCGAGATCGGCCTGAACCGCCAGCGCCTCGCCGCCGGCAGCCTTGATGCGCTCTGCCGTGGCGGTGATAGTGCCCGGCAGGTAGTGGTCCGACTCCTCGACCGTGCGCGCCGACACCACCACCTTCGCGCCTTCCATGGCATAGCGCAGCGCGATGGCTTCGCCGATACCGCGGCTGGCACCCGTCACCACGGCAACCTGTCCTTTCAATACGCCTTCGGCATTGATTCCCATGTCTCCCTCCCGTTACCTGCTGAAGGCCGGAGACTATAACCCATCTCCCGCTGGCCCGACGCGTTACACCGGTGTACCCCGCCGGAGATTTTGACACTTATCGCGCGAGCCCAGGCGGTTAGCTGCAAGGCACGATCGCGCCGCCGTTCTCTGTACGGGTGGCAGCGTAACGCCGCAGATGGCCGCCTGGGCTCGTGCCCGCAGGGAGCCCCTCACAGCCGCCATGACGGCGTTGCCGCTCTTGGCAATGGGCCCACCATGGCCGGCGAACGGCGCCTTGTCCTGACGGCTGTGAGGGGCTCGAATGCGTCGAAGTCTCCGGCGCGGTCCAGCCGCCATGAGCAGATCCTGTTGCATAATCGTCATTCTGCGCATCGGCATCTGTGCGGCCGCCGGCCTGTGGGCGCCCGCCTGGGCGGCCGAAGAAGCCGTGCAGGAACCGCCGTCGTTGGAAGCCCGGGAGCTGCGCCCCCACAACCTGTGCTATGAAGCGGCGCGCAGCCGCGCGCGGGAAGCCTACAGCTGCGACCTGGCCGTGCAGATCGCCCGGGACGCCGGCGACCGGCAACGCCTGCTCGCGGCGCTCGCCAACCGGGCCCTGGTGCTCGCTGCCGACGGCCGCCTGGAACCGGCCCTGGCCGACCTGGATGAAGCCGTGAACCTGGCACCGGACGACGCCGGGCTGCACAGCCGCCGGGGCAACCTGCTGTTGCGCCTGGGCCGTACGGCGGATGCCCTGGCAGCCCACGACCGCGCCGTCGAACTGGCGCCCGAGGACGCAGGCGTTTACTACAACCGGGCCTTCAGCCTGCGCGCCCTGGGTGACAGCGCCCAGGCGGCAGAAGATGTGCAGGCCGCCCTCAGGCGGTTAGATATTCCCGCCGCGGACGCCGTCCGAGACCGGTGAGCACCTCGTAGGGAATGGTCTGCGCCCAGCGGGCCACTTCATCCACCAGCACGGTGGCGCCGAAAATCTCCACCCAATCATCGAGGCGGGCGTTGCGCCCGGTCACATCGATGGTCGTGAGGTCCATGGACACCCGCCCGACGATGGCGCAGCGCTCGCCGCGCAAGGCGACCTCACCGCAGTTGGACAGCAGCCGCGGCACGCCGTCGCCGTAGCCGATGCCGACGATGGCCACCTCCATGGGCGCGCTGGCGGTGAACGTAGCGCCGTAACCGACACTGTCGCCGGCGGCCACCCGGCGAATCTGCAGGATGCGGCCTTCCAGTGCGGCCACCGGCCGTACCGGAGTAGCTTCACGAACGAACGGGTTGCCGCCGAACAACCCGATCCCCGGACGGGCCAGGTCTCCGGTCAATGCCGGACCGCCGAGCGTGGCCGCGGAGTTACCGAGGCTGACCGGTACGCCGGGCAGCAGTTCCCGCACTTTTGCCAGGCGCTCGAGCTGACGGGTGTTCATGGGATGTCCGGGTTCGTCGGCGCAGGCCAGATGGCTGACCAGCAGACAGACGCGCACACCGCGCAGGTCGGCGGCACTGAGGTCCGCCGCGAAGCCCAGGCGGTGCATGCCGGTATCCACGTGCACGGCCGCCGGCTGGCCATCCGCCGAGCGCCGCCAGAGGTCGAGTTGCTGCGCATGATTGAGCACCGGAATCAGGGCCGCGGCGCACAGCTCGTCCACCGTGGCCTGGAGCGCGCCCTCGAAGACGTAGATGGCCGCATCCGGCAGCTCGGCGCGCACCTGCAGCCCTTCGGCCGCCGTGGCCACGAAGAACTCCCGGCAGCCCTGCTGCCACAGGGTGCGGACCACCGCGGGGGCACCCAGACCGTAGGCGTCCGCCTTCACCACGGCGGCGGCAGTGCCCGGAGCCGCCGCCCGCTGAAAGATCGCGTAATTGGCGCCAAGGGCGCCGAGATCGATGCGCAGCCGGGCCGTCAACGCAGGGTATTGATATAGGCCACGACGTCTTTGATGGCTTGCTCGCTGGGCAGCGTCGACGCCATGGGCTTCATCTGATTACCGTAGATGTCCTTGGGATCATAACCGCGCAGACCCTGCTGATAATTGAGCATCTGGCGCACCAGATACCAGTCGTTCTGTCCGGCCAGACCGGGCGCGCCCATCTGCTCGAGCCCCTGGGCGTCGGCACCGTGACAGGCCGTGCAGACCGCGTACGCCGTCTTGCCGGCGGCCACGTCGCCTTCGATGGTGGGCGCGGCCGGTACATCCGGCAACGTACCGATGTAGGCGATGAGGTTCTCCAGCGCCTCGGGTGCCGTGACCGTCATGGCCATGGGACGCATCTGCGCGCCGTAGATATCGCCGCTGGCGGTACCCCGCATGCCCTTCTGAAAAGCTTCCATCTGGCGGCGCAGATACCAGGCTTCCTGGCCGGCAAGACGCGGGGCATTGAGCGCTGCATTGCCTTCACCTTTCTGGCCGTGGCAGGCGGCACACACCGCATAGGCCTTTTCACCGGCTGCGGCATCTGCCGCGTTCGCTGCGGCACCGGTCAACCCGGCCCAGACACCCGCCACAGCCATCAGCAACACTCGCCTGTCGACCACCGCGCGCCTGGAGATCTCCTCGATTCAGTTGCAGCCAATCCAGTTCGCGGTTCCTGAATGAAATTCCGGGCGTTCGATACGGCCTGACGAGACGCCACAGGCCACGCAGCCGGCGCCGGGCAAACGCGGCCGCCCGCGGCTGACGCCGCCGGTCGCCGCCTATACCCTCGCGCCGGGCACGCTTTTCGAACAGGCCTTCGGCATTGCGGCGCCGCTCGCCGTGAGCACGACGCTCGCTCGAGTCCGCCTGAGGGCTCTCCCGGCCGAGGCACCCTCCTGCTGTGGGGCAATGGTGTTCATTCATCTTACCCGCCGTCCATGTCGGCGACTGGCAATGGCAAGCTCTGTAACAACCCGGCGAACCCGCTCATCCCGGACTGCAGAGCGGCACAGGCGTTGGAAATGAACAGGCACCGGCACGGCGTGACCGGACTGCCCTGGCGGTGCGGTCAGTGGCTGATAAGCTTGACTGCCTGATCGATCCAGCCGTCGCGCAGGATGCGCCCGCGGTGCGGGTGCAGCACATGGGACTCTTCAGCGAGCTGCGCTTCCTCGAGCTCGGCGATCTGCTGATATCGATGAATGCCCAGCTCGTTCAATTGTTCGGCGAGCTTGTGACCCACACCGTGTATTTGCGTCAGGTCGTCACCGTGCCTGTCGCCGGGCGCTGGCATGGCAGCTGACTCGAGGTCGCGGATCCGCGAGAGCAGCTCGGCATTGTGCCGGCGCGCATCGGTAAGCTGCTGATTGAGCACCAGCAGCAATTTGCCGTCGGCATCGGCAGGCGCGGCAATCGGCGGCTGCGCCTTGAGGGCCTCGGCGAGTTCCTGCTTCGTCTCCGCCAACTCGGCTTCCAGGTTGTCGATGAGTTCCTTCTGACGCTCGAGCTTGGCATCGAGCTGTGCTACGTAGTCGCCGTTTTCCTTCACGTTGCGCTCGGCGCGCAACAACGACTCCTCGAGTTCGTCACGCTGCTCGCGCAGCTTCGCAAGCTCCCGGGCATGCTCCGCCTGATCCTGCTCCAGTGTTACCACCAGGCTCGAGCGTTCGCCGAGCTGGTCTTCCAGATGCCGGTTGCGCGACTCGAGATCCTGCAGCTTTTCCGACAGTTCGCGGCGCTCGTCTTCGCGTTCTGTGGTGGTCCGCTGGGCGGCATCCACCACAGCGCACAGCCGTTCGACCTCTTCGCGTTGCTCGGTCAATGCGCTGTCCAGCTCCTGCAGCCGCTGCTCGGCCTGGGCTGCCCGATCCTCAGCGCCCTGGCGGGCGGCGTCGGCTTCCACCACGCGGGCATCGCCGGCGGCCAGCGCCTGGGCCCCGGAAAGTGCTGCCGCACAGACCGTGTGCAACTCTTCGGTCAACTCCCGGGCCGCACATTCGGCAGCGTCGAGGCGCCCGCTCAGCGCAGCCACTTCACGCTGCAGACCGTCGCGCACCTGGTCCGCTTCCGCCTCCTGCTCGCGCTGGGCCTTCAGCTTCAACCGCATCTCGGCCAGGGTGTCGGTGAGCGAGGTGATCTGGCGGTTGGCCATTTCAGTGGTTTCGAAAAGCTGCTCGTTGCGCTGGCGCAGAGAATCCCGTTCCGCCAGCGCCTCCTGTAATACGCGCTGATCGGTCTGGCAGGTGCTCGCCTGCTCATCCAGAGCACGGGTCACAGACTGCCACTTGGTCTTCCAGGCTGCGGCATCGGCACGCAGCTCGTCGATGGTAAGCCCCCGGGTGTGCAACTCACCCTGGGCGGTCTTGTGACGCTCTGCCAGGTCGTCGAGTTTGCCCTGCAGCTCCTCGATGAGTTCGTCGCGGGCGCGGATACCGGCACCGGCCGGTGCTTCGACACTGCCGGCCCCATCGCCAGTCCGGCGCAGCTCGTCTCTCTCGCGGCGCAGCTCCTCGAGCTCCCGCCGCAATGACTCGGCCTCCTCGGCTCGCTGACGCAGGGCGGCAGCGAGTTTGGGTACACGCTCGCGCCATTTGGCCAATTCGTCGCGCAGCACCTCGTCACCGTCTCTGGCGGGATCGGTGGCTGGCGGTAGCGGCAGTTCGGCGCGTGATGTCTGTTCCATGTGCAGTTCCAATCCGTTGGCCCGGTCAACGACGTGCATGATGGGTTCTGACCCGTCTCGAACGAACGCGCTAAGCGCAAAATCGCCCTGCAGCGGTGTGATGCGGGTCATGAAAGTCCAGCGCACTGCGCCAGTGTGCAAAATTATGACCGCCACTTGTCAGAACCCCGGGAAGCGGCGACAGTCTAACCAGCGGCTGTCAAACAACTGCCTTAGAGGAGCACATGCGCATACTGCTGTTTCTGGCCACCAACCTGGCCGTCATCGTTCTCGCCAGCATCACCTTCCGGCTGCTGGGGTTCGAGAGCATTCTGCAGAACAACGGCGTAGACCTGGATCTCACCGCCAAGCCCGGCAATGATGCCGA
The DNA here is from genome assembly GCA_034522075.1 of Gammaproteobacteria bacterium. Lineage (GTDB taxonomy): Bacteria > Pseudomonadota > Gammaproteobacteria > Pseudomonadales > Azotimanducaceae > UBA7803. The sequence goes on along the minus strand of JAXHLO010000003.1, from coordinate 98,612 downwards.
GCGCTGGCTGCTCGGTACGGTCGAACGCCTGGCAGACAAGGCCGGCATCAGCATGCCGGAAGTCGCCATTTTCCCGTCCCCCGAACCCAACGCGTTCGCCACCCACCCGCCACTGGACGACCGCATCGCGGCACTGCAGGCTATGCGCTGATGGCATTGAAGCGCAGCAACTGGCCCAGCGGCGAACTCGTGGTGCTGGAACACGAGTCCGCGCTGCTGGCGGACAATCCTCTGGGTGATCCGGCTACCCGGCGTTTCCCCGTCTGGCTGCCGCCGGGCTACTCCGGGCAACGCCGGGCGCGCCGCTATCCGGTGCTGTTCGACCTGACGGGCTACACGGGCTCGGGTTGGTCGCACACCAACTGGAAGAACTTCGAAGAGAACGTTCCCGAGCGGCTCGACCGGCTCGTTCACGAACGCCGCCTGGCGCCGTGCATCGTGGTGTTTCCCGACTGCTTCACAGCCCTGGGCGGCAATCAGTACATCAATTCCAGCGCCATCGGCGACTACGCGGACTACCTGACCCGGGAGCTCATCGGCTTCGTCGACGGCGAATTCCGCACCCACGGCGACCGGGAACACCGCGGCTGCTTCGGCAAATCTTCCGGCGGCTACGGCGCCATGATTCACGGCATGCGCTACACCCGCTACTGGGGCGCCGTGGCCTGCCACTCCGGCGACGCCGACTTCGAGACCTGCTACCGGACGTTCTGGCCGGCCGCCCTCACCGAGCTCGGCCGCTACCGCTCACCCCCGCGCCGGGCCGGTGCGGTAACCGTGCCGCCCCGGGACGAGCGGCTGGAGGCGGGGTACGACGATGGCCGCATAGAAAAATTCCTCGACAGCGTCTGGCAGCGCGAACGGCTGTCGGGCGACGAGATCATGACCCTCATGATGGTCTGCATGGCCGCCACCTACGACCCGGACCCGCAGGCGCCCAATGGTTTCCGGGTGCCCTTCAACCTGGAAACCGGCGAGGTGATCGCACCGCGCTGGCGAGCCTGGAAGCGCCACGACCCGGTCAAACTGGTGAAACGCTACGCCGGCAATCTGAAGCGTCTGAAGGCGCTGTATATCGATTGCGGCTGGAAAGATCAGTACCACATCCACTTCGGCAGCCGCATACTGTCCCGTGAGCTGACAGGTGCCGGTGTGCCGCATACCTACGAGGAGTTCGACGGCAGTCACTCCGGCATCGATTACCGCATGGACCGGAGTCTGCCGTTGCTCTCCCGGGCATTGCGCTGAGCGCGGAGGACACTATGTATTGGCCACCACTTTGCCGCAGGGTCGCGGGCTTCCTGACGCTGCTGCTCGGCGTTGGCAGCGCCGGGCCGGCCCTGGCTCTGGAACCCGACGACGTGGCCCATCACTTCGCCGACCACGACGGCGTGAAGATTCATTACGTGAGCGCCGGGCAAGGACCGCTGGTGCTGTTCATTCACGGTTTTCCCGACTACTGGTACTCGTGGCGCCATCAGATGGCCGGCCTGGCGGATCATTTTCGCGTGGTGGCCATGGATCAGCGCGGCTACAACCGCAGCGACGCTCCGGCCGGCGTCGAGCATTACGACATGGCGAAGCTGGTGGGCGACGTGGCCGCCGTGATCGCCGACACCGGCGCGGGCCGCGCCACCATCGTCGGCCATGACTGGGGCGGCGCCGTGGCGTGGCAGGTGGCCTTCAATCTGCCGCAGCTCACCGAGCGCCTGGTCATTCTCAACCTGCCGCATCCCCGCGGCATGGCCCGGGAAATGGCCGCCAATCCCCGGCAGCGGGCCAGCAGCAGTTACGCCCGGCGTTTCCAGGAAGGCATGCCCGGCGACCCGGACATTCTGTTCGGCGGCCCCATGACGGCCGCCAACCTGGCTGCCTGGGTCAGCGACGACGCCGCGCGGGCCCGCTATGTGGAAGCCTTCCAGCGCTCCGATTTCAGCGCCATGCTCAACTACTACAAGCGCAACTATCCGCCCCTGCCGCCCGCCGAGGCCGAGCCCGAGCTGCCGCAGACGCCGCGGCTGAGCATGCCGGTGCTGATGTTCCACGGGCTCGAAGACACCGCGCTGCATGCCGATGCCCTGAATCACACCTGGGACTGGCTGGATGCCGATCTGACGCTGGTGACCGTACCCGGGGCCGGGCACTTCGTGCAGCAGGATGCCGCGGAACTGGTTACCAGCACCCTGCGCTGGTGGCTGCTGGCCCGCGCCCGACCAGCCTCAGAAGCCGGCGCCGGTCACTGATCCACCGCCCAGCGCAACAGCACGTCCTGCAGGTCTTCGCCCAGGCCGCGGTGCGCTTCCGGGGCGTTGATCAGCGCCACCAGCAGCAGCCGCCGGCCGCTGCGGGTCGTCACGTACCCGGCCACCGCCGAGACGTGATCGAGCCGGCCGGTCTTCAGGTGCATGCGGCCCGCCGCCGGGGTTCCCACCAGGCGCCGCCGCATGGTGCCGTCCATGCCGCTGATGGACAGTGACGACACGAACTCGGGCATGAACGGACTGCGCCAGGCGGCCTGCAGCACGCCGGCCAGTTGCCGCGCCGTGATCCGGGAATCGCGGGACAGGCCGGCGCTGTTACTCACTTCGAGCCCGGCAGTGTCGATGTCGTGGGCCGCCAGCCGCTCGTAGAGCGCGCGCCGGCCCTTGTCGGTGGTGGCCGGTGCACCGAAGCGTTCGGCGCCCAGGGTCAGCGCCAGATGCCGGGTCATGACATTGTTGCTGTACTTGTTGACCAGACGGATGACGTCGCCCAGCGGCCGGGAATGATGCCGGTAGAACGGCTCCGCCTGCGCATCGGGCACCGCACCAGTACGCCAGCGTCCGCCGAGCTCGCCGCCGAGCTGGTGCCAGTAGAGGTCAAACAGGCCGAAGGCATAGCTTTCCGGCTGCAACACCGTGCGGGTGAGCGCATAGGCATCGCAGCCGTTGGGGAAGCGGCCTTCCAGCATCACCCGATCGCGTTCGGCCGGATCGGCCATGGCCACCGCCACACCGCGTTGATACCCCCCGCAGGGTGCCGGATACAGGCGCAGGCGGTTGTCCAGCGCCAGATTGGGCAGCGGCGGATCAGCCTGCACGGCCACGGAACGGCCGTCGGGTTCCGGGCGCACTTCGAAGCGCACGGCGTTGAAGTTCACCAGCAGCGGGTGGGGCGGCATGTTATAGACGCGGTCGGGCCGATTGTCGAAAGCGCCGCGGTCTTCCGCCTCGAGCTGGAAGTAACTGTTGTCGAACACCAGGTCGCCGTCGATGCGGCGCAAGCCGCGTTTGCGCAGGGCATCGGCCAGCTTCCAGTATTCCTCGGCAACCAGATACGGGTCACCACTGCCGCGCAGCCATACGTCACCGGCAACCCGGCCAGCCTCGGGTGCCGTCTCCAGAAAAACGTCCGTGTGCCAGGTGTAGGCCGGCCCCAGACCATCGAGGGCTGCAAAAGTGGTGACGAGTTTCAGGGTCGAGGCGGGATTACGCGGGACGTCCGCGTTGACGCTGAGCAGCGGCTCGGCGCCGTCCACCGGCTGCACCCAGAGACTGATGCCCGACTCGGGCAGACTCAGGGATCTGATCGCCCGGGCTACCGGCCCCGGCAGTCCGTCGGCACGATGCGCTCCCGTCGCGGCGGACGCCGCGGCGGCAGATCCTACCAGCGCCAGCAACGCTGCAGGCACGACAGTCTTCCAGCCGGAACGTCTCATGATGGGGTTTCTGCATTGCCGATGCAGCGGCGTATGGTTTCGTCCAGCGGGGTCAGGGTCAAGGCCAGCGCCGACACCGCCGGCTGGCGTATCCACCAGATCGTCGTGGTCGAGGACGCCGAGCATGGCACGAGCCACCGGCGGATTGGATGACAGCCGTTCCATGACCCAGGCAGCAGCCAGGCCGACGCCGAGCGGCACCGACAACACATGGGTACGGCGGCCCAGGGTCCGCGCCGCACGATGGATAAGAGACTCACGGGACAGTGATTCGGGACCGGCCAGATCGCACGACCGCGGCGGCGCGGACAGCTTCAGGCCCGCCAGTAAGGCCTTCACCACGTCCCCGGCATGATGGGTTGTTCCAGGCTGGCGCCGCGCAGTACCAGGTTGAAACCGCGGCGGGCCCGCGCTGCCAGGGCTGCGGCAGCGAAGTCGCCCTCGCCGAGCACCATGGGCACTCGAATCACCACGCTCTCGAGGGTGCTATCCAGCACAATGCGTTCAGCCGCACCCCTGGACGCCAGACAGGCGTTGGCTGAATCCACCGCGGCACCGAGAATACTCAGATAAACGACGCGCCTCACGCCGGCGCGCTGCGCGCCCTCGACCAGCGCCGTACAGGCGGCCTCGTGGGCATCGCGATAGCGGTTGCCGGCCGTCTCCTTGATGATGCCCACCAGGTGGACCACTGCCGTGCAGCCGCTGAGGGCTCCGGCCAGGTCGCCGGCATCGGCGTAGTCCACCACACGCACCTCGACGGCCGCGCCCGGATTCGACCCGCGCACGGCATTGGCGGCGCGCTCGGAGCGGACCAGCGCGCGCACCGGCCCCTGCGCCGCCAGTTCCGGCAGCAGTCGGCTGCCGAGGTGCCCGTTGGCCCCGGTTACGGCAATCACGGCGTTGTCGCCGGGCGCGGCATGGCCGTTGTGAGATATGCTGCCGCCGTCATGGATGCGTCTCCTTTTCGCCCTGTAAATTCGCCATGTGGCTGACCTGGGCCAACGCGCTCACCTTGGCCCGGGCGCTGCTCGCCGTACCCTGCGCCTGGCTGGCCGCCGACGAGCGCTGGCTCTGGACCGCGCTGATCTTTTCCCTGGCCGTCCTCAGCGACCTGCTCGACGGGCCGCTGGCGCGCCGCTTCGATCAGAGCTCGCCGCTCGGTGGTCTGATCGACCACACCACCGACGCCGCCTTCGTCACCCTGCTGCTGGCGGCGCTGGCTTACGGGGGCTACGTGCCGTGGCTGTTGCCCGTGCTGGTAGCGGCATCGTTCGCTCAGTACGTGGCCGATTCCCGGGCCTTGCGCGGCCGCTCGCTGCGCGCCAGCTACCTGGGCCGTGCCAACGGCATCGGCTACTTCATCCTGGCTGCCCTGGTGGTCTATGGCAACGCTCTGGCCGGGCCGTGGCCGACTGCCGCGTCAATCGACGCGCTGGCCTGGCTGCTGGTGGTCACCAGTCTCGCCTCCATGCTGCACCGGTTGAGACTCTGGCGTTCCGGCGGCCTCCACGAATAGTTCCTTGTTGGCCTTGGGCAGAAACAGCACGCCGATGGTGGCATTGAACAGCACGAAGAACGTATGCATCACCAGACTGAACGCCCCCACCTCGGGAAAATCCGGAAACAGCACGGTCCACAACAGCAGCGCCCCGGCATGAAACGGCAGCGGCAGCGCGGCCGCCAGGAAGATCACCGGCAGAAAGGCCAGCATCTGCGCAAAGCTGACATCCACGTTGAACAGATCCAGCGCCAGGGTATAGACCACGATGGCACCGAGCAGGTTCGGCGCCTTGAACAGAACGATGAGCAGATAGTGCACCGGCCGCGCCTGGCGGAACGCGTGCACGACCGGCTGCTCGCGAAGTTTGAAGCGGGGCAGCAGGTAACCGCGGAAATACGCAATGTGCAGCGGCAGGTAGATGGCCGCCGCCACGAAGACCGCCGGCAGAATCACATCCAGAGGAATGCGCACCGATGCGGCCTGCACCACCGCGTAGCCGGTAATCACACCGATCGACGAAAACATGAGGAGCTGATAGATCTCCATGATGCCGAGCAGCAGCATCGACGAGATCGCCTGCCAGGCCGGCACGTCGTGGCGGCGGAACAGATACAGCGACATGGCCCCCTTCCCCACCTGCTCGTTGACCAGCGACAGAATGTAGGCACTGGCCCGGATCGGCAGCATGTCGGTGAACTTGAGTGCCGGCGCATTGAACCAGCGCACCACGCGCCAGGTGACGTGGGAATCCACCAGAAAGAAGAACACTGAATAGGGAATCATCAGCGCCAGCCAGGCCAGCCAGTTGGCTTCGCCGAAGAAGCGCACCAGATATTCGACGACGGTCAGACCGTCGCGCGCCGCCGCCGCTGCCGTACGGTCGTAGACCAGATAGAAACATCCGGCCGCCAGCAGCCACGTTGCCACGCGGAACAGCAGGTTGGATTTTTTCGGCTGCGGCGCCGCCGGTGTGTCGCTCATCCGAGCCTCTCGTAGACCATGTGCTTGAAGTCGTGACTGAAGGGATGCCAGAAACCGGGCATGCGCTGGGTCATGCAGACACCGCAGATGTCGGCTCGAGGCGCCATCCACGTGTGGGTGCCCGCCATACCGCCCCAGTGATACTCATCGGCAGCGGTTGGCGGTTCATCCGGGCCCGGCTCGAGTTTCAGAGCAAAACCCAAGCCGAACACGGTGGCCGACATTTCCCACATGGGAAAGCGCACACCCACGCCGGCAGGCAGTTGATTGGTGCGCATGAGCGACAGCGTGGCCGGCTCGAGCAGGCGCACCCCGCGCCACTCACCGCCGTTGATGATCAGGCGCAGCAGGGTCACATAGTCGGCCACGGTGGAAACCAGCCCGCCGCCGCCGGAGAGCAGCTTCGGGCGCCGGCTGTAGGCGCCCGTGAAGGGGTCGTCGGCCTTGCTCAGGCCGCCTTTCATAGGGGTGAGCGGATCCAGCGGCGCGTACATGGTGGTGAAACGTTCCTGCTTATCCGCCGGTACATGGAAGTCGGTATCGACCATACCCAACGGGTCGAGGATCCTGGTCCGCAGGTAGTCGTCGAAGCGCTGCCCGGAAATAACCTCGATGACCCGCGCCAGCACGTCGGTGGCCAGGCTGTAGCGCCAGCTCGTGCCCGGCTGATAGGCCAGTGGCATGGCGGACAAGGCGTCGCACAGGGTTGCCAGATCCTTGTCCGCATTGCCGAGCGCAGCGACGCCGGCGGCCATGTATGCCTGATCGATCACGGAGCCCGGCTCGATGAAACCGTAAGAGAAACCGGCGCTGTGGCTGAGCAATTGGCGCATGGTGATGGGCGCCGCCAATGGCTCCACGTCGGCCACCGACGCGGCATTGGGCCGCAGCACGGCGGGCTCGGCAAACGCCGGCAGAAACTCCGACAACCGGGTGTCGAGATCGAAAGCCCCCTGCTCGTAGAGCATCATGGCGGCTACCGAGGTGACGATCTTGGTGTTGGAGTACATGCGGAAGATGGCATCAGGGGCAAGCGGCCGCCGCGATTCCAGATCCATGTAGCCGAACGTCGTGTAATCCACCACATCGGTGCCCTGCATCACCAGGCTCACACAGCAGGACAGAATGTCTTCATCCACGTACCACTGCATACGCTGGTGCATGGCCGAAAAGTCGGTATCCGTTGGAACGATGTCGAGATTATTGATGGTGCGTACTCCTGACCCGATGCCGCTGAGTGCCCATTCTAAAACGAATACCGGGTTCGCCGTAGCGGCAGCGCCCGGTTATCGCCCTTTCTGATTTCCTGCGATCCCATTATGCGAATTGATGATTTCTCTTTCTGCCCTCGTCGGCATAGCATCATGAACAAGCGGGCCCTTCAGCCTCATTCAGTCGATGAATCAAGGGTACAATCCCGGAAACGTGAAAGAACAGCTCGAACGGGCCCGCTTTCTTTCACTCGATCTTTACCCGACACCCTTTTCGTCGTTACAGGCCACTAAACGATTCGACTACGTCGAACGTGACCTCCGCGTGAAGCGGCAGGCGCGCCAGCAAGGCTTCCCCCATGGCGGTCGCCGGGGTCAGTACGCCGCCCTGCGACATCAGCGTATCCCGCGCCAGACAGACGGCCGCTTCGCCGAGCATCCGTGAGGTAGAACCGTAGCCGGGATCGCCCTGGCCGCGAATCCGCACGGTGACGTCGGCGGCCCGATCGTGAGGATGCTTGCCCAGCATGTCGATCACGTAATAGCCCGCCTCCCGTGCCTGTTGCGACGGCCCCTGCCCCGGCTGCGGCAACATGGGCGCCAGCGCCCGGCGCACCAGCGCCAGAGATGCCGCACCGCTCATGGCCGCCGAGGCGGTGCTCAACCCGGCGGCGAGTGGAAATCCCCACGGACCGAACGGCATGACCATGCCTTCCTCGTAGCGGAAATCCCGCCCGTAGGCAAAGCCGCTGAGGGCGTTGCTGCGCCGCACGACCCGGGTATTGATGGCGGCCATGATGAAGGGTGTAACCCAGGCGTTCACATCACGGTCGTATTCGGGCAGTGTGCGTTCCGGCCCATCGAGACCGCTGCGTTCTCCCTCAGGATTGAGACCATAAGGGTCGGCCACCACATCACGCACGGCCGGATCACGGTCTGCTTCGGCCAGCATGTTGAGCATACTGGCCACGGTGCCGCCGCTGAAACCGCCGCGCATCTCCCGTGCCCGCAACTTCACGGCCGCGCAGGGAACGCCGTGGCGCCGCTGCATTTCCTGCTGCACGCACAGAGTACCCAGGTCCGACGGAATGCTGTCGAAGCCGCAGGTGTGGACGATACGCGCGCCGGTGTCCCGGGCGCGCTGATGGTGGGTGTCGATCATGCGCCGCATCCACTGCACCTCGCCGGTCAGGTCGCAGTAATGCGTGCCGTGATGCGCACAGGCCGCCACCAGTTTCGAGCCGTAAAGGGCATAGGGCCCCACGGTGCTGCAAACCACGCGGGCCCGGGCGGCCATGATGTCGAGCAGCGCCTGGTCATCGGCATCGGCCAGCACCAGCGGAACCTCCGCCGCGGCGGCGCCGAGCTCCTGACGGACCTCCTGAAGCTTGCTCTCGCTGCGCCCGCCCATGGCCCAGCGCAGTTCACCGCCGACTCCGTAGCGGCCGAGCAGGTAAGCGGCGACCAGCCGTCCGGTGAAACCGCTGGCGCCCCAGACGATGACGTCGAACTCCCGTTGGTTCACGGCTTGTTCCTCCTGGTTGACGGTTGACGATTGCGGGGTGGCTGTGGCCGAAGCCGGACGATTGCTTCACCATTACGGAAAACGGCGCGCCCGGCAAGGGGTGCGATACACGGGCGCCAGCGAACCATTGAATCGCTGGGGAATCAAAAAAACCATGAATCACCTGATTGCAAAAAGCCTGGCGACCCTTCTGGCGACCATTCTGGCGACCCTGGCTGTGCTGGGGGCGGCCGCCGCCCACGGCGCGGCTGCAGAGCTGCAGGGGCGCTGGGTTCTGAATCACGAGCTGACCCGCGCAGAGCAGCCCGACGGGCCCGAACAGCGCAGTCTGCTGAGCCGGCTGCCACAGACTACCGTGAGCGTGGGGGGCATGCCGTTACCCGGCACCGGCGGCAGCGGTCTGCCGCCGGTGCCGGGCAATTCACGCGATCCCAGAGTTCTGCGCTGCGCCGGGCTCAGCATCGAGCCGGCCGGCGACCGGCTGCAGCTCGACTACGACCGGCTCGGCAGCGAAACCCTAGAGCGCGGCAACGATCAGGGCCTGATCAGCCGCTGGAGCAAACGCAAGTTGACCACCCGCTATGAAACCACCAGCCGCAAGGTGAGCCAGGTCTATCAGGTACGCCGCGACGGCCGCCTGCTCGTCACCGTGCGCCTGAATCCGAATCAGGGGCCCACGGTGGTGCATAAACGGGTGTTCGATCCGCTGGAATAGCGCTGATCCGTTTATCCCACGGTCACCACGGCGGCGCCCTCCACATGGCCACCGCGCAACGCGTCCAGTGCTTCGGCGGTGCGTTCCAGCGGAAACGTCTGCACTTCGGTGCGGACCCCGGCCCGCGGCGCCAGATCCAACAGCTCGCGGCCGTCGGCCCGGGTCAGATTGGCCACCGAACGCAGGGTGCGCTCCCCCCACAAACGCCGATACGGAAACGACGGTATATCGGACATATGAATGCCGGCACAGATGACGCAGCCGCCTTTGGCCACGTGCTCCAGCGCCAGCGGCACCAGTTCGCCGGCGGGTGCGAAGATGATGGCCGCCTGCAGGGCGCGCGGGGGGCCGTCCCCGGTACTACCCGCCCACACTGCACCCAGGCGGCGCGCAAACGCCTGACCGGCATCGTCCCCCGGACGGGTGAAGGCGTAGACCTCGCGTCCCTGCCAGGCGGCAATCTGGGTGAGTATGTGGGCGGCATTGCCGAAGCCGTAGAAACCGAGGCGCCGGGCGTCGCCGGCCATGGCCAGGGCGCGGTAGCCGATCAGGCCGGCGCACAGCAGCGGCGCCGCCTGGGCGTCCGGATACCCTTCCGGGAGCGGAAAGCAGAAGCGTTCGTCGGCGGCCAGGTGCTCGGCATACCCGCCGGGGCGCTGATAACCGGTGAACTCGGCAGCATCACAAAGATTCTCACGGCCGCTGCGGCAGAAATCACAAACCCCGCAGGTATAGCCGAGCCACGGCACGCCCACCCGGGTGCCCGGCGGCAACCGTCCGGACGGACAGTATTCGACCCGGCCGACGATCTGATGGCCCGGCACCACCGGATAGCGGCCGTCGCGGATGTCGCCGTCCACGACGTGCAGATCGGTACGGCAGACACCGCACACGGCGACCTGCAACAGCACTTCGCCATCGCGTGGTTCGGGCGGGGCAATTTCCACGAGTTCGAAACGCCCGCCCGGTTGATCGAGCTGCATGGCTCGCATGCGATTCCAGTCAAAAACGCTTGCAAAAAGCAGTTTACTTATCCGGGCGATTTCGCGCTAATGGGCCACTCACGTCCGGTTTACTTTCATTCCTCATGATCCGATTTCTGGTCATACCAATTGCACTCGTGTGCCTCGCCGGCTGCTCCGAACCGTTCATCGTGTTCGCCGGCGGGGAACTGTCCGGTGAGGAACGCGCGCCGCCGGACGAATGGTCCGAATTGCGTGACGAAGAGACGTTTCAGCTGGAAACCCGGCCCGAGGATCCGTACTCGGTAAACATCTGGGCCGTTGGGATCGGTGAGCATGTCTACATCGGCACAGGGCCCGGCGGCACCAACTGGAGCGAGTACATCATGCGCGACCCGCGCGTGCGCCTGCGCGTGGAGGAGACCGTGTATCCGCTGCTCGCGCAGCCGATAGAGGACGTGACTGAGCGCCGCCAGGTGGCTCAGGCCTATGCGGAAAAATACGGTATGGACCGCGACCAGAACTGGCTCGAGGATGCGCTGGTGTTCCGCCTCGACCGGCGCTGACACCTGCGGCCCCGCCGACCTGCATGCGCGAGTACCGTTTCAGCCCCAATACCGCCATGGCCGTGATCATTGCCAACATGATCGGTACCGGGGTATTCACCAGCCTGGGGTTTCAACTGCTCGACATTCAGTCGGGCTTCGTACTGATGATGCTCTGGGTCGTGGGGGGGCTCACCGCTCTGTGTGGGGCCCTTTGTTACGCGGAGCTCGGCGCCGCGCTGCCCCGCTCCGGTGGTGAGTACAACTTTCTCGGCCGCATCTATCATCCCATTGCCGGATACATCTCCGGCTGGGTCTCCGCCACCATCGGCTTTGCCGCCCCCACGGCGCTGGCCGCCATCACCTTCGGCACTTATCTGAGCTCGGTCTTTCCGGTGCTTTCGCCCACCTGGCTGGCCTGCGGCCTGGTCATCGTCCTGGGCGCCGTGCACGCCAGCACCCACCGGCACAGCGGCGGCGTACAACGCCTGTTCACCGTGCTCAAACTGGTGCTGATCGCCGGTTTCTGCGTGCTGTCATGGGTGCTGGTGCGCGAGCCTCAGGATGTGCGCTTCCTGCCGGCTCCCGGTGACGGTGCCCTGCTCACCAGCAGCGTCTTCGCGGTATCGCTGATCTACGTCAACTACGCCTACACCGGCTGGAACGCCGCCACCTATCTGACCAGCGAGTTGAGCGACCCGCAGCGCAACCTGTCGCGGGTGCTCATCGTCGGCACCCTGGTGGTGATGCTGCTCTACGTGCTGCTCAACTTCACGTTCCTGCACGTCGCACCCATGGATGCCATGGCCGGACGCATCGAAATCGGCTACGTCTCGGCCCAGCACGCCTTCGGCCCCGGCGGCGCCAGCGCCATGGGCATAGTGCTGGCGGCCCTGCTGATCTCGACGGTGAGTGCCATGGTGCTGGCCGGCCCGCGGGTGCTGCAGGTAATCGGCGAAGACTTCCGGGCCTTCCGGTGGCTGGCGCACACCAACCGGCACGGCGTCCCGGCCGTGGCCGTGGCGCTGCAGACGACGCTGGCGGTGATCTTCATCATTACCGCGTCATTCGAGTCGATTCTGGTGTTTGCCGGCTTCACGCTGGGTCTGAATACACTGTTCACCGTGCTCGGCGTGTTCGTGCTGCGCTGGCGCCAGCCGGATCTGCCGCGCCCGTACCGCACAGCCCTCTACCCCCTGCCGCCGCTGATCTTTCTCGGCTTCACCGGCTGGACCCTCACCTACATTCTGCTTGAGCGTCCGGAAGAAGGGCTCATGGGGCTGGCCATCATCGCCAGCGGGGCGGTGTTCTATCTCCTGACCGTCCGCCTCAGCCGCACCCCGGCGTCGTCCTGAGCCATCCGGCTGCCGCTCACGCCGACTGACTCACGGCCAGCGGCCGTGCACGGCGGATCAGGTCCGCCACGAAGGCATTGAGCGTATCCCCCGCCGTGGCAAAGGCATCGCGCAGAATTGAATATGCGCCTCATCCAAGGCTTAATTGCACCCTCAGGTGGAGAGAAATTGATCCGCCCGCCATGGGATGCAATGAGGGGGAGAGGTGCCTGTGCCTTGCAATCGAGAAGCTTCGTCCATGTCTACAACGCGGTCGGCAGCCCTGCTGCTGGCCGCACTCTTTTCTGTCCTGGGGGGGACGGTCAGCGCCGGGCTGCACGACGGTACTGCCAACGGTGAATGGCGCTACTGGGGCGGTGATGAAGCCAGCAGCCGCTATTCGCCGCTCGATCTGATCAACGCCGACAATTTCGCCGACCTGGAAATCGCCTGGCGCTGGAAGGCCGACAACTTCGGCCCGGAGGTGGATTACATCCTGCGCGCCACGCCGCTGTACGTGAACGGCAAACTCTATGCCGTGGCCGGCCAGCGCCGCAGCGTGGTGAGCATCGACCCCGCCACCGGCGAGACCCTGTGGATGTGGCGCATGAAAGAAAACCCGCGCTGGCAGAAATCCACCCGCAAGAACTACGGTAAAGGTGTGGCCTGGGCCCGGGTCAAGGGCCGCGACGTCATCTACGTCATCACCCCCGGCTACTACATGGCGGCGCTGGATGCCGACAGCGGACGCCCCATACCCGGCTTCGGCATCAACGGTATGGTCGACCTGCACCTGGGACTGGGCGATTACCCCGTGCATCCGGACCGCGGCATCGGCGACGCCGGCGACATCACCTCGTCCTCGCCGCCCATCGTGGTCAACGGCGTCATCGTCGTGGGCAATTCCCACGACCGCGGCTACTACCCGGACTCCGCCGAGAATGTCCCCGGCCATATCCGCGGCTACGACGCCGCCACCGGCGAAATGCTGTGGCGTTTCGACGTGGTCCCGAAACCGGGTCAATTCGGCTACGACACCTGGGAAGACGGCAGCGCTGAATACACGGGCAACGTGTCGTCCTGGGCACCGCTGTCAGCAGACTCCGAGCGCGGCCTGGTCTATCTGGTCACCGACACCCCCACCAACGACTACTACGGCGGCGACCGGCTCGGTGACAACCTGTTCGGCACCAGCATCCTCGCGCTCGACGTCAAGACCGGCGAGCGCCGCTGGCACTTCCAGATGGTCCATCACGATGTCTGGAACTACGACAATCCCACTGCGCCCAAGCTCATCGACGTGAAGATGGGCCGGCGCACCGTGCCCATGGTGGTGGAAACCACCAAGCAGGGCTGGGCCTACGTCTTCAACCGCGAAACCGGCGAGCCCATCTGGCCCATCGAGGAGCGGGAAGTCCCGCAGTCCGACGTCCCCGGCGAGCGCCTCTCGCCCACGCAGCCGTTCGTCACCAAGCCGCCGCCGTTCGAGCTGCAGGGCGCCACCGAAGACGATCTCATCGATTTCACCCCGGAGCTGCGGGAACAGGCTCTGGAGATTGCCGCCAATTACCGGCTCGGCCCCATCTTCAACCCGCCGTCGGTGCTCGACGCCGAGGACGGCACCATGGGTGCTTTCGTGCAGCCCGGCGCTAACGGCGGCGCCAATATTCCGGGCGGTTCGTCGGTGGATCCGGAAACCGGCATGCTGTATGTGGCCACCGAGCGCGGCCACAGTGTCATTGCTCTGGTACCGGGCGAGGAGCGGGGCTCCACCGCCGGCTACGTCTCCACAGGCCCCGGCGGCATTCGCGGTCCTCAGGGACTCGAGCTGTTCAAACCGCCGTACGGCAGTGTCGTCGCCATTGATCTCAAAAAGGGCGACAAGGCCTGGCACATCCCCAACGGCGACACGCCGGAAAACATGAAGAACCATCCGGCGCTGGAGGGCGTAGACCTGCCCCGCACGGGCAAGCGCTCCCACGCCAACATACTGACCACGCGGTCGCTGGTGTATTATGCGGAAGGCCGCCGCGGCGCCCCCATTCTGCACGCCGTGGATAAGGCCACCGGCCGGGAACTCGGTGAATTCGAACTGCCCGCGCCCGGCAACACCGCGCCCATGACCTACCGTCACCAGGGACGCCAGTACATCATCGTTTCGGTTGGCGGCCCCGGCAACTCCGGGGAGTTCGTGGCCCTCACTGTCCCGGAGGATTGATTCGCGTATGTTCGTCAGACTACGGTCCCGTTTGTCCTGGACCCCCATGCTCTCGGCCATGCTGGCAGGCTGCCTGGCCGCGGGTGCCGGCGCCGAGACCCGCACCACGGCCGACGGGGTCTACACGCCGGAACAGGCCCGCAAGGGTCTGGAAGTTCACGAAAAGTACTGCGCCAAGTGCCACCACAACAGCTACTACCGGGGCAGCTTTCTGCTCTCCTGGCAGCATCAGCCCGTCTCGGCCCTTTATGACCTGATCGAGCTGAAAATGCCTGAGGACCGGCCGGGGGCATTGAAGCCGCGGGAATACGCTGCTCTGCTGGCCTACGTGTTCGAGCTCAACGACATGCCCGCCGGAGAGGAAAAGCTGCCCCACGATCATGCGATGATGGAACAGATTCTCATCACCGATGAATAGGTTTCGCTTGTGGGAAAGGGCGCCAGGCCGCAAAGCTTAGCCGTTTGATCCGGGAGTCTCGATGTCACCGCCATTTTCCCGCAGACAGTTCCTCAACATGGTCGGGGCGGCCGGCGGTTCGGCCGCCGTCTATCAGACGAGCGTGGCACTGGGGCTGATTCCCGACAGCGCCGCCGCCCATACCCCGCGTGCCGAGCTGCAGACGCAGCGCGGCACCGGCCCCAGCGTAGTGATCCTGGGCGCGGGTATTTCCGGCCTGGTGTGCGCCTACGAGCTCGAGCGCGCCGGTTATGACGTCACCGTGATCGAAGCCTCCGGGCGCATCGGCGGGCGCAACATGACCGTGCGCCGCGGCGACACCATCGACGAGATGGGTAACCGCCAGGTCTGCGGGTTCGACGACGACCCGAACCTGTACTTCAACTGCGGTCCGGCACGCATTCCCGCCCATCACGAACATCTGCTGCACTACTGCAAGACCCTGGGCGTGCCGCTGGAGATGTTTATCAACGTCAACTACCACGCCTGGGTGCACGATCCCCAGTGTTTCGACGGCGCACCGGTGCGCATGCGCGAATACTTCGCCGACGCCCGCGGCTTCATGACCGAGTTGATCTCCAAGGCCGTGAACAAAGCCGAATTCGAAGCCGCCTTCACCGACCATGACGCAGAACGCCTGCTGGCCTTTCTGCGCGCCTATGGCGACCTGGACGAGAACAACCTCTACAAGGGTTCGCGCCGCGCCGGTTATGCCAGCGGCGGCATGACCAGCCCGCCGGAGCTGAAAACGCCGCTGGATTTCAGCGACATCCTGAAGAGCAATTTCTGGCGCTTCCGCATGCACTGGGGCGAGGGCGAAGACCAGGCCGCACCGCTGATGCAGGCCGTGGGCGGCAACGACAACATCGTCCGGGGCTTCGTGCGCAACATCTCGAGCCCCATCATCACCAGCGCGCCGGTGCAGTCGATCAAGTTACTCGAGGACGGCGTGGAAGTGGCCTACGACCACCGCGGCCGCATCCACACCCTGCGCGCCGACTACTGCTTCAACTGCATCCCCATGCATCTGCTGCCCGGCATTCCCAACAATCTGCCGGCCGATTACCGCGCCGCCATGAGCAACGGCGGGCGTGGCAAACTCACCAAGATCGGTTTGCAGATGAACGAACGCTTCTGGGAAAAAGAGCACATCTACGGCGGCATAAGCTGGACGGACCAGGAAGTGGAACAGATCTGGTATCCCAGCCACGGCATTCACGGCGACAAGGGCATCATGCTCGGCGCCTATATCTTCAACGAGCAGACCAACGAGGCGATAGCCCGGCTGACGCCGGCGGAGCGCATCGAGCTGGCCATCCGCAACGGCGAGAAAATTCACCCCAACTACCGGGCCCACGTGGAAAACGGTGTGACGGTGGCGTGGCATCGGCATGAACTACATGATGGGCTGCACCACGCAATGGGAATCGGAACAGATCCGCCGCGACTCCTTCCGCATTCTGCAGCAGCCGGCCGGCCGGCACTTCCTGATCGGCGATCAGATGAGCTCACCCCGGGCTGGCAGGAGGGCGCCATCAGCTCGGCGCATCTGGCCATGGCGGAGATGGACCGCCGGGTTCGCGAGGCCGCACAGAATGCATAGCTCGCCCCCGCACCGCCGCAAAGCATCCGCCGCCCGACACTGCGCGCTGCTGTTCAGCGCCGCTGCCTTTTTATATGCCCAGGGCAGCACGGCCCGGGAAGCCGACGACATCGTCGCCGCGCCGGAGCCGCTGCGCACCTGTGTGGTCTGCCACGGCGTCGAGCTCATGGGCAACCGCGCCGTCGACGCCCCCAAGCTTGCCGGGCTGCCGGCCTGGTACGTGCGGCGTCAGATGGAGGCGTTTCGCAACGGCTGGCGCGGCGTGCACGAGGACGACGTCAACGGCATGGAAATGCGTCCCCAGGCCACGGCCCTGACGGCCGCACAGGTGGAGGATGCCGTTGCTTTCGCCGCCGCGGTACCCGAGCGCCCCGCGCCGGCCACGGTGTCCGGCGATGCCGCACGGGGTCAGCGCCTGTATCAATCCTGCGCTGCCTGCCACGGTGTTCGCGGGGAAGGCAATGAGACCCTGCTGTCGCCGCCCCTGGCCGGGCAGAATGACTGGTACCTGGTCAGTCAACTCGAGCTGTTCCGCTCCGGCGCCCGCGGCAGCGCGCCGGACGACGCCCACGGCGCCATCATGCGCGCCGCAGCCCAGACCCTGACAGACGACCAGGCAACCGCCGACGTGGTTGCCTACATCAATACCCTCGAGGAAGGAGAGAACCCCATGAAGAACAAGACCGTAGCAGCCGCCGCCCTGGCAGCCGGACTGTCCCGGCGCGGCCATGGCCGACGTCACCCGCTACCCGCTGCCCAACAGCGACTTCCCCATCGCCCAGGCGGTGGAGATTCCCGCCGGCACCACCTTGGTCTACCACAGCGGCATGGTGCCGCGGCCGGCGAACCCGGAAGCCGAACGTTACACGCCGGGAATCCTGGGGCAACACCGAAACCCAGGCCCTGTCGGTGTTTGCACGGCTCGAAGAGTCACTGGCCGCCAAGGACCTGACGTTCGGCGACGTAGTGAAGATGCAGGTCTTCCTGGTCGGCGTGCCGGAGAAAAGCGGTGCCATGGATTTCGACGGCTTCATGAACGCCTATCGCAAGTACTTCGGCAGCGAGGATCAGCCCAACCTGCCGGCGCGTTCAGCGTTCCAGGTGGCAGGACTGGCGGCACCGGGGATGCTGGTGGAAGTGGAAGTGGTGCTGGCTCGGCCGGCGGAGTAACCTGTGGGAGCGACCTCCAGGTCGCGATCTGGCGCGAGCTCCGCTCGCCCGAGATCGTACTCATATCGGACTTTGCCCCAGGTCGCGACTGGAAAGTCGCGCCCACAGTAGCAGATGCCGCGCTGGCCAGCCGCCTGCGGTCACTCGATGCGCCGGACCCGGGTAGCACGCCCGGCCGGGGTGGAAAGCATGTAGGCGCCCAGCGGGGTGCGCTCGATCTTTACCTCCAGGCCGGTTCGGTATCGGGTGCGCCCGGAGGCAATCTCCGTCCACACTTGACCGTTGGCCAGATGGAACACGTATTCTCCGCGGGGCCGACGCTCGAGACGTTCTATGCTGCTCTCGATTTCTTCCACGTCATCCCGCCCGTCGTCTGACGGCTGCGGCGCAGGCATGGTAATGGAGTCGCCGCCAAAGCGCTGTTCGCCGCTAGCGGCATTGTCCAGCAGATCATCGTAGCAACGCAGCCGGGCACTGCTCTCAGGGATACGGCCGCAGCGTTCCAGCTCCGCCCGCAGGCCGGCTTCGCCGTCGGCAGACGCATTGGCGACGAAGCCATAGGCGGCCCAGACCGTCAGCAATGCCACGCCTCCCACAGCCCGACAAAGCCGATGCCGGAACCCGGCCCGCAAAAGAAAGGGGCGGCCGAAGCCGCCCCTGTTTGACGCCGAAATCACTTTCCGGCTCATCGGTTTACATCTGCATGGTGTAACGGGCATACCAGATCGCCCCACGGGAATCGTGAGTGAACGGATCGAACCCGCCGTCAAAGTTCAGCTTCGGCGGCGTACGGTTGAACACGTTCTGCCCACCGATGGAGATGCGGCTGCCTTCCTGTTGAATCCCCCAGGCCGGCAACTCATAGCTGTATTGCACATCCACCGTGGTGAAGCTGTTGATCCGGTCATCCAGCAGATTGCTGATGCCGAAATTGGTGGCCCGCAGGCAGCTGCCCACACAGGCCGGCTCCGCCTCGCCGTCGCCATCCAGATCGGCCATCTGCACAGGCTGATCATCCTGGTAGGGCATCGATGTATCGCACCAGGGTGTAAGCGCTGTGGCGAGTCTTTCTGCCAGGCCAGCGACCAGTTGGCTTTCCACTCGGGCAACGAGCGGCCGATCACCGTATTCGGCATTCCGCTTACCCACACCGTCGGTGGTAACGCCATTGGTGTCGGTGATCTCGTACTCGTTGGTCCAGCTAGCCTGGACCGCCATATCGAACAGGCCCAGCGTGTCCGTAGCCCACTGATAGCCAATGCGGAAATCCAGACCCGACGTCTGCAGCTCCTGGGCATTGGTGAAGCTCGGCGTGGTCCGCAGGAAGTTACCTTCGTCGTCACGGATGACCTGATCGTTCAGGCCCCCATTCGGATCGAACCCGGCGATGTCACCGCCCGGCTGAACACCGCAGAGCGGACCGTCCGCCGGATCGGTGTTGAGCCCCTGGGGGCAGCGCAGGGCAATGTCCTGGGCGATGAGCTCAGAACCGCCCGGGCGGGTGATGAGATCATCGTAGTTATAGTCGTAGTAGTCGAGGTCCACGCTCAGACCTTCCAGGGGGCCCTGGCTCGGTGCCGCGAGAAGCCCACGTTCCAGGTAACTGCTTCTTCAGGAGACAGGTTCGCATTGCCCTGAGCAATTTCCGGCCGGAAGGCCAGGCTGGCGCCTGAATAAGGATCGGCAATGTTGATGAGCTGTGTGGAGCTCCCGAAACGCTGCACGAGCGATCCCACGCGGAACGACGTGCCGGCGGACGCCCGCAGCGTCAGATCTTCGGTCGCGCGGAACATGGCCGTGATCTTCGGATCGAAGGTGTTGTCGTCCAGCACGTCGAACTCTTCGTAGCGGCCGGCGATCTGCAGATCAAGTTGCTCGGTTACCGGCACCGCCAGTTCGACGAAGGCTGCGTAGACGTTCTCTTTGCCCTCGAAATCCTCGGGCGCCGAAGATGAACGAGAAGCCGTTGGCGTTGGAAGTGTCGTCGGCATCGAAGAACACCTCGTCGCGGCGCCATTGAACCCTACAGCCATACCGATGGGCAGGCCGTTGGGCATCTCCATCAGATCGCCGGTGAACACCATGTCCAGCACGGTCTGCTTGGTTTCCGTGTTGGAACGGATTCGCCCACCATCCAGTTGATCAGCTCCGGGGAGTTGACCAGATCGGGATCGGTCTGTCGGCTCCCGTCGGGAGTGAAGAACGAGCTGAAGTATGGATTGTAGTATTCACATGCCCCTTCGCCCGGAGCCTGGCCCGGCGCTGAGGCAATACAATCGGGCCCGCCGAAACCGCGGATGGCATTCTGCAGATTCTGCTGGTTCGTATCGGTGCCGCGGGCTTGATTGTCCCGCTCGCTGTGGGTCGGCGAATGTCGTGCAGATCCAGTTGCTCTCGGCGTTGATGTCGCCGGTCACACCGAGAATGCCGCGGTACACGCTGGAGAACTCCCGGGTGTCCGTATCAACTGGACGCAGATCGCTGCCCGTATCATCCGGCGTGAAGCCGAGAGCCCGGCCGAAGAAGGTGACGTCGTCGAACTGTCCAGGCGCTGTCGACAGGCCTGCAGCGGGAGCAAGCGGTGACCCGGATGCTGCCAGGTTGGCGGCGCGCCGAGCCAGGTCGTTCTGGACACCCGGGTTATCGACCGGTAGCTGAGGAAATCGAACCAGCGGAAACAGTGAGTTACCGCGCTCGAACCGCTGGTCGCTGAAGCTCACCTCACCATAGAACTGCATGGTATCGGAGAGGTCGTATTCGCCGCTTATCTGGGTAAGGAAACGCGTCTCTTCCCCCACCAGATTGAAGAACGGTGAGAAATCGTAGATGCAGCCGCCGGAACCTTCCAGGGCACTGCCGGCCAATGGTGATCCGCTCAGCGGTGAACGGAAGGATTGACGATGCTGGCTGGCAGCCAATTCGCGATGCCAGATCACCCAGCCCGCCACCACCGCCGACTACGAACGCAGCCGTGCCGAGAGCCGTGGTCGAACCCGGGGCAACTGGAGCGGACGCTGCCGACCCCTCGGTAACGTTCGGGACGAAGGTGCCAGGATTACCCAACGTGGACACGCCGGTACCGCCAAAGTCGTCATAGCGGTCGTCGATCTGCAACCCTTTGCGCTCCAGATATTCGGCCGCCACGGTGATGTGGCCCCGATCGCTGGACACGCCCCAGATGCCGGCAAAGGTATAGTCGTCCTGCTCCCAGCTCTCCTGATCGCTGCGGGCGTCGAACATGAGTTCCATGCCGTCGAAATTGTCGCGGGTGATGAAGTTCACCACGCCGGCAACGGCATCTGAGCCGTACAGGGCGGACGCCCCGTCTTTCACCACCTCGACCCGCTGCAATGCAATGGACGGCACCAGGGTCGACATGTTGACGTAGGCGTTACCACCGGAGTCGGTGTTGGTCGACACGAACCGCTTGCCGTTGACCAGCACCAGCGTAGAGCCCAGGCCCAGGTTGCGCAGGTTGATATTGGTCTGGCCGGTGGAGTTGTCGCCGCCGGAGAAGGCGTTGGTCTGGTTGGTTGAACCGGAGTTGAAGGTCATCCTGTTGACGACATCGGCGATCTCGATGGCGCCGGTCTGCTCGATCTGGGCCCGGTCGATTACCGTCAACGGTGATGGTGAATCTGCCGTAGTGCGCCGGATGTAGGAACCGGTAACCACGATTTCTTCGATAACGCCCTCTTGGGCCATCATGGGCATGGACAACGCTGCGCTCAGGCAGGCCGCCGCTCCCATGGTCGCGATGAAGCGACACCGCATACTGCGAAGCTTCATATCACTCTCCCCTTGTACTGCTGATTTTTATTCCCAACCCGCTCTTAGGGGGATCTGGGAACAGTTATTATCCTGTAAAAGCGACTGGGTTCAAGATGATCGGGATCAAAAACAAGCCTGTTAGCCCAACGGTAGGACAATCGACCGGGGACAGGACACCAGAGTGGGCCCGATACACGCGATCAATGAGCGGGCGCAGGGCGATACAGATAGACCTCGCAGGAAATACGCAATCCGGTTGCGGATTCCTTACCCTCACACAAGCTCCAAGTGTTGTCAGCCACCTCCAACGGTACAGGACCTGTCGTGCTGGAAATTCCATGATCACGCATCAGATAGGCGCGCGCCGCGTATTCATCGGACAGCTCAGGACACCAGCGCAGCGCTGCGCCGGCCGGGAGTGCGGCGGCAACCTCAGCAGCCAGTGCCTGCTCGTCACGGTCGTCGCCGATGGTGCCGAAAAACCAGTAACCGCGCAGCAGCACGCCGAGCAACGCCAGGCCGGCAAGACTCCAGACAGCCGCCGGCCGGATACGCCAATGGCCTGCCGGCTGCGCCAGCAAGCCCAGGCCCAGCGCGAACAACGGCAAGGCGGGCAGCAGATAGTGCTTGAACTGACGCGCGCTCAGCAGCAACGGCACTGACGCGGCTGCTCCCAGCAACAGCAGGGCCCAGACCCGGCCCTGAGCGGGCCACCGCCCCCAGCGCCACAGAACCAGCCCGGTCAGCAACGCCGGCGGCAGCAGGTTCCGCGCCATATTGCCGAGGTCGATAGAGGCGGCCGCTGAACCACCGGGCGGTCCGCAGCGATGCTGGCCACGACCTGATTCTGCCACCAGGCGGCAAGCGCCTGCCGCGCATCAGGCGTGGGCCGGCGACAGGGCCAGACAGGCACACGACGGCCGCGCGGCCGGTATCGACCGGGTCAGACCAAAGGCCGCTGCAGCGGGCGATCCGGGTGATCGCCCGGGCGGCGGGCCGGCTCGAACACCGCGAACACGAGCGGCGCCGCCAGCGGGGTAAAGGCCCACCGGGCCCTTGATCAACAGCCCGGCGAAAACGCCGCCGGCCAGCAGCATCGACCAGCCGGCAAAGGCCCAGGCTGAAAGCGACGAGCGAATCAACCGCCAGCCCGCCCACACCGCCAGCAGGGCTGCCAGCACCAGGGCGGACTCCAGATAGTTGTTCTTCCAGCGCGCAGGCCGCCACGGGCATGACGGCAAGCAGCAGCCAGGGCCACCACCGCGTAGAGCCGGCCGCGGTGGCTGCCGCGCCAGAGCAGGCCCGTCAGGCCGAAGCAGGCCAGGGTACAAAGACCGGCATAGGCCTTCTCGGCCCAGAATGCATCACCCACCAGGCGCATCCACTGCGCAAGCAGCCAGATGCCGAGCGGCGGGTGTTCCAGAAACGCCCCCGGAGAGCCGTCGTAGTGGGGAAGCGCCCAGAATCCGCCTGCGCCCTGGGCCAGTTGCTGGGCGATGCTGGCGTAGACCAGACCGTCCAGGGCGAGGCCCCGAGTGACCAGATCCGGCACCAGGTAGAACGCCAGCAGCGCCAGAACCAGAGCGCCGCAGGCCATGTCATGACTTTCCCCGGGCCCTCCGGTATAACCGGGGCGATGGAGAGTCGAGGCGCTACAGGGAAGGTTCAGTGGACCGGCATCGCGCGCGCGTTTCGTCATCCCCACGTTCAACGAAGCGGCCAACATTACACAACTGCTCCAGGCGCTGCTAGCAACCTTCAGCAACCGTCCGCAATGGCACGTGCACAGTGCTTGTCGTGGACGATCACTCCCCTGACGGCACCGGCGCCCGGGTTCGTGAGCTCGCGCAGCAGCACGCACGCATCCATCTGCTCGAAGGCCCGCGCCGCGGGCTCGGTGATGTCCTGCATTCGCGGCTTTGCCCATGCCCTGGAGCATTACCGGCCGGACGTGGTGGTACAGATGGACGCCGACTTCTCGCATCGCCCGGGGGACAGCGTACGGCTGCTCGAAGCGCTCGATGAGAACACCGACCTCGTCATCGGCAGCCGCTACGTGGCCGGCGGCCAGGTGGATGACGCCTGGAGCTGGCAGCGCCGCCTGCTCTCCCGGGCGGCAACCTGTTCGCCCGTTACGTGGCCGGGTTGCCTGGAGTGCGCGACTGCACGGCCGGGTTCAAAGCCATCCGGACGAACGCCCTGCGACGAGCCGAAGTGCAGCGGATTCCCATCCAGGGCTACGTCTTTCAGGTGGCCCTGCTGCATGCACTGGCAAGCAGCGGCGCACGCATCCGGGAAATTCCCATCGCGTTCGACGACCGCCGCCACGGCGAGACCAAGCTGAGCTGGCACGATGCCGCCGAATTTTTCGTGCATATCTGGTGGCTGCGCCTGCAGAGCCACAAGACCTTCATCAAGTTCGTGCTGACCGGACTCGACCGGCGTTGCCGTGAATCTGGGCGCCTTCGCGGCGCTGCTGGAACTCGGCCTGCACAAATGTCTGGCCTCGGCCGTCGCCATCGAACTATCCATAGTCTGGAACTTTCTGCTGAACAACTACTGGACATTCCGCCACCGCACCATGACGTCGCGCAAACGCATCAGAGGCCTGAAGTTCAACGCCGTCTCGGTGCTGACCCTGGGTATCAGCTTTTCGACGTTCGTGCTGCTGTCCATGGTGTTTCCCACAGGCTCACCTCTGCTCCACCAGGCCATCGCCATCGCCCCCGGCAGTCTGGTGAACTATTTCGCCAACAGCTACTGGACGTTCCGGCACCAGCCGGGTTGCGCCAGAGATATCAGGTAAGCGGCTCCCCCGCTGGCCCTCCTGCCCATCGGTAGGCCTCCTTAATTCCACCGACCAAGATGCATGCAGCGCCCCATCGCAAGACCAGGGGGCGAAGATTTTTGCGGACTCTGCAACAAACCCTGCTGGATCCGGCGATCCCCCAACGTCGGGGTGCTCAGAATCCGCTCATTACCCTCTGCCAGGGCAGTTGCTGTGCGGCTAGGGGATCCTCCCGTCCACCAGGACCACCAGAGGACTTTCACCTCCTAGTCACTTCCCGGTTCGCTTTCGCTTGCCGGTTATCCAGCGCCAGTCATGGCGCTGCGCGCCATGCCCGGCGCACTAAGAAGAAGGCGCCCGAAGGCGCCTTCTAAACGTCTTGGCCTCTGGTCAGTAATCCAAGTCAGCCTGGAAAACGCGCGTAGTAGAACGTCTCCGTTGAACCCAAACGGCGAACCGGTCGGGTAGGGATCACCCGGAGAAGAACTGCGACGCCATGTCGAATTCCTCTTCCGGGACCTCGTCAAAGACATTCTCGGCGCCCACGGTAAACCGGTACCGCGAGCTCAGCGTGTAGCCAATCTCCAAGTCGACGAGCCACTGGTCACCATAGCACTCGTCCAGACGCTCCTCTGGCGGCAGGTTGTTCTGACAAGCTGGGCTAAAGCCGAAGGTGTCGAAACGGCCACCACCGGAATCCACCCACTCGTCGTAATAGCTAGCCCGAACCATGAACCGCCAGTCGCCGAGATAGTGGTTGGCGGTGATCACCCAGCGATCCTCAGGGTTGAAGTTTTCGAGTTCGATGACCCGCTCGGCGGTCGATCACCACTCCTTCCGTCGGGTCATCGGGATCCGCGAGCTGAAGCTGTCTACTTCCGTCTCGGTATGGTTGAAGGCCACCGAGAGGTTGGTATCGCCGAAGTCACCCCAGTTCTGGTCCATAGTCGCAACAATATCGAACCCCGTAGTAGTGGTATCCAAACCGTTCGCGAAGAACTTGATCGCCGGAAGGCGCTGGCGCCAGGGACACCGATCGACTCGAGCGCCTCGGCTACGGTCCGGCCCGGGTTGGCAGGATCGAACAGCGGGCTGTCCGGACCCAGCACGCCGTCTGACCCGGCTCTTGCCGACTTCAAGGTCACCACCAAGCGAGATCCGGTCTTCGTAAAGCTTTGACCTCGAAACAGCCTGGCAGGCACCCCGATCTTGTCGAAGTGGCGACAAGACGACACCCAACGACAGGTCGTCAGCGTTCCTCCGGCTGCAGCGGCTCGGCGCCCAGCGGCAGGCGCGATCGGGTTGGTCGGCGTGAATCTGCCACCACCAGCACCACCGTTAGCATCGGTCACCGGCGCGACCTCACGTAGCCCTGCCGCTGGCCGGGAGTCGGCGCCCGGAGACCTGTGGAAGAGGGCGCCCCGTACCGCCGAGGTCAATCAGAGCACCTCCCTGGATTCTCGACGAAAACCGTAGCGCACCTGAGCCTTGCAGCCATGCCGTTCTGCCGAGTGTCCTGAAGTCCTTGATAGCGGGCAGCAATCCCGACCAACGAGGACGGTCAGTGACGTCCGCCTCGAGGTCTACATGCAGCGCCACATTTTCCGGCCGGACACACCGGCCTGAGCGGCGCGAAAATCCTGCGGACCGCTGTCAGCTCCGGGCAAGCTCCGGCAGAGGTAAACGCGGCCTGCAAACCCAGGACTCCTCCTGACCCGCACGCATCCCCAGTTCCCCACGGCCCGCCACCCCGCGCCGAAGGCGACGTCCCCAGCGGCGAGGCGAACACCCCAGTATCCAGCGGATAGGACTGGCATTGAGCGCACATTGGTTTCACGCTGGATATAGGAGCCCAGATCGAACTCCAGAGGGCTGTCCGGACCCAGGGTGTTGTTCACCGTATTCTGCAGCAGCAAGTTCGGATTCGTTCGAACGCCGTAGCCGAAAGCCGGAAGTCGAGGTTGAATCAGCTCATCGAGACCCGCATCGACGTCCACCGCGCGACGGCCGGCGCACCATCCACCAGTCCGTATTGTCGGCGCCAAAGGTTCGCGACTGAAACCGCCGGGGAAGAACTCGGTGAACGCAAAACAATTCGGATCCCGGAAGCCACCTGAGCGAGCAGATCGCGACTGGCCGCGAACTCTGCCGGTGCTGGTCGCATCGCCTGACCTGGGGCGTCACCGGGCAGTTACTCGACAGACCCTCGGGATCGGCAACGTCGAAGATCAACCGGTTACCGCCGCTAACGAAGGTTCCGGGTTCGTCGGTGACTTCCCGGTAGAAGAAACCGCCACGCACCTTCTTTTCCGCGTAATTGCCGAAAGCATAAGCCTCCAAGCCGTTACCCAGGTCCAATCCAGCGTTGGTGAAAAACTTCCAGTTGTCGTCATAGTCCGGATTGCCCCATTCCTGGATCAAGGGCACGTCCTGATAGCCAGCATCGATAAGGGCGCGAGTGTCGTTCCGAATCGTCGAGCGAACCGTCTTGTCCTGCTCGGAAACCGAGCCGCTGGTGCTGATGGAACCGTTCTCGGTGAGAGGCAGGCCGATATTCACACCCACGTCGATGAGTGCACCGTCCCCTTCCTGGAACTCACCATACTTGGAAGCAAAGGTAATACCCTCGCGGTTCTCCTTGAGACGAAAGTTCAAGACGCCTGGCGGCGATGGCGTCCGCACCGCATTGAGCAGCCGCACCGTCTCGCAATACCTCCACCTGATCGAGGGCCAGGGTCGGAATCACCGTGAAGTCCGTTCTGCCCTGCGACCCGGCCGTTTGTGCATTCCCAAGCTCGGCGATGACCGCCGCCCGATGACGTCGCTTACCGTTGACAAGCACCAGAGTCACGTCCGGCGGCAAGCCCCGGAGGGTTGCCGGCCGCACCACAGTAGCCGCGTCGCTGATCGGATAGCGATCGACATTGTACGATGGCACAGTCGCGCGCAGGAGATCATTCATGTCGCTGGCGCCCTGGCGTTCCAAGTCGGAGGCATTCAACACATCGACGGGGGCCGGCGAATCTGCAACGGTACGGCCAAGTCGTCGCGTACCGGTGACTACGAGTTCCTCGATGACGCTCTCGCGAGCTCCGTTTTCTGACTGTGCTGCTGCCGCAATTGCATCCGAGGGCCCCGTTGCAGCAAGCGCCAACGACGCAACTAAAAGTGAAAGCCCGAGGCGTGACGGCATGCGCCCATGACCACTTCGCAGTAATGAATCTCTCAATTCACCCATGGTAGGTACTCTCCAAGTTCTATGCGCCAGTTGGTGGCGCAATCTTCTATTACTCCCCAATCAATACCACCTGGACACTCGACCAGCGATGCTCCCGTACGTTGGGAAACCACGCTGGGAAATCCCCCGCCCAAGCAGGTAAGCCCGAGGGTACATCATCCGGAAACGGATCGGAATCACTTTGGAAACATATTGAAATCGCTCTCAAGCCGCGGCAACGTAAAGAACTTTTCGACGTAAAGACGCCATCGTTTCAATTATTGAGTAGGAAAATCGAATGACCGCGCACACCACAGCACTGGCGCTGGCACTGACCTGGGCACTGGCCGCAACACCTGCACTGGCCCAATCCGACGCCGACGTGATCCTCAGCAACGCGGCCGTCTATACCGTCTCGGCCGACGAGCCGTGGGCCGAGGCCCTGGCCATCACCGGCAACCGTATTCTTGCCGTGGGCGGGCGCCGCGAGGTCATGATGACGCGGGGGCCGAACACCCAGGTCATCGATCTGCAAGGCGCTTTCGTCACGCCGGGTTTCAACGACGGCCACGTCCACATGGATTCCACGGGGCGCCTGCTCACCGGGGTGAATCTGCTGGATGTGCACGACGCCGATGCGCTGGTGGAACGGGTCGTCGAGGCGACAGAGAGGCTGCCCGAGGGGAGTTGGATACTGCGTGGGGATTGGGGGGCTTATGAGCAGTGGGGGCAGGGGTCGGCGGGGAGTCGCGACCAGGAGAATGCTGATACAGATCGCGATCTGGAGATCGCTCCTACTGAGAGTCAAGGGCCCTTCACCCCGCACCGTGATCTCATCGACCCGGTGACGCCGGAGCATCCGGTCCTGCTGCGGCGTTTCGACGGCAGCATGTATCTGGCCAACAGCCTGGCGCTGGATCTGGCCGGCATCACCGCGGAGACGGCGGATCCCATGGGCGGCGAGATCGACAAGGACGCCGACGGCCGGCTCACCGGAATTCTGCGCGGCAGCGCGGCGGCGCTGGTGGAAGACGTGATTCCGTCCATGCCCTTCGAGCAGCGCCTGGTGGGCGTGCGCGCCGTGCTCGACGCAGCCCGGCAGGGGGGCGTCACCACTATCCAGGACCTGAGCTCCGCCGAGCAGGTCATGGCCTATCAGCATCTGCAGCGCAACGGCGAGCTCACGGCGCGGATCATGATCCGGCCGAATATTTTTCAGGTAGAACACGTGGCCGGCCTGGGCCTGTCCCGCGGGTTCGGCGACGACTGGCTGAAGCTCATCGGCTACAAGGGCTGGGTCGACGGCATCATGGGCAACTCGAGCGCCATGTTCTTCGAGCCCTACGACCACGACCCGGAGAACCGCGGCCGCCTGCGCCCGCCGATGCTGCCGGAAGGCGAGGAAGGCGCCGCGTTTTCCATGGACGAGGACGACCACTACAGCGACTTTCCGCCGGGCACCATGGAAAGCCTCATCGAAGCCTGGCTGCCCACCGGCGTCACCCCGCACATTCACGCCATCGGCGACCTGGGCAACCGCATCATCCTCGACATCTTCGAGCGTGTGTTGAAGAGCCACGACATGGTGGACGCCGACCATCGCTGGCGGGTGATTCACGCCCAGGTGGTGCGCGACGAAGACATTCCGCGCTTCGGCGAGTTGAACCTGGTGGCCGAGGTGAACCCCTATCACGTCTCCGACGACATGCGCTGGATGGAGGAGCGCATCGGCGCCGAGCGTTCCCAGGGCGCCTATGCCTTCCGCAAGCTCAAAGACGCTGGCGCGGTGCTGGTGTTCGGCAGCGACTCGCCCGGCACCAACGCCGCACGCTACTATCTCAACCCGGTGTACGGCCTGTACGCCGCGGTGGCGCGCCAGACTCTGTCCGGCGAGCCCGAGGGCGGCTGGTTCCCGAGCCAGCGGCTGACCATCGAGGAAGCCATCGACGCCTACACCCGGGCGCCGGCCTGGGCGTCGTTCGAAGAGGACATCAAGGGTACGCTGGAACCCGGCAAGCTGGCCGACATCACCGTGTTCGACACCAACCTGGTGGAAGCCGCCCGGGAAGATCCGGCCAGGCTGCTCGAGGCCAAGGTGCTCTACACCATCGTCGACGGCCAGGTGGTTTACCGCGGCGGCGACGACTGACCAACAGCGGCCGTGCGACGTGGCAAACCACGGCCAGGATAGCGAGGATCCGCTCATGATCGTTCGTTTGCTCAGCACGGCTTTAGCCGGCGCCGCACTCAGCGCCGGCCTTGCTGCGGCGGCTGCCGCGGCCGAACCGGTGCCACAGCCCGCCATCGAAGAGTGGCCGGTACCGTGGGACAACACCCGTCCCCGCGACCCCTATGTGGGCCCGGACGGCGCCGTCTGGTTCGTCGGCCAGCGCGGCCACTACGTGGCGTCGCTCGACCCGCAAAGCGGAGCATTTCAGCGTATCGACTTAGAGCCGGGCACGGGGCCGCACAACCTCATCGTCGCGGCAGACGGCACCGTCTACTATGCGGGCAATCTGGCCCGCCATATCGGCCGCATCGACCCCGACAGCGGAGCCATCCACAAGATCGACATGCCCGACGAACGGGCCCGGGATCCCCACACCCTGGTGTTCGACGATGCGGGCGACATTTATTTCACCGTGCAGGGCGGCAACCTGGTCGGCAAGCTCGAGGTCGAATCGGAAGATGTGACCCTGCTCGACGTACCCACCGAAAACGCCCGCCCCTACGGCATCATCGCGGCGCCGTCCGGCACGGTCTGGGCCACGGCCTTCGGCACGAACAAGCTGCTGAAAGTGACTCCGGAGACCATGCGTCTATCCGAGGTGGTGCTGCCCCGGGAAGGCGCCCGCCCCCGGCGCCTGGCCGCCACCAGCGACGGACGGATCTGGTACGTGGACTACGCCCAGGGCATGCTCGGCTTTCTGCATCCGGACACGGGACTGTTCAAGGAGTATCCCATTCCCGGCGGCAAAGACAGCCGGCCCTACGGCATGGCCGTGGATGCCGCCGATCGGCTGTGGTTCGTGGAATCGGGGCTGTCGCCCAACCGCCTGGTGGGCTTCGATCCGGTAAGCGAATCCTTCGGTGAACCGGTAGAGATCCCCAGCGGCGGCGGTACCGTGCGGCACATGTATTACGACGCCGGGCGCGATGCCATCTGGTTCGGCACCGACAGCAACACCATCGGCCGGGCCGATCTTTCCCCGTAACGTAAAGCAGGCGGTGCCGGTCAGTCCTCCTGCCAGCGCCGCTCGCCGAGCGCCTCGAACAGCGCAATCTCGTCCTCCAGCAGATCGTCGCGCACGTGGGGCTCGCTGGTGAACACCAGGTACGGCTCGCGCTCCCGGTCATAGGCGGGCCACGCCGGCCCCTGCGGCGCGGACGGCACGCCGCCGGCGGCGAAGTTCACCCAGTAATCCGACATGGTGTCAGCCAGAGCCCGGTCGGCGGCCGTGGCCTCCATGTCCACCTCGGGATTGTTGAACACATAGCGGATCTCGGCGGCATGAAACGCGCCGAAGCGCTCCTGGTCAGGGCCGGGCGGTTCATGGGCGAAGTAATACAGCCACACGGGCTGGTCATGCTCAGCGGCCTGTCGCGCCCAGAAGCGCATGGGCCAGGTGAACGACTCGTCACGGAAGCTGGCGAAAAACGCCTCCGGGTAATCGGCATCGGCACCGTACACCTGCAGAAAGCCTTCCGCGGCGGTATCGAAGCGTTGCCGTACGGCCTCCTCGAATGCGGCCCGGCTCTCAGGGGCGCGGCCCATGGCCAGGTTGCTGCCCTCGTCGGCGTTGGAGCCGAGCAGCAGCGGCACCGGGTTGTGCCGGCCCTGCCGGTAAAGAGCGACGATCTGATCCGGAAACACCCAGCCGTCCACCACCGGCTGGGACAGACCGTCCACCGCCGCGCGTTCGAAGGCACTCAGCAGGGCGCTGGCCGACAGCCCCCGCAGGGCTTCCAGTGAATCGACACCGGCCGCCCGCTCCAGGGCCAGACCGGTCTCCTCGTGGGGAGCCTTGCCGTAGCGCGATCGGTCCAGTTCGGCCATGGGATAGGCGTGAGCACCGCTCTGCCCGATGGCTTTGTGAAACAGCCCCGCGGCCAGCGGACTGGCAGTGAGCTGATGGACACTCCAGGAACCGGCGGACTCACCGAAGATGGTGACGTTGCCCGGATCGCCGCCGAATCGATCGATGTTGTCGCGAACCCACTCGAGCGCCGCGATCTGATCCAAGGTGCCGTAGTTGCCGGAGGCGCCGTGGGGCGACTCTTCGCTCAGCTCCGGATGAGCCAGATAACCGAAGGCGCCGAGGCGGTAGTTGAGGGTCACCACCACTACACCCTTGCGTGCCAGCGCCGCACCGTCGTACCAGGGCGAAGCGCCGCTGCCGCGGGTCAGGGCGCCGCCGTGAATCCACACCATGACCGGACGGCGCGCCTGGGCATCGAGACCCCCGGTCCAGACGTTGAGATACAGGCAATCTTCACTGGTAGGCGCAATGCCGCGCGCAAAGAAGGAACCTTCCGGATAGGGTAGCTGCGGACATTGCGGCGAGAAGCTCATGGCAAAGCGCCGCCCGCGCCAGTCTGCCGGTTCCTGGGGCGGCCGCCAGCGGCGCTCGCCCACCGGCGGCACGGCGTAGGGCACACCCTTGAAGATGTGCACACCGTCTTCCCGGTAGCCGACCAGCCGGCCCTGCTCGACCCGAACTTCCGGGTTCGCAACCTCCGGGTCCGCCGCTTGCGCCGCTGGCGCGTCTGAACCCAAAGCCGCCAGGCTGCCGGTGAGGATCAGGACCGCTGCCGTCGCCCGTTGCCGCCGTGTCTGCACTGCCTCGACTCTCCCTCGTGCGCTAGCCGGGGAGGCTACCATGCCGGCATCGGGGCGACCCAGCCCCGAGAGTCACTTCAGGGTGATTTCCCGAAGCTGATACTCACCGGTGATTTCCCGAACATCGGGATACGTCTGGGAAATCTCGCGATTGCTACAGAAACCGTACCTGGCCTTATCATGGCCCGCATGATGGGTACGGACGATCTCCCAGAGGGCATTCCGGAAGACGCGGTCACGGTTCAATTCGTCAGGGCCAGCGGCCCCGGCGGGCAGAACGTCAACAAGGTGGCCAGCGCCGTCCAGCTTCGTGTCGATCTGGCGCGGACGGATCTGCCGCCGGCCGTGCGGCAGCGTCTGGAGAAGCTGGTGCCCGGACAGGTCACCCAGGCCGGTGAACTGATCATCTCGGCGCAGCGGTTCCGTTCGCAACTGCGCAACCGGGAGGATGCCGTGGAGCGACTGGCCGCCCTGCTGACCCGCGCCCGGCGCACGCCCAGGAAGCGGGTACCGACGAAGCCGTCGCTGGCCGCAAAGCGCCGCCGCAAGGAACAGAAAAAGCAACGCGGCGCATTGAAGAAGGTTCGCGCAAAACCCAAGGTCGAATGACGGGCACCTGACTGCGGCACCGCCGGCCGTTCGAAACCTGTGCCGGCGAGGAGTAACCTGCCACAAACCAGCGTGAACAAAGCCCAGGGAGGTTGACCATGCGCTACCGACTGCTCGGCAACAGCGGCCTGAAGGTCTCGGAACTGGCCCTCGGCGCCATGACCTTCGGCACCGAAACCGGCTTCGGCGTGGACAAGGACGAAAGCCGGCGGGTCTACGATGCGTTCCGCTCGGCCGGCGGCAATTTCATCGACACGGCCAACGTCTACGCCGCCGGTACCAGCGAACGATTCCTCGGCGAGTTCATGGCCGAGGAACGCGAGCGTCTGGTGCTGGCCACGAAATACACGGGGCCCATGCGCAGCCGCGACGTCAACGCGGCCGGCAATTCGCGCAAGAACATGATGGATGCGGTGCACGCCAGCCTGAAGCGGCTGAACACCGACTACATCGATCTGTACTGGGTGCATGCCCGCGACTACCTGACCCCCATCGACGAAGTCATGCGCGGCCTGGATGATCTGGTCCGCCAGGGCAAGGTGCTCTATATCGGGGTGTCCGATACCCCAGCCTGGGTAGTGTCCCAGGCCAATACCATTGCCGAATTCCGCGGCTGGAGCCGCTTCGTCGGCCTGCAGATCCGCTACAGCCTGGTGGACCGCAGTGTGGAGCGGGAGTTGCTGCCCATGGCGCGGGCACTGGATCTGGCGGTGACGCCCTGGGGCGTGGTGGGCTCGGGTGTGCTGACGGGCAAATACAACAGAAGTGCCGACGCCGACGGCCGCGCCCGGCAGCGCGACATGGTTACCGACAGGAGTCTCGACATTGCCGCCGAAGTCATGGCCGTGGCCGACGAACTGGGCGCCACCCCCTCACAGGTCGCCATCGCCTGGGTACGCCGGGGCGAGGGCAACATCATTCCGCTGGTGGGAGCCCGCACGCTCGAGCAGCTCGAAGACAATCTCGGGTGCCTCGAGATCGAGCTCAGCGACGCGCAGAAGGCGCGCCTGGACGAGGTCAGCGCCATATCACCCGGCTTCCCCCACGACATGCTGCGGCCCCAGGCCCAGGCCACGGCGAAACGCGTCGACAACCATCGGGCGGCCAGCACGCCGGAATATGGCTGAGCTGGTGGGAGCGATCTCCAGATCGCGATCTGCTCGTGGGAGCGACTTTCCAGTCGCGACTGGAAAGTCGCTCCCACCACCATCATATCCGGCCTCAATCCAGCCGCAGCCGCTGCGGCTCCCGTCCGCCTGCGCCCACCAGCCGGCTCAGTTCGGCGCGGCTGATCTCCCCGCCGTGGCTGAAGGGCACCGAACGCGGCCAGCCCTGCAGATACACGCGGCCACGGAGCCGATAACTGAACTGCTCACGGTCCGGCAATTCCAGCAATTGTCTGGCCACCTCGAACAGCGACGTACTGACCACGGCGCTGACCCGGGTTTCGCCCAGGCGCTCCAGGCGGAAACCATCACTCTGCACGCCGCGCGCCAGTTGCCGGCCGTTGACGTCCAGGTTGACTTCCAGACCCGTGGCACTGAGCGCCCGTTCGCCGAAATTCCTCAGCCGGAAATCCAGCCGCAGGCGTTGCTCGAGCAGGGTGGAGGACTCCGGGGCTATACCGATCAACGCCGCATCCACCGAGGGCTGCGCTGCGCAGCCGGCCAGTACGGCGCACAGCATCAGGGGGCCCAGTGCTGTCCAGATTTGCCGCCTCATGATGACCCCGCCAGAGCCCGCGCCTGATCCGCGGACAGGCAGTTGATGAGCAGTTGGTGGTCCAGGCCGGCCTCGCGGTGGACGTGCACGTCCTGATAAGCCTCGCTGGCGGTCATGTCGCGGAAGGCCTGTAAGGACGGATATTCGACGATGGCCACCATGTCCCAGGCCACGTCGCCGTCGCCGATCACCTGGACGTTGGTATGCCCGGTCCAGATGCCGCGCCCGCCCAACTCGCGTATGATCGCGCCCACGCCTTCCGCGTACCGGGCATAGGCTTCGGCGCCCGTGAGATCGCTGTCCCGGCCGTCGGCATATTCGGCCCGCTCCTTGAATTTCAACAGGTTGAGCATGTACAGCTTGCCGTCAGGAGCCCGCTCGGCCAGGGCCGTGAGCTGCCGGGAAGTGGGGGCGATGGCCATGAGTCTACTCCGCATCATAAATTCACAGTCAGGTTAAGCCGCCGCCGTGCCACAGGCCAGGGAAAAGAGTCGCAACGCCGCCGCCGGTACGCCCGCAGCGCCGCGCGACGTGCGCAAATACCCCAAGTACTGGGCGCACAAGCTCACGCCGGCGCCGGTGCTGCCCATGAGCCGTGCAGAGATGGATCTGCTCGGCTGGGACCAATGCGACATCATTCTGGTCACCGGCGACGCCTATGTGGACCATCCCAGCTTCGGCATGGCCATCGTCGGCCGCTTTCTCGAAGCCCAGGGCTTCCGTGTCGGCATCATTGCCCAGCCCGACTGGCGCAGCACGGCGGATTTCGCCGCACTCGGCGAGCCGGCGCTGTTCTTCGGCGTCACCGCCGGCAACATGGATTCCATGGTCAACCGCTACACGGCGGACCGGCGGGTGCGCCATGACGACGCCTACACGCCCCATGGTGAAGGCGGCAAACGGCCGGACCGCAGCGTCATCGTCTACGCCCAGCGCGTGCGCGAAGCATTCAAGGACGTGCCGCTGATCATCGGCGGCATCGAGGCCAGCCTGCGGCGCATCGCCCATTTCGACTACTGGCAGGAAAAGGTCAGGCGCTCCGTGCTGCTCGATGCCCGGGCGGATCTACTCCTGTACGGCAATGCCGAGCGGGCTCTGGCGGAGTTGGCGCAGCGCATCGCCGCCGGCGAAGAGGTTTCCAGCATCACCGACGTACGCGGCACGGCGTTTCTGCGCGACCGCCTGCCCGAGGGCTGGATCGAGGTGGACTCCACCCACCTGGACAAACCGGGCCGCATCGACCCCCACCCGGACCCCTATGCTATGGAGCCGGGGCAGGGAGATTCAGGAGTAGGAGCGACCTCCAGGTCGCGATCTTCGTCTGTGCCAGATCGCGGCCTGGAGGCCGCTCCCACACCGGGACAGACCGAAGTAGTACGCTCGCCATGCGAGCGCCAAGTCGAACCTTGTTCGACCGTACGCTTCGTCGGCCATGTGAAATCCGCCGACCGTGCCCGCAGCGTCATCCGCATGCCGGCTTACGAGCAGGTGCGCGCCGATCCGGTGCTCTATGCGCACGCCTCGCGGATCCTGCACACGGAGTCGAACCCGGGCAACGCCCGGGCCCTGGTGCAGCGCCATGGCGACAAGGATCTGTGGCTGAACCCGCCGCCCATTCCGCTGACCACGCCGGAAATGGATTCCCTCTACGAGCTGCCCTATACCCGGCGCCCGCACCCGCACTACGGCGATGCGAAGATTCCCGCCTACGAGATGATCCGTTTCTCGGTGGCCATTCAGCGCGGCTGCTTCGGCGGCTGCACCTTCTGTTCCATCACGGAGCACGAGGGCCGGATCATTCAGAACCGGTCCGAAGCGTCGGTGCTGCGCGAGATCGAGACCATCCGCGACACGGTCCCCGGCTTCACCGGCGTCATTTCCGATCTCGGCGGCCCCACGGCCAACATGTATCGTCTGGCCTGCAAGAGCCGGGAAATCGAGGCGGCCTGCCGGCGGCCGTCGTGCGTGTATCCGGGTGTCTGCCCCAATCTGAATACCGATCATTCGCCGCTGGTCTCTTTGTACCGCAAGGCGCGCGAACTGCCGGGCGTGAAGAAGGTGCTCATCGCCTCCGGTGTGCGTTACGACCTGGCCGTGGAATCACCCGAATACGTGCGCGAACTGGCGGCGCATCATACCGGCGGATATCTCAAGATCGCGCCGGAGGCCCTGTCGGAGGGTCCGCTGTCGAAGATGATGAAACCCGGCATGGATTCCTATTACCGGTTCAAGGAGCTGTTCGACCGCTATTCCCGGGAAGCGGGCAAGGAGCAGTACCTCATCCCCTATTTCATCGCTGCCCATCCCGGGACCACCGACGAGGACATGCTGGAACTCGCCCTGTGGCTGAAAGCCAACGGCTTCCGCGCCGATCAGGTGCAGGCGTTCCTGCCGTCTCCCATGGCCACCGCCACGGCCATGTACCACAGCGGCACCAACCCACTGCGCAAAGTGAGCCGTGACGGCGAGGCCGTGGTGGTTCCCAAAGGTCTGAAGAAGCGCCGCCTGCACAAGGCCTTCCTGCGCTATCACGACGCCAACAACTGGCCGTTGCTGCGCCAGGCTCTGGCCGACATGGGGCGCGCCGATCTCATCGGCAACGGCAAGCGTCACCTGGTGCCGCGCTACCAGCCCGCCGGTACCGGCAATGCCCCGGAGGGGCAGCGGCGCAAGGGTAAGAAGAGGCCGCCCCAGCGTTTCAGAACCCAGCAGACGCGGGTAGAGGGGGCGGACTTTTCAGATGGAGGGAGCGATGGAAGTGGGGGAGCGGCCAACGTAGTTCGGCTGCCTTGTGGAGCGGCCTCCAGGCCGCGACTGCACCTTCGAGGAAATCGCGGCCTGGAGGCCGCTCCAACAGTCAACGCTGACGCATCAGGCCTTCCTGCATGACGCTGGCCACCAGGCGGCCCTGCTCGGTGAAGATCGACCCCCGGTTGTAGCCGCGGGCGGCCGACGCCGACGGGCTGTCGAGCACGTACAGCAGCCACTCGTCCGCACGCCAGGCGCTCAGTGCCGGCTGATGGAACCACATGGCGTGATCCAGGCTCGCCATCTGCATACGCGATCGCACGAACGAGCCGCGGTGGGGCAGCCGGCCCGTGGACAGCAGCGCATTGTCGGATTCGTAAACCAGCAGGCAGGTATGCAGCACCGGATCGTCGGCCAGGGCGCCGCTGGCCCGGAACCAGACATGTTGCTGCGGCGGGTAGGGTTCGTCCTCTTTGAGAATCTTGTGCTCATGGCGCCAGGCGATGAACGGCGCTTCGCGCAGCTCCCGCGGAATCTTGCGGCTCGGCGGCGGCGTCAGATCGGGCATGTCGATCTGATGCTCGAGCCCGTCTTCCGCCACCTGAAACGACACGTCCATATTGAAGATGGCCTGGCCATGCTGCACCACCACCACCCGCCGGGTGGTAAACGAGCGGCCGTCGCGCAGGCGCTCCACGTCGATGAGGGCCGGTACTGCCGGGTCGCCGGCGCGCAGAAAATAGCCGTGCAGCGAGTGCGGCATGCGGTCGGCTTCCACCGTGCAAATGGCGGCTTTCAGGGCCTGGGCCATGATCTGCCCGCCATACAGGCGTGAGCGCCGGCCTTCGGGATGGAAGGCCCGGAACAGGTTCAGCTCGATACGTTCCAGATCGAGCAGGCCAACCAGTTCCTGAAGCCTGGCGGATGACGGTGACTGCGGCATGAAGGTCCGGGGGTCGGGAAAAAGCGAACGCGCATCCTACAAGAAGCCTGCAA
Source organism: Gammaproteobacteria bacterium (assembly GCA_034522075.1). Lineage (GTDB taxonomy): Bacteria > Pseudomonadota > Gammaproteobacteria > Pseudomonadales > Azotimanducaceae > UBA7803. Next base: position 59,999 of record JAXHLO010000003.1, on the reverse strand, counting down.
CCGGCGCGACGCCCGGCTTGCCCGGGCGCCCGACTCTGTAGAATATTTGTCCTATACGATATCTATATGGAGACCGGCATGGCCACGTCCGACAGATCCCGTTACAACATCGGTGCCGCCGCGCGGCTGTCCGGCGTTTCGCGGGAAAAGATCCGCATCTGGGAGCGGCGCTACCAGGCGGTGAACCCCAGCCGCGACGCCAGCAACCGTCGCCTGTACAGCCGCAACGACATCGACCGCCTGGCTCTCATCCGCGCCCTGGTAGACAGCGGCCACACCATCTCCAGCGTGGCCAATCTGTCGGCGGCAAAACTCAAAGCGCGCCTTGCCAGCCCATCGCCGACACCGGCAGAAGTCTCGCCAGGCCCCTCCAACATCCTGCTGATCGCCACCCCGGACAGCGCCCTGGTAGACACGCTGAAGGAACATCCTGCGGGCGCGCTGCATCGTGTGGCGGACAGCGCGGCAGCCCAGACCTGGCTGGCGGAACACCACGCCGATCTGATTATTGCAGATCGTCCGACTGTGCTGCCTTCGGATCTGGCCGAACTGGTACGGCTGCGGCGCCCCGCTCCGTCGAGCCGCATGCTGCTGGTCTACCGCTTTTCCTACCAGAATGTGCTGGATCAGCTCGGCGCCATGGGCATCGAGGCCGTCAAAGCGCCCCTGCAGCCGCGCGATCTGCTGGCCCCGGCCGCTGCGCCCGCCCCGCTCACTGACACCGCGGCGCCGGCCGCCCAACCGAGACAGTATTCGCCGGCACAGCTCAACCGGCTGAGCAACCGGGCCGACCGGATGAAGTGCGAGTGCCCGCGCCATCTGGCGGATCTGATCCGTGAGCTCAATGCATTCGAAGACTACTCCCTGAGCTGCGAAACCGAGTCGGCTGCTGATGCGCCGCGGCACCGGGAAATTTATGAAATCGTCGCTCAGGCCAGAACGCTGGTGGAACGGGCTCTCGACCTGGCCGCCAGCGACAGCGCCGCCGACCCCTGAGCATGCCTTTCTTTGTATATTGTTTGTCCTATACATATAGTGTACAAAGAGCAGATGCAGAACCAAGCAAACTCCCCCAGCACTGTGAACGCCGTAGTGGTCGGTGCCGGCGGCGGTCTGGGTACTGCATTGGTCCAGGCGCTGCAGCAGCGGAACGGCTGCCGGGTATTCGCCCTGTCGCGCGAACCACACAAAGCCGGCGGCGCCAACCCGACCTGGTTACAGGCCGACCCCACCGAGCCGGAATCGCTGGCACACGCCGCCGACACGGTGCGCCGTCAGGTGACTCGGGTGCACCTGCTGGCGATCTGCGTGGGCATTCTGCACGGCGGTGAAGAGAAGCCGGGGCTGGGGCCGGAAAAGGCTCTGTCGCAGCTCGACGGCGACAACTTCCGCCAGGTCATGACGGTCAATGCCCTGGCGCCGCTGCAGGTGCTCGCGGCCTTCAGCGATCTGCTGCGGCACGATCAGCGGGCCGTGGCAGTCGCGTTGTCCGCGATGGTGGGCAGCATCGGCGACAACCGCCTTGGCGGCTGGTACAGCTACCGCATGAGCAAGGCCGCACTGAACATGGGCCTGAGGAACGCCGCCATCGAACTCAACCGGCCCGCCGGGGGCAAGCAGCTCGGCCCCATCGTTGCGGCCATCCACCCCGGCACCACCACGACACCCCTCAGTGCGCCGTTCCTGCGCCGCCACGCCGCACGCCCCGCCGCAGAGAGCGCCGCACACATCCTGGACGTCATCGACCGGCTGAGCCCGGACGACAACGGCGCCTTCTTCAACTGGGACGGCCGCGAACTGCCCTGGTAACAGACAAGAGAACACCCATGAGCCAGTCACACAGCGTCTTCATGATTTTCGGCAATCAGCTCTTCGAGCCGTCGCATCTCGGCAGCCGCCGCCGGGTTTCGGTGGTCATGGTCGAGGACGAGGCGCAGTGCCGGCGCTACACCTATCATCGGCAGAAGCTGGCATTTCTTCTCGCCGCCATGCGCAGCCACGCAGACCGCCTGCGCGATGCCGGATTCGACGTGCACTACTTCGCGCTGGAGCAGGGGCTGAACTGGCGCGAAGCCCTCGATGACGTGTGTGCCCGGCGTGCCGCAGACATTGCACCACTTCGAGCTGGAGAGTCCCGCCCTGTCGGCCGAACTGGCGCGCTACGCCGACGACCACGGCCTGACGCTGAAGGTACTGCGTACCCCCATGTTCATGAACACGCTGGACGACTTCGCCGAACACCTGGAAGCCCAGGGCTCGCCAAAGCTGCTGCCATTCTACCGTGAGCAACGGCGCCGCCATGACATACTCATGAACGCAGACGGTACGCCGGTGGGCGGACGCTGGAGCTTCGACCAGGACAACCGGCACAAGCTGCCCCGCAACCTGCAGCCGGAGGATCCGGACTATCCCGCCGTCACTCCTCACCTGCGTGCCGTCACTACACTGGTGCAGCAGCGCTTCACGGACCATCCGGGTGCTCTGGAGCGGGTCTGGGTTCCCACCACACACGACCAGGCCGAGCAATGGCTGGATGCGTTTCTGGCCAACCGCTTCGCCAGCTTCGGCACCTACGAAGATGCGCTGACCCGCCGCTCGCCGTTCGTCTACCACAGCGGTCTGTCGCCGCTGCTGAATGTCGGTCTGCTGACGCCGCAGCAGGTACTCGACCGCGCCCTGCTCCATGCCGCCGAGCACAACGTACCGCTCAACAGCGTGGAAGGCTTCGTCCGCCAGATACTCGGCTGGCGGGAGTTCATCCGCGGCGTCTATCACCACTATTATGAGCCGCTGTCCACACGCAACCTGTGGAATGCCGACCGGCGCCTGACGCGGGCCTGGTACGACGCCACCACAGGAATAACACCGCTGGATCACGTCATCGACAAGACGGTGCAGCTGGGCTGGGCGCACCACATAGAGCGCCTGATGCTGGCCGCCAACCTGATGAACCTGTCTGGCATCGAGCCGCAGGAAGTGTATCGTTGGTTCATGGAGATGTTCGTCGACGCCTACGACTGGGTCATGGTGCCCAACGTGTTCGGCATGGGCCTCACCAGTGAAGGCGGCATCTTCACGACCAAGCCATACATCTGCGGCTCGAACTACGTGATGAAGATGGGCGACTTCAAACGCGGCGAATGGTGCGACGTCATGGACGGTCTGCTGTGGCGCTTCGTTGCCTGCCATGAAGACAAGCTCAAAGCCAACCAGCGCCTGGCGCCCATGGTGGCCAATCTGTCGCGGGTCGCCCGGCGCAGACCGGAGATCTTCTCCCTGGCCGACGACTTCATCGAGCGCACCACGCGGGCCGCCTGAGCCCTGCAGACGTCCGGGGGATCGGATGAGCGAGGAACACAACGACCACCACGTCAACCGGGCCCGGCCGATCCCCGGTGAGCCGGGACACATCGTGATTGCCGGCGGCACCGGGTTCATCGGCAGCCATCTGGTGCCGGTGCTGGCAGCGGCCGGACACAAGGTCAGCATCCTGAGCCGTCAGGCGCAACCGGATACCGGGCAGGTCCGCAGCATTCAGTGGGACCCGTCGTCGCCCGGCCCCTGGCAGGAAGCCCTGAACGGCGCCACCGCCGTCATCAACCTGTGCGGTGCCAGCCTGGCCAGCGCCCGCTGGACGGCGGCGCGCAAACAGGCCCTGCTGGACAGCCGCACCCTGCCCAGTCAGGCCCTGGTGGATGCCTGCAACCGCGCCGACGAACCGCCGGCGGTGTTGCTGCAGGCTTCCGGGGTCAACTATTACCCCACCGGTGAAGACGAGCACGATGAACACGGCCCCCAGGGAGCCGAGTTTCTGGCCCGGCTGGCCCGTGCCTGGGAAGCGCCGCTCGATGACACGGACGTCCGCACGGTGAGCCTGCGCTTCGGCGTGGTGCTGGACCGCCACGGCGGCGCGCTGCCGCAGATGCTGCTGCCGTTCCGCTTGTTCGTCGGCGGGCCCGTGGGCACCGGCCGGCAATGGCTGTCGTGGATTCACGTGCGCGACGCGGTGGCCGCCATCCGCTTCGTCATGGAATCCCCCATGATCGATGCCGTCAACGTGACCGCGCCAAACCCCGTGCGCAACAGCGAGTTCGCCCGCTCGGCCGGCCGCGCCATGGGCCGTCCCGCCTTGCTGCCAACGCCCAAGTTCATATTGCAGGCCGCACTCGGCGAACAGGCCACCCTGGTCTGCGACGGTGTGCGCGCCGTACCCGCCAAACTGGAAGCCGCCGGCTTCGAGTTCACATTTCCGGAACTCGACCAGGCTCTCGACGACCTTCGGCGGGTCGCGGGGCGAGAGCGATTTCCTCCGACCCCAAGGTCGGTCGTAGCCCCCGGGGAAGGGGCATGCAGATGCCGCAGGAGTCGCACCAGGCAGATAGTTGCACTCAGGGCGACGGGAACTCGCTTGATCGGCAGATCGCCATCATGGCGTCCTCGGGCCCGGCCGGGCTGAGTGCCGCCGGCCGTGCGGCCGCCCTCGACCGCCAGGCCGGCGCTGCGCAGCCGAGCTACATCCTGCTCGAAGGCTACGCCGAGCACGCCCGCACCATCCAGCGCTACCAGAAGGGCAAGCACGTCATGGACGAGCCCGGTTATCTGGACCTGCGCAGCGACCTGGATTTCTCCGCAGGCACCCGGGAGCAGGTTCTGGATACCTGGGGCCGCAGCATCGAAACGGAAGGCTTGAACATCCGCTACGGCGCCGAGGTGACGGCGGTTGAAGGCAGCCAGGGCGACTTCCACATAAAGCTCAAGAGCGGCGACACCGTGCATGCCGAGTACGTGGTGCTGGCACTGGGCCTGGAAGGGTCACCGCGCAAACTGGGCGCCCCCGGCGAAGACCTGGAAGGCGTCGACTACATACTGGAGGACCCGCGAGCAGTTCAGCGGCCAGACCCTCGTGGTGGTGGGCGCCGGCGATTCCGCCATCGAAAACGCCCTGGGGCTCGCCGCGCAGAACCAGGTCTACATCATCAACCGCCGCGACGAATTCAGCCGGGCCAAAGACGGCAACCTGAACGCGGTACTGAAGGCCATCAGCAACCCGGATCTGGATTTCCACTGCCTGTACAACGCCAACGTCAGCGAGGTGGCGGCCACGCCCGAGGCGGACACACCGCTGGCCATCACCCTGGCCACGCCGGAAGGCGACCGCAGCATTGCCTGCCACCGGATCATCGCCCGCCTCGGCGGCATTCCGCCGCGGGGCTTCGTGGAATCCACCGGCGTGGAATTTCCCAACGACCGGCCCGACGCCATCCCCGAACTGACGCGGCGCTACGAAAGCAATGTGCCGGGCCTGTACATCATCGGCTCGCTGGCCGGTTATCCGCTGATCAAGCAGGCCATGAACCAGGGCTACGACGTGGTGGAGTTCATCCACGGCAACGACATCGAGCCCGCCGACCACCCGCTGCTCGAAGACCGTTTCTGCCTGCTGCCGTTCGAGCGCGCGCCCGGCGACGTGCTGGATCTCTTTCAGCACCGCATCCCCTTCTTCGCCACCCTGAACGCCCTGCAGTTCCGCGAGCTGATCATCGACAGCGAGGTGCTGGCTTCCTACCCGCCGGGCGAGCTGTTCGACGAGGCCCAGGCCCGCCATGACGCCCGGGAGCAGGAAATGGCGGCGGCCGGCCGGCGCTCCCGGCTGACCCGGCTGATCCGCGAAGGCGACTACCTGTATCACCAGGGCGACTACGCCACGTCGTTCTTCACCATCGTCGAAGGCGAGGTGATTCTGGAAAGCAACGACCCGGCGCAATCCGATGAGGCTCTCGGCCGCGGCCAGTTCTTCGGCGAAGGCAGCCTGATCTCCGGCCGGCCGCGCCAGGAGAGCGCCCGGGCCGGACGCAACTGCATCCTGGTGGAAACGCCGCGGCGCATCATGGTGAAGCTGTTCAACTCCAACGAAGACGTCCGCGAAGGCGTCGACTGGATCTTCGTGGTACGCGAGCTGAAACGCATCTTCGCCCCCGGCGCCGGCTTCGACGAGCTACGCGAGATCTCCGAGCGGGCGCGCATTCACCAGTTCCGCCCCGGCGACACCCTGTTCGAGGCCGGTGAAGCCGGGGACAGTCTGCACATCATCCGCCGCGGCTCGGTGTCGCTGCGCCGCCGGACCGAAGGTAAAACCATCACCGTGGCGGAGCTGCGGGCCGGGGAACTGGTCGGCGAGATGGCGCTCATGGGCGACCCCACGCGCCGCGAAAGCGCGCTGGCCACCGTAGCCACGGAAACCGTGGAAATCGCCCGCCCGGAATTTCTGTCGCTCATGCAGTTGCCGAGCGCCAACCTCGAAGGGTTGCAGACCGAGGCGCAACGCCGCCTGACCGACAACACCCAGATGGAAGTGCGCCCGGAATCCAGCGACCTCATGAGCTTTCTGCTCGGCGAAGGACTGGGTGAAGCCACCGACACCCTGCTCATCGACGAGAGCCTGTGCATCGGCTGCGACAACTGTGAGCGGGCCTGCGCCGAGACCCACGGCGGGCTGTCGCGCCTCGACCGCGAGGCAGGCAAGAGCTTCGCCAACGTCCACGTGCCCATCGCCTGCCGGCATTGCGAGCACCCGCACTGCATGAAGGACTGTCCGCCCAATGCCATTCACCGGGCGCCGGACGGCCAGGTATTCATCGACGATTCCTGCATCGGCTGCGGCAACTGCGAAACCAACTGCCCCTACGACGTGATCCACATGACCTACGAGGCGCCGCCCAAGCCCGGGCTGCTGCGCTGGCTGCTGTTCGGCAGCGGCCCCGGGCCCGGCGAGCCGGAAGGCTTCGAGCCCACCGACGCCGCCCTAGACAAAGGCAAACGGGCGGTGAAGTGCGACGCCTGCGTAAGCGACCCGCGCGGCTACGCATGCGTACGCGCCTGCCCGACGGGGGCCGCACAGCGGGTCAACCCGGAACAGTTCATACGGATTCTGAAGAGCGATGTTCGCTGACATCCTGCGCTTTCGCAGCTACCGCTATCTGTGGTGGGGTCTGGCGAGCATCGCCGCCGCCTGGGCCCTGTACGCCTCCCACGGCGGCAGCGAACCGCCCAACGGCGGCACGTGGCAGGGTTACGTGCTGGGCACCTGGGCGGCCTTGCTCATCGTCTGGCTGGCCTGGCTGGGCATTCGCAAGCGCAGCTATCGGTCACGGCTGGGCACCACCCAGGGCTGGACGTCCGCCCACGTCTATCTGGGGCTGGCCGTGTGGGTACTGGCCACCCTGCATGCCGGCTTTCAACTCGGCGCCAACATACACACCGTGGCCTATGTGCTCATGACCGTGGTCATTCTGAGCGGCGTCGCCGGTCTCTACACCTACATGAGCCACCCCCGCAAGCTGGCCGCCAACCGCGGCGGGCGCAATCGCAGTGAACTGTTCGCCGAACTCTACGAACTCAACCGCGAGGGTCAGGATCTGGCGCGGCGCTGCGGGGCCGAGATTCAGACCGCCGTACGCAGCAGCATCGACCGCACGCGCATCGGCGGCGGCGTGCTGGCGCAGTTATCGGGGCGCGATGGCTCCACCTTCGAGACGCTGGAGCACGGCCGGCAGCCCAACCGCGACCAGAGCGCCGTGGTCGATCTGGTGGCCCAGCGCATCACCCGCGCCGACCGGCGCACGGAAGTAGCGCAGCTGCAGGAACTGCTGGCCGTGCTGTGCCGCCGCCAGGAAGTGCTGCGCCGCCTGCGCGAGGACATCCGCCTGCAGGGCTGGCTGAATGCCTGGCTCTACGTCCACGTGCCGCTGACCGTGGCGACGATTGCAGCGCTGGCCGCACACATCGTCAGCACCTTCATCTACTGGTAGGAGCCCGGGCCGTTGCAGGTACTGATCCGCGAAACCAGCCAGACCAGCGGCCCCGCCGCGGTCCACGATCGCGAGTTCGAAGGCAGCGAGCTCAGCTTCGGCAGCTCACCGGAATGCGCCATTCAGATCATCGGCCGCGGGGTCGCCCGCCGTCACGGCACGCTGAAACCCAGCGGCAACGCCCTGAAGGTGACCTGCACGGGCCGCGCCCGGATCAATGTCGACGGTGCGGAAGTCACAACCGCCACCCTCGCCCCCGGCAGCGAGTTCGAACTCGCCGGGACGCGGGTGGCCGTGCAGGCCCCGCCGGCCGGATTCGACGCTGCCGTCACGATCACGCCGGCACGCAACACCACGCCGGCGGATCTGGAAGGCGCCTATGTCACCAACCTGAATCAGACCTGGCTGTCGCGGCGCCGGCCGGCGTGGCTGCTGGCCGCGGCCGTGCTGCTGGCAGGTCTGGCCATGCCCTGGCTGGCTCCCGAGGAATGGGTACCCTGGTGGACCAGCGACGCGGTCTGGTCGTCGGGTCCGCTGCACCCGGCCCATGCTGTCGCCATCGGCGCAGATTGCGGCGCCTGCCACGTCAAACCGTTCCAGCGGGTTCAGGATGAGCAGTGTCTGACCTGCCATAAGAACATGACCGACCACGCGCCGGCGCCGCTGGCCGCGCACACGGGGCTGGACACCACCCGCTGTGCCTCCTGTCACAAGGAGCACAACGAGCCCATGCATCTGACCATCAGCGACGACGCCCTGTGCACGGATTGTCATGCCGAGCCCGATTGGCCCGATAACCGCCTTGCCGGCGTCAGCGGCTTCACCGAGATCACCCATCCGTCGTTCTCAGCCGATCTGCTGGTCAGCAGCGCCGAGGCGCGCGGCACCGGCTTCGTTTATGAGTGGCAGCGCAAGGCGGTGCCGCTGCCGGAGGCTGAAGACCGGTCGAACCTGAAGTTTCCTCACGACGTCCACCTCGACCCGGCCATGGTGCAGCAGATGGACACCGGCGAGCCGCTGGCCTGCGCCGACTGTCACACCCTGAAGGCGGACGACGAGCACTTCGAACCCATCCGCATGGAGCAACACTGCCGCGACTGTCACGACCTGAAGTTCGACCCCCGTGCGCCGGACCGGGAACTGCCCCACGGCAACCCCACGGAGGTGCTGCTGACCATGGAAGGCCACTACATGCGCCTGTTCGGCGACCCCGATGCCGGCCAGCCGGATCGGCCGCGGCGCCGCCTGCCCGGCCGCGCCAGCGACACCGACACCTGTGACAAGCCCGCCTACGTATGCGCCCGCGAGCGCACGGCGCGGGAGGCCGAGACCCAGTTCACCCGGCGCGGCTGCATCACCTGTCACGAAGTCGCCGTTCACGACACCGATGATCTGCTGGGGCGCTATCAGGTGGTGCCCGTGCGGCTGACGCCCGACTTCTTCGCCGTGGCACGTTTCGATCACCGCGCCCACCTCACACAGCGTGATGCCGAGGGCGATGCAGCCTGCCTGCAGTGCCACGAGGCAGAGGCCTCATCGGTGAGCAGCGACGTGCTGATTCCGGATATCGAGCAATGCGTGTCCTGTCACGGCGACCATCGTCAAAGAAACGTGGTGCCGTTACACTGTATGGACTGTCACGCGTTTCATCCACACGGTACCGGGGAGGGGGCCGAATGAGACCATGGCTATGGCTGGCCGGCAGCCTGCTGATGACCGCGGGGTGCGGCGGCGGGTCCGGCGGCAGCACGGTCGGCACCGACACCACGGCCGATGACTGCGACGGAAACTGCGCAGCGGCAGATTCCGCCCTTACCGTGGCAGACGTTCAGCGCATCATCGCGCAGGGCGTAGCCGAAGCACAGGCTCAGGATAGCGAAGCCACCCTGGCCGTGGTGGACCGGGTCGGCAATGTGCTGGCCGTGTACCGCACCGGACCGCAGACCGTCGTGATTGCCAGCGAACTCGACGAGGACGGCAATGCCGTTATCTCGGGCGGGCTCGAGGGCATCCGTCTGCCCGTGGCAGGCGTTCCCCTGGCCATCGACGATCAGGCAGCCATCGCCAAGGCCATCACCGCCGCATACCTGTCCACCGAAGGCAATGCGTTCACCACCCGCACCGCTAATCAGATCGTGCAGAACAACTTCAACCCCGGCGAACTGAACCAGCCCGGCGGCCCCCTGTTCGGCGTGCAGTTCAGCCAGTTCGCCTGCTCGGATTTCACCCTGCGCCGTGCTGCCGCCGCCGATGCCGGGCCGAAGCACTCGCCGCTGGGGTTGTCCGCCGACCCGGGCGGGCTGCCGCTGTATAAGGACGGCACGGCCGTGGGCGGCGTCGGCGTGATCAGCGACGGGGTCTACGGCATCGACCCGCTGGTGACCGACAGCGACCGCAATGTCGACGAACTGGTGGCCGTGGCCGCCACCTTCGGCTTTGCCGCGCCGCTGGATCGCCGCGCCGACCGCATCACGGTGGAAGGCAAGACCCTGCGCTTCGCCGACGTGAACTTCGACGATCTGGCCAGCGACCCCGCCGCAGCGCCCGGCTTCGCCAGCCTCGGCGCCGCCGACGGCGCCCTGGTGGCAACACCGGGATACAGCGACGGTACGGTGCGCGCCGGCGTGGCCTTCGGCACCGCCGCCTCCGGCATTCGTCCCGACAATGATCTGCAGTTCCCGGGGCTGGACGCTTTCGTGTTCGTGGACGCTGTGGATCAGCGCCGATTTTCACCGCGCGACGCCCCGGACGGCGGCCTGACTGCGGGGGAAGTGCAGACGCTGCTGGCCGAAGCGCTGGCGGTAGCCAACCGGGCCCGGGCACAGATCCGCCGGCCGCTGGGCACCAACGCCCGGGTCACCATCAGCGTCGTCGATTCCGGCGGCGAGATTCTCGGCATGGTGCGCAGCCGCGACGCCCCCATTTTCGGCGCCGACGTGTCACTGCAGAAGGCGCGCACCGCCACGTTGTTCTCCTCCGCCGGTGCAGCCGATTTCCTCACCGCACTGCCGCCGGCCCGCTACCTGGCCACGGGTCCCGGTTTCGCCGGGGCGGAAGATTCCAGCGCACCCGGTGACTACGTCCCGGCCGTGCGGGATTTCCTCGGCAACGCCTCCGCCCTGGCCGACGGCGCGGTGGCCTCTCGACCGGGCCGGCGGCAACCTGTCGCGGCCGCGCTTTCCGGACGGTGTAGAAAGCGGGGTGCCGGGGCCGCTGAGCAAACCCGACGGCGAGTGGAGCCCTTTCTCTACCGGCCTGCAGCTCGATATCTCGCTGAACGCCGTGCTCCAGCACGTGCTGTTCGTGGCCGGCGCCGGTGTGCCCGACGTGGGCGACAACTGCGCCGGGGTAGACCTCGCCGAAGATCTCTCCGCGGTCTTTCCCACGGTAACCACGCCGCAGGCGGCCGGCGGCATTCAGATCTTTCCCGGCAGTGTGCCCATCTATCGGGGCGACACCCTGCTCGGCGGCATCGGCGTGTCCGGCGACGGGGTAGACCAGGACGACATGATCGCCTTCCTGGGTGTGCACAATGCGGGGCAGAGCCTCGGCACCGTGAACAATGCCCCCGCCGCCATGCGTGCCGACAACCTCACGCCCCGGGGCATACGGCTGCGCTACGTACAGTGCCCCCAGGCTCCCTTCATCGACAGCGACGAGGATGACCCGTGCGCCGGCAAATGATCACACCCCTGCTGATCGGCGCCGCGGCGCCGTTCCTGCTCGCCGTGCAGCCGGCCGCTGCCGCCGAAGTGTGCTATCAGGACGAACAGGGCCGCATCGTCGAGCGCCGCCGCCCCGGCTACACCCGGGTGCCCTGCCCGTCGGCCGATGATCAGACTGCGGAATCGCCAACTGCCGAAGCCGATCGCGAAGACCCGGCGTACCAGCGCCGCGCAGAGCGGCGCCGGCCCGACGACAGTGAACGGCGCAGCGGCCCGGCGGTGGCGGAGCGCCAGCCGAATCCGGCCTCGCCGGTGCCGCGGCCCGGCTTGAGCGACTACGTGAGCCGCGTACCCATGCCGGACCGCTGGCGCATCGTCAATGCGCTGGGCTATCCGGACAAGTGGTGGGATCCCTACAACCAGAACACCATCAAGGCCGACCGGCCCATCCACGGGGAGTGGTTTTTCAACGTCAGTGTCATTTCCGACTCTTTCTACGAATCCCGCGACGTGCCCACACCGGTGGGGATCAGCTCCACGGCCGACCCGGGGGATCTGGACGTGTTCGGTTCCGCCGACCAGTGGTCACTGATCCAGAACGTGGCCACGGAATTCGTCTACTACAAGGGCGACACGGTGTTCCGTCCGCCGGACTGGGAGTTCCGCTTCACCCCGGTGGTGAGCGTCAACCACGTGCAACTCGACGAGATACTCGGCGTCAACGTACGCCCCCGGCGCGGCGACGACCGCACCGACCAGCACGTGGGCATCCAGGCGGCTTTCATCGACAAGCACCTGCGCAACGTCTCCGACCGCTACGATTTCGACAGTGTCCGCGTGGGCATTCAGCCGTTCTCGTCGGATTTCCGCGGCTTTCTGTTCCAGGACAATCAGCTCGGCGTGCGCCTGTTCGGCAACCGCGACAACAACATCTTTCAATACAACCTGGCCTGGTTCCGCCGCCTGGAGAAAGACACCAACAGTGGCCTCAACGACATGGCGCGGGATCTGCGGGACGACGACGTATTCGTCGCCAATGTCTACTGGCAGGATTTTCCGCGCCTGGGCTTCATCTCTCAGGCGACGGTGCTGCACAACCGCAATCGCGAGGACAACGAATTCCATTTCGACCGCAACGGCTTCATTCAACGCCCGGCGTCCCTGGGCGGGGAACGGCCGCGTAAATACGACGTGACCTATCTGGGCCTGAACGGCGACGGGCATTTCGGCCGCCTCAATCTCACCGCGTCCTTCTACTATGCGCTGGGCGACGTGGAACCGGGCACCTTCCTCGACCGTGAGGTGGATGTATCCAGCCTGTTCTTTGCCGCCGAGGCGGGTATGGACTTCGACTGGATACGCACCCGCGTGTCCCTGCTCTTCGCCAGCGGCGATGACGACCCCTACGACGACAAGGCCACCGGCTTCGACTCGGTGTTCGAGAATCCGCAGTTCGCCGGCGGCGACACCAGTTACTGGATCCGCCAGGCGGTACCGCTGGTGGGCGGCGGCCGGGTGGCGCTGTCCGGGCGCAACAGTGTGCTGCCGGCCATGCGCTCGACCAAGGAAGAAGGCCAGTCGAACTTCACCAACCCGGGCCTGCAACTTGCCGGCGTGGGCGTAGACCTGGACGTGCTGCCGTCTCTGCGCGCCACATTGAACTGGAATTATCTGCGCTTTGACGAGACCGCCGTGCTGGAAGCAGCACGGAATCAGGGCCCGGTGGACAACGAGATCGGCCACGACGTATCCGTATCCCTGACCTACCGGCCGTTCATGACGCAGAACGTGGTGCTGCGTGCCGCCTACGCCAGGCTGGTTGCGGGCGAGGGCTGGGACGACCTGTATCCCGACGAAGATGCCGACTACCTGATGCTCAATTTGGTGCTGACTTTCTGATGATGAATTCAGGCGAAGTAAGAGTCGCGATTTGGAAATCGCTCCCACTGGCCGTGCTGCTGGGTGCCGGTGTCATATTCAATGACGCGTGGGGCAGTGCGGCGCCCAAGGCCGTGGAGCGCGATTATCAGATGGCGCCGGCGGCGCCGGCGCGGCAGACGGCCGACGACGTCGCACGCCAAGAGCGAGGGCTGTCTTTCCTGCCACAGTGAGACCGACAGCGCGTCCATGCACGAGAGCCCGGCGGTACGGCTCGGCTGCACCGATTGTCACGGCGGCGATGCCGGCGTGAGCGTGGCAGCCGGTGTGAACCAGGGTGATGCACGCTATGCAGCGGCCCGGGAACAAGCCCACGTGCTGCCCCGCTATCCCGACGAGTGGCACTACCCCTCCAGCGCCAACCCGGAACGCACCTACACCCTGCTAAACCGGGAAGCGCGGGAGTTCATCCGCTTCACGAACCCGTCCGACTACCGGGTGGCGGATCTGGCCTGCGGGGCCTGCCATCAGGAAATCATCGAAGCCTCCATCCGCAGCATGCATTCCACCGGCGCGATGTTGTGGGGCGGCGCGTCGTACAACAACGGCATTCTCCCCTACAAGAACTACATCCTCGGCGAGGCCTACACCGACGACGGCCAGGCCGCCATGATCCATGGTCCGGAACTGCCGGAGGACGTGGCCGAAGCAGCGCGGGAGAAAGGCGTGCTGCCGTATCTGTATCCGCTGCCGGCCTGGGAGACGGTGAAACCCGGCGACATCTTCCGCGTGTTCGAGCGCGGCGGGCGCAACATCACCAACCTCTTTCCCGAAACCGGCCTGCCCAATGCGCTGGGTCAACTGCAGCGCCTCGAGGAACCCGGCCGGCCGGACTTCCGCCAGTCGAACCGCGGTCCGGGCACCGGCGCGCGCATCGCCGTGCCGCTGATCAACATCACCAAGACCCGCCTCAACGACCCGCTGACCTGGTTCCAGGGCACCAACGATCAACCCGGCGACTATCGTAACTCCGGCTGCGCATCGTGCCACGTGGTCTATGCCAACGACCGCGATCCGCGGCACTCCGGCCACTACGCCGCTCTCGGGCACGAAGGCAAAACGGCCACGGCCGACCCGACCATTCCGCAGGACGAGTCCGGCCACCCGGTAGAGCACACCTTCACCCGCGCCATTCCCACCAGTCAGTGCATGGTCTGTCACATGCATCAGCCCAACATGTTCATGAACAGCTATCTGGGTTACACCATGTGGGACTACGAGTCGGACGCCCCGCACATGTGGCCCGAGGAACAGCAGTATCCCGATCACGCCACCACCCGGGAGGTCCTCGACCGCAATCCGGAAGGTGCGGCACCGCGCGGCAAGTGGGCGGACGTGGAGTTTCTGAAGAAGGTCTCGGAGCTGAACCCGGAGCTGTCCGATACCCAGTTCGCCGACTACCACGGCCACGGCTGGAATTTCCGCGCCGTCTTCAAGCGCGACCGCAAGGGCAATCTGCTGGACGCGGAAGGCGGCAAGGTCGCCGATGACGACCCGGACAAGTTCGACAAGGCCGTGCACATGTCTTCCATCCACGTGGACGTGGGCATGCACTGCGTCGACTGCCACTACTCTCAGGACAATCACGGCAGCGGGCACCTGTACGGCGAAGTGGCGCTGGCCGTGGAGATCGACTGCAAAGACTGCCACGGCACGTCCCGGGAGTACCCCAATCTGTACACCTCCGGCCCGGCGGCCCTGGACGGCGGCACCGACCTCATGGCGCTGCGCACCCCGGACGGGCGCCGCCGCTTCGAGTGGCAGGGCGAGAAGCTGTATCAGCGCTCCATGATGGACCCGGACCTGGAGTGGGAGCTGTCGCTGGTGAAAGACTCCGTGTCCACCGGACATCCCGCCTACAACGAGAAAGCGGCCCGGGCCAAGCTGATGAGCAAAGACCCGAAGAAACAGAACTGGGGGCCGGACATTCCGGCGGAGATGCTGGCCCACTCCAACGACGAAATGGAGTGCTACACGTGCCATACCTCCTGGACCACGTCCTGCGGCGGCTGCCACCTGCCCATCGAAGCCAACTGGAAAACCGAACGGCACCACTACGAGGGCGGTGAGACCCGCAACTACGCCACCTACAACCCGCAGGTGGCCCGGGACCAGATGTTCCTGCTCGGCCGCCGCGGCGATGCCAAGGGCGGCAAGATCGCGCCGGTACGCTCGAGCTCGGCGCTGGTGCTGTCGTCCACCAACGCCAACCGCGAGAAGATTTACGTGCAGCAGCCGCCCATTGCCGCCAGCGGCTTCTCGTCCCAGGCGTTCAACCCGCACTTCCCGCACACGGTCCGCAAGACCGAGACCAAGATGTGCGAGGACTGCCACCTGTCCGAAGACAACGACAACAATGCCATCATGGCGCAGCTGCTGATGTTCGGCACCAACTTCGTCAACTTCATGGGCTACCACACCTACCTGGGCGGTGAAGGCGCCATAGACGCCGTACGCGTCACCGAGTGGGACGAGCCGCAGGCCGTCATCGGCAGCTATCTGCACCGTTACGCCTACCCGGACTGGTATCAGGACCACCAGGACAACGGCCGCCGTTTGACCAAGGGCTACGGCCACGAAGCCGGCACCGTGCAGTGCCTGCAACTGCGCGGTGAATACCTGTTCACCGCCCAGGGGCGCGCCGGCAGCCGGGTGCTCGATGTAGCGAGCATTGCCAACAAGGGCATCTCTCAGCGCATCATCACCGCACCGTTCAGCCCGCTGGGCCAGGACACTCACATCGCCTCGGCCAACGCCACCTGCCTGGCGCTGCCCACCAACCAGCCGGTGGACCCGGCCCGCAACCAAGGCGAGCTGATGCGCATCGACAACCAGGAGCAGCCGTTCCACCCCATCTATTCCTATGCCTTCATCAGCGATGCCGAGGAAGGCCTGATCGTGGTGGACGTGAATACCCTGGCGGACGGTGAGCCGCGCAACAACAATCTGAGCCGCGCCGCCACCTGGAACCCGGACGGCGTGCTGAACGGCGCCCGCTACCTCACTCTCGGCGGCCACTACGCCTACGTGCTCACCGGCAGCGCACTGGTGGTGGTGGACGTGGACGACCCGCTGAATCCGCGCCTGGCAGCGCGGTTGCCGCTCAACGACCCGCGCGGCGCCATGCAGCAGTTCCGTTATCTGTTCGTCACCGACGCCGACGGCTTGAAGGCCATCGACGTCACGGACCCGGCGAATCCGCGGCTCACCGACGCCAACGTAGTGAGAATCGCCGACGCACAGCGCGTCTTCGTCTCCCGCACCTACGCCTATGTGGCGGCCGGCAGGGAAGGCCTGGTCATCGTCGACGTGGAGCAACCCGAGGCCATGCGCGTACAGCAGCGCTTCAACGCCGGCGGCGCCATCAGTGACGCCCGGGATGTGGCCATAGCCACCACGAATGCCTCCCTGTTCGCTTACGTGGCCGACGGCGACGGCGGGCTCAAAGTAGTCCAACTCACGTCGCCGGATCTGCAACCCAAGTTCTACGGCTTCAGCCCGGAGCCCAATCCCGAGCTGATCGCCCACTATCCGACGTCGAAGCCGGCGCTGAGCCTGTCACGGGCCCTGGAGCGGGACCGGGGCGTAGACGAGACCGGCGGCCAGGTCGCCGTGTTCGGCCGCAAGGGCTCGCGGCCGCTGAGCGTCACCGAGATGCGGCGGCTCTATCTTCACGAGGGCAGCCCCTGGTTCGTGACCAACGAACCCGCCGACGAGGCGCGCCGGGAGGGCTCCGGCCGATGAGGCGGGCTGTACCGTGCCTGGCAGCCATGCTGTGGTTGACGGCGCAGGCGGCGCCCCTGGACGAATACGACCACCTCGGGGTAGCGAGCTGCGCCACCGGCGTCTGTCACGGCAAGCTCGAGCCCCAGGCCGACAGCAACGTGTGGCTCAACGAATACCGCATCTGGTCGGCCGACGACCGCCATGCCCGCGCCTATCAGACGCTGCTGACCCCGGAATCGCAGCGCATGGCACGCAAGCTGGGGCTGCCCAATGCCCAGGGTGCCGCCATCTGTCTCGACTGCCATGCGGACAACGTCCCCGCCGAGCAGCGCGGCGCCAAGTTCCAGCTCAGTGACGGCGTGGGCTGCGAAGCCTGTCATGGCGGCGCGGAGCTGTGGATCGAAAGTCACACGGAGCCCGATGCCACCCACCAGGACAACCTGGAGCGCGGCATGCTCGCCACGGAAGACATCAACGCGCGGGCGGAAGTGTGCCTGTCTTGCCATCTGGGCACCCGGGATCAGTTCACCACGCACCGCATCATGGGTGCCGGGCATCCGCGGCTGTCGTTCGAGCTCGAGGCCTACACCGCCAACCAGCCCGCCCACTATGAGGTGGACGACGACTACCGGCAGCGCAAGGGCGCCCCCAGCGGCTTCGACGTCTGGCGTGCCGGCCAGGTGGAGACCACACGGCGATATCTGGATCTGCTCGGATCCGAGCTGTACGCACCAGGGCTGCCGGACTTCGCCTTCTACGACTGCCATAGCTGCCACCATCCCATGGACGACCTGCGCTGGCAGGAATCCAACCGCCAGCGCGGCCTGGAACCCGGCGAGCTGCGGCTGCAGGGACAGTCGCTGCTGATGCTCGGCGCCATGGCCGACGTGCTGGCGCCAGGCGACCGGTCGGCCTTGAACCGCCTGCACACGGCCCTGCTGCAGGCCGGCGCCCGGGATGTGAGTGCCGCCAAGCGAGCCGCGGCCGAGCTGGCCGACTGGGTGGATCAACGCGACTGGACCACTGCGGACGTCAGCCGCGATCAGGTCCAGGCCATCCGCCGCGCCATCGTCAAAGCCGGCGCCAACGGCAACCTGGCCGACTACGCCGCCGCGGAACAGGCGTTCCTCGGCGTGGAGAGCCTGTCGCTCTATCTCGGGGACGCGGGCCGCCTGCAGTCGGCACTGGACGCCGTCTACGGCGCCGTGGCCAGCGACAGCGACTACGACCCCGCCGCTTTCGCCAACGCCATGGCACAGCTCAGCCGGGCGCTGTAGTGATCGACACCGGCATGCAGACGGCGGTGGGAACCCGCCATGAGACCAACGAAGACGCTCTCGGTGAGCTGCCCGAGCGCTTCGTGTGGCTGGTGGCGGACGGCATGGGCGGACATGCGGCCGGCGACGTGGCCAGCGCCATGGTCCGTGACCGCATCCTCCAGGGTGTGGCCGACAGCGAAGACCTGAGTGCCGCTATTGCAGCCGCCCACCAGGATCTGACCACGGCGGCCGCCGCAGACCCGGCCCGCAAGGGCATGGGCTCCACGGTCGTAGCCGTGCAGTTGCACGACAGCAGTGCGCAGGTTGCCTGGGTGGGCGACAGCCGGGTTTATCTGCTGCACGACGGGCAACTGCGCCAGCTGACCCGGGACCATTCCCTGGTGCAATGGCTGGTCGACCGTGGCGAGATTACGGCCGCTGAGGCCGAGCAGCACCCGGACCGCAACGTTCTGGTCCGCACGCTGGGTTTTGAACAACCGGTGGCCGACCGCACCACGGTAGAGCTCGACGCCGGCGACGTGCTGCTGCTGTGCAGCGACGGGGTTACCGCGGAAGTCGACGATGCCGGCATCGGCGAGATTCTGCGCCATGCCGACAATGCCCAGGCGGCCGCCGACGCCTTGATCGACGCCGTGACGGCGAGCCACGGGAAAGACGATGCCAGCGCCATCGTCCTCCGCATGCCGCCCGACGATGCGGTAGCATCCCGGGCGTGGCTGCCGGCTGCCGGCGGCATCGGCCTGGGGCTGTTGATCTATTTGATCTGGAACTGGATGAAATCTTCATGAGCGGCTATTTCCTGATCCGGGGCAGCGACCCCAAAGGTACGGATCGCATCGAAGTCACCGGCGAAATGGTGGTGGGGCGCAGTGAAGACTGCGACCTGCGCGTGCAGGACGGCCACCCGTCCCGACGCCATGCGCGCCTGACCGTGGACGCCGAAGGCCTGTGGCTGGAAGACCTGGGCTCGGCCAACGGCACCCTGGTCAACGACAGGCTCATCGAAACGCCCACCTTGCTGCACAACGGCGACCGGGTGGCATTCGACCTGTCGGCGTTCGTCGTGGAAGCGCCCTCGGCCGCCCGCGACAACGATGCCACCGTGGTCCGGCGGGTGGAGCCCGAAGTCGACCCCAATGCCACTGTCGTGCGGCCGGCACCGGCAGAGCCGAAAGACGAGCCGAAGGAACAGCCGGCCGGCAAAGCCGCCGAGCCGGAATCTGCGGAGCCTGAAGCCGCGAAGCCGGAAGCTGCGAAGCCGGAAGCTGCGGAGCCCGCCAGGCCCGAGCCTGAACCAGCCCCTGAGCCGTCCAAGCCGGCGGCCGTGCCGAGGAGCTGGGCCGACCCGGAGTATCAACCGGAGGGCACCCGTGTGCTTTCCCCGGAGGAGCTGAAAGCCATGGCCGCGGGAACACCGGCCGACGCCGGCGATGGTCCGGCGGTATCCGGCCCCCAACTGCGCGTGGTCAACGGCAATTCGGCGGGCAAGGTCCTGTCATTCGCCGGTGGCGATCAGGAATGGTCCATCGGTACGGAAGACGCCCGCGATCTGCAGCTCGACGATGACGGCATTTCCGCTTTCCACGCCAAGATCAGCGCGGACAAAGGACGCTGGCGGATCATCGATCAGATGTCGGCCAACGGCACGTTCGTCAATGGCGACAAAGCCACAGTGAGCTATCTGAAAGACGGCGACCGCATCCGCTTCGCGCAGGTGGAATGCGAGTTCCGCCTGCCATCCGGCAAAGCGCGCAAGGCTGCTCCAGCCGGCCGGCCGAAGCCGGCCGGCGGCAACCGCACCTGGCTGATCATCGCCGCGGCAGCGGCCGTGACGGTCGCAGCGCTGGGCCTGCTCACCTGGCTGGGGTAGCGAACGCTACCCCGCGGCCGGCAATGTCTCAGAAGGTCTTTTCCCAGCGCCCGCCGAAGCTTACTTCGTCGATCTTCACACCACTGTAGCCGGCATAGGACTGGTAGTTCACGAAAGCCGAAAGGCCGTGAATGAACTGCGCCGACATACCCACCGACCAGATGAAGTAGTTGGCGTCCGGCCGGTCGCTCTGCAGTGTGATGGTGGGCGACGGATCGCTGGGGTCGTCGGCGAACGGATCGTTGATGAAACGGAATGCCAGGGTTTCACGGTTGTCTTCGAACTCGTGCACCCAGTCCACCTGGGCGTTGGGCACCAGCACGCCCCAATCAGTCAGGATGGCATAGGAAACGTGTCCGCCCGCATTGACGGTGAATGACTTGGTGCTCTGATCGCCGATGTCGAGATCGAGGCCGGACACGCCGATTTCATCGAACCCGTCCACGTCCACGTCGAAGTAATAGGCACCGCCGTGGGGGCCGAAGGTCCATGGGCCGCTGCTGAAGTCCCAACCGGTGCCGAACCCGGCGGAGAATTGCGTGCCGTCGGTACTGCCGCGCGCGGTGCCGCTGAACGAGCCCAGATCACTGTCGATGACGATATTGCGCTTCGAGTCGTAGTCGTTCTGCCCGTATGTCACCAGGGCATCCAGGTAGAAATTCTCTTCCCGGAAGTAGGTGAGGTAGGCGCCGGCATTCCAGCTATCGATATCCATGCCGCCGCTGTCGTTGGCGAAACCGGTATCCACGGAGCCGAAGCCGGCGGACACCCCGGCGATGAGGTTGTCGCGGATGCGGTAGTCGACGCCGCTGGTAACGCCATAGAGGTCGAAATCGAAGCCTGCCTCATTGTCCGATTTATCCTTGTCGCCGGTGGCCAGGCGGCCGTTGATGAACGCGCCCCAGCGGCCCCAGACGTTCTCGTCGGCACTGGCGCCGCCGCCTACCAATTCGTCGAACATGGTCTGCAGGGCGTTGCCGGCGATCTGCTGGCCGTTGATGTCGAGCTTGAGCCCGGTGAGGTTGACCCCGCGTGCGCCTTTGCGCAGGGCGTTCAGGCGCTGAGTCAGGTTGCCGTGCTGCACGGCGGTGAGCTTCAGCGCATTGAACGCCGATACCAGCAGCTCTTCGGGGTTGATGGCGTCCAAGGCTTCGCGCACGGTCGCGTCCCCGGTGGCGGCATCGCGCACCACGCTGCAGACCTCGATGAGTTGCTGCTGCTCGGGTGTCGGAGTCTCCAGTACGGCCAGCCGGCCGCAGGTCTGATCGAACCAGCGGGCCAGCGCCTGCTGGTTCGGGGTCAGATTGGGAATACCGGCAATGTCGCGGCTGGTCACACCGGTGATGGTCACGGAAAGGGCACTGTTGCCGCCCAGGGTAGCGTTACCGGTGACGTTGCTGAGCAGCACCTGAAAATCTTCCGGCTCGTCCCGCGTGGGATCCGGCAGCAACTGCACGGTGATGGTCTTGTCCTCGCCGTCGCCGTCCGCCCACGACACCGTACCCGATGTCGCCACGTAATCTTCACCGGCTATGGCCGCGCCATCGGCGGTGGCGTAGTCGACGCTGACGGCGCCGTCTGTGTTGCCCGCGCGAACCAGGGTGAGCACCACACTCTCGTCGGTGGTGGCAGCCGTCACTCCGGCCGTGGCAAAGCTCGTGGTAGCAGCCGACTCGTCATCGACGATGGTCAACGTCGTCTCTTCGAATTCCACGAAGTCCGAGTCGGTGGTGGCCCGGATCAGCACGGTTTCCTCGCCTTCGACGTCAGCGTCATCGGCAATGGGCACCGTGAACGTCCGCTCGCCGCCTTCGCCGTCCGCCCAGGTAACGCTGCCATTCACGTCGGTGAAGTCATCGCCCGCCGTTGCCGTCCCTTCCACAGCCCGGTAGAAGACCCTCAGCTCTCCCGACGTACCGCCCTGGCGCTGCAGGGTAATCGTCGCCGGCCCGTCATTCTCATCTACCCGATAGGGTTCGTTGGCGAAGACGAAGGTGCCGGGATCATCGTTGTCGGTAATCTGTACGTTGCTGCTGGGTTCGGCCAGGGCCACCTGCAAGGCCGACTCATCCGCAGCCAGAAAACCGCCGGCATTACTCAGCACGAAGCTCAAATCTTCCGTTCCCTCGATCACCGAATCATCGACGATGGGCACCGTCACGGTTGCGGTGAGCGTTGTCTCGTCGAAGGTCAGGCTGCCGGATGCCACATCGCCGTAATCATCGGGGAAGCTGGCGGTGCCGTCCACCAGGTTCCAGTCGACGGATACTTCGAAGGCTCCCTGAATGGTCTCTTCCCCCGTGAGAGTCACGCCGATGTCCACGGTACCGACATCTTCATTGACCGTGATGCTGGTCTGGTTCACCGTCAGTGCCAGTTCGCCTTCATCATCGTCGAAGATGGGAATGGATCCCTCGTCACCGATCCCGCTAAAGACTGCGTTCACGTCGCAGTCGTCGGGCTCGACCGCCGTGACGACGCCCGCAAAGACCTCCGTAGGCTCCACCAAACCGTCATCGGTCACTGTTACGGCCAGTTGCTCCTCGACGATCGTATCGTTGGCGCCGATGTTCATCGCGAAGGTTTCGCTGGTGGGAGAGTAGTCTTCGCCGGGTGTCGCTGCGTTGAATGGAGGGTTTACAAATTGCTGAGCCGCGGCAGTCAAGTTGATCACGCACGCAGCCGGCGCGTCGCCGGGTTCCCGTTCCACCTGGATGGTGACAATCTGCTGCCCTTCGCTTTCCAGCGGATCCCCACCCGCAGGCGTCTCGTAGATCGCGCGCACCTGAAAGCCCCAGGCGGAAGATGCCGCCAGCATCAACGCCACGGCGCCGAGAAGTCTCTTACTCATTATCGCTATCCCCTCCATTATCGAATCGGCCACCCCCCGGCCGCTTCAGCCAGGGATGGCCGGCAGTCTCAGCCGGCGAGCTTCAGCGCAGATCAGCCGGGACGAAAAAGAAGTCGCCGACCTCGTGTCCTGCTGCTTTGATGGTCTTGAACTCCGGCGCCTGGTCGAAGGCCAGATCCGCCGCGGCGTCGCTTACCCGCTTCCGGACACGCAGAAACAGCTCCGGACTGGGCATCAACTCACTATTATTTTCCAACTCGTCGAAGAATGCCTTGGCGAAAACCGAGTGCTCGCCGCCGCCTTCATCGAGCACGGGGCGGTCGCCGCCCGACGACAGCAGGAGCCGGGAGCGTTTGTCGAGCTTGAAGCGCAGGAAATCCATGTCGTCATAGCTGGGGCCGTCCTCGCCGAGCAGCAGAAAGCTGGGCTCCCGCGACAGCAATCCGGCATAGCAGGAATCCGCCACCACCAGCACCCGTTTCGCCTTGATGCGGGACAGATGCCCGGTGACGAACTCGTTGGCCACCCAATAGGTGTTGCGCGGCGGCGGTTCGGCGTTCGACGGCAGCCAGTAGCCGGTTTCCGTGCCGCCGGTGGTCAGGCGGTTGCCGTGCCCGGCATAGAAAATCAGCAGATTATCTTCCGGTCCGACGATGTCGTAGAGGTCGTTGATGGCGCGCATGACCTCGATGTTGTCGCCGTCGGCGATGGTGAACACGGTGAACCCGTATTTCTCCTTCAGCACCTGTTCCGCCCGGCGCAGATCGGACAGCGGTGTTTCCAGATCCTCCAGTTCGCCGTAGTGCTCATTGCCGATGAGCAAGGCATAGTAAGAGCCCAGCGACAGATCGCCGTACAAACGCTCCTCGGCTTCGCCCTGGGGCTGCAACGGCTCGGCCTTCCGGGGCTCGCGGGTGCGCGGCCCGTCCCGCTCCGGGGCGGCGTCAGCCAGACCGGCAAGTTGCTGTTCGCTTTCCTGGCGCTGCTCTTCGAGCTGCGCAATCAGGGTCTTCAGGGTGCTCGCTTCCGCCTGAGCGTCGGCACTGCGTTCGGTGGTGGCGTTGAGCTTCTCCTCGAGTTGCCGCAAACGCTGATTGAGCACCTCGATCTGCGACTGCTTTTCTTCGACGGTCTTTTCCAGCCGGCGCTCGAGTTCCTCGCGCTCCCGTCGCGCCGCCGAGGCGAACATGACGCTGTCTTCCTCGATGCCCCAGGCCTGGCGGTACCAGTTCAGCGCGGTCATGGTGTTCTGCTCGACACCCAGCCCCTGCTCGTAGAGCGTACCGAGGTTGAACTGGGCGCGGCCGTAACCCTGTTCCGCGGCCTGCTGATACCAGTGGGCGGCGGCCTCGTAGTTGGGCTCGTCGCCCAGGCCCTTTTCGAAGATTTCGCCCACATTGGTCTGGGCCTCGGGGTCGCCGGATTCGGCGGCCGGCATCCAGACCTTCAGCGCCGACTTGTAGTCGGCCCGGTCATAGGCGGTGTATTCGCCGCCGCGGATATTGCAGTCGGCGGCCGTGGTCTTGATCGGGCGGCGCGGCGTCACATAGGTACGGTTACCCAGGCGCCGCACCTGACCCGGCAACAGGCAATCAACCACGTGCAGCTTGGCCACCTCCTGATAGCCTTCCATGGCAGACTGCGGCTCTTCGGCAGCGGCTGCCGGGGCAGCCGTGAGGCCGAGGACCATGACCAGCGTGGTGCGCAGACCTGCTGCCTGAGACATAGGAACACCCGTGGGAGCCGTGAAAACCTGGTGCAATTTGCGCCGTAAGCTGATGAATGTCAAAGCAAAGGTGCATGAAACAGTTAACAGAATCGTAAGCCTCGTCATCGCCGCGGCGCTGCTCGCCGGCTGCGCGGGGCAAACGCCCGCCGCGCGGTTCGACAGCGCGGCCCGCGCAGCGGGATTCACCATCGGCGAGGTGGCCGGTGCCGGCTTTCGGCACAGAACCTATGCCGGGACGGCGCTCGACCACCGCGGCGACCGGCTGCACATCTATCTTGCCAGCGACGGCACTCCGTTCCCGCGGCCTGCGGTCATTGCAGCAGACCCCACCCCGCGTCAGCCGCTCACCCTGGCACTCATGCAGCGCGACCCGCGCTCGGCCGTGCTGCTTGGGCGGCCCTGCTATCACGGCCTGCAGGACGGCTGCGACGCGCGGATGTGGACCATCGAGCGCTATTCGCAAGCCGTGGTGGACAGCATGGCGGCAGCCATCCGGCGCATCCTGGCCGACGGCCGGTACCGCGACGTGGTGCTCATCGGCTACAGCGGCGGCGGTGTTCTGGGATTGCTGCTGGCGGATCGGCTGACCGAAGTGGACGCCGTAGTCACCCTGGCCGCCAACCTGGATACCGATGCATGGACGAGGCGGCACGGCTATACCCCATTGACCGGCTCGCTCAATCCAGCCGCCATGACACTTACCCGCGACGACCTCTTCCATCTGCACTACAGCGGTGCCGCGGACGACAACGTGCCGCCGGCCATACACCGCGCCATGGCGGAAAAGCTTCCGGCGGGATCACTGCGCACACTGGCCGGGTTCGATCATTACTGCTGCTGGGTGGATCGCTGGCCGGATCTGCTCGACGACGTGGAGCAGTATCTCAGCCGGCGTCGTTGAGCGCCTCGCTGACGCGCTGCCGGGCCCGCGCCAGGGCCGCGCGGTTCTCGAGGAAATCATCCGTGGCCATCACAGCCTCGAGGTTCTCCTGCAGGCGCTGTAGATCGGCCGGGTCCCCGCTGTCCGCCGCCCGCCGGGAGAGATCCGTGAGCAGGCTCTCGAGCGCCTCGACCACGCGCTTGTTGCGCGGATGCATTTCATAGGCATCGCGATAGAGCGTCAGCGCGGAGCCGGCATCGCCAAAGCGCTCAAAAGTGGCGCCTTCTTCCAGCAGGCGGTTGATCTCCGCCTGGGTATCCGCGGGCAGACGTTCGAAAGCGATGTCCGGCGAGGCCCGGACACTTTCCTGAAACTGCACGTAACCCACGTAGCCGGCAAACAGCACCCCGAGGATCACGGCGATACCGGCCACCAGCTTGAGGCGGGAACCGCCCTCCAGTTCACGCAGAAACTCTGAGGCATGCTGGCTGCGGGATTCCCGGTCGAACGCCAGGCCGCGGCGGATCGCCCGCCATTCACGGCGCTTGAGGGCACGCGACGGCGCCGGCTCCAGACCCTGATTACGGGCCTGAGGTGCCGGTACGCTGTTGAACGGATGACGGCCCACCAGCAGTTGATAGGTAACGATGGCCAGGGCATAGACATCGTCGGCGGGATGCGGATCTTTACCCTCGAACATCTCACAGGACGCATAGGATGGCGTCAGTGCCCCCAACTCTCCGGCATCGAACTGGGTGGTCTCCGAGGCTTCCACATGACCGGCCGGCGCCGCGCGAGCGATACCGAAGTCGAGAATGCGGGTCTGCCCGGCGGCGGTGAGGAAGACGTTGCCGGGCTTGAAGTCGGAATGAATGATGTTCTTGTTGTGCGCATAAGCCAGCCCCAGGCACATGCCGCGGATGATCTGCAGGGCTTCACTGCGCGGCATGCCCTCAGGGTGTTCGCGGATGACCTCGTCGAGCGGCTGACCATCGAGCTCCTCCATGGTGAGGTAGACGATGTTGTCGTCGCGGTCGAAGTCGTAAACCGTGGCGATATTGGGGTGAGCCAGTGACTGGGCCTTGCGGGCCTCCCGCTGCAGGGCCACTGCCATCTTCGGGTCACGGCGGAACTCATCGGAGAGCACCTTGAGGGCCACGTAAGGATCCCGGTCGCCGGTTTCCTCCTTGCGCAGGTCTTTGGCGCGATACACCACGCCCATGCCGCCGCGCCCCAACACGTCTTCGATGACGAAGCGGCGGTTGACCACCGTGCCGGAGGTCAATTCATCGCTCGGTTGCGGCCGGCCCCGGTCGACTACGATGGTGGCGTCGTCATCCATTACGATAGTGTAGTCAGGCTGGCCGGGCATTGCTCTACCCCGGCCCGGCCAGCGGGTTACCATAGGCACACAATCAGGGGAGACAACTATGGACACCTGCCAGGATCGCGACCCCGACGGCCTCAAGCTGCCCATCAAGATCGATACCACCTCTAACGGTGAGTTCGAGCCGGTACCTTTGTCGAAAGCCAACCGGCTGGGCAACCGCGCGGCACTCACGAGTGCCACCGCCAACGCCCGGCGCGTGGGCCGCAGCCGCAGAAACTTTCTCATCTCAGGCTGCGGTGCCGCCACCACGCTGCTGGCCATGAACCAGGTGAATGCGGCGGCCGGCAAGCTCGGCGGGTTTTTCGAAGTACCGGCGGACGCCGCTTTCGACGACCAGCTCGCGGCCGCCTCGGTAGATGGCGAGGAATTCATCTTCGACGTTCAGGGCCATTATGTAGACCCGACCGGCAAGTGGCTCGAGCAGATCCCCGATTT
Organism: Gammaproteobacteria bacterium; assembly: GCA_034522075.1. Taxonomy (GTDB): domain Bacteria; phylum Pseudomonadota; class Gammaproteobacteria; order Pseudomonadales; family Azotimanducaceae; genus UBA7803. The sequence goes on along the minus strand of JAXHLO010000003.1, from coordinate 32,427 downwards.
CGCCAGACCGTTTGCCGGCATGCCCAAGGCCGACTGCGCTGACGGCGCTGCCGACGACGAGCTGGCCTATCTCCAGTGCCTGGGCCCGGACGAGTTCGTCAAGGACGTCTTCCTCGACTCGGACACGGACATGATGGTGCTGTCGTTCGTACCTTCCGCGCCGGACGCCGAGCCGGTGACCATCGAATCCGCCGACGCGGTGCGCCGCATCGTCGACGAGATGGAGGGCACCCACCGGCTCATGCTGCACGGCCGGGTGAACCCCAACCAGGAGGGCGATGTGGAGCGCATGGAAAGCCTGGCCCGGGACTGGAAGGTCAGTGCCTGGAAGACCTACACCCAGTTCGGCCCCGGCGGCGGCTACTGGCTGTCGGATGACGACGGCCTGCGCTTCATCGAGCGGGCCCGCGACCTGGGGGTCAAGGTCATCTGCATCCACAAAGGTCTGCCGTTGTCGGAACAGGCCTATGAGTACAGCCAGTGCCGCGACATCGGCGTGGTAGCCCGGCAGTATCCGGACGTCGCGTTCATCGTCTATCACTCAGGGTATGTGGCCGGCGAACCGGAGCGCCCCTTCGAACCCGGCGGCGGCCGCGACGGCATTGACACCCTGATCCAGTCCCTGCTGGACAACGGCATCGAACCCGGCAGCAACGTCTACGCCGAACTGGGCAGCACCTGGCGTTTCCTCATGCGCGAGCCGGACCATGCCGCCCATGCCCTGGGTAAGCTGTTCAAGTACGTGGGGCCGGACAACGTGCTGTGGGGCACCGATTCCATCTGGTACGGCTCACCCCAGGATCAGATTCAGGCGTTCCGTACGTTTCAGATTGCCGAGCCTTTGCGGGAAACCCACGGCTACCCGGAAATCACACCCGAGCTGCGTGCCAAGGTGTTCGGCCTGAACGCCACGGTGCCCTATGAGATCAGCGCCGAGGAAGTGAAGCTGCGGGCCGGCGCCGACCGGATCTCCACAGCGCGCGCCGACTACGCGGAGCGCAGAAATCCCAGCTATGCCACCTACGGGCCGAAAACGCGGCGCGAGTTCTTCAACCTGCTGCGCTCGGGAGCGGCTTAGTACCCCGGAGCAGCTAGGATCCGAGCCGGTAGCGGACCTTGAACACCAGGACGTCCTGCAGCGGTTCGTCCCAGGCGCTGCTGAACACGGCGCCGAAATCGTCATCGCCGAGCGCGGCGCTCAGGTCTGCCTGGCGGGTATAGACCAGGAAGATGTCGGAAAGCGGCGCGATCTCCCAGCGGTAGCGGGCCTGGAAACTGTATTGCGACACCGAGAAGTCGTAGCTCGGCCGGAAGCCGGGGCCGGTGGGTTTGTCGATGGGGATGAGGTCCCCCGGCGTCTGGGGAATGCGCTGAAATTCATCCTCCCGAGCCCGAATGCCCACCCATTGGAATGCCAGGCGCAGTTGCTGCCGGGGCCCGAGGAAGTAGTCCATGGACAGTTTCGGCTGCCATTGCTGCGCCGCGAAGGTGGCGAACAGGTCATCCGCCTGGTGCAGCAGCCAGCCGTCCCGGTCCAGGTATGCCACCTCCAGATTCAGACTGAAGCGGTCATTGGGGCGCCAGCTCACCTCAGCGTCACTCTTGACCGTTCGCCCGCCGAGACGCTCCTGCCAGACCCCTGCTCCCAGCTCTATAGTCACCGGGCGCGTGGTATCGGATTGCCAGGAGACGAACGCCTCGGCACGCTCCTCGACCCGGTAGGTGCCGTTGCCGAAGCTGTTCAGGTCATCGTATTGCCCGGGGAAAAAATGCAGCCGTGAGGTGAATGTCGACAGATTGGGGAACGTCAGACGGTTGGTGACGAATATTCCGCCGCCGTTGAACAGGCTCTCTGAAAGATTCTTCTGCAGGAAACCGCGGACATCGAGCTGGTAATTGCGCAGCCAGTCGATGTCGGAGCGGGTCAGTACGAAGGCACTGCGTACCCGGTAGTGGTCGTTGCGCTCCAGAAATCCCAGGTCGTTGATGTCCAGAGATTCATCGAAGTATTCCACACCGAAGCGCTGCTGCATGCCGCGGCGGAAGGTGTATTCCAGATCGACGAAACCGCCGTAGCCGCGGTCGTCACGGCCGTCGCTGATGTCGCGGTCAACGTTTGATGTCATGAGCTGACCATCGAGCTTCCATTTGCCGTCGGCGGTCAGATAGTGGCCATCGACACCGTGCGCTACAGCATCACGGCTGGGATTGAGCACCGCAGTGGACAACATCCCCAACGCCCGATAGGCGCCGCTGGCGTTGTCTTCATAGAGCAGCCGGACGACGCCATAGTCATTGCCGTCCTGGCGCAGACGGCGCGGCTGGTCACCTTCGAGGGCATCGAATCTGACCTCGTCCTCGAAGGCGCCGATGACGCCGTAACGCATGCCCCCTGTCTGACCCGTCACTTTCGCTGCACCGAGTAGCTCCACCGGGGCGAAGCGCGAACGTTTGGGAATGGTGACGCCGGGGGGCGTATCGGCAAATCGCGGCACGCCGCCGATGCGTCGAGTGTAGAGCATGCTGTAGGGCGAACCGGAGTTGCCGACACCGCCGCCTCGGGTATCGGCGCGGGGTGTGGCCACGAACAAGTCCTGGCCTTCCAGAAAGAACAGCCGTTTCTCCGGGAAGAACGTCTCGGTGGCGGTGAGGTTGATGACCACGTCGTCGGATTCCACATTGCCGAAATCCGGATTCACCGTGGCGTTCAACTGAAAGTTGGAGGAGGGCCGCCAGAACACGTCGGTGCCGACGCGGTATTCCATGTCATCGTCGATGCCGTCGTGGGAGACAGCCAGAAACGGATAGAGGTTGTACTGCTGGCGCGGCGCTACCCCCCGCATCTGCACCGGCTGCAGCACAGACATGAATTTGGGCACGGTATCCGGCAGCGCGGGCCAGCCCCAGCGTTCGTCCAGATAGGCCACCTTGCGCGACATGTACAGACCCATGCGGCGGACCTCACCAGCCGAGGGCATGGACAAGGTGCTCCAGGGAATATGGAACTCGGCGGTCCAGCCGGTGGCCGTCTGCTGGCTGCGGCCGCGCCACGGACCGTCCCAATCGTTGCTGAACTGACGCTCCGGCAGCACCGTGCCGTCCATCAGCGAGTCACCCAGATTGATGCCGAACCAGAACCCGTAGCGCCCTTCCCCCGACGTATCCAGGGTCAGATTGATGCTGTCGCGGGTGAGCCCTCGTTCATCGCGGCTCGACAGACGCTTGATCAGGGTATCCACGGGCTGGCGCATGTCCGCGCCGACGTACAGGCCGCGCTCGTCATAGGCGAGACGAATCAGCGTGCGGTGACGGGTTTCTCCCAGAGTATCGGGATCGATGACGACGAATTCGTCATAGGCGGGCATCCTCTGCCACACCGGTTCATCGAGGAAGCCGTCGATGCGAACCGCATCGTCGGCCGTGAGACGCTCGAGGACGATGACTTCCCCCGGCGCCAGTTCAACTGTGACATCCGCCCATGCGGCCGCTCCGGTCAGAAGCAACCAGAGCACCAAGACTCCCCTCTCCATGAAGACTTTTTATCATTACCAGCCCGGTCAGGGAAGCGCCGGACCAAACTACTGACGGTCCGGCGGGGAGTCATCCGCGGGCGGAGTCACGCGTTTGCCAAGCTGTGAGGTACGGAACTCGTCACCCGCCCCCTGCGCACTGAAGCCGAGCCGGCGCACCAGCTCGAGCATGCGGCCGTTCTCGCGCAGCACGCTGGCGACCAGGCGCGTGATCCCCGCCTGCCGGGCCACATCCCGCAGATCCGTGAGCAGCCGGGTGGCAATACCCCTGCCCTGCCAGTCGTCGGCAACGACGATGGCGATCTCCGCGGTGTCGCTGCCGGATTGGCGCACGTAACGGGCAACGCCCACCTGCTCCTCGCCATCCGCGCCGTCCACGAGCGCCACCAGGGCCATTTCGTCCGGATAGTTGATGCGCGTGAAGCGTTCGAGCATCTGCGGCGTCAACTCGCGCAGGGCCGAGTGAAAGCGGAAGTAGCGGGACGCCGGCGACAGACTGCGCACGAACTCCGCCTCGCGTTCCCGGTCTTCCAGGCGGATGGGACGGATCCGCACGGCTACACCGCCGGCCAGGAACTCGTCGTGGAAATCAGGCGTGGTGGCGCCGCTCGTCATGGTGACGTTTTACGCCTCCACCTCCAGGGCGAGCAAGGTCTCCAGCAGATCGCGCAGACGCTGATGGGCCTCGGTGTCGTGGGGGTCATTGAACAGCTTGCGGAAACACCCGGCCAGATCCTTGCGCAGACGCTCCGGAAGCTGATCCATCAGGTGTTCGTCACCAGCCACGGCCAGTGACAGTGATTCGCGCCGGGCATGATTGCGTTCGGCCACCAGGCGGTGATGCACCCAGGCCCGCCCCAGCATCACCCAGGGAAAATTGGGGGCCTTGACCGGGCCCACCTGCAGCAATCGCCCGCCCAGCGAGCGACCCAGCACCTTGACCCGGGCCAGTTCATTGCCGCCGAACCACGCACCGGCCCCGCCCATGACGGCACCGAGACCGGAACCCAGCAGCAACGACGCGCCGCCGAGCAGCACGTCGATGCCGCCCCCGGCCACGGCGCCGGACAAGGCTCCGGAGACGATGAGCTGCGTACGCGACAGACCGAACAACTCCCAGCCCTCTGCCGTGAATATGTCCGTGGCCAGCAGTTCGGTGGCCGCTTCCTCGCGGCGCGTGGCCTGGTGGCGATAGATGCTCTGTACCCGGTCGCGGGCGTCCCGTTCCCGGTCGCGGATCCGGTCACGCAATCGCTCCAGCAACTGCGCTTCGAGCTCCCGGCGCCGGTCCGCCGATGCGGCATCGGCGTCTTTCAGCGGTGCGCGCTCGGTCTGCGCCATGCTGGCTGTGAGGCAGTCGGCGATCTCGGCGGCCGCGCGGCGCCGGCGGCGCTCCCGCTCCGCCGTCAGCGCGGCCACCGCGCTTTCGATGGGCCCGCGCCAGCTTTCGTCCAGTTCGGCAAAGGCACGCAGCAACGCCAGGCGTTTCGAGAAGTCCGCGCGTATGGCATCGAACACGCGAACGATGGAAAAGTACTGATCGAGACCCTGACGCCATTCCTCCACGTAATCGCCCTCACCGATCAGATTGATCAGCGCCATACGCGGCCGGCCCGTCCACTGCAGCACCTGCATTTCCAGTTCGTACTCCGGTCCGTAGGGCTTGGCGCCGTCGACCACGTAGAGAATCCCGGCACCGTCGACGATGGGCCGCAGCAGCTCGCACTCGTCGTGAAAACGCGGGTCGTTGTCGTGCTCGGCGACGAAGCGGGCTACCACCGCCGGGCGTTCCTGCGCGCTGCCGGCCCGGGCCTCGAGCCAGTCGAGCACCGCCCGGGCGCGCTGAAACCCCGGCGTATCCACCAGCTCATACTGCGGTTCGCCGTCGATGCTGAGGGTGTAACGGTGGGCCTCGCGGGTGGTCCCCGGCGTCGGCGCGATGGCGATGCGCTCGTCCTCGGCCAGAGTCGCGACGATGCTGCTCTTTCCCTTGTTGGGCTGGCCCACCACGGCGAACGCAGGAATCATGGCGCCGCCTCCGCCTGTGCATCCATGACATACAGGCGCGGGTCGCGCACCCGGGCCAGCGCCTTGGCCCAGACATCCCGTTGTGCTGCACGTACCGCTGTGCCCCGGACGTCCAGCGGCACGATGGTAATGGACGGCTCGGTGCCGAATTCCTCGCGCAGCAACCCCAGGTAATCCATGAATTCCAGCAACGGCGGTTCCCAGCCCTTGGTCACCACCACCAGGCGCCGTACCGCCCCCTGCATCTCCCGGGACCCGGCCGCCAGCACACCACGCTGTTGCGCGTCGTCCTGCAGAATGCCCGCTTCCACTGCGGCCGCGGCATCCACCCCCAACACCCGGCGCAGCCAGGCACGAGCCGTCTCGGGCGCTGCTGCCTGGTTCCAGATCACCAGCAGCAGGCCCTCTGCCGCCAGCGCTTCCCGCGGGCCTGACAGGCCCGGCCGGTCATGATCACCGGGGGTTTCCTCGCCATTGCCGCCGAGCTCCACCAGGGGTTCTTCCAGGCGGTCGAGCAGCGCGGTGACTTCCGGGTCCTCGAGCAGCAGCCTTCTGGTGGCGCGGCGCAACCGCCAGGCGGCGAACAGCAACAACAGCAGGCGCGGCAGCACCCCGTAGACGACGATGGTCATGAGCACGAACGGCCACCAGTTGCCCAGTTGCTCGACTCGCCCCTGGGCCATGGGCGACTGATCGAGGCGCACATAGCGCGACGCCTCCACCAGCGCCAGGTCGGGGGCCGCCTGGGGCAGCCAGCCGGCCCACGGGGCGGAGAGAGCCGACACCCACGCATAGACCAGCGCCGGATCCAGATTCAACGTGGTGCTCCAGCCGAAAGCCAGATCGGTGAAGGTCACCAGCAGCAGCGCTACGGCCAGCGCCCCGGCGAAAAATCCCAGAGCCAGCCACTGGGAAAACACCGCGAGCTGCCAGCGGGAGAACGCGCTGGCGCCGCCGCGGAGCAGCCCCGGGGCAAACAGTTCGGCGCCCAGGAAGCGGTCGAGCCAGGCGCCGACCCAGCGGCCGGGATTCATGCCGGCAGCTACCGACTGTACGGCAGCCAGGCCGGGAATACGCCCGGGCAGCAGCAGCAGGGTGATCAGCATCATCAGCAGCGGCAGCCCCACCAGTACGCCGAGCAGGGCGAACAGGTTTACCGGATAACGGCCTTCATAACCCAGCGCAATGCCGGCCACGGCAACACCGAGCAGCACGCCCAGCACCGTCAGCGCCACACAGGCCAGACGCCGCCCGGCTTCCACCCGATGACCGAGGGAGGGGTCCTGCTCAGCGGCATGAACCCGTTGCCACCAGCCGAGCACCCGGCCGAGGTCATCCCGCGCAGCCAGCTCGCGGCCGATGCGGCGGTCGCGCTGCAGACGCTCGGCATACGGCGTGTGGCGGTCTTCGCGCAGCCAGCGCCGGACGTTCACGGCGTGAACCAGCATGGCGGAACTCAGAACGACCTCTCCGTCACTTCAGAGCACATCACTATACCGCCTCGCGGGGTTGCCCGGTGCCGCGCTGCAGCCAGGCCAGCCAGACCAGGGCCAGGGCCATGACCAGCAGCAATGGCAGACAGCCCCACAGCACGCCCTCCCAGCCCGCAGCGTGTACCACCGAGCCCGCCAGCAGGGAGCCCAGCGCCGCCACGCCGAAGACCGAGAAATCGTTGGCCGCCTGAGCGGTAAAGCGCTCCTCGGGCCGGTAGCTCTGTACCAGCAGCGTGGTGCCGCCGACGAACAGGAAATTCCAGCCGATGCCCAGCAGCACCAGAGAAAACCAGTAGTGCAGGTACTCGTGTCCCTGCAGGGCAATGATCACCGTAACCGCAAAGGCCGCCAGACCGAGGGCCATGAGCCGGCCGATGCCGAACCAGCCGATGAGCACGGCGGACGCCAGGGACGGCACGTACATGGCCAGCACATGGGCACGAATCACGGACGCCGTATCGGCCAGCGAATGCCCGTCCAGGACGTGCATGGAAATGGGAGTGGCGGTCATGACGAAGGTCATCACCCCCTGGCCGACCACGCCGCCGAGCACGGCGATCACGAACAACGGCTGCCGCGCCAGAACCGTCAGCGGCCGCCGTTCGGCGGTCTCGCTGCCGGCCGCTGCGGGCGCCGGCTCGGCAAGCAGCGACAGCAGCAGCGCCGCCAGCAGAAATGCTGCGGCCAGGGCCAGAAACGAACCGGCAAACGGCACGGCAGGAAACCAGTCCGCAGCCCGGGTGGCCAGCTCCGGCCCGAGGAATGCGCCGCCTACGGCGCCCAGCAGCACCAGCGAGACGGCGCGTCCCGAGGCAGCCGCCGGCACGCTCTCGGCGGCCGCAAACCGATATTGCTGACTGAAGGCGATCTTGGCGCCGATGAGAGCCGTGCACACGCAGAACAACACGAAACTCTCGAGCCACAGAGCCAGCGCGCCCAGCACTGAAGCCCCTGCAGCGGCACCCGCGGCCAGCGCGAACCCGCGGCGGCGGCCGATCCGGCGCATGAGCAGGGCCGCGGGCACTGCCCCTGCCGCCGTGCCCACGACCATCAGCGACATGGGCAGGGTCGCCCAGACCGGGTTCGGCGACAGCACCGTACCGACGATACCGCCGATGGTCACCACCAGCACCGTACCGCCGGTGGCCAGACACTGGCTGGCCATGAGCAGGGCGAGGTTGCGCCTGGCGATTCCTTCGGTCATTGGCGTTCTCTCCAGCCGATCAGCTATCCGGCGCCCATCATGCCCGAGCGGGCCTCTGCCGAGAACGGCGGCGAGGCGTCACAAGCCCGGTGACGGTTCCGTCAACAGCCGGCGCACCAGGGGCAGATGGGCACGGCCGACGAACACCTCATCGGCTGCCACCAGGCTGGGTACAGCAAAGATGCCGGCGGCTACCAGGCGTTCGCGCAAGGCCGCCAGAGCTGCCGGGCCGGGGCCGCGGACGAATGCCTGGAATTTTTCCACGTCCGTATCGTGCGCCTCGAGCAGCGCGCCCACCGCGCGGGGATCGGCGCTGTCCAGCGAGCCGTCCCAGAAGCGACGGAACAGCTCGCCGAGAAAGTCCGGTACCGACTCGGGAGAGTGCTCCCGCAGCCACAGGTGAGCCAGGGCGGCCGCCGTAGTGTCATCATTGCGGAACGGTTGACCAATTGTCAGACCCTGAACGCCGGCGTAGCGCTGTATTTCCTCGGCCTGATAACGCGCGCGGTGGCGGCGGTGGCGGCTGCCCCGGTCGTCGCCGGCGGGGGGCGGCTTGAGCCCTGCTGCCGGAAACGGCAGCCAGTCCACGTCGATGCCGAGTTCGCGGGCCAGATCCTGAACCGGCTGCAATGCCAGATAGGCGAGCGGATGCCTGACGTCCACACACACGGACAGCGGCGCGCTGAAAACATGGGGCTCGACAGCGTCAGTCATGAGGCACCTGCGCCGGCAGTTCGTAGGCCACATCGGGTGGCGGGCCCTGCCGGCCCTGCAGCAGCCAGCGGACCCGGGGCAGGTGTTCCCGTCCGAAGAGCTGTTCTTCGCCAGCCAGGTAGGTCGGCACGCCGAATATGCCGGCATCGAATATGGCTGCCTGTTCGGCGTCATGGCGCTCCCGGCCCGGACCGTGCAGGTAGTCCTCGAAGCCGGCGACGTCGGCACCGGCGGCAGCCAGTTGGGCGGTGATCACAGCCGGGGCCTCCACGTCCAGCTCCCGGCGCCAGAACGGCGGATAGCAGCGGTCCAGATAGTCGTCGAGCACAGTGTCGCCCTGCGCCTTGGCCCACATCATGCCGATGTGAACCAGGGAGGTATCCCAGATCTTCACCGTGCCGCGCAGGGCGTGTCCCTGCAGCCGGGCATAGCGCCGGGCGTCGCGGTAGGCATAGCGCACCGAGCTCCACTGTTCCGGCGTGCGGTCGCTGGCCGCCACCTTGCCTTTGTCATCCAGTCTGGCCGAACCGAGATAGCTCGGTATGTCGAGCGTCAGGGGCCGCCAGTCGATGCGGATAGCGAGTTCGTGCGCAAGCGCCCGGGTCGGCTCTCTGGCAACGAAGGCATAGGGACTCTTCACGTCGATGTAGACGATCAGGTCGGCATCGGACTGCCAGGGGTCGAACGGCTGCATGGCCTGACTCCTTCAGATTCCCAATCGGTGCGGGCGGGAATGGCGCCACTCCGCCAGCAGCGTGCGCAGGGCGGCCACGAAAGCGAGCGGCTGGTCCAGGAACAGATGATGCTGAGCGTCGGGAACCGCCACGAACGGCACCGATTCATCGAGGACTTTGAACATGAAGTCGGCGATCTCCTGGGTGAACAGGTAGCTGTTGTCACCATAGAGAACGCCCACCCGGCAGCTCAGCCTGGCCAGTTCCTCGTGCATGTTTTCGCCGAACTCGAACTTGCGGAACAGCCCGTCATCGAACTTCCAGGTCCAGCCCGTGTCGGTGCGTTTCAGGGAGTGGCGGCCGATGTAGTCCAGCAGATAGTGATTCTTGCAATCCTGGGGGGGCATGAGCCGGAAACGGCCCAGGGCTTCATCGAAGTCCTGGTAGATCCGTTTCGGTTTGATGGGCGAGCGCCGCGGATCGCGCTCCCATTTGAAATCCGGCGGGCGCACGGCGGAATCCACCAGCACCACGCCGGCCAGCCGGTCACGGTAGAGAACGCCGGTCTTCAGGGTGACATAGCCGCCGAAGCTGTGACCCACCACCACCGTGTCGTTACCGAACCCGGCATGTTCCGCCACGGCGGCCACCTCGGCGGCGAACTGCTCCGGGGTGTAATGGTCGCGATGGCCGCTGTCCCCGGCGCCGGACAGATCCAGGGCTGCCACGCGGTAGTGCTCGAGAAAGAACGGTGCCAGAAACGCCCACCAGTGCGCATGGGCGCCGTTGCCGTGGACGAAGACCAGCCCCGGCTTGTCCGCCGGATCACCGTCGTCCCAGTACAGATAGTGGATGGACGCGCCGGACACTTCGACGTGACGATCTTCCCTGGGAGCGTCCAGGGCGCGCAGAAACCAGCCGGGTTTTTCCATGGGCAGGATCTTCAGCCTCGAAACTGTGCATTGTGCGGCAAATGTAGGAGCGATCTCCAGATCGCGACCCGGCGGGTGAGAGTGACTTTCCAGTCGCGACCTGGCGCGAACTCCGTTCGCGTTAGGCGAGCTGCGCTCGCCCGAGGTCGCTCCCACAGCAGGCTTCGCGATCTGGAGATCGCTCCTACAATTTGCATACCTACCCGGCCGATGCGAAAGTCTGGCACTCGATTATTGGGGACGGGGCCATGCGAACGATAAGAAGATCAATGATTCGAACCTGGGCGGCGCTGGCTGCCTGTGCTCTCATTGCCGCCGGCTGCGGCGGCGAGCCGCCGGCGGAGCAGGCCAGCGAGAGCGCTGCCGGCGCCGTTCCGCCGGCCGATCTGGTGCTGCGCGGCGGCAAGGTTGCAACCGTCGATCCACAGCTCGGCACCGCGCAGGCGCTGGCGGTGACCGGCCATACCATCACCGCGGTCGGCAGCAACGAGGACATCGCCGCCTACGTGGGAGAAGCGACGGAAGTCATCGAACTGGACGGACGCCTGGTCATACCCGGCTTCATCGAGGGCCACGGCCACTACCTGAGTCTGGGCCGGGCGAAGCAGATTCTCGATCTCAACAGCGCCGCCAACTGGCAGGAGATCGTCAATATGGTGGCCGTCGCCGCAGATCAGGCCGAGCCGGGGCAGTGGATCTTCGGCCGCGGCTGGCATCAGGACAAGTGGGACAACGTCCCCGACGATGCCGTGGAAGGTGTGCCGCGCCACGACAGCCTGAGCGCGGTATCACCGGATAATCCGGTATTGCTCGGCCATGCCAGCGGCCATGCCGCCTTTGCCAATGAGGCGGCTCTGCAACTGGCCGGCATCGACGGCGACACGGAAGACCCGCCGGGCGGGACCATCGTACGCACCGGGGAAGGCGAGGCCACGGGTCTGCTGCGGGAGACCGCGCAACGGCTGGTGGACGATGCCGTAGCAGACTACAACGACCGTCAGCCGGAAGCGCAGCAGCAGGCAGTGCTGCGCGAACGGGTGCAGCTCGCCGGGGAAGAGGCCCTGCGCCACGGGGTCACGTCATTCCACGACGCCGGTGCCGATTTCACCACCATCGACTTCTTCAAAGAGCTCGAGGAAGCCGGCGAACTGCCCGTGCGCCTGTATGTGATGGTGCGCAGCGAGTCCAACGAGGACATGGCTGCCCGCCTGCCCGACTACCGGATGGTGGCCCAGGGCAACGACTTCCTGACGGTACGCTCCATCAAACGTCAGATCGACGGCGCTCTCGGCGCCCATGGCGCGTGGCTGCTGGAACCCTATGAAGATCTGCCTTCCTCCGACGGCCTGGTACTGGAGCCGGTGGATGACATAGAGCGCACCGCCGAGATCGCCGTGGAACATGGTTTTCAGGTCAACACCCACGCCATCGGAACCCGGGCCAACCGGGAGACGCTGGATATCTATGAACGCGTCTGGGAGGAAGCCGAAGTCGACGGCGTCGATCTACGCTGGCGCATCGAGCACGCCCAGCACATTCACCCGGACGACGTTCCGAGATTCGGCGAACTGGGCGTCATCGCCGCCATGCAGGGCATCCACTGCACCTCCGACGGACCCTGGATTCCGTCGCGGCTCGGCGAGGAACGAACGCGTACCACCTCGTACGTGTGGCGCGACCTCATCGAAAGCGGCGCCCTCATCGGCAACGGCACCGACGTGCCGGTGGAACCGATCAATGCCATCGCCTCGTTCTATGCATCGGTGTCGCGCATGATGAACAATGGCGAGAAATTCCACCCGGATCAGGCCATGACCCGCGGCGAGGCGTTGCGCAGCTACACCATCAACAATGCCTATGCCGCCTTTGAGGAGGACATCAAAGGCTCATTGACGCCGGGCAAGCTGGCCGACATTGCCGTTCTCTCCCAGGACATCCTGACCATTCCCGAGGCGGACATTCCCGCTACCCAGGTCGACCTCACTTTCGTCGGCGGTGAGCTGCGCTACGCGCGCTGATTATGGTCCGGCGCTGGCTGTTCAAAGCGTTGTTCGTGACCCTGGCCCTGGTGGCCGTGGCCGCGTGGTTCGAGCCGGCGGCGCTCTGGTCGCTGGCGGTCATCGGCCCGCTGGCCGCCCTCGGTTTCCGCGACGGCCTGCAACGCGAACACACGGTGCTGCGCAATTTTCCCATCATCGGGCACATGCGCTACGTCATGGAGCGCTTCCGGCCGGAGATTCAGCAGTACTTCATCGAAAACAACGTCGACGCCTTTCCCGTGGAACGGGAGATGCGGGCCATCGTGTATCAGCGGGCCAAAGGGGAACTGGAAACCAAACCCCTGGGTACGCAGCGCGATGTCTATCGGGTGGGCTACGAGTGGGCCAGTCATTCCCTGGCAGCGCACCACAATCTCGACACCCCACAGCGGGTCGCCATCGGCGGACCGGACTGCCGCAGACCCTACGATGCGTCGCTGCTCAACATCTCGGCCATGAGCTACGGCGCCATCTCGACGCGGGCGATTCTGGCCCTGAATCAAGGTGCCCGCCTGGAGGGTTTTGCGCACAACACCGGTGAGGGCGGTATCGCGCCCGAGCATCTCGAAGGCGGCGGCGACCTGATCTGGCAGATCGGTACCGGCTATTTCGGCTGCCGCACCCGGGGCGGCGGCTTCGACCCCGATGCCTTCGAACAGCAGGCGGCGCACGATGCCGTGAAGATGGTCGAGCTGAAGCTGTCACAGGGAGCCAAACCGGGACACGGCGGTGTACTGCCGGGGGTCAAAGTCTCCCCGGAGATCGCCAGGATCCGCATGATCGAGCCGGGCAAGACAATAGTTTCACCGCCCTCCCACACCGAGTTCGACAGCCCCGCGGGCCTGCTCGAGTTCATCGCCCGGCTGCGTGAGCTGTCCGGCGGCAAACCGGTGGGATTCAAGCTGTGCGTGGGCCGCCGCACCGATTTCTTCGCCATCTGCAAAGCCATGGTGGAAACCGGCATCACCCCGGATTTCATCACCGTGGACGGCGGTGAGGGCGGCACCGGCGCTGCTCCTCTGGAGTTCTCCAACTCCGTAGGCATGCCGGCCCGGGACTCCTGGGTGTTCGTCCACACGGCCCTGGTGGGAGTGGGACTGCGCGACCGGATCAGAATCATCGCCAGCGGCAAGATCTTCAGCGGCTTTCACATGATCCGCGCGCTGGCCATTGGTGCAGACCTCTGTGCCACGGCGCGGGCCATGATGTTTGCGCTCGGCTGTATCCAGTCGCTGCGCTGCAACGCCAACACCTGCCCCACCGGGATCACCACCCAGGACCCGGCCCTGGTCTACGGTCTGGACGTGAAGGACAAGACCGCGCGGGTGGCCAGCTTTCACCGCGCCACCATGAACGGCTTTCACGAACTGCTCGGGGCCATGGGGTTGCACAGCTCTGATGAGCTGCGCCCCGAACACATCTTCCGCCGCGTGGACGATCTGCGGGTGCGCAACATGAGCGAGCTGTACGAATATCTCGAGCCGGGCCAGTTGCTCGACGACAAGCGCCTGCCCGAGGGCATGCGGGACGAATGGAATCAGGCCCGGCCGGACCGCTGGATACTCGCCCCGGAGCATGGGCAGTTCGGCGGAGAGACTCTTCGGTAGGAGCGATCTCCAGATCGCGACTGGAAAGTCGCTCCCACTGCGCCAGATCGCGACTGGAAAGTCGCTCCAACAACACCCACCTCAGACGTTCAGCAGCAGGTGCTCGCGCTCCCAGGGGCTGATCACCTGGAAATAGGTCTCGTGCTCGACGCGCTTGATGGCGCAGTACAACGCCACGAACTCGTGGCCGAAGATGTCGTGCAGAGGCACACAGGCTTCCATGAGATCCAGCGCTGCGAACAGGTCGCGCGCCAGGCCCTGCTCGAGTTTGTAGGCACTGCCGCTCAACGGCTCCGAGGGCATCTGCTCCTCGAGCATGCCCATGTAACCGCATGCCAGTGACGCGGCGATGGCCAGGTAGGGATTCACGTCGGCCCCGGGAATGCGATTCTCCACCCGCCGGTTGGCCGGGTCGGAGTGCGGCACGCGTAACCCCACAGTGCGGTTGTCGTAACCCCACTGCACGTTGATGGGCGCAGCCAGATAGCGGGTGAAACGCCGGTAGGAGTTGACGTAGGGCCCGAACAGAATCAGCGCCTCGGGCACGTATTTCTGCATGCCGGCGATGAAAGAGCGGAACAGGTCGCTGATGGAGCCGTCATCCTGGGAGAACAGATTTTTCCCGGTGCCGACGTCGAGGACGCTCTGGTGCAGGTGCAGGGCGCTGCCCGGCTGGCCTTCCATGGGCTTGGCCATGAAGGTGGCATAAATGCCGTGCTTGAACGCCGCCTCCCGCGCCACGCGCTTGAACAGAAAGACCTGATCGGCCAGTTCCAGCGGGTCGCCGTGCAGGAAGTTCACCTCGAGCTGGCCGGCCCCGTCCTCGTGAGACAGGGAGTCGGCATCGATTTCCATGGCATCGCAGTAGTTGTAGATGTCCTCGATGATGGGGTCGAACTCGTTGACCGCCTCGATGCTGTACATGCGCCCGGCCGTTTCCTTGCGGCCCGCGCGCCCCACCGGGGCCTCCAGCGGATAGTCCGGGTCGGTATTCTGCTTGACCAGATAGAATTCCACTTCCGGGGCGATGACCGGCTTCCAGCCCTTGTCTGCATACATCTTCAGAATGCGCTTGAGCACCTGGCGGGGCGCATGGGCCAGCGGCTCCCGGTCGCGCCGATAGCAGTCGACGATGACGCTGGCCGTCGGCTCGTTGGTCCACGGTACGATACGCAGCGTGCCGTAATCGGGCTCGAGCAGCAGATCGGGGTCGATGTCGAAGAGATCGCCGGGTACGTCGCCGTAATCGCCGGTAATGCCCTGCAGAAATACCGACTCCGGCAGACGCAGGTTGTGCCGCATGAATTTGCGCGCCGGGAAGAATTTGCCCCGGGGAACCCCGGCCATATCCGGGATGATGGCTTCCACCTCGTCGATGCGGTGCTCCAGCAACCAGGCCTCAGTCTCTGAACTCAGCGTAGATGACGATTCGGTACTCATGGCGCTCCGGCGCTTGCCTGACACCGTGCCAGTGTACCCCAAGCGCCGCGCCGCGGCGTCTACCCCACAGCACCGCGGTGGGTGACGACTGGCAACCGATCGGCCCGTGGGGTAGCTTGCCGGTGGAGGCAACCGGTCAATTGGGGGGAATGCCATGTGGTTACGCCTGCGCCAGATCGCCCTGGTCGCCGAACGGCTGGAGGGTGCCGAGCGCGAACTCACCGAGGTATTGGGGATCGATGTCTGCTACCGCGACCCCGGGGTGGCTCAGTTCGGTCTGGAGAATGCGCTGATGCCCGTCGGCAATCAGTTGCTGGAGGTGGTGGCGCCGGTTCGGGATGACACCGCCGCCGGCCGCTTTCTCGAGCGCCGCGGCGGCGACGGCGGCTACATGGTCATCACCCAGTGCGACGAGCACCGGCCCCGGCGCAAGCGCGTGCAGGATCTCGGCGTACGGGTAGTCAATCAGTTCGAGACTCATGAATTCCGCAACATGCAGCTGCATCCAAAGGACACCGGCGGTTCGTTCTTCGAGATCGACGAACAACTCGGGCCCAACGCGCATGCGGAAGACGGCCCCTGGGAGCCGGCGGGGCACGACTGGCAGACGGCCCGGCGCCTCGAACGGGTGCGCGGCATCACCGCCGCGGAGATTCAGTGCGATGATCCCGACGCCGTGGCCGCGCGCTGGGCGGCCATTGCAGAGATCCCGTCGACCCGGCAGCAACGGCAACCCGGCCCTGGTGCTGGACAATGCCACGGTGCGGTTCGTGCCCTGCACGGACGGCCGCCCGGAGGGTCTGGGCGGCATCGACGTGGTCGCCCCGGGCCGCGATGCGGTGCTGGCCGCGGCCCAGGCCCGCGGCGTCGTTTCCGGCCCCGCCCAGGTGTATCTGTGCGGCGTGCGCATCAATCTGGTCTGACGGCGGCGGTCAAGGAAAACGATGCCAAAGCCCGCTACGAGGCCGGCGTGCTCACCGTGCGCCTGCCCAAGGCGGAAGACCGCCGGCGCTCACGCATCACCATCGAGTCCGAGTAGAATTCATCCACCGGCACGGAACCGGCCGCCATGGCGGCGGTCGGAATTCACGCGTGTCTCACGGCGTGTCAGGTAATCTCTGGCCGGTTAACATCCGCACGCCGTCCGCATGGGCTGCTCCTGCAACGCCACCGGAACAACAATGAACAGCTTCCTTCGCGCCGCTTTCCTGCCGATTCTCGCCGCCGTGCTGCCTGTGGCACCGGCACCGGCACTGGCCGCTGGCCCCGACGCGGCCCCCACCGCCGTGATCGTCGAGCCCGTGGGCCGGCAACGTATTGCCGATACGCTGGAGGCCTTGGGCACCTTGCAGGCCAATGAGTCGGTGCGCCTCACGGCAACCGTTTCCGATACCGTCAACCGGATCAATTTCGAGGATGGCCAGGAGGTCAATTCCGGCGACGTGCTGGTGCAGCTCACCGACGCCGAGGAGACGGCTCTGCTGGCCGAGGCCCAGTCTCAGGCAGAAGAGGCGCAGCGCCAGTACGAGCGTATCGAGCGGCTGAAGGCCCAGAACAATGCGTCGGCGTCGCTGCTCGACGAACGCCGCCGTGAGTGGCGCACCGCACAAGCGCGGGTCGACGCTGTCCGCTCCCGCCTGGAAGACCGCATCATTACCGCACCTTTCAGCGGCCGTGTGGGTCTGCGCCGGGTCAGCCCCGGATCACTGGTGTCGCCCGGAGACGTCATCACCACCCTGGTGGACGATACCCGCATGAAGCTCGACTTCACCATTCCGGCCCTGTACCTGAACACGGTCCGTGAAGGCACGATCATCGAAGCCACCACCCCGGTGTTTCCCAACCGCAGCTTCGCCGGCGAAGTGAGCTCCGTGGACAGCACCATCGACCCGGTAACACGTTCCATCACGGTGCGGGCCATCATTCCCAACGAGGAGCGCAACCTGGTCCCGGGTATGCTGATGACCCTGAATCTGCTGCGCAACGAACGGGAAGCCATCGTCATCTCCGAAGAAGCGGTGATACCGCGCGGTGAGAGCACTTTCGTCATGGTGGTGGATACCAGCGAAGAGCCCTATACCGCCGAGGAGCGCAAGGTGCGGCTGGGTACGCGTATGCCGGGCCAGGTCGAGGTCGTGTCAGGGCTCGAACCCGGGGAGCAGATCATTTCCCACGGCACCCTGAAGATCCGCCCCGGAGCACCGGTGCGCATCAAGGCCGTCGACGACGGCACCCGTCCCATCGCCGAGATGCTCCGCGCCGAAGCGGCAGGCCCCGGTGAAGGCGCATAGCAGGTGATCATCTCCGATACCTCGGTACGGCGGCCCGTCTTCGCCGCCGTCATCTCCATGCTGCTCATAGCCTTCGGGCTCATCGCCTTCGACCGCCTGCCGCTGCGCGAATACCCCGACATCGATCCGCCCATCGTCGGCATCGAGACCATCTACCGGGGCGCCGCGGCTTCAGTGGTGGAGACCCGCATCACCGAAGTCATCGAGGAGCGCATCGCCGGGGTCGAGGGCATCGAATATATCGAGTCCTCCAGCCAGGACGGACGCAGCGACATTACGGTGGAGTTCAGCGTCGGGCGCAACGTCGATTCCGCCGCCAACGACATCCGCGACCGGGTCTCGAGCGTCCTTTCCAACCTGCCCACGGAAGCGGACCCGCCGGAGATCCGCAAGGTCGACTCCAACGAGTCGGTGATCATGTGGATCAATCTCACCAGCGACCGCATGACCGTACCGGAACTCACCGACTACGCAGAACGCTTTCTGGTGGACCGTTTCTCGGTGCTCGACGGCGTGGCGCGGGTATTCGTCGGCGGTGCCCAGCGCTACGCCATGCGCATATGGCTCGACCGCAAGGAGATGGCGGCCCGCAACCTGACCGTCGCGGACGTGGAAAGCGCACTGCGCGCAGGCAACGTGGAACTGCCGGCGGGCGAGGTAGAGTCGATTCAGCGCCGCTTCACGGTGCGGGTACAGCGCGAGTTCGAGAACGCCGAGGACTTCCGCCGCCTGGTCATCGCCGAGGGCAGCGACGGCCACCTGGTGCGTCTCGGCGACGTGGCCCGAGTCGAGAAAGGCACCGAAGAAGACCGCACCTTCTTCCGCGGCAACGGCATTCCCCAGGTGGGTCTCGGCGTGGTGCGCCAGTCCACGGCCAACCTGCTGGATGTGGCCCGCGCCGCCAAACGGGAGATGGCCGTGCTGGGCCCCTCCCTGCCGGAGGGCATGAGCTTCGAGCAGAGTTACGACTCCTCGGTGTTCGTCGAGGGCGCGGTCAACGAGGTCTACAAGACCCTGCTGATCGCCGTGAGTCTGGTGGTGCTCACCATCTTCCTGTTCCTGGGCAGTGTGCGCGCCATGCTGGTGCCGGCGGTGACGGTGCCGGTGTGCATCATTGCCACCTTCATCGCGCTGTACGCGCTGGGTTTCTCGGTGAATCTGCTGACCCTGCTGGCACTGGTCCTGGCCATCGGTCTGGTGGTGGACGACGCCATCGTCATGCTGGAGAACATTCACCGGCGTATTGATCAGTACGGGGAAACACCGCTGGTGGCCGCGTACCGCGGTGCGCGTCAGGTAGGCTTCGCCATCGTCGCCACCACAGCGGTGCTGGTGGCCGTGTTCGTGCCCATCGCCTTTCTCGAAGGCGACATCGGCCGGCTGTTCTCGGAATTCGCCCTGACCATGGCGGCCGCCGTGGTGTTCTCATCCATCGTGGCGCTTACCCTGGCACCGGCACTGGCTTCCAAGGTGCTGCGGGCCAGCGAAGGCGAAAACCGCCTGACCCGCATGATCGACCACAACTTCGAAGTGGTGAACGGCATTTACCGCGCCTGCCTGACATTCGTGCTGCGTCACTCGGTCATTGCCGTGGTGACGTTCCTGGCGATCCTCGCCACCAGTGTGGTGCTCATTCGGGTCATTCCCTCGGAATACACGCCGGACGAAGACCGCGGCAGCTTCTTCACGTTCGTACGTGGCCCGGAGGGCGCCACCTTCGAATACATGAAACCCTACATGGACGAAATCGAGCGGCGCCTGATGCCCTATGTGGAATCCGGCGAGGTGCAGCGCCTGCTGATCCGCACGCCCGGCGGCTTCGGCGGCGTACCGCGCTTCAACTCCGGTGCGGTCATCGTGGTTCTGAGCCCCTTCGAGGAACGCCGCTCCGGCTTCGTCATCGTCGACGAGGTGCGCACCCTGTTGTCGGATCTGCCGGGCGTGCAGGCCTTTCCGGTCATGCGCCAGGGCTTCGGTTCCAGTGCCGATAAGCCTCTGCAGTTCGTCATCGGCGGCGGCACCTATGCCGAGATCGCCGAGTGGCGCGACATCCTGGTGGACCGGATCAATGCCGACAACCCCGGGCTGCTCGGCCTCGACTGGGACTACAAGGAAACCCAGCCGCAGCTCAAGGTGCACATCGACTACAACCGCTCAGCCGACTTAGGGGTGTCCATCGCCGACATCGGCCGCACCCTCGAGACCCTGCTGGGTTCTCGGCGGGTCACCACCTACATCGACAATGGCGAGGAATACGAAGTCATCATCGAGGGTGAGCGGGAAACCCAGCGCACGCCGAGCTCCATGGAAAACATCTATGTTCGCTCCAACACGAGCGGCCAGCTCATTCCGCTGTCAAACCTGGTGCGGCTGGAGGAATTCGCCGACTCCAACAGTCTCAACCGCTACAACCGGGTGCGCGCCATCACGCTGGAAGCCAACCTGGCGCCGGGTTACACCCTGGGCGAAGCCGTGAATCACCTGGAAGGCCTGGTACGTGACCACCTGCCCGAAGGCGTGGTGGTGGACTACAAAGGCCAGACCCGGGATATGCAGCAATCCAGCGCGTCGGTGGTCTTCGTGATGGTCCTGGGTCTGGCGGTCGTGTTCCTGGCCCTGGCAGCCCAGTTCGAAAGCTTCCGTCATCCGTTGACCATCATGTTGACGGTACCCATCGCCATGGCGGGCGGACTGCTGGGGCTGTGGGTCACCGGCAACACGGTGAACATCTACAGTCAGATCGGTCTGGTGATGCTGGTGGGTCTGGCGGCCAAGAACGGCATCCTCATCGTCGAGTTCGCCAACCAGCTTCGCGATCAGGGCATCGAGTTCATGGAAGCGCTGGTAAGCGCCTGCGAAATCCGCCTGCGGCCCATCATCATGACCACCCTGACCACGGCGGCGGGCACTCTGCCGCTCATTCTCGGTTCCGGCCCCGGGGCGGAGACGCGCCAGGTCATCGGCATCGTGGTGTTCAGCGGCGTCACCGTGGCCACGTTCTTCACCTTGTTCATCGTGCCGGTGGCCTATCGGCTCATCTCCGGCGGCGGCACTTCGCCGCTGGAAAACGCCCGGCGCCTGGAGCGGGAACTCGGCGAGCAGCCGCCCCGGGACGGCAGCGACGGGACCGTGCCGAGCCCGACGTCGGCCGGCTAGCGCATGGCGGCGACCTATTGGCCAGACGGCCAGTCGATGAGGAACGCGCCGCGCACCTCACCCACCTCGAAGCCCGTGGCACGGTCCGCGGGATAACGGGCGGCAACCGCCCGGGCCACTTCGGGAGCAAGGGTGGTGCCGTGGCAGGTGGCGCACAGCGGCTCCAGCACGATGGCACGCATGTAGCGCATGCTGCCGCCGGCATGCCTGTCGACCTGCTCCATGGGCAACTCCGCGCCCGCTGCGAGCCTGTCCTCGAACTCACGAAGCACCGCCGCTGCCGCCTCATCCGGGGCGTTGTCTGGATTACGCACACGCAGGGCCGTACGGCTGACCCGGGCACCGGAATCGGCAGACGCCCGCTCGGCGATGGCCGGTGCCCGGTCACTGCACACTGCAATGGCATTCACCGGCCCGCCGTCAGCCATGGCCGCGCGCAACTCGCCGCCCAGTTCCCGCTGGAACTCGCCGACGATGGCACGCGAGCGCTCCAGGCGGTCGTCAACCTGGGTACAGGCTGCCGCCAGGATGACCACCGGCAACAGAGCGACCCGGCGGGGATGATTCATGTCGGCTTCTCCTCGTGTGCACCGTCCTTCAATCGCAGGATACCGAGTGCCTTCAGCACATACTTCTCGTAGACCGGCTCCGTGCTGCCGGTTTTCATCTTGCGCATGAAGTATTTCTCGAAGACGACCTTGGCCAGATGCACCCATTTGCCCTGCTTGGCCCACGTGACATTGCGCGGCGGTATCTGCGGCAGGGCCACGAAGGCCACACCGTCGTCACCGAGATCGGCGAGGCAGATGGCGTTCCAGGTTGCCCGGTGGCGCAATTTCTGCCCCTTCAGGTCGTCACGGATGTTGTGGGCAATGGCGGTCACCATGGATTCGATCATATAGCCCGTCTTCGGGGCGCCAGTGGGTACGGGTGTGGCCTCCACCGGTGGAATGGCCACACAGACCCCCGCCGCATAGACGTTCGGATGATCCGGGTTGCGCTGGAATTCGTCGATCTTCACGAAGCCGCGCGGATTGCACAGTACCGCGGCATCGGCCACTGCCGGAATGCCGCGAAATGCGGGAATGAACATACTGAAGCGGCTGGGCAGGGTCTGCTCGCGGGTCTGCTCGCCCTGTTCGTCGTGCTCCGCCACCCGGACCGCGTCTTCACCAACCTCCAGGACGCTGGCATTGGTGATCCACTTGATATGCCGCTGGCGCAGCTCGGCCTCCAGCAATCCTTTGGAATCTCCAACACCGCCAAGACCCATGTGACCGATATAGGGTTCGCTGGTCACGAAGGTGATGGGCACGCGGTCGCGCAGGCGCCGCTTGCGCAGGTCTGCATCGAGAATCATGGCGAACTCGTAGGCCGGCCCGAAGCAGCTGGCCCCCTGAACCGCACCCACCACCACCGGCCCCGGATCCTCGAGAAAGGCCTGATAAGCCTCACCGGCGGCCGCAGCGTGAGGTGTCGTGCAGATGCTGTGGCTGTGACCGTCCGGTCCAAGGCCGGGTATTTCATCGAAAGCGAGCTCAGGGCCTGTGGCGATGACCAGATAGTCGTAGTCGAGCACCTGTCCGTCCGCCAGGGTCAGGCAATTGTTCGCGGGATCCAGGGCGTGCACCGGCTCCGACAGAAAGCCGATGCCCTTGCGCTCGACGTTGGGCCGGATTGGCACCTGCACCTGATCCGGGCGTCGCCAGCCCACGGTTACCCAGGGATTCGACGGCGTGAACTGAAAATGCTCCGACGTGCCGATGAGGGTGACGGTGTGTTCGCTACCCAGCAGCTTCTTGAGGTCGTAAGCGGCGGGCATTCCGGCAATGCCGGCACCCATGACGACGATCCTGGCCATGTTGCAATCCTTGTCCCCGGCGGGACTTTACCTTACTCTATGCAACTTAAATTAGTTTAAGCTTAATTAGATATAGGTGATATTACGTATGGCGGTAACGCTGCCAATGCCCGAGCCTGCAGAGCTGACACGTCACGCCGATGCTGCCGCGCGGTTGCTCAAGGCCCTGGCCAATCCTCACCGGCTGCAGATCCTCTGCGTGCTCAACGACGGGGAAATGTCCGTTGGCGCGCTGAACGCCCGCATCCCCCTGTCACAGTCGGCGCTGTCCCAGCATCTCAAGGTGCTGCGCGGCGACGGGCTGGTGAGTACCCGGCGGGAATCGCAGACGGTTTACTACCGGCTGACCGACGGCCCGGCCATGGACGTGATCGCGGTGTTGCACGAGCACTTCTGTGCGGTGCCAGCATCCGCGCAAAACTCGGAAACCAGTGCGCTCAGGCGCAGGAGATGAACCATGAATGCCACAGCAAAGACTCGCTCCGTGAACGTAGATCAATGGGTGTTCCGCATCGCCGGCGGCATGGTGCTGGTTTCCCTGCTGCTCGCGCAGCTGCACAGCGGCTACTGGCTGTGGCTGACGGCGTTCGTCGGCGTCAACATGCTGCAGGCGTCGTTCAGCGGCTTCTGCCCCCTGGCAAGCATCCTCAGCCGATTCGGCATCAGATCGGGCGCAGCCTTCAACACCGGCCAATGACGCTCAGGGGCGCCACCGGCTGGCTCGCTGCCGGGCTGCTGCTTGCGGCCTGCTCCGACGATGGTCCGCCGGCGCCTGACAGCACGGGGATATCCCACGGCGGCGCACTCGACACCGCGCCCGTAGTCGCGGCACTGGTGCCCCGGGAAATTCTGTTCGACGGCGTGGTGGAGGCGGTCAACGAATCCACGGTGGCGGCACAGACCGGCGGCCGGGTTCTGGAATTGCCCTTCGACGTCGGCGACTTCGTGGCCAAGGGCGAGCTCATCGCACGTCTCACCGACACGGAACAGCGCGCCAGAGTGGAAGCCGCCCGAGGCGCGGTGGCAGAGGCGCGCGCCCGGCTGGCCGAGGCCCGGCTTGCCTATGACCGCACCAAGGACATTTTCGACCGTCAGCTCGTGTCCCGCGCCGAGCTCGACCGCGCCACCGCCGAGCTGGATTCCGCGCGTGCCCGGCTGGAATCCGCCCAGGCCAACCTCGACGAGGCCGAAGAGAACCTGAGCTACACGGTCATCCGCGCACCCTATGCCGGTACGGTGGTGGAACGTCATGTGCGCCTGGGTGAAACCGTGGCGCCCGGTACGCCGCTGATGACCGGTCTGTCGCTGGAACACCTGCGCGTGATCGTGGAAATTCCTCAGCAGCACATCGGTCCGTTGCGGCGCCACCAGCAGGCGCGCATCCTGCTGCCCGACGGCAGCTCGGTGGCCGCCGACGACCTGCGCATTCCCCCCCGGGCCGACGCCGGCACCCATACCTTTCGCGTTCTGGTGACCTTGCCCCAGGGCGACCACCACGTGTTTCCGGGCACCCTGGCCAAGGTCGCATTCGTGCGCGGCGAGCAGGAACGCGTGCTGATTCCCGGCGAGGCTCTGGTACGCCGCGGCGAGCTGACCGCCGCCTATGTGGTGGACGATGCCGGCCGGGTGACCCTGCGGTACCTGCGCACAGCAACCCCCACCATGGACGGCCGCGTGCCGATCCTGGCAGGGCTTACGGTCGGCGAGCGCGTGGCCGTGGATCCCATCGCCGCCGGCATCGCCTACAAGCAGCAAGGCGTCGCCGCTGCGGAGAACACGCCGTGAGCGAGTCGCCCACCGCCCGGCTGGGGATCTCCGGCCGGATCGCGGCAGCCTTTCTCACCACTGAAATCACCCCGCTGCTGGCTCTGGCCGGGCTGTTGCTGGGCCTGTTCGCGGTACTCATCACACCTCGGGAAGAAGAACCCCAGATCGACGTGACGTTCGCCAACGTGTTCATCGCCTTTCCCGGGGCATCCGCCGCCGAGGTGGAATCGCTGGTGAGCACGCCGGCGGAACAGATCATCTCCGAGCTCCAGGGTGTGGAGCACGTCTATTCCGCCTCCACCCCCGGCATGGCATCGCTCACCGTGCAGTTCGACGTGGGCGAACCGCGCACTGAAGCCATCGTACGTCTGTACAACGCCTTCTACTCCAATCGGGACTGGCTGCCGGCCAACAGCGGTGTGGCCCAGCCGCTGATCAAACCCAAGGGCATCGACGACGTGCCCGTGGTGGCCGGCACGCTGTGGAGCGAGAATCCGGACATTACTGCAGCCGACCTGTTGCGCATGGCGCGCACCCTGGAAGCCGAGTTGCAGCGCGTTCCGGGCACCCGCGACATCGAAACCCTGGGCGGCCCCGATCGTGTGGTGCGGGTGGATTTCAACCCGGAGCGGCTGGCCGCCTATCACCTTGCCCTGGACGATCTGCGCCGGGCCCTGGCCGCTGCCAATGCGTCCCGGGACGCCGGCGCCCTGGTGGCTGACGGGCAGTCCGTGCTGGTCCAGGCGGGCACTTTCCTGTCCACACCCGAGGAAGTGGCGGACCTGGTGGTCGGGATGCGCGACGGCGCACCCATCCTGCTGCGCGACGTGGCGACGATCCACGCGGGTTCCGATCAACCCCAGCGCTACGTCACCTTCGGCATCGGACCTGCCGGCGCCGAGTCACACCCGGTGGAAGCCGGCCGCTACCCGGCTGTCACCATCGCCGTCTCGAAAAAGCCCGGCGAAAATGCGGTCACCGTGGCGAATGCGGTCATCGAGCGATTCGATCAGCTCAGGGGCATTTACTTTCCCGACGGGGTGCAGGCCACCATCACCCGCAACTACGGCGCCACCGCGGCAGACAAGGCGGGCACGCTGATCCAGAAGCTGATTTTCGCCACCCTGTCAGTGGTGGTGCTGGTGCTGATCACGCTCGGGCGCCGCGAGGCAGGCGTGGTCGGTGCCGCCATCGTGGTGACCCTGGCCATCACCCTGTTCGCCTCCTGGGCCTGGGGCTTCACGCTGAACCGGGTGTCCCTGTTCGCCCTGATCTTCTCCATCGGCATCCTCGTGGACGATGCCATTGTGGTGGTGGAGAACATTCACCGGCACATGCGGCTTGGCGCACGGTCGCTCACCGAGGCGATTCCCCGCGCCGTGGACGAGGTGGGCGGCCCGACCATTCTCGCCACCTTCACCGTGATCGCAGCCCTGCTGCCCATGGCCTTCGTGTCCGGTCTCATGGGCCCGTACATGCGGCCGATTCCGATCAACGCCTCCACCGGCATGCTGATCTCGCTGGCGGTAGCCTTCATGTTCACCCCGTGGCTGTATCGCCGGGTCTTCGCCAACGTGCAAACCCATCACGAGGGTCCCGGGGACGACGACCGGCTGCACCGGGCATTTCAGCGTTTCATGACGCCCTTTCTGCGCGAACACCGGGGTGCCGCGCACCGCTGGGGACTGCTGGCCGTGCTGCTGGTACTGATTCTGGGGTCGGTGGCGCTGGCAGGCGTTGGCGTGGTGGTAATGAAAATGCTGCCCTTCGACAACAAGAGCGAATTTCAGGTCATGGTGGACATGCCCGAGGGCACGCCCCTGGAGGACACTCACCGGGTTCTGCAGGCGCTGGCTGATCATCTGGAAACCGTGCCGGAAGTGCAGAACTATCAGCTCTACGCCGGCGCCTCGGCGCCCATCAACTTCAACGGTCTGGTGCGTCAGTACTACCTGCGCAGCCAGCCCCACCAGGGCGACATACAGGTGAACCTGGTGGACAAGGCCCAGCGCAGCCGTAAATCCCACGACATCGCTCTGCTGGTGCGCGGCTCGCTGGCGGACATAGGCCGCCGCCATGGGGCCACCGTGACCATGGTGGAAGTCCCGCCCGGGCCGCCCGTCCTGGCACCGCTGGTGGCTGAGATATACGGGCTCGATCACGAGCGTCAGATGGGGGTGGCACGAGAGGTGCGGGCCGTCTTCGAAGCGACGCCCCACGTGGTGGACGTGGACGACAGTATCGAGGCAGACCAGGCGAAACTGGTGGTCGACGTGGACCGCGCGCGGGCCGCCAAGCTCGGCGTCACTCAGGAATCCGTGACCCGCGATGTAGCCGCGGCTCTGGGCGGCGAGGACATGTCTTTCCTGCACGACGCCAATGCCCGCATACCGATTCCCGTGCGGGTGCAGTTGCCGCCCGCCGAGCAGACGGATGCCGAACGCCTGCGCGCGCTGCGGGTGCGCGCCGACGGCGGCGAGCTGGTCCCCTTGTCGGAGGTGGTCGACATCCGCACGACCACCCGGGAGCAGACCATTCTGCACAAGGATCTGCTGCGCGTGGTCTACGTCACCGGCGATGTGGCCGGCGGCACCGACAGCCCTCTGTACGGACTGGCGGCCATTGCCGGCACCCTGGGCGAGACCCTCATCGACGGCGCACCGATTCGCCAGTTCTTCATCGCCCAGCCGGACAATCCCTATGAATGGTCATTGAAGTGGGACGGCGAATGGCAGGTCACCTACGAGACCTTCCGGGATATGGGCGCGGCCTATGGGGTGGGTCTGATCCTCATCTATCTGCTCGTGGTCGGCCAGTTCCGTTCCTACGGCGTGCCGTTGATCATCATGGCGCCCATTCCGTTGACGCTGATCGGCATCATGCCCGGCCACGCGCTGCTCGGTCAGCAGTTCACGGCACCCTCCATGATCGGCATGATCGCGCTGGCCGGCATCATCGTGCGCAACTCCATTCTGCTGGTGGATTTCATCGAGCAGGAGGTCCGCGCCGGCAAACCGCTGCAGGACGCCACCATCAGCGCCGCCGCCGTCCGCGCCCGGCCCATCGCGCTGACGGCGGTGGCCGCCATGCTGGGCGGGTTTTTCATTCTCGATGACCCGATCTTCAGCGGGCTGGCTGTATCGCTGATTTTCGGCTTGCTCGTATCGACCCTGCTGACGCTGCTGGTGATCCCGGTGGTGTACTACCACTACCACTGGCGCGCGGCTTGAGGACGAGGCCGCGATCGCCTTTAGAAAAGGCTCCCACAGGCCACTGCCCGGGCTCAGGTGTTCGACGCGTCGTAGATGCTCTGAATGGAGCGGTCTAGCGTGGCGTTGAACTCTTCGTCCGTCTGCTGTTTCGACAGGCCTTCGGTGAGTGCCCGGGAGAAACTCGCCACCATGCCGTTCTGCCGGGCCAGCCGCTCGTTGGCCTTCTCACGGGAATAGCCGCCGGAGAGAGCCACCACGCGCACGGTCCGGGCATGCTCGATGAGATCGGCGTAGAAGTTGTCCTGCTCCGGCAGGGTGAGCTTGAGCATGACCCGCTGCTCGGCGCCGAGCTCGTTCAGCTCTTTCGTGATCCCGGCTTTCAGCATGGCTTCGGCCGCGGCTTTGTCCGGGCAGTGTATGTCCACCTCCGGCTCGACGATGGGCACCAGGCCTGCGTCGATGATGCGCCGGGCGATCTCGAACTGCTGACGGACCACGGCGGCAACGCCGGACTCGCTGGCCTGCTTGATCACCGAGCGCATCTTCGTACCGAAGATGCCTGCTTCTTTGGCTTTTTTCAGCAACTCGTCCAGCGCCGGCATGGGTTTCATCACCTGCACACCGTCGTCTTCGTCGGCCAGCCCCTTGTCTACCTTGAGGATGGGTACCACCTGCTTGACGTCCCACAGGTACTCGGCCGTGGGCAGCCCCTCGATCTCCCGGTCCATGGTGTTCTCGAACAGGATGGAGCCGAGAATGCGCTCACCAGTGAACGCCGGACTGGTGATGATGCGGGTACGCATCTGGTGGACGAGGTCGAACATTTCTTCCTCGCTGGACCAGGCGTCCTCCTCCACACCGTACAGGCCCAGGGCCTTGGGCGTGCTGCCGCCGCTCTGATCCAGCGCGGCGATGAAGCCCCGGGCGGTGGACATCTTTTCAAGCTGTTTGTCGAAGTCGCTCACGGTGTTCTCCCTGGGGATGGTATCGGGTGGATGGATGTGACGGGCCACTATTATGGGCCAGGCGGCGGCGCCTGTGCAGACCGATAACGTAAACGCAACGTACCCGGCGGGCGCCGGTCAGGCGTAGCCCAGCACCGCCACGAAGTGACACGCCGTGCCGGTCAGCACGAACAGGTGCCAGATGAAGTGGGCATAGCGCACTCGCTCGTCCAGGGCGAAGAACACCACCCCCAGGGTATAAGCGACGCCGCCGGCCAGCAGCCACAGGAAGCCGGCAAACGGCAGCACGTCGAACAGCGGCCCGGCGGCCGCCAGTACCAGCCAGCCCATGCCCAGGTAAAGCCCGGAAGACACGATCGGATGACGACCCCCGCCCAGGGCTTTGAGCAGCACGCCGGCGGCGGCCAGGCCCCAGACCAGGGCAAACATGGGCCAGCCCCAAGCCTCTTTGAAAACGCCCAGGGCGAACGGCGTATAAGTCCCGGCAATGAGCACGTAGATGGCCGAGTGATCCAGCAACCAGAACACGCGCTTGGCCCGGTAGGAGCGACTTTCCAGTCGCGACCTGGCACTGTGGGAGCGACTTTCCAGTCGCGACCTGGAGGTCGCTCCTACTGCGCCGGATCGCGGCTCCCCAGGCAAAGCATGATAAAGCGCTGAAATCACATACATGCCCACCATGGAAACGCCGAACAAGCTCACGGCGAAGATCTCCACCGCCGGGCTGCCGCCGGCCACCGAGTTCACCAGCAGCACCGGAATGGCCGCTACCGCGGCCAGCGCGCCCACGGCGTGGCTGACGGCATTGGCGATTTCCTCGCCCGGCGATTGATCGCGGCCGGCGGCGACTGAGCGGGCGGACGGGCCCGTGCGCAACATAACGAACTCCAACTGCGGCTCGAATTCGAGGCATCACAGCCTCTGTGACAGCATACACGCCGCCACGGCCGCCGACCCCGCGCCGATCAAGTCTGTCCGACGAAGGCTGAGATCGCCGCGAAGCTGATATACCATTGATCGACTTCGGCAATGGAAGGTGGGAGGCAGCCATGCGTCTGACGATCAACGGCCGCGAGCACGAGGTCGACCTCGTCCGCGACGACACACCTCTGCTGTGGGTTCTGCGCGATCACCTCGGCCTGGTGGGCACAAAATTCGGCTGCGGCATTGCCCAGTGCGGTGCCTGTACCGTGCATATCGACGGCTCACCGGCATTCGCCTGCTCGACCCCGGCAGCCGGGCTGGAAGGCCGCGACATCAAGACCATCGAAGGCCTGGCCGAGCCCGACGGCACTCTGCACCCGCTGCAGCAGGCCTGGATCGACCACGACGTGCCGCAGTGCGGCTACTGCCAGTCCGGTCAGCTCATGCGGGCGGCCGCACTGCTCAGCAGCAATGCCCAGCCGTCGGAAGACGACGTGGACGAGGCTCTGGCACCCGGCCTGTGCCGCTGCGGCACCTATAACCGCATCCGCAGCGCCGTGTTGAGCGCCGCTACCGCAGGAGGCCGCCGCAATGAAGCCTGATGATCCCCATGCACACAGAACCTTGATCAACAAGCTCGACCGCCGCTCGTTTCTGCGCCTCACCGGTCTGGCCGGCGGCGGCCTCATGCTCGGCGTTACCGTGGGCTGCTCGCCCGAGGAGCAGGACGGCACGTCGGCCGCGGCTCCTGCGTCCGACGCGCCATTCCAACCCAACGCCTATGTGCAGATCTCCGAAGACGGCATCGTCATCTTCGCCCCCAACCCGGAGGTGGGTCAGGGCGTGAAGACGTCCCTGCCCATGATCGTGGCCGAAGAGCTCGACGCCGCCTGGGACGACGTCACGGTCATCCAGTCGGAGATCGACGGCGAGCGCTACGACCGCCAGGTGGCCGGCGGATCACGGTCCATTCCGACCAAGTGGATGCCCATGCGCCAGGCCGGCGCCGCGGCCCGGCAGATGCTGGTCACCGCTGCGGCTCTGCGCTGGGAAGTGGATGCCGCCGAGGTGGAAACCCGCGACAGCATGGCCATCCATGCGCGCACGGGCCGGCAACTCTCCTACCTGGAGCTGGCGTCTGCCGCCGCCATGCTGCCGGTGCCCGATCCCGCTGACGTGACCCTGCAGGACCCGGCAGATTTCACCCTGCTGGGCAAGCGCATCGGCGGCGTGGACAACCGCCCGCTGGTTACCGGCGAACCCCTGTTCGGCATCGACAAGCAATTGCCGGAGCTGCTCTACGCCACCTATGTGAAATGTCCGGCCTCCGGCGGCACCGTCGAATCCGCCAACCTGGACGAGGTGAAGCGCCAGCCCGGGGTGGTGGATGCGTTCGTCCTGGAAGGCAACGGCGAACCCACCGAACTCATGGCCGGCGTGGCCATCGTCGCGCGGGATACGTGGTGCGCGTTCAAAGCCCGGGAAACCCTCGAGGTGGTCTGGGATGAATCCAACGCTGCCAGGGACAGCTGGAGCGAGGCCCAGACCCGGGCCCGGGAACTGGCCGATGCAGCAGGCGAGAGCAGCGTCATCGACAAAGGCGATGTGGCCGGCGCCTTCGACAACGGCGCCGAGACCGTGTCGGGCTTCTATCAGTACGCGTTCGTCAGCCACGCGCAACTCGAGCCGCAGAACACCACGGCCTGGTGGCACGACGACACCATGGAGTTGTGGGCGCCCACCCAGACGCCCCAGGGCGCGGAAGCCGCCGTAGCCAAAGTGCTGGATCTGCCGGACGATCAGGTGGTGGTGCACCAGATGCGCGGCGGCGGCGGTTTCGGCCGCCGGCTCATGAACGACCCGGTGGTGGAGGCCGCGGCCATCGCCCGCCGGGTCAACGGCCCGGTGAAGCTCACCTGGAT
The DNA here is from genome assembly GCA_034522075.1 of Gammaproteobacteria bacterium. GTDB lineage: Bacteria > Pseudomonadota > Gammaproteobacteria > Pseudomonadales > Azotimanducaceae > UBA7803. The sequence continues at coordinate 668 of JAXHLO010000003.1, read as the reverse complement.
GCGCGAAGACGACATGGCCCACGACTTCTACCGGGTCGGTGGTTTTCATGCCCTGCGCGGCGCCCTGGACGGCGACGGCAAGCTGGCCGGCTGGGACAACCACTTCATCAGCTTCACCGCCGACGGTGAAGAGCCGGTGCGCGGCGGCGGCATCAGCGGCAGCATCGACCCGGCACCGTTCGTGCCCAACTACCGCATCACCCAGACCCTGCTGCCCTGGCAGACGCCGTGCGGCTACTGGCGGGCGCCGGGTTCCTGCACCATCGCGTTCGCCTATCAGTCGTTCCTGCACGAGCTGTCGAGCGCTGCCGGACGCGATCACCTGGAGTTCATGCTGGAGCTCATGGGCGAGCCCCGCTGGCTGGAGGAAGGCAACGAATACGCCCTGCACACCGGCCGCGCCGCCGGGGTCATCCGCAGAGCCGCCGAGGAAGCCGGCTGGGGCGGCGAACTGCCCGACGGTCACGCCCTGGGGCTCGCGTTCTATTTCAGCCACGCGGGCCACATCGCCGAGGTCGCGGAGGTCAGCGTCGGCGAGAACAAGCGCGTGAACGTTCACCGGGTGACCGTGGCCGCCGACGTGGGCCCCATCATCAACCTGTCCGGCGCCGAGAATCAGGTGAAGGGTTCCGTCATCGACGGGCTCAGCGCCATGCTCGGCCAGCGGG
>JAXHLO010000002.1:0-43074 GCA_034522075.1 Gammaproteobacteria bacterium | reverse complement strand
ACGATCGCTATTCGTGGCGGAAGCGCTTGTCGATGAGATGCAGGTGTTCGCGAATCAGCCGAATGGTGTCGGCGTGATTTCCTGCAGTATTCCGCCGGTTGGCCATGATGACGAAAATTTCCAGCAGCGCGCTGGGCGTGTGGCGGAACACGTCGGCCGACGTGGTTTCGATGTAGTTGTTGCGGATCTGGAAGCGATCGTTGATGGGGACGATGCGGGGCCGTTCCCGGGCCCGCAGAATGGATTCATCGAAGTGCTGCAGCAGGATGTCGTTGACCTCCCGCAGGGCGATGACGTGGCGGTAGTAGTGATGCATGAACCGTTCGACGCCGAGCTTGGCGCTGGTGTCGGCGAAGCCCAGACGCTGGGCCAGGGCCCGTTGATACTCGAACTGCAGATGGTCTTCCTTGCGCTCGGCCACCAGGTGCAGCCCGAAGCGCACCCACCACAGAAGTTACGGCCGTCCTCCAGCCACTCGCGCTCCTGGTGGGTGAGCATGCCCAGCTTTTCCAGATCGCCCAGGTCGGTGGTGGCGAACTTGCGCGCCATGACCCAGATGGCCGTCTGCAGGTCGCGAAGCCCCCCGGGAGAGGTCTTCAGGTTGGGTTCCAGGCCGTATTCCACGTTGTCGTACTGACGGTGGCGCAGGTCCTGCTCGTCGCGTTTGGCCTTGAAGAATGCCTGCGCCGGCCACAGCCGCGGTGAGCTGAGAATTTTGTCGAGCCGGCTGGCCAGATCCGTCGAACCCGCCAGCCGGCGGCGTTCGAACAGGGCGGTGGCGACGGTGATGTCGCGCGCTGCCTCGCGCTTGCAGTCCTTCAATGAACGGACGCTGTGGCCGAGCTCCTGGTTCAGATCGATGAGGCAGTGGAGGAACTCGGTAATGGCTTTCTGTTGACGGCTCGGTCGGCGTGCCAGTACCAGCAGGTCGATGTCGGAATGGGGGAACAGCTCGCCGCGGCCGTAGCCGCCCACGGCGAAAATGGCAATGTCGTCGCGCGCGGCGGGGGGAATGTGAGCTTCCCAGATCTCGCCGATCAGGCGGTCGAACAGCGCACAACGGTCCGCCACCAGAGTATCGACGTCTGCGTTGTTCCAGTAGCGGTCGGCCAGGGCCTGATCGGTTTCGGCGATGCGTTCACGCAGGGCGTCTACCAGCGCACCGGGGCCGTCGCCGAAGCGCCGGTTGCCTTTGCCGTCGGTGTCCGGGGGTCGGGCAGGTTGTGCGCCGCGGCTCACGAGAACGGCTCTTCGGCCCGCCGCGTGAGCACTTCTGCGCCGCTGCCGGTCACCAGCAGGGTGTGCTCCCATTGGGCCGAAGGTTTGTGGTCTTTGGTGACCACCGTCCACTGATCCGGAAGGATCTTCACGTGCCGTTTGCCGGCATTGATCATGGGTTCGATGGTGAAGGTCATGCCCTTCTCGAGAACCATGCCGGTGTCGGGCCGTCCGTAGTGCAGGATCTGGGGTTCGTCGTGGAAGGTGCGGCCGATGCCGTGGCCGCAGAACTCGCGGACCACGGAAAAGCCATTGGCCTGGGCATGAGTCTGGATAGCGTGACCGATGTCGCCCAGATGCGCGCCTTCACGAACGCTTTCGATGCCCCGGTACAGGCATTCCTGGGTGACTCGGATCAGCCGTTCAGCAAGCACGCTGATCTTGCCTACAGGGAACATCTTGCTGGTGTCGCCATGGTAGCCGTCCTTGATGACGGTGACGTCGATGTTCAGCACGTCGCCGCTCCTCAGCGTTTTCTTGGCCGACGGAATGCCGTGGCAGACCACGGTGATTCATCGCTACGTGCAGACTACTTCGGGGTGGCGCGGCACCGTTGGTATAGTGCAGCGGCGCGGGAATGCAGCCCAGTTCGTCGACGATATACTCGTGACAGCGGCTGTTCAGCTCGTCGGTGGTTACGCCGGGCACCACTACCGGCCGGATTATTTTCCAGCACCTGGTGGCGGCCAGGCGGCCGGGCAGCGCGCATCCCGCGCGATATCGCTCTCCAGACTGTGCTCTTGCAACCATGGATTCGGGTGACCGCTGTGGCGGCTGAAACGGCTTGTTCCAGCGCAGAAGCGTTTATGGTATAAAGCGCGCCGCCCGGGGGCAATGCGTGTGAAAGCGCGCGCGTTGTGCGCCAAGCAGCTGCCGTTACCGGGCAGGAATCGATTCTCAACCAAATCACTCACGTCATCCGGCACATGCTTCCGGGTGCCAGGCGCCGAGACGAACCGCACGGCGGCTCGATTCGAACCCTGGTTGAAGCATGGGGATGGCGGAGGCGCAACCCGGAGGAAAAATATGAACATTACCATGCGCGACATGCTCGCCGCCGGCGTGCATTTCGGTCACCAGACGCGCTACTGGGACCCCAGGACGCAGAAGTCCTGACGTCTTCGGCGAGCGCAACAAGATCCATATCATCAACCTCGAGAAGACCCTGCCGGCTGTACGAACGACGCCCTGAACGATCTGCGATCTCGGCTGCCGCCGGCAATGGAGGTGCGGGTGCTGTTCGTCGGCACTCAAGCGGGCCGCTGCGAGAAGCCATCCGCGAGCAGGCCGTCGCGCTGCCGCACGCCCTACGTGGACCAGCGCTGGCTCGGCGGCATGCTCACGAACTACAAGACCATCCGCCAGTCCATCAAGCGCCTGCACGACCTGGAGACCCAGGCGACCGACGGCACGTTCGAGCTGCTGACCAAGCGTGAGGCGCTGTCCATGCAGCGCAACCTGGAGAAGCTCGACCGCAGCATCGGCGGCATCAAGGACATGGGCGGACTGCCGGATGCCCTGTTCGTGGTGGACGTGATGCACGAACACATTGCCGTGGAAGAGGCCAACAAGCTGGGTATCCCCGTGTTCGGCATCGTCGACACCAACAGCGACCCCGACGGCGTGGACTTTGTCATTCCCGGTAACGACGATGCCATTCGGGCGATCCGCCTGTACGTCACCACGGTGGCCGATGCCATACAGGAAGGCCGGGAGCAGGCTTCCGGCCACGTCAGCGCGGACGAGTTCGAAGAGGTCCACGAGGAACCGGCGGGCTCCTGGGAGCGCTGCAGCCGCACCTGCGGCCGCACCCGAAGCTGCGCAGACCGCGGAGCAGGCACCGGCCGACCCACCGCCCGGCGACGAACCTGCCAGGGCGGACGACACGAAAACGGAGGAATGAGACATGGCCATCACGGCAGCAATGGTCAAGGAGCTGCGCGAGCGCACCGGCCTCGGCATGATGGATTGTAAGAAGGCGCTGGAAGAGGCCGGCGGCGACATGGAGCAGGCCATCGAGGAACTGCGTAAGAAGAGCGCGCTGAAAGCGGCCAAGAAGGCGGGCCGTACCACGGCGGACGGCCTGCTGGGCCTGAAAGTGGCTGATGATGCGAGCAAGGGTGCGCTGGTAGAGGTCAACATCGAGACAGACTTCGCTGCGAAGAACGACAAGTTCATTGCATTCGTCCAGCGTGTTCTGGAGCAGGTCTTCGACAGTGGTGAAACCGATGTGGACAAGCTGCTGGCCGGCGAGCTGGGCAGCCAGAGGGAAACCCTGGTGCAGGAAATCGGCGAGAATGTCACGGTACGCCGCGCCGCCTGTCTGCACAGCGACGGCGGCCGCATCGCCGACTACCTGCACGGCGACGGCAAAAAGGCCGCGCTGGTGAATCTCACCGGCGGCAGCGCCGAGCTCGGCCGGGATATCGCCATGCATGTCACCGCCATCAATCGTGGTGGTGGCCGCCGACCAGGTGCCCAGGGAGTTGCTCGACAAGGAACGCGAGATCTACACCTCCCAGGCGGCCGAAAGCGGTAAGCCGGCGGACATCGTCGAGAAGATGGTGGAAGGCCGGGTGCGCAAATACCTGGCCGAGGTGAGCCTGCTCGACCAGCCGTTCGTGAAAGATCAGAACGTCAAGGTGGGCAAGCTGCTCGAGGAAGCCGGCTGTGAGTGCCGCGGCTTTGTGCGCTTCGAAGTGGGCGAGGGCATCGAAGTGGAACAGGCGGACTTCGCAGCGGAAGTGGCCGCTCAGGTGAAGGGGTCGAACTGGAGCGACGCAGTTGGTGACAGGGCGCTAGGCCCCGTGCGCCGGGTTCTTCTCAAGCTCAGCGGCGAAGCTCTGGCCGGCCAGGCCGGGTTCGGCGTCGATCCCGCCGTGGTGGCGCGCCTGTGTGCCGACATCGCCGCCGCACGCAATGCGGGGGCGGAAATCGCCCTGGTGCTCGGCGGCGGCAATCTGTTCCGGGGTGCCGCCCTGCAGGCAGCCGGCCTCGGCCGGGTCACCGGCGACCAGATGGGCATGCTCGCGACGGTCATGAACGGCCTGGCCTTCCGCGATCTGCTGCGCCAGGCCGGCGTGCCCGCCGCCCTGTACTCCGCCATCGAGCTGCCCGGAGTGGCAGAACGTTTTCACCGCGACAACGCCATGGCGGCTCTGGGCCGGGGCGAAGTGGTGGTGCTCGTGGCCGGCACCGGCAACCCGTTCTTCACCACCGATACGGCGGCCTGTCTGCGCGGCATAGAGATCGATGCGGATGTGGTGCTCAAGGCCACCAAAGTCGATGGGGTCTACACGGCTGACCCGCACAAGGATCCCGGCGCCCGCCGCTTCGACGAGTTGAGCTACGACGAGGTGCTGGCACGGGAGCTGGCGGTGATGGACCTCACGGCCATCTGTCTGTGCCGCGACCACGGCATGCCGCTGGTGGTCTTCGACATGCAGGCCGAGGGCGCGTTGATTCGGCTGGTCAACGGTGAGAAGGTGGGGACGCGCGTGGGCGCGGGCCTGGAGCGTAAGGAGCGACCTACATGATCGACGAAATCAGGGCCGATGCGGACAAACGCATGGGCAAATCGGTGGAGAGTCTGCAGCAGGCCTTTGCCCGCATCCGCACCGGGCGCGCCAATCCCTCGCTGCTCGATGGTATCGAGGTACCTTATTACGGCACCGATACGCCGCTCAATCAGGTGGCATCCGTGACCGTAGAGGATGCCCGCACCCTGGTGATTTCGCCGTGGGAGAAGAAGCTGATTCCCGACGTCGAAAAGGCCATTCTCAAGAGCGATCTGGGGCTGACCCCCAATTCCACCTCCGAGCTCATCCGCCTGCCGTTGCCGGCGCTCACCGAAGAGAACCGCCGCGATCTGGCCAAACAGGCCCGCCAGGAAGCCGAGCATGCCCGCGTGGCCATTCGCAACATCCGCCGCGATGCCATCAGTCACGTGCGCGATCTGGTAAAGGACAAGGACGTGGCCGAGGACGAGGCCCACCGCGCCGAAGAAGCGATTCAGAAGCTGACGGACAAGCGTATCGCCGAGGTAGACAAGGCGCTGGAGTCCAAGGAAGCCGACCTCATGGCCATTTGACGCTACACTGTCGGTAGGCGCGTTCCGCGGGACGTGCAGGACGATGGCCCGGCGGCGGCCGGGTCGGGTTCAGGTATGACGGGTGATATGGCAGAAGTGCGGGCATCGATCAATAAAGCTGCGGCCGACCAATCGGCAGGCGAACCGGCCGGCGAACTCGTAGATCGCCGGCTGGCTGTCCCACCGGACGCCGGTGCGGCTCCGCGCCACGTCGCCATCATCATGGACGGCAACCATCGCTGGGCGAAACAGCGCCGCCTGCCGGGTGCCGCCGGGCATCGCGCCGGGGCCCGCAATGTTCGCCCCGTCGCGGAAGCCTGCGCCGATGCCAACGTCGAAATTCTCACTCTGTTCGCCTTCAGCACCGAGAACTGGCAGCGTCCGAGCCGTGAGGTCAGGCTGCTGCTGGACCTCATGCGCAACGTGCTCGACAACGATATCGACGAACTCAACAGCCGTGGGGTGCGCCTGCGCATTATCGGCGACCGCAGCCGTTTTGCCCCGGATCTGCAGATGCGCATGAACCGCGCCGAGACATCTACCCGGGAAAATCAGCGCATGACCCTCAATATCGCCGCCAATTTCGGCGGCCGCTGGGATATTGCCCGGGCTGCCCGCCTGCTGGCTGAGGATGTGGAAGCCGGCCGCCTGGCGGCGGACGACGTCGATGAAGACGTATTTGCCGGTTATCTGTCGCTGGGGGGGCTGCCCGCGCCGGACATCTGCATCCGCACCGGCGGCGACGCCCGTATCAGCAACTTCCTGTTGTGGGATTTCGCCTATACCGAGTTGTACTTTACCGAAGCCTTCTGGCCGGAGTTCTCCGACCGGGAGCTGGCTGCGGCAGTTTCCTGGTTCCAGGAGCGGCAGCGCCGGTTCGGCCGACGCCAGTAGCGCGCCCTTGCTGCGCACCCGGATCATCACCGCGCTCATTCTGGCCCCGCTGGTCATCTGCGCCATTTATCTGCTGCCCTTATGGGCGTATGCCGCCTTTTTCTGGCTCATCGGCGCCGCCGGCGCGTATGAATGGGCCGGTCTCGCCGGGCTTACCGGCAATCTGTCGCGTATCACCTATCTGGGCGTTCTCGCCGCGCTGGCTGCGGTGACCTGGCAGTTTCCCGCTTACTGGTACGCCGTGTTGTGGCTCGGTGCCGCGTTCTGGCTGCTGGCAGCGGTTGCCGTGGTGGGTTATCCCCGCCGTGTTCAGTGGGTGGTGCGTCCCGCCTTCTCCATTCCGGCGGGTCTGGCGGTGGCCTGGGCTGCCTGGATGGCGCTGGTGGTGGTGCGTGACCAACCTGGTGGTGCCAACTGGGTGCTGTGGATGATGCTGCTGGTCTGGGGGGCCGATATCGGCGCCTACTTTGCCGGCCGCCGCTTCGGGCGCCGCAAGCTGGCCCCGCACGTGAGCCCGGGCAAGACCTGGGAGGGTCTGCTCGGCGGCCTGGCGGTGAGCCTGGCGGTGACAGTGCCCCTGCTGGTTCCCATGGGCACCTTTTCCCTGTGGTGGATTCCCATGGTGGTGCTGCTGGTGGCGGTATCGGTGTGCGGTGATCTGTTCGAGAGTGTGCTCAAGCGCTCCCACGGCGTGAAAGACTCCGGTGCGCTGCTGCCCGGCCACGGCGGCGCTCTGGACCGGATCGACTCCGTGGTGGCCGTACTGCCGGTGTTCGCCCTGGTCTTGCTCGCCGCCGCCCACTGACGTCGAACCCACCAGGCGGGTTCCGCGAGATCGCATCGCAGCGCCGGACGTGATCGTTTATCATCCGCGCCCTGGCCCGGGCAGCCCGACCGAGAACCAACACAGGATCCACAGGTCTTACCTACGTGATTGAATTTCTGCAATATCCTCTGGCGTTGCTGGTAACGCTGGGCGTGCTGGTGACCTTTCACGAACTGGGTCATTTCGTGGTGGCACGTTGGTCCGGTGTACGCGTGCTGCGGTTCTCAGTGGGTTTCGGTAAACCCATATGGTCGCGCTTCGACCGCCACGGCACCGAGTTCGCCCTTGCCGCCATTCCCCTGGGCGGTTACGTGCGCATGCTCGATGAGCGGGAGCCCGGCGTGGTGGAGGCGGTGCGCCGGCCCGGCGACGTTTCCCATGCCGATCTCAGTGTCTGGTGGCGGATCGCCATCGCCTCCGCCGGCCCGCTGGCCAATTTTCTGCTGGCGGCCGTGGTCTACTGGTTTCTGTTCGTGGTGGGTACCACCACCGTCGCGCCCATGCTCGGCAGCGTGCCCGCCGACACACCGGCAGCGAACGCGGGCCTCGAGCCTGGTGAAGAGATTGTCGCCGTGGACGGCGAAACCACCCGGAGCTGGCAGGAAGTCGCCATGGCGCTGGCGGCCCGGCTCGGTGAAACCGGCGAGATCGTGCTGACTACGCGGGATCCCGGCGCGGCACAGACCCGGGAGGCACGCCTGCCGGTGGGCTGGGCATCGCGGCGTAGATGAACCCGATCTGCTGGGCTCGCTGGGCATCGAACCGGGGCTGCCGGCGGTGATGGGGCGTATCCTGCCGGACAGCCCGGCGGAGCGGGCCGGATTGCAACCCTTCGACACCATCGTTGCCGTGGACGGCGAACCCGTCACCGACTGGTCCGAGTGGGTCGAGGCAGTTCAGCAGGCACCGGAGCGTGCGTTGCAGGTCTCCCTGCGCCGGGACGGCCGGCCGCTGACCTTGACCGTTCGTCCGGAAGCTCAGAGCGCCGGCGACGGGTCGCGTATGGGCTACGTGGGGGTGGCGCCGCACATGAACGAAATCCGCCACGGCGTGCTGGGTGCCATACCGCGAGGCCTGAGCGAAACCTGGGAGAAAACGGCGCTGACTCTGGGTTTGCTGAAAAAGATGGTTACCGGTGACGTCTCCATGAAGAATCTGAGCGGCCCCATTACCATTGCCAAGGTGGCCGGTGATTCCGCCCGTTCGGGCTGGCGTTACTTTCTGGGCGTGCTGGCGCTGTTCGTCCCTGGGTGTGCTGAACCTGATGCCCATACCCATCCTCGATGGCGGGCACATACTTTTCTATGCCGTGGAGGCTGTGACCGGCCGACCGGTGCCGGAGCACGCGCAGGCCGTCGGCACACAGATCGGCCTGTTCATGGTGGCGGGGCTGATGATCCTCGCGCTGTACAACGACATTTCACGATTATTCTGATCTCTGGCATCAAGGGGAGGCGATGAAGCGTCCGCTACGCTTACTGTGCTGTCTGCTGCTGTTATGGGCGGGGCCCCTGCAGGCAGACACGTTCACCATTTCCGACATCCGTCTGCAGGGTCTGCAGCGGGTCAGTGCCGGTACGGTGTTCAATCTGCTGCCCGTGAATGTGGGCGACACGGTGGATGACGTGGCCATCCGGCAGCTCATCCGCACGCTGTTCGATTCCGGTTTTTTCAACGACGTGCGCATGGCCCGTGACGACGATGTGCTGGTGATCACGCTGGCCGAGCGCCCGGCCATCGAGAGCATCGAGATCGAAGGGAACAAGGCCATCGAGACGGAGGCGCTGCTGGAGGGCCTGGGGCAACAGGGGCTGCGGGAGGGCGAGATCTTCAAACAGGCAACCCTCGAGCGGGTCGGCATCGAACTCGAGCGGCAGTACGTTGCCCAGGGCCGCTACGGCGCCAGCATCACCACCAACGTGGAGGAACTGCCGCGCAACCGGGTGGCCATCAAGATCGACGTGGTGGAGGGCAAGAACTCCGGCATCCGCCACATCAACGTGGTGGGCGCCGAAGTGTTCGATCAGGAAGAGTTGCTCGAGCAGCTCGAGCTGCAGCATCCCTCTCTGCTGTCGTTCTATCGCAACGACGACAAGTATTCACGGGAGAAACTGTCCGGCGATCTGGAACGGCTGGAGTCTTACTACAAAGATCGCGGCTATGTGGCGTTCGACATCGAGTCGACCCAGGTGAGCATCACGCCTGACCGACGCCAGGTCTACATCACCGTCAACGTGGACGAAGGCGACAAATACACGGTGCGCAAGGTGAATCTGATTGGTGAGCTGAACGACATCCGTCCGGAAGACCTGCGCCGCCTGTTCGTCGTGGCGCCGGACCAGGTTTTTTCGCAGGCACGGGTCACCGCCACCGAGGAGCGTCTCACCCAGGCACTGGGTAATTCCGGTTATACCTTCGCCACTGCCAGCGGTGTACCCAAGATGGACGATGGGCCGCGGCCGCGTGGAATTCTTTGTCGACGCGGGCAAGCGGGCCTACGTGCGGCGTCTGACCTTTTCCGGCAACACCGTCACCCAGGACGAGGTGCTGCGCCGCGAAATGCGGCAGATGGAAGGCGGCTGGGCGTCCACGTCGCAGATCGATCTGTCCAAGGTGCGCCTGGAGCGCCTGGGTTACTTCCGCGAGGTGAACGTGGAGACGCCGGCCGTGCCGGGCACCGACGATCAGATCGACGTCAATTTCACCGTGGAAGAGCAGCCGTCGTCGAGTATCTCCGCAACTCTGGGTTATTCCCAGGGCTTCGGGCTGATTCTCGGCGGTAACTACCAGGCCAACAACGTGCTGGGTACGGGCAACAGCCTGGGGGCGGGCATTTCCTACTCGCGCTTCCAGCGTTCGGCCAACTTCAACTACTTCGATCCGTATTTCACCCTCGACGGTATCAGCCGCGGGTTCAATCTGTTCTTCCGCGAGTCGAACTTCGACGAGGCCAACATCGCCCGCTTCACCACCAATTCGTTCGGCGGCGGGGTGAATTTCGGCTTTCCCATCGGTGAGACGCGGCGCATCAATTTCGGCGCCACGATTGAATATACCGATATCCGTGAAGGCCGCTTTCCGGCCCGGGAGATCACCGAATTCGTCGAGAAGAACGGCAATGATGCGCTCAACTACAAGCTGAACCTGTCGTGGAACAGCTCTACCCTGAACCGCGGTCTGTTCCCCACCCGGGGCCGGTCGCAGTCGTTGTCTCTGGAAGCCGCCGTTCCCGGCAGCGATCTGGAGTTCTTCAAGCTTGTCTACACGGGGCAGATGTACTTTCCGCTGTCGCAGTCCTGGACAGTGCGCCTGCGCACGGAGCTGGGCTTCGGCGACGGCTACGGCGACACCGACGGGCTGCCGTTCTACGAGCATTTCTTTGCCGGCGGTTTCGGCTCCGTGCGCGGCTTCGAGACCAATACTCTGGGGCCGCGCAGTACCGACCCGCTCATCGACCTGGACGGAGACGGCGTGCCGGACAACGTGTTCCGTCGTGATCCGCCGCCGTTCGGCGGCAACCTGCTCACCGAGGCCAGCGCCGAGCTGATCTTCCCTCTGCCGTTCATCGAGGACAATCGTCAATTCCGCCCGGTACTGTTCGTCGACGCCGGCAACGTCTTCAATACCAACTGTCCCGAGGTCAGCACCATCTGCAGCGATTTCGACGAGGGTGAGATCCGCTATGCCGTGGGGCTGTCTGTCACCTGGATCACGGGGCTCGGTCCCATGACGTTCGGCATTGCCAAGCCGTTCAACGACGGGGAATTCGATGAAGTGGAATCTTTCCAGTTTGAGCTGGGCAGGACGTTCTGATATAGAATCCCGGCCGATTCGAGGAGGGGCCCGAGGCATGGCCGATAGACTGCGGCCTGAAAACGGGAAGCGCGGGTGACAACAGGCGGCCACGTCGCCGCATCCGAGAACGCATTACGAAGGAGTGCATTGTGATTGGAGTCTGTCAGTTCGTCATTTGCTCGTACTGCTGGCCGCTTCCGGCGCCGCCGCTGAGCTGAAGGTCGCCGTTCTGGATACCCAACGGGCGCTGGTGGAAAGCCAGGAGGCCCAGGAGCTCATGCGATCCGCCCAGTTCGATCTGGAGGAAGAGCAGGGCCGGCTGAACACGCTGGGCCAGGAGATTCGCGGTCTGCAGGAGCAGCTGCAGAAAGACGCCGAGGTGATGAGCCCGGCGGAGCAGCGCCGCAAGCAGAAAGAGATCGAAGACAAGCGCATCGACTACGAATTTCTGGTCAACAAGCTGCAGAAGGAAGTTCAGGACCGCCGTCAGGAGCTCATGCAGATGATGGCGCCAAAGGTCGACGCGGTGCTGCAGGACCTCATCGAAGTGGAAGGCTACGATCTGATCCTCCAGCGCGGCAATCTGCTGTACGCCAACTCCAGGCATGACATCACGCGCAAGGTTACCGAGAAGCTGAACGAGCGCCACGCGGCATCGAACTGAGGACCTGCACCGCACCAGCCGGGCATCGCTCATGACGCCGCAGCCGACGTTCACTCTGCGTGAGCTTGCTGACGCTCTGTCGGTGCGCCTGGTGGGAGACGGCGCTATCCGCATTGCCGGTCTCGGCAGTCTGGCCGGTGCGGGTCCGGATGAGCTGTCCCATCTGTCGAGCCCGGCCTATCGGGACCTGTTGCCGGGCTGCCGGGCGGCTGCGCTCATTCTCGCCGAGGCCGACGTGGGCCGTTGGCAGGGCGCGGCGCTGGTGGCGGACAATCCGTATCTGACGTTCGCCCGCGCCTCACAGCTCTTTGCGCGTCTGCCGGAGTTGCCGGCAGGCATCCACGACACCGCGTATGTGGACCCCACAGCCGAGGTCAGTGACAGTGCCCGGATCGGTCCGGGAGCCAGCGTCGGCCCGCGCAGCCGCATCGGCGCCGACGCCCGCCTGTACGCTAATGCCGTGGTGGGCGAGGACTGCGACGTTGGCGAGGCATGCCTGCTCATGCCCAATGCCGTATTGTACGGGAAGGTCACGCTCGGCCCCCGCTGCATCATCCACAGCAATGCCGTCATCGGCGGCGACGGCTTCGGCTTCACCCCGGGGGAGGGGGGACGGCTGGAGACGATTGCCCAGCTCGGCGGCGTGAGCGTGGGGGCGGATGTCAGTGTGGGCGCGTGCAGCAGCGTCGATTGCGGTGCGCTGGACGACACGGTGATCGAGGACGGGGTGAAGATCGACAATCAGGTCCAGATCGGTCACAACTGCCGCATCGGCGCCCACAGCGTCATCTGCGGATGCGTGGGCATCGTCGGCAGCACGCGGATCGGCCGCCATTGCGTGCTGGCCGGCGGTGTGGGCGTCGGCGGCGACCGGCCCATAGAGCTGTGCGATCAGGTGGTGGTGAGCGGCATGACCCATGTATCGGCGTCTATCGCAGAGCCTGGTGTTTATTCCGGCGGGGTGTTACACAGCCCGACACTCAAGTGGAAGAAGAACGCTCTGCGCTTCAACCGCCTTGACGAGTTGAACCGCCGCGTGGCGCGGCTGGAACGGGCACTGAAAGAATCCCGGTGAGCGGTGATCGTTGATCGTTGATCAAGAGCAATTCTGCCAAGAGCAATAATGAAAGACATAAACGAGCTATTCGAATTTCTGCCCCACCGTTACCCGTTTCTGCTGGTGGACCGGGTACTCGAGGTCGTGCCCGGTGAGCGCATCCGCGGCTACAAGAACGTGACCATGAACGAAGAGTTCTTCAACGGGCACTTTCCCGGCCACCCCATCATGCCGGGTGTGCTCATCGTCGAGGCCATGGCGCAGCTATCCGGCGTGCTGGCCTTCGAGACCAAGAACCGGCGTCCCGCCGATGGCTTCACCTACTATCTGGCCGGTACCGACCACACCCGCTTCAAGCGGCCGGTGATTCCCGGCGATCAGCTGATGATGGAGAGCACGATTCTCGCCGACCGCCGCGGCGTGATGAAATTCGCCTGCCGCGCGTTCGTCGACGGTGACCTGGCCTGCACGTCGGAGATCATCTGCATGGAGCGGGAGCTCTGAGCATGGCCGGCTGCGCGACACGGAGACGCTGTTGATCGATCCGCGAGCCATCATCGACCCTTCAGCGCGGCTCGGCAGCGGCGTGCACGTGGGGCCGTGGACCTTCATCGGTGCCGACGTAGAGATCGGCGATGACTGTGTCATCGGCTCCCATGTGGTGCTCAAAGGCCCCACCCGGCTGGGCCGGCGCAACCGCATCTTTCAGTTCTCCTCTGTGGGCGAAGACACCTCCGACCTCAGCTATCAGGGCGAGCCGACGACCCTGGAAGTCGGCGACGACAACGTCTTCCGCGAAGGCGTGACCGTACACCGCGGAACGGTGAAGGATGCCGGACGCACGGTCATCGGCAGCCGCTGCCTGCTCATGCCCTACGTGCACGTGGCGCACGACTGCGTCCTCGGCGATCATGTCATTCTGGCCAACAATGCGGCCGTGTCCGGGCACGTTCGCGTCGGCGACTACGCCAATTTCGGCGGCTTTTCCGGGGTGGCGCAATTCCGCAGTGTGGGTGCGTATGCCCACGTGGCGGCCATGAGCCTGGTGATCAAGGATGTGCCGAGCTACACCACCGTGGCCGGCAATCCGGCCAGCGCCGCCGGGCTCAATTCCGAAGGGCTGCGGCGTCAGGGGTTTGCTGCGGATGTGATCAAGCACATCGGCCAGGCCTACCGCACCGTGTACCGGCGCGGTCTTACCGTCGAGGAAGCCTGTCGGCAGCTCCAGCCCCTGGCGGCGCAGGTGACGGAAGTGGCGTCGTTCGTCGACCAGGTGCGCAACTCCCGCTGGGGCATCGTCCGTCCGCGGGGTCGGCGCGACCCCGAGGCATGAGCGCCGCTGCGGGCCGGTGACCGGTTTCACCATCGGCATCGTGGCCGGCGAGGCCTCCGGTGACAACCTGGGGCGGGGCCTCATGGCCGAGCTGACACAGCGCTATCCCGACGCTCGTTTCGTGGGCATCGGCGGCCCCGGCATGCTCGATGCGGGCCTGGACAGCGTGGTGTCCATGGAGCGGCTCGCGGTGAACGGTTTCATCGACCCCATCCGTCGTCTGCCGGAGCTGGTGGGCATTCTGCGCCGCCTGCTGGCGCGCTTCGACGCCGAGCGCCCGGACGTGTTCGTGGGCGTGGACTTCAACGTCTTCAATCTGCTGCTGGAAGGCCGGCTGAAACGCCGCGGTATCCCTACCGTTCACTATGTCAGCCCGTCGGTGTATGCCTGGCGGCGCGGCCGGATCCGGCGGATTGCGCGGGCCGCGGACATGCTGCTGACCCTGTATCCGTTCGAACCGGCCCTGTATGCGCACACCCCGGTTCGGGCAGTTTACGTCGGCCACCCGCTGGCCGATGCCATCGCTCCGGATGCCGGCGGCGCTGAGCAGCGCGACGCGGCGCGGGCCGAACTGGGCTTGACCGATGCGCCTCTGGTGGTGGCTCTGCTGCCCGGCTCGCGGCTCTCGGAAGTGAAGCTGCTCGGCGGGTTGTTCCTGGATGCCGCAGCGCTGGTGGCAGAGCAGCGGCCGGGAACCCGGTTCGTCGTGCCCTGCGTGCGTCCCGCCATTGCTGCCTGGCTCGAGGCAGCGCGGCAGCGCTATCCGCAGCTCGTGCTGCACGGCGACACCGGCAACGCGCGCCGGGCGCTCACGGCCTGTGACGGGGCGCTGGTGAAATCCGGCACCAGCACCCTGGAAGCCATGCTGCTGCGCCGGCCCATGGTGGTCAGCTACCGGCTGGGTGCTGTGACCTATCAGATTGTCCGGCGCATGCTGCGCACGCCGTTCGTGGCGCTGCCCAACATTCTGGCCCGACGCGCCCTGGTGCCGGAATTGCTGCAGGACGACGCCACCGCACCGGCGCTGGCGGCCCATCTGCTGGCAGAACTGGACAAAGCCCACGACGACCCCGAATACTTACAGGAATTCGCGCGTCTGCACGGGCTGCTGCGCCAGAACGCTGATGCCCGCGCAGCGGAAGCAGTGAGCCAGTTCCTGGGGGAGCGGCCGAACACCCAATCGACAGGACACTAGATCTCATGCGCCTGTTCCAGGATCAACCTCTGCCGCGTCTGACCGCCGGCATCGACGAGGCCGGGCGCGGTCCCCTGGCGGGGCCGGTGCTGGCGGCGGCGGTGATCCTCGATCCGGCGCGGCCCATCGACGGCCTGAAAGACTCGAAGAAACTCACCGCTCTGCGCCGTGACGCCCTGGCTGGGGAAATCCGCACCCATGCGCTGGCCTGGGCGCTCGGCCGTGCCGAGGTGGACGAGATCGATACCGTCAACATCCTGCAGGCCAGCCACCTGGCCATGCAGCGCGCTGTGGCGGCGCTGGCCCTGTGTCCGGAGCTGGCGCTGGTGGACGGTAACCTGACGCCTCACCTGCCTATGCCGGCCGTGGCCGTGGTCGGCGGCGACGGGATCATGGCGGCCATCAGTGCCGCGGGCATTCTCGCTAAAGTGGCCCGGGACGAGGAAATGGTGAGCCTGGCCGGACGCTATCCCGGTTATGGGCTGGAGCAGCACAAGGGCTACGCCACCGCCGCGCACCTGGAGGCCCTGGCCCTGCTCGGCCCCACGCCGGCCCATCGCCGCTCTTTCGCGCCCGTGCGGGCCGTGCGCACCGAGGTGCTGCTGTGAGCGGGCAGTCACCCGTCGAGCCGGTGGCCCCCGCCTTCGTACACCTGCGCCTGCACAGCGAATACGCCCTGGCTGACAGCATCATCAAGGTGAAACCCCTGGCTGCCCGGGCGGCGGAGCTGGACATGGCGGCCCTGGCACTCACCGACCGGGCCAATCTGTTCGCCCTGGTGAAGTTCTATCAGGCCACGCTGGATGCCGGCATCAAGCCGCTGGTGGGGGTCGATCTGTGGCTGCAGGACGCGCCGGGGGAGCGCTACCGGCTGGCCGCGCTGGCCATGAATGCGGCCGGCTTCAAGAACCTCATCGCTCTGGTATCCGGCGCCTATGTGGGCTGCGTGGAGCGGGGGACCGTGACCCGCGAGCAACTGCAGGCCTGCGGGGAAGGGCTGGTGATTCTCTCCGGCGGCCGCGAGGGCGATGTGGGCCAGGCGCTGCTCAAGGGAGATCATGCCCGGGCGGAGGCGCTGGCCGCCTGGTGGGCCGAAACGTTCGGCGACCGCTATTACCTGGAGGTCACGCGCACGGGGCGCAGCGGTGAGGAGGCCTACATCGCTCTGGCCGTGCCGCTGGCCGCGCACCTGGCATTGCCGGTGGTGGCCACCAACGACGTCTGCTTTCTCCACGAAGAAGATTACGAAGCCCACGAGACGCGGGTGTGCATTCACGAAGGCCGTACCCTGGACGACCCGCGACGGGTACGGCGCTACAGCCCCGCCCAGTATCTGAAGAGCGCCGCGCAGATGACGGAGCTGTTCAGCGATCTGCCGGAGGCGGTGGCCAACACGGTGGAGATCGCCCGCCGCTGCAGCGTGGAGGTGGCGCTGGGGCGCTACTACCTGCCCGACTACCCGGTACCCGAAGGCACGACGCATGGAGAGCTATCTTCGAGAGCTGCGCCCGCCGAGGGGCTGGACGACAAGCTGACGCCGCCTCGAGGATACTCGGCGGGCTGACCCTGCCGATGAGCAGATCGCTCACCGGAACGCCTGGATTACGAGCTCGATATCATCAACCAGATGGGCTTCCCGGGCTACTTCCTGATCGTCATGGACTTCATCCAGCTGGGCCAAGGACAACGACATTCCGGTGGGGCCGGGACGGGGCTCCGGCGCCGGCTCGCTGGTGGCCTATGCGCTGGAGATCACCGACCTGGACCCGCTGCGCTACGACCTGCTGTTCGAGCGCTTCCTCAATCCGGAGCGGGTCTCCATGCCCGACTTCGACGTCGACTTCTGCATGGAAGGCCGCGACCGGGTCATCGACTACGTGGCCGAGCGCTACGGCCAGGACGCCGTCTCCCAGATCATCACCTTCGGCACCATGGCGGCCAAGGCCGTGGTGCGCGACGTGGCCCGGGTGCAGGGCAAGCCCTACGGGCTGGCGGACAAGCTGTCCAAGCTGATCCCCTTCGAGCTCGGGCATGACCCTGGACAAGGCCTGCGAGCAGAGCAAGGAGCTGCTGCGCGAGTTCTTGCCGACAGCGACGAGGATGCCCAGGAAATCTGGGACATGGCCCGCAAGCTCGAGGGCATCGTGCCGCGACGTCGGCAAGCACGCCGGCGGCGTGGTCATCGCGCCGTCGGCGCTCACCGACTTCGTACCGCTGTACGTGGACGAGATGTCCGGCGGCCTGGTGACCCAGTTCGACAAGGACGATGTGGAAAGCGCCGGACTGGTGAAGTTCGACTTCCTGGGGCTGCGCACCCTGACCATCATCGACTGGGCGGTACAGGCCATCAATGCCCAGCGCGGCGACGGCCAGGCGCCGCTGCACATCGACCGCATTCCACTGGATGATCCGGCCACCTTCGAGCTGCTCCGGGCGGCCGAGACCACGGCCGTGTTCCAGCTCGAATCCCGCGGCATGAAGGACCTGATCCGCCGCCTGCAGCCGGACCGCTTCGAGGACATCATCGCCCTGGTGGCGCTGTTCCGGCCCGGTCCGCTGCAGTCGGGCATGGTGGACGACTTCATCGACCGCAAGCACGGCCGGCCAGCGGTGGCCTATCCGCACCCGCGACATCAGCACGACGCCTGAAGCCGGTGCTCGAGCCCACCTACGGCGTCATCCTCTACCAGGAGCAGGTGATGCAGATCGCCCAGGTGCTGGCCGGCTTCACGCCTCGGCCAGCGCCGACCTGCTGCGCCGGGCCATGGGCAAGAAGAAGCCCGAGGAGATGGCCAAGCAGCGCGAGCAGCTTCCTCGACGGCGCGGCGAGCAACGGCATCGACGCCGGAGCTGGCCGACGACATCTTCGACCTGATGGAGAAGTTCGCCGGCTACGGCTTCAACAAGTCCCACTCCGCCGCCTATGCGCTGGTGTCCTACCAGACGGCCTGGCTCAAGGCCCACTACCCGGCGGAGTTCATGGCGGCGGTGCTGTCCGCGGACATGCAGAACATCGACAAGGTGGTGACTCTGGTGGACGAGGTGCGGCGCATGGGGCTGGATCTCACGCCGCCGAGCGTCAACCGGAGTCAGTATCGCTTCACCGGCCGTGACGGCCGGGTCATTTACGGCCTGGGTGCCGTGCGCGGTGTGGGTGAAGGGCCGGTCGAGGCGCTGACGGCGGCCCGCGAGGCGGATGGCCCATTTCTGAGCCTGGCGGACTTCTGCCGGCGCGTGGATCCGAAGCGGGCCAACCGCCGGGTGCTGGAAGCACTGATCCGCTCCGGCGCCATGGACGAGCTGGCCGATTGCCCGGCCGACGCCCACATCGACGAGGTGCGCGCGCGTCTCGCCGCCGACCTGGCTGATGCCCTGCACGGGGCAGAGCAGTCGGCGCGCAACGATGCCCTGGGCATGACCGACATGTTCGGCGGCGTGGAGGCTGTGGCCGCAGTACCGGTGCAGCGGCCGCCGCCGCCGCCCATCAGCCGGCGGGAACGGCTGGAGGGGGAAAAAGAAACCCTGGGGCTCTACCTCACGGGCCATCCTATCGAGGAATATCTGCCGGAGATCCGCCAGTTCTGTGCCGGCGACATTGCCGGCCTGCGGGCCGAGAAGGGCTCACAGCTCGTGGCCGGGCTGGTGGTGTCGGCGCGCACCATGCGCAGCCGCCGCGGCGGCGATCTGTGTTTCCTGGTGATCGACGACCGCAGCGGGCGCATGGAGGCATCGCTGTTTACCGATGCCTTCGAGACCTACCGCAGCAAGATCGCCAAGGACGCCATCCTGCTGTTCGAAGGCGAGGTGCAGCCGGACGACTACAGCGGCGCTCTGAAACTCAAGGTGGACAAAGTTTTCACCATGGAGGAGGCGCGCAGCCGCTTTTCCCGGGCCCTGCTGGTGGATCTGTGCGCTCATGACGCCTGCGACGACCTGCCGGCGCGTCTCAAGCGCTGCCTCGAGCCCCACCGCCGGGACGGCGCCGGCTGCCCGGTGGCCGTGCTCTATGAGGCCGGCGACGATCACGGCCGGGTGGCCCGCGGGCGCATCATGCTGGGCCCGGACTGGCGGGTGACGCCCAGCGACGACCTGCTGGCCCGGCTGCGCAGAGAATTCGGCGAGGAACGGGTGAGCCTGGCTTACGCTCTGGGCTGACGTGAGCGCGCTGGCCGCAGCATTGACCGCCGCTCTGGCGCAGGCACCGGGCCGGATCTTCGTGGGCGTCAGCGGCGGGCTCGATTCCACCGTGCTGCTGCACGCTCTGGCGCAGCAGGGCCGCACCGATGCCGTCGCCGTCCACGTCAACCACGGTCTGCATCCGGACGCCGCTGCCTGGCAGGCGTGTTGCGCGGCCGCGGCTGCCGCGCTGGGCATGGCGTTCGTCGCGCGGCCGGTCAGTGTCAGTGCCCGGGGCAGTCTGGAAGCTGCCGCCCGGGCCGCACGTTATGCTCAGTTTGCCGCCTTGCTCGACCACCCCGACGACCGGCTGCTGCTGGCCCATCACCGTGACGATCAGGTGGAAACCGTGCTGCTGCGCCTGTGCCAGGGCCGCGGCGTGTACGGTATGCCGTGGAGCCGGCCGGTGGGCGCCGGCCGGCTGATCCGCCCGCTGCTGGAATTGCCCCGCGAGGTCCTGGCGGCTTATGCCCGCCACCACGGCCTGTCGTGGATCGACGACCCGGCCAATGCCGATCCGGACATGGACCGCAACTTCCTGCGTCACCAGGTGCTGCCGCTGCTGCGCCGGCGCTGGCCGGACGTGGACGACGCCGTGCTCGATGCCATGGCCGGCCACGGACGCTCGGATCAGGCCCTGCTGGCGGAGCTCGATGAGGCGGCCGGGCGGGACAGCGTGCCGCGCGGGCGGGTGGTGGGTCGGCCGCCGGCCGAAGCCGCGGCGCTGCTGCGTCTGTGGCTGGGCGCCCGGGGCCTGCCGCTGCCCGGCGGCAGGGCGTTGGAGGAATTCGTCCGGCAGATCGAAGACGCCGCAGCGGACCGCCAGCCAAGGCTGTCAGTGAACGGCGTAGAGTTGCGCGCCTACGGCGAGCGGATCTATCTGGTCGCGCCGCCGCCGGCCCTGGCCGAACGTTATGCGGTGCGCGTGCCCGGCACCCTGAATCTGCCCCATGGTGAGTTGTGTATTCAAGCCCATGCGACGGGGTTCCAGCCGTCCGGCACGGTCTACGTGGGGTTTCGCCGCGGCGGCGAGGCGCTCGTCTGGCGCGGCCACCGGCGGACGGTGAAGACTCTGCTGCGCGAAGCGGGGGTGGCGCCGTGGCAGCGCGACACTTATCCGTTGCTGTTCGATGATGCGGGCCTGCTGGCTCTGCCGGGCATCGCCTGCCGGGAGGTACCGGCCGGTACGGAAAGGGCTCATGGCAGTACCGTGTACTACCGGGCCGAGTGGCGGCCGGCAGCCGCCGGCGGGATTTTCCTTTGAGGTTGCCGGGGGCTTTTGCTATCGTGCAATCCCATCTCGCGCACAGAGTTTCCTGTGCGTCCCTCCATAGATGGCGGGGCCTGGACAGGCCCTGAACAGGCAAGCGATCTCGCAAATGAGCCGATTTATATTTGTTACTGGCGGAGTGGTTTCGTCCCTGGGCAAGGGTATCCTCACTTCCTCTCTGGCCGCCGTGCTGGAATCCCGCAAGCTGAAGGTCAACGTGCTGAAAATGGATCCCTACATCAATGTGGATCCCGGCACCATGAGCCCCTTCCAGCACGGTGAGGTGTTCGTCACCGCCGACGGCGCCGAGACCGACCTGGATCTCGGCAACTACGAACGTTTTTCGCGGGCGCGCATGAACCGCAAGAACAATTTCACCACCGGCAGCATCTACGCGGAGGTGCTGCGCCGGGAGCGCCGGGGCGACTACCTGGGCGCCACGGTCCAGGTCATTCCCCACATCACCGACGAGATCAAGCGGCGCATCAAGGATGCAGCCGAAGGCTTCGACGTGCTGCTGGTGGAAACCGGCGGCACCGTGGGCGATATCGAATCCCAGCCGTTTCTCGAGGCCATCCGGCAGATGCGCCTTGAGGTGGGTGCGGCGCGGGCCATGTTCATTCATCTGACCTACGTGCCGTTCATTCCCGCCGCCGGCGAGATCAAGACCAAGCCCACCCAGCATTCGGTGAAGGAGCTGCGTTCCATCGGCCTGCAGCCCGATGTGCTGGTGTGCCGCTCCGACCGTGTGCTGCCGCGCTCGGCGCGCAGCAAGATCGCCCTGTTCACCAACGTGGAAGAACGTGCGGTGCTGTCGCTGGAGGACGCAGAGACCATCTATCAGGTGCCCCAGAAGCTCTACGAGCAGGGTATCGATCAGTTCGTGGTGGAGCGCATGGGGCTCGACTGCCCGCCCGCGGACCTGACGGCCTGGCACGATATGGTGGATGCCCAGCTCAATCCCGACCGCGAGGTGCAGATCGCTTTCGTGGGCAAATATCTGGATCTGCTGGACGCCTACAAGTCACTGGTGGAAGCCATCATTCACGCGGGCATTCATACCCGCACCCGGGTGCTGGTGAAATATCTGGATGCGGAAGACATCGAGCGCCACGGCACCGCGGCCCTGGACGACGTTTCCGCCATTCTGGTGCCAGGCGGCTTCGGCCGGCGCGGTTTCGAAGGCAAGATCCTGGCGGTGCAGTATGCCCGGGAGCACCGCGTGCCCTATCCTGGGTATCTGCCTGCGGCATGCACGCTGGCGCGTCATCGAATATGCGCGCAACATAGCCGGCTATGAAGACGCCCACTCCACCGAGATCGACCCCGCCACGCCGCACCCGGTCATCGGCCTGATCACCGAGTGGCTGGACACCGACGGGCGCGTCGAGCAACGCAGCGGCGACGACGACCTGGGCGGCACCATGCGTCTGGGCGAGCAGTTGTGCCTGCTGGAGCCGGGCTCGCTGGCCGAGCGAATGTACGGCGCCAGCGAGATCCGCGAGCGCCACCGGCACCGCTTCGAGGTGAACAATCGCTACATCGGCCGCCTGGTGGAGCTGGGGCTGCACGTATCCGGCCGCTCTGCCGACGGTCAGCTCGTGGAAATCGTCGAGATTCCCGATCATCCCTGGTTCCTGGCCTGTCAGTTTCATCCGGAGTTCACATCGTCGCCCCGGGAGGGCCATCCGCTGTTCACCGGTTTCGTGGAAGCCGCACTGGAACACGCCGCGCGGGGGTCCGAGACTGTGAGCACCGCGCTCGAGAGGTAAGCCATGCAGTTGTGCGATTTCCGTGTCGGCCTGGATCAGCCGCTGTTCCTCATCGCCGGCCCCTGCGTCATCGAGTCGGAGGGCTGGTGATAGATATCGCCGGTACGTTGAAGGAACTCACCGACGAACTGGGTATGCCGTTCATATTCAAAAGCTCCTTCGACAAGGCCAACCGTTCCTCTCATGAAAGTTTTCGCGGCCCGGGTATGGAACAGGGCCTGGCGGTGCTGGCCAAGGTGAAGTCGAGTCTGGGTGTTCCCGTGCTCACCGATGTCCACGAGGACACCGACGCTGGCGGCCGTGGCCGAGGTGGTCGACGTGTTGCAGACGCCGGCGTTTCTCTGCCGGCAGACGGATTTCATCGTTCGCGTGTGCAGTCAGGGCCGGCCGGTGAACATCAAGAAAGGACAGTTTCTGGCGCCCGCGGACATGGCCAACGTCATCAGCAAAGCCCGCTCCACGGGCAACGAGCAGATCATGGCCTGCGAGCGCGGGGTGAGCTTCGGTTACAACAATCTCATTTCCGATATGCGCGGTCTCGCCATCATGCGCAGTGCCGGAGCACCGGTGGTGTTCGACGCCACACATTCGGTGCAGATGCCCGGCGGCCTGGGCTCGGCGTCCGGCGGGCAGCGCGAGATGGTCCCGGTGCTGGCGCGGGCCGCGGTGGCGGCCGGCATTTCCGGGCTGTTCATGGAAACGCACCCCAACCCGGCCGAGGCGTTGTCCGACGGCCCCAATTCCTGGCCGCTGGGTATGATCCGGCCGCTGCTCGAGCAGCTCATGGCCCTGGACGACAGGTCGGCCAGACTCGCGGCGCGTTCACTGGCGCAGACCACGAGCTGGAAAAGGTAGAATCATGAGCCGAATCACCGCCGTTCGCGCCCGCGAGGTGCTCGACTCCCGGGGCAATCCCACGGTGGAAGCCGACGTCATGACCGACCAGGGCACGGTGGGCAGCGCCTGTGTGCCATCCGGTGCCTCGACCGGGTCACGCGAGGCCCTCGAGTTGCGCGACGGTGATGCTGGACGCTATGCGGGCAAAGGCGTCACCCGGGCGGTGGCAGCGGTGAACGGCCCGCTGGCGGAGGCCGTGCGCGGCATGAATCCGGCGGACCAGGCAGCCCTGGATGAGCGCCTGTGCGAGCTGGACGGCACCGACAACAAGAGCCGCTTCGGCGCTAATGCGCTGCTGGCGGTATCGCTGGCGGCCGCCAAGGCGGCTGCCGGTGATGGCGGCGTGCCGCTGTTTCAGCACATGAACGGGCTCGCCGGCGGCGGGCCCATGCTGTTGCCCGTACCCATGATGAATATCCTCAACGGCGGCGCCCACGCCGACAACAATGTCGACATTCAGGAGTTCATGATTCAGCCCGTGTCCATGGATTCGTTCCGCGAAGCGCTGCGCTGCGGCACCGAGGTATTCCACGCCCTGAAGGCCGGGCTCAGCGCCCGTGGACTGTCCACGGCCGTGGGCGACGAGGGCGGTTTCGCCCCCAACCTGGCGTCTACCGGCCAGGCGCTGGAAGTGATCGCAGAAGCCGTGGGACAGGCCGGCTACACCCTGGGCAGCGACGTCACCCTGGCGCTGGACTGCGCAGCGTCGGAATTCTATCGCGACGGCGTCTACGATCTTGCCGGGGAAGGCCAGCGCTTCGACGCTGCCGGCTTCAGTGCCTATCTGGCTGGCCTGGTGGACGACTATCCCATCGTCTCCATCGAAGACGGCATGGACGAGAACGACTGGGACGGCTGGCGTGCCCTCACCGATACCCTGGGCGAGCGCGTGCAGCTGGTGGGCGATGATCTGTTCGTGACCAACAGCCGCATCCTGGCGGAGGGCATCCGCCGCGGCGTGGCCAATGCCATTCTGATCAAGTTCAATCAGATCGGTACCCTGAGCGAAACCCTCGATGCCATCCGCGTGGCTCACGACGCCGGCTACCGGGCGGTGATTTCCCACCGCTCCGGCGAGACCGAGGACACCACCATTGCCGATCTGGCGGTGGCCACCGGCGCAGGGCAGATCAAGACCGGCTCGCTGTGCCGTTCCGACCGGGTGGCGAAGTACAATAGGCTGCTGAGAATCGAAGAGCAGCTCGGTGCCGCGGCCGTGTATCCCGGGCGGCGGGCGCTGGGTCTGGAGTGAGGAAGCTATGCGTGTAGTTCTGGGCATCCTGGCGGTGCTGCTGCTCGCGCTGCAATACAAGGCGTGGTTCGGTGAGGCCGGCTATCTGCAGGCTGCCGCCCTCGAGGACAAGGTGGACAGCCAGAAGACCCGGGCGGAGCTGCTGGCGCAGCGCAACCGCCTGCTCACCGGCGAAGTGCTGGCGCTGAAGGCCGGTTATGCGGCAGTGGAAGCTCGAGCGCGCAGCGATCTGGGCATGATCAAGCGCGGCGAGACTTTCTATCTGGTCACCCAGGACGAATGACCGCGCCATGGCCCCGCGCCCGCCCGGAGGCTGGCAATCGGGCGGTGGTGAAGACCACGGCCGAGGACTTCCAGGTGGTCGAGTTGCCTGCCGTCGCACCGTGCGGCAGCGGCGAGCACTTGTGGCTGAATGTGCGCAAACGGGGCCTGTCCACCGCCGCAGCGGCCGAGTGGCTGGCCGCGGCGTTTGCCGTGCCGGAGACCGCCGTGGGCTACGCGGGCATGAAGGACAAGCACGCAGTGACCGAGCAGTGGTTCAGCGTACAGACGCCCCGGGACGCCGACGGTCTGCCCGCGCATCCGGACATCGAGCTGCTGGCAGCCGCGCGCCACAGCCGCAAGCTGCGCCGCGGCGATCTGGCCGGCAATCGCTTCCGCATCCGTCTGCGGGCGGTGGCGGGGGAGACCTGGCCGGCGGCCCTGGCCGCGGCCCGCGACGCCGGGGTGCCGAACTATTTCGGCAGCCAGCGATTCGGCCGTGACAATCTCGAGCGGGCCCGCCGCTGGCTGCCCGCGCGCCGGCGCCGCCGGCTGAGCGCATTCCGCCGGGGTCTGTACCTGTCGGTGCTGCGCAGCTTCCTTTTCAACGAGGTGCTGGCATGGCGGGTGGCCAACGGCAGCTGGAACGAAATCGTACCGGGCGAGCGGCCGCTGGATCTGCCGGCGCCGGCCCAGGCGGCGGGATGCGCCGGCGCAGATCGGCCGGGGGCGGAACAGGTGCCGTCCGGTCCGCTGTGGGGCCGCGGCCGGCCGGCGGTGACCGATGCGGCCCTGGCTATGGAAAGCCGGGCGCTGGCGCCCCATGGGGCGCTGTGCGAAGGTCTGGAGCATGCCGGATTGCGTCAGGAGCGGCGCAGCCTGGTGCTGCGCGCGGCGGATCTGTCCTGGCACGCGGACGCGGATGCCCTGGAGGTCAGCTTCTCGCTGCCGCCCGGGACCTATGCCACGGCGCTGCTCGGGGAAGCTTTCACCCTGAGCGACGGATCCGGGGTGCGGCCGTGAACCGTCTCGATCTGGCCGGCAGCGGCATGACCTCCCAGCGGACCCGCGACCGGCTGGTGGCCCGGCTGCGCGAGAAGGGCATCCACAATGAAGACGTCCTGGCCGCCATTGCCCGGGTACCGCGCCACATATTCGTGGACGAGGCGCTGGCCCATCGCGCCTATGAGGATACGGCGCTGCCCATCGGCTACGGCCAGACCATCTCGCAGCCGTTCATCGTCGCCCTCATGACCCAGGCGCTGCTCACTGCGCCGCGTTCCCGGGTTCTGGAAGTGGGCACCGGCTCCGGCTATCAGACCGCCGTGCTGGCGAGTCTGCGGCCCCTGGTCCGCCGGGTGTTCAGCATCGAACGGCTCGGCGAGCTGTCGCAGCGGGCGGAGCAGCGGCTGCATGCCATGGGCTCGAGAAGTGTGCGCTTCCGCCATGGCGACGGGTACGGCGGCTGGCCGGAGGAAGGCCCCTTCGACGGTATTCTGGTGACCGCGGCCCCGCCCCGGGTGCCTCAGGCCCTGCTCGATCAGCTTGCCCCCGGTGGCCGCATGGTCGTGCCCGTGGGCGGCGACGGCGTGCAGGAACTGCAGGTCTACGATCGCACCGAGAGCGGCCACAGCGTCGATACCGTGGAATACGTGCGCTTCGTGCCGCTGGTCAAGGGCCGCCGTTGAGCGGGCCGGCCCCCCAGCGCGGCCTGCTGGCCTGGCTGGCGGTGGGCGTGCGCGGTATGGCCATGGGTATCGCCGAGCTGGTGCCCGGTGTTTCGGGCGGCACCATCGCTTTCGTCACCGGTATCTACGAGGAACTCATCGGTTCGCTGGCGCGTCTGGGTCCGGCTTCCCTCGGCGTGCTCTGGCGCGACGGCTGGCGGCGTTTCTGGACCGAGTACAACCTGGGCTTTCTGCTGGTGCTGGCGGCCGGCATGCTGGTGTCGGTGGTGCTGTTCGCGCGGCTACTGGGTTACCTGCTGGATCACGCGCCCAGTGTGGTCTGGGCCTTCTTTTTCGGTCTGATTGCCGCGTCGGTGGTGCACATCGGCCGGCGCCGGTCACTGCGCGGTCTGGCGTTGTACGGTGTGCTCGGGCTCGTCATGGCCCTGGCGCTGCTGCAGCTCGATGCGCGGGACGGCCCGGCGCCGTTGTGGATGTTCTTCGCCGGCGGCATGGTGGCGGTGTCGGCCTGGCTCCTGCCCGCCGTATCGGGCAGCTTTCTGCTCCTGGTGCTGGGGCTCTATGAGCCGGTGCTGCGCGCCTTCAATGCCGGAGAGTGGCTCATCCCCGCAACCCTGGCCGCGGGCTGCGCCGCCGGATTGCTGGCATTCTCCAGCCTGTTGAACTGGCTCATGACCCGCATGCGGGAAACCGTCCTGGCGCTGCTCACCGGCTTCATGGCCGGCTCCCTGCCGCGCCTGTGGCCCTGGCAGGACGGCACGGAGCTGCTGTCTCCGGCCGGCTACGAAGCCGTGACCGGGCAAGCCGCACTGCTGACACCGGCGGTCGCATCCGTGCTGCTGGGCATTGCGGCACTGTGGCTGCTGACGCGGCTGGAATGAGCCGGCCCGCCTGGCGCTCGCGTACGCCATTCAAGCGCGCCGCCGCGCTGGCACTGGCGTTGCTGGCCGGCGGCTGCGTGCAGCCCGGCCAGCCGCCCATCATCGAGCGCTCTCCGGCCCTCGGCACGGTCCCGGACGCCTACGTGGTCCGCTCCGGAGACACGTTGTATGCCATTGCCTGGCGTTTCGGATTCGACTACCGGGCGCTGGCCCGGGCCAATGACATCGACGCCCCGTACACCATCTTTCAGGGCCAGCGTATCCGCCTGGCTGCCGCGCCGGCGGCCCGGGCGCCTCAGTCGGCGTCTGCAGCGCCGGCGGAATCCGCCGAGCCCCCCGCGTCCCGGCAGACAGCGCCGGCAGGCGCCTGGCAGGCGCCTACGGATGCGCCGGTGCAACGCGGCTACGGCGACGGCAATCGCGGCATCGATTATCGTCTGAGCGCCGGGCACCGGGTACGCAGCACGGCGGCGGGGGAGGTGGTCTACGCCGGCAGCGGTCTGGGCGGCTACCGGCATCTGATCATCGTCAAACACGATCCGCGCTACCTGAGTGCCTACAGCCTGAACCGGCCCATGGCGGTGCGGGAGGGACAGCACATTAAAGCCGGCGGCCAACTGGCCGACAATGAATCAGGAGAGCGCAGGGAAGAAACCCTGCATTTCGAGATTCGCAAGGACGGCGAGCCCGTGAATCCGGCGACTTTGCTCGATGCCGGAGGCTGAACTAGCCTTCTTCATAGTGGCCCACTGCCGGAGCGCCCGAAAGGGCGTGGAGAGGCGTTGGAGAAAGGACATCCCCATGAACGTGGAAGAGGCTGCGCGAGACACCCGGACCCGGCGGCCGCCGTCGGCGGCCGGCAGACATCAGGATGGCGACGGCGAGACGGTGGACTCACCGGACGCCACCAACCTGTACCTCAAGGAAATCGGCTTTGCGCCGCTGCTCACCGCCGAGCAGGAGCGTCATTTCGGCCGGCTGGCCCGGGACGGCGATGCCGCCGGGCGCAAACGCATGATCGAAAGCAACCTGCGCCTGGTGGTGAAGATTTCGCGGCGCTATCTGAACCGCGGCCTGCCGCTGCTCGATCTCATCGAGGAAGGCAACCTGGGTCTGATCCACGCGGTGGAGAAATTCGACCCGGAACGCGGTTTCCGCTTCTCGACCTACGCCACCTGGTGGATCCGTCAGACCATCGAGCGCGCCATCATGAATCAGGCGCGCACCATCCGTCTGCCCATCCACGTCATGAAAGAGCTGAACCTGTACCTGCGGGCGGCCCGGGAGCTGTCGCAGAAACTCGATCATGAGCCCACCCCGGAAGACCTGGCGGCGCTGATCGACAAGCCGGTGGATGACGTGCGGCGCATGATGAAGCTGGCGGAGCGGGTGGAGTCGGTGGACTCCATTCGCGAGGCCAGCGACCGCAACGTGCTGGAGACCGTTTCCGACGAGGGCTCGCCGGACCCGGCGGCCGAGGTCCTGGAGGCCGACTTCCTGAGCAAGCTCGACGGTTATCTTGGTGAGTTGTCCGAGCGCCACCGGGAAGTGCTGGCGCGGCGCTTCGGACTGCGCGGTCACGAGCCGGGCACCCTGGAAGAGGTGGGCCGCGCAGTAGGTCTGACCCGGGAGCGCGTGCGGCAGCTGCAGATGGAAGGTCTCAAACGCCTGCGCCGCACCCTCGAACAGCAGGGCCTGGACGCGCGGCAGCTGCTTGGCTAGCCGGCCCGCGGCCAGCGGCGGTGCAGGAGCCGCTCACTTGTCGACCTCGGTCTCCAGGCTCCTGACCGCGGGACGCCGCTGGCGCCGCGCTTTCGAGGGCACCATGCGGCGCATCGACTCCATCTTGCCGAAGCACAACAGCTTGTCACCGCCTTCGAGGATGCGCTCGTATTTCGGGTTGGGAATGACCTTGTTGCCGCGGTAGAGCGTGAGCACGTTGATGTCCTGTTCCGACAGCCGGGTTTCTGTGATCGTGCTGCCGACGAAGCTCGAGCCTTCGGGTATGTAGATCTCGCTGACCCCGTAGCCCTTGCTGACCGTCAGGCGCTGACGGATGTCAATTTCGGGGAAGTCCACCTGGGCAGCGATGTACTCGATCACGGCACCGGCAATATCGAGTTGCGTACACTTCTCGATGCCTTCCAGCCCTGGCGATGAGTTCACTTCCATGATCTGCGGCCCGGTCCTGCTCTCCAGCATGTCCACGCCGGCGACCCGCAGTCCCATGATCTGAGTGGCGCGTACCGCTGTTTCGACGTACTCATCGGGCAGTTCGACGGCTTCAGCCACGCCGCCCCGGTGCACGTTGCTGCGGAATTCCTGGCCCTGAGCCACGCGCCGCATTGCCGCCACGACCCGATCGCCGACCACGAACGCACGGATATCCTTGCCCTTGCTCTCGGCCACGAATTTCTGGATCAGAACGTTCTGCTTCTGGCTCTGCAGGAGTTCGACGATGGATTCGGCTGCCTTGACCGATTCCGCCAGCAGCACGCCAATGCCCTGGGTACCCTCGATGAGCTTGATGATGACCGGGGCGCCGCCGACCCGCTCGATGGCCGGCAGCACGTCGCGCTTGTCCCGCACGAACGTGGTCTCCGGTATTCCCACGTGATGCCGGCTCAGCAGTTGCAGACTGCGCAACTTGTCGCGGGAATTGAGGATGCCGTGCGCAGGATTGGCGCAGAACACATCCATCTGCTGGAACTGCCGCACCACAGCCGTGCCGTAGTACGTGATGGATGCGCCGATTCTCGGCAACACGGCATCATAGTGACTCAGAGACTTCTGGCGAAAGTACAGGTCCGGCTCGCCGCGCCGCAGATCGATGGCGAATTTCAGGGTATTCAGAACCTTGACGTCGTAGCCGCGTTGTACGGCAGCTTCCTTCAGCCGGCGCGTGCTGTAGGAGTTCGGTCCACGGGAGAGTATCGCGAGTTTCATGATTTTCCTCGTATCGGTTGCTTTGCTGTGCCCTCAAAGCGGCCACACCCACGGCAGCAGGGCCGCCGCCACCAGAAACACCACCAGTTGCAGCGGCAGCCCCAGTTTCAGGTAGTCCATGAACTTGTAGCCGCCGGGGCCCATCACCAGAATATTGGCCGGGTGCGAGACCGGACTGGACAGGCTGGCGCACACGGCAATGGCCACGGCCATGAGCGGTGCCGCCGGCGATACGCCGAGTTCGGTGGCCAGGGACAGCGCCAGCGGCGCCATGATCAGCACCAGGGCGGCGGCCGGAATCATCAGCGTGCCGAGGGTGGCGAAGGCGTACAGCCCGGCGATGACCGCCCAGGGGCCGTATGCACCGAGCAGGCCGAGAACGCCGCTGGCGAGGAATGTGGCCGCCCCCGTCTGCTGCATGGCGACGCCGAGGGGAATCATACCGGCGATGACGAAGATGGTTCGCCACTCGATGGCGGCGTAGGCCTGTTCCATGGTGAGGCAGCGGGTCAGAATCATGAGCGTGGCTGCAGCCAGTGCAGCGACCGAGATGGGCAGCAGTCCGAGCATGGCCACCGCAACCATGCCGAGCATGAGCCCACCGGCCAGTGGCGCCTTGCTCGAATCCACCCGCTTGGCGTGCACCGGGGTGAGGACGATCAGGTCTTCATCGTCATTGAGCATGGCGAGCTGGCGCTTCGGCCCGACGATAAGCAGGGCGTCACCGGCTTCCAGCGCCATGCTGCCCAGGCCCGAGCGCCGCGGTTCGCCATCGCGCCACAAGGCGGCCACTTCGACGGCGTACCGCTCGCGGAGTTGCAGATCCCCCACGGTGCGGCCCTCGAGTCTGGCCCGTGGATGCAGGGTGGCTTCGACCAGTTCCAGCTGGCCCAGTTCGAATACGTCCAGATAGGGCGCCGCATCATCGAGCTCGTCGAGTTGCTGCAGCCCGCGCAGAACGTCGAGATCCTCCTCGCGGCCCTGGATCAGGAGCAGGTCGGAGGTTTCTACCACTTCATCGGAAGCCGGCCACTCTTTGAGTTCACCTTCACGCAGAATTCCCAGCATCCGGAAATCGAAAGCATCGCCGAGACGGTTTTCGGCCAGCGTAGTACCGGCGATCTCGGAACCCTTGGGAACCCGCAGCACGAACAGCCGCTCGTCGAGCTGATAGGTCTCCTGCAGGTCGGTCTCGGTAAGAGGTGATACGGCGGAAAACTCGCTGGATGCGCCGAGCTGTTGCAGGGCCTCTTCGGCACACAGCACCAGCAGGCGGTCCCCGGCCTTCAGTTCCATGTTCGACAGCCGTGTGCGTGTCACCGTATTGCCGCGGCGGATCGCCAGCACATTGGCGCCATGCTGCTCTCTGAACTGACGGTGCTGCAGAGGGTCGCCGATGAGAGAAGCGTCTTCGGCCAGCACCGCTTCGGCCATGGCCGATTTCTCCCATAACCGCTTGAGGAGAATGGGAGCCTCGCGCTCGATTGCCAGGCTGCTCCAGCGTCGCAGCATCTCGAAGCGGTCGCGGCGTCCCTGAGCCAGGATGACATCGCCAGGCTGCAGCACCGTCCGGCGATCGGGCAGCGCCTGCGTGCGCCCATGCCGGGTGATGGCGATGATCATGAGATTTGCCGCGGAGGGCAGGGCGGTGTCGGCCAGGGTCTTGCCGACGAACAGGCAATCCGGGGGTACCCGGAGCGCGAAGATCCTGTCCTGCAGGCTGTATTGACGGCGCAGGTCGCGCTGTCCGGCGACGCTGGCGGTGGTATCCGTCTGCGGCAGCAGGTGCCGCCCGATGAGGGCGACGAATGCGGTGCCGACCAGCAGTATCGGCAGGCCGATCCAGGCGAAGTCGAAAAAGCTGAATCCGGCCACGCCGCCGTCCACCATGGTCATGCTGACAAGCAGGTTCGGGGGCGTGCCGATCAGGGTCATCATGCCGCCGAGCAGAGTGCCGTAGGCCAGAGGCATCAGCAGACGCGACGGCACGACGCCGCCTGCCCGCGCCACCTCTACGGCCACGGGCAGCATCAGTGTGGCGACGCCGATGTTGTTCATGAACGCGGACAGGACGCCGCTGACCAGCATGAACACAGCGATCATACGCGCCTCGCCACGCCCGGCGACATGAGCAATGCCCCGGGTGATGAGGTCGGCGATACCGGAGCGGGTCAGCCCTTCACTGAGCATGAACATGGCGAGCACGGTGATGACCGCGGCGTTGCTGAATCCGCTTACCGCATCGGCCGGAGAGACCAGCCCCAGCGCGGCCAGCGACGACAGCACCAGGAGTGCGGTCAGATCCATGCGTACCCATTCCGTCACGAACAGCAGCAGCGCACCGGCGAGTATCATCAGAACCAGCGCGATTTCGACGGTCATCGGTACCTGCTTCGAGCAACGGGCATCTGCTGACGCTAGCCGCAGGCCGCTCGGCGATCAAGTGCCAAGGCCGGCCGCCCCGTCCCGCGCCCTGGTGGGTTAGGATACGCACATGAGCGATTTCGATCTGTGCGTGATTGGCGGCGGTCCCGCGGGGTTTGCCGCGGCCGTACGGGGTTGGGACTACGGCAAGCGCGTGTGCCTGGTTGAGAAGAACAAGCTCGGCGGGGCGGGGGTGCATCATGGCGCGCTGTCCTCGAAAACCTACTGGGAACTGTCGCGCGACTACCTGAATGCCCAGCGTCAGGATCGCGGCTTCCACGCTGAAGCAATTCACGTTGACCTTGGCCGGGTAACGGAGTGCGTGCGAACAGCCGTAGACGAGAAGACACGGCAGCTGCAGACCCAATTGCGTGCCCTGGCCAATTCCGGCGACGGGCACGACGGCAGCATCACCCTGCTCCAGGGTAGCGCACGTTTCATTGATGCCAGCCGAATCGAGGTCGATGACCCCGATGGGACGCCCGGGCGTGTCCTCAGCGCCGACAACTTCATCATTGCCACCGGCAGTCGTCCACGCGCGCTGGGCGGCGTTCCCGTTGATGGCAAGCGCATCCTGACTTCCGACCACATCGACTACATCGAGAGATTTCCCCGTAGTCTGGTGATCGTCGGTGCCGGCGTGATCGGCTGTGAATTCGCGACCATTTTCGCCAACTTCGGCCAGACCAAAGTGAATCTCATCGACCGTGCCGAACGCATCCTGCCGTTCGAAGACGAGGATATCTCACGGGTATGCTCAGCCAACCTCGAGGCACGGGGCGCGACGATTCATCACGGTTCGAGCCTGAAAGACCTGCGCGTGGTCGATGATCACGTCGAGTACACCATCGAGTATGAGGGCGGCGGACGGGAGACGATCAGCGTCGAACAGGCGCTTATTTCCATCGGGCGCGAACCGGCGACGGACGCACTGGGTCTGGACCGCGCCGGCGTGGCGTGCAATGAGCAAGGCTATGTGATCGTCGACGATACGCGCACGAGCGTGCCGCATATATACGCCGTGGGGGACACGACATTCGACATTGCGCTGGCCAATGTTGCTGAACTCGAAGGACGTCACGCCGTTGACCGGATGTTCGGCGCCCGCGTAGAGGCGATGGATTACAGCAATCTCGCCACCATCATGTTTCTTGACCCGGAAGTTGCCGCGGTCGGCATGAACGAGCTCGCTGCGAAGCGTGAACGCATACCGTACCGGGTGGCGGTCTATTCCTATGCGCTGGTGAATCGCGCGATCGCCATGCGGGCCACCGACGGCTATATCAAGCTGCTGGTCAGCGATGACGAGGCGATGCGCATCCTCGGTGTCCGGGCGCTCGGCGTGCACGCTTCGAGCACGATCGACGCCGTTTCACTGATGATCCATCAGGGCAGGTCAGCGGCGGATCTCGCCGAACTGATGCATCCCCACCCTGCTGTCAGCGAAGGTCTGCAGGATTGCGTACGCATGCTGCTCGGCACGTCGACCTACAAGCCCCATGTGTTCGGCGGGCATCTGCGGCTTTCGCGGGTGAGGTTCGACGATTGATGGTGCCGTCTAGCGCTCGAGCAATTCGCGCTTGCCGGGCTTGGCGTCCCAGTCTTCGGCGTCCGGCAGCGGGTCTTTCTTCTCGGTGATGTTCGGCCACTCTTCGGCCATTTCCTGATTGATCTCGAGGAAATCCTGCTGATCGTCGGGCAGTTCGTCTTCCGAGAAGATGGCGTCCACCGGGCATTCCGGCTCGCACAGCGCGCAGTCGATGCACTCGTCCGGATGGATCACCAGCATATTGGGACCTTCGTAGAAGCAATCAACCGGGCAGACTTCCACACAGTCCGTGTGCTTGCACTTGATGCAGTTTTCGCCGACGACGAAGGTCATATTCAGCAGTCCAGAGTTCGCAAAGGGACGGTATTCTAATGACTTTGCCGCGCCTGTACAGGCGACCGGATCAGCTTTCCGGCGCGCTGCCGCCGTCCAGCTCCCGCAATTCGTAGACGAGTTCCAGCGCCGCCCGCGGGGTCAGCGTGTCCGGATCCACCGCCGCCAGGCGGGCCAGCCGAGCCTGGTCGGCGGCACTGTTGTGGGAGCGACCTCCAGGTCGCGACTGGAAAGTCGCTCCTACAGGGTGGGAGCGGTCTCCAGACCGCGATTCCCCCGCCAAAGCCTCCCCATTCCCCAACTCATGAAACAGATCCGGCTGCCGGGCATCGGCCCCCTGGCGTTCCAGCGCCTCGAGCTTCTGCTGTGCGGCTTCCAGCACGGCCGCCGGTACGCCCGCCAGGCGTGCCACCTGCACGCCGTAGCTCTGGCTGGCCGGGCCGGGTTTGACGCTGTGCAGAAAGACGATGCGCCCCTGGTGCTCGGTGGCCGCCCAGGTGCACGTTGGCCGTGGCCGGCAGCTCGTCGGCCAGGCTGGTGAGTTCGAAGTAGTGGGTGGCGAACAGGGTGAAGGCCCGGCTGCGCCGCGCCAGGTGGCAGGCCGTGGCCCAGGCCAGCGCCAGCCCGTCGTAGGTGCTGGTGCCGCGGCCGATCTCGTCGAGCAGCACCAGGCTCGCCGCCGTGGCGTTGTGCAGGATGTTGGCGGTCTCGGTCATTTCCACCATGAAGGTGGAGCGCCCGCCGGCGAGGTCATCGGAGGCGCCGATGCGGGTGAAGATGCGGTCCACCGGGCCGATGCGGGCCTCGGCGGCGGGCACGTAGCTGCCGGTGTGGGCCAGCAGGGTGAGCAGGGCCGCCTGGCGCATGTAGGTCGACTTGCCGCCCATGTTGGGCCCGGTGATGACCAGCATACGGCGGCCGTCATCGAGTTCCAGGTCGTTGGGCACGAAGGGGTCGCTCCAGCACGCTGCTCCACCACCGGGTGGCGGCCCTGCGTCGATGTCGCACGCCCGGCTCGCTCGCTGAGCTCGCGGTCGGTACATAGCCCAGGCGCGTCGGCGCGCTCGGCGAAGGCGGCCAGCACGTCCAGCTCGGCGGCCGCGCCGGCCGCGGCTGGCCTGCAACGGTCCAGCGGTTCCGCCAGCGCGTCCAGCAGCGTCGTCGTAGAGCGGCTTTTCCCGCGCCAGCGCCCGGCTCTCGGCCGACAGGGCCTCGTCCTCGAAGGATTTCAGTTCCGGGGTGATGTAGCGCTCGGCGTTCTTCAGGGTCTGGCGGCGCACGTAGTCGACCGGCGCGTTGCCGCGCTGCGCCCGGCTGGTTTCGATGTAGTAGCCGTGCACCCGGTTATAGCCCACCTTCAGGGTGGCGATGCCGGTGCGGGCCCGTTCGCGCTGCTCGAGCTCCACCAGGTACTGGCCGGCGTTGCTGCTGATAGCCGCGCAGTTCGTCCAGCCGGGCATCGTAGCCCGGGGCGATGACGCCGCCGTCGCGTATCGTCACCGGCGGCGCTTCCACCAGGGCCTGCTGGAGCAAGGTCAGCTCGGCCTGGAACGGCGGCAGGTCGGCGGCCAGCCGCTCGAGCCGGACGGCTTCCCCGGGAGCGCGTGCGAGGGCGCCGGTCAGGGCGGGAAAGCGGGCCACGGCATCGCGCAGGCGCGCCAGGTCCCGGGGCTGGCGCCGAGCGCAGGGCCAGGCGGCGAGCGATCCGCTCCACGTCCGCCATACTGGGCCAGCTCCGCGCGCAGGGTCTCCAGGTCGAGCCCGGCCAGCAGCGCTTCCACCGCGTCCTGGCGGGCGCCCACGGCGGTCGCGGCTCGGGGCATTGAGCCAGCGCCGCAGCAGGCGGGCGCCCATCGGGGTGCGGCAGGTATTCAGCAACGCGAACAGCGTCTGCTCCTCGCTGCCGTCCAGGCGCCGGTCGATTTCCAGGTTGCGCCGGGAGTGGGCGTCGAGAGTGATCACCGCCTGTTCCGTCAGCGGCGTCCAGCTGAGTCCGCGGATGTGCGGCAGTTCGCTGACGCTGGGTGTCGCTGGACATACTGCAGCAGCGCAGCCGGCGGCGCCCATGGCCACGGGCAGGTCCGTCGGCCACGCCGAAGCCGGCCAGATCCCGGGTGCCGAACTGCCGGGTCAGAGCGGCCGTGGCCAGCTGTCCGGGTCGAATTCCCAGGCGGTCGCCGTTCGCCGCGCCGGGATGCGCTGGCGCAGCCAGGGCGGGCAGGTGTCGCCGGGGTGCAGGATCTCCGCCGGGTTGCAGTCGCTGCCAGCTCGTCGTGCAGGGCGGCGGCGTCCGGCAGCTCCGCCACGCCGAGCTCGCCGCGGCCCAGATTCAGCACGGCGATGCCGAAGCCGTCACCCGCCGGGTTGACGCCCAGCAGCAGGCTGTCGCGGCCGCTGTCCTGCAGGGCCTCCTCGGTGAGGGTGCCGGGCGTGACGATGCGCTGCACGCGGCGTTCCACCGGGCCTTTGCTGGTGGCCGGGTCGCCGATCTGCTCGCAGATGGCCACCGAGACGCCGAGCTTCACCAGCCGCGCCAGGTAGCCGTCGGCGCTGTGGTAGGGCACCCCGGCCATGGGGATGGGCTCGCCGGCCGACTGGCCGCGGGCGGTGAGGGTGATGTCCAGCAGTTCGGCGGCGCGCCGGGCGTCGTCGAAGAACAGCTCGTAGAAATCGCCCATGCGGTAGAACAGCAGCTCGTCGGGATGCTCACCCTTGATGCGCAGATACTGCTGCATCATGGGCGTATGCCGGCTGCCGGCGGCGTCCGCGGGCTCGGTGGTCGAGTCGGGTGATTGCATAGTTGCGGTTCGAATTCTGCGCGCCGGAGTGAAACACCCTTCCCCCAGGGCGTCAACTTGCGCGACCATGACTTGGCGGTTTGTGCGAAATGCGCCCGACGGCATCGTCAATGGTTGCCATCACTACTGACTAAATATACAGTACGCTTCATCAGCGTCGGAAGCAGGAAGCAGCCTGACAAGGTGAACGGAACAAGGTGAACGGATCAAGATGAAGAGGAGCCCCATGAGCAAAGCCATGAAAGACAGCCGAGATTCCGGATCCAGCCGCGTCGAGCCGGATTCCAACAAAGACCGGGCCCTGTCTGCCGCCCTCGCGCAGATCGAGCGGCAGTTCGGTAAAGGTTCCATGATGCGCCTCGGCGACCGCGAGCAGGTCTCCGTGCCGGCCATCTCCACCGGCTCGCTGGGCCTCGACGTGGCCCTCGGGGTTGGCGGCCTGCCGCGCGGCCGGGTGGTGGAGGTCTACGGCCCGGAATCGTCGGGCAAGACCACCCTGACCCTGCAGGTCATTGCCGAAGCCCAGCGCGCTGGCGGCACCTGTGCCTTCATCGACGCGGAGCACGCGCTCGATCCGGTCTACGCCGAGGCCCTCGGCGTGAATACCGACGATCTGCTGGTTTCGCAGCCCGATACCGGTGAGCAGGCCCTGGAGATCTGCGACATGCTGGTGCGCTCCGGCGCCGTGGACGTGGTGGTCATCGACTCGGTGGCGGCGCTGACCCCCAAGGCCGAGATCGAAGGCGAAATGGGCGATTCCCACGTGGGTCTGCAGGCGCGGCTGATGAGCCAGGCGCTGCGCAAGATGACCGGCAACATCAAGAATTCCAACACCCTGGTGGTGTTCATCAATCAGATCCGCATGAAGATCGGCGTCATGTTCGGCTCGCCGGAAACCACCACCGGCGGCAACGCTCTGAAGTTCTATTCCTCCGTCCGTCTCGACATCCGCCGCATCGGCTCGGTGAAGGAAGGTGACGAGGTCACCGGCAACGAAACCCGGGTCAAGGTGGTGAAGAACAAGGTGGCACCGCCGTTCCGTCAGACTGAGTTCCAGATTCTCTACGGCACCGGCATCAACCGCATGGGCGAGATCCTCGATCTGGGTGTGCAGCAGGGCCTGGTGGAAAAATCCGGTGCCTGGTACTCCTACAAAGGCGACCGCATCGGCCAGGGCCGCAAGAACTCGGGGGATTTTCTCAAAGAGAATCCCGAGATCGCCCAGGAAATCGAGACCGAGATCCGCCGCCAGTTGCTGCCGGACAAGCGGGAGACGGACGATGTGGTGGTGCCTGAACCCGCACAGGATTCCCTGTAAGCGCCCGGGTGGTGCAGTCGGCCATGGTCGAGCGCAACTTCAGTCTGGGCCTCGACAGCAACGCCGGTCGGGCGGATACCTCGGCGGGGGATGCTGTGCTTGGCGAAGAAGACCGGCAATACCGGCTGGCGTTTGATCGGGCCCTGCGCCTGCTGGGTCAGCGCGAACATTCCGTGCGCGAGCTGACCAGCAAGCTGACCGGCAAAGGCATCGACGCTGCCACCGCCGGTCTGGTGGTAGACGATCTGCGCGGCCGCGGCCTGCAGTCCGACGAGCGCTTTGCGGAGGCGTTCGTGCACAGCCGGGTGGGGCGCGGCCATGGCCCCATCCGCATTCGCCAGGAGCTCGGCCAGCGCGGCATCGGCGATGAGCTGGCCGACGAGCTGCTCACCCGATCCGGCGATGACTGGCTGGAACTGGCGGCACTCGCCCGCGGGCGCAAGTTTCGGTGAGCGCTGCCACCCGTCGAGGCCGGGACGATCAGTGCGCCGCCAGGACCCGGTTCCCGCGGCCGCGCGCTGCGGTTTTCCTTGCCGATCGCTCATCGTACCGGGTGCTCGGGCATAGCGATTAGCCGGCAGTGGTAAATGCCGCGCTCTATTCTCCGACTCTCGCGGTCGCACTTTCCAGCTCGCTGAAATCCTGATGAAAACCGCTGATATACGTGCGGCTTACCTGAAGTTCTTCGAAGACCGTGGTCACCGCGTCGTGGCCTCGAGCCCGCTGGTGCCTCACAACGACCCGACGTTGCTGTTCACCAACGCGGGCATGGTGCAGTTCAAGGACGCGCTGCTCGGCCGTGAGGACCTGGGCACCCGGCGGGTGACCAGTGCGCAGCGCTGCGTACGCGCCGGCGGCAAGCACAATGACCTGGACAACGTGGGTTACACGGCACGCCATCACACGTTCTTCGAAATGATGGGTAACTTCAGCTTCGGCGACTATTTCAAGGAAGACACCATCACCTGGGCCTGGGAATTCATCACCGAGGTGCTGAAGCTGCCCGAGGAGCGCCTGTGGGTCACTGTGCATCCCACCGACGCGGATGCGCGCCGACATCTGGGAAGAACGCATCGGCGTGCCGCAAGAGCGGGTCGTCGACATCGAGAGGACAACTTCTGGGCCATGGGAGATACCGGCCCCTGCGGTCCGTGCTCCGAGATCTTCTACGATCACGGCCCGGACGTGGCCGGTGGTCCGCCGGGTTCGCCGGAGGAAGACGGCGACCGCTACATCGAGTTCTGGAATCTGGTGTTCCCGCAGTTCGACCGCCAGGCGGACGGCGAAATGCAACCGCTGCCCCAGCCCGGGGTGGACACCGGGCTCGGCCTCGAGCGTATGGCGGCCATCATGCAGGG
This sequence comes from Gammaproteobacteria bacterium, assembly GCA_034522075.1. Lineage (GTDB taxonomy): Bacteria > Pseudomonadota > Gammaproteobacteria > Pseudomonadales > Azotimanducaceae > UBA7803. The sequence goes on along the minus strand of JAXHLO010000002.1, from coordinate 3,019 downwards.
CGTGCACAGCAACTACGAGATCGATCTGTTCCGCAACCTGCTGGCAGCCGTGGGCAAGCTGGCCGGCATCGACTCGCCGCAGGACCAGCTCGCTACCGCTTCCGTGCGGGTGATCGCCGACCACATCCGCTCCTGCGGTTTTCTGATTGCCGACGGCGTCATGCCCGGCAACGAAGACCGCAGCTATGTGCTGCGCCGTATCATCCGCCGCGCCCTGCGCCACGGCTACATGCTGAACATCCGTGAGCCGTTCTTTCACAAGCTGGTGGCTCCGCTGGCCGCGGAGATGGGCGAGGCCTATCCCGAGCATGCCGGCGCGCGGGCCGCAGGTGCGAAGCCGGCCCTGCTAGCGGGAAGAGCGGCGTTTCGCCGAGACGTTGAATCAGGGCATGGAGCTGCTGAACCGCACCATCGACCGGCTCGACGGTGACGTGATTCCCGGCGACGTGGTCTTCCAGCTTTACGACACCTACGGTTTCCCGGCGGATCTGACCGCCGACGTGGCCCGGGAACGGAATCTCACCGTGGACATGGCCGGTTTCGATGAAGCCATGGCGGCGCAGCGCGAGCGCGGCCGAGCGGCGGCGCAGTTCTCGGCCAACTTAGGCCAGCGCGTGCATACGTCGGGGCGGGTGCAGTTTCTCGGCTACGACGGTTGTGACGACGACGCCGAAGTTACCGGTATCTTCGACGCCGACGGCAAGCCCCTGCAGAGCATCGAAGCCGGCCAGCGCGGTATCGTGGTGCTGGACCGCACGCCGTTCTATGCGGAATCCGGCGGCCAGGTGGGCGATACCGGCGCCCTGACGGCAGACGGCGTCCTTTTCCGGGTCGAGGACACCCAGGCCAGCGGCGACCAGCATCTGCACATCGGCGTCCTGGAATCCGGCGGCCTGGCATCCGGACAGCGCATCCACGCCGCGGTCGATGCCGAACGGCGCCGGCGCATCATGCTCAATCACTCCGCCACCCACCTGCTGCATGCGGCGCTGCGTAATGTGCTGGGCACCCACGTGACCCAGAAGGGCTCGCTGGTAGCGCCGGACCGGCTGCGCTTCGACTTTCTCCCACACCCGAGCCCGTCTGCGCCCGGGCAGCTCGCCCGAGGATCGGAAGCGCAGGTCAACGACCAGGTCCAGCCGCAACGCGCCGGTGGGCGCCCGCGCACATGGCGTATCGAAATCCGGCCGTGCAGGCCGCGGTGCCATGGCGCTGTTCGGCGAGAAATACGCCGACGAAGTGCGCGTGCTCAGCATGGGCGATGACTTCGGTCGAGCTGCGCGGCGGCACCCATGTTCGCGCGGGCCGGCGACATCGGCTTGTTCGGTGATCAGCCGATGGAGCCGGCGTGGCAGCCGGCGTGCGCCGCATCGAAGCGGTCACCGGGCCGGGCGCTCTGGAGTGGATGGATGCGACCGACCGCAGGCGCTCGGAACCGCGGTGCCCGCCTGGTCGAGGGGCAGCGGCCAGGACGCCGAGGTTCCTGACAAAGTGGCGGGGCTGGTGGAGGAGAACCGCCAGCTGGCCAGGGAACTCGAGCAACTCAAGGCCAGAAGCTCGCCAGCGGCTCAGCGGCGGCGGACCCTGGCCGGCCAGGCGGCGGAGACGTCGGCGGGCATCCCAGGTGCTGGCCGCGCGCCGGTGGACGGCGCACCCCCAAGTCCCTGCTGCAGATCCCCTGGACACACGCTCGAGCTGAAGCTCGGCTCGCGCGGCCATCGCGCTGGGGCATCCGCGGTCGGCCGGAGAAGATCAGCCTCGTCCTCGCCTGGTCGCCTGCGTGGTGCCGGCGCACCATGACCGTGCAAGGTAGCCGCTGGCCGGATGCCTGGCACGTCGTCCTGGTGCCGGCTCCGGACGTCAGGTCGTCCTGCTGTCCGGCTACCGGCTGGTGCAGTCCGACGGAAATTCCTTCAGCGTTGTCCCGCCCGCGATTTGCAGTTTAGTTCCCGCCTGACGAGTCCCGGCGGGGCGACGTGGTCATGCCCCTCGCCCTCCGGCCAGAGGGGCAGCAACCGGGCATCCGTCGACCCAGCGACTCGGCTGCCGCGCTGCTGTGGCACTGATCGTCCAGGTACAGAAATACGGCGGCACCTCGCGTCGGCAGCGCCGAGCGCATTCGACGCCGTCGCCGACCGGGTGATCGAGCAATACCGCGACAACGGCGGCCGATCAGGTGGTCGTGGTGGTCTCGGCCATGAGCGGCGAGACCGACCGCCTGATCGGCTGCGGCCCGCGCCCGGAGCAAGGGTCTGCCTGCCGCCTGGGACCGCGAGCTGGACGTCCTGCAGGCTCGACCGGCCAGCAGGTCACCATCGCCCTGCTCGGCCATGGCGCTGCAGCGACCGCGGCCGCCCGGCCAAGTCCGACACCGGCCGACCAGGTCCGCCATCCTGCACCGACAATGCCCAGCTTCGGCCGGGCCCGCATCCAGCGCCATCGACGCCGAGCCGCATCCGCAGGCCGATCATCGCCGAGCGGCAGCGTGCCGGTCGTGGCCGGCTTTCCAGGGCGTCGACGAGCGACGGCAATCTCACCACCCTTGGCCGCGGCGGCTCGGACACCACCGCCGTGGCCATCGCCGCGGCGCTCAAAGCCTTCGAATGCGAGATCTGCACCGACGTGGACGGCGTCTACACGGCGGACCCGCGGGTGGTCGGCGCATGCCCGCCGCGCGGCAGCGCGTCACCTTCGAGGAAATGCTCGAGCTGGCGAGCCTGGGCTCCAAGGTTCTGCATCCCCGCTCAGTGGAGTTCGCCGGCAAATACCAGGTACCCCTGCGGGTGCTGTCCTCTTTCCAGGACGGCCCCGGCACCCTCATCACCACGGAGACCAGCGAGATGGAACAGCCCATCGTGTCCGGCATCGCCATCAACCGCGACGAGGCCAAGATCACGGTGCATGGGCGTCCCCGATCATGCCCGGCGTGGCGTCCCAGCTGCTCGGCCCGGTGGGCCGCGCGCCCATCGAAGTGGACATGATCGTGCAGAACACGGGCCCCGGACGGCGCGACCACCGA
>JAXHLO010000001.1:0-42065 GCA_034522075.1 Gammaproteobacteria bacterium | reverse complement strand
CTTCCGGGACGCTGCGATACTGCTCGAGCACCGCCGTGAAACGCGCGCTTTCGCCCATGGCCCGGTTGACCCGCTCGGTGGCGTAACCCTCGGCTTCGGCAATGGTACGGATGGCCGAGCCTTCCGCCCGCGGAATTTCCTGGTTCACCTGCTTCTGCGCTTCGTTGATCATACGCTCGCGCTCCTGACGCGCTTCGTTCACCTCGTTGAAGGCGGGCTGGACGGCTTCGGGCGGGACCACGTCCTGCAGTTCCACGGTGATGATGTGGATACCCGAATTGTACTGATCCATGGCCTCCTGGATTTCGTCGCGGGCCGTGCTCTGAATGTCCACCCGGCCCACGGTCAGCACCTCGGAGCCCAGCCGGTTGCCGGCTACCCGGCGCATGACGGACTCGGAGATATCACGCAAGGTGCGGGTCGGCTCGCGCATCTCGTAGAGAAACTTGATGGGATCGTTGATGCGGTACTGCACCACCCACTCCACGTCGATGATGTTCAAGTCACCCGTGAGCATCAGCGATTCGTCCTGAAAATCCGCCTGCTGATAGGTGGTGCGCTGGCCGGCCAGAGACCCCTCGGTGCGGAAACCGAACTCCTGTTTCAGCACCCGTTCCGTGGCAACGAACTGCACCTCGTCGATGCCGAAAGGCAGCTTGAAGTGCAGGCCCGGATCGGAAATGCCCACGACCTTGCCCAGACGTTTGACCACAGCCCGCTCTTCCGGCTGGACGGTGTAAAAAGACGTGAAAACGATCCAGATCACCAGAATCGCTGCGATGATGCCGCCAATGGCAAATTTCGGCGGCTTCTTGCCGGAACCGAAAATTTCCGTGAGGTCCGGCGGGCCGTTGCCTCTGTTCGATTGCGCCATGGTGTCAGTTGCTCCTGGCAGTAGTTCTATGGCTGGGGGCTCAGGGTACTCGGCCCAGGGCCGGGCTGCCACCGGGCCGGCTGCGGCCGGCTCGGGCAATCAGGGCTGGATGGTCCGGCGCAGCTCGAACTTCAGGACCTTGCCCGTGGCATTGCGCGGCAGCTCGTCCACGAACACCACGTGGGTGGGGTGCTTGAAACGCGCCAGCTTCGGCCGGCAATAGGCAAGAATGTCGGCCGCCTCGATGTTGCCGGGTTCCTTGCACACCACTACCGCACAGCCGGTCTCGCCCCAGCGCTCGTCGGGCACACCGATGACGGCCGCCTCGCGGATCTCTTCGAGCTCGTAGAGCACGTTCTCGATCTCTGCGGGATAGACGTTTTCACCGCCGGATATGTACATGTCCTTCAGCCGGTCTTCCACGTAGTAGAAGCCATCCGCATCCTGCGAGCCTATGTCGCCAGTGCGGAACCAGCCGTCGACGAAGGCTTCGTCGTTGGCGTCGCCGCGGCGCCAGTAGCCGGGTGTCACCACCGGACCCCGGCACCAGATCTCACCGGACTCCCCCGGGCCGGCCGCGCTGCCGTCTTCCCGGGCAATGCGCAGCTCGATGTGCCGCAGGGGCTTGCCGGCCGATCCCACCTTGGTTGCCACATCGTCGCGCCCGAGTACGCAGCAGCTCGCCACGTTCTCGGTCATCCCATAACCCTCCTGGACCACCAGCCCGCGCCGGCTCCACCACTGCACCAGAGCTTCCGGGACGGCCTCAGCACCCGCCAGCACGACCTGCAGACTTGACAGATCGGCATGGGGGTTCTGCGGATGGTCACGCAGCGCATTGAAGATTGCCGGAACGCCGAGGAAGTGGGTAATACCCAGTTCCGGGTCACTGAAGGCATCCAGCGTGGCGCCGGGCTCGAAGCTGCGCATGATCACCGCCGTACCGCCGGCGAACAGCGCCGGCGCCGTGAACACCTGCAGCCCGCCGATGTGGAACAGCGGCATCACGGCCAGGCTCACCATGTCTTCCGTACAGCGCATGGGCGCGCCGGCGTTGACCTGAGCCCAGAGCATCATGCCGTGGGTGATCACCACCCCCTTGGGCCGGCCGGTGGTGCCGGAGGAGTACATGAGCATGCAGGTGTCGTCGGGTTCCAGGGCCACCATCTCGTTGATGGGCTCGGCCTGCGCGATGCGGCCCTCGAAATCCGACTCACCGCCCTGGCCGTCGGTGTCGATGAGATGCTCGACCGTGACGCTCAAGGCCGCCACGGTCTCGGTGAGCTCGGCGTCGAAGATCATGACCTTGGGCTCAGCGTTGCCGATGATGTAGTCGAGTTCGCCGGCGGTCAGGCGGAAGTTCAAGGCCAGATGCACGGCGCCGATGCGCCAGGTGGCGAAAATGATGTCCAGGGTATCGATGGAGTTCAGCGCCAGCATCCCCACCCGATCGCCGCGTTCGACGCCCAGGTCGGTAAGCCAGCGGGCAATGCGGCCCACCCGGTCGTGCATGTCGGCATAGCTGCGCCGGCGCCCGCTGGGCAGCTCGATGGCGGCGGTCTTGGCGGGCAGATTGGCGGCGTTGTGTGCGATCCAGTCGACGATCATGCCCTGCATGTCTCTCTCCCCAGCGACACTGAGCAGAGATGATACATGCAGGGCACGTTCGCCGCCTCAGGCTCCCCTATCGCTCGTAGGACAGCCTGATGAAACCGAGCCGGTCCGGAAGGTCGTGGCTGATCGGGCTCATGCCGATGACCCCGCATGATACCCGGCAGGTTGGCGGGTCACGGTCGAAGAGGTTGTTGACCCCCAGCGTCACGGACAGCGACTCATCCCCCAGCGGTATCCGGTATCCGGCCCGCACGTCGGTGTACAGCATGGAGCCCAGCGTGTTGCCCGAGGGCGCAGCGTTGGCAAACTCCTCCAGATCGCTCACGAAACGGAAAATCACGCTCGCCGACCAGTTCTGATAGAACCAGTCCGCCGTGCTGGTGAAACGCCACTCCGGGAACGAACGCTGGAACGTCTCGTCGGTCACCGCACCGTCGAATTCGGTCTCGGTGGTCGAGCCATCCGGCTGGTCCGTCTCTTCCGTATATTCGGCCAGATGGGTCGCGTCGAAATTCCAGCGGAACTGGCCGATGTCCGTGGCCGGTGATACATAGCTGAGCGCAATGTCGAACCCGGAGGTCTCGATACCGCCGATGTTCTGCAACTGATTGTCGATCAGGTTGACGCCGCCCAATCCGCTGCGCTCCACGCGATCGCAGAAGAACGGATCCAGGGTTTCAATACAGGCCACGGCCACATCGCCCGGGTTACGTCCCTGAATGGCATCGTCGATCTCGATGTCGTAGTAATCCACGGACACGGTGATCGACTCGGACCAGTTGGTGTCGGCAGCCCAGGCCGGGCTGTAGACCACGCCAAGCGTGTAGTTGTCCGACGTCTCCTCGGTAAGCTCCTCATTGCCGCGGCTCACCGACGAGACCTGGGGATTCAACTGCACGAACGACTCCGAGACACCCAGGCTCTGACAGGCCGAGATGATGTCCGCCGGCTGGGCCGTATCCCGGCCGCCGGCATCGGAGCCCGCCAGGGCCAGGAAATCGTTGCAGGGGTCATTGAAAGTAAAGTCTTCCCGTGCGGCACCGCCGAACAGTTCGCCAATGCCCGGCGCGCGGATGCCGGTAGAGACCGAGCCCCGCAGGGAAAGGTCAGCAATCGGTCGATACAGGGCGCTGAACTTGAAAGTCCCCTCGGTGCCCACGGTGCTGTAGTCGGATATACGCCCCGCGCCGTTCACCTCCAGGTAATCGATGCCCGGCCGGTCCGCGGCGATGGGGACGCGAACCTCCGCGTAATATTCGGTGACATCGAAATCACCGGCCGTAGGACCGGAGGGGATGCCCGCCGTCTCGCCGCTGGCGGCCACCGGGTCCGGCCGGAACGCGCCTTCCTGATCCCGATATTCGATGCCGGCGGCAAACCCGAGATTGCCCGCGGGCAGCTCGGCGAGATCGCCGGAAATGTTGAATGCTACGTTCTTCAGTGTCTGATCGCTGATGTCGCGCTGGGTGAAGCCGACGAAATCCAGCATCTCCTCGGTGATGGAGCCGTTACCGTCCGGCCCCTGGCCGCCGAAAAAGTTGAACGGCACGCAGCCGGGCACCTGGGCACAGACGTCCGGGTCACCGAGTGCCACTGCCAGCCGCGCCTGATTGTGAGAGTTCTGCTTCTCCTGAACCCCTTCGTTATCACCATAGCTGGCGTACAGCTCCCAGAAGAAGGATCGGTTGCCTGCGTTGAAGTCGCCTTCGAACCCACCGCTGACAAAGAAGGTGTCAACGTCCTGCTTGAAGATGCGTGCGCCCGACTCTAACGGCCGGCGGCCGAAGAATTCCAGCGTGCCGTCAGCAACGGACAAATCCACACCGAACGGGTTGAATGGCTGATCGGCCGCAATCACCGTGTCACGCGCAATGGGGTTACCGCAGCCATTGCCCAGGCACAACGGCTCGGGGGCACCGCGGGTCGATGACTCGCGGTTGGTGAACATGGCTGTACCCTTGAGGCGAACGTTGTCGGTGAAGTCGTGGCGGAAGTTGGTGAACAGATTGAACCGTTCGCTGGGTGTGCGCAGGAAGTTGAAGCCCGGGCCGTTGAAGTTGAACCGGTCGGCGTTGGTAAAGCCGTGGAAATCCAGGCTGCCCGGGTTGTCCGGGTCGAACTGGGGGATGTTCGCCATCCCGTCGTTGAGAACGCCGTCATTCAGAGTAATGCTGGCGCCACCTGCAAAGTCCTGCCCGAGGATGAATCGTCCCTGAGGCGTAAAGGACGAACAGCGGGAACCGTCAACATCACAACTGGTGGCGAACGGATTGGGAAACGCCGACTGTGCACGATCCGAGGTCAGTACCGATTTCTCCTCGACGTAACCGAGGCCCACCACCATGTGGGTTCGGTCGTTGCCGCCGCCCCATCGGGCGGAAAACTCCAGGTTCTCCCCATCGTTCTCGTCGAGAAAGCTGCCGGCGTTGGCGTTGAACGCGAAGCCGTCGAAATCCTGGTAGGTCTTGACGTTCACCACGCCGCCGATGGCATCGGACCCGTAAATGGCGGAAGCGCCATCCTGCAGAATCTCGATGCTCTCGATCATGCTGGTGGGAATGGTGTTGAGATCGACGGCGATGGGCACGCCGGATGCCGAAGCACCCGGGATGAACCGCTTGCCGTCCACCAGCACCAGCGTACGGCGGGCCTCGATGTTACGCAGTGCAATGCGCGCCGCACCCGCGCCGATACCCGTACCGTCCTGCGGAAAACCGGAGTTGCCGGGCACGTTGAAGCGGGTGTTGATGGCCGACGAACTGATGGGCAGACGCTGCAGCATGTCGCCTAAGTTGGTCAGGCCGGTCTGATCGAAATAGTCTTCGTCAAGTTGCATGACCGCCGCCGGCTCGTCCAGCGGATTGCGGCGGATCCGCGAGCCGGTCACGACCACCTCCTCGATGGGCTCGGCCTGGGCCGCCTGGACCGGACTCGGGCCCATACCGGTCAATGCCATGGCGATGCTTGCCGCGAATCCGAACGCGGAGACACCAAGATATTGTGGACTGTTCATTTCCGTCACCTCTCCCTTGTTATGACGTTGAGCTGTGTGCCCGTCTATGGCCCGGGCATACAGTTGGAGATATGACGTCTATGTTTCAGTTTTGTTACCAGGGACATAATTCGGAAACAGCTTTGTCCGACAAAACCAGCCGGCAGAAGCCTACGCTGCGCCGAGCCGGACCCTGACCGCGCTGACAAACTGATAGGGGGGAATTTTCAGATTTGTCCGGGCCGGGCCGGAGCGGACCCGCCCGGCCGTATCGAATTGCGAGCCGTGGCACAGGCAGTACCAGCCGTCGTAATCGCCCAGCGGGCCGGTGGGGATGCAGCCGGCGTGGGTGCAGATACCTTCCACCACCACCCATTCGGGCCGCTGCGCCCGCGCCTGGTCAGGCTCGGGGTCGCGCAGGGCGTCCAGGGGCACAGCTCGCTCACGGGCAATCTCTTCGGCCGTGCGGTGGCGGACGAACACCGGACGTCCGCGCCATTGCACCTCGACCATCTCCCCCGGTGCCACATCGGCCAGCGGTACCTCCAGCGGCTCGCCGTCCTCGTCATCATCGCCCACGCGGTCGGCCGCGCGCGCGCCGGACCAGGCCATGCCCAGCCAGACGCCCAGCATGCGCAGCAGTCGGCGGCGGCTGTGACCCGGGTTCACGAAGCCGGGCCCTACTGCGGGATGTCCAATGTGTCGGCCGGCACGTCGACCACGCGCATACGCTGGGGATATTCGCCCGATGACGGTATGCGCGCCACTTCTTCCAGGGTGTTCATGTCGATGGCCGAAATCTCATCGGACGCCCGCGCCGTGACATAGGCGTAGCGGCTGTCAGCGGTGAAGACGATCCAGTTGGGCTCGGCGCCCGTGGGAATGGTCTTCACCAGCTCGAGCTCGGGATGCGTGTAAACGGCCACATAATCGCCGGCGCTGCCCGCCGCCAGCAGATAACGTTCGTCCGGCGACAGCTCCAGGCCATGGTTGTAAGTGTGCGGAAAAGCCTCCATCAACGGCGCATCGTCCGGCAGCTCCGGCAGGTGCACGCGCTGGGTGATGCGGCCGCTCTCGAGGTCCACGACGTCGAAACCGTGCAGCCGCGACAATTGCGTATAGAGCGTCGTCTCGGCGCGATCGAAGGTGAACGGCCGCACGCCGTCATCGAAGTTCAGCAGCTGAACCGGCCGGCCGCTCTCCACATCCACAACGTAGATGGCGTCGGTGAACATGGAACCGATGTACAGGCGTTCGTCGTCCGGCGACAGCTTGGTGCCGTGGGCGCCCAGCGCGCCGAACATGTGCCGGTCCACGCGCTTGTTTTCGGTATCCACCACCGCGGTATAGTTGCGGTCGAACAGCGGTACATAGAGCCAGCGGCCGTCCGACGACAGGGACATGTGGTGCGGCACCCCGGACATGGGCACGCGCCACTGCACAGCGCCGCTGATGGTGTCGAAGGCGATGACCTCGTTGACGCCGTCGCCGGGCGCATCCTGGGCGCTCTGATAGAACTGGTTGTTGATATAGATGGTGCGTCCATCGGGAGCGTGTACGACGTCGTCAGGATGATCCCCGGCATAAAACGTGGCGACGACCTGGTGTTCGGGTATCGAGATCACGGTGACGTGGCCGCTGTTGGAATTCTCCACATAGAGAAACTGCGCCGCCGCAGCGGCGCTGGCCAGGGCCCACAACAGCCCCATGGAAATCAGCTTGTTCATGAATTCTCCCCTCCTGAACGAACGGACATTGTGCCCCAAACGACCGGCCGGCGCCGGCCGGCCCGGCAATGGATTGATGATGGCCGATCGGTCAGGCTATGGTGCTGCGCTGAATATCATCCAGGTGAGCCTGAGCCTTTCCCGTGCACCAGCATCCGCATCTTCTGCTGCTGTCCGCTTACCGCGCCGACAGCCATGCCGCCTGGGCGGACTGGCTCTGCAGGGCTTTCCCCGCGTTCACCTGGCAGCGGGCGGAACTGCCGGGCCGCCACTTCCGCTGGCGCATCCGCGGTAACCCGCTGTCCTGGGTAGACGCGTTCTCCGGCCCGGCCCCGGATGCGCTGGTGGCTACGTCCATGGTGGACCTGGCCACCTTGCGCGGGCTGCATCCTGCACTGGCCCATGTTCCCGCGCTCTACTACTTCCATGAGAATCAGTTCGCCTACCCGGTGAGCGCACAGCAGGTGACGCTCGCGTCGAACCGCAGATCGTGCAGCTCTACGGCGCGCTGGCCGCGCGACAGCGACTGGCTGTTCAATTCCGCGTTCAATCGCGACACGTTTCTCGACGGCGTCGACAACCTGCTCCGGCGCATGCCGGATGCAGGTCCCGGCCGGGATCCGTCGAACGGCTCGCGCCGAAGGCCTCCGTCTACCCGATGCCCGGTCGACGCCGTCGCGCCGGCGGCCGCAGACGGGATCGCGCGGCTGATCCTCTGGAATCACCGCTGGGAATACGACAAGGCCCCGGACCTCTTCGCCGAGCGCCGTGCTGGCACTCGCGGCCGACGGCATCGAATTCCGGCTCGCCCTGCTCGGCGTGGCCGCCCGCACAGCGGCCGGACGCACTCGCAGCGTATCCGCGACGGCATGCTCGCGAACGGATCATCGCCGACGGCCGCGTTCCGCGGGCCGAGTATCAGGCCATCCTGGGCCGGGCGGGCATTGTGGTGAGCACGGCCCTGCACGAATTCCAGGGTCTGGCCATGCTGGAAGCCGTGAGCGCCGGCGCTGCCCCGCTGGTACCGGATGCATTGGCCTATACGGAGCAGTACCCGGCGGAGTACCGTTACCCTGCCAGTGACGGCGCAGCGCTGGTCAGCCGCCTGGCCGAGTGGCTGACGTCGGGGCCGCCGGCGCCGCCGGGCATTCAGCCCTGGACGGAGGCCGCGCTGCTGCCCGCCTGGCAACAGACATTGCAATCGCTACTTTCCACCAACCATCAAGAAGCGAACCATGAAGGCATATTTCCACCCTGAGCAGAGTCTCCACATTCCGCGCAGCTATCTGTCCCGCGGGCAGATGCGCACGCCGCTGGAAATTCCCGCCCGCACCGACTACATCCTGCGCGGCCTCGAGAGCCTCGGCCTGGCCACCGAGGAACCCGCCGATCACGGCACCGCCCTGTTCAATCGCGTACACGACCTGAGCTACCTGCGGTTTCTGGAGTCGGCCCACCGGCAATGGACCGCGGTGCCCGAAGACTGGGGCGACGAGGTCATGTCCAACGTCTTCATGCGCCCGGCAGGATCGCCGCGGGGCATTCTCGCGGAAGCGGCCTGGCATCTGGCCGACGGCAGTTGTCCGGTGGGCGAGCATACCTGGAAAGCCGCCTACTGGTCGGCACAGACCGCCCTGTCGGCGGCGGATGCGCTGCTGGCAGGGGAACAGATCGCCTACGCCGTCTGCCGTCCGCCGGGACACCACGCGCGGCGCGACGCTGCCGGCGGCTTCTGCTACCTGAACAATGCCGCCATTGCGGCAGAGGCGTTGCAGACGCGCTTTCCCCGCATCGCCATCCTGGACCCGGACATGCACCACGGCCAGGGCATTCAGGAGATCTTCTACGAGCGCGATGACGTGCTCTATGTCTCCATCCACGGCGACCCCACCAACTTCTATCCGGTGGTCACCGGCTACGAGGACGAGCGCGGCGAAGGCGCCGGCGAGGGCTACAACATCAACCTGCCCATGCCCCATGGCTCCAGCGAAGCCGTGTTCTTCGACCGCCTGGAAGAGGCGGTGAACGCCATTGCGCTGTACGCCCCCGACATCCTCATCGTCACCCTGGGCTTCGACATCCACGAGCACGACCCGCAAGCCAAAGTGGCGGTCACCTCCAGCGGCTTTCAACGGCTGGGACGTACCGCAGCCGCGCTGGGATATCCCATGCTGGTGGTTCAGGAAGGCGGCTATTACCTGGAGGGCCTCGAGGAGAACACGCGGCAGTTCTTCACCGGGGCACTGGCGTAGGCGGCTGGAAGGCGGCCGCCGCGGGCAGTAAAGTGCGGAGTCGAAGCGTCAATTGGAGCCAGCAACCATGGAAGTCTCCATCACCTATTGCGTGCAGTGAAACTACGAACCCAAGGCGGTCAGTCTGGCTGCCAGAATCGAGGAAGCGTTCGCTGCGCGGCCCACACTGATAGAAGGCGGCGGCGGCATATTCGACGTTCACGTGGACGGTGAGCGCGTCTACTCCAAGCACGAGACCGGCGGGTTTCCCGACGAAGCTGCGCTGATCAGGGAGATCGAGCAACGATGAGCACAAGCCGCGCCACCGCTCGCCGCCTGACTTCGCCGGTATCGCCCTGCTGGTCGCCGCAGCCGTGGCCGCGGCTGCCGACCCCGACGTCGAGCACCTGAACTCCGGCAGCGTGCTGCCGCAGGACCTGCCGTTCTCCGAGGCGGTGCGTCTGGGCGACACGCTGTACCTCTCCGGGCAGATCGGTGTGAAGCCCGGCACCCTGGAACTGGTGCAGGGGGGCATGGCCGCCGAAGCGCGCCAGACCATGGAGAACATCCAGGCCACGCTGGAAGCGAACGGCCGGTCCATGAACGATGTGGTGAAGTGCACGGTCATGCTCGCCGACATGAGCGAATGGGCCGCGTTCAACGAAATCTACCAGGACTACTTCGAGCCGCCCTATCCCGCCCGCAGCGCGTTCGGCGCCAACGGCCTGGCGCTGGGTGCGCGCCTGGAAGTGGAGTGCATCGCTGTGGGAGCGATCTCCAGATCGCGATGACAAAACCTGCCGTCGCGATCTGGCGCGAACTCCGTTCGCGTTAGGCGAGCTTCGCTCGCCCGAGATCGCTCCAACAAGAGAGGACCGGGGCGCTCAGACATCGATACAATGAGGCATGGCCGAAGCCTCTCCGCTGGTACTGACCCACCGCGCGCCTGGCGCGCAACCTCGCCCGGGAGGCAGCGGCCGCCATGGTCGCCGAAGGACGCAGCGCCTGGCAGCCGCCGCGCATCCTCCCTTTCTCCGCGTGGCTCAGCCAACTGCGCGACGACTACTTTCTCGCCGCCGACGATGCCCGGGTACCCATCGATACCCAGCAGGCGCTGGCGCTGTGGCAGTCGCTCATCGACCGTGACGTATTCATCGGCGAGCCGCGTGTGGCGGAGCTGGCGGTGCGGGCCTGGCGGCTGATTCACGAACACGACCTGGATAGGCCCGAGCGCTGGGCGGCCGTGCTCCTGTCCGAGGACAGCGGGCGCTTCAAGGACTGGGCAGCCCGCTACCGCAGCATGTGCGCGCGCCGCGACCTGGTGGACGACTGGGCCTTCGCCGCGGAGATCCCCGACCTCGTCGGCAGTGGCCGTATTGCCGCCCCGGATGCCCTGGAACTTGCCGGCTTCGAACTGCCCATGACGCCGCTGCAGCAACGCATCGTCGATGCCATGGCAAAGGCCGGCACTGTGATCCACTACCGCGAAACGCCGCAGCAGACACCGGCAGAGCCGGCGATCACGGCCTTCGTGGAACCCGACGACGAGATCCGGGCCGCCGCCCGCTGGGCCCGGCAGCGTCTGGAAGGAGACCCGGGGCAGCGCCTGGCGGTGGTCGTCCCGGACCTGGCCGGCCGGGTCGGTCGGGTGGAGCGGATCTTTCGCCAGGTGTTCGACCCGCCCGCCGCAACGCTCCGGCAATCGGCCCACGAGCCATGGCACATCTCCCTGGGCCAGCCGCTGGCCGAATGGCCTCTCACTGCCGATGCCCTGGCCATCCTGCATCTCGACGAGCGCCGCGTGACGCAACCGCAGGCACGCCGCCTGCTGCGCTCCCCCTTCCTGCCCGGCTTCGTGCAGCAGGGTCCGGCGCAGGACCAGGCCCTGGCGCGTCTCACCCGGGAAGCGCCATTCGACGTGAGCATCAACGAACTGCAATGGGTGCTGAACCACGACAATGCCAGCCACCTGGCCGGGCGACTCGATGCGTGGCAGATCCTGCGCCGCGAGAATGCCGGCCATGCCTGGCCGTCGGAGTGGGCCGCGCGCCTGCAGCGTGAGCTCACCTGTCTGGAATTCGGCCACGGACGGAGCCTGGACAGCCGCGAGTACCAGGTCCTGCAGCGCTGGCACGACCTGCTGGAAGCCTTCAGCACCCTGGACGTGGTGGTGAGCGAACCCATGCCCCGGCCGCGCGCGCTGGATCTGCTCAACGAACGCGCCGCCGCGGCCGTGTTCCGGGAACAGAACCCGGGTGTGCCGGTGGAAGTGCTCGGCGTCGAGGAGGCACTGGGATCACGCTTCGACGCCGTCTGGATCACCACCCTGGACGGCGATACCTGGCCCGGACCCGCCCGCCGCGACCCGCTGATTCCGGCACCGGTGCAGGCCCGCGTCCCCCGGGCCACCAGTGATGGCTGTCTGGCCCAGGCGCGCCTGGAACTCGATGGACTGCTGACCACCGCACCGGAGGTACGCGGCAGCTTCGCCCGGGGCAGCGACGAAACGGCCCTGGAACTCACCGCGCTGCTCGACGGCTGCCGGCTGACAGACGCCGTCACGGAACCCTCCGGCGCTCCGGCGGAGCTGGAAGTTCTGCCTGCCGATGCCCAGGCGCCGCCGCTGACCGCCGGCGCGGTCAAAGGCGGCACGGGCGTGTTGCGTCATCAATCGGCTTGCCCGTTCCGCGCTTTCGCCGAAACACGGCTGGCGGCCCGGGAACTCACGCCGCCGCGGCCGGGCCTGGACGCCGGCCAGCGCGGTACGGTGGTCCATCGTGCGCTGGAAGCCTTCTGGAACGGGCTGCCGGACAAAGCCGCCTTGCAATCGCTCGACCGGCAAGGGTTGCAGGCAAGAATCCACAGCGCAGTGGAAACGGCACTGGCCAAAGTCACCGAGCGTTACCGCCTGCTGCTGACCGACAACGGCCGCGCTCTGGAAGAGCGCCGCACCCGGCGGGTTCTGGAGCGCTGGCTGGAACTGGAGCTGGCCCGGGACGATTTCGGCGTGGCGGAACACGAACGGCCCGTGACCCTGGCATTCGCGGGGCTGACCCTGTCCGGCAAGATCGACCGGGTCGACAAGCTGCCCGACGGGCGGCACATGCTCATCGACTACAAGACCGGGCGTACGGGCAAAGGCGACTGGTTTCCCGAACCGCGACTGGCCGATCCGCAACTGCCCGCCTATGCCGTAGCCGCCGAACAACCGCCCGCCGCCATCGCCTTCGCCCGCATCCGCCCGGAGAACCTCACCTTCGACGGGCTGGCCGACGGCGACGCGGGTACGCCGGGTGTCACCGACCTGGCGGCAGCGACCCACAAGTACAAGGAACTGGATTCCTGGCCCGGACTGCTGGCCGCCTGGCGCACCCACCTGGAGACCCTGGCCGGCGACTTCCGCGCCGGTCATGCGGCCGTGGACCCGCGCCATCCCAGTGTGTGCCGCTATTGCCACCTGCACGCGCTGTGCCGCATCCGGGAACGCTCACCGTATGACTCGCTGGCCGACGACGACGGCAGTGGAGAGCACGGCGATGAGTGACGAGCAGGCACGCCGCGAAGCCGTCGACCCGGCCCGCTCGGTGATCGTCCAGGCCCCGGCGGGTTCCGGCAAGACCACTCTGCTGGTGGAACGTTATCTGGGCCTGCTGGCGGTCGCCGAGGCGCCGGAAGAGATTCTTGCCATCACCTTCACCCGCAAAGCCGCAGCGGAGATGAAGCAGCGCATTCTGCGCTACCTGGACCCGGCCTTTACCACCGACGAGCCCCACGAGCAGGCGACCCTGGCCAAGGCCCGCGCCGTGCAGGACAAAGCCGCCGCGTGGGGACTGCGCGAAAACCCCCAGCGCCTGCTGATCCGCACCATCGACAGCTTCAATCACTACCTGGCGCGCACCATGCCCGTGGCCAGCCAGCTCGGCCCGGTACCGGCGCCGGCGGACAATACCCAGGCCCTGTACCGCCAGGCGGCCCGCCGGGTGCTGGCCCTGGTGGACGACAATGATCCGACAGCCCCGGACCTGGAGCGCCTGCTGGACTGGCGCGACCACCGCAGCCAGGACATCGAAGACCTGCTGGCCGGCCTGCTGGCGAAGCGGGATCAGTGGCTGCGTGCCCTGGGCATCAGCGGCCCGCCGCAGCGCCAGACGCTGGAAGCGGTGCTGGAACAGGTGGTGACCGGCCGGCTCGACAACGCCGCACACGCCCTGCACGCCGCGCTCGATGCCGGCGGCTGCGATCCGCGCGTACTGACTGCGCTGCTGCAGTTCGCCGCGGCTAATCTCGAGGCCAGCGGCAGACCGTCAGCCGTGTGCATGTTTGCCGAGGAAGAAGATCTGCCGCCGCCCAGCGTGGCAGCACTGCCGCTGTGGCGCGGTCTGGGCGAAGCGCTGCTCACCGGCAAAGACGAGCTGCGCAAACCCGGCGGCATCAATGCGCGCAACGGCTTTCCGCCGAAAACCACCGAGAAGGAGCACTTCCAGGCGCTGCTGGAATCGCTGGCCGGACAGGACGAACTGGCCCGGACGCTGGCCCAGGCGCGGCGCCTGCCCGAGCCCCGCTACGACGATGAGGAGTGGGCCGTGCTGGAAGCCCTGGTGCGGGTGCTGCACCGCGCCGCGGGAGAACTGGAGCTGGTGTTCGCCGCCGCCGGGCAGACCGACTTCACCGGGCTCGCGGCCGCCGCGCTGCGCGGCCTCGGCGACGAAGACAGCGGCTACACGGATCTCGGCCTCTATCTCGACCGGCGCATCCGCCACATTCTGGTGGACGAGTTCCAGGACACCAACCAGGCTCAGCTCCGCCTGCTGGAAACCCTGACCGCCGGCTGGGAAGGCGAATCCCCAGACTGTAGGAGCGGCCTCCAGGCCGCGCCCCCCTCCAGAACCCTCTTCCTGGTCGGCGACCCCATGCAGTCGATCTACCGCTTCCGCGAAGCGGACGTAGGGCTGTTCATCCGCAGCCGCGACCACGGCGTCGGCCCAGTCACCCTGGAACCGAAACGCCTGGCCACCAACTTCCGCTCCCGCGCCGAGATCGTGGAATGGGTCAACGGCCGGCTCGGCCCCATCTTCCCAGCCACCGAGGACATTTCCGCCGGGGCCGTCTCCTACGCACCTTCAGACGCCGGCCGCGGCCCCGGCGGGGCCGTTGAGCTCACGGCGCATGCCGGCGACGCCGCCGAAGGCGACGCCATCGCCTCGCTGCTGGCAGAGGCTCTGGCCGAGCACGCCGACGACGCTGACTTCAAAGGCGCCATCATCGTCCGCGCGCGCAGCCATCTGCGGGAGATCCTGCCCGCCCTGGACCGCCACGGGGTGGCCTTTCGTGCAGTCAAACTCGACCCGCTCACCAGCCGGCCGGTGGTACAGGATCTGCTGGCTCTCACCCGGGCCGTCGTACAACCGGCGGATACGGCAGCCGTGCTGGCCGTGCTGCGCGCGCCCGTGTGCGGCCTGACCCTCGATGATCTCTGCCGCCTGGCCGGCGACGGCCGCGCCCTCGACGACCCGGAGGCCCTCGACCGCCTCGACACCGGCGCGCGCCGGCGCGCCGGTCACGTCTTCAGCGCGCTGGACGATGCCCGTACGCACTGGCGCCGGCGCAGCGTGCGTGATCTTGTTGAAGGCGTCTGGCAACGTCTCGGCGGGCCGGCGTGCTGCAGCAATCCGGCCACCGACCTGAAGGATGCCGCCGCCTACCTGAATGCGCTGGAGCAGGCCGAAGCCGACGGGCTGCTGGCCGACTGGAACGACTTTCAGGAACTGCTCGCCGGTCAGTACACCGAAGGCGATCCGCCCAGCGACTCGGTCAAGCTGGAGATCCTCACCATGCACGGCGCCAAGGGCCTCGAGTGGGATCTGGTGGTGCTGCCGGCGCTGCACAAGTCACCGCCCGGCGGCGCCGGCGAGTTGTTGCACTGGCTGCCGTTCACCGGCGAAGACGGTGCCGAGGAGGTGCTGTTCGCCCCGCTGCGCTCGGCGGAACAGGCGGAGAACCCGGCGCTGGTCGACATGATCCGCAACGAGCAGAAAGCCCGCTCGGCATTCGAGAATCAGCGGTTGCTCTATGTGGCCAGCACCCGGGCGCGGGAACGGCTGGTGCTCTCGGCGAGCCTGGACCCGGACAAAGAAGACCTGAAACCGGCCGCCGGCAGTCTGCTGGCGGACCTGTGGCCGACCACCGGCGAGGCGTTTCTGGCGGCGCTCGCCGATGCGCCTGCCACCGCGGCGGCGGCCGCTCCGGCGGATGCACCGGCCGTGGAGCAGAGCCTGCGCCGGGTGGCGGCCGGCTGGCAGCCGGACATCGGCGCGCCCTTTCACTGGCGTCCGGCATTGTTGCCGCGGGAGCCGGATACCGAGATCGAATTCAACTGGGCCGGCGTACAGGCCCGGCGCATCGGCACGGTGCTGCACCGGCTGCTGGAGCACGTGGGCCGGCTTGGTATCGAGAATCTGGCGGCCGGCGAACGGCAACGGCTGCTGCAGCGCATCCCGCGGGCTCTACGGGCCCTCGGCACCCGCGAAGCGCTGCTGGATGACTACGCCGCCGTGATCCGGCAGGCACTGCAGACCACATTGGACAGCGACACCGGCCGCTGGCTGCTCAGTAACACACACCGCGACGCCGCCTGCGAACTGGCCGTCTCCGGCGTCATCGACGGCACCATCGTCAACGCCATCGTTGACCGGACGTTCATTGATGAGCACGGTGTACGCTGGATCATCGACTACAAGACCGGCCATCACGAAGGCAGCGATCTCGACAACTTCCTCGAGCAGGAGGCCGAACGCTACCGCGATCAGCTGGCCGGCTATCGCCGGCTCTTCGAACAACTGGGGGAGCGGAACATTCGAACCGCTCTGTATCTACCTCGACACGACAGCATTGTGGACTGCGCATGAAAATCGGCATCAACGGCACCGGACTGGTACAGAAGGCCTCGGTAGACGCCATACAAAGGGACGCTCAGCGGGCGGCAGACGACGGCTTCAGCAGCTACTGGCTGGCGGAGCACCCGACCGGCGGATTCGATGCACTTACCGTCCTGGCACTGGTGGGGCAGCAGGTGCCCGACATCGAACTCGGCACGGCCATCGTGCCCACCATGCCGCGCCACCCCATGGTGCTGGCGGGCCAGGCACTCACCACGGCGGCCGCCATCGACCACCGGCTGACTCTCGGCATCGGGCTGTCTCACGAACCGATGATGGCCCAGCTCGGTATCGGCTTCGACAAGCCCATCCGCCATTTGCGGGAATACCTGACCATCCTCATGGCGCTGATGCGCGACGGCCAGGCGGACTACCAGGGTGAAACCCTGTCCTGCCAGGCAGAGATGTTCAGCAAGCCGGTGCAGCATACGCCCGTGATGGTCGCGGCACTCGGCCCGCAGGCGCTGAAGGTCACAGGCACGCTGGCCGACGGCACGAGCCTCGCCTGGGTCGGACCGAAGACGGTGAGCGACCACATCGCGCCGCGCATTCGCGACGCCGCCGCGGCCGCAGGCCGTCCGGAGCCCCGCATCATCGCGACCTTGCCGGTATGCGTCACGGACGATCCCGAGTCGGTACGCACGGCCATCCGCCGCGGCCTGTCCATGTACGGCAAACTGCCGTCCTATCGAGCCATGTTCGAACGTGAAGGCGTGGATGGCCCGGCGGATGTGGCCATCGTCGGCAGTGCGGCGGAGGTGCAGGATCGCCTGAACGCGCTGGCAGAAGCCGGCGTCAGCGACTTCGCCGCGTCGGAGTTCACCCGCTCACCGGAGGAACGAGCACAAACACGGACGCTGCTCCAGGCACAAGCCGCCTGAACGTCATGCGCCGGGCTTCAGCGCGCTTCACGCGCTTAGCGCACCCCATGCGCTTAGCGCACCGCCACCTTGGCAACACGGCCGTTGGTCAGTTTGTTGAGCTGCTCGGGGGTCAGCCGGAACACGGCGTTGGGCGTACCCGCGGCGGCCCAGATTTCCGGCAGTGTCAGCAGATCTTCATCGAGCACCACCGGCAGCGGCTGCGGATGACCCACCGGCGGCACACCGCCAATGGAGAAGCCCGTATGGCGCCGGACGAAATCCGCATCGGGCCGGTGCACCGATTGCCCGAGCAGCTCGGCCAGGCGCGCTTCATCCACCCGGTTGCGGCCGGAAGCGATCACCAGCAGCGGCGACCCGTCCTGCATCTCGAAGACCAGCGACTTGGCGATGGCAGCCACCGCGCAGCCGATGGCCGCCGCGGCGTCGGCGGCGGAGCGGGTGCTCTCTTCGAACTCGAGGACCGTATATTCGGGCCCCAGGTACGCCTGTACCCGCAGGGCGCTGGCGGCGGTGGCTGGTTTCACGCGATTGAATGCTCCGGCTTGCCTGTGAATTCCATACGGAACCAGCGTATGCCTGGTGTACCAGAAAACTCAACGGAAAACCGACCATGAAGCTGACCCGGACCTTCGCCCCCGGCGCATTCGAGGCGGCGTTCAAGACGGCGCTGTCGGCTCAGGGCCGAACGGCGCGCTGACGCAACTCCGGCTCAACCGCCACACTGGTCGTTGCATCGCTCAACGTCAGCGCGCCGTCCTGCACGATGCACTGCAGCGTCATGTTGCGTCCGGCCAGGGCGCCCAGAGCGGCAACCGTGGCATCCGGCAATGACCAGACCGTGAGCCGGTCGAGGCGCGTCAGCGCTGCCTGATTTTTCTGCCACCAGACGTCGAAAGCACGCTGGCCGTAGGCGATGAGGGTCACCTGCGCCGAACGCCCGGCTGCCCGGCGCAGGCGGCGTTCGTCCGGCAACCCCACCTCCAGCCAATGCTCGATGTTGCCCGTG
This sequence comes from Gammaproteobacteria bacterium, assembly GCA_034522075.1. GTDB lineage: Bacteria > Pseudomonadota > Gammaproteobacteria > Pseudomonadales > Azotimanducaceae > UBA7803. The sequence continues at coordinate 23,802 of JAXHLO010000001.1, read as the reverse complement.
GCATCCATCTGCCAGAGATCCGGCTCGTCGTCCGTGGACAGACCGCGGCCGAACTCGAGCCGGTCACCGGCATGCATGGCGAACGCCAGCAACCGGACCATGAGCCGATCTTCGGTCTCCGACGGATGCCGCGCCAGGGTGAGCGTGTGCTCGGCGTAGTAGCCGCGGTCGATGTCGGCAATCTGCAGCTCCGCTTTATGAACCGTGGCTTTGAGCGCCATCAGTGACCTGCAACGGCCACTACGCGTCGCCGAAATCCGCCGCGCTGTGGCGCTCCGGCATCTGCTTGTCCTCCGGACCCCAGGTACGGTTCACGCGCCGGCCGCGCTGCACCGCCGGGCGCTCGGAAATCTCTTCCATCCAGCGCACCACGTGGGTGTAGCTCTCCGCCTCCAGGAACTCGCCGGCCTCATAGAGCTTGCCCTGGGCCAGCGCGCCGTACCAGGGGAAGGTCGCCATGTCGGCAATCGTGTATTCGTCGCCGATGAGAAAGCGCCGCTCGGCCAGATTGCGGTTCAGCACATCGAGCTGGCGCTTCACCTCCATGGTGTAGCGGTCGATGGGATACTTCATTCTACTCGGCGCATAGGCATAGAAATGACCGAAACCGCCGCCGAGATACGGCGCGCTGCCCATGAGCCACATGAGCCACGACAGGCACTCGGCGCGCGGCGCCGGCGCCGTGGGCAGAAACTCGCCGAACTTCTCCGCCAGATAGATGAGAATGGCGCCGGACTCGAATACGCGGATCGGCTCGGGTCCGCTGCGGTCGACCATGGCCGGAATCTTCGAGTTCGGGTTGACCGCCACGAAGCCGCTGGAGAACTGATCGCCGTCACCAATTTTGATGAGCCAGGCATCGTATTCGGCACCGCTGTGGCCGAGCTCGAGCAGTTCCTCGAACATGGTGGTCACCTTCACGCCATTGGGCGTAGCCAGCGAGTAGAGCTGAAACGGATGATCACCCGCCGGCAGTTCCTTGTCGTGGGTGGGGCCGGCGATGGGCCGGTTGATGCTGGCGAATCGCCCGCCGCTCTCCGACTCCCACTTCCAGACCCGGGGCGGCTCGTAGTCGGCGGGGATATTCGGTTCACTCATGGTCAGCGATCTCCTCGGTAGTTGCCATTGTCATTCTTTGCAGGCGCCAACGTTGGCCTGTGTCACCGCCGTGGTCAACTGCACCAAGATCTGGACCACCCACGCCCACTATGCCAACCGCATGTTCTGTCTGGTGCGCACCGGGCGCTTCGAGCGGCCCCAGCAGGGCGTGACGTTCCTGCTCATCGACCTGGACAGCCCCGGAGTCAGCCGTCATCCGATCCGCTTCTTCTCCGGCGATTCGGAGCAATGCCAGGTGGTATTCGACGACGTCCGCGTGCCGCGCGACAACGTGGTGGGCCGGGAGCACGAAGGCTGGACGGTGACCAAGTACCTGCTCGAATTCGAGCGCGGCAGCAAGCCGGCGGCGCCCGGACTGCTGCAGGCACTCGAGCGCCTGCGAAACCTGGCGGCGTACAGCGGCGCCGCCGATGCAGACCTGATGCACCGCGCCGACCTGCTGGAAACCCGGGTGCTGGCGCTGGAAGCCACCGAACTGCGCTGTCTGGCGGATGCCGAACGGACCGGCTCGCCCGGGCCGAGCGCGTCCATGCTGAAGATTCAGAGCACCGAGCTGTCCCAGGCCATTTCCGCATTGGCGGTGGAAGCCGCCGGTACCTGGGCCCTGCCTTATCAGCCGGAGGTCATCGAGGCGCGCGATGCCGGGGCCGGCGTCGGCCCGGAGCAGGCCCTCACTGCCATGCCCTTCTACTTCAACAACCGGGCAGCGACGATCTATGGCGGGTCCAACGAGATTCAGCGCAACATCATGGCCAAGCAGGTGCTGGGTCTGTAGGCCGCGGCGCTTCGATTACGAGACACCGCACTAAAGCGCCTGCACGAAAGCGGCAGCCAGCGCTTCCAGTCCGGCACGATCGTCCGAATCGAAGCGATCGAGGAAGGGAATGTGGCCGGGAAATGCATCCACATCGGCTGCGATCTGCAGGAGTCTACCGCGATCTTCAGTTGACGATTAGTTGCAGTTGACATACGGTTGCGGCATGGCTGAACCCGCAACAGATCTGATGGGCCAGGTTGCCCGGCTCGATCCGAAGTCGGCCGCCCGGCAACTCATCGACGCCCGGAAACAGCACCGCGGCTGGCTCGACGAGTTTTCCGAACAACTCGACCGGCAGCGCAACGCCGCTGCGCTGGAGCGCGTTCTGGCGGTATGGGGCCTGAACCAGTCCGACGCAGCCCGGATCTTCGGCGTAAGCCGTCAGGCCATCAGCAAATGGCTGGCCCAGGGCGTCCCGGCGGAGCGCGCCGAGGCTATCGCCGACATCGCTGCCGCCACCGATCTGCTGGTGCATCACCTCACGCGTGACCGCATCCCCGCCGTAGTCCGGCGACGCGCCGCAGCCCTGGGTGAATGCTCTCTGCTGGCAATGCTGGAACGGCAGTCGTTCCGCGAAGTGCTCGAGGCGTGCCGCGCCATGTTCGCATTCGGTGAGGCCCTGCGCTGAAGCCGCTGACCGAGACCCTGGCCAACGGCTGGCGCTGGTGGCGCATCGCCGAGGCGGCCTGGTCCGACCCGCTGGATCCCAACTACGCCCAGGCGTGCGGCGGGCGCTGGAACCCGCCGCACAGTTTTCCCACCCTCTATTTGAATGAAGACCTGGTCACCGCGCGCCTGAACCTCCGGCGCTTTATCGCCGACTGGCCCTATGAACCGGAGGACTTACGCGCCGACAACGGGCCGCTGCTGGTGGGCGCGACCCTGCCGAGGGATCAGGAGGTTGCCGACGCTCATTCCGCCAAAGGCGTCGCAGCGCTGGGTCTGCCAGACACCTACCCATATGAGCGCAACGGGCGACTGGTGAGTCATGAGCGCTGCCAGGCCATCGGCCGGGAGATGAAAGAGATGAACCTGCGCGGCATCAGGGCGCGCAGCGCCCAGGCCCGCGACGGCGCTGGCCGCGAGCTGGCCTGGTTTCCCGCCACGGCGCGTAGCCGGGCGCACCGGGAAACGGTGCTGGATTTCGAGGCGTGGTATTGGGGACAGGCCTCGTGACCGGAGCTCCACCTGTTCAAGCACACAGGGCTTCTGGGTACACCGACCGTCCGTACAGACCTACATCGATTCGGGAGATCGGCCGGTTCCCACGGGCCCGGGAGTTGGGCATTGTCTATTCGCAACCCGACGCGAGATTGTGGCGTATCATGGAAATCATGAACCAATACACAGCAGCCATCCAACGCGACGGAGACCTCTGGATCGGATGGGTTGAGGAAATACCTGGCGTCAACGCCCAAGGAACAACCCGGCAGGCTCTCCTCGAGAACCTGAAATCCGCCTTGACGGAAGCCCTGGAGATGAATCGTCAGGAAGCGCAGAACGCGGCAGGCAACGACTTCGAAGAGGTACGGATCTCCGCGTGAAGCGGCGGCGCTTCCTCTCCCACCTGCGAGCCCATGGTTGTGAGTTGCTCAGGGAGGGCAGCAACCACTCCTGGTGGGTGAACAGTGCCACTGGTGCTCGCTCCGCAGTCCCCCGACACAACGAAATCAGCAACATCCTCTGCCGAAAGATATGCCGAGACCTTGGCATTGAACCAACGCCATGAATTACCTAGATCGGGTCAGACATCGAAAGTCAGCGACCAGAGCCTCGCTGCATATGTTTCAGCCATCGGCCCAGCATACTTCAGCGCGGCCTGCGCCACCCCGCGCGTTCCGCCTCCTCGGCAGAGCAGAACCAGCGCTCTCCCGCTGACGTATTGATTCGCGTCTGCGGGTAGTTAGCGTCGCCGGGCTGATGATAGATGCGCGCGCCGCTGCGGCTGATGTTGCCCTTGATGACGCACTCTCCGGCAGGTTGCTCCCGGCGCGCCTGCGCGGCGGAACGTCCGCCGTGACGCCACTGCCAGGGCGGCATCGGGTCGGCGCGGCTCCACAGGCCCCGTTTGGCCCGGCGCGCGGCCGCCTCGTCCGCCAGCAACGAGTCGTCGCGCAGGTATTGCCGGTAGACCCAGGCATGGCCCTCGCGGACCATCTCGCGGTTGATGTCGCGGTTGCCGAGCCACACCTTGCCGACCGTGCGGCCGTAATCATCCACGGTCTCGACCGTCACCCGCACGTACCTGCCGTCCACCTTACCGGCCAGCGCCTGGCGGGACGCCCGGCTGCCGGGCTGATCGTGCTCGGGAGCGTCGATCTCGTGGAGCCGGATGCGGTAACGGTCCCCATCTGCCGTGATGGTGAGGCTATCGCCGTCGGCGATGTGGTCGACGCGGCCGAGGAGGGTGTCGTCGGCGCCGACTGCCTGAGGGACACCCGGAAAGACAAGCGCCAGGAAAAGGACGGCGCAGCGGACGGGGAAATTCGGAGTTCGGGCCGGGGCATTCATCGGTGTCCTCGAAAGTCGGGCCCCGGATCATGCCAGCGGTGCACCCGGGGCGGCGCGCGCGTTTCGGCGACAGGCGCGGTTCGAGCGTCACCTGCGCTCTGCGTGGCGCACCTCGTAGGCGATGCTGTGAACCAGGATCGTGCGGATGGCGATGATGGCCCCCAACAGGCCGACGCCTTCCAGGCTAGGGGTGTGCAACGTCGCCAGTATGTCGGCAGCGATGAGAAATTCCAGGGCCAGCACCAGGCGCTGCGCGAACGCGAGCCGTACCAGCTCGGCCCCATCCTCCCCCTCACGGCCGAACGCGGTACGGCCCAGATCGAAGAGCGCGATGCCGGTCGCGACGGCGATGATCAAGGCACCAATGACCTCCAGGCCCCCAATCGCGACATGTAGCAGTGTCAGTAGTACTTGATCCAGCATAAACCTCGAACTCGGCTGATCCGTGCCCTGGAGATTGGGCCATACATGAGCGCGGCCGTGACCCCTGCGGCCTCAGAAGGCTCAACGCTACCCCCGGGCCGCTACCGTAGCAATGGTTGTTAATACCTGGGCGCGGCGGCATCAGCCGCAGTCACGCCACCCACGCCCCGGCGATCTGCTGTAAAGTCCTTCTGCAAATTCAGCCGGCAGAGTCATCATGACCGACACCCTCGCCATCGACGTCTTCTGGTCGTTCCGCAGCCCCTGGTCTTATCTGGCCACACCGCGCCTCGCCCAGTGGCAGCGCGACTACGACCTGGACGTGCGGTTCCGGCCGGTGTATCCCATCGCCGTGCGCACGCCGGAATTTTTCCAGCAGGTGCATCCGCTGTGGTTCTCTTATTTCTTCAAAGACGTGTTCCGGGTCGCCGAGTTTCTCGGCATTCCGTTTCAGTGGGCAAACCCCGACCCCATCATTCAGGAACTCGGCGAGGACGGCCGCCCGCGCACGGCCGCCGAGCAACCCTACATCCAGCGGCTCACCCGGCTGGGGGTGCTGGCGGAAGAACGCGGCCGCGGCATCGAGTTTGCGGAGCAGATTTCCACCTTGATCTGGACCACCGAAGGCTGGAACGAAGGCGAGCATATGGCCAAAGCCGCCCAGCGCGCTTCACTTGATCTGACAGAGCTAGATGCTGCCGCGGCGGCGGAAGCCGAGCGGATCGAAGCGGTGATCAGCAAGAACGAAGCGGATCATGAAGCAGCCGGACACTGGGGCGTGCCGACCTGCGTCTTCCAGGGTGAGCCGTTCTTCGGCCAGGACCGACTGGACGTGCTGCTGTGGCGGCTGCGCCAGCATGGGCTGAAGGAGCGCGGCTGACAGCCGACTCTGGCCGGCACCCGTAAAGGCGGCTTCATTCTCAGCGCCGACGGCAAACGCAAAAAATGGTCGGTGTCCGGCCCCCATTTCGCGGGCTGGGAGGTCTATCACATGAACGGCTCGCCGGCGGACCCGGACCGCATCTACGCCTCCCAGACCAGCGCCTGGTTTGGACAGATCATCCAGCGCTCCGACGACGCGGGCGATTCCTGGCACGAGGTGAGCGGCAACCTGCCCAGTGACTTCGGCTTTCCCATCGCCGTCCACGCCCACGAGCCGGAGACGGTCTATGTGGTGCCCATCGAGAGCGACAGCCTGCACTATCCGCCGGAGGGCAAGTTGCGCGTTTACCGCACGCGCGGCGGCGGCCACTGGACGCCGATCGTGCGCGATCTGCCTGCGGTGCTGTCGGTGGAGGTGCAGACGTTGTCATGAGGGAGGTGCCTGAGCAGAAGCAGTCGCGGCTGGAAAGCCGCTCCACGTGGCGGACATCGCTGCCGGATCAGTTGCAGCGGCTGGCAAAGGTGGAGCGGGAGCTGAGCGTTGCGGTGGACGGTCCGGTGACTCAGCGGTGTGTGCTGGATGCGCTGGAGAGAGCCTACCCGGCCCTGCGCGGCACCATCCGCGACCATGCCGGGCAGCGCCGGCCCAAGGTGCGCGTTTTCGCCTGCAACGAGGACGTGTCGCACAATTCGCCCGACGACCCGCTGCCGGCTGCCGTCGCTGCCGGCACGGAGCCGCTGTTCATTCTGGGGGCCATTTCCGGAGGCTAGATCAGCGCTCGGACTCCGACTCCACGTCCTGCTGCGCTTCCTGCCAGGACTGCCGCAGGGCCGCTAAGGCATCCGCGAAACCCTCGGAAACGTGTCCCCAGGCCTCGCCGGAACCGTCCTTCATCCGCTCGAACCATTCCGCCGCATCGGAGCGCTGTGCCTCCAGCGACTCGAGGTCTTCCTCCGTCTGCTCCCGGGCTTGCTCGTCCATGTCCGCCCAGCGCTCGCGCGCACGCGCTTCCAGGGCGTCGATGCGATCGTTGAGATCTGCCAGCGCCGCCTGGGCTTTCTCCAGCGCCTCGTCGCGTTGCGCGGCCGTATAACTCTCCACGGCCTCGCCGAGTTCCTGCGCCTCCTGTTTGACGTCCTCAGCGTCCGCCGGCTCCGGTTCCCCGCTGCAGGCACCGAAGAGCAGCGCTGCTGCGAGCCCCACCGGGGCCAACCGCGTGGCGTGTTTGCGTGTGAACATAATCCATTTCCGATGATTTGAAAGTCCGGATCATTGTAACGCCTCCGGGCGCGGCGTCTCCTGTTGCGCAGTCAGGCGGCGTACATTCCATTACTGCCGGGGACTTCCCAAGCCGCAGGGCTGGCTTGTCAGGGCACGGGTCTGCGGGCACAATTCCGCCAACGTGACTGGAGCCTCGGGGGAGGGAAATGTGGAAACGCTGACTTCTGCACCCAGCGCTCGCCAGCTCGAACGCGCCTTTTACACCTCGATGGCCGTGGCCATGGCGTTGGTGGTGGTCGTTGGTTTCGCACGCACGTTCTTCCTACGGGCCTGGTTTCCGGATGTGCCCATGCCGCCGGAGCCGATCTTTCTGGTGCACGGCGTCGTGTTCTCAGCCTGGATGCTGCTGCTGGTAGCGCAGACGGGTTTGATCGCCACGAACCAGGTGCGCACGCATCGCACCGTGGGGATAGCCGGCACCGTGCTGGCGGCAGCGATCGTGGTGATGGGCGTCATGGCCGCGCTGGTCGCAGCCCGCCGCCCCGAGGGCTTCTTCGGCGTACCGGTGCCGCCGCTCCAGTTCCTGATCGTGCCGCTGGGCGACATGGTGTTGTTCGGCTCATTTGCAGCTTTGGCCATCCTCTGGCGGCGCCACCCCCAGACCCACAAGCGGCTGATGCTGATGGCGACCATTGCCCTGTTGACCGCCGCATTCGCCCGGATCCCACTGCTGCAGATGGACAACTTTCTGATGACCCTGATGCTCGCAAACATGTTCATCGTGGCAATGCTTGCCTGGGATCTGTTTCGCGACCGGCGGCCTCATCCCGTGACGATGTGGGCAGGCGCATTCAGCATCGTGTCCGTGCCCGGGCGGCTGGCGTTGTCGGAGACGGCGCCCTGGCTCGCCTTTGCGGGCTGGCTGACAGGCGGCACTCCCTGAAACCAATGGTGTCATGATGTCCCGGACGGGTCAGCCCGCGGCCGCCGCTTCCTGGGCAATTATCCGGCGCACGTTCCACAGCTTTGAGCGGGTCAGCAACAGCATCTGTACGGCCGCCATGCCGAACACCGGCACCAGCACCGCCTGGCGGGCGCCGAACAGTCCGACGCACCAGCCGAGCACCAGGCTGCCGATGGGCATGCCGCCCAGCATGCCCAGAGAGTAGACGGACATGAGCCGGGCCCGGTGAGACTCCGGCGAGGCCTCCTGCACGATGGAACGGGACATGGTCATGCTGATACCGCCGCACATCCCCCAGAAGTAGACCACCACATAGAAGGCCCACAGGGGCAACTCCAGATGCAGCAGGGCCAGGATCGCGCAGCTTGCACTGCCGCCCACCATCAGCGCCCGGCCCGGGCGTTCCAGGCCGCCGCGGCGCATGAGCCAGACGATGGTGGTGCAGGTGCCGGCCATATTGGCGATGAAGGCCAGGGCGATTCCCCCGGAGCTGCCCTGATAGATGTCCCGGACCATGAGGGGCAGGATCACCATGAACGTGCCGGCGAAGAACATGCCGACCGCGAATGTCTGGAAGATGGCCGGGCGGATGGCTTCCGAGCGCCAGGCCACCGCAATGCCTTCGCCGATCTCTTTGAGCGGATGACGCCAGGCCCGCGGCGGCGGGCTCGGCAGGGCCGGAATGCGCCGGGTCGCCAGCGCCGAGGCCAGCATGAACAGCGCCTGCACTCCCATGATCGCCGCGGGGCCCAGCCACTGTGCGGTGGAACCGATGCCGAAGCCGACGATCTGCACGGCGAACTGCACGCCTACTGCCATGGTCACCACGCGCTGAATCTCCGACCCGGCAACCCGATTGAGCAGCGCATCCCGCGCCGGCTGTGCAAAGGCCGCAAAGCAACCGCCCACCAATGCCCAGCCGACCAGCACCTCGTAGATGATCAGATCGTTGAGTACCAGGAGCACCATGATCAGCGGCGGCACCACCATGGCGAATTGCAGGCCGAACAGCAGCCGGCGCTGGTCCATGCGATCGCCGATGAGACCGCCCCAGAGAATCAACAGCAGCATGGGAAGCTGGCTGGCGGACTGAGCCAGACCTACCCGGGTCGGCGACTCGTGCAGGAACACGGCCACCAGCCAGGGGAACAGCACCATCTGAATGCCGCCGGGAACGAGAAAGCAGGCTGTGCTGGTCAAATACCAGCGCAGGCCCGGGCTCATCGTTTGCGGCTCTTCATCCTCCGTCTATGGTAGAGCATGGTGCAGCACGGGTGCACCCGGCTGCGTCGCTACAGTCGCCCGATCAGGTGCTCACCGCACAACTGCATGCTGCGCAACACGGCCTCGTTGGGAATCTGCCCGAACTGCATCAGACACAGCAGGCGAGTGCAGCCGATCTCACGGTAGCGGATCATTTTGCGCCGGCATTGCTCCACATCGCCGATGATGACCGAGTCCATGGCCTCGCAGACCTCATGGGCTTCCTCTCTGGAGACCTGGTCGCCAACCGCCAGGCGCTTGAGCAGTTTGACGACCGGCACCTCATCGTCGGAAATTTCCAGACTGGTCTGGTCGGCGTCCTTCAGGGCGGCGGTCATTTCCGGGGAATTAGGGTGCATGCCGGAACGGATGGCGTCGTACCAGACCGAACGCGGCACCTTGAAGATGAGCGGCGCCGCATGCACGTACCACAGCGCCGACAGGGCCGCACCGTGCTCGATTGCCGCAGCGCGGGATTCGGCAACGTGGACGAACGTGAACACACCTCTTTCTTCGTTGCGGCGCCGGTGGGGCGACGGCTCACCGGCGTCGAGACCGGCCTGATAGTGTTTGAGCAGTTCACCCATGAACTCCACCGGGCTCAACAGGGTGGTACCCAGCACGCCGACGCCCAGTTCGCCCGCCATGCGGAACGAGTCCGGACTGCCCGCGGTCTGCCACAGCCGCGGATGGGGCTTCTGCAGCGGCTTGGGCAGGACCTCCCGCTCGGGAATGTCGATATGCTCGCTGTGCCACTCGAACGGGGCGTCCGCCCACATGCGCGGAATGATCTCGATGGCCTCGCGGACCTGGTCACGTGCCGTGTCCGGGTCGACGCCGAACGTCTCCCATTCCTTACCGCCGGACTTCGCCAGGCCGAGCTCAAAGCGGCCATTGCTCAGCAGGTCCAGTGTGGCCGCGCGCTCGGCCACGCGCAGCGGATGGTTGATGCGGAACGGTGCGAGCACGCCCGCATGACCGACGCGCAGACGGGTCGTGTTCTGCGAAATCGCCGTCAAAACTATTTCCGGCGCAGCGCTGTAGCTGAATTCCGGCGCTCCGTGATGCTCGACCTGCCACCAGGTATCGAAGCCGTTGGCATCCGCCGCGCGAGCCTGCTCCAGCGTTTCCCGAAAGAGTTCGCGTTCATGGTCGGCGCACCATGGTTTACTTTTCTGTATTTCACAGAATATATCGAGCTTCATGGTTACTTAACTCCGTTATAGAACACGCGTTATTTTTAAAAGCAGCGTGATGAAACGAGCGGCCAGACCACATCAGAACATCGCGATGGGATTGACGGGCGAGCCGGTACCGCCCACCACGCGCAGCGGCGCGGCGCAGAACATGAACTCCCAGCGTTGTCGCTGCCGGCAGGCCCGGGCGACGCCGCTGAGATCGAGATTGTCGAACAGGTGCACACCCATACCGACCAGGCAGCACATGTGCAGCGGCATGGCCCAGCCCTCGATAGTGGCAGAGGGCAGCGGATCGTTGACACCATCGCCGCACAGCACGGCGATGCCGCGCTCGTGCAGCAGCGGCGCGCAGCGCGCCGAAAGCCCCGCGAGCCCCACAGTCTGAGTGTCCCAGGCGCCGTGCACGGCGCGGCGTTCAAAGCGCCCGGTGGCCACCAGCAGAATGTCGCCTTCGCCCAGAGTCACACCCTGGCGTTCCTCGCAGCCCACCAGCTCGTCGGGTTCAATGACCGTATCAGGTTCCAGCCAGTCGACGCCGCGCAATCCCGGCACATCCAGCAGCACGCCGCGGCCGACGATACCGTCCCGGGCCACCATGATGTCGTTGTGCCTCGCTCCGGTGCTCTTTACCTCCAGAGCATCACGATCGTTGTACATGCGGCCATCCACGAACACGTGACACAGCGCGTCGATATGGCTGCAGGCCATGCCGTGGTAGTTGATGCCGATGTAATCGAGGGCCGTTTCCAGTCCGGGCACCCCGTGGTCTTTGCGTGCATCTCCCGCCATCACCATCATGTGGTGCGCCGGATAGAGATTGTCCGGGGCCAGTTGCACGGGGAAGTCGGCGGATAGACTGACCGTGGTGCCGTCCTGGACCAGGGCAGCCGCCTGGCGCACTCGATCCGGAGTCAGAAGATTCAGCGCGCCGGCTTCGTCGTCGGCACCCCATCGGCCCCAGTTCTCACCTGCTCGAAGATCCGCCAGAGCTCGTCTGCGGATACCGGTGGCAACCTGGCCGGCCGTTTCGAACTCATTCGCCACGACCCCCCAACGCTTTGTTGGCCTGGCTGTGGCGCACACCGGGCTCGAGCTCCATGAATTCCACGATGGTACCGTCCGGGTCTTTCATGCAGCACACGCCGATGATGCCGAGTTCCGGGAAGGGACCGGTGAATTCGTTGGTGAACGGAAACCCTTCGGCCTGCAGCTCATCATAGAGAGCGCGCACGTTGGTTGCCCGGAACGCAAGAATTCTGGGTACCCGCATGTCTTCGGGGACTGCCGGGTCCCAGGCGTCAGCCTCGGGTTCAAGCCAGCGGATGAGATCGAGCATAGGCCCGTCTTCATCGCGCTCAAGGACCATGAGCACACCCTGGCCCTGAGCCACCCGCATACCGAAGTTTGTCGCGACGAACTCCGGCCAGTGCACGTGGCGCCGGTCATCCAGCACCCGAAAACCGAGACGCTGATAGAACGCGATACTGCGATCGAGATCGCGCACGTTCACCACCGTGTGGTACATGGAATCGACAGACCAGCCGCTCATGGCGATGCCTCCTTCAGTAGGTCCAGCCAAGGCGCAACCCGTACATCCGGGGCGGGAACAGGTTTACGTTATTCGGAAAGCCGAACGAGCCCGCGCCCAGCGCCAGGTTCTGCACCACGTCGTCATCCTCGATGTTCTCGACGAATGCGTGGGCGCTCCACCGACCGTCCGCGCCGTCCCAGGTCAGCCGCGCGTTGGTGCGGTGATACGATGCCTGGCGGTCCCGGGCCAGGTTCTGGGGCCGCAGAAAGACCTCGTCCTGCCAGAAGTAGTCGACGCGCGGCGTCAACGTGCCGAGTTCGCCGAGGTTGAACGTGTACTGCGCGCCGATGGAAAACGAGTATTCCGGTGCCCGGTTCGGACGGTTGCCCGACAGATCCTGGGGCCCCAGTGCGGGCATCGTGTCGTCGATGGTTACGAACCCCTGAAGTTCCGCCTCCAACCAGCTCAACTGAACGTTGAGCACCAGATTATCCACCGGCTGGGCGAGCACCTCGATCTCCACCCCTTGAATGTCGGCATCGGCGGCATTGTCGATGCGCGCGCCGAAGGCTTCCAGCAGGAAGAGCTGCAGGTCCTCGTAGTCGTAGTAGAACGCCGACGCGTTCACCTGGTAGCGGTCGCCCATCTGGGTCTTGATGCCGAGCTCATAGGCGATGATGCTCTCCGGGTCGTACTCGCCCGGAAAGTTGCCGACCAGCGCACCTCCCGACTTGTAGCCCCGCGACACAGTACCGTAGAGCATCGTGGCATCGGCCGGGTAGTACTGTGCGCCGATGTCCCAGGTAAATTCCGTCCAGCTTTCGTCAACTTCTTTCGCCAGATCGATGCCGAATTCCGGGATCATCTGGAAGTCGTCGCCGGTCTTCTCGTCACGGGTCCAGCGCAGACCTGCAGAGAGCCGTAGAGGTAGATCGTTCCCACCCGCGGCGGCGAAGTCGTAGCTCACGTTGGCGAACGGCGCAAACGACTTGGTGGTGTAGCTGCCACCGTTGATGAACGTGAAGACGTCGACGTCCTGGAAGAAGAACGCCGTGTCGACATCTTCCTCGAAGTAAAACAGGCCCAGAATGGCCTGCAACGGTCCGTCCAGGTTGGTGGTCAGCTGGACTTCCTGCACGAATTGCTCGGACTGGTCGCCCCAGAGCTGCAACGACAGCGGTAGATCGGAGTTGTCCTGATCGATGACCGTGTCCCACTCGAGTTCGCTGTGAGACGTCAGCGACGAGACCGACCACCGCTCGCCCTGCCAGTCGATGCGCATGGCGTAGTGGTCCTGGCTCAGGTCGAAGCGCTCAGGCGTATTCTGGACCATGACGCGTGGATTCGCCGGATTCGGAGTCGCGTCGTCGAACCGAGGCTGATCGGGCTGGCCGCGGCTGCGCTGACCGGGCAGCGGCATGCTGGTGAAGCCGCGCGGCCCTTGATCCTCATACCGCTGCACGGTGAATAGCACCTCGGTCGCCTCGCTGGGCTTGATCAGCAGGTGTGCTCTCACCGACTTCGCGTCGTCGGCGCCGGTATCCTCGCACGACGGGCATACCAACGGGTCGACCGGATTCCTGATGTAGCCGTCGCGCTTGTTGGTGAAACCCGAGATCCGGGTCATGACGCGGTCCTCGACTATCGTGCCACCGATAGCGAAGCGGCCCTGGAGGCGATCGTAGTTTCCGAACAGCACATCGGCAACGGCATCGAACTCGGCCGTCGGCTTCTTGGTCACCACGTTGATTGAGCCGCCCGTTGCGTTGCGTCCGTAGAGTGTGCCCTGCGGACCGCGCAGCACCTCGATGCGCTCGACATCCCACATGTCTGCCAGTGCCGACCCGGGACGCCCCAGATAGACACCGTCGAAGTGATAGGCCACGCCGGGGTCACCGCCCGCAGTAACGTTCTCGTTACCGACTCCGCGGATCGCGATCTGCGTGATCCCGGCCTGGCCGGGTTCGCTGAAGTAGAAATTCGGCACGTGGTAGTGCAGGTCTTCGGTGGCCTGGATGCCTCGCGCCTGCATCACTTCGTCCGAAAGGGCAGTGATCGAGAGCGCCGTATCCTGAACGCGTGCTTTCGCGGCGTTCCGCCGTGACCACAACCTCCTCGAGCACGGTTGCCTGCGATGATTGCGCGCCGTGCGCCACGCCGGCCACAGCCAGCACCAGCGCGCCACCCATATAGTGGTTAAATGCCATGTTCTCTCCCCTTCGCAGTAGCGAGATGCGGACCGGGCGGTAGCCCGGTTTCAAATTACTGCTAACAGCCGTCTATAACACTCGATATGCCAAGGTCAACGAGTGCAATATGGCCACAGGAGAGGAGAGCGTGGCACCAGCAGACGAGCCAAAGCCAATACGAACGCATCTGCAATGACGCGGCCGCGCAGGGGTACCAGGGGTTCAAGCCGACTTCGACGACAACCGCCGCAGATATTCCTTGACCAGACGCAGCTGCCGCGCCGCCCCGATGGTGCGTCCGTGAACGATCACCTGAATGGCAAGACCTTCCAGCAGGGAGGCAATGAGGTCAACCTCATCGGAAAGATTTATGGATGAATCGACCTCTCCGTCCTCGATTGCCTGAAGCAATGCCCGCTTCAACCGCCGATGCCACTCGGTGACCCGGTTGGACTGCTCATTGTGAACGCCGGGGGCGGCTACCGATTCATCCCAGAACGCCATCCAGATACGCCAGTTGCCGCGCCGGCGCTGGTCTGCCGGCAGAATCTCCTCGAGAAGCGCCAGCAGCAGCGCCAGCCCGCGAAGATTGTGCTCGTGCTCGCGCATGCGCCGCCGGACATCCTGGGCGGCATGGTTGTGGGCGTGGAGCAGCACGTCCTGCTTGTCGTCGAAATAATGCACCACCATGCCGGTGGTGCAACTCGCCTGGCGGGCAATCGCACGCATGGTCGCACCGCCGATGCCCTCGGCGGCTATGACCTCGTATGCCGCCCTGGCGATAGTGGCGCGCTTTTCGTCCTGATCTACAACTCTCGGCACCTGGACTCCCGGAAGAACATTAAATATCAATCGTTATATGTTGCCCGGCGCCCATTGTCTATTGAAGACACGGTTCTTCCGCACCGGCAGCCCGATCTATACCTGCCCCACCAGATCCCGCCCTACCCGCTCGAGCACGTCATAGCGGGTGTCGAAGCTCGGCAGGATCATCACCTGATCGAGCCCGGCCCCAGCCAGTTCGCCGAGCCGGGCGCGCAGCTCCTCCCGGGTGCCGATCATGCTGCTGGCCTGCAGCACGTCTGCCGTGAGAAAACGCTCCTCCTCCGGCAACACCCAGCAGTTGTGGCCGGCGTGAATGCGCTGATGGCGGCGCTCGGCCGGGTAGGATTCCAGCAGGGCGCAATAGTCGTCCCAGATCTCGCGATATACCCCCGGCGGCTGATGACCGAAGTTGCGCCACTGGTCGTAGGTATAGTGCACGGCGGCCATGGCCATGGCGCCGCACTCGGCCTTCACCCGGTCGGAATCCACCGCCTCGCCCTCATCGAGCACGACGATGGTGGTGAGCGCGGTGGTGTAGAACTGCGAGAAATCCAGCTCGCGGCCGGCGGACCGGGCGCCTTCCTCCATGGCGTGGCGGAACTGCGAGAACACCGCCGGCATTCGGCGCCAGCGCCACCACTGCGCCGTCGCCGTACCTGCCGGCCAGGCCCAGGGAGCGCGGACCGAAGCCCGAGACGTGAATGGGGACGTGGGATCGTCGAAGCCCGCAGGAAGCCCTTGTCCGGCATGACGTGACGAATGGGTGCGGACTCCGTCGCCCCGGCGGTCAGGGGTTCCATCATGGCTTCCTCGCCGCGCAGCAGCGGCGCCAGGGTGGCCAGGTAACGGTCGAATTCGCGGATGCGGTGCGGCGGCTGACCCATGACTACCGCATGGCCGAGACCCGCCGGCGCCGACCCCGAGAAAGACCCGCCCCCGGCGCCAGCGCGTTGATGGTGGCGATAGCCGCCGGTCGCCGGCGCCGGGCGCCTGCCGGAGACGGCCACAGCCGGTGCCGAGACGAATGCGCTCGGTGCGGTCGGCCGCGAGCGCCAGGTGGGCAATGACGATCCCGACCACAGCATCTGGCTGTCGGCCAGCCAGGCATGGGAATAGCCCAGGGCTTCGGCACGCACCACGTAGTCGATGTCGTTGATGTGGGAGGCGACGCAGACGCCGATATCCATCAGTGACTCCCCTTTTTTTGTCGAGCGACGGCCGTTTTCTACAATCCGCAGACCTGCGCCTGAAGATACACTCACTGTGCCAACCAGTGCGGAGACCAACCATGATGCCACACCGGGCAGGCCTGGCGCTCCTGGCTGCAACAGCAGGCCAGGCGTTGGCCACAACCCCGGGGGCCGCAACCGTCAGCGGTTGGGACAGAGGAGCGGCGGATATCATGGCTCTGTTCGGCGAACCGGTGGTGCTCGGTGCCGTCGCCGCAGACGGCACAGTGCACTTTGATCTTCCCGCCGACATGCGGACCGCGCCGCCCGTTCGGTCAGTCGTTCTCCTGCAGCACCGGCGGCGTCGAGCTGGACAATCCCGGCGCTACCTATACCGCTACTTCCACCAGCATGGTCGTAGGCCGGCTGGAGAAACAGGAGCTGTACGGCGGCTTGATTCCAGCCAGCTCCGAAGCCACTGCCCTGGCATCACTGGACATGATGCTCGGCGACACACCGCTGGGCACGCTCTATCAATGGATGTATTTCTCGGCACCGGCTGCCGTGACGGGTGAGTGCGCAACCACAACGGCCTACCAGGGCGAATCCGGTGAGCCGATCGTCAGGCGAGTAGTGCACGACATGAATCTCGCCCAAGGCTGGAACCTGATCGAGGTGAACATCCAGGAAGTGCAGCAACCGGCAGACCGCGACCATTCAATGGCGACGCTGACCCGCTACCGCACCATCGACGCCTACCCCGCCGACACGGTGTGGGTGTTCGTCCCGGAAGAGTAGCCCGACTACAACGACAGAATGAAACCGTCCGACGGGCTGGCGCGGTTGTGCAGCACCTGCTGATAGATCGACTGCACCGCATCCGGGCCATGTTGCGCGCAGGCGCACGTCGATCCAACCGTCGGCCGCCTCGACGAACGGCGCCCAGGCCGCTGCCGTGCGCTCCGCCATGGCTGCGGCCCCCCATTCCTTGGCGCGTTTTTGAATCTGTGACGGCGCGAAAAACATGCTGGGTTTCGGCCCCGCAGCGGTTCGTCGCCGCTCATGCGCGCATTCTCCCAGTGCGTGGCGCCCACCGAGCAGCTATAGGCCAGGTCATCGGCATAATTGTGGTGGAGTGCCGCGCGCAGCTCGGCGTTGCCGGCCATGTCCACCAGTACCGTGGGTTCGCGGGGCAGAGAGGCAAGATCATCATAGGCGACCACCTGGTCATAGCAGCCGAGCCCCTCGACGAAGCCCGCATTGCCGGCGGAGGTGAGGCCAACGACCCGGCAACGGTCACTGCGATTACGCTTGAGCAACCAGGCCAGGCCGAACGCCGTCTTGCTCGACGCGCTGGTGAGCAGCACCGTGGCGGCACCGAAGAAATCATTGTCGTCGAGGAAGTCATCGAGGAAGAAGCTGGTGGTGAACAGCGGCCGGAACAGCATCTGCATGGCTTCCTGATCGGCACGGTAGGCTGGGTCGGCCGCGGAGCGGGTGTAGTTGTTGTACACCGGCGGCAGCTCTGCGCGATGGGCTGCGGCATCGCTGAACCCGTGCTCACTGACGCGCTGCGGCTTGACCAGCAGATGGCCGGCCATGGGGAAATAACCGTAGAACCGATCGCCTTCAGCCACGCCGTCCGCGTTGGATTGCACCACGTCGCCGAAACCCCAGACCGGAATGCGACCCCAGCCCTCGTCGGTTTCACCCTGGGCGGGGAAGAACCGCCAGTAGCCGATGGTATCGCCGGCCACGGCGTAGGTGATGTTGTTCGCGGTGAACGCGAACGCATCGACCTGCAGCACGGCTTCACCGGCGCCCGGGTCCGGCAGCGTGTCGGCGACGAGACGGGTGTCGTCGAGTCGGGTCGCGGCGGACTTCGAAGGCCTGGGTCCTGCTGGGTCATAGTCGGCTCCGTGGCGGCGCTGGTCGATCGCCGGGTCGCGGCAGCGTCCGACATAACCGGGTGGCGGGGTATGGCTGGGACCAGCTCGAATCATGGCGTATCTAAAGGCGATTTCCGGCGTCCGCCGGGATCAATGTCGGCTATGATACGAACTATGAGAACCACCCTGACCATAGACGACGAGCTCATGGCGGAGCTCAAGGAGCGCGCTCACCGTGAAGGCGTGCCCTTCAAACACGTCGTGAATCAGACCCTGCGCCGCGGACTCAAGGCAGACATTCACAGCAGCAAGCGGAAACCATCTCGCGGCTGGCGAAGCCTTCGCCATGGGCCAGGCGCTAGTGCCTGACCTGGACAAAAGCCTGGCGACCGCCAGCGCCCTCGAGGACGAAGAAATCACTCGTAGGCTGTCGTTGCGCAAGTTGCGCAAGTAGCCGAACCAGAGCTCGTCATCGACGTTGACCGGCTGCCAGGCTCCGCCAATGCGGTAAGCTCTCACCCTCAACGTTCATGAGGGGAGACAGCGCACCATGCTCAACCGGGTTCTGATAAGCAACCGCGGCGAGATCGCCATTCGAATCGCCCGCGCCGCCGCATCGCTGGGCATGGAGTCAGTGGCAATCTTTGCCGCTGCCGACGCCGCTGCTCTGCACACGCGCATAGCCGACGATGCCCGGGAAATCGCCGCAGACGGCGACCCGGTGCGCGCCTATCTGGACGCCGCCGCCATTGTCGCGGCGGCCCAGGCCAGCGGCTGCGATTGCGTGCACCCGGGTTACGGCTTTCTCGCCGAGAACGCGGCTTTCGCCGAGCGCTGTGCAGCCGCCGGCCTCACCTTCGTCGGCCCGCCGCCGGCAGTGCTCGCCCTGTTCGGCGACAAAGTGCGCGCCCGCGGTCTGGCGCAATCGCTGGCCATTCCGGTGATACCGGGCAGCAGGGAACCCCTCGACTCGCCGGAACAGGCCATGGCCCTGGCCGAGATCGCGTATCCGGCGACGCTGAAGCGGCGGCCGGCGGCGGGCGCGGCATGCGCCGGGTGTCCGGCGGTGACGAGATGACCGATGCCTTCGCCCGCTGCCGCAGTGAAGCAGCCGCCGCCTTCGGCGATGGAGCGTTGTTCCTCGAACGGCTGCTGACCCGTCCCCGGCACATCGAAGTGCAGGTGCTGGCGGATGCGTCGGGTAATGTGGTGCACCTGTTCGAACGCGACTGCTCCGTGCAACAGCGTCACCAGAAAGTCCTGGAAATCGCCCCGGCGCCGAACCTGCCCGAGACGCTGCGCCGGCGCCTTCTGGACGATGCCGTGGCCCTGGTCCGCGAGGCCGGCTACGTCAACGCCGGCACCGTTGAATTTCTTGTCGAGCCGGAAAGCGGCGAGCACTTCTTCATCGAGTGCAATCCGCGCATTCAGGTGGAGCACACGATCACCGAGCAGGTCATGGGCGTGGATCTGGTGGAAGCGCAACTGCGCATCGCTGCCGGTGCCAGCCTCGCCGATCTCGGCCTGGCCGATCAGGACGCCATAGCCGCGCCGCGGCGTTTCGCCGTGCAGGCCCGGGTGGTGGCCCGGGGCGCAGGGACTCTGAGCGGTTACAAGGAGCCGTCCGGCCCCGGCGTGCGCGTCGACGCCTGCGGCTATCCGGGCTATACGCCCCCGCCTCAGTTCGACCCGCTGCTGGCGAAGTCATCGGCACGTCCAGCGCCCTGGGCCTGGCGCGGCCGACGCCATGCAGACCGCCTACCACGGCGCCCTCGACCGGACGCTGCGGGCTCTGAACGGTTTCATCGCCGGGCTGCCCACCAGCCTGGCCGAGCTGCGCGCCATCCTCGACCATCCAGCCGTGCGCGACGGTGACGCCCGCGTCAACCTGCTCGACGAAGCCGGCGATGCCCTGCAGAACGCGCCGACAGCGAACGGCCGGGCATTGGAACTCTGTGGCTTCCGCCGGCAAGCGCCGCGGGCGGGCGAAGTCCGGTCCCGGCCGGTTCAGCAACCTCCAGCCTGCTCCCCGAGGAAAACCAGCAGCCCATATGCGCTCCGATGGATGGTCATGTCATAGAGCTCTGCGTAGCCCCGGGCGACCAGGTCAACGCCGGCGACCCGGTCCTCATCATCAGTGCCATGAAAATGGAAACGGTCATCAACGCCGAGCACTCCGGCGAGATCGCCGCGATGCTGCCCCTGGAACCGGGCGCCCATGTCTCCGCGGGTCAGGTCATCGCCCTGATCACGCCCGCCGCCGACGGCCAGGCCCGATCCTCCGCCGAACGCCCGGCGCAGCACGCCACGTGCTCGATGAAGTCCGACACCTCCAGCGGCTGGCCCACGAACGCCTGGCCGCCGGCTCTACCGAACCCGGCGTGGTCCGCCAGCGGGACCGCGGCAAACTCACCTGCCGGGAGCGCATCGACGCCGTGCTCGACGCTGGGTCGTTCCGCGAAGTGGGCAGCATCGCGGGCTTCGCCTCCCATGACGCAGACGGCCGGGTAGCGGCCTTCACCCCCGCCAATCACGTGGGCGGCTGGATGCCATCGATGGCCGCATGGCCGCGGGCCTCGCCGCTGACGACTTCACCTCCCGGGGCGGCCATGCCGACTGCGCCATCGGCCAGAAGAGCCGCTATCTGGATGAAATCTCCGCGGATATGCGAGTACCGTCCCTGCGGCTGCTGGACGGCTCATCGGGTGGCGGCAGCGTGGCCGCCATGGTGCCTCAGCAGCAGGAAGGGGCCAGCCGCGCTCAGGAGTCGAGCGGCCACATCACCGCCGGACGCCCGCGGGTGGCGGGTACGGGCGGGTCGTTCCTGCCCGGGCACCTGGGCAGCAGCCAATACGCACAACAACTCGCCACCGTACCGGTGGTAAATCTGCTGCTCGGCAGCGTGGTAGGCATCGGCGCCGCCAAGGCCGTGCTCGGTCACTTCTCGGTGATGGTCCGCGACATCGCGCAACTGTTCGTGGCGGGCCCGCCGGTGGTCCGCCATGCCATGGGTTACGACATCAGCAAAGAAGACCTGGGTGACTGGCGCATTCATTGCACCAACGGCTCGGTGGACAATCCTGCGGATACCGAAGCCGATGCCTTCGCCCAGGCCCGGCGCTTTCGTCCTACCTGCCGGGTCTTGTCTATGAAGCGCCGCCGGTGCTGCCGTTGGACCCCGGCGACTCGCCGGCTCGGCCGGCGATCCGTTTGGCCGCCGCGAGGAAGAACTGTTCACCCTGATTCCGCGTAACGCACCACCACCTTCGACATGCGCCGCGCGATCAGGCTGATGGCCGATACCGATTCCGTCCTCCAGATCGGACCCCTGGTGGGGACGGACCAGATCACCGGCTTCGTGCGCATGAACGGCCACACCCTGGGCGTGATCGCCTCGGATTCCCGTCACCCCAACGGCGGTGCGCTCACCGCGGATGGCTGCAGAAAGCTCACCCGGCACCTCGACCTGTGCGACCTGTTCCATATCCCGCTGTTGAACCTGGTGGACAACCCCGGCTTCGCCGTAGGCGTCGAGCATGAACAGGCCGGCACCATCCGCGCCGGCGGCGAGTGGATGATCGCCTTCGCCCAGACCGCAGTGCCCATTTTCACCGTGATCATGCGGCGCAGCTTCGGCGTCGCCGGCAACAACTACGCCACGCCGCGGGCGGCGCCGTCGGTGCGCGTGGTCTCGCCCGCGGCCGACGCGGGCGGCATTCCGCCGGAAGGCGGCATCGAAGCAGCCTACAAACGCCAGCTTGCTGAAGCCGAAGACCCGGGAGTTGTGCGCCGAGCTGATGGCCCGGATCGAGTGCGCGCGGCCCCACCGGCCCGCTATCGAAGTTTCAGATGGAAGAGATGATCGACCCGCGGGATACACGTCGGCTGGTTCGTGAGTGGGTGGCGACCGCCTACCGGATCGTCGGCACGCAACCGGGACAGCTCTGGCTGCGGGCTCTGCAGTTCCGGCCGTAGGGCGCGGGCGCCGCCGCATCCGCCTATCCTGTCCGACAGGCGGTTATCGCCGAACAATGGACAGTATATGATGCCGCCCCACAATCGCTCATCCCAGCAACCCAGGCAGTATTACGATGATTCGCAAAACGGCCACCGCCGCCATTCTGCTGCTGATCGCCGGAATCGCCCAGGCAGACGCGTTTTCCGAAGCAGCCGACCGCTTCCGCGATGCCGGGGCAAGCGCGCGGTTCTTCGACGATTCGTACGGCTACGCCATCTTCCCCCGCGTCGCCAAGGCCGGATTCGTCGTTGGCGGAGCACGCGGCACCGGCCGGGTCTATGTCGACGGCAGGGCAGTGGGAGAAGCCACGTTGACGCAACTCACCGTCGGCTTTCAGGCAGGCGCTCAGGCCCATTCACAGATCATCTTTTTCCAGGACCGGCGCGCGTTCGAGGAATTCGACGAGGCCGGCGGCTTCGAGTTCAGCGGCCAGATGAACGCCACCGTGATCACGGCCAGCGCCCAGGCCGGTGCCGGCACCCAGGGCGCCGGGGCCGGTGCGAGCGGCGGCCGCGACTACGCCAGGCTCGCCGGCGGCTACGCAAGGGTATCGCCGCGTTCATCATCACCACCGGCGGGCTGATGCTGGAAGCGAGCGTGGTGGTCAACGCTTCACCTATACGCCCCTCGAGCAGGGCAGCCCGCCGCCCGCATAGCACCCCTTCTGCTCGCGCACGCTTCCAGCCATGAGCGCGGAGCCCGAAGAACCCGCCGAGGCAAGCTTCAGCACCTGGAAGCGCCGCTGCGTGACGACGTCCGCGAGCTCGGCCACATCCTCGGCCGGGTCATCGCCGATGCCCGCGGTGAGGCATTCCTGGAACGCATCGAGACCATCCGCGCGCTGGCCAAGACGCGCGCAACGGCGACGCCGCCGACTGGCAACGGTTGAGCGCCTACCTCGCCGACATTCCCGCCAACGACATGGCCGACGTGGCGCGGGCCTTCAACCAGTTCCTCAATCTCGCCAACATCGCCGAGCAGCACCATCTGACCCGGCCGCACCGCGACCGGCACGGTGCTGCTGTCGCTGCCCGACGATGCACGCCTGGCGGAGACCCTGGCGGACCTCGACATCGAGCTGCGCTCACCGCCCACCCGATCTCGAAGTGCTGCGGACGCCGATCCAGAAATACGACGCCATCGCCGCAAGCGCTGGCCACCCGCGACCAGGAAGGTGCCGGCGGCGACACGGAACGCGACCTTGCGCGATCGATCGCCGAGGCCTGCACACAAACGAATTGCTGACCCGGCCAAGCCCCCAGGACGAAGCACGCTGGGGTTTCGCGGTGGTGGAGAATTCTCTGTGGACGCGCTGCCGGCGCTGACGCGTGAGGTGGATCATGCCCTCGCGGAAATGGGCCTGGACCCCCTGCCGGATGCCGCGCCGGTACGTTTCGCCACCTGGATGGGCGGCGACCGGTACGGCAATCCCAACGTCACTGCCGCGGTGACCCGGGAAGTGCTGATGCTCGGGCGCTGGATGGCGGCGGATCTGTTTCCTGCGTGACGTGGAAGCCCGGCAGTCGTCCCTGTCCATGCGCCGCTGCAACGCCTGAACTGGCCGAGCGTGTGGGCGAGACCGGCGAAGCTGACCGCACTCTGCTCAAGCAGGTGCGCGACCGGCTGCTGCGCACCGGGCAACCTGGCCGCGGCCCTGCATCCCGACCCGCCCGGCGAGGCGGACGCCGCTCATCTGACCAGCGACGAACTGTTCGAGCCTGGCACCGTGCCACCGCTCGCTACGACGGCCCGGCACGGCAACCATCGCCAATGGCCCGCTG